>NZ_JBFUDB010000008.1:0-465350 GCF_056404935.1 Mesorhizobium sp. P2_A8
GGATCCGGCCACGAGCAGCGCGCCCTGGCGCATCTTCAACATCGGCAACAACAAACCGGTGAAGCTGACGGCCTATGTCGAGGCGCTGGAAAACGCACTTGGCAGGAAAGCCATCATCGAACTGCTGCCGCTGCAGGCCGGCGATGTGCCCGATACCTTTGCCGACACATCGGCGCTGGAGCAGTCGGTCGGCTACCGCCCAGTGACGACGGTGACCGAAGGGGTAGGGCGGTTTGTGGACTGGTACCAGGCGTATTTTGGACAGACCTAGCTGAGGTCGCATTCTGGCGCCAAATAGTCCGGCCGTTTGTCAGGCGCCGAGATTGACAAGCCATTGCATGGAACCTAAGCACAGCGGCTTATGTCAGGGCTGGGGGTTTCGGCATGTCAAGGAGAGCCGCTTGAAAGGAATTATCCTTGCTGGAGGCAGTGGAACGCGTCTTTATCCGCTAACATTGGCAGTCTCCAAGCAAATCCTTCCGATATACGACAAGCCGATGATCTATTATCCGCTGAGCGTTTTGATGCTCGCGGGTATTCGCGAAATTCTGGTTATTTCAACGCCGCGGGATCTGCCGGTTTTCCGCGAGTTGCTTGGCGACGGATCGAACTTCGGGCTTGATCTGTCCTATGCCGAGCAACCGCAGCCTAACGGGCTTGCGGAAGCCTTCATCATCGGCCGTGATTTCATCGGCAAGGACAGCGTGTCGATGATCCTGGGCGACAACATCTATTTCGGCGAAGGCCTGTCGCAGCTCTGCCGTGCGGCGGCGTCGCGCGAAAAGGGGGCTTCGGTGTTCGCCTATCATGTCGAGGATCCCCAGCGTTATGGTGTCGTTTCCTTCGACAAGGTCACCGGAACCGCCCTGACGATCGAGGAAAAGCCTGCCCAGCCGAAATCCAACTGGGCTGTCACCGGCCTCTATTTCTATGACAACGATGTCGTTGACATCGCCCCCGCGATCCGCCCGTCGGCGCGTGGCGAGCTCGAGATCACGGCGGTCAACAACGTCTACCTCGATCGTGGCCAGTTGCATGTGCACCGGTTGGGGCGCGGTTACGCCTGGCTCGACACCGGCACCCATGACAGCTTGCACGAAGCGTCCTCCTTCGTGCGCACGATCGAACATCGCCAGGGCATCAAGGTCGCCTGCCCGGAGGAAATCGCCTTCGAACAGGGCTGGCTGACGGCAGACGACGTCCTCCGGCGCGCCACCCTCCTGGGAAAAAACGAGTATGCCGCCTACCTGCGCCGGCGTGTCGTCGAGCGGTTGGAGGAGTAAATGCTGGAGGTCAGGTCCCTTGGCATCGAAGGCGTGCTGGAAATCATTCCGAAACGACATGGCGATGCCCGCGGTTTCTTTGTCGAAACCTATCAGGCCGAGCGCTTTTCGCAGGCCGGCATAGACTTGCGTTTCGTACAGGACAACCAGTCCTATTCCGCCGCGGGAGGGGTCCTGCGCGGGCTGCACTACCAGCTTGCGCCGCGCGCTCAGGACAAGCTGCTGCGTGTCCTCCGGGGTGCACTGCTGGACGTGGCGGTCGACATTCGCCGTAGCTCACCAACCTTCGGAAAATGGGTTGCGCTCGAAATTACCGCTGAAAAGGGCAACCAGATTCTGGTGCCAAAGGGCTTTGCGCACGGCTTCGTGACGCTCGTGCCCGACACCGAAGTCCTGTACAAGGTGACTGATACCTATTCGCCCGAACACGACCGTTCGATCCGTTTCGACGATCCTGCCATCGGCATCGACTGGCCGACATTGGCTGGCGGGTTCCAGCTTTCGGACAAGGACCTCAAGGCGCCGGTTCTGGCCGCCGCCGAGGTGTTTGCTTGAGGGGTTGTATGAGGACAGCAGCATGAATTTTCTAGTGACAGGCGGTGCCGGCTTCATTGGTTCGGCGGTGTGCCGGCATCTGTGCGCCAACCCGGCCTATCGCGTGACCAATCTCGACAAACTCACCTATGCGGGCAACCTGGCCTCGCTGCGGCCGATCGAGAATGCGCATAATTACCGCTTTGCCCATGCCGATATCTGCGACGAGAGGGCGGTGCTCGACATCCTCCGCCGGGACGATATCGACATCGTCATGAACCTCGCCGCCGAGAGCCATGTCGATCGCTCGATCGACGGACCTGGCACGTTTATCGAAACCAATATCGTCGGCACTTATCGGATCCTCAATTCCGCGCTGGAATACTGGCGCGGCCTGCCCGAAGAGAGGAAGAGCCGCTTCCGCTTCCACCACGTCTCGACCGATGAGGTGTTCGGCGATCTTCCTTTCGATGGCGGTATGTTCGTCGAGGAGACGCCCTATGCGCCGTCTTCGCCGTATTCCGCCTCGAAGGCGGCGTCGGACCATCTGGTGCGGGCCTGGCACGAAACCTATGGCCTGCCGGTCGTGCTTTCCAACTGCTCGAACAATTACGGGCCCTATCACTTTCCCGAAAAGCTCATCCCCCTGGTCATCCTCAATGCGCTCGACGAAAAGCCGTTGCCGGTCTACGGCGCCGGCGCCAATGTGCGCGACTGGCTGTTCGTCGAGGACCATGCGCGCGCGCTGGAACTGGTTGCCACCAAAGGTACGCCAGGCGAGAGCTACAATGTCGGCGGCAATTCGGAGCGGACAAACCTGAGCGTCGTCGAGACGATCTGCGATCTGCTCGACATCAGGCGTCCCCGTTCCGGCGGCAAGAGCTATCGCGACCTGATCTCTTTCGTCACCGACCGCCCCGGCCACGACCGCCGCTATGCCATCGACGCATCGAAAATAGGGCGGGACCTCGGCTGGACGCCCAACGAGAACTTCGACAGCGGCCTGGCGAGAACCGTGGACTGGTTTCTGGACAACAAATGGTGGTGGGGGCCGATCCGCGAACAGCACTATGCTGGTGAAAGATTGGGCGAAGTGCGCAAGGGGGTAGCGTGAGGCTCGTTGTCACCGGACGTGAAGGCCAGGTTGTGACAAGCCTTCTGGAGGCCGGCCAGGGGCGCGCCGGCGTGGAAGTCGTCGCCATTGGCCGTCCGGAGCTCGACCTGGCAAAACCCGACACCGTCATCGACGCCATTGCGGCCGCGAAGCCCGATATCGTCGTGTCGGCTGCCGCTTACACGGCCGTGGATCAGGCCGAGGATGAGCCCGATCTGGCATTTGCAGTGAACGCTGTCGGCGCCGGCAAAGTGGCCGAAGCCGCGGCGCGGCTTGGCATTCCCGTCATCCATCTTTCGACCGACTATGTCTTCGACGGCAGCGCTTCCGGTGCCTATGTCGAAACCGACGCAACCGCCCCGCAAGGCGTCTATGGCGCCTCCAAGCTTGCCGGAGAACAGGCGGTCGCAGCCGCCAATCCGCGCCATCTGATCCTGCGCACGGCATGGGTCTACAGCCCGTTCGGCAAGAATTTCGTCAAGACCATGCTGCGGCTTGCCGCCGACCGGGATGAAATCGCCGTGGTCGCCGATCAGTGGGGAAACCCCACCTCCGCGCTTGATATCGCCGACGCGATCCTGCACTCGGCGGCGATGCTGCATGGCGACCAGAGCTTCGCTGCGTTCGGCGTCTATCATCTGGCCGGCACAGGCGAGGCCAACTGGAGCGGCTTTGCCCGCCATATCCTGGACACAAGCCGAGTGTCTGGTGGCCCTTGGGCGCGGGTACGGGACATTGCTACGATGGACTATCCGACCAAGGCACGACGCCCCGCCAATTCCCGGCTATCGAGCGCGAAATTCGCCTCTGTCTTCGGATGGAATGCACCGGACTGGCGGCTATCGACGGAAGCAGTGGCGCGTCGTGTCCTGGTCTGAGAGACGGGATGGGCATTGAAGCATGAAGAAGTTCCCATCGCCGGAAAATGCAGAAGCCGTCCCACTGGCGGTCGACCCGACGGCGCTCGGCCCTAAGCCGGACGGCGAGATGCCACTGAGCGTCCGGACCAAGGCGAATGCCGCGCTTGGAGCGCGCGCCCCTTCACTTCGCGATCTGTACGAGGCCCATAGCGGCAAGGTGTCGGACAAGTGGTCTTCCTATCTGGACGCATATGACCGGATTCTTTTGAACTATCGCAACAGGCCGGTTCGGCTGCTGGAAATTGGCGTTCAAAACGGCGGTTCGCTCGAAATCTGGCCGCGATATTTCCCGAATTCGGAGCTTATTCTTGGCTGCGATATCGACATGGCTTGCAGCGGTCTGGTTTTCGACGATGAGAAGATCTCCGTGGTTATCGGCGATGCCAACACTGATGAGATAGAAAGAAAAATTGTTGCAAAATCCGCGACATTCGACATCATAATTGATGACGGATCGCATACATCATCAGACATAGTGCGTTCTTTCGCCCGTTATTTCCCTCATCTTTCTGATGGAGGGGTTTACATAGCGGAAGATTTACATTGCAGCTACTGGCAGGAATTCGAGGGCGGTCTCTATGATCCTCTTTCGTCGATGTCGTTCTTCAAGCGCCTGCTCGATGTGGTCAACCATGAGCATTGGGGGCTGGCCCGCTTTCGGGCGGATGCCTTAGCCACTTTCTCCGATAGGTATAAAACCGTATTCGGGGAAGCTTCGCTGGCATCCATTCATTCCGTCGAGTTTTTGAACTCGCTCTGTATTGTGACCAAGCGACCAAGTCAGGAAAATGCTCTCGGGGTTCGCAATGTGCAAGGCCGGGTTGCAATCGCCGACAAGGGAATGATCCCTCTTGGCGGCACGACGAACAAAGCGCTCGATCAAACCGGAAATCCATGGTCCTTGTCGTCGACGACCATGGAAGAGGAAATTGAGACCAACAGGGCGTTGGTGACGAGTCGCGCGGCGCGCATAGAGGAACTCTCCCACGAGATAGCCGAAACACGCGAGCAGGTCCGGAGTGGCACCGACGAGATCGCTCAAATGAGGGCACATCTCGCCGAGAGAGTTCAAGAGATCCAGGTCTTGCAGGCAGACATATCCGTTGCGCGTACGACGGCAAGCGCGCTGCAGGCCGAGCGCGACAGCGAGACCGCACGAGTTCAAGCGGTGACGGCTGCGCTCAAGGCAAAAATAGAGCAAAGTGAACGCGTTGTTCAAGAGTTCAAGCACTCGACGAGTTGGCGGATAACTGCTCCCCTGCGAGCGCTATCCGGGAATGTCAGGTGGTTGCTGAAGACGGTCGCCGCGGTTTTTCGTTGAGAGCGAAATTGAATGGGAGATAGGCGGCTCTGCTGCTGGCCCCTCCATCAGCAGTCCGTTTCTTCAGAATCGGCGCAACATCAAATCACGGGATGTTTTTCATTCGCGCGACGACTGGTCGTTCCGGCGGCGCCGGCTTGTGGCGTTTGGGATGCACCCCGGACCGATCCAGCACTCCGCCTGCCAAGCCGTCGAATTTCCGGTTGCGCAGTCTGAAGGTGTATGCGAGGCGCCTGGGGAGGCTGGGGAGGCCTGACTGAAACCTTGCATTCATGGCTCTCCCGAGTGAATTCGCTGTGAACGCCATCAATGCAGCGCCGCCCTGAACCCTCCCGCACAATTGTTGACAGCTGCAAAAACAGGTTATTTTGCCAAAGCAGGTAGCGCGTGGGAGCAAAGTTCTCTAGGTCCATAGCGAAGACGGCAGCTGATCGATCTCGAGAAAAGAGGGTGGATTGTCAAAGCTTATTATTCAAATCCCATGCTTGAATGAGGAGGGGACACTCGCTGTCACGCTTGCTGATCTCCCGCGTGAGGTCGCGGGCTTCGATACAGTGGAATGGCTCGTAATCGACGATGGCTCCACCGACCGCACGGTCGAGGTTGCCCGGGAAAACGGTGTGGATCACGTGGTCTCACTGCCCCATAACCAGGGGCTTGCCAAAGCCTTCATGACCGGTATTGAAACCGCGCTAAAACTAGGTGCCGATGTAATTGTCAACACCGATGCGGACAACCAGTACGATGCCTCCTGCATTCCCGATCTTGTCCGGCCCATATTAGAAAAAAAAGCTCAGATCGTCATCGGCGCAAGGCCGATCAGTGAGATAGAGCATTTTTCGCCCATCAAGAAATTTCTGCAGAAGCTTGGAAGCTTCGTTGTCAAGATTGCCAGCGGCACGACGGTTCCCGACGCGCCGAGCGGGTTCCGCGCCATTCATCGCGACGCGGCGATACAGCTCAATGTCTTCAACCGCTATACTTATACGCTGGAAACGATCATCCAGGCGGGACGCCGGAACATTCCCATTACCTCGGTACCGATCCGCGTGAACGGCGATCTCCGGCCCTCGCGGCTGGTCAAGAGCATACCAAGCTATGTGCGACGCTCGCTGATAACGGTTGTGAGGATTTTTGTCGTCTATAGTCCGCTGCGCTTCTTCTCGGTGTGCGCGGCTGTCGTCGCCACACCGGGGTTGATCGGGATCGTCCGGTTCCTTTTCCACTACTGGATGGGCGAAGGCAGTGGCAACATCCAGTCGCTCGTTTTGTCCAGCGCCTTGCTTGCGCTTGCCGGCATCCTCGCCATGAGTGGCGTCATTTCCGAACTGATCGCAGTCAATCGGCAATTGCTTGAAGAAATCAGGATCAGGCAACTGCAGCAGGAGCATGGTGGCAAGGCCCGCATCCGGTCATTTGCATTAGAGCACAAAGAGCCAAAGTTTAAGAAAGATAATATAGGCGGAGCAATATAGATGAATGAAACGCCGCTGGCTTACGACAATGTTCCGGGTAATTTCTACGACAAGTACAATACTCAGAATCCGATCGCACGATACCTCATGCAGGGCTTTCTAAGCAACTTCGATATGATGACGGCCGAGACAGGCGTTCGCGATGCCTACGAGGTTGGCTGTGGCGAAGGAAATTTGTCTATTCGTCTTCATGATCAGGGGTGGAATGTCCGTGGGAGTGACCTGGAAGCGGTCAGTGTTTCGGAGGCCAATCAGCAGTGCGCCAAGCGCGGTATAGCTCCGATATTTGAAACCCGCTCGCTTTTCGACCTGAGGCCGGAAGGGGACTCCGCCGAATTGGTGATATGCTGTGAAGTCCTCGAGCATGTTCCAAATACAGAGCAAGCGCTATCTGTGCTTAAATCGCTGGCAAAACCATATCTTCTTGTCAGCGTGCCGAGAGAGCCGATCTGGAGAGTGCTTAATATTGCCAGGGGAAAATATATAACAGAGCTTGGAAATACGCCAGGCCATATCAATCACTGGTCATCCTCATCTTTCGTTGATTTGCTAAGCAAGTCGCTCAAAATCGTCAAGGTCAGCAAGCCGTTTCCTTGGACGATGGTCCTTTGCCGCTGTGACTGAGACAATGCAGACGGCACAGCCGGTCAAAAGCAGCAAGCTAAAGTCCATAGTTCGCCTTGGGGGGCTGGCCGTCAGTCTTGCAGCGCTTGTCTTCGTGGGGCTGGCGGTCCATCGCTCCTTCGGTGATTTGCAACGACACCTTATCTCGCCACTCTTTTTGATCGCCATATTGGGCTGCGCTAGCGCTTATGCCGTCATTCTGCAGCTGGTCGGCATCGCCTGGTACCGCTTCCTGGTTCTCGTCGATGGACCGTCGTTTGGATTGGGCCGTGCGCTCGGAATTTTTGGAAGGACGCAGATTTACAAATACCTGCCGAGCAACGTGATGCATATGGTTGGCCGTTTTGCCCTTGCCCGCAGTGCCGGGGCGTCCAACAGGGCTCTTGCCGTTGCTCAGATAGGGGAATTGTCCATCACTGTTCTCGCCGCCGGGGCGTTGGGCGTATTGCTGGCGTGGCCGATTTTTCAAGGTGCATATGCTCGGTATGGTCCCGACAATCCTGCTTTGACAATGGGATTGATCGCCGCCGGTCTCTTGGCGCTTGCGATCGGGATGGGACTTTTATTCCGCTCCAGGATGGCAGACATCGGGGGCAGGGCGCTTGTCGTATCTGCCGAAGCTTTTGTCCTCTATGTACTGTTTTTCATTGGCAATGGGTTGCTGATCGTTGCGCTTTTCAGGACCCTGAACGATGGGGGGCAAATGGCGGAGTTGATAGGCATAGGAGCCGCGGCCTGGCTCATTGGCTTTGTCGTTCCGGGAGCGCCGGGCGGGCTTGGCGTGCGCGAGGCCGTTCTGATCATGGGGCTTACTGCCGCGGGTCTGCCGCCTCCATCGGCTACCGCGGTTGCCCTCGGCAACCGGCTCGTCACCGTTCTTGGAGACTGCCTGATCGCCTTTGTGGCGTTGATATTGCGAAAGCGGAAAAGCGCATGAATGTGCTAATGACCGAAACATCCACGCAAAACAAATCCTTGCTGAGGCAGCCCTCATTTTTGCGGCATGCGGTCTCGATGGCGCTTCTTTTCGCTCTCGTCCTGGGGATCGTAGGCGTGAACCCTGCTCGGCAAACACTGGCACCGATGGATGTGTTGTTGTCCTATCCGGGATGGGACAATGCCGGGATCGACTCTCCAATTGTCAATCTGGAGCGCTCTGACGCGCTGGATCACCGGCTGCCAAACTGGCGGGAGTTCAGGCGAGAGTTGCGGGAAGGGCATATCCCGCTGTGGAACCCCCTCCATCAACTGGGTGCAACCGGCATTCAGGCGGCGATTTATGAAGGCCTTTCAATACCGTTTCTGATTTATGCCCTCACGCCGAATGAGGCCATGGGATACACGTTCGCTATCCTGGCCAATTATCTCCTGGCTGCTTTCGGCGCGTATTTTCTGCTTTTTTTCATGTTCAGGAATCACGTGGCCGCGATTTTCGGCGCCATGGTCTTTGCATTTTGCGGTTTCAACATCGCCTGGGCGCATTGGCCGCATCTGACAACCAGCGCTCTTATTCCGTGGGTTCTCGCCTCCCAGCTTCGGTATTGGCAGACGGGCCGCTTGGGCTGGGCTCTGGGGTTCGCTTTCAGCTTAGCCCTGATGGCGCTGGCCGGTTTCCCATTTGTGGCCGTCTTGGGAGGCATCTCCTCCTTGATACTGGCGATCGTGGTTCTCGCTGTCGAACTCAGGAGCACCGGCATCAATCAGACGATGGTCAGGCGGGCAATCGGGCTGGGATGCGCAGGTGTTGCGGGCGCGTTCCTTGCCCTTCCTGGGCTTCTGGGGGTCAAGGACATCCTCGACGGAACCGATTTGTCGATCCGAGTGGGTGGAACGATATTCACGCCTTACGACATCATTAACATGTTTGGATTTGATTTTAGCAACCATCTTGGCGTCGAGCGGACGTTTTCGGCGGGGCTGCCCGCTGCAATCCTTACCCTTCTTGCTCCATATTTTATTTTCAGGAAACCCAATCTGTTTGCTGTTTTTGGGTTGCTCTTGGCCATCTTTACCATGGCGACTGCATTCGGCGCGGCGCCCGCCAGCCTGGTAAGGCTAATTCCATCGTTTGATTATAATGGTTGGAATAGAGTGACGCTATTGTTCGGGCTTTCGGCAGCAATATTGTCGTCGTATTCCATTTCTTGTATGTTGCCGACAAAATTTGAACAGACTTACAGGTTTCACGTTGTAATACTGATATGCCTTCTTCAGGCGGTAAATCTCGGATATTCCTTCAGGCAATTTAACGCGCGACCTGATATTGCAACGTTCTTTCCAGATACGCCTTCTATATCATATGTATCATCAAAGATACTTCCAGGTCAAAGTGTTCTTGCGGACGAAAGTTTCCTTTTCTCAGGATCTTTGTCAAATTATCGATTGCCGGAATTGTTTGCTCACGGTTTTCGTACCGACGCGCAAAAGCCGATAGCCGCTGACATAGTGCCTTCTCATCAGGTGACATATACGGCCTCGATATTTCAGTGCTCCGACATTAATTTCTCCAGTCGGGATATTGTCTATGCTGCTGTTCGCTTCATCCTCGGCAAGGAAGGCTGCACCTCGGCGGTTTATGAAACCGTCGGAACCGGCCAGCGACCCACTGCCGCCCTTAACAGTGGCGCACTTCAAGGCAACGTGACGATCGACAAGCCGGTTAGCGTGATGAACGTCCAGGTGTTGTTCGGAACCTATGATCAGGACTATGCCCCTTCGGCATTGACATTGGATCTCTACAAGGATGGACGCCTCGTGGCTCATTCCGAAATACCGCCGGAGGCGGTGCGCAACAACCTGTTCGCCACCTTCGGTTTCAGTCAAGACGTGCCGCTTGTGGCCGGAACGTATCGATACGTCATTTCGATGACCAAACCCGATAGCCAGAAGCCACTCAGCGCCTGGGTTTTCGAAACCGCCGGGGGGGCAACTTATCAGGTTGGGTCGAAGGTGTTTCCCGGCATGCCAATAATAAAGATTTTCGAGAAGATCGATCTTCCCCAGAATTTCTCGATCGCGTCGGTCGAGCCGGGGATCAGTGTTATCGAAAATCACGCGGTTTCGGGTTCCGGCTATTATGTGAATAGGCTGAGCGGGCAGCCGGACGCGGATTTTGGCCCTGTGCAACTCGCGGCGTACGAACCGGACGACCTGACAGTGGACTATTCGGGGGCAGCCCGTGGATGGGTCGTTTTCCCCATTCGCACCAACAAATATTGGCGAGCCACGCTGGATGGAAGACCGGTAGAACTGAACAAATTCTTGGATTTTTTCCCTGCCGTCGAGGTGAACGGACCAGGCAAAATTCGTTTCTATTACGACAGCAGTCATTTGCTGAAAACGCTGGAGCTTTGCATCGCCGGCTTTGCAGCCTCGGTCATTCTCCTAATCGCGTTGACGCGTAGATCTTCCAGGCCACGAACAGGCACCGGGTAATTGGTCGCCCGGAGATGACTCGCCGAACTCGGGCATTGGTTGAGGCAAGATTCAGTTACTCGGGCGTCGCGCCTTGATGGTCATTGACCCGTGCGGCCGAAACAGGTTGATGGCCAGATCCAGTGGCAAGAACATCACCGACAAAGCCGTATGCATGACCCCGCGGCCGCGCCGAGCAGATTCCTTGAACAGCGAGTTGGCGAGAGAAATTGCCCACCACGCATAGGCGCCGGATACGCGCTCGGTCTCCAGCCCACCAATCCTCATCGCCGTGACGACGTTTCGATGGTTGAACAACGTCAGGTGGCGAGGATAGTGATATCCTCCCCAACGCCGCCCGAAAACGTATCGATCGAGCGACAGATGGTTCGGCGTGATGACGAGCGCGCCGCCGCCAGGCCGTAGCAGCCGCCGCATATGCTCGATGAACCCAACGGGATCGACGACATGCTCAATCAGGTTTGAGCAATAGATCGCATCGAACGAGCCGTCCGGCAGGTCCACTTCCTCGATCTGGCCAAGGTGGAAGTCGATGCGTGGGTTGGCGCTCAGGCCGAGATCCTTGATGTCGATGCCGCACACGGACGCTTTTGGATTTATTTCCAGGATGCTTTCCAGGAGGGAGCCGTTACCGCAGCCGACCTCAAGGATGCGAGGAGCGGGCGATTTCGCAACAGCCAGCACCTTCCTGGCGTCGCGAGCTACGATCGCGCGTTTCAAGGCGCCGAACACCGAACTCTTTGGCTTCGAATAGGCCAGGTAGTCGTCGGGATATAGTGACGGAATCTCAGCCGCAGGCACCTTTGGGATCTGCATCACAAACCCGCAATCAGTGCATTCGAAATAGTTGGATTGCCGCGGAACCGCGTATTCATAGTCTGCGATCGAGGTGTAGATCGGCGACATTTGCCCGGGTTTGTGTTCGGCGGCGCACAGCAGGCAGATGTCGCTCAAATCTTGATCCCTTTCGGCTCATTGCGATCGTGGGACAACTCCAAGAGCTTCCCGATGTAGCTGGGCGACAGGAGCTCACCGCGATCATCGTAAAAGCGCACCTCCTCGCGCAGGAATCGGTGCATTTTCGACAGCCGATAGGGAGGAACCATCGGCCAGCCGTGGTGCTCCAGATGGTAGTTGAAGCTCTGCGGAGCGAAGTAGGTGTTCTCAAGAACGGTCGCCAGCGTGGTCACCGTCATATCGTCCTCGCCCGGGTGCTCGGCCATAAAACGTAGGCGGCTGAGCAGTGGGTTCCATGTCACAGCGAGGTATAGCCAGGCGGCATATTCCCACCATAGCCCTGAAACAACCATCACAGTGGCCAGGACAAGCTGGCAGGCGAAGATATGCTTCATCGACCAGAGCTTTCCGGATGAACCGCCTTGCTTCTTTGCAGGGGTATCCGACTTCTTTGCAGGGGCGTCCGACTTCGCGAAATATTTTAGAAAGAGACGCACAGATTCCAGGCCGAGGACGTAGCGGGCGATCATCCAGGCGAGGCCGCCGTCGGCGCTCACCGTCGCGAAGCTGACATGCTCGGGATCATCCTTGCTGCCATTGTGTGCGTGATGTTTCATATGGATCTTGCGATATCTCGCGACTTCCATGCCGATCCACCCGGCCGCAAGCCAGTTGGTCAAGGTGTCATTCCTTGATGGGTTCCGGCTGTAAAAATAGTGCGCGGCGTCATGAATCAGCGTCTGAAAATGACGTTGTGCGGCGAGAAGAAGTAGTGCCGCGACAGGCACGGCGACCCAGAGGGGGCCAATCATCAGACCGGCCAGCATGGCAAGCATGATCAATATGAAGGGCTTTGCCGCGTAGGCGATTATCCAGAACGTGCTGCGCTGGAGCAATTCTTCGGGGACCCTTATCTCTTTCAGATTCGACGAATAGAGATGAGCCTTCGGATGAGCGACGTTCATGCCTGTGCTCCCTAAACGGCGTTATTTGGCACCTCTTTAGCCTGAACAAACTTCGCCTGTCCAATCTTCAAAACTTCAAATTCGAATTTTCAGCCTGCCCGCGAAGGCGGCCTGATCAACAGAGGCCCGCCGCAACTTGGTGTCGGCGCTGCCGCGGCGTTGAGCGGACGCTTGGTACACCTTTCCGCAGGCTGGCACGGATGCCGAACTTGCCGCACAAGCCCGATTCGACTGGAATTGCCATGTTGTGCCTATTCAAACGAGATCGACGCTGGTAACGCACAGCCGGGCCAATGAAACTTGGAATGCTGTTTGAATGTCCAGAATATGTATGGTGACCGGTGGAGCCGGATTCATTGGATGTGCGCTGTCGACCACTTTGGCCAACCGTTTCGACCGTGTAATTGTCATCGACAGTTTGCATCCGCAGATTCATGCTGAACGGAAACGTCCCGCCGAACTTGACCCTCGCGTTGAACTCATGGTTGCCGATGTGACCGAGGCGTCTACCTGGGTGCAGGCATTGGAAACCGCCCGACCGGAAATTGTGGTGCATCTGGCGGCTGAAACGGGCACGGGGCAGTCGCTCACAGAGGCTTCTCGCCACGCGATTGTGAATGTCCTTGGCACAACCCGCATGCTGGATGCTTTCGCTGCAGTATCGCACGTCCCCGAGCGCTTTGTTCTGGCTTCGAGCCGCGCCGTCTATGGAGAAGGGGCGTGGCGGTCCAAGACGGCAGGCGCGGTAACGTATCCGGGTCAGAGATCGAAGCAGCAGCTTGAGCGCGCGGAGTGGGATTTTCCCGGGCTTGAATCTCTCCCCATGGACGCGGAAAAAACCATCCCGAATCCAACCAGTATCTATGGAGCAACGAAACTAACCCAGGAACAGATATTGCGAGCCTGGGCCCTGTCGTTCGGAACGATCGTCAACGTGCTTCGCCTTCAGAACGTATATGGTCCTGGCCAGTCTTTGACGAATAGCTACACGGGAATTGTGTCGTTGTTCATCAGGATGGCCAAGGAAGGCAAGAGCATTCCGATCTATGAGGACGGTGATATTGGACGGGACTTCGTTTTCATCGATGATGTGGCATCGGCCCTCGACAAAGCCACAGCCACGGATCTGTCACAGTCGCTCGCCTATGATGTCGGTACCGGTTCCAAGACCACGGTTCTCGACCTGGCGAGGATCATCGCAAAGCGGTATGGGGCGCCGGAACCGCGCGTCAACGGCATGTTCCGCAACGGCGACGTGCGCTGCGCTGTCGCCAACATTGGCAGGACGGTCCGCGAACTGGATTGGCGACCTTTGAAAAGTGTGGACGAGGGGATCGGCCAGCTTTCCGAATGGATAGATTCACAACTCGGCTAAAATTTGGGCCTAGAATTGGTTTGGCAATCTGGATTTCTTGAGGGAACGAGAAATGAGCTCTGTATTGCGCCGGGTTGCTGTGTTTTCTCTGTATAATGAACGTGGCGTCGCAGACGACTATGTCATATTTCTACTCACAAAGCTGCGAGAATTGGTCGAGAGAGTTGTTGTTGTTTCCAATGGGAATCTTTCAAAATATTCTGTCGTCGCGGTGGAAAAGGTATGTGACCAGCTTCTGATCCGTGAGAACGAGGGATTTGATATCGGCGGATACAAAGCCGGAATGGAAGCCATCGGCTTCGATGAACTTTCCAAGTATGACGAACTCATCCTGCTGAACGACACTTGCTACGGACCTCTTTTCCCCTTTTCGGAAATGTTTTCGGAAATGGAAAGCCGGGATTGTGATTTCTGGGGCAGCTCTGCCCACAAGGAAATGACGCCAAATCCATTTACCGGAACGGGTCATTTGCCCTGGCATCTTCAGACGTTCTTCATCGCCATCCGGAAAGAGATGCTGAAATCGGAAGCGTTCAAGAGATACTGGAAGAATTTACCGGAGATAAGAACGTACGTGGATGCCGTTCTGCTTCATGAATCGCAATTCACGAGGCATTTTACAGATCTTGGCTATTCGGCGGAAGCGTATGTCGATCCGGAGAAATATGGCTCGCACTATCCCGCGTTCATCAACGTTGATGAAGCAATAATCAATAGATTTCCACTGCTAAAGCGACGTGCGTTTTTTAATGACCCAACTTTCCTGGAGCATAATGCGATCGATTTGCCACGCACTTTGCGGGTGCTTAAAGAAACATCCGAATATGACCTTAATCTGATTTGGCGAAATGTTCTACGCGTTTCGGAACTGAGAAATCTCAACAGCAACGCCGCACTGATGAGTGTCTTGCCGGACAAGCGGATCAAAAACGCCGATGCCCCTGCCGACTACGGCAAGCTGGCTGTTTCCGCGCATATCTACTACGCCGACATGATCGACGAGATGCTGGATCTGACCGGGAACATTCCAGTTCCCTATGATTTCATTGCCACCACCGATACGCCGGAAAAGAAGGCTGAGATTGAAGCCGCACTGGCGAAGCGCTCCGGCATAGAGAAAGCCATCGTCCGCGTCGTCGAGCAGAACCGCGGGCGCGACATGTCGGCGTTTTTCATCGCCACGCGCGATCTGCTGGTCGACGATCGTTATGACCTTGTCTGCCGCGTGCACAGCAAAAAAACCCCTCAGGTGCAGGCATCCAAGGGCAATCTGTTCAAGCGTCACATGTTCGAGAATTTGCTGAACAGCCGTGGCTACGTTCAAAACGTCTTGGACATGTTCCACGACAACCCTTCGATCGGGTTCGCCATTCCGCCGATGATTCATATCTCGTTTCCAACCATGGGGCACTCATGGTTTCGCAACAAGCCCAGGGTTGAAGAAACCGCGAGCCTGTTGAACATCGACGTCAAGTTCGATGACACCACTCCGGTGGCTGCCTATGGCGGCATGTTCTGGTTCCGGCCACGCGCCTTGCGCAAAATTTTCAAACACAAGTGGAAATGGGAAGACTTCGATCCCGAGCCATACTTTGACGACGGCGATCTGGCTCATGCGCTTGAGCGGCTGATGGCCTATGCGGCCCAGGATGCCGGGTACACCACACAGCACATTGTGTGCTCGCATCAGCTCGCGCACACCTACGCCATGTTGGAATTCAAGCTGCAAAAGCTTGCAAGCGCGATGCCGGGCGACTTCCCGTGGCAGTCCCATATACTGTCTGAGTGGAAAAAAGCCGGCTACCCCATGGGCAACCATCCGTCGGCGGCTGGGGCTGTGACGGCGACGCCAATCACGGAGACAGTGGCCCTGACGTCGGTGAAGCACTCTTTGGCCAAACTCAATCTGGCCATCAAGAGCTCTCTGAAATTCAGAGTGCCCTTTATCTTCAAAATACTCAGGCCATTCTATCGCGGCACGAGGGCAGTTTTGAAGCCTGGTTCGCGGCGTGATGAACAGCGCAAGACGCGACAATAGAATTAGTGATATTTATGGTATAAATCGGCAGGAGTATCAATTTGCGCCGTATTGCAGTGTTTTCTCTCTACAACGAACGCGGAATTGCAGATGACTATGTCATCTTTCTGCTCGAGAAACTGCGAGAGGTTGTCGACAAGGTCATTGTCGTTTCCAACGGGGACTTGTCCAAACATTCCGAAATAGCGGTGAAAGCCAGCTGCGATCAGCTTCTGGTGCGCGAGAATGAGGGATTCGACGTTTGGGGATACAAGGCTGGAATTGACGCCATCGGCTATGATGCTCTTTCCAAATACGACGAACTAATTTTGCTGAATGACACCTGTTACGGCCCCCTTTTTCCATTCTCGGAAATGTTTTTGGAAATGGAAAGCCGGGATTGTGACTTCTGGGGCAGCGCCGCTCATAAGGAAATGACGCCAAATCCATTTACCGGAACGGGCCATCTGCCCTGGCATCTCCAAACCTACTTCATCGCCATCCGAAAAGGCATGCTGAAATCGGATGCATTCAAGAAATACTGGACGAACTTGCCGGAAATAAAAACGTACGTGGATGCGGTTCTGCTTCATGAATCACAGTTCACGAGGCATTTTACAGATCTTGGCTATTCGGCGGAAGCGTATCTCGATCCGGAGAAATATGGCTCGCACTATCCGGCGTTTATCAACGTGGATGAAGCAATCATCAACCGATTTCCACTGCTAAAGCGGCGTTTATTCTTTCATGATCCAGCTTTCCTCGAGCATAACCCTGTCGATTTGCCACGCGCTTTGCGAGTGCTCAAGGAGACATCCGACTACGACATGAATCTGATTTGGCGCAACGTTCTACGCATTTCGGAATTAAGGAACCTCAACACCAACGCGGCGCTGTTGAGCGTTCTGCCAGACCAACGGATCAAAGACGACGATGCTCCCGCCGACTACGGCAAGGTGGCCGTTTGCGCGCATATTTACTACACCGAAATGCTCGACGAGATACTGGATCGGACCGGGAACATTCCGGTTCCCTATGATTTCATTGCCACCACGGATACGCCGAAGAAAAAGGCCGAGATCGAAGCCGCCCTGGCAAAACGCCCTGGCATAAACAAGGCCATCGTCCGCGTCGTCGAACAGAACCGCGGCCGCGACATGTCCTCGCTTTTCATCTCCCTGCGCGACCTGCTGGTCGGCGATCGTTATGATTATGTCTGCCGCTTGCATACGAAAAAGTCGCCCCAGGTGCAGGCGTCGAACAGCAACCTGTTCAAACGGCATTTGCTCGACAATTTGTTGAATAGCCGTGGCTACGCTCAAAACGTCTTGGACATGTTCCACGACAACCCTTCGATCGGTCTCGTCATTCCGCCGATAATTCATATCTCTTACCCGACCATGGGGCATGTCTGGTTCGCCAACAGGCCCAAGGTCGAGGAAACCGCGCGCCTGTTGAAGATCGACGTCAAGTTCGATCCAGACACTCCGGTGGCCGCCTATGGCACCATGTTCTGGTTCCGGCCACGCGCCTTGCGCAAATTGTTCGAACACAAGTGGAAATGGGAAGACTTCAATGCCGAACCGGATCATCTCGATGGCGGTCTGGCTCATGCGCTCGAGCGGCTGACCGCGTATGCAGCCCAGGATGCGGGTTACACAACGCACCACATTGTGTGCGCGCATCAGGCGGCGCACAACTACGCCATGCTCGAGTTCAAGATGCAAAAACTTGTCGGCGCGTTGCCGCTAAACGACTTTCCGTTGCACTATCAAATGTTGTCTGAGTGGAAGAACGCCGGTTATCCGTTGGGAGCCTCAGCGATGCATATGTCAGCGATGCAGATGCCCGTGACGCTGACGTCAGTGAAACACTCTCTGGCTGAACTCAATTTTGCCATCAAAACCTCTCTGAAGTTCAGGGCGCCAATGCTGTTCAAAATTCTAAGGCCGATCTATCGCGGCATGAGGGCGGTCTTGAAACCAAATTCCCGGCGCAACGGCGGATAGCGGAAAAGAGCTGCGCTTTTCCTGGTATCACCCGTCTCAGGCGCCAATCCACTCATCCATCAGTGGAATTTCAGCCTCAAGCGCGGCCGCTACGTCAAATCCCAAGCGTACCACATGAAGCCGAACCAACCGAGGAATTCAACATGGACGCCGCTCCGCCAGAGTTCAACCGAAACGATCTCGCTTCCCTTGTTGGTCGCGAATCGACCCTCGAGCTGGGGCCTTTCACGAATCCGACCCTGCGTGGCCCAAATGTAAAATATTTCGACGTCATGGACAAACAGGGACTGATCAAGAGGGCAGATGCGATCGGCTATGCTTACTCTAGCCCTGTCGATATTCACTATGTCTCCAGCAATGGCGACTTGAGTATCGTGGGCGAGACGTTTGATTTTTGCCTGAGCAGTCACTGCGTCGAGCATCAACCGGATTTGATCTACCATCTGAACCAGGTGGCGAGGATTCTCGTGCCGACGGGCAGATACCTCCTGATTATCCCGGACAAGCGCTATTGCTTCGATCATTTCATTCCAGAGAGCTCAATTGCAGATTTCATCAATGCTCGGGGCAACAGGGTTCACAGCGCAAAGAGCGTCATCGAACACATAGCTCTAACGACGCACAATGACGCGGCTCGCCATTGGATCGGAGATCACGGGGTGCCAAAATTTCGGCATGACCTGACGACTGTTTCTTCGGCCATGGGCGGGTACGACAATTCCGGCGGGGCCTACATCGATGTGCACGCTTGGCAGTTTACGCCCCAAAGTTTCCGCACGGGAATAGAGGTACTATCCAATCTCGGCCTCATCGGGTTGGACGTGGAGCAAATCTATGCCACGCCGCACAACACTTTTGAATTCTGCGCAATTTTGAAGCGACGGCTGGGGGCCGAAAGCTGACTGGAAAAACCGCCGGAACAGAAATCAACTGCTGCCAATGGTATGCTGCCTGCTGGCAATCATAGATCCCGCAGTGTCGATGGTGGCGCCGGACTTAACGTAGCCGTTGCCGAAATGATGCCCACGCAAAGCCGACAGGTTGCGCAGCCATGGTGTTCCAAGTAGGGGTGCTGCTAGAGTTTCGATGAGGTTATCAATTGGCAGGCAGCTACAACGCAGCCCCGAACCGGGTGCCCTTCTTGGACGCCTTGCGTGGGCTGGCGGCCATTTGGGTCGTCGTTGTGCACGTAGCGATGCTACCATCTCCGCGTCTTCAAGTTGCACCGTTTCTCGATCTGTTCGTCGTAAACGGCACCATGGGAGTGGATCTGTTTTTCGTGGTGAGTGCGTTTTCACTGTGCCTGAGTATGCCGGTTCATGATCGCGAAGTTCGCCCGATGCTGGGGTTCGCGCTGCGTCGGTTTTTCAGGATTGCTCCCCTATTTTACCTGATTATCGTGGTCATGTGCATTCACAACTTCAGCGGCGTAAAGATCGATGGAAAATCGATCCTGTTGAATATGACATTTCTGTTTAACTTGGTTCCAGGCTACCAGACTTCCATCGTTCCAGCGGGCTGGACGGTTGGAGTGGAAATGGTATTTTACATGATATTCCCCTTGTTGTATCGATTCGCTAAAGGTGTAATTCTTTCGGTTTTTGTGTTTTTTGTTTCTATAAGCATAGCGACTATTTTCTTCATGGATGTAAACTTGTTTGTTGCTGATCCGTTTAATTACTATATATATTCAATTCTTTATCGTGCGCCAATTTTTACGTTCGGCCTTATCGCATTTTACTTTTTGCCGATATTGGAGAAGCGTCCGGAAAGGAAGCGGATAGGATTGGCTCTTCTGGCGTTTGTGCCTGTGATGTTTTTTGCAATCACCGCAAATAAGGTCGCTATTTTTGATAAATATTATTGGGAAGGGGTGATGTTTGGCGCGTTGGTCATCGGGCTGGGCCTTTTCCCGGTCGCTCTGATCGTCAATCCTGTTTCGGCATGGCTGGGGAGAATCAGTTACTCGGTCTATCTTCTTCACAGCCTCTTTATCGTCGTGCTCATTCCGACCATGAGGTCGATCCAGGGGTTGGTCGCGGATCAGACGATTGCCTTCATGCTCAGTCTGATGATGACTTTGGCCTTGGTGATCCCGGCCGCCTTCCTGCTGAATTACTTTGTTGAGGATCCAATCAACAAGTGGGGCAAGGGTTTTTCGTCTCGGGTTGCCGGCCGCAAGAAGGTCGACCCGATTCCAAGGGGGGAGGCGGTCCTCGCGGAGTCTTCAGGGGGGTAGCGGATTGTTCCGTCCTAAGGCTTCCTTGGGGTGCTCGCTCTGGAGATCTGGGGCATGGCCAAGGCAAGGGTTCATTCAACAGGCTACACGTGAGCGCCGAAGAGATTGCATTTCTGCGGCCTTTTTTATCGGCGCCGAATGGTTTAATGCGTGCGCCTGACACCCTGCGGGATGGCGCCCATTCTAACCAGCGGCCTTGGAATGCCTGTTTTTTCGACGCTGTCACGGACCTCTATGAAGCGACCCGGAAACATCATCCCTCGATGACGTTTGCTTGGCAGCATGTGGTCAGCGCCACCATCGATCCCATATCGGAGCGTCCTCCAGCATTCCGGATATTGATGTATCGAGAACCGCTTCCAGTTTGATTTTTAGGTGCCGTTTGCACCCGAGAGAGATAGGTCGATGAGACGTCTGGCAATTGCATTTTACTACGACCAATACGGCAAGATGGATGATTATTACTTTCACCTGATTGCGTCGATCAGGCCTTTTGTCGAGAAACTGCTGGTGGTCTGCAACGGTCCGGTGGACGAAGAGGCCCAGTCTCGCCTTTCCGAAGCTGCCGACAGCTTCCTGATCAGGGAAAACAAAGGGTTCGATGTATGGGCCTATCGGACTGCGCTCGAACATATCGGCTGGGACGAACTTTCACACTTCGACGAGATTTTGCTCTTCAACCACACTTTTTACGGGCCGATTTTCCCCTTCTCGGAAATGTTCTCCGAGATGGACCAACGCCAATGTGACTTTTGGGGGATCTCCGCTCATGGCGCGATACGGCCCAATCCGATCGACGTCAGAAAAGCGGAACTGCCCTTCCATCTCAACTCCCATTTCATCGCCGTGCGGCGGTCCTTGCATCAGTCGAAGGCGTTTCGTGACTATTGGACCCAGATGGCGCCCATCAACTCCTATATGGATTCAATCGCGAAGCACGAGACGGTGTTCACAGGGCATTTCCAAGCCTTGGGCTACACATGTTCGGTGTTGCTCGATCCCGAACGATATAAGACGGCATATCCAGTTCTGATGGAGCCGGACAAAACGCTGCAGGATCGGAGCCCGATCCTGAAGAAGCGGCTGTTTTTTCAAGACACGCTGTTTCTCGAGCGCGAGGCCATCAACCTGCCGCGTGCCTTGGAGATAGTAGAGAAGCAATCGGATTATGATTTGTCGCTGGTATGGAAGAGCGTTGGCCGCCTGGGCCCGCCTCGTACGCTAAATGGCAATGCCGCGTTGCTCTCCGTCCTGCCGGATACACGTATTGGTGCGCAAAGGAATTGGGACGACTATCGGATAGCGGTTCTCGCGCATGTGTATCACGTCGACATGATCGATGAGATTCTAGGCTACGCCGAAAACGTGCCGAAGGGCTACGACCTGATCGTCACGACCGACAATGCCGACAAGCAGGCGTTGATCCAGCAAGCAATCGCGAAGGCACCGAACGTCGGAAATGCCGTCGTTCTGGTTGTCGAGAATGACGGCAGGGATACCTCCGCTCTCCTCATCGGGTGTCGGGACTACGTGCTTGAGGACCGCTACGACCTGATCTGCCGGATCCATTCCAAGCGATCTGCCCAAGACGGTACAAAGGGGGAGTTGTTCAAACTTCACACCTTTGAGAACCTACTTCATACCCCTGGATATGTTGAAAATCTGCTTGAGCTTTTTGCTAAGAATCCAGCGCTTGGCCTCGTCATACCGCCGATGATCCATATTGGCTATGCGACCATGGGAAACTCATGGTTTGGCAACAAAGGCAACGTTGCAAAGCTGGCCAAACAGCTGGGCCTGATCGTGCACCTGGACGACAATTCGCCCGTTGCGCCTTATGGTGGAATGTACTGGTTTCGTCCTGCAGCACTAAGGAAGCTTTTCGTACATAGATGGAGCTGGGACGATTTTGCCAACATGGATTATCGGGATGGGAGTTTGGTCCACGCCATAGAGCGGCTCATCGCCTATGTCGCAATCGACGCGGGATATACCTTCCGACACGTAGTGACCGCGGGTCACGCAGCTCACAACTACGTGATGTTGGAGGCCAAATTGCAAGCATTGTTAGCGAATGGATCGCCGGCGGAATTCGGCAACCTGGGAGTGGCAAGATCCTTTCGTGGCCTCGTCTTCTCGATCAAGAGAGCAATCTTGTTTAGATCGCCAACAGCGTTCAGGGCCCTCAGGCCGCTTTTTCGCGGTCTGCGATGGATAACCACGCTTGGTCGCGGCGCAACAAACTGAGCTCAAGCCTGGGCATTTCGCTCGGGCAAGGCGCCACTTGGCCTGAATGGATGGCGTTCAAAGCGAATTCACTCGGGCAGCCATGCGTCTAAGGTTTCGGCACCCGTGCAGAAGGCAGCCAGATCTTCGACGCACTCTGGCAGGCACTCGGTGACATTTGCCACCTGTTCGGAGGAACGACTTCAAAGCCGCGGATACGAGGCAAACAATCGCCAGGCGAATTTAAGTCAGCGACTCCACCCGTCCGGCTTGAAGTGTCAGTCTCTTCGTGCAAACGCGCTCGATCAGCGTGTGATCGTGACTGGCCAGCACGATGATGCCGGCCTTTTCCGCCAGTTCGTCCATCCGCCGTTTGGCCTTTTCCTGGAACGACGCGTCGCCGGCGCCAATCCATTCATCCATCAGCAGAATTTCAGGCTCGAGCGTGGTCGCCGCTGCAAATGCCAGACGTGCCGCCATGCCCTGGCTGTACGCCTTGAACGGCAGGTCGATGAAATCGCCCAATTCGCTGAAATCGATTATTTCTTCCATCTTCTCTTCGATCTCGGCCGCGGTCCAACCGCTGATCAACCCCCTCAGCACGATGTTTCTGCGCCCCGTTGCCTCGGGACGAAACCCTATGCTGATGTTGAACAGGGCATCGACCTTGCCCGCAATCGATATGGTGCCGCCCGATGGCTGATAGATTCCATAGAGAACCTTGAGCAGGGTGGTTTTGCCGGCGCCATTCGGGCCGACAAGCCCCAACCGGTCGCCGGCCTTGAGTTCGAAGCTGACATCATCGAGCGCCTGCACGACCTGCCTGGTGCCCGACTTTGCTATGTTGCCGCCGAGAGCGCTCCGACGTCGGCCAGGCGCCGAAAGCGTCAACTTTTCAAACAGCCGATACACGAGGCTGACATTGTTCAGTTTGATAGAGGTCATGGAACTCAGATCAGGAAAACGATGCGCTTGCGATAACGGCCCAGCAGCAGCAACGCAAGGGCCCAGACGCCGAGGCAGACGTAACCCGTCACCATCAAGGCGTGCGTCGGAAATATGCCCGCCGTGATCGGCTCGCGCACGCCCTCCAGGAAATAGGTGAACGGGTTCCAGTGGTAGGCGTATTTTTGAACGCCTTCTTGCCCGCCATAGACCCAGAAGACCGGCGTGAAGAACATGCCCACACGCATCATGTTCCCGACGATGAACTCACTATCGGGAAAGAAAGCGCCCAGGAACGCAAAGAGCGTGACGAGTGCGGGAGTTGCCAAGATGATAAGCAACAGGCCCAGCAACGACAGCAGCCAGTTTGTGTTGATCCCGTAACCGGCCAGCAGCAGGATAAGAACGCAGCCCGCCATCGAATAACCAGCCCGGATGATGCATTGCATCGTCAATCGCATCACATATACGAACAACGGCAGCGTCGTGCCTTGAATGAAGCTCGCTTCGCGCTGGAAGAGGGACACGCTCATGGTGATGGTTTCACTGAGATAGAACCACACCAGCATGCCGATGGCTACATAGGCTATGTAGCTCGGGTCGCCTGCGTCTTTGGTCACGAAAACAAAGACAAATGTGCCGACGAAAGCGAAATAGTTGACCAGCATCCAAAGCGGTCCCAGGGTCGTACGTCTGTGCTGGTCGCCGATGTCTTCGTGGGCGAGCGCGATCCAGACCCGGTGCAACCTCATGGCCTTCGAGATGTCGTCAAGCGCGCCGGTTAATGCCGAAATCATTGTTGGGAGTGTCGCAATCTGTTGTTCCGGCGCTTCATCTCTTCCAGCCCCGTTCGAATCTTCAGGCCCATGATGAACCGCCACTGACCTCTTAATAGCCATTGCGACGTGCTTATGGCAACGCACTGCGTTTTAATGTCGCGAATAGGGCGTCAGGTCAGATCCGAAGACCTCTCGCACTTTTGAAAAAAACATCTGGCTATGACTTCGGGCCCGCAGTATGCGATACAGCACCGGCGGGGGCCGGGGATGGCACTTTGAGAAAGGTGATCGGCCACGAATGGTCTTCGTGTTCGCACTTTTGGTGATATCCATGTCGGGTGAGCCTGGAGTCTAGTGCCGTCCAATGAATTCTTACCTCGAAGCTGTACTTGGACTCAGGCCGGGGATGCGGCGCGCCTTCATCATGGTCCAGGACGTAGTCATGGTCCTGGTCGCCGTGGCGCTCAGCCTTGTGCTTTCGCGGTCGAATCTTTCGTTCGATCCGCTCTCCAACCAGGGTTTGGCAACCTGGGCGGGCATTGTTGTCATCGGCCATTTTCTGTTCAGGTATTGTGGTCTCTATACGACCGTCTGGCGCTTCGCCTCGACGCCCGACTTTTTCAATATCCTGAAGAGCTGCGCAATTTTGACGCTCGCTCTGTATGCCGCTTCGATGCTGGTTCGCTCTTTCCAGCCAGTGCAAGGGCTCAATGAGCGTCAGTTCATCGTCTTCTTCCTGGTCTCCTTCACCGTCATATCGGCGCCACGGCTGTTCTACCGCTTCCTGCGTGACGGTGCGAGCTGGGGCATCCTGAGCAGCAAGACCGACAAGGCGCGGGCCAAGCAAGCGTTGTTCGTTGGCCGGCTCGGAGAAGCCGACCTGATCATTCGCTTCACGCGCACGGCGGAGCCTGCGGACTATTCCATCGCCGGGATCATGGCGACCGAGCGCGGCGTGCCATCGGGCACACGGATTCAAGGCGTTGCCGTGGTTGCGACCCAGCCGCGTCTGATCGACGTCCTGGAAGACTATGCGAGCGGCACCAAGAGCCTGGACTTGCTGATTTTCGGCAGCGGCGCCGAGCGGGAGATCGAGGAATATTCGGAGCTCGTCCGCGTCGCCCGGCACGGCGACATAGCCGTCGTGCAGTTCTCCGGTCTCTCGGAACTGGAACAGCACGGGAAGCTGGTTCTCGACGCCGTCGAGATGGAAACGATCCTGCGCCGTCCGACAGTGCCGTCCGATGTCGAGCGTATCGGTGCTTTTGTTGGCGGCAAGCGTGTTCTGGTAACAGGCGGTGCCGGGTCGATCGGCCGAATCTTGGTCAAACGATCGTTGGAGTTGGGGGCGGAGGCGGTGCTCGTCGCCGACAACTCCGAGTTCGGCATCTTCCAGTTGAGCCAGTACATTGACGAGAAGCACCACGACCGTCTCAAGGTCCGCATCGTCGATGTCGCGGACCGGCGCCAGATAACGCGTGTCGTCACGGAATTCAGACCGGACATCGTTTTTCACGCCGCGGCGCTCAAGCATGTTCCGCTGCTCGAGGAAAACTGGGATTCGGCCATCCAGACCAATGTCTTCGGCACGCTTGTCTGTGCCGAGGTCGCCGCCAAGTGCGGGGTTGCGCAGTTTGTCCTGATATCGAGCGACAAGGCGGTGGATCCCTCATCGGTGCTTGGCGTGACAAAACGGGCTGCCGAACAGATCGTCAGCGCCTTGCATGGGACGCCCTCGATCGAGCCGGGTGCGCGTCGATCGGTCACCAAGTTCGTAGCCGTCCGGTTCGGCAATGTCTTTGGCAGCAACGGTTCGGTGGCGACCATATTCCAGGCGCAGATCGAGGCCGGTGGACCTGTCACCATCACGGACAAGCGCATGACACGCTATTTCATGACCGTGGCCGAGGCCGTCGATCTCGTCATCATGTCGGCGGCCGATGCCGCGTCGCGGCACAGCGGCGAAGATTATGCCGTCTACATGCTCGACATGGGCAAGCCGGTGCCGATCCTTGAAGTGGCCGAGACGATGATCCGTCTGGCCGGAAAGAGCCCATACACGGACATTCCAATCCGGTTCACCGGTATAAGGCCGGGCGAAAAGCTCCACGAAACGCTGCACGGCGAAGATGAGGAACTCGTCGAACTTGGCATTTCGAAGATCTTTGGCCTGAGCACGGATGTCGTGGAATGGTCGGATGTCCAGGCCGCGCTCACGACGCTGCAGCAGTCGGTGAAGAATCAGGACAAGGCTGCTGCACTCGCCGTGCTGGCAGGCCTTGACCGCGCCAAGAAGGCCAGGGGGACCATTCATCAGGACGTGATCCCGAAAACGGCCGGGCAGGCGACCTAACTCAATTCGGAAAGCGATCTTGATCGTGGATCGGACAAGCCCGGCCATTCCTGGGCACTTGCAGGATGTTGGAAGCTCGTGAGCAAAGAAGATCTGCGCATCGCAGTCCTGATGGGCACGAAAGACGGCGCCGCCTTCATCGATGAGCAGCTGCAATCCCTGCTTGCGCAGTCGCACCCCCTGGTCGACCTGTGGATCTCCGACGACGGCTCTCTCGATGGCACCATCGCCATCATCGAGACATGGAAATCCCGCTGGCCCAAGGGTCGAGTGACCCTGATGGAGGGGCCGCGGCAAGGGTTCGCCGCCAATTTCCGATCGATGATCCTCGACCGGCGCATCGATGCGGACTGCTATGCCTTCTGCGACCAGGACGATATCTGGGAGCCCGACAGGCTGGAGAGCGCCATCAGCTGGATGCAGGCCTATGACCCAAAAACCCCGCTGATGTTTTGCTCGCGGACCGCGACCATGACAGAAACGGGAAGTTTGGTCGGCCATTCGCCGCTGTTTCGCCGGCCGCCATCCTTTCGCAACGCGCTTGTGCAAAGCATCGCCGGCGGCAACACCATCCTGCTCAACGCCGCGGCACGCGACCTGTTGGCCAGGGCCTCCGCGCGGACCGGGTTCGTCAGCCACGACTGGTGGGCCTATCTCATCGTGACCGCCGCTGGCGGCATCGTCCGCTACGATCCGCGGCCGCTGGTTCGCTACCGGCAGCATGCGGCAAACCTGGTTGGCGCCAACGTGTCGTGGAGGGCAAGGTTTTCCCGGCTTGGTCGTCTGTTCAAGGGCGAGTTTGCAGGCTGGACGGATCGCAATCTTGACGGACTTGCCGTCAATCGCGACCTGCTGACCGGGGATGCCGCGGCGTGCGTCAACCTGTTCACAAACGGGCGGCAGGGCAGTCTTTTCCAGCGTTTGCGCAGCTTGCGCAAAACTGGTGTCTATCGGCAGACTCTTACCGGCACGCTGGGGCTCTATCTTGCGTTCATCCTGGGTCGCATCTGAGCATCGAACGGCTGCACGGTGTGCTTGGCCAGGCGATGACCTCATGCTACGTCGACCGGATTGACGGGCTTCGTCTGCGGCGTTGCCTCGGGGCTTTGGCAGGGAGCACGATCGGCCGTTCATGAAGGCAACCAAGCAAATCGTCGATCTTGCCGGTGCGGCTCTGCTGCTGGTGGTCACATCGCCTGTTCTGGTGCTCGCCGCCCTTGCCGTTCGGGCATCGTCGCCCGGTCCGGTCATTTTTTCGCAGACGCGGGTCGGCCGCGACGGCCTGCCTTTTCGCTGTCACAAGTTGCGGACGATGTACGTCGGAACGCCGTCATTGCCGACGCACGAGGCGCCCGCGAATTCCGTGACGTCGGTTGGTAAGGTCTTGCGGAAGTTCAAGCTCGATGAGCTGCCGCAGTTCTGGAACGTTTTGAAGCGCGAGATGAGCCTGGTCGGCCCGCGTCCCTGTTTGCCCACTCAAACGGAACTGATCGAGTGTCGCAGGCGGCTGGGTGTTTTGGCGGCACTTCCGGGCATTACCGGCCTGGCCCAGATCAGGGGCATCGACATGTCGAACCCCGAGCTTCTGGCCGAAACGGACGCCGCCTATCTCAGGACGGCATCGTTCTGGCTCGACCTTCGGATCCTGTTTGGGACGCTCTATCGAAGCTGAGTAGACCATGATCGCAAAAGTCGAAGCCGGCTTTTGGAAAAGATCGTGGTCAAGCAAGAAGTCGAGCTTTGCTGACCCGGGCTAGCTCCGCGAGCCGCTCCAGCGTGCCGGTTTCAGGGCCCCACCCCTGCGACATCAGCAAGGCAGGGTCGCATATCTGCGTCGCGGTCATGCTGTCCCAAAACGCCCGGCTGCCCAGAACGGCCGCGGCCGGTCGTATCAGGCCGGCGGGTATCGCGATCAGACGCTTCGGTCGTCCGAAACCGCTGCGAAAGGCGGCGATGATGGCGGTGACCGCGACCGGCGGCACATCGGCGCCAACATAGATCGGGCGAAGCGTCCCCGAATGGATCAGCAGGTGCGACACCGCTCGTGCCGCAGCCTCGGAGGACATCAGCGAGCGGATTCCCGTCAAGGCGCCCGTGGGCAGCGGTAGCGCCGTATCAGCCAGGCGCATCAGTGTCCCCAGGTTTCCCTTCATGCCGCTTCCATAGACCGGAGGCAGGCGCAACACGGCGGCATCGGAACGGCCGTGCGATGCATAGGCTTCCAGAACCTTGATCTCGCCTTCGCGCTTCGAGCGCCCGTAGACGCATTGCGGGGCAGGAAGCGTGTTCTCGTCGATCGTTGCGCTGACGCGAGCGCCGATCACGGCCCGGATCGAGGAGAGGTGGATGAAACGTCCGCTCGCCTGTACGGCCGCGGCATGCGCCAGCCGCGCGCTCAATTCCACATTGGCCGCCCGATAATCGGCTTCGGTGGCATTGCCCTGGTCATTGTTCAAGCCGGCACAATGGACGACGTGGTTCACGTCCCTGGTCAGTTCCAGGAAGGCTGCGGCCGGCGCATCGAAACCGGGCATCGGCACAGCCTCGTTTCCCGCACCAAGCCTCTCCGGGTGACGGGAGGCGAGGCGAAGCTCGGCACCGGCCTCGCGAAGGTGGTGCGCGACAAGACGTCCGATGAAACCCGTCGCGCCTGTCACCAGGACTTTCATTGCCTTGCTCGCAACAGCTCTCGGGTGGTTGGTGGAAGTGCTTGCTCTTCAGGCAACGGCGCCTGACGTCCGGAGGCAAGATATGTTCCGCACACCAGGAAGACCATCAGCACCGAGTCCAGAATGTCATGGCCGACAAGGATGCCCGTCATCCCCGCCGTGAGATAGGTGATCACGACGATGACAATCATGGTGGCGCCGAACCGTTCGACCGGATCGCCGCTGTTTCGCAACACCCGCGCGGCGTTTCCAGCGGCAGCGACAAAGATCGCCGCCAGCGTCGCGGCACCCAGAATTCCTGCTTGCACCAAGGCGGTCAGGAAGCCGTTGTGGAAATGGTTGAAGCCTGTGTCCATTGCGAACTGATCATGAAAGCCCTGCTTGATCAAAAGCTGACTCGCACCCACACCATGTCCGAACACTGGCATGTCATGGAATGCCTTGAGGCCGATGTCCCAAAGCGCAACGCGTATACCCAACGACGTGTCGTAGTTGCCGTGGGTTCCCATCTCATCCCAATCGGAATGCAGAAAGTCGACGCGCCCGGAGATCGCCTGGAAGCCGAAAGCGGCGATCACGATGCCGACTGCCACAAGCAGATGCAGCAGGCGAACGGCATTCCTGCCTCTGAGCCTGTGTCGGTTGATCAGCAGAACCGCGATGCCGGCAATCAGCAGGGCCAGCCAGACAATACGCGAACCGGAATAGATTATGGCGATCGTCCCGGCCAGCGCGGCGTAGAAGAGGGGGCTTCGGGCTCGCTCTATGCCTGACAAGGCGCCGGCCACACAGACCACCACGGCAAGGCAGAGGACGGTTGCGAAGACGATCGGATTTCCGGCCCCGCCCTCGGCCCTGACCCCAACCCAATACTGCTGGATGACGGCCATGAGCAGCGCGACAAAACAGGCGACCATGCTGCTGAGCACGACAATGCGGGCAAGCGTGGTTTTGTGCGTGATGCTCCAGGTCGAATAGGAGACAGGGAAAAACAGGAAGGTGACGAGCGGGATAAGGTGTGGCGCATCTCTGACGAACGAGTTGTTGACGATGGAAGCCACGAGATTGGCCGCGCAGTAGGCGTAAATCGCGACCGTCAGCCAGATCATGGGCCGGTCGGCGTTGAAGCGCCTTTTCCCGGAGGCAATCAGCACGACGGACGCGAGGGCTCCGCCATTGAAAACAAAACTGACCACCGATCCTAGAACCGGTGGAAAAAAGAAGCACAGGATGGAGAAGCAGATGTTCACGCGCGTGGGCGTGAGCTGCTGTCTTATGGATGAAAGCCGGTTCAATGCTCTAGGTCGCAATTCTCTGGGAGCGATAGGTGTCATTAGCGGAAACGGATATGACCGCTTCGAATTTGCACGTGTTCCATCATGCGTCGCGCTCGTCTTCAACGGCCGGTATAGCGGCTGGGCCCCTTTTTCGATAGTGCGGCAAGGCGGGGCTGCCATCAGAAATCGACGGCCACCCGACGGGCGCCTGCGGGTGGCAACTTGCGCGTTCAGCCAGGCAATATTTTTCCCGGCTTTTCTTGTCGGCTCGCCCTGTGAGCAGGAATTTCCGGGTTTTGTGACGCGTATGGAAAATTCATTCCCGAACCGCGCGCCGCCGGGCAGTCTTGCATTGTTCTCGACAACCGCGATCTGCTAGAACGCCGGCACGAAAGAGATTGTCCAGAAGCAAGGCTTGAACCGGGCGCAAAAAGCTCGATGATTTGAGGCAAGGTCTTCTGTCGGAAGGCACGAAAGAACGCTCACAGTCCATGACCATAGCGCTTACGCATCTGCAGCGGCTTGAAGCCGAGTCCATCCACATCTTCCGCGAGGTTGCGGCCTCCTTCGCCAAACCGGTCATGCTCTACTCCGTTGGCAAGGATTCGTCCGTGCTGATGCATCTGGCGATGAAGGCGTTTTATCCCGCAAAGCCGCCGTTTCCCTTCCTTCACGTCGACACGACGTGGAAATTCCGCGAGATGATCGCCTTTCGCGATCAGATGGCGCAGAAACTGGGCTTCGATCTGCTGGTTCATGTCAACGAAGATGGCGTGCGCGATAACATCAATCCGTTCGATCACGGTTCAAACACACACACCCATGTGATGAAGACCGTGGCGCTGCGCCAGGCGCTCGACAAATACGGTTTCGACGCGGCCTTTGGCGGCGCCCGCCGCGACGAGGAGAAATCCCGCGCCAAGGAGCGCATATTCTCCTTCCGCAACGCTCAGCATGTGTGGGACCCGAAGAACCAGCGACCCGAGATGTGGAAGATATTCAACACCCGCATCGCATCGGGCGAATCGATCCGCGTCTTTCCGCTGTCGAATTGGACCGAGCTCGACATCTGGCAGTATATTCTGCAGGAAAACATCCCGATCGTGCCGCTCTATTTCGCCAAGCAGCGGCCGGTGGTCGAGCGCGACGGCATGCTGATCCTGCGCGATGACGAGCGCATGAAACTGCGGCCCGGCGAGACGGTGGAAAACCGGCTTGTGCGGTTCCGCACGCTCGGCTGCTATCCGCTGACCGGCGCCATCGAATCGGATGCCGACACGCTGGAAGCCATCGTTGGCGAAATGCTGACCGCACGCACCTCCGAACGGCAGGGTCGCCTGATCGACCGCGATGAAGCCGGCTCGATGGAAAAGAAGAAGCGCGAGGGGTATTTCTGACCATGCGCCACATCATGGCAAAGAGCCTCGCACCCACCGACGGCGTCCGCGACTATCTGGCGGCGCAGGAGAAGAAGTCGCTGCTGCGCTTTCTGACTTGCGGCTCCGTCGACGATGGCAAGTCGACGCTGATCGGGCGCCTGCTTTCGGACACCAAGCAGATTTTCGAGGACCAGCTCGCCGCGCTCGAACGCGATTCGCGCAAGCATGGCACGACCGGCGACGACATCGATTTCGCGCTTCTGGTCGATGGCCTCGAGGCGGAGCGCGAGCAAGGCATCACCATCGACGTCGCCTATCGCTTCTTCGCCACGCCGAAGCGCAAGTTCATCGTTGCCGACACGCCCGGCCATGAACAATACACCCGCAACATGGCGACCGGCGCCTCGACCGCCGATTTGGCGATCGTGCTGATCGACGCCCGGCAAGGGGTGCTGCGCCAGACAAGGCGCCATTCGATCATTGCCTCGCTGCTCGGCATCCGGCACATCGTGCTGGCCGTCAACAAGATCGATCTCGTCGGGTTCGACCAGGCGATCTTCGAACAAATCACCGAGGCCTACCTGCAATTCTCGCGCGATCTCGGTTTCCAGACCATCGTGCCGATCCCGATGTCCGCCCGCTACGGCGACAACGTCTCCCGCCGCTCGGAAAGCATGGAATGGTATTCGGGCCCGACGCTGATCGAGCATCTCGAAGCCGTGTCGGTCGACGAAGCGGTGGTCGAACTGCCGTTCCGGTTTCCGGTCCAGTATGTCAATCGTCCCAATCTCGACTTTCGCGGCTTTGCCGGCACGATCGCGTCGGGCTCGGTCGCGCCCGGCGACGAAGTGGTTGTCGCCAAGTCCGGCAAATCCTCGCGCGTCAAGCGGATCGTCTCGTATGGCGGCGACCTCAGCCAGGCCGCGGCCGGTCAGGCCGTCACTCTCGTCCTTGACGACGAGGTCGAGATCTCACGCGGCAACATGCTGGTTTCGCCTGCCGCACGGCCGCAGGTTGCCGACCAGTTCGCCGCCAACATCGTCTGGTTCGACGAGCATGCGCTGCTGCCCGGCCGCTCCTACATCCTGCGCACCGAGACCGACCAGACCAGCGCCACCATCACCGACCTGAAATACCGGATCAACGTCAACGACTTTGCCCATGAGGCGGCCAAGTCGCTTGAAATGAACGAAGTCGGCATCTGCAACATCTCGACGCGGACACCGATCGCCTTCGATCCCTTCGCCGAGAACCGCACCACTGGCGCCTTCATCCTGATCGACCGCATCAGCAACGCCACGGTCGGCGCCGGCATGATCCTCCACTCGCTGCGCCGGGCCGAAAACATCCACTGGCAATCGCTCGATGTCGGCAAGCGCGTCCGTGCCGACATGAAGAACCAGCGGCCCGCCGTGTTCTGGTTCACAGGATTGTCGGGCTCCGGCAAGTCGACCATCGCCAACCTGTTCGAAAAGAAGCTGTTCGCCACCGGCCGCCATACCTATATCCTGGACGGCGACAACGTTCGTCACGGCCTCAACCGCGATCTTGGTTTCACCGACGCCGATCGCGTCGAGAACATCCGGCGTGTCGCCGAAGTGGCGCGTTTGATGGCCGATGCCGGGCTGATCGTCATCGTTTCGTTCATCTCGCCGTTCAGCGCCGAGCGGCGCATGGCACGCGAATTGATGGCCGACGGCGAATTCATCGAGGTGTTTGTCGACACGCCTTTCGAGGAATGCGCCAGGCGCGATCCGAAGGGCCTCTATGCCCGCGCGCTGAATGGCGAGATCAAGAATTTCACTGGCGTGGATTCGCCCTACGAAGCGCCGGAAGAACCGGAAATCCATCTGAAGACGCTCGGCAAATCGGCCGAAGAGATGGTAGACGCCCTGGAACACTGGCTGAACGAGCGAGACATTGCCGAAGACCAATACGACAACGGCGGCGGCATCTGACGACAGGTTGATGCTCGAAATCTTCGAGCGGCTGGCCCTGGCGGCCGGACGCGAGGTGATGCGTGTCTTCCACGCCGGCTGTGCGGTCGACCGCAAGTCCGACGCGTCGCCGGTGACCGAGGCGGACCGCGAGAGCGAGAAGATCATTCTCGCCGGACTGCGCGCCGCATTTCCCGACATTCCCTGCGTGGCCGAGGAGGAAGCATCCGCCGGCATCGTGCCACCGGACCTGCATGGGGCCTTCTTTCTCATTGATCCGCTCGACGGCACCAAGGAATTCGTCAACCGTCGCACCGACTTCACCGTCAACATCGCGCTTGTCCGTCATGGCGTGCCGGAAGTCGGTGTCGTCTTCGCCCCATGCAGTGGCCGGTTTTTTTCGGGGCGGCCGGGCAGGGCGGAAGCCATCGAGGTCGACGGCGACTACCAGATCGCAAACCGCCGGCCGATCTCGGTGAGAACGGCTGTGCAGCCATTGGCCGTTGTCGCCAGCCGCTCCCACAACACGCCGGAAACCGAAGCCTATATTCGCGATCTCGGTGCGGCCGAAATCGTCTCGGTCGGTTCGTCCTTGAAATTCTGTCTTCTTGCCAGCGCCGAAGCGGATGTCTATCCGCGCTTCGGACGCACCATGGAATGGGACACGGCGGCGGGCGATGCCGTGCTGCGCGCGGCCGGCGGCATGACGCGCACGTTGGACGGCCGGCCCCTGGTCTACGGCAAGCGCAAGCAGAGCGATGACGAGGATTTCGCCAATCCGCATTTCATTGCCAGCGGCAAGGTTGGCGCCAGCGGCAGGACAGGCGAGGTCAGCCCCAACTGAGGCGGCTCGACAGCTTTACTCGGCTGCGGCCATCGCCGAATTCGAGCCGATATAGTTGCGGATCGTCTCGATGATCCGGTCCTGGTCGGCTTCGCTGAGATAGGGATGCATCGGCAGGCAGAGGATCCGCTTCGGCAGGTCCTCCGACACGGCAAGGCCGGTCGGCGTGCGCGGATAGTCGCGATAAGCGACCTGGGCATGCAGCGGCTTGACATAGTAGATGACCGACGGAATGCCCTTTTCGCCGAGATGCGCCCTCAGCCCATCACGCTTGGGTGTCTCGATCGCATACTGCGCCCAGGCAGACCGGCTGCCGTCCAGATTGCGGGCGGCGGTGACGATATCGCCAAGCCCTTCGGCGTAGCGGTTGGCCACCACCTGGCGGGCAACCATTTCGTCTTCGAGGATGGCCAGCTTCTCGATCAGGATCGCGGCCTGTATCGTGTCGAGCCTTGAATTGATGCCGACGCGGACATTGTCGTACTGTGTCTCGCCCTTGCCGTGGAACGCGAACGATCTGAGCTGCTCGGCCAGCGCATCGTCATTGGTGAACATCGCGCCGCCGTCGCCATAGCAGCCAAGCGGCTTTGCCGGGTAGAAGCTGGTCGAGCCGACCGCGCCGAACGAGCCGCACATCTTGCCGTCGGTTGAGCCGCCCATCGACTGGGCGGCATCCTCGATCACCATCAGCCCTTCGCGGTTGGCGATCGCCATGATGGCATCGTAATCGGCGGCGAGGCCGAACAGATCGACCGGAATGATTGCCTTCGGCTTCAGCCTTCCTTCCTTCTTGATCATCGCGATGGCCGCCTCGAGGCTGGCAATGTCGATGTTGTAGGTGTGCGGGTCGACATCGACGAACACCGGCTCTGCCTTGGCCAACGCCACCACTTCGGCGGTGGCGGCAAAAGTGAAGCTTGGCACGAACACGGCGTCACCCGGGCCGACACCGGCGGCAAACAACGGCAACAGCAGCGCATCGGTGCCGTTGGCGCAGGCCACGACATGCTTGGTCCCGACATAGGCGGCGAGCTTGTTCTCGAATTCGGTGACTTGCGGGCCGAGGATATAGCGGCCTTCTTCGACGACACGGTCGATCGCGGCCTTCAGCCGGTCGCGGATTCGTTCGCGCTGCGCGCCAAGATCGATGAACTGCATGTCGGCCTCAAAACGGGTTAGCCAGATAACCGGCCGCTGGTATCAGAGTTGCGCCGGCCGAGAAAGCTGCGGCAGCAAAACCGCGAATTGCCTAGGTGTCGCAGTCTGTTACCTCGGATTTCCCGCTTGATCGCGCGAGATGCCTGAAATCCGGGCTTCGGCAGCTGCCGCCACCGGTTTATATCGGATCGGCGCGGTCACGCGAAACATAAAGTGATCGACAATCCCAACGCTTCCAGGCAGTTTGGCGCCTTGTCAGGCGATCTCATGCCGCCAGGGCGGATTGGCGCCGGCCCGCGACACGGTCACGGCCGCCGCCTTGTTACCGAGCGCCAGTGCCTTGCTGATGGCGTCCTGCGAGAGGCCGGCGATTGCCGTCTTTGTCAGCAGGCCTTGTTCCTGCAGCGAGGCGAGGATGCCGGCATTGAATGTGTCGCCGGCGCCGACCGTGTCTATCACCTCGACCCTCTCCGTCATCACCGTGACGGCGTGTTCCTTGGTGTAGCCGATGGCGCCTTCGCTGCCACGCGTGACGACGATCAGCTTGGGGCCGCGATCCAGCCAGTTGCGGATGACATCCTCGTGCGAGCCCGCTTCGCCGAACCAGTTCAGATCTTCGTCCGACAGTTTCACGATGTCGGCCATCGCCATCATGGCGCGGATGCGCCTGAGGTGCTTGGCCTTGTCCGGGATGAAGTTCGGCCGGATGTTGGGATCGAGCATCATGACCCGGCTTTCATGCTCGCGCTTCATGAATTCCTCATAGGCACTGCCGGCAGGCTCAGAGATCAGGCTGATGGCACCGAACAGCATGGCTTCGATCTCGCTGCCGAGCTGCGGCAGGTCGTCGATGGTCAGCATGCGGCCGGCGGTGTTCTCGTCGTAGAATGTATAGGTGGCCTGGCCGTTGTCCAGTTTGACGAAGGCCAGCGTGGTCGGACGTGGCGAGGTGTGCGCGTAGGTGGAACTGACCTTGCTCGCCCCAAGTGCGTCCCTGAACTGACCGCCGAACAGGTCCGACGACAGGCCGGAAAAGAAGCCGGCCGGCGCGCCGAGCCGGCCAAGCGCGATGGCCGTGTTGAACACCGCGCCGCCGACATAGGGGGCAAAGGCCGGCTCGCCCGCCGTCGTGGTGCGCGGCAGCATGTCGATCAGGGCTTCGCCGCAGCAGAGGATCATGGTTTCCTGGTCTCCGGCGGATAGATCACGCCCTTACGGATGATGATGTTGGCGTAGAGCCGCGGCTCGCTGGTCGCGACGATGGCATGCGCTGATTTGACCCGTGCATAGAAGTCGGCACCTGCCAGCGCAACCACCTTGCGGCCCGGAGCGTGTTTTGCGCATAGCGCCTCGATCTCGTGGTGCACGGGATCGGCAAGCGAGGGGTCGCCCTTGACCGAGGCACGAAACAGCGCCTCTGGTACGGCATCGTCGACCGGCAGCACGCTCAAGATCGCGTCGAGCACCGGCAGGAGATGATGGCCATCGGCTCGGACGAGCCGGTTGGCCTGTTGCTCTGCCGGATAATTTCCGTCGACAAGGGCGATCTCGTCGCCATGGCCCATGGCGCGCAATATCGCCAGAAGTTCCGGACCAAGCAGTGCCGGGATTCCGATCAGCATCAGGCGCTCCTGGAAATCGTCGTCGAACCGATCAGGAAGCGTTCGGAAAGCGGCAGGCTGGCGCCGCCGAGGGCGCGGGCATGGATGCCGACGGTTCCCTCGCGAACGGCGGGAAGTTTCAGCCCTTCGCCGTCGATCGTGGCGATGGCCTCGATGACGGCGTCAACCAGCCGGCGGCGCACGGCCTTCGGCATCCATCCGTCGATCACCGCCGCTTCGAAATCGATGACCGACGATGCGGCGACGATGGCATAGGCGAGCGCCTGCGAGGCGCTGGCGATCCAGTCATCGAGTTCGGGGCCGATCTCGCCCCAGTCTTCCGGCGATGTCCACAGATGCGAAGCCTCGACGCCGCGCGCATTGAGCGCCCTTTCGAGCATGGCGATGGACGCCACGTCGATCAGCTGGGTCGGCATGCCATCCGGCCCCGGCACAGGCATAGAGCCGAGTGCTCCGGCATTGCCGGTTGGCCCGCCAAAAAGCCGGCCATTCAGCACGATGCCACCGCCGGCAAAGGCCCCGATGTAGAAATAGACGAAGTCACGCGCGGCACCGGTCTGGCCGAAGACGAGTTCGGCGCCACAAGCCGAAGTCGCATCGTTCTGCAGGTAGACCGGAAAATCGCACTGCGCCTGGATGTCGGCCCTGATGTCGCGGTGACGCCATTCGTCCATGGCGTCGCGCGGGGCGCCGGCGGTATCGGCCCAGTTCCACAATTCGAACGGCATGGCGATGCCGAGGCCGGCAATGCGTTTGTCTTGCGCAGCCGTCAGCTCGCCGCGCATCTGCCGCATGCCGTTGCTGACGAAGTCCACCGTCTCGCGCGGTGCAGGATAACGATAGGAATGCTGCAGCATCGAGCGGACATGGCCAAGGAAGTCGATCAGCACGAGTTCGGCGCTGCGGCGGCCGATCTTCAGGCCGATGAAATAGGCGCCGTCGGGATTGAGCGCCATTGGGATGGAGGGTTGGCCGATCTTGCCGCGCAACGGCGCCTGACGCAGCAGAAGGCCTTCTTCCTCCAGTTCGCGCATGATGACCGAAACCGTCTGCGCCGAAAGCCCGGTCATGCGGGCGATGTCGGACTTCGCCAGGCTGCCGTGCTGGCGCACCAGCGAGAGCACCAACCGCTCGTTGTGGTCCCGCATGCCGCTCTGGTTGGTGCCGCGGTGAATGAGACTGTCATTCACCTCGGGCGAACCGTGCCTCGCAATGGCGGTCTCCACCCTGTTCCTCCCGTCGTTTCCCCGCAATGCTTTTGGGCTAGAATGGGTGAACGAAGCAAGGCTGTCAATAATAAATAAGAGTGATTTAATTATTGACAGAGACTTCGCTCTGGTGTCTGTTGAGGCAGCGTCCACGCTGGGAGAAATTCGTTGGATGCGCTGCAGATGCCGGTTGGCCGGCATCCGGATGGTTCCATTGGGAGGAAAATCGTGACCAATATTAAACTGTTGAAATCGACCGTGTTTGCCGCCGCTGCTCTGGGTCTGATGGCGTTTGCGTCGTCTGCATCCGCGGCCGGTGTCGGCGCCTGCCTGATCACCAAGACCGACACCAACCCCTTCTTCGTCAAGATGAAGGAAGGCGCCACGGCAAAGGCCAAGGAACTCGGCGTCGACCTCAAGACCTACGCCGGCAAGATCGACGGCGACAGCGAGAGCCAGGTGGCGGCAATCGAAAGCTGCATCGCCGACGGCGCCAAGGGCATCCTGATCACCGCATCCGACACCAAGGGCATCGTGCCGACGGTGAAGAAGGCGCGTGATGCCGGGCTGCTGGTGATCGCGCTCGACACGCCGCTCGATCCGATCGACGCCGCCGACGCGACCTTCGCCACGGACAATCTCGAAGCCGGCAAGCTGATCGGCGCCTGGGCTGCCGCCACGCTCGGCGACAAGGCCAAGGACGCCAAGATCGGCTTCCTCGACCTGACGCCGTCGCAGCCGACCGTGGACGTGCTGCGCGACCAGGGCTTCATGATGGGCTACGGCATCGACGTGAAGGACCCCAACAAGATCGGCGACGAGACCGATCCGCGCATCGTCGGCCACGACGTCACCAACGGCAACGAGGAGGGCGGCCGCAAGGCGATGGAAAACCTTCTGCAGAAGGACAACACCATCAACGTCATCCACACCATCAACGAGCCCGCCGCTGTCGGCGCCTACCAGGCGCTCAAGGCCGTCGGCCTCGAAAAACAGGTGCTGATCGTCTCCGTCGATGGTGGCTGCCCAGGCGTGAAGTCGGTGACCGAAGGTGTCATCGGTGCAACATCGCAGCAATATCCGCTGCAGATGGCTGCGCTCGGCATCGAGGCGATCGCTGCTTTCGCCAAGGACGGAACCAAGCCGAAGCCGACCGAAGGCAAGAATTTCTTCGATACCGGCGTCAACCTGGTGACCGACAAGCCGGCCACTGGCGTGAAGTCCATCGACACCAAGGAAGGCCTCGCCAAGTGCTGGGGCTGATGCCGGTCTGACAGGCATCTACGGAACCTGAGCGGTTGGGGCTTGATCCCCGACCGCTTCGGGTGGACGATGGGTCGCGTGACCGCGAACAATCCCGGCAGCAGACCGGAAAGGCGTGGACGGGCGTCAGCGTTTGGCTGAAGTCTACGGGGAGGAAACATGGCTCAAGCTCAGGAATTCGAAAAGGTTCTCTCAGGCAGCGACACAAGCGTTGCCGCGTTCGACGAGCACAAATCGGCCGTCAAGCGCATCCAGCATTTCCTGCATTCAACGCCGGCCGCGGTGCCGCTGATCGTGCTGGTTCTGGCGATCATCGTCTTCGGCATCACCATCGGCGGGCGATTCTTTTCGTCCTACACGCTGACTCTGATCCTGCAGCAGATCGCCATCGTCGGCATTCTGGGCGCTGCCCAGACGCTGGTCATCCTGACTGCCGGCATCGACCTGTCGATTGGCGTGATCATGGTGATTTCAGCCGTGATCATGGGCAATTGCGCGGTCAACTACGGTATGCCGGCAATTCTCGCCGTGGCGATCGGGCTTGCCGCCGGCGCAGCCTGCGGGCTGCTTAACGGCGTGCTGGTCGCCTACATGAAACTGCCGCCCTTCATCGTGACGCTTGGCACCTGGAACATCGTCATGGCCACGAACTTTATCTATTCGGCCAATGAGACGATCCGCGACACCGACGTCGACACCCAGGCGCCGCTGCTGCATCTCTTTGCAATGAGCTTCAAGATCGGCACGGCGGTGCTGACGCTCGGCGTCATTGCCACGGTCGTGCTCGTCTTAATCCTCTGGTACGTGCTCAATCACACAGCATGGGGCCGCCATGTCTACGCCGTTGGCGATGATCAGGAGGCGGCGAAGCTGTCGGGCATCCAGACCAAGAAGGTGCTGATGACGGTCTACACCCTTGCTGGGCTGATCGCCGCCTTCGCTGCCTGGGTCTCCGTCGGCCGAAACGGCTCGATCTCGCCGTCAGCCGCCGTCACCGACTACAATCTCCAGGCGATCACCGCGACGGTGATCGGCGGTATTTCTCTGTTCGGCGGACGCGGCTCGATCCTGGGCACGTTGTTTGGGGCGATGATCGTCGGCGTCGTCTCCATGGGTCTCAACATGCTGGGCGCCGACCCGCAATGGAAGGTGCTGCTCACCGGTGTGCTGATCATCGGCGCCGTGGCGATCGACCAATGGATCAGAAAGGTTTCGGCATAGTCATGACCCAGGAACCCATCCTTACCGCGCGCGGTCTGATCAAGCGCTATGGCCGCGTCACCGCTCTCGACAATGCCGACTTCGATCTTTATCCGGGCGAAATCCTTGCCGTCATCGGCGACAACGGCGCCGGCAAGTCGTCGCTCATCAAGGCGATTTCGGGCGCGGCCGCGCCCGACGAAGGCGAGATCCGGCTTGAAGGCAAACCCGTCGCCTTCAAATCGCCGATGGAGGCCCGCGAAGCCGGCATCGAAACCGTCTACCAGAACCTGGCGCTATCGCCGGCACTGTCGATTGCCGACAACATGTTCCTCGGCCGCGAGATACGCAAACCCGGCTTCCTCGGCCAATGGCTGCGCATGCTCGACCGGCCGGCGATGGAAAAGCGCGCCCGTGACAAGCTCACCGAACTTGGACTGATGACCATCCAGAACATCAGCCAGGCGGTGGAGACGCTCTCGGGCGGCCAGCGCCAGGGCGTCGCCGTGGCGCGCGCCGCCGCCTTCGGCAGTCGCGTGGTGATCATGGACGAACCGACTGCCGCCCTTGGCGTCAAGGAGAGCCGCCGCGTGCTCGAACTGATCCTCGACGTCAAGAAACGCGGCCTGCCGATCGTGCTCATCTCGCACAACATGCCGCATGTCTTCGAAGTCGCCGACCGCATTCACATCCACCGGCTGGGTCGTCGCCTCTGCGTCATCGATCCCAAGCAATATACGATGTCGGATGCCGTGGCCTTCATGACGGGAGCCAAGGTTCCGCCGGAGGCGGCACTGGCGGCCTGAACTGTCAAATTGCCGCAGGGTAACTCCGCGCGGGTTCATCTAAATCGATTGAACATGTGGGAGTATCGGCTAGCATGGGCTGGGAGGAACGATGAAAGCCGGTATGATCATGGCAACCGCACGAGAGGCAGCATGACGCGCGCTATGACATCCGAACCCCTCCCGCCACTGCTCAAAAATCCTGACCCGGAGACGCTCGCAAGGGAAGTCTTGATGGCCCTCAAATACAGGGTCGGCAAGGATACCACCGTCGCGACCCAGTACGACTGGCTCACCGCCTCGATCAAGGTCGTGCGCGACCGCATTGTCGATCACTGGATGCAGGCGACGAAAGAGGCCTACGACCAGAAGGAAAAGCGCGTCTACTATCTGTCGCTGGAGTTCCTCATCGGCCGTCTGATGCGCGACGCCTTCTCCAATCTCGGCCTGATGGACAATATGCGAGAGGCCTTGTCCTCGCTTGGCGTCGATCTCGACCTCATCGCCGCACTCGAGCCGGATGCCGCACTTGGCAATGGCGGCCTTGGCCGGCTCGCTGCCTGCTTCATGGAAAGCATGGCGACCGTCGATATTCCCGCGCATGGCTACGGCATTCGGTACGCCAATGGCATGTTCCGCCAGGAGATTCACGACGGCTGGCAGGTCGAACTGCCCGAGACCTGGCTCGATCACGGCAACCCCTGGGAGTTCGAACGGCGCGAACGCTCCTTCGAGGTCGGGTTCGGCGGTTCGGTGGAATCGATCACCTCGAAGGACGGCCGGCTCGAGCGCCATGTCTGGAAGCCGACCGAGCATGTTCTGGCCGTCGCCTATGACACGCCCGTCGTCGGCTGGCGGGCCAACCGCGTCAACACGCTGCGGCTGTGGTCGGGCATGCCGGTCGATCCGATCCTGCTCGACAAGTTCAATGCCGGCGACCATATCGGCGCGCTTGCCGAAAGCAACAAGGCCGATGCCCTGTCACGCGTGCTCTATCCCGCGGATTCGCACAAGGCCGGGCAGGAGCTGCGGCTCAGGCAAGAGTACTTCTTCTCCACCGCCTCGCTGCAGGACATCGTCCAGCGCCATCTCAGCCAGTATGGCGATCTGAAGTCGCTGCCCGACAAGGCTGCGATCCATCTCAATGACACCCATCCGGCCATCGCTGTGCCCGAGTTGATGCGCCTGTTGATGGACGTCCACGGCATGGATTTCGATCTTGCCTGGAGCATCACCAAGCGTACCTTCGGCTACACCAACCACACGCTGCTTCCCGAAGCGCTGGAAAGCTGGCCGGTGCCGCTGTTCGAGCGGCTGCTGCCGCGCCACATGCAGATCGTCTACGCCATCAACGCCGAAGTGCTTCTGGAGGCGCGTGCCTCCGACCAGTTCTCGGACGAACAGATCAGCCGCATCTCGCTGATCCAGGAAAATGGCGACCGCCGGGTGCGCATGGGCAATCTGGCCTTTGTCGGCTCGCATTCCATCAACGGCGTTTCGGCTCTTCACACCGATCTGATGAAGGAGACGGTGTTCGCCGACCTGCACAAGCTCTATCCCGATCGCATCAACAACAAGACCAACGGCATCACGCCGCGGCGCTGGCTGATCCAGTGCAATCCCGGGCTGACGTCGCTCGCCCGCGAGGCGATCGGCGACCGCTTTCTCGATGACATCGACGCCATCAAGGATCTCGATGCCTTCGCCGACGACGCCGCCTTTCGCGACAAGTTCGCCGCCGTCAAGCGCGCCAACAAGACGCGGCTGGCCAATCTCGTCGCCGACCGGCTCGGCATCAAGGTCGATCCCTCGGCGCTGTTCGATATCCAGATCAAGCGCATCCACGAATACAAGCGCCAGCTCCTGAACATCCTCGAAGCGATCGCGCTCTACGACCAGATCCGCTCGCACCCGGAACGCGAGTGGATGCCGCGCGTGAAATTCTTCGGCGGCAAGGCGGCGCCCAGCTACCACAACGCCAAGCTAATCATCAAACTCGCCAACGACGTCGCGAAGGTCATCAACCGCGACCCGGCCGTGCGCGGTTTGCTGAAGGTGGTGTTCGTGCCGAACTACAATGTCAGCCTGGCCGAGATCATGATGCCGGCTGCCGACCTTTCCGAGCAGATCTCGACCGCCGGCATGGAAGCATCGGGCACCGGCAACATGAAGTTCGCGCTGAATGGCGCGCTGACCATCGGCACGCTCGACGGCGCCAATGTCGAGATCAAGGAGTGTGTCGGCGACGACAACATCTTCATCTTCGGCCTCACCACCGCCGAGGTCGCCGAGCGGCGCAACAATGGCTACAACCCGCGCGCCGTCATTGAGGCTTCACCGGAACTGTCGCAGGCGGTGGCCGCCGTTTCGTCGGGCGTCTTCTCGCCGGACGATCCGGAGCGTTACCGTGAGTTGATCAACGGTCTCTACACCAGCGACTGGTTCATGGTCGCCGCCGATTTCGATGCCTACGCCGCCGCGCAGCGCGAAGTCGACGCTGTCTGGCGCAACAGTCCCGACTGGTACGCCAGGGCAATCCGCAACGTTGCGCGTGTCGGCTGGTTCTCCTCCGATCGCACGATCCGCCAATATGCGAAAGAAATCTGGAACGTGCCCGTCTGATGTGATTGCATGGGACCGCGACCAATGTGGTCCAGGTTCATGTCGCCCAAAAGTGTGTAGCGGTTTTGGGACAACGACATGAACAAAAACAAAGAGTCGTGCCCGGGGAGGGACACTGCCTGATGAAGAAGCCGCGCGTGACCGCTGCGACAAGCGGGCCGGACGGACTGGCGACAGCTGGCGATGTCGCGGCGATTGTTGCCGGCACACATGGCGATCCGTTCGCGGTCCTTGGCGTCCATGAGGTCGGCAAGAGCCTGTTTGCCCGCTGCTTCGTTCCGCATGCGGAGTTCGTCACCGCCTACACGCTGACCGGCATCATCGCCGGCGAACTGTCCAGGCGCGACGATGGCGGTTTTTTCGAAGGCAAGCTCTCGATCAGGAAGCGGCAGCCGCTGCGCTATCACGCGCGCAATGCCGGCGGCGACTGGTGGCTGACCGATCCCTATTCGTTCGGTCCGGTGCTTGGCCCGATGGACGACTATTACATCGCCCAAGGCTCACACCTCAGGCTGTTCGACAAGCTCGGCGCCCATGCTATCGAGCACGAGGGCGCCACCGGCGTGCATTTTGCTGTCTGGGCCCCCAATGCACGGCGCGTCTCGGTGGTCGGCGACTTCAATGAATGGGACGGTCGCAGGCACACGATGCGCGATCGCCGCGACACCGGCATCTGGGAACTGTTCGTGCCCGACATCGGTGCCGGGCGGCCCTACAAATACGAGATCATCGGCCCCGATGGCGTCAGGCTGCCGCTGAAGGCCGACCCGTTCGCCTTCAAATCTGAATTGCGTCCGGCCACCGCTTCGGTCGTTGCCGTGCCGCCGGCGCATGAATGGGGCGACGAGGCGCACCGCAATTTCTGGCGCAATGCCGATCACCGGCGCGAAGCCATCTCGGTCTACGAGGTCCATGCCGGTTCGTGGCAGCTTCGCGACGACGGGACCTTCCTGTCATGGGACGAGATGGCCGACCGGCTGATCCCCTATGTCGTCGAGACGGGCTTCACGCATATCGAATTCATGCCGATCTCCGAACACCCCTATGACCCGTCCTGGGGCTATCAGACGACCGGGCTCTACGCGCCGTCGGCCCGCTTCGGTGATCCGGACGGCTTTGCTCGTTTCGTCGATGGCGCCCACCGCGCCGGCGTCGGTGTCATTCTCGACTGGGTCCCGGCGCATTTTCCGGTCGACGCGCATGGCCTGGCCAATTTCGACGGGACCGCACTCTATGAGCATGCCGATCCGCGCAAGGGCTTTCATCCCGACTGGAACACCGCGATCTACAATTTCGGTCGCCGCGAGGTGGTGTCGTTCCTCGTCAACAATGCGTTGTTCTGGGCCGAAAAATATCATGTCGACGGTTTGCGCGTCGATGCGGTCGCCTCGATGCTTTACCTCGACTATTCGCGCAAGCAGGGCGAATGGATCCCGAACGAAAAGGGTGGTCGCGAAAACCTCGAGGCGGTCAGCTTCCTGCAGAAGATGAACAAGGAGGTCTACGGTCACCATCCGGGCGTGATGACCATCGCCGAGGAATCGACCTCATGGCCGAAGGTCTCGGCACCGGTGCATGAAGGCGGGCTGGGCTTCGGCTTCAAGTGGAACATGGGCTTCATGCACGACACGCTGGAGTATTTTTCCAAGGAGCCGATCTTTCGCAAGCACCACCACAACGATCTCACCTTCGGCCTGACCTACGCCTTCTCGGAGAATTTCGTGCTGCCGCTCTCGCATGACGAGGTCGTGCACGGCAAAGGCACGCTGCTTGGCAAGATGGCCGGCGACGACTGGCAGAAATTCGCGACCTTGCGGGCCTACTACGCCTTCATGTGGGGGTATCCCGGCAAGAAGCTGCTGTTCATGGGGCAGGAGTTCGCGCAGCGCCGCGAATGGAGCGAGGCACGCGCGCTCGACTGGAACCTGCTTGAGTTCCGCCCGCATCGTGGCGTCTGGCAGACGGTGCGCGATCTCAACTATCTCTACCGTTCGCGCCCGGCGCTGCATGGCCGCGATTGCGAACCGGAAGGGTTTTCCTGGCTGATCGTCGACGACAGCCAGAATTCGGTTTTTGCCTGGCTGCGCAGCGCGCCGGGCGGCAGCCCGGTGGCCGTCATCTCCAATTTCACGCCGGTGCCACGCGACAATTATCGCGTGCCGTTGCCGAAGGCCGGAAACTGGCGCGAAATCATCAACACCGACGCTTCGGAATATGGCGGTTCCGGCAAGGGCAATGGCGGCCTGGTCGAGGCGCGGGCGGAGGGAGGAAGCATCTTCGCGACGATGCTTTTGCCGCCGTTGTCGACGATCATGCTCGAGCTTGTCGCAGACTGAGTAACTTGGGAGGGTAGAAATGGCAGACTTGAAACGGACCCAGCCGCTGGCGCGCGATGCCATGGCCTACGTATTGGCCGGCGGCCGTGGCAGCCGCCTCAAGGAACTGACCGACCGGCGCGCCAAGCCGGCTGTCTATTTCGGCGGCAAGACGCGCATCATCGACTTCGCGCTCTCCAACGCGCTCAATTCGGGCATTCGCCGCCTCGGCGTCGCCACCCAGTACAAGGCGCATTCGCTGATCAGACATCTGCAGCGCGGCTGGAACTTCCTGCGGCCCGAGCGAAACGAGAGTTTCGACATCCTGCCGGCCAGCCAGCGTGTCTCGGAAACGCAGTGGTATGAAGGCACGGCCGACGCCGTCTACCAGAACATCGACATCATCGAGGCCTACGGGCCCGAATACATGGTCATCCTCGCTGGCGACCACATCTACAAGATGGACTACGAGCTGATGCTTCGCCAGCACGTCGACGCCAATGCCGACGTCACCGTCGGCTGCCTCGAAGTGCCACGGATGGAGGCCACCGGCTTCGGCGTCATGCATGTCGATGCCAAGGACAACATCATCGCCTTCGTTGAAAAGCCCGCCGATCCGCCTGGCATTCCTGACAAGCCGGAGTTCGCCCTGGCCTCGATGGGCATCTATGTGTTCAAGACCAAGTTCCTGATGGAGCAACTGCGCCGCGATGCCGCCGAGCCGGGCTCGAGCCGCGATTTCGGCAAGGACATCATTCCCTATATCGTCCAGCACGGTAAGGCGATCGCCCACCGCTTCGCCAAATCCTGCGTGCGTTCGACCGCCGAGAACGAAGCCTACTGGCGCGATGTCGGTACGGTCGACGCCTACTGGGAAGCCAATATCGATCTCACCGATATCACGCCGGAGCTCGACCTCTACGACCGCGACTGGCCGATCTGGACCTATGCCGAATTGAAGCCGCCGGCAAAGTTCGTCCATGACGAGGATGGCCGCCGTGGCTCCGCCGTCTCCTCGCTTGTCTCGGGCGACTGCATCGTCTCGGGCGCCTCGCTGAAAAGAAGCCTGATCTTCACCGGCGCGCGCATCAACTCCTATTCGACGCTCGAAGAAGTCGTCATGCTGCCCGACGTTCATGTCGGCCGGAACGCAAAGTTGAAGCGCGTCGTCATCGACCACGGTGTTAGGATACCGGAAGGGCTGGTGGTCGGCGAAGACCCCGTCCTCGACGCCAAGCGTTTCCGCGTTTCCGAAAAGGGCATCTGCCTGGTCACACAGGACATGATCGACAAGCTGAAGCTTTAGAGCAATTCCAGGCAAGGTCTGAAACGGTTTTCCGTCCGGAATTGTGCCAAACAAAGAACTCTAGAACGGACAGGATCGGATTGTAGGCGCATGCAGGTTCTGTCGGTCACGCCCGAGATCTTCCCGCTGATCAAGACCGGCGGGCTTGCCGACGTGACCGGCGCGCTGCCCATCGCGCTGGCGGCCAAGGGCGTGACCATGCGCACGCTCATCCCCGGCTTTCCGACCGTGATGGCCGCCTTCAAGAAAAAGAGGGCGGTTCTGCAGTACCCCTTGCTGCAGGGCGGCAAGGCTTCCGTCCATTCTGTCCAACTCGCCGGGCTCGAACTCTTCGTGCTCGACGCGCCGCATCTGTTCGACCGTCCCGGCGGCCCCTATGGCAACGCGACCGGCGTCGACTGGCCGGACAATTGGCGGCGCTTCGCGGCGCTGAGCCAGGTCGGCGGCGACATCGCCGGCGGTGCCATCTCGGGCTACCAGCCGGACATCGTCCATGCCCATGACTGGCAATCGGCGATGACCCTGGCCTATATGCGCTACGGCAAGGCGGTCGGCATCCCCTCGATGATGACCGTCCACAACCTCGCCTTCCAGGGCCAGTTCGGCGCCGGCATCTTCGGCGAGCTTGGCTTGCCGGCGGTGGCGATGGCGCTCGACGGCGTCGAATATTACGGCGGTGTCGGCTTCCTCAAGGCCGGGCTGCAGGCGGCCTGGGCAATCACCACCGTCAGCCCGACCTACGCGCAGGAGATCCGCTCGGCGGAATTCGGCATGGGCCTCGACGGCCTCATCAACATGCGCTCCAGCGATCTCTATGGCATCGTCAACGGCATCGACACCGGCATTTGGGATCCGGAAACCGACAAGCATCTGGTCTCCGCCTACTCAGCCGGGACGCTGAAGGCGCGCGCACCCAACCGGGCCGCCGTCGAGGACCGTTTCAGCCTCGATCGCGACGACAGCCCGATCGTCTGCGTCGTCAGCCGCCTGACCTGGCAGAAGGGCATGGACATACTGGCGCTGGTGATCGACGGCATCGTCGCGACGGGCGCGCGTCTGGCCATCCTGGGCTCGGGCGATGCCGGCCTCGAAGGCGCGCTGCTTGCGGCCGCGGCGCGGCATCGCGGCCGCATCGGGGTCGTCGTCGGTTACGACGAGGGGCTCTCGCACATCATGCAAGGCGGATGCGACGCCATCGTGGTTCCCTCGCGCTTCGAGCCCTGCGGCCTGACGCAGCTTTACGGCCTGCGCTATGGCTGCGTGCCAGTGGTCGCCCGCACCGGCGGCCTGGCCGATACCGTCATCGACGCCAACGAGGCTGCCGTCTCGGCCGGTGTCGCCACCGGCTTCCAGTTCGCGCCCAACAATGGCGGCGCCTTGCTGCACGCCATGCGCCGCCTCGTCGATGCCCATGCCAGTCCGGCGGTCTGGGAATCGCTGCAGCGCCAGGGCATGAAAGCCGATGTGTCGTGGGACAAGAGTGCCGAAAAATACGTTGAACTCTATCGCTCGCTGCTTTCGAAAAGGGTTGCCTGAAGCATGATACGGACCGTCCCCACCAAGCCCTATTTCGATCAGAAACCCGGCACGTCGGGCCTGCGCAAGAAGGTGCCGGTGTTCCAGCAGGAGCACTACGCCGAGAACTTCATCCAGTCGATCTTTGACGCCCTGGACGGCTTCAAGGGCAAGACCCTGGTGATCGGGGGCGACGGCCGCTTCTACAACCGCGAGGTCATCCAGAAGGCGATCGCCATGGCTGCTGCCAACGGCTTCGGCAAGGTGATGGTCGGGCAGGGCGGCATCCTGTCGACGCCGGCCGCCTCGCACGTCATCCGCAAATACAAGACCTTTGGCGGCATCATCCTCTCGGCAAGCCACAATCCGGGCGGCCCGCACGAGGATTTCGGTATCAAGTACAATGCCGGCAATGGCGGCCCGGCGCCGGAAAAGCTGACCGACGCGATCTTCGAAAAGACCAAGACGATTGCGAACTTCAAGACCACTGACATCGCAGCGATAGACATCGACAAGATCGGCACGGTCGAGGCCGGCGGCATGCCGGTCGAGATCATCGATCCGGTCGCCGACTATGCCGAACTGATGGAAAGCCTGTTCGATTTCGACGCCATCCGCGCCAATTTCAAATACGGCTTTCGCATGCGCTTCGACGCCATGCATGCGGTGACCGGCCCCTACGCCAAGGAGATCCTGGAAAACCGGCTTGGCGCGCCCAACGGCACCTGCCGCAATTTCAAGCCGCTGCCGGATTTCGGCGGCCACCATCCGGACCCGAACCTCGTCCATGCAAAGCATCTCTATGACGAGATGATGGGCCCGGACGCGCCGGACTTCGGCGCCGCCTCCGACGGCGACGGCGACCGCAACCTGATCATCGGCAAGGGTATCTTCGTCACCCCGTCGGATTCGGTCGCCATGCTTGCTGCCAACGCCCGTCTGGCGCCCGGCTACAAGGAAGGCCTGAAGGGCATCGCCCGCTCGATGCCGACCAGCGGCGCTGCCGACCGTGTCGCCGAAAAGCTCGGCATCGGCATCTATGAAACGCCGACCGGCTGGAAGTTCTTCGGCAACCTGCTCGACGCCGATATGGCGACGATCTGCGGTGAGGAAAGCGCCGGCACCGGCTCCAACCACGTCCGCGAAAAAGACGGCCTGTGGGCGGTGCTGCTGTGGCTCAACATCCTCGCCGCGCGCGGCGAAAGCTGCAAGCAGATCGTCACCGAGCATTGGGCGACCTATGGCCGCAATTACTATTCGCGCCACGACTATGAGGAGGTCGAGACTGACCGCGCCAATGCGCTGGTCGACGAACTCCGCGCCAAGCTTGGCGCGCTGCCCGGCACCAGCGTGCGCGGCATGACCATCGCCAGTGCCGATGACTTCGCCTATCACGATCCGGTCGATGGTTCGACCAGCGAACACCAGGGCATCAGGGTGCTGTTCGAAGGCGGCTCGCGCGTCGTCTTCAGGCTTTCGGGCACCGGCACGTCTGGGGCGACGCTGCGCGTCTACATCGAACGCTACGAGCCGGACAAGTCGAGGCACGATCTCGACACCCAAGTCGCTCTTGCCGATCTGATATCGGCGGCCGATGATATTGCCGGGATTCGCAGCCATACCGGCCGCGCCAAGCCGAGTGTCATCACTTAATGAAATCTGCGATGCCGGCCGATCAGCGGCCGCGATTTGGCGGACTTGTTTCGGAGGGCGGCATTCGCTTTGCCGCATGGTCGCAGGCCGCCCGCCGGTTGTGGGTCTCGATTTTTGACGAGCAGGGCAACCGGGAAATCGAACGGCTTGAGCTGCAGGCGGAAGGCGAGGGCGTGCATGCGCGGTTCGTCGCTGGCCTTGGCCCCGGCACTCGATACGGGTTTCGCGCCGATGGCGACTACGCACCGGAGCGCGGGCTGTGGTTCGATCCCGACAAGCTCCTGATCGATCCCTATGCCGTCGGGATCGACAGGCCCTACGCCTATGACTGGCGGCTAGCCCAGCGCCGGGGCGAGGGGGCCAATACCGCGCCGCTGATGCCGAAGGCGATTGCCGCAGCCCTGCCGAACCCTGTGCAGGCTGCGCCGCCGCTCTTCCGAACCGGTGGTCTGATCTACGAAATTCCGGTGCGCGCCTTCACCACGCTGCATCCGGAGGTTCCCGAAGAGCTGCGCGGTACGGTCGCTGCGATCGCTCATCCGGTGGTTATCGAGCACTTGAAAAAACTCGGCGTCGGCGCTGTCGAACTGATGCCGGGGACGGCGTCGATCGATGAGCGGCATCTGCCGCCGCTCGGACTGCGCAACGCCTGGGGCTACAATCCCGTCACCTTCATGGCGCTTGATCCTCGCCTTGCGCCAGGCGGCATCATGGACTTGCGAAACGCGGTCGCCGCGCTGCGTGAGGCCGGCATCGGCGTCATCCTCGACCTCGTCTTCAACCACACCGGCGAGAGCGACCGACTCGGGCCGACGCTGTCGTTGCGTGGCTTCGACAGCCAGGCCTATTACCGGCACACACCGGACGGCAGGCTGGCCAACGACACCGGCACCGGCAACACGGTGGCTTGCGACCACCCAATCGTCCAGGAAATGGTTCTCGACACGCTCCGCCATTTTGTCCGGGATGCCGGCGTCGATGGCTTCCGCTTCGACCTGGCACCCATTTTGGGGCGGGTCGAAGGGACATTCGACGCCGAGGCGCCGTTGCTGAAAGCGATGCGCGAGGACGCGCTGCTGGGCGATCGCGTGTTGATCGCCGAGCCCTGGGACATTGGCCCGGACGGCTATCAGCTCGGCAATTTTCCACCGCCTTTCCTCGAATGGAACGACAAGTACCGCGACGATGTCAGGCGCTTCTGGCGCGGCGACGCCGGCAAGATCGGCGCGTTGGCAACCCGGCTTGCCGGTTCGTCCGATGTGTTTGCCACGAAGCGACAAAGCGCCAGCCGCACGGTCAATTTCATCGCCGCCCATGACGGCATGACGCTGGCCGACATCGTGCGCTATGAGCGCAAGCACAACGAGGCCAATGGCGAGCAGAACCGCGACGGCCACAACGAGAACCTGTCCTGGAACAATGGTGTCGAGGGCGATGCGGGCGACCCGGCCGTGGTGGCGGCTCGCCGGATTGATCAGCACGCGCTGCTCGCCACGCTGTTTGCCTCGCGCGGCACCATCATGCTGACGGCCGGCGACGAATTCGGCCGCACCCAGAAGGGCAACAACAACGCCTATGCGCAGGACAACGAGATCACCTGGCTCGACTGGGCAGCGCGCGACCAGGCGCTGGAGCAGTACACGGCGCGGCTCTCGACGCTGCGCCATGCGGTGCCGGCGCTCTCCGGCACGCGCTTCCTCACTGGCCTGCCATCAGCTGGTGCCGACATGCCTGATGTCGCATGGCTGACCGAGACAGGCGCGCCGCTCGACGAGCAGAGCTGGCAGGATCCGCAGCGGCACCGCCTTGTCATGATTCTGGGCGGCGCCAGCGATGATCAGCCCCGTCTTGCGGTGCTCATCAACGGTGATCGACGAGCCTGCATGTTCTCCTTGCCCGAGCGCGATGGGTCTTTTTGGGCGCCAGCCCTCGAAACAGGCGAGACGATGGACATAGCGCGGCCGGTGCCGGGGCGGACGGTGATCTTCATGATCGAACGGATAGCCACGCAAGCCGGCACAAGGGAGAAGCGCAATGGCGGCAGCTGACAAGGCCGGATGGTGGCGCGGCTGCGTCATCTACCAGATCTATCCGCGCTCTTTCCAGGATACGACCGGTGACGGCAGCGGCGATCTGCGCGGCATCACGTCGAGGCTGGCTCATGTCGCCTCGCTCGGTGTCGACGCCATCTGGCTGTCGCCCTTCTTTAAGTCGCCGATGGCCGACATGGGCTACGACGTGTCGGACTATCAGGATGTCGATCCGATGTTCGGCACCATTGCGGACTTTGATGCGCTGGTGGCCGAGGCGCACCGGCTCGGCCTGAAGATCATCATCGACCAGGTGCTGTCGCACTCATCCGACAGGCACGACTGGTTCGTCGAAAGCCGTGCCAGCCGCGACAACCCCAAGGCCGACTGGTATGTCTGGGCCGACACGAAGCCCGATGGCGGCGCGCCCAACAACTGGCTGTCCGTCTTCGGCGGCCCGGCCTGGGAATGGGATTCGACCCGCCGGCAATATTACATGCACAATTTCCTTGCCTCGCAGCCGGACCTGAACTTCCACAATCCGGAGGTCCAGGACGCACTTCTGGAAACGGTGCGGTTCTGGCTCGAGCGTGACGTCGACGGCTTCCGGCTCGATACGGTCAACTACTATGTCCACGACCGCTGGCTGCGCAGCAATCCACCCCTGGCGTCAAGCGTTGCCGGCACCAACAGCGAGACCAACACCTACCTCTACCAGGAACACCTGTTCGATAAGACGCAGCCGGAAAACTTGGCGTTCCTCAAGCGTTTCAGGGCGTTGCTCGACGAATACCAGGACCGCACCGCCGTCGGCGAGATCGGCGATGAAGGCCGCTCGCTGCAGACGCTCGCCGCCTACACCACCGGCGGCGACAAGCTCCATATGTGTTACACATTCGATCTGCTTGGCGCACAATTCTCGGCGGCGCATGTGCGTGGCTGCGTCGAAGCCTTCGAGGCAGCCGTGTCCGATGGCTGGGTCTGCTGGGCCTTCTCCAACCATGACGTGGTGCGTCATGTCACCCGCTGGACAAGGCCGGGCAGCGATCCCGACACGGTCGCAAGATTCTCGATCGTGCTGCTCTCCTGCCTGCGCGGATCGATCTGCCTTTACGAGGGCGAGGAACTCGGCCTGGAGGAGGCGGAACTCGCCTTCGAGGATCTGCGCGATCCCTTTGGCATCCGCTTCTGGCCGGGCGTCAAGGGCAGGGATGGCTGTCGCACGCCAATGGTCTGGGAGGCCGGCGCCGACAATGCAGGCTTCTCCACGGCCAAGCCGTGGCTGCCGATACCTGCCAGCCAACGCGCCCGCGCGGTCGACGTCCAGAACACTGACGACGCCTCGGTGCTCGCGTCCTATCGGGCCACGCTGGCGTTGCGCAGGGAGCATCCGGCGCTGGTCAGCGGTTCGATCCGGTTTCTCGATGCGGAGGGCGAAATTCTCGCCTTTATCCGGGAAGGCGGCGGTGAGAGGCTGCTCTGTGTCTTCAACTTCGCCGGGGATCCGGGGAATTGGCCATTGCCGGCGGATATCGGAGCTGTCGCTTCCATTGTCGGCGGCACGGCGGTTGTTGAAGAGAGCAAGCTCGCGCTGCCCGAGCTCGGGTTTTTCCTTGGTCAGCTCGGTTGATTCAGTGCTTCGGCCGCGGGGCTTGCAGGCAAGTGATCCCACTTGGCTGCAAGTGCCCTATTGAACGAGAACCGAGCGTCCACAGGTCGCGCCGGTGACACGCACATCGGCTTGGCCGACGCCGACTCCCAGCGCCGAAAGCACGTTATAGAGCAGGTCGTCGACCGGCGCCGATACGCCGTTCAGCACCGCCACGACTGCTGGCTTGACCGTTCCGAGCAGGGCGGTCAGATCGATCCCGAGACCAAGCGCATTGACCGATAGCGACAGGTTGTTGATCAGCGATGTGGTGAGCGACTGCGAGATGTTGCGCGTCGAAACGGTCTTGATCGTCTTGTTGGCGATGTCGGTCGCATCGAAGGTCAGCGTCGTCGGGCTGTTGTTGGTGATCGCGGTCGCGGCGGAACCCATCACCTGTATCAGCGGAATGTTGATCAGCAGCAGTCTGAGGCTGACATCCGCGATCTCCGCGTCGGTGAAGGTCTGCGGCTGGCTGAAGTCGGCGAAGCCTGAACTGTTGCTGTTGGCCAGATGCAGCGAGGCAATGCCTGGATGCGCGGCGATGGAAACCTTGATGCTGGAGGGCCCGGTCGGACAGGTGATGTCGGTCAGTTTGGCTTCGGCATACGCGACTTCAACATTGAGTGACAGATTGACGGCCAAAAGGCTGATACCGCCGCCGAGACCGGGCGAGCCGACACCGACGGTGGCTACCAGCTTGATGCGCGTCTGAGCGGTGCGCACCACGGTTCCGATGCCATCGACCGCGAGCCACGGCGAAGATTGCATAGGCTCGCCAATGGCAATGGTAAGTGCGGTGGACAGAAGCCCGGGTACGGTGGCTCCGAGATTGACCTGAGCCTGGCTGGTACCGTTCGCCAGCACGGCGGCGGCGGTCAGCATGCCCATGGCGCTGGCGTCCACTCCAAGGCCGGCTGGTCTTTGCCCAAGCGCCAGGCTGCCGACGGAGCCGAGATCGACGAGCTTGTTGAGCGGGATCTTGAAAGTGCTGGTCGACTTGGACGCGATCGACTGCAGCGCCACCTTGGCCGTATTGCCAAGCCCGGGCACGTTGGCCATGGCCGTGGCGATCTGGCCGACGGTCGCCTTCGATGCCAGCACATCCGAATAAGTGACGCCGGTCAGGCTCAATTGTGTGGCAAGGCCGTCTATAAACGAGAACACGCTGACATCGGCCGAGATCAACCCGTTGTAATCCATGACACTAAGCGAGATGTTGCCGCCGAGAAGTCCACTGAGCAGCGCGTTGAGAATGCCGCCATTGACGCTGGCGAGCCTCGACCCGACCGAGAACGTCGCCTGCGGTGTCATGCTGGCGGTGGCATCGGTGCCGATGACGGGAGAGGGGATCAGCGAACTCGCAAAATAGCGGACGGGGATCTTTTTCAGCGTGACATGCACGGCATTGTAGGGTGTCACGCCGGCCTGGAAGCGCTGGCTGACATTGGCGCCGGATGCTGCGTAGCGCCCGCGCGTGACCGACACGACCGTTTTGCCGACGGCTGGCGCGATCGTCTGTCCCGAGCCCTGCACGACAACCCCCGGCATGCCGTTGTCGGTCAGCGTGGTCACGACAGCGGTCTCGACGTTGGTGATGTTCGAGGCAGCGGTGATCGCCGCCAGGTCCACCATGGCCTGTGCTTCGCGGCGCTCGGTGTAGATCGAGGCTTCGTCGATGGCCACTGCGGCCAGCGCCAGCGCGACCGGCGCGCTCAATGCCGTCATGACGGTGAAATTCGCTCGTCTGTCGCCCAGCATCAACCGGGCGAGCCGGCCGATCCCATCGCGCGCCCGCAGCAGCATTCAGATGCCCCCGACCCGTATCGTTGACTGGCGCTTGATCGTGCTTCCCGGCATGGCTATGCCCGGGAAGAGGTTCCAGATCGGCAGGTTGCGGGCATCGTACTGGATGGACACCACGAACTGGCTTCCGTCGGCCGTGCTGTCATTGGCCTGGTAGGTCAACTTGCTGACATCCACGAAGGGATATCCGCCGGCATTGTTGGTGACGAAGCTGGCTACGAGCGTCTGGCGCTCGGTCTGGTTCAGTCCGGCAATTGCAGTGCGGGCCGCATCGGCCGCGATCTGCTGGACCGAGTTGGCGGCGCCGAAATATATACCGTATGCAACCATTCCGAGCAGAAGGACGACGAAAACGGGAGAGAGCAAGGCGAATTCGACAGCCGAAGTTCCTGATTCTTCTTGAAATTTCTGCGTTGCTTGGCGAATTTTGGACAATTTACTTGCCTTGTTACTCATGACCGCCATGCGTCTGAGATAGAAGCGTATAGAAGGTAGTCGTAATGTAACCTATGGTTGCTTAAGAACGCATTAACACATTCCGGCAAACTGGCGCGGCCACGGATTCTCGCCGCAAAATGGCGTCGAGGTGAGGAAACCAAGTCAAGCTTCTGGTTTCGGCTGGTATTTCGGCCGTCACGGCACAGCTTTCGTCCCGCCTTACTTTGGGTGACCCAGAGAGTCTGTTGAAATAAAAATTCTCCGCGTTAGTGTTTGGCCACCAGCCGCTGGAAGGGAACCGGCGGCGCGCTCAAAGGGGTCAGATATCGGCTCCGGGGCGTCAACACGTAAAGGCGCGCCGACGGCTGCGCCAACAGGGAGAACTTCATGCTGAAAAACATGCTGAAGGCGACGGTGTTCGCCACCACCATGACGCTGGCCGCCGGCACGTTCTACACGCAGGCTTTCGCCGAGACCGTCTACAACCGTGGCACCGCCGCCGAATCGGAGTCCGTCGATCCGCACAAGACCTCGACGGTCTACGAAGCCAATGTCTTGCGCGACCTGTTCCAGGGCCTGGTCATGCAGGATGAGAAAGCCAACCTCATTCCAGGTGCCGCCGAGAGCTGGACAGTATCGGATGATGGCACCGTCTATACGTTCAAGCTGCGCAAGGACGGCGTGTGGTCGGATGGCAGCCCGGTGACGGCAGAAGACTTCGTCTACGCATTCCACCGACTGGAAGATCCGGCGACCGGTGCCGAATACGCCTCCATGCTCTATCCCGTGAAGAACGCCGAGGAAGTCAACACCAAGAAGGGCAAGCCGGAGGATATGGGCGTCAAGGCGATTGACGCAAATACTCTCGAAGTCACGCTGAAGGCACCGACGCCTTACTTCCTGGAGATGCTGACCCACCAGGCGACCTATCCGGTCAACAAGGCCTCCATCGAAAAGCTTGGCGCCGACTGGATCAAGCCCGGCAAACTGGTCTCCAACGGCGCCTATACGCTCGCCGAGTGGGTCCCCAACGACCACATGAAACTGGTCAAGAATCCGAAATTCTGGGACGCCGCGAGCGTCAAGTTCGACGTGGTCAACTACATTCCGACCGAAGATCGCTCATCGGCGATGAAGCGCTTCGAGGCCGGCGAACTCGACAGCTATGACGATCTCCCGACGGAACAGCTCGCCGACCTCAAGACCAAGTTCGGCGATCAGATCCACGTCGGACCGTATCTCGGCACCTACTATTATGCGATCAAGACCGACAAGGCCCCTTGGGATAATGTCGAGCTGCGCAATGCCATCTCAATGGCGATCGATCGCGACTTCCTGGCCGAAAAAGTCTGGCAGAATTCGATGCTGCCCGGCTATTCGATGGTGCCTCCCGGCATCGAAGGCTACACGCCGGCACTGGCCAAATATGCCGACATGCCGCAGATCGACCGCGAGGACGCAGCCAAGAAGATCCTCGAGAAACTCGGCTATACGCCCGAGCATCCTTTGAAGATGGAGATCCGCTACAACACCTCGGAAAACCACAAGAACACCGCCGTGGCCATCCAGGAACAGTTGAAGCCGCTCGGCGTCGACGTCACCTTGCTCAACACCGACACCAAGACCCACTATTCCTTCCTCGAGCAGAAGGGCGACTATGACGTGGCGCGTGCCGCCTGGATCGCCGACTACAAGGATCCCGAGACCTTCCTCGGCATCTCCCGCAAGGCCAGCGGCAACAACTATTCGGACTACAACAGCCCGAAATACGAAGCGGCCATGGACAAGGCTGCCGCCGCCGGCGGCAAGCCCGAAGAGCGCATGAAGGAGCTCGCCGAGGCCGAGCGCATTCTCGTCGACGATGTCGGCCAGATCCCGCTTCTCTACTACAGCTACCACGATATCGTTTCCTCGAAGCTGCATGGCTTCGTCGACAATGTGATGGACGTGCATCCGTCGCGCTTCGTCAGCAAGGACTGATCCCTGGCCAAGCCGCCGCGCACTGAGTGCGCGGCGGCGCTGGTTTGCCATCGCATCGGCCCGGGAAGCGGAATCGATTTTCGGAAAGTTCGGTGCGAAGATTTGAAGGCTAGAGCGCAATCGTCCAGCTGGACGCGCGCTGCTCTGGATCAAGCGGGGCACCGATGCTGCGATATGTATTAAGGCGGCTTCTGACCGCCATTCCGACGCTGTTCGTCATCGTGACCATGGCGTTTTTCCTGATGCGCGTCGCGCCAGGCGGCCCATTCAACCAGGAGCGGGGGCTGAGTCCCGAGATCAGGGCCAATCTCGAAGCCCAGTTCGGGCTCAACGACCCGCTCTGGCTGCAATTCGTTCACTATCTCGGCAATCTGCTGCGCGGCAATTTCGGTCCGAGCTACAACATGCCGGATTTCACCGTCACCGAACTGTTCGCCAAGGGCCTGCCCATTTCGGTCCAGCTCGGCGCCTCGGCACTCGTCCTTGCACTTCTGCTCGGTTCCGTGCTCGGCACCATAGCCGCGCTCAACCAGAACAAGCTGGGCGACTATACGGTGATTGCGCTGGCGACCGCCGGCAGCACCATCCCCACCTTCGTGATCGCGCCGGTGATCCAGCTCCTGTTCGGGCTGACCTGGAAACTGTTGCCGATCGGTGGCTGGGGTGATGGCGCCTTCATCAACAAGGTCGGTCCGGTGCTGACGCTTGCCTTGCCGCAGATCGCCATCGTCGCCCGGCTGATGCGTGGCTCGATGATCGAATCCTTGCGATCCCACCATATCCGCACGGCACGCGCACTCGGCCTCTCCGACTGGTCGGTGGTGGTCAAGCACGCGTTGCGCGGCGCCATCCTGCCGATCGTCTCCTTCACCGGCCCGGCGGCGGCGGCACTGCTGACCGGCTCGGTCATCGTCGAGACCATCTTCTCCATACCTGGCGTCGGCCGCTATTTCGTCGATGCCGCGCTCAACCGCGACTACACGCTGGTGATGGGAACGGTGGTGGTGATCGCCATCTTCACCATCGTCTTCAACCTGATCGTCGACGTCATGTACGCGGTCGTCGACCCGAGGGTGCGCTATGACTGACATTGCAGCCACAGCTCCCGCCGTCGTCGGCCGCTCGCTCTGGGGTGATGCCTGGGCGCGCCTCAAGGCCAACCGCGCCGCCATGTTCAGCCTCTATTACCTCGCCCTGATCGGTATCGTCAGCGTGTTCGGGCCATGGTTCGTGCCGCATCAATACACGACCATCTATGCAGATTATGTGCGCATGCCGCCAAGCTTTTCGGCATACCCAAAACCCGACATGATCGAGACGGCGCTCACCGAAGCGATCAAGCGCATGCGGGTCGACATCAAGGAGTGGCGGCAGGAAGGCAATCAGGTCTTCGTCACCGTCAAGTCGACCAAACCGATCGACGACCGCAACATACGCTATCTCGACCGTTCCGACGCCTTCGACGACACCAAGATCGAGAGCAAGTCGCCCGACGGCCTCGAAGTGACGATGAGCGCTTCGGTCAAGCAGCAGTATTTTCTGTTCGGCACCGACAACACCGGCCGTGATCTGCTCTCGCGCACGTTGATGGCCGGGCGCATCTCACTGGCCATCGGCCTGCTTGCCGGCGTCGTGGCGGTGGTCATCGGCGTGGTCTATGGCGCCGCCGCCGGCTTTTCTGGAGGCAAGATCGACGAGGTGATGATGCGCATCGTCGACGTGCTCTATTCCTTGCCCTTCATCTTCTTCGTCATCATGTTGGTGGTGTTCTTCGGCCGCAACTTCGTGCTGATGTTCCTGGCCGTCGGCGCCGTGCTGTGGCTCGACATGGCGCGCATCGTGCGCGGCCAGGCGCTGTCGATCCGCCGCCAGGAATATGTCCAGGCGGCGGAAGCCATGGGTGTCGGCCAGCGCGGCATCCTGCTGCGCCACGTCATTCCCAACCTGCTCGGCCCGGTGGTGATCTACATGACGCTGCTGGTGCCGCAGGTCATCATCCTCGAGAGTTTCCTGTCGTTCCTCGGGCTGGGCGTGCAGGAGCCGATGACCAGCTGGGGTGTGCTGATCTCGGTCGGCGCCAAGAACATCGGCACCGCCAACTGGCTGCTGCTGTTCCCCGCCTTCTTCCTCGTCTCGACGCTGTTCGCCCTGAATTTCGTTGGCGACGGCCTGCGCGACGCGCTCGACCCGAGAGATCGATAAAGATGGGAATCGCTAAGATGGCTGCTTCCGAAACGATCCTCAGCGTCAAGGACCTGCGCGTCCGCTTCCGCACGCTCGACGGCGCAGTCGAGGCGGTGAAAGGCATCAACATCCACGTCAACGCGGGCGAGACCGTCGCCGTCGTCGGCGAATCCGGGTCCGGCAAGAGCCAGACCATGATGGCGGCGATGAGCCTGCTGGCATCGAATGGTGAAGCCACCGGCAGTGTCGACTATCGCGGCCGCAACCTCCTGACATTGAGCAAATCCGACTTGAACAAGGTCCGTGGCGCCAAGATCAGCATGATCTTCCAGGAGCCGATGACCTCGCTCGATCCGCTCTATTCGATCGGCAACCAGTTGATCGAACCGATCCGCCGGCATCAAGGCTTGAATGCCGCCGCGGCGCACGAAGAGGCGCTCAAGCTGCTGCGCCTCGTGCATATCCCCGATCCCGAGCGGCGGATGAAATCCTATCCGCACGAAATGTCGGGCGGCCAGCGGCAGCGCGTCATGATCGCCATGGCGCTCGCCAACGACCCCGACATATTGATCGCCGACGAGCCGACGACGGCGCTCGACGTCACCATCCAGGCGCAGATTCTGATGCTGTTGGCCGAACTGCAACGCAAGCTCGGCATGGCGATCGTGTTCATTACCCACGATCTCGGCATTGTCCGGCGTTTCGCCGACCGCGTCTATGTCATGCGCCAGGGCGAGGTTGTCGAAGAGGGAGAGGCGGAATCCATCTTCGTCAACCCGCAGCACGCCTATACGAAAATGCTGCTGGCGGCCGAGCCGACCGGCAGCAAGGCGCCACCGCCTGCCAATGCCCCTGTTCTGCTCGAAGGCAAGAATGTCGAAGTGACATTCAGGATCGGCGGCGGGTTTCTCGCTGGCGAGCCGCTGGTGCTGCGCGCCGTCGACCACATTTCGATCAGGCTGCAACGCAACCAGACCATCGGCATTGTCGGTGAATCCGGCTCGGGCAAATCGACGCTCGGCCGCGCTTTGTTGCGGCTGTTGCCGAGTGACGGGCTCATTCGTTTTGGTGATCGCGACATTTCCCAGGCCGACCGACAGGCGATGAGGCCGCTGCGGCGCCAGATGCAGCTCGTCTTCCAGGACCCGTTCGGCTCGCTGTCGCCGCGCATGACCGTCGGCCAGGTCATTACCGAAGGGCTTTTGGTGCATGAGCCGAACCTTTCGGGCAAGCAGCGCGATCAACGCGCGGTCGAGGCCTTGAACGAAGTCGGCCTCGATCCCAACGCACGCAACCGCTACCCGCACGAATTTTCCGGCGGGCAACGGCAGCGCATCGCCATTGCACGGGCCATGATCCTGAAGCCCAAGCTGGTGGTGCTGGATGAGCCGACCTCCGCGCTCGACCGCTCGGTGCAGAAACAGATCGTCGAATTGCTGCGCAAGCTGCAGGCCGACCACGAACTGTCCTACCTGTTCATCAGCCACGATCTGTCGGTCGTGCGCGCCATGGCCGACTACATCATCGTCATGAAGCAAGGCAAGATCGTCGAGGAGGGGCCGACCGAAGCGATTTTCAGCAACCCGCAGCACGCCTACACACAGACGCTGATGGCCGCTGCGATCGACGTCACGCGTTTTCGCCTGAGCGCCTGAGCGCCTCTATCGGGTTGAGATGAGGCTCATTGCGACAGCGACGTGCATCTGCGCGCTCTTGTGCTGGCAATAGCCTCTTCCTGCTGTTTCAGCCGCTCGATCCTGGCCGTTTCACGGTCGGTGACCGCGCCCTTCACGCGCGAGCCGCCTAGCAGCCAGCGCGGTACGTTGGTGCTCGCGACCTTGCCGCGGGTGATCGCGGTTTGCGAAATGTTACGGGCGATGTCTCCCAGCGCGCTGTTGAGCTCGGTGCAGCTCATGCTGTCGTATTTGGCCGGATCAACGGTTCTGCCGATCGATGAACAGCCGGCGACGAGAAACAGCGCGATCACAAGAGCCGGTAGCGAGGCTGCCGTTGAATTCAAATTCATGTCCACACTCCGGCATCGCCGTTTCACTGGCTCTATCATATGCATCGACCTACCTAGAGCCGACGGCCACCTTCGTCAAAGTTTCCGATCGCTCCGGAACCCATGAGACGAGCCCATGGTCGCATCAACTGACGCCGGGTTTCCTGCCCAGCGGGAACGCTCTCGATCATTCGTAGTTAGTGTCCGTCGAGTGCTTCAAATCAACCACTGGCAAACGGAGAGAGCCCGTCTCAGCTGACGCCGGGGCGGGCTTTTCCTTTGCTGGTCTGCGACTTGGAGAAGGTCGTTCAGTGGTCCGCCGCGGTCTGCTGGTCCACGAGGCCCGACTCCCAGGAGCCGGGCCGGCGGTCGGCGATCAGTAACCGTCGTTTTCGATCACCACGGGGTGGTGGCGGTGGTAACGATGAGTGGAAACGGAGCCTGTCACGACGACGGTGTCTCGGCGATGATGCCGGCTTACGACGACGGTGTCTTGACGATGATGCCGGCGCCCATGGTCATAGAACGCAATTGCGCCGTGGCGGCGGTGGTGCAAGCGCTGGCCGTCCTCGTTGATGATCTTGACGTTGTTGTGGTGTCGATGGTGGGTTCTGATGACCACATCGGCTTCGGCGGCCGAAGCCATGGCCGGCAATCCCATGGAAAGCGCCAACGCGCACATGACCATTGTTTTCATTGCAGTTTCTCCATTTCTCAATTTGCCCTTCGTCTGGATAACTGCCTCTGGTCACTTTGGTTCCGGTCCTCCCATGGCCAGCCAGAACACTTTTCGCAAGTCGAAGAACGCGCGATCGCACCGCCTAGGGCTGGGCAGGGGCTGCCTCTCGCTTGTGGTATTTGCAAAGAACGATGCGTCTAGACGCATCGTTCTCGCTCACATCAGGCAGCACAACGATCTGCCCCCAAAAATCGCAATATCTGGCTACTGCATCCGGCAGTTCTTTGCTGCTCATGCCAGAGATAGCAGCGACATCGCCTTCGCTACAGTTGGTCTTTCCAGAGAGCTGCGCTGCCGCCGCCACTATTTTGCATGAACGCTCGTCGTCCGCCTGGGAGGGCGCGCAGGTGCAGGCAAGCGCAACTGCTGTTGTGAGAACCAATTTATGCATGATGCTCCGGGCGTGGCCGGCATTCCTGTTACCGCCGTCGGCATAAGCATGCGCCGCAGCTAATACAAAGGCAAATCACCAGGCCATCTCTTGATCTCGCCAACCCGTGGAACATTAGGCCTGCCTAACGGTTCTATTCCTCACAGGCGACATCATGGCTTGATGTCCGCTGAAGATCAGCCGGCAAAGGCTGGTCGGGCTCGCATTCTCCGCCGGAGGCGCGGGCTTTCTCAAGGCAACAGGAGATAGATCATGAACAATATCATTTGGCTTGTTGGCGCGGTGGTCATCGTGATAGCGATATTGAGCTTTTTCGGACTCCGATAAGCGCGACGCGAACTCTGACCCGAAGCGACACCACGAAAGCGCCGCGGGCTGTCGGCCGAAGATGGACACGGTGGCAGGAAGATCACTGCTGCTGTGGCAATGCGTAGCGTTCTCAAGCTCGTCGGCAACGGATATGTGCGTCACAAGACAACGGCTAGGTCTGTGTCACCGGGAAAGTCATCTCACGATTGTTTCAGGTCGGGGCGCCAAAGTCGGGATGCGCTAACACATTGTTTTTTCTGGTCGGAGTGGCAGGATTTGAACCTGCGACCCCCTCGTCCCGAACGAGGTGCGCTACCAGGCTGCGCTACACTCCGTGACCAGACCGCGGGCTTATAGCCGCCGTACTTCGTTCCTGCAAGCGGCAATGGCAGCACTTCTGTCGCATTTCATCAGCTTTCGCCGCGCGCCTTGCCGGCGGCCGGATTTTCTTTAGGGATAAACACGACTTAAAGGCTTGTGTGGTAACCACCATTCCGACAAACCGTGTTCCAGCCGCTTGGAGTTTTCAGTCTTGACCCCCAGGATCGTTGGCGAGGCCCGACCCAACAGCTTCGAGTTTGAAACCTCGGCGCTGATCAAACAGTCCGGGTTCCGCGAATATGATGCGCGCTGGTGGTTCGGCCATCCGGGCTCGGAGATACCACCCGAACTCAACCTGATCGGCGTCCAGGCGCTCGGCATGGGGCTCGGCACGCTGATCCGCCGCCTTGGCGTTGGGCCGGATATCGTCACCGGACATGACTTCCGTTCCTATTCGCTGTCGATCAAGCTGGCGCTGGTGTCCGGGCTGATGGCGGTCGGCGCGCGAGTTAGGGATATCGGCCTGGCGCTGTCGCCGATGGCCTACTTCGCCCAGTTCGCGCTGGATACGCCGTCAGTCGCCATGGTCACCGCCTCGCACAACGAGAATGGCTGGACCGGCGTCAAGATGGGCGCGGCGCGGCCGCTGACCTTTGGTCCGGAAGAGATGAGCGCCTTGAAGGCGATCGTGCTTGCCGGCGACTTCGATCTGGCCGGCGGCGGTTCCTATGATTTCGTCCGCGATTTTCGCGCTACCTATCTCGACGACCTGACCCGGGAAAAGCGCATCACGCGAAAGCTGAAAGTGGTCGCCGCTTGCGGCAACGGCACCGCCGGCGCCTTTGCCCCGGAAGCGCTGCAGCGCATCGGTTGCGAGGTGATCCCGCTCGATGTCGAGCTCGACCATACCTTTCCGCGCTACAATCCCAACCCCGAGGACATGCGGATGCTGCATGCCATCAGGGACAAGGTGCTGGAAACCGGGGCCGATGTCGGGCTCGGCTTCGACGGCGATGGCGACCGTTGCGGCGTTGTCGACAATGAAGGCAACGAAATCTTCGCCGACAAGGTCGGTGTCATGCTCGCGCGCGATATTTCGCTGCTGCATCCCGGCTCGACCTTCGTCGTCGACGTCAAGTCGACCGGCCTGTTCAACACCGACGCAGTGCTGCGCGCCAACGGCGCCGTCACCGACTACTGGAAGACCGGCCACTCCTACATCAAGCGCCGCGTCGCCGAGCTTGGCGCCGTCGCCGGTTTCGAAAAGTCAGGCCATTTCTTCTTCAACCCGCCGATCGGGCGCGGCTATGACGACGGTCTGGTCACCGCCATCGCCATCTGCCAGATGCTGGATCGCAGTCCCGGCAGCTCGATGGCCGATCTCTACCGGGCGCTGCCGCTGACTTTCGGCACGCCAACGATGTCGCCGCATTGTGCCGACGATGTGAAGTATGGTGTGGTCGAGCGGGTGGTCGCCGATTTTCAGGCGATGAAGCGGGACGGCGCAAGCTTCGCCGGCCAGAAGATCATCGATCTGATCACCGTCAATGGCGTGCGCGTCGTCGCCGAGGACGGCACCTGGGGGCTGGTGCGCGCCTCGTCGAACAAGCCGGAGCTTGTCGTCGTCGTCGAAAGCCCGGTGTCGTCGGAGCGCCGCCGGCAGATGTTTGACGCCGTCGATGCGGTCCTGCGCCGCAGTCCCGAAGTCGGCACCTACAACCAGACGTTCTAGAGCATCCCGAAAAACGGTTTCGGAAAAGATCATGCTTGAACAATAGATAGGACCCCATCCCAATTCCATCGGGATGGCGCAGGCTCTCGCTTCAGCGGTCGCCCGCCGAAGCTGTTTGTTTCAGGGCGCTCCAGTTGAACGCTCGCGCCCAGTCGGCAAAACCGTGCCAGCGGACCTCAGGAAAATCCCTGCGCAAGCCGGCGATATCGACATCGTAGCCGACGCGGTCGAACCATTCGAACATCAGTGCCGCATCCTCGCTTTGCTGGCGGGCCACGGCGATCGGGATTTCCTGATAGCCAATCGGGCGGCCGATGGCCTCGGACAGGATTTTCGCCTGCTCTTCGCCGGACACTTCGTCCCCGGCGAAATCGAAGCGCTTGCCGAACACCTGTTCTCGCCGCTCGGCCAAGGCGGCGACGAAGCCGCCAATGTCTGCAAGGGAGACCAGCTGGAGGACGCGCTTGGGAGGCATAGCGAAGGCAAGGGTGCCCTGGCTGAGCGCGCCGATCGACCATGGCGCGACGATATTCTCCATGAACGCGACGGGCGCGCTGATTGTGTAGGGGATGCCCAGCCCGACGACATGTTTCTCGACGAGATATTTGCTTTCGAAATGCGGGATGCCGGTCATCTTGTCGGCATCGGCAACGGATGAATAGATCAGATGTCCGACGCCGGCAGCCTTCGCCGCATCGGCGGCGATGATGCCCTGGCGGGTTTCCTCCTGCAGGCCGGCTTCATAGCTGTTGCCCATGAGGAACATGGTGTCGACGCCTTTTGCGGCCGTCACGACGGAGCCTGCGTCAGCGAGATCGCCGGCCACGAGATCGGCGCCCGCTGATGCCAGTTGCCGTGCCGCCTCGCTGTCCGGTTTGCGCGTCAAAGCCTTGACGCGGTGTCCCCTCGACAACAGCGCGCGCGCAACTGCGCCGCCCTGCTGGCCCGTAGCGCCGGTCACCAGAATGCTTCGTTTGCTGGTCATGGGTGTCTGCTCCTTGTTTCTCTGCAGCAAAGTTAGGAGCTTTTATATTGATGCATAATTGACTATAATCGGAAAACGTCGTCCCAATGTTGGATACAATGATCGACCTCAATGATATCGTCGTGTTTGCTCGCGTCGTCGAAGCCGGCAGCTTCACCGCAGCCGCGCGCCTGCTCGCCATGCCCAAGACGACGGTCAGCCGCCGCATCGCGGTGCTCGAGCGCGAGGTCGGCGTCCGGCTGCTGCAGCGCACGACACGTAGCCTCAGCATGACGGCTGCCGGGCGCCTCTACTATGAGCAGAGCAGCCAGGGGCTGCGGGCCATCGAGGAAGCTAATCTGCGCCTCGCGGAGGCGAGGGCGGAGCCGTCGGGCACAATACGCATTTCTGCCCCGGTTGGCTTTGGCGGTCATTTCCTTATCCGCGCCGTGGTCGACTTTCTGGCACTGTATCCAAAAACCAATGTCGAGCTGCGTCTCACAGACGACAGGCTCAACCTGGTCGAAGAGGGCATAGACCTCGCTTTTCGCACCGGGATCCTTCAGGATTCGACCCTGATCGCCCGCAAGCTCGGCTCCACGCACAGGCTGCTCTGCGCCAGCCCGGACTATCTCGCTCGGCACGGCATGCCGGAAAGCCCCGCGGACCTGACAAACCACCAATGCGCCATCGCGGGCCCTTCGGCCTCATTGGCTCATTGGGTGCTGGACGGGCCGCACGGCGAGGAAACGGTCATGGTGGCCGGGCGCTTTGCCGCCAATGAAATGCAGGCGGTCGTTGCTGCCGCGCTCGCCGGCTTCGGCATCGCGCAAGTGCCGCAGGCGATCGCCGAAGGGCTGATCAATGACGGGCGGCTGCGGCGCGTTCTTGGGGACTACAGGACACCGGCCGGCGGCCTGCATGTGCTCTATCCGAGCAGCCGCCACCTTTCGCCCCTCGTCCGGGCATTCATCGAGCTTGCATCCGAGCGCATTTCCAATGGGATTAACACCGCTTAAGGCTTGTGTGATAGCAACCGGCCATTACCTTCTGAGCGTGAGACGTGAATGACCGAGCGGATCGTTAGTTTTGTCATGAGCGGCGGCATCGGCTCGCGGCTGTGGCCGCTGTCGCGTGAGGACAATCCTAAGCAGTTCCACGATCTGTCGGGTGACGGCTCGATGCTGGCCAAGACCTTGCGCCGGCTGACGGCGAGGCCGGAAGGCGAAACCCCGATCTTCCTGATCGCCTCGGAACGCCATGCCGAACGCGTCCGTGCCGATCTCGCCGGCCTCGATCTCGCCGGCGGCGGGCCGCTGTTCGAGCCGGCCGGCCGCAACACCGCCGCCGCCGTCGCGCTGGCGACGCTGCGCACGCTGTCCGAGTTCGGCGACAGCCTGGTGCTGGTGGTGCCGTCCGACCATGAGATATCAACCCCGCACCAATTCTGGCAGAGTGTCGAAGCCGGCACCGAGGCGTCGCGCGCCGGCCGGCTGGTGGTGTTCGGCGTCAAGCCGACACAGCCCGAGACCGGCTATGGCTACATCGAAGTCGCAGCCGAAAGCGGCGGGACCTTCGACGTGTCGCGTTTCGTCGAAAAGCCGGACCTTGCGACTGCGCAGAACTATCTCCAGGCCGGAAATTTCTATTGGAACACCGGCATCTTCCTGTTTCGCGCCGGCGCCATGCGCGACGCCTTCGCGGCGTTCCAGCCTGATATCTGGCAGGCCACCGAGGCGGCCTACAAGGCGGCAACATCGGATCTGTCCGGCCTCTACATGCCGCTGGAACTCTACGCCGCCATCCCGTCGAATTCGATCGACTACGCCATCATGGAACGGGCAAAAGACATCGCCATGGTGCCGGCTGGCTTCCGCTGGAACGATCTCGGCTCCTGGCAGTCGCTGCTCGATGTCGGCCCTGCTGACGACCAGGGCAATGTTGTCATCGGCGATGTCGTCGCCATCGACTGCGAGAACTCCTACATCCGCGGCGAGGGCCGCCTGCTGTCGGCGATCGGCATGAAAGATGTCGCCATCGTCTCGACGTCAGACGCCACCTTCGTCGCCCCGGTCAGCCACAGCCAGCACGTCAAGAAGATCGTCGAGCAGCTCGAAAAATCGGGCCGGCTGGAAACCCGGTTCACGCCGGCGCATGACCGCGTCATCGAAAGTGGTGCCTGGCGGCGGCGCGTGCATCACTGGCTGTTTCAGGAGACCTTGCCGCTATGGTCGACATCAGGCGTCGACGAGCGCCATGGCGGGTTTCACGAAGCGCTCGGCCTCGATGCCTCGCCGCTGATGAAGCCCAAGCGCATGCGCACCATGGCAAGGCAGGTCTATGCCTTCGCCGTCGCCAAGGCGCGCGGCTGGGACGGTCCGGCCGACCGGCTGATCGGCCACGGCATCGACTTCATGGCCGGGAAGGGCCGCACCGACAAAGGTGGCTGGGTGCGCACGCTGAATGTCGACGGCAGCGTCGCCGATGCCACCGAGGATGCCTACGATCATTCCTGTGTGCTGCTGGCGTTGGCGCATGCGCATATGTCGGGCAATCCCGACGCCTTGCGGCTCGGCGAGGAGACCTTCGCCTTTCTCGATGCGCATCTCGAGGACAGCCGTATGACCGGCTTCCTCGAGACGTCGGACGGGGAGGGCGAGCGGCGCTCCAACCCGCATATGCATCTGCTCGAAGCCTTCATAGCCTGGCACCAGGCGACCGGCGAGCGTGCCCATCTGCGCCGCGCGGCGCGCATCATCGACCTGTTCCGCAGCCATTTCTTCGACGCCGAAAGCTGGACTCTGGGCGAGTATTTCGATGCCGAGTGGAAACCGTCCGCCGGGGAGAAAGGCTCCTGGACCGAGCCCGGCCATCACTTCGAATGGGCCTCGCTGCTGGTCGATTTCGCCGGGCGCAGCGGCCAGGCCGAGCTGAGCGGCTTTGCCAGGAAACTTTATGCCTCGGCCATCGCCAATGGCCTCAACCGCGCCACCGGCCTTGCCTATGGCGCCGTCTCACGCCAAGGCCTCCCGCTCGACCTTGTCTCACGCAGCTGGCCGCAGGCCGAAGCGGTCAAGGCAGCGATTGCGCTGGATGGTTCAGGCGGGCCGGATCTCAAGCCGGAGATCGAGGCACGCGTCGGCAGGCTGTTCCGCTGGCACATCGACCCGGCGCCGCTCGGCCTGTGGATCGACCGCATCGACGAACGTGGCCGCTCGTTGGCCACCGATGTGCCGGCCAGCATTTTCTATCATCTGGTCTGCGCGTTGACGCAGTATCTGGACAGCACGGCTGAGAAGGGCGGCTGAGGGCGGGCTCAGTAGGGACTGGCCACATCCCCGGTCTCGACATAAATCGACTTCAGCTGCGAATAGAGCGCCAGCGCCGCCAGCGAATTCTCGCGTCCGATGCCGGACTGCTTGAAGCCGCCGAACGGAATCTCGACCGGCGTCAGATTGTAGGCGTTGATCCAGCAGGTGCCGGCCTGCAACTCGGCGATGACGCGATGGGCACGCGGCAGGTCGCGCGTGAAGACGCCCGCCGCAAGGCCGAACTCTGTGTCGTTGGCGCGGTCGATCACCTCGTCCTCGCTGTCGAATTTCAGCACGCTCATCACCGGCCCGAAAATCTCTTCGCGCGCGATGCGCATCGTGTCGGTGACGCCGGTGAAGACCGTCGGCTCGACGAAGAAACCGCCGTCAAAGCCCTGCAGCGAGGGCACGTTGCCCCCGCAGGCGAGAACAGCACCATCCTGCTTGCCGACCTCGATATAGCCGACCACCTTCTCGTGCTGCGCCTTGGAGACCAGAGGCCCCATCTGGGTTTCGGGGTCGAGCGGGTCGCCGATGCGGATCTTCTTCGTCCGCTCGATCAAACGATCGACGAAGCGGTCGTGGATGCCGCTCTGCACGAAGACCCGCGTGCCGTTGGAGCAGATCTGGCCGGTCGAATAGAAATTGCCGAGCATGGCGCCGCCAATGGCATTTTCGAGATCTGCATCGTCGAAGACGATCAGCGGCGACTTGCCGCCAAGCTCCATCGTCGCGTGCTTCATCTTCGAACCGGCAAGCGACAGCACCTTGCGCCCGGTCGGCACCGAGCCCGTCACCGAAACCTTGGCGACGACATCGTGGCCGACGAGCCCGGCGCCGACATCGCCGTAGCCCTGCACGACGTTGAACAGCCCATCGGGCAGGCCGGCTTCGCTGTAGATTTCGGCCAGCGCCAGCGCCGAAAGCGGCGTGTTTTCCGAGGGCTTGAACACCATTGCGTTGCCCATGGCGAGGGCAGGCGCTGATTTCCAGCCGGCGATCTGGATCGGATAGTTCCAGGCGCCGATGCCGACACAGACGCCGAGCGCTTCGCGCCGGGTGTAGGCGAAGGGCCCGCCGAGGTCGATGGACTCGCCATTATAGGCGGCGACCGCGCCGCCGAAATATTCCAGGCAATCCGCGGCGGACGGCGCGTCCGCCACCAGCGTTTCCTGGATCGCCTTGCCGGTGTCGAGCGTCTCGATGCGGGCGAGATCGGCGTTGCGGGCGCGCAAGATGTCGGCGGCACGGCGCAGGATGCGTCCGCGCTCGACCGGCTTCAGCCGTGCCCAGGCAGGCTGCGCGGCACGTGCGGCCTCGACGGCGAGCTCCAGCACGTTCGGCGTCGCCGAACGCAGCGTGGCGATGGTCTCGCCGGTTGCCGGATAGATGACCGGCAGCGGCGCGCCTTGCTCATCGTCGATGTAGCGTCCGTTGACATAGTGCGATGCCGTGGGCTGGGCGCGCATGGGAGGTCTCCAAATCGTCTTCGCCCAGGCGGGCGGCTCAATCTATCGGACGGCTCAATCTGTTGGGCGGATCATGCTCTATCTGTCCGACGCCTGCCAGAGCGGATTGATCCATGGTTCCTGGTTGGACGGCGCCAGCGGCGTGCGGCCGAGAATATGGTCGGAAGCCTTCTCGCCGGTCATGATCGACGGCGCATTGAGGTTGCCGTTGGTGACGCGCGGGAAGATCGAGGAATCGGCGACCCGCAAGCCGTCGACGCCGATGACCCGGCATTCCGGATCGACGACGCTCATCATGTCGTCGGCGCGGCCCATCTTGCAGGTGCCACAAGGATGGTAGGCGCTCTCGGCGTGATCCCTGATGAAGACATCGAGATCGTCGTCCGACTGGACGTGCGAACCCGGCGAGATTTCCTTGCCGCGATAGGGGTCGAATGCCGACTGACCGAAGATCTCGCGGGTCAGCCGGATGCAGTGGCGGAACTCCGTCCAGTCGTCCGGATGCGACATATAGTTGAAGCGGATAACCGGCTTCGATTTCGGGTCCGGCGAGCGCAGCGTCACCGAGCCGCGCGACTTCGACCGCATCGGCCCGACATGCGCCTGGAAGCCGTGCGACTTTGCCGCCGCCTTGCCGTCATAGCGGACCGCCGCCGGGATGAAGTGGTACTGGATATCGGGGTAGTCGACGCCGGCGCGCGAGCGCACGAAGGCGGCTGCCTCGAAATGGTTGGTGGCGCCAAGCCCCGTCTTGAAGAACAGCCACTGCGCCCCGATCAGCGCCTTCGAGAACGGGTTGAGCACCGAGTTGAGCGTGATCGGCAGCAATGATTCCTGCTGGATGTAGAGCTCCATATGGTCTTGCAAATTGCGGCCGACGCCGGACCTGTCGGCCACCACTTCTATGCCGTTTTCCCGCAGATGCTCGGCCGGACCGATGCCCGACAGCATCAGGATCTTGGGCGAGTTGATCGACGAGGCGGCGACGATCACCTCGCGTCGTGCCTTAACGACCTGAATCTGTTTGTGAGCTTCGATCTCGACGCCGATGGCGCGTTGATTCTCGATGATCACCCGCCGTGCAAAGCCCTTGACCAGACTCACATTTTTCCGCCCGAGCGCCGGTTTGAGATAGGCGCTCGCCGCCGACCAGCGGCGGCCGCCGCGGATGGTCTGCTCCATCGGCCCGAAGCCTTCCTGCTTGGAGCCATTGTAATCGTCGGTCAGTTCGAACCCGGCCTGGCGGCCGGCATCGACGAAGGCGCCGTAGAGCGGATTGCGCCGCGAGCCGCGCTGTACATGCAACGGGCCACCGTGGCCGCGCCAGCCATCCTCGCCGCCGTCATTGTTCTCCATGCGCTTGAAGTAGGGCAGCACGTCGGCAAAGCCCCAGCCGGTAGCCCCTTCTTCGGCCCAATGGTCGAAGTCGCGGGCGTGGCCGCGCACATAGACCATGCCGTTGATCGAAGACGAACCGCCGATGACCTTGCCGCGCGGCGTCGCCAGCACTCGGCCGCCCAGATGCGGTTCCGGCTCGCTGGCAAAGCCCCAGTCGTAGAGGCTCATGTTGAGCGGGATGGAAAGGGCCGACGGCATCTGGATCAGCGGCCCGATATCGGTGCCGCCGAATTCGATGACGATGACCGAATGCTTGCCGTCCTCGGACAGGCGATAGGCCATGGCCGAGCCGGCCGAGCCGGAGCCGATGATGACGAAATCCGCTTCAAGCATGGTTCATATGCGCCATGAAATCGGCGAGCGAAACGTTGCCGCCAGTTGCCATCACGAGCACGGTCTTGCCCTGCACATCCACCTTGCTGCCGAGCAGTGCCGCCAGCGAGGCGGCCCCCGACGGTTCGAGCACCAGCTTCATGCGCTCGAAGGCGATCCGCATGGCGCGCCGCACCGATTGATCGTCGACGGTGATGCCGCGAACGCCGGCGGCCTTGACCGCCGCGAACGGTGCGTCGCCCGGCCGTCGCGACATCAGCCCGTCGCAGATCGACTTCGGGCCGATCGGCATCGTCTCGATGCTGCCATGCGCCAGCGACGAGCCCATGCCATTGAAGCCTTCCGGCTCGACGCCGATGATCTCGGTGGCGGGCGACAGATAGTGGAAAGCGAGCGAAACGCCGCCGATCAGTCCACCGCCGCCGACCGAGCAGAACAAGAGATCGGCGCTGGCGTCCTTGGCGGCAAGCTGGTCGAGCGCTTCGAGGCCGGCGCCCGCCTGGCCGGCGACGATCTCCGGATCGTCGAACGGATGCAGCAAAGCCAGCCCCTCGGTCTCGGCGATGTCGCGCGCCTTGGCGGCGGCGACTTCCTCACGCGCACGCTCGCCATGATCGGTCAGCACGACGCGGGCGCCATAGCCCGCCGTGGCGTCGCGCTTGGCAGCCGGTGCGTCGATCGGCATGACGATGGTCACCGGAATGCCGAGCGCCTGGCCGGCCGCCGCCAGCCCTTGCGCGAAATTGCCTGAGGAATAGGCGACAACGCCCTTCTTCGCCTCGTCGGCCGAAAGCTGCTTCAGCCGCCAATAGGCGCCGCGTATCTTGAAGGATCCGGCCCATTGCAGCGATTCCGGCTTGATGAAAACGCGGGCAGCGCCGGTCTCCCTGGCCAGAGCTTCCGATTCCAGCAGCGGCGTGATCTGCGTCGCCTTGGCGGTGACGGCATAGGCCTGCTTGAGATGGTCGAGGGTGGGGACGAGGGTCATCATCATTCGCCGCGCGGATACCTTTTGCTCTCTTCGAGATTGTCGAGGTTCATGTGGTTGCGCATATAGCGCTCGGACGCCTTCTGCAGGGGCTGGAAATCCCAAGGGTAATAGGCGCCGTTGCGCAGCGCCGGGTAGACGACCCAGCGCCGCGCCTGGCTTTCGCGCACCGCGGCGTCGAAGCCGGCCATGTCCCAGCGCGCCCGGACCTTGCCCATGAATGCCGCCACCAGGCTCGCATTGACGGGGTCGTCGGCCAAATTGTGTCGCTCGAGCGGATCGGCTTCGAGATCGAACAGTTGCGGCGGGTCGAGCTCGCAATGGACGAATTTGTATCTGCCGTCGCGGATTGCAACGAGTGGCGCGCAGGAGCCTTCCGCTGCATATTCCATCAACACAGGCGCGGTGCGCTCACTGCCCTCGATGAGCGGCAGCAGCGACTGGCCGTCGGTCCACGGGGCTATCGCCCCGATGTCGATGCCGGCGAGGTCGCAAAGCGTCGGCGTCACATCGAGATTGGAGACCGGCGCCTCGATCAGCCCCGCGCGAACGCCTTTGCCGGCAACCATCAGCGGCACCCGTGCCGAACCCTCGAAGAAGCTCATCTTGAACCACAGGCCGCGCTCGCCGAGCATGTCGCCGTGGTCCGAGCAGAACAGGATGACGGTGTCGTCGAGCATGCGCGTTCGCCGCAAAACGTCCAGAAGCTCGCCGAGCTTGTCGTCGACATAGGAGATGTTGGCGAAATAGCCGCGCCGGGAACGACGCACCTGCTCAGCGGTGATCTCGAAAGAGGCATAGTCGCTGGCGTGGTACAGCCGCTGGGAATGCGTATCCTGCTCGTCATGCGCGATGAACCCGGTTTCCGGGTCGAGCGCCTGGCAATGCTCATAGAGATCCCAATACTGCTTGCGCGCGACATAGGGATCGTGCGGGTGCGAGAGCGAGACGGTGAGACACCAGGGCCGATGGCTCGTATCGTCCTGCTCGCGCGAAAGCTGATAGAGCTTCTGCGTGGCCAGGAAGACGACCTCGTCATCATACTCCATCTGGTTGGTGGTCTCGGCGATGCCGGCGCCGGTCACCGAGCCCAGATTGTGATACCACCATTCGATGCGCTCGCCGGGCTTGCGATAGTCTGGCGTCCAACCGAAATCGGCCGGATAGATGTCGGTGGTCAGCCGCTCCTCGAAACCGTGCAATTGGTCCGGTCCGACGAAATGCATCTTGCCTGACAGGCAGGTGTAGTAGCCGGCGGCGCGCAGATGGTGCGCGAAAGTCGGGATCGACGAGACGAATTCGGCCGCATTGTCATAAACACCGGTGCGCGACGGCAACTGCCCGCTCATGAACGAGGCGCGGCCCGGCGCGCAGAGCGGCGAGGCGGTGTAGTTGTTGGCAAACCGTGCCGAACGTGCGGCCAACGCTTTCAGATGCGGTGCATGGAGAAACGCGGCCGGCCCGTCCGGAAACAGGGTCCCGTTGAGCTGATCGACCATGACGATCAGGAAGTTGGATCGCTTCGTTGTCACTGTTTGCGCCGCTCGCCGAGTTTGGTTTCGAGATAGTCCTCGACCAGCGCGATCGCGGTCGCGGCGTCGGGCACGCCGTCCTTCAGCGCGCGCCTGATGTAGAGCCCGTCGATCAGCGCTGCGGTCGCTTCGGCGACGCGATCGGCTTCGGCTCTCGGCAAGATGCCGGTCAGCCCGCTCAACAGGTTGGAGTGCAGGCGCCGCGCATAGACCTTGAGCAGCCGGCGCAGCGCCGCCGATTTCTGCGCCTCGACATAGAAGGCGAGCCATGCGGCAATGGTTTCCGGCTGGAACTGGAGGTCGGAAAAGTTGACAGCTACGACCGCCGAAACGCGCTTGCGCGGGCTGCTGGCTGCACCAAGCGCGCGCCGCATGTCGATGGTGAGTTCGGCCAGGATGTGGCGCATCGTCGCCAGCAGCAGTTCGTCCTTGGCGCCGAAGTAATGATGGGCAAGGGCCGAGGACACGCCCGCGCGTCCGGCGATCTCGGACATGGTCACGTCGAGCGAACCGCGCTCGCCGATCGCCGAGATCGTCGCATCGATGAGCGCCTTGCGGCGCAGGGGTTCCATTCCGACTTTCGGCATCTCGCTACTGTCCTTTGAAGCAGGATTATTTTTTATTGACGGGTCAATCAACAAAAAAATCGACACCGGCTCGGCCTGTGCCAAGCGATTGTCTGGTTCCGGCTCTTCCCGGAGCGGGGATGATTGTTTATATTTGAACAATAAAGGCGAAGTGCGCCATGAGCCACATGATAGGCTGGCGCCAAGGATGGAGACCGCCATGACCGCATGCATCGTTGGCTGGGCGCATTCGCGTTTCGGCAAGCTTGAGGGCGAGACGCTTGAAAACCTGATCGTCAAGGTGGCAACGGACGCGCTCGACCATACCGGCATCGGTCCGGACGAGGTCGACGAGATCGTGCTCGGCCACTTCAACGCCGGCTTTTCGGCGCAGGATTTCACCGCCAGCCTGGTGCTGCAGGCTGACGACCGGCTGCGCTTCAAGCCGGCGACGCGCGTCGAGAACGCTTGCGCCACGGGGTCGGCAGCAGTCAGGCAGGGCATCCGTGCCATTGACGCCAATGCCGCCCGCATCGTGCTGGTGGTCGGCGCCGAGCAGATGACGACGACGCCCGGCCCAGAGATCGGCAAGAACCTGCTCAAGGCCTCCTATCTGCCCGAGGATGGCGACACCCCGGCGGGCTTCGCCGGCGTCTTCGGCAAGATCGCCCAGGCCTATTTCCAGCGCTATGGCGACCAGTCGGACGCGCTGGCGATGATCGCCGCCAAGAACCACAAGAACGGCGTCGACAATCCCTATGCGCAGATGCGCAAGGATTTCGGCTATGAGTTCTGCCGCCAGGAAAGCGAAAAGAACCCCTTTGTTGCCGGTCCGCTGAAGCGCACCGACTGCTCGCTGGTCTCCGATGGCGCCGCCGCCCTTGTCCTTGCCGACACCGCGACGGCACTCAAGATGCGCCGCGCCGTAGCCTTCCGTGCCAACGAGCATGTGCAGGATTTCCTGCCGATGTCGAAGCGCGACATCCTGACCTTCGAAGGCTGCGAACAGGCCTGGACCCGGGCGCTGAAATCGGCCGGCGTGACGCTGGACGATCTGTCCTTTGTCGAGACGCATGACTGCTTCACCATCGCCGAACTGATCGAATACGAGGCGATGGGTCTGGCCAGGCCGGGCGAGGGGGCGAAGCTCGCCATGAGCGGCGAGACCGCCAGGGATGGCCGGCTGCCGGTCAATCCGTCCGGAGGGCTGAAGTCCAAGGGCCACCCGATCGGTGCCACCGGCGTATCGATGCATGTTTTGACCGCCATGCAGCTTGTCGGCGAAGGCGGCGGCATCCAGGTGCCGGGTGCGAAACTCGGCGGCATCTTCAACATGGGTGGCGCGGCCGTCGCCAACTACGTTTCCATTCTCGACCGGATCAGATAAACCGCCCGCATTGCAGCGCCGCGCGCCTTTTGAGGCGCGCAAAGGACGCTGTAACACTTTGATTTTGCGCATGATCCTTTTCGAAGACCGATTCTTCGAGGTCATGCGCTAGGGAGGTGACATGACAAATCCGGTTCTGATCGAAGTCTTGCGCGGCGCGATCGTCGAGAGCGCGCACCGTGGCGCTGTCGCGGTCTTCGATGCCGACGGCAAGCCGGTCTGGGAAATCGGCGACACGTCGAGGCCGGTGTTCCCGCGCTCGGCGGTCAAGGCCATCCAGGCATTGCCGCTGGTCGAAAGCGGCACGGCGGATGCCTATGGATTTGGCAATCGCGAACTGGCGCTTGCCTGTGCGTCCCATTCGAGCGAGCCGGCGCATGTCGAACTGGCGCGGGCCATGCTGGCCAAGGCCGGGCTAGACGGCTCAGCACTCGAATGCGGCGGGCATTGGCCCTCCAATCACGACGCGGAAATTTCGCTTGCCCGCGCCGGCGGTTCGCCGAACGCGTTGCACAACAATTGCTCCGGCAAGCATTCCGGCTTCCTCTGCACCTGCGTCCACGCGGGCATTGCACACCGTGGATATGTTCGGCCGGAGCACGCCTTGCAGGAGATGGTACGCGACGCCATGCAGGCGGTCACGGGCGCTGTCCATGGTGCCGACGAACGGGCAACCGATGGCTGCTCGATCCCGACCTACGCGGTGCCGCTCAGGAGCTTCGCCCTCGGCTTTGCCCGCATGGCCACGACAAATGGTTTTGGTCCCGAGCGGGCCAAGGCCGCGAGGCAGTTGCTGGCCGCTTGCATGGCAGAACCGTTCTTCGTCGCCGGTACCGGCCGCGCCGATGTCGCCTTGATGGAGGCTGCACCCGGGCGGATTTTTGCGAAGGGCGGCGCCGAAGGCGTCTATTGCGCGGCGCTGCCGGAGCTTGGCCTCGGCATTGCGCTGAAATGCGATGACGGTGCCCCCCGCGCTGGCGAAACCATGGTCGCCGCCGTCATTGCCAGGCTGCTGCACGCCGACGAGGCCTTGGCGGCGAAGCTGCTCGAACTGGCCAACGCTCCGATTGAAAGCCGGAACGGCGCCAAGGTCGGGGCGCTCAGGCCCACCGTGGCTTTAACTAGAAGTCCGGCACTCAACTGACGTGATTGCGCTCGACAGTCAGATGGGCATAGCCGCTCTTGTCCGACGATGACAGGTCGCCTGTCGCCGGCTCGGCCCAGCGTTGGCCGACGACGGCGCCGTTGAGCGCGCCGTCGATGACGTTGTCTGATATGACGGCCGTACCGGCGCCCTCGACCACGCTGACGACGATGCCGGTTCCAGCCTTGCGGATGATGTTGCCCGCGGCCACGACATTGCGCAGGTACGGCCCCCAGCCGATCTGCATGCCATAGAGCGGCGCGTTCTCAATGACATTGTTTGAAACGGTCGTGTCGGCCTCGACGCCGATGCCGACGCCAAAGCCGGGCGGGTCGGCGGGGTAGGGGCCGCTGGTCGACAGATTGCGGACGATGTTGCCCGAGCAGACACCCATGCGGCCGCCTTCGTTGAAGTTGACGATCGAGATGCCGTTGGCGGCGCCGTCAACGATGTTGTTGCTGATGACCGCGCCTTCGAAGGAGAATTCGGAATAGACCGCGGTCTCACCCGAGCGTGAGCAGGTGTTGCCTGATATCTGCAGATTGCTGGCGCTGTTGGCGCGGATCGCCGAAAAGGCGCAATCGGACACGATGTTGCCCGAGATAACGACATTGCCGGCCCGGAAGGCGTTGATGCCGTTGCCGTTCTGCCCGGTTCCGCCACTGCGCGCCTGGATGCGCTCGACGCGGTTGCCGGTGACCATGGTGCCGTCTTCCGCCGCCTGCCATCGGTGCACCAGAATGCCGCCATTGGCGCAGTCTGAAATAGTATTGCCCGTGATCGCCAGCCCGCCGGCCTCGACCGAATAGATGCCAGCATCGGCAGCCCCCGATATCTCCGAGCGCTCGACCCGACCCGCCGCGTGTTCCAGCGCCAATCCGTTCTTGCCGCTGCCGGTTATCTGGCAATTGTCGACGACGAGGTGCGCGACCCGACGCAGATCGAGCAGCCCTTGCGCGTAGTCGCCCATCGAGCGGTTGCTGCCGTCGAAGACCAGCCCGCTCAGTTCGATATGGTCGGCCTGTTCGGCCATGAACAGGTGGCCATCACCGCCATAGACGATCCGCGTGGCGCCCGGCACGCCGGAAAGACGCACGCGGCCAGGCAGCGAGAGGTTGGACACCACATAGGTGCCTGGTGGCAGAAACACCGGCATGTCGCGGTCGTTTGCGCCGCGCAGCAGCTTGGCGAAGGCCTTGCTCTGATCATCAAAGGTGCCAGGTGACACGCCAAGTTCGGTCGCGTTGATCGAACCCCGCATCGAGGCTTTCTCGATGCCGGTCAGGCTGGCGGCCGCCGCTCTGCCAAGCGAAAGGCCCATGACGGCAAAGCCGGCGGTTCCGGTTAGCAGCGTTCGTCTGTTCAACATCGGCACAGGGTCCTGGCGTTCAACCCCGACACCGCAGGAATCGTGCCAGACGTACTGGCGCTCCTCACCGGCGCAGCGACAATGGCTTGTCGAGCAGCCTCTCCGCGCCTAAGTTCAAGAAATGAGCAGAGCTTTCACCCGCGAGGAAGACAGCGAAAACGCCATTGCCGGCGTCGGCGAGCGGCCGATCAGCCACCACCGCAACCTAGTGACGGAGCGCGGCCTGGCGATGATCGAGGAGAATCTGGCCGATCTGCGCGATATACTGGCCAAAGCCGAAAGGAAGGCGGACCGCGAGCGCATCGCGGTGGTGTCGCGCGACCTGCGCTATTGGACCGCCCGGCGCGAAAGCGCCGAGTTGTCGGTGCCGGAACCGGGCAGCGACCTTGTGCGCTTCGGCATGGGCGCTACGCTTGAGGCCGATGACGGCAGGAAGGTGCACTGGAAAATCGTCGGCGAGGATGAGGCCGATCCGGCCAAGGGCACGATTTCCCACGTGTCGCCGATGGCCGTCGCCCTGTTCGGCAAGAAGGTCGGCGACGTAGCGGTGGTCAACGGCAAGGAATGGGAAATCGTCAAGCTGTCGGACAGCTAATCTTCGAGCTTGGCGACATGGTCGCGGAAGAAAGCTGCGGCTCCGGCTTCATCGATTTGGCCTGAAGCGACCGCCATGACGAATTCATAAAGCGTGCCGTTGTCGGCTGTCAGGACATGGCCGTTCACAATCAAAAATGCGCCGGCCGCCACGATGGCAGTGCGCTTGTTACCGTCAACGAAGGCATGATTTCTGGCAATGCCAAAGACATAGGCGGCGGCGAAATCCTCGACCGATGGGTCTCCATAGTTCGCCTTGTTTTCAGCGCGCGCGAGCGCCGGTTCGAGGGCGTTTTCATCTCTCAAACCTTGTGCTCCGCCATGCCTGCGCAGTTGCTCCGCATGCATCGCCTCGACCACGCGACGTGACAGAAACTCCCAGCTCATTCGGCGAGTTTCTGAAGTGCGACCTTGTACTTGTCCATGACCTTACGAGCAGCTTCCATCTGCCGCTCGAAACTGTCGTCTACCGGCTCAAGAGCAATACCCTTGTCCGTTTCGATAATCTGGAGTCGATCGCCTGTCTTCATGTTCAGACGGTCAAGGAGATCCTTGGGCAGGATCACACCTTCGGAATTCCCGATCTTGCGTATGGTGGTGTTCATGACGGGAATCCTGTTGCAACGCTGATTATAACGCAATCAGCGTTCGTTGCAACAGATATTATAACAGAGGCTTGTCAGGCCGATAGCAGCCGGTCCAGCAAGCGATCCGCTGCTTCCGGAATGACGGTGCCCGGCGGGAAGATTTCCGCCGCACCTGCTTGCAGCACCGCGTCATAGTCCTGTGGCGGGATGACGCCGCCGACGACGATCAGCATATCGCCGTGGCCGAGCTTTTTCAGCGCGTCGCGCAGCTCGGGAATGAGCGTCAGGTGCCCCGCCGCCAATGACGAGGCACCGATGACATGGACGTCCTGCGCGACCGCCAGCCTGGCGATTTCGTCCGGTGTCTGGAACATTGCTCCGACGGTGACGTCGAAGCCGAGATCGGCGAAGGCCGTGGCGATGACTTTCTGGCCACGGTCGTGGCCGTCCTGTCCCATCTTGGCAACGAGAATGCGCGGTTTGCCGCCGGATTTCCTCTCAAAGGCTTCGAGCTTGTCCTGCAGTCCGTCGACCACGGAATTGTCGCCAAGTGCCTTTCGATAGACGCCGGAAATGGTCTGAACCGTCGCGACATGGCGACCAAAGGTTCTTTCCAACGCGAACGAGATCTCGCCGACCGTGGCATTGGCGCGCGCGGCACGGATGGCGAACTCCAGCAGGTTTTCATTGCCCTGCGCGGCACGGGTCAGCGCATCGAGTGCGCTCTCGACCGCGCCGACGTCTCGTGTGCCTTTCAGGCGTTGCAGCTTCGACAATTGCCGCGCCCTGACTTCGGCATTGTCGATCTTCAGCACGTCGACTTCGATGTCGGTCCCGGGGCGATGCGCATTGACGCCGACCAGCATCTGTTCGCCGGAATCGATCCGCGCCTGCGTGCGGGCAGCGGCTTCCTCGATGCGCAGCTTGGGAATGCCTTGCTCGGTCGCGGCGGCCATGCCGCCGAGCGCCTCGATCTCCTCGATATGGGCAAGGGCGCGCGCCGCCAGATCATGCGTCAGCCGCTCGAGATAGGCCGAACCGCCCCACGGGTCGATGATGCGCGTGGTGCCGGATTCCTTCTGCAGGATCAACTGCGTGTTGCGGGCGATACGCGCCGAATGGTCGGTCGGCAGCGCCATCGCCTCGTCGAAGGAATTGGTGTGCAGCGACTGCGTGTGGCCCTGCGTCGCCGCCATCGCCTCGATCATGGTGCGGATGATGTTGTTGTAGGGGTCCTGCGCCGTCAGCGACCAGCCCGAGGTCTGACAATGGGTGCGCAGCGACAGCGAGCGCTCGTCCTTGGGCGAAAAATTCTTTTTCATCAGGGTCGCCCACAACAGGCGCGCGGCTCTCAGTTTGGCGACTTCCATGAAGAAGTTCATGCCGATCGCCCAGAAGAAGGAGAGGCGCGGCGCGAAGCGGTCGATATCGAGGCCCGCCGCAACGCCGGCGCGGGCATATTCGATGCCGTCGGCGATCGTATAGGCGAGCTCCAGGTCGGCCGTCGCACCGGCCTCCTGCATGTGGTAGCCGGAGATCGATATCGAATTGAACTTCGGCATGTTCTTCGACGTGTAGGAGAAGATGTCCGAGACGATCCGCATCGAGGGCTTCGGCGGATAGATGTAGGTGTTGCGGACCATGAACTCCTTCAGAATGTCGTTCTGAATGGTCCCGGCGAGATCCTTCTGCGCAACGCCCTGTTCTTCCGCCGCGACGATGTAAAGCGCCATGATCGGCAGCACCGCCCCGTTCATCGTCATCGACACCGTCATGTCGCCGAGCGGAATGCCGTCGAACAGCTGCCGCATGTCGAGGATGGAATCGATGGCGACGCCCGCCATGCCGACGTCGCCGGCGACGCGCGGATGGTCGCTGTCATAGCCGCGATGCGTGGCGAGATCGAAGGCGACCGACAGCCCCTTCTGGCCCGCGGCAAGATTGCGCCGGTAGAAAGCGTTGGACTCCTCGGCCGTCGAGAAGCCGGCATATTGCCGGATCGTCCAGGGCTGCTGGACATACATGGTCGGGTACGGGCCGCGCACGAAAGGCGGCAGGCCCGGATAGGTGTCGAGATACGGCAACCCCTTGAGGTCGCTTTGATTGTAAAGATGCTTGGCGACAAGCCCTTCCGGCGTCGTCCGCTGGCCTTTGACCTCGACCGAAGTGCGGCGTGGCGGCACCCAGCCGATCTGGCTGAAATCAGGGATCAAGAGGCGGCTCCGATCGATTGGTCGATGCGGACCGGAAACAGGGGTTCGCAGACGGCAACGCCTTCGGTGAAGGCAGGCCGCCGTTCCGCTGCCAGCGTCTCGACCGGGCGTTCGCTCTTCGACGGGTAGAGCGTGGTGCCGATGATGGTCCGTTCGCCAGCCTGGTAGGTTGCGTGGCGCCGAGCCGCCGCGGCCTGAACGCGCTGCTGGATGTGTCCGTCGCGAAGGCTGGACAAGACGCCGCCCTCGGCCTCGATTGTCTGCAATTCCACCCAGGCCATCTCGCACAGTTCCGCGGTCAGCGCTTCGACCGCGCCGGACCCATAGGCAGGATCGGCGACATGATCGATATGGCTTTCATGGGCCATGATCAGCTGCGCATTGCGGGCAACGCGACGCGCAAAACCCGCCGGCAAGCCATGTGCGATCGTATGCGGCAGGATGGAGATCGAATCGGCGCCGCCAGATGCCGCGGCAAAGCAGGCAATTGTGGTGCGCAGAATGTTGGTCTCCGGGTCCATGGCCGTCATCATGCGAAACGACGTCTCGGCATGGATATTGGCCGTGGTATTGGGGATCGAGCAGGCCTCCTGCAGCCGTGCCCAGAGCCTGCGCAGCGCCCTGACCTTGGCTACCGACAGGAACTGGTCCTGGTCGACGCTGAGCGCGAAGCCGATATGCGGTGCGGCATAGACGAGCGGCTGCCGCGCCGTCTCGAACATTCTGAGATAGGAGACAGCCGAGGCCAGCATGATGCCGAGCTCCTGCGCTTCCGTGGCGCCGGCGTTGTGGAACACGCGGCCGTCAGCCTCCAGCAGCACGCCCGGAACGCCCATCGAGAAGAAATGCGCCAACGACTGCGGCATCGACGCCTGCAGTGCCTCGATCGACATGCGCAGCCGGCCGGTTCCGGCGAAGATCGCCGCCGGATCGATGCCGAAGGAGAGGTTGAGCTTCGCCGGGTCCGAACGGCGCTTGCTCAGGAACGCCACCAGCCAGTCAGCCACGGCGCGGCTCCAGGGATGGGCGTCGATACGGACCTGGATACGGTTGAGCGGCACACCGTCCAGCACCGTCTCCAGCGCCTGCGCCGTCCTCGGCAGGCCGTAGCCGAATGCGTTTGGCGCTCCTTCGAAGACAAGCGACAATCCCGTCGCTCCTTGCGCCACGTCCTCCAGGGCCTGGGCCCTGGCGCGGTCGATATCTGGATCATCGATGCGCTGACTGACAATCCAGGGCGATTTCGGGTTTGCGCGCACCGTCGGTTCGGCTGCGATGCTGCGCTCGTAAAGCGGTTCGATTCGGATGTTGTCGTCGGTATGGGAGACCAGCTTTTCCTCGAAGGATGCGCCGGCCAACGCCTTTTCCGCCAGGGCCAGCCATCGCTGGCGCTCGGCATTCTCTGGTTCAACGTCCTGGATCAAGGCTCCGGCGCCCATCCGTCTTCCTCGTTTCATGCGACCGCACCAGCCTGGAGCAGTTCAGTCTACGGTTCCCGGTCCGATATCGCAATGCAATGCGCTTTCAGGGTCGGAATTCAATCCATCAGATATAGGTAGCCTGCATGGACGAACCATGAACGATTGCCAAACACCGGCAAAATCCGCAAGTTCCAAAAAACCGATTTTGACGATTGGCCCGATCTGAACGATTGGCCCCGTTTTGGACGATTGGCCCCGTTTTGGACAATTGCATTGTCGCTGTGCAACGGCCTCACTATACCTGCGGCAAGGCCACTGGCTTTAAACACATCAGTTTGCGGAGACCGGACATATGGCTGACGAAACCAGTATTTTCATCGGCGCCAGCCGCAAGCCGGACGACAGCTATCAGCGTGCCGAGCACCTGTTGCTGCAATATGGCAATCGTCACGGACTGGTGACCGGCGCCACCGGCACCGGCAAGACCGTCAGCTTGCAGATTCTGGCCGAAGGTTTTTCCAACGCCGGCGTGCCGGTGTTCTGCGCCGACATCAAGGGCGATCTGTCCGGCATCGCCATGATGGGCACGGCGCAGGATTTCCTGGTCAAGCGGGCCGAACAGGTCAAGCTCGACCCCTACGACTTCCAGGAATTCCCGGTCATCTTCTGGGATCTGTTCGGCGAGCAGGGCCATCCGATCCGCGCCACCGTTTCCGAAATGGGACCGTTGCTTTTGTCGCGTCTGATGAACCTGACCGAGGCCCAGGAAGGGATCATGAACATCGCCTTCCGCCTGGCGGACGAGGAAGGCCTGCTGCTGCTCGACATGAAGGACCTGCAGGCGCTGCTGTCCAACATCGCCGAGCGCGCCGACGAGTTGGGCTCGCGCTATGGCAATGTGACGAAACCGTCCGTGGGAGCCATCCAGCGCACGCTGCTGGTTTTGGAGCAGCAAGGTGCGGCGCATTTCTTCGGCGAGCCGGCGCTGCGCATCGCCGACATCATGCGCACCACCCGTGACGGGCGAGGCGCCATCAGCGTGCTTGCCGCCGACAAGCTGATGATGAATCCGCGGCTCTACGCGACCTTCCTGTTGTGGCTTATGTCGGAGCTGTTCGAGGTGCTGCCGGAAGTCGGCGATCCCGACAAGCCGAAGCTGGTGTTCTTCTTCGATGAGGCGCATCTGCTGTTCGAGGACGCGCCGAAGGTGCTGATCGACCGCGTCGAGCAGGTTGTCCGCCTGATCCGTTCAAAGGGCGTCGGCGTCTATTTCGTCACGCAAAACCCGCTGGATGTTCCCGAAACCGTTCTCGCCCAGCTCGGCAACCGGGTGCAGCACGCGTTGCGCGCCTATACGCCGCGCGAGCAGAAGGCGGTGAAGACCGCGGCCGAAACCTTCAGGCCGAATCCCGACTTCGATTGCGCCACCGCCATCACCCAGCTGGGCACCGGTGAGGCACTGGTCTCCACGCTCGAAACCAAGGGTGTGCCGTCCATGGTGCAGCGGACGCTGATCCGCCCGCCATCCTCGCGCCTCGGGCCGATCACGCCTGACGAGCGCCGCAAGCTGATCCAGGAAAGCCCGGTCGCCGGCCAGTACGATCAGGTCGTCGATCGCGAATCGGCTTTCGAGATGCTGCAGAAAAAGGCCAGGGAGGCGCAGGACGCCGAAGAACAGGCGCAGCAGGCGGGCAGTGGCGGCTCGCGCTGGACCATTCCCGGCTTCGGCAATGACGATCCGGCACCGCAACCAGGTGGCAGGCGTGCGCCGGCACCGCGCCCGTCCAATCGCCAGACGGTGGCCGAGGCGGCGATCAAGTCGGTGGTTCGATCGGTCGGCTCGTCGGTCGGCCGCGCCATCGTGCGCGGTATTCTCGGCAGTCTGTCGAGAGGGCGGTAAGGCTGGAGGCAGCGGCGCTGCCGCGGCCTCGCAGATCAGAAGATCGAGTTGGTGACCTCGTTCAACGGCCCGAGCAGGATCGATCCGTCCGGCACGCCGGCGTCGATCGGGATAGCCCGGCGATTGGCCGTCGCCGCCACCATCGGCTGATTGATATCGGCGGTAACGATGACCGGGCTTTTCGAGGGCACCCGATCATAGAGATCGATGATGTCCTGGTTCATGAAGCGAACACAGCCCGACGAGACCGACTTGCCGATCGACTGCCATTCCGGCGAACCGTGCAAGCGGTAGAGCGTGTCCACATTGCCCTGGAACAAATAGAGAGCGCGCGCGCCGAGGGGGTTCTTCAGTCCGCCGGGCATGCCGCCATTGTCGGCGCTGTATGGCTTCAGTTCCGGCTGCCGGGCGACCATTTCATCCGGCGGCGTCCACTTCGGCCACTTCTGCTTCCACTGGACGACGGCGTCGCCGGACCATTCGAAGCCGGCGCGGCCGAGGCCGACGCCGTAGCGGATGGCCTGGCCGCCCTGGCGCACGAGATAGAGGTGGTGCCCCGTCGTATCGACGACGAGGGTGCCGGGCTTCTGGCCCGTCGGATCGGGAACGATCTGGCGCAGGAACTGCGGATCGATCTTCTCGAACGGTATGGCCGGAAGGTCGAAGCCGCCATCGCTGACGGCCGCGTACATGGTCGCATAGTCGGGCAGGGGCGGCTCGACATAGGTTGGCGGCGGCGGCTCGACCGGTTCCGGTCCGGTGGTGGCACACGCGGAAACCGCAATCGAAGCGGCGCCCAATGCAGCGGCGTTGAGAAAGCCGCGACGGCTCAGGCGATAGGATTCGATTTCGGTTATGGACATGGTTGCCTTCTTTAGGTCTCAAATCGCAACAAAGCGTGAAACGCCGACCGCCGCGTGGATGTCTGACAACACCCGGCGCGATAGGCGGTTCCGATTCTGGCTCGAACGTGGACAAACAAAGGCGAAGCTGTGACTGCGCGGCCACTGTGGCGCCAGAGACACAGGTGCAACCTAGCTGCCGGGCACCAGTGCTTCGAGCGACGGCAGGATCAGGGCCGGGGGGAAGTCCCGGTACTCTTCTGGCTGGTTGGCACGGTTGATCCAGACCGTGCGGAAGCCGAATTTGGTCGCACCGGCAATGTCCCAGCGATTGGAGGACTGGAAGGAAACCGCACTGGGGTAGAGGCGCCACCCAGTTGTGGCCATGTCGTAGACCGCCGGATCGGTCTTGAAGCGCCGCACCGTATCGACGGAATAGATGTCGTCCAGAACCTGGTCGAGCGCGGCGGATTTGACCGCTGCCTGCAGCATTTCGGGCGAACCGTTGGACAGGATCGCCAGTTTCGCTCCCGAAGCCTTGAGCGCCTTGAGCACAGCTGGCACTTCCGGATAGCAATCCAGCCGCCAATATGCGTCCAGCAATTTCGCCTTGAGGCCGGGATCGGCCGAGGGCACCTTGCGCAAGGCGAAATCGAGCGCCTGTTCGGTCAGTTGCCAGAAATCGGCATAGGCGCCCATCAGCGTGCGCACCCACGAATATTCGAGCTGTTTGGCGCGCCAGATTTCGGACAGCAATTGGCCGTCCGGCCCGATCTGATCGGCATGACGGCGCACGGCGGCATGCACGTCGAACAACGTGCCATAGGCGTCGAAAACATAGGCGGCGTATTGCATGGCAACAGTTTTGAGGCGAGGCGCAACAAGGTGCAAGCTTTGATTGCACCGCACTCGCCGCTGGCCTCAACAAAACTCCTCGATGCCGGTTGACGGCGCCCGCCAAAGCATCTTCCAATGCCGTGACACGAGATCGATTGAAACGGGACAACGCGATGACACTGGCGGCTGCGGCACTATCCGCGACATGGACTTTCGTCGATGGTGACTGGCACGAGGGCAATGTCGCCATTTTGGGGCCGCGCAGCCACGCCATGTGGCTTGGCACCAGCGTGTTCGACGGCGGCCGCTGGTTCGAAGGCGTCGCACCCGACCTCGCTCTTCATGCCGCCAGGGTGAATTCTTCGGCGATTGCGCTCGGCCTCAAGCCGTCGATGACCGCCGACAAGATCGTCGGGCTGACCTGGGACGGGTTGAAGAAGTTCGACGGCAAGACCGCCGTCTACATCAGGCCGATGTATTGGGCCGAGCATGGCGGCTATATGGGCGTGCCGGCCGATCCCGCGTCGACCCGTTTTTGCCTTTGCCTCTATGAATCGCCGATGATCCCGCCGACCGGTTTTTCGGTGACCGTGTCGCCGTTCCGGCGCCCGACCATCGAAACCATGCCGACCAACGCCAAGGCCGGCTGCCTTTACCCCAACAACGGCCGCGCCATTCTCGAAGCCAAGATGCGCGGGTTCGACAACGCGCTGGTGCTCGACATGCTGGGCAACGTCGCCGAGACCGGAACGTCGAACATCTTCCTGGTCAAGGATGGCCATGTGATGACGCCCGCGCCAAACGGCACTTTCCTGTCCGGCATCACCCGCTCGCGCACCATGACGCTGCTGGGTGAGTATGGCTTCAAAACCACCGAAAAGACGCTGTCGATACGGGATTTCCTCGAAGCGGACGAGATCTTTTCGACCGGAAACCATTCCAAGGTGGTGCCGATCACGCGCATCGAGGATCGCAATCTGCAACCAGGGCCGGTGGCCAAGAAGGCACGCGAGCTCTATTGGGATTGGGCGCATTCGACGTCGGCCGGCTGACGCGCCCCCCATTGGCCTTTTGTCGCTGCAAGGGTCGTTGCCGGAAAACCGTGTGACAGTTTTCCGCAACCCGCTTAGAAAGGGAACTGGCGCTTCATTCCGGAGTTGTTCCAGCTCAATCCAGACCTATCTTAATCCGGTATCGACACCGGATTTTCCACGAGGGAGTACTACCCATGGCTTTTGAATTGCCCGCTCTGCCTTACGACTATGAGGCCTTGCAGCCTTACATGTCGAAAGAGACGCTGGAATATCACCACGACAAGCACCACAAGGCCTATGTCGACAACGGCAACAAGCTGGCCGCCGAGGCTGGCTTGGGCGATCTGTCGGTCGAAGAGGTGGTCAAGCAGTCGTTCGGCAAGAATGCCGGCCTCTTCAACAACGCTGCCCAGCACTACAACCACATCCATTTCTGGAAGTGGATGAAGAAGGGCGGCGGCGGCAACAAGTTGCCGGGCGCCCTGCAGAAGGCGTTCGACAGCGATCTCGGCGGCTACGACAAGTTCAAGGCCGATTTCATCGCCGCCGGCACGACGCAGTTCGGCTCCGGCTGGGCCTGGGTCTCGGTCAAGGATGGCAAGCTGGCGATCTCGAAGACGCCGAATGGCGAGAACCCGCTCGTCCATGGCGCGTCGCCGATCCTTGGCGTCGACGTCTGGGAGCACTCCTATTACATCGACTATCGCAACGCCCGGCCGAAATATCTCGAGGCTTTCGTCGACAGCCTGATCAACTGGGATCACGTTCTCGAATTGTACGAAAAGGCCTGATGCATGTCGCCCAAAAGTGCGCAGCAGTTTTGGGACGACGACATGCACGAAAACAAAGACTCAAACCGCGTCGTTCGAGTCCGTTTGGACACGACGCGTTTGATGTCCTGATCGATCTGCAGAAAGCCCCGGCATCCCCGGGGTTTTTTCTTATTCCGCGTCGGGGCCTCGTACCGGTGAAAGTCCGGAAAATTCTTCCGGGGAGAAAGGAATATTCCCCCCGCCGCATCCGTTAACGTCCAGTCCCGAAATGCGTTCATCCCCCAAATGCCTTCATCCCCCCAAATGCCTTCATGGAGCCAAATGAATGAGAAAGCTTGTCATCGCCATCTCAATGCTCGCACTCGCTGGTTCGGCGGCTTTTGCCGACCCTATCCTCGATCGGCAGGCTCTGATGAAGGAGCGTGGAAAGATCGTCGGCGGCCTGTCGAAAGTGGTCAAGGGCGAGGACCCCTTTGATGCCGCCGCTGTGCTCACCGCTCTGCAGGCATTGCAGGCGAATGCCGAGAAAATCGACGTCGACGCGTTGTTCCCGGCGGGCAGCGACACGGGCGATACCACGGCGTCGCCGAAGATCTGGGAAGACATGGCCGGCTTCAAGGCGGCCAACGCCAAATATCTCGCCGACGTCAAGGCAGCGACTGCTGCCGCTCCCGCGGACATCGATACGTTGAAGACGCAATTTGGCGCCATCGCGTCCAATTGCGGCACCTGCCACCAGACCTACCGGGTGAAGAAAGGCTGATAGCGGGCAATGCCTTGGCTGAAAAAACTCGTCGTCGCCCTCGTCGTTCTGGGCGGCGTCGGCGCGGTTGCCGGGTGGGTCCTGTCAGCGCCGGTAAAGCTCGACAGTGAAACCCTGGCCAAGCTCGGCCCTGGCGACGCGGCCAGGGGCAAGCGTATTTTCTATGCCGGCGGCTGCACCTCCTGCCATGCAAAGCCGGGTTCGCAGGGCGAGGCGCGGCTCGCGCTTGTCGGCGGCCTCCAGCTCAAGACGCCGTTCGGTACCTTCGTGCCGCCCAACATTTCGCAAGACCCCAAGGACGGCATTGGCGCATGGTCGGTCGAGGACCTCGCCAACGCCATGCTGAAGGGGGTGTCGCCCTCCGGCGAGCATTTTTATCCTGCATTTCCCTATGCGTCCTACGCACGCATGAAACCGGCCGACATTGCCGATCTCTATGCCTTCCTGAAGACGCTGCCGGCCGTCGCCGGCAAGGCGCCTGGCAATTCACTGACGTTCCCGTTCAACATCCGCCGCGGCATCGGTCTTTGGAAACTGCTCTATCTCAGCGATCAGCCGGTTGTGTCGCTCGCCGAAGGGACGGCTGACCCGGTGATCGCCGGCCGCTATCTGGTCGAAGGTCCGGGTCACTGCGGCGAATGCCACACGCCGCGCGACTTTGCGGGAGGTGCGAAGAAGAGCGTGTGGCTGGCGGGTGCCGTGGCCGCCGAAGGCAGCGGCATCGTGCCGAACATCACATCGGGCGAGGGCGGCCTTGGCAACTGGTCTGAAGCCGACATCGCCAATTACCTCGAAACCGGCTTCACGCCCGATTTCGATTCCGTCGGCGGCGCGATGGTCGACGTGCAGAGGAACATGGCCGAACTGACAGCAGGGGATCGCGCGGCGATCGCGGCCTATCTCAAGGCGGTACCGCCGCATCCAAACGGCTATCCGGCGCGCAAGAAGACGGCGAACTAGTCAGGCGAGACGCGCTCTAGTTGTCGGATGGCGGATGGCGGTCGCCCAGGAAGTCGAATCCCGTCTCGAAGAAATGGTTGTAGTCGCAGGTCAGCTCTTCGCCGGGTGCGATGTCGCGCAGCGCAAAGGTCTCCTCGGGTGAGGAGATGTCGCAATTCGGCTCGTCGGCGTGGTTCATGTAGCGGGCATCGTCGGCTTCGAAGACGATGTAGTTCGGGTCACGGCGGTCGGGATAGGAGTAACGGTCGAGATAGCTCTTCACCGGTCCGGTCTCGCCCTCATAGGTCTCGACATTGATGAGCCGGTCGAACCTTGGATCCAGCTTCCAGATCAGCGTGCCGCGGGGAATGTAGTTCTTGGCAAAGACGCCGATGCCCTGGATGGGCGATTTGTCGAGATAGACGTCGACGAGCAGCATAGTGGACCTTTACGCGATTGGGACTGTGGTGGCCTCTCAGAAGCCGCGCACTGGGTAGCGCGCAGCCATTGCAATTGCGAGCGGAAAATCCACTTCACATAGCTAGAACAGAAGCGTCGGAAGGGACCATGCGCAAATCAAAAAGTGATGATCGTGGGCGACCGGCGGCGCAGTGCCGACACTCGCTTCGGGTCAGCGCTGCTGCAATGCCAGACGGACGCCCAAAGCACAGTAGATGCCGCCGACAATTTTGCCTTGCCACTTGAGCACCCTCGGATTTCGGCGCAGGAAAGTGCCAAGCCGACCGGCGCTCACGGCAAAGACGACGGTACTGAGAAGACCCAGCATGACGAAGATGACCCCTAGTATGGTCAACTGAAGCATCACCGACCCGTTTTCAGGCCGCACGAACTGAGGCAGGAATGCAAGGAAGAAAAGCGCGGTCTTGGGGTTGAGCACTTCGGTCAGGATAGCCTGTCGAAACGCCTTGCCGGCGGAGATGGCAAGCGCGCCGGCAGCCGGGTTGGCCGGTGTTTTTTCGATGATGGCGCGAATACCGAGATAAACCAGGTAGGCGGCGCCGATGTACTTTACGATGCTGAACAGCGCCGCCGAAGTGGCGATGATCGCCGATATGCCGACCATGGTCATGACGGTGTGAACCACGTCGCCGGCCGCGATCCCGGCACCAGTCGCAATGCCCACCTTCGTCCCGGAACTCGTTGCCCGCGCGACGGTAAGGAGGGTGGCTGGGCCTGGAATGAAGACAAAACCGAGCACAACCGCGATGTAGGCTGTCAATGTTGACAGATCGATCATTGGCTGACGTCTCCTGTAAGCTGCGCCCTGCCCATCACCTTCAGCGCGAAGGAATAAGTATAGGCAATCTCCTCCAGTCGCGAAAACCGGCCGGAAGCACCGGCGTGGCCGGAATCCATGTTGATCTTGAACAGCACTGGATTGTCGCCGCTCTTGCGGTCGCGCAGGCGTGCCACCCATTTGGCCGGTTCCCAATAGGTGACGCGAGGATCGGTGAGACCGGCCAGCGCCAGGATCGGCGGATAGTCGAGCGCGGCGACATTGTCATAGGGCGAATAGGCGGCGATGGTTCGATAATCGTCGGCGGACGCGATCGGGTTGCCCCATTCCGGCCATTCCGGCGGCGTCAGCGGCAGGCTGGCGTCGAGCATGGTGGTGAGCACATCGACGAAGGGCACCTCGGCGACGATGCCGCCAAAACACTCCGGCGCCATGTTGGCGATGGCGCCCATCAGCATACCGCCGGCCGAGCCGCCTTGCGCGACGATGCGGTCATGCGCCGTGTAGCGCTCGGCAACAAGGTGGCGCGCACAGGCGATGAAATCCGTGAACGTGTTCATCTTGTGCGCCCGCTTGCCGTCATCGTACCAGCCATAGCCCTTGTCCTTGCCGCCGCGGACATGAGCGATGGCAAAGACAAAACCGCGGTCGACCAATGAGAACCAGTTGGTGTTGAATGCGGCCGGCACCGTGATGCCATAGGAGCCGTAGCCGTAAAGCAGGCAAGGTGCGGATCCATCCAGCGGCGTGTCACGGTGGTGCAGGAGCGAGATCGGCACCAGTTCGCCGTCGGCAGCGGGCGCCATCAGCCGCCTGGTGACGTAGTGACCCGCGTCATGGCCCGAGGGCACTTCCTGGGTCTTGAGCAGCACCCGCTCGCGGGTGCGCATATTGTAGTCGAACACCTGGGCCGGCGTCGTCATCGAGGAGTAGGAAAAGCGCATGATCTCGGTGTCGTACTCATAGGAGCCCGACAAGCCGAGCGAGAAGGCCTCTTCGTCGAGGGACAAAAGATGCTCCTCGCCGCTGCTGCGGTCGCGCACGATGATGCGAGGCAGGCCTTCCTTGCGTTCGAGCCGGACCAGATGGTCCCTGAAGCCGATCACCGACAGGATCAGCCGGCCAGGTTCATGCGGCACCAGTTCCTGCCAGTTGGCGCGCACCGGATCGTTCGCCGGCGCGGTCATGATCTTGAAATCCTTGGCGCCGTCGGCATTGGTCAGGATGAAGAAGATGTCGCCGCCTTCTTCCAGATCATACTGAAGGCCAATCTCGCGCGGCGAGACCAGTTTCGGTTCGGCAAATGGATCGCTGGCGCGCATCAGGCGATATTCCGAAGTTTCGTGATCGTTGATGCCGATCATGATCCATTCGTTGTTGCGGGTGCCGCCGACATCCATGAAGAAGCCGGGATCGGTTTCCTCATAGATCAGCCGATCACTTTCCGGACTTTGCCCAAGCGCATGGAACAGCACCTTGGACGGGCGGTGGTTGGGATCGAGACGGGTGTAGAAGAAGCCGTCATCGCCGGCGTTCCAGACGCCCGACCCGCCGGTGTCGGGGATCTGGTCGGCGAGCTCCTTGCCATCGTCGAGGTCGCGCACGCGAAGCGTGTAGAATTCGGAACCCTTGTCGTCGAATGCCCACAGGAGCTTGCGATGGTCGGCCGAATGATCGACGCCGCCAAGACGGAAATAGGCCTTGCCCGCTGCCTCCGCGTCACCGTCGAGCAGGATATGCTCGGCGCCGCCGTCGCGCGGCATGCGGAAATAACGCGGCTGCTCGCCGCCAAGCTTGAAGGACGAGCCATAGGCAAAGGGTCCATCCTTCATCGGCACGGAGGAATCGTCTTCCTTGATGCGGCCCTTCATTTCCTTGAAAAGCTGCTTACGCAACTCGGCCGTGTCGGCCATCAGCTTCGACTGATAGGCATTCTCGGCCTCGAGCTCTGCGCGAATCCCCGCATCGAGCAATGACGGGTCCCGGAACATCTCTTGCCAGTTGTCGGCCCGCAGCCACGCATAGTCGTCGGTTCGCGTGATGCCGTGATGCGTGTCGGAAACCGGCCGTTTCTCGGGCGTTGGCGGGCTGACGTGCGGAAAGGCTGAAGTCTTGGTCATTGCGTCTCACTTTGCCGGTATCCTTGAGTGGCCAGTATCTTGAATGGGCCAGTATCTTGAATGGGCCGGTATCTTGAATGGGGAAGTATCTTGAATGGCGAATGAACATGCCGATCAGGGCGGGTTCAAGAGCCGCAGCTCAAGGGATGTGGCGGCTCCAGGAGATGAGCCGGGAGGAGAGATGATGAATATGTATTCTCGGACTGGTGCGGCTTTCGCCGTTGCTTCGCTAACTCTGGCTTTTATCGGCCAGTCTCATGCGACCGTATTCGCGGCTTGGCAAGTGGCCAATGTGCCGTTCGGCGACACGCTCAATGTGCGCAAATACCCTTCAGGCACATCCCAGAAGCAGGCCGCATACCCGAACGGGACCGTTCTGCAGATGACCGGACGATGCACCGGCGGGATAAACCTGCTCGACATCGCCAATCAGCCGGCCTGGAAGCAGGAACAGACGGTTCGCTATCGCTGGTGCGAAGTCTGGCATGACCCGGCCCAAAACGGCAACTTCGTCACCGGCTGGGCTTACGGCAAGTACATCGCGCCGCATTGATCGACCTGGCAGCGATTGATCCCGAACCGGCCGGATGACGGGCATGCCGCCTGATTGCTTGGGGGGCAACCTGTGGTTTTGTGGATAGATGCAAGCAACCAAGCTTGCCCGTTCGGCGGCCAAGCAAAATTAAGCATTGAAACCTGCTTTGTGAGTTATCGCGAATGTAACGGTTAACTGACGCTGCGTCAGCCTTTGCTGGTTGGCGGGCGAAATATCGAAAAATTACACAACGCACGAAAGATTGAAGCTGATCCGGGAATAATTGATCAACATCGTTCAATATAGCGCAAGGTCGAATTGACTTACTTGGGTCGCAGGCTCATTGATGTGCCCGCGACACGAATCGCAGAAGCTCTACCTGCACAAAATTTCGTGCTATGCCCTGCCTGTAAAAAAGGGCGCACACCGACGTAACTCTTGTTGGGGCCTGATAACCATGGATATTGTCGAAACACCTTCCAGAAACAGCGACGCGCTGATCGAGTTGACGGCCGACGTGGTGGCCGCCTATGTCAGCAACAATCCCGTGCCGGTCGGCGAATTGCCGAACCTGATAGCCGATGTCCATGCCGCGCTCGGGCGCGTGGGCGGCACCGCCGAACTACCGCCTGCCGACAAGCAGAAGCCGGCGGTCAACCCGAAGCGCTCGGTTCATGACGACTACATCGTTTGCCTCGAAGACGGCAAGAAGTTCAAGTCGCTGAAGCGCCACCTGATGACCCACTATGACCTGACGCCCGACCAGTATCGCGAAAAGTGGAACCTCGACCCGACCTATCCGATGGTTGCTCCTAACTATGCGGCTGCGCGGTCCCAGCTCGCCAAGAAGATGGGTCTCGGCCGCAAGCGCAAGGCGCGTTGATAGCCGCTCGCCAGATCGTTCGATATCAGCGGCGCCTTCGGGCGCCGTTTTATTTTGCGGTGCAGGATCGTTGGTCGACCGACGGTCGTCAGGCGGTCTGCTTCAGCGCCGCCTCGGCATCGCGCTTGATGCGCTTGACCATCGAGCGAAGGCCGTTGGCGCGCTGCGGCGAAAGATGTTCGTCGAGGCCGAGCTCTTTCAATGTCGCTTCCGCATCGGTCTTCTGGATCTCGCTGGCGGTCCTGCCGGAAAACAGCGCCAGCATGATCGCGACCAGCCCGCGCACGATATGGGCGTCCGAATCGCCGGTGAAGGTGATGACCGGATCGGCTCCCGGCCCCTGTTCGGTGGTCAGCCAGACCTGGCTGACGCAGCCTGGCACCTTGTTGACCGCGTTGCGCTCATCGTCCGGAAATGGCGGCAGCGCCTCGCCGAGCTCGATGACGTAGCGATAGCGGTCTTCCCATTCCTCGAGGAACGAAAAATCGTCGCGGATCGTCTGGATCGTGGTCGTCATGGCCCGGATATAATCACGCGGCGGCGCCGCGTCACGGAAAAAACAAGGACACCGCGGGCGTCGAGAGGCAGACAGCCCGCGGTGCGCCGTCGAGACGGCTTAATTCTGCGCCGGCAGTGTGACTGTCTCGGGCAAGACGATTTCCTCCGGCACGCTGCCGGTCATCGTCGATGTGTCGGGTCCCGCGGCGGACTTGTCGTCGAGCATCGCTGCCGCGATCTTGGCAGTCTCCTTAGCGCGGGCGGTGATGGTGTGCATCGCCGATTTGCCGGTTTCGCAGACATCGGGCTTGCGTTCGCAAATGCCGGCGATGTCGCCTACCGCCTCGCGCGCCGCAAACAGGGCCTGGATCGGCCCGACGCTTTCGCGGCCCGATTCGTCGGGGCCGACGCCCAGCGGCAGCGCCAGCAGCACCAGCGAGAACCAGAAAGCCATTCTTATCAGGAAGACCATTTCCCTAACCCTCTCGTCGTAACCGGATCATGCATCCATATGGCATGACCTCTTTTATGGCTGGATGTTGGCACACAGGCGCAAAGGACGGCTTGCGGGTTCGCCGAAAATTTTCCTCAAATTTTAGGCAAATTCGAAACGAACCATTGTGAAATCAGTTTGTTTCAAATCCGAACGATTTTCCTTAATGCCAGATAACCATCTATCTGGCTGCTTTTATTGTATTTTTTCTGAAATCCGGGAGTCCGGGCGCCCCGTGCATGCAGCCGAGAGGCGCCACCGTCGGATAACCCTCCGTTTACTATGGCTGCATTTGCCCGGGCTTTCGGCTGCCGGCATCCCGATATTTGCCGCAGGCCGGGTCCTGGTCGGCCCTGCCTTATCCATTCCTTAAACGCTGGATGCGACTTTCGGAGCCAACCAAAACAATCTGCAAAGCAGAGCTGTCCACGACGAGTACGGGTGCGTTGAGTTGAGTTCGATCAAGGCCAGATCCGTTGAATTGCCTGGCGCGATGGCCGCTGGTTGCGAACGTATGGTCCATCCGTCCATCCTTGGGCGAAGCGACCGCGACCGCCAGCGCCGCTTCATCGGCGTCATGTTGGCGGCTCCTTTCTTTGCCGCCGGTGCCGCGGTCACGCTGGTCACTTCGGGCATGGGCGCCGCCGTCACCGTGGCCGCCATCTTCGCGGCCTTTGGTCTGTGCTGGTTTGTCGCTTTGCTGGTGGCGGCGACCGGCAAGATGGCTATCGCCGCTCAGGTTGCGCTGGCGATGGCGGGCATTGCTCTCGGCAGTCTCATCGCCGCTGCCGGCGGGCTGAGCTCGCCTGTCGCCATGCTTGTCGTGGCGCTGCCGTTCGAAGCCTGGTGGATCGGCGCCTCGCGGCGTGCGGCATTCTGGGGAGCCGTGTCGGCAGCTGTCGCCATCCTGGCTCAGCCTCTGGCTGGAATTCTGCTCCCATTTGCCGGAACTCAGATTGCCGCGTGGCACTGGCTGGTACCATTGGCCTGGGCGCTCACCCTGATCCCGCGCGCGTCGGCGTTTCAAAACACGACCGGTGCGGCCGATGTCGTCGACACCGCCGACCGGCTCGAAGACATCATCGATGCGGTGGTCCTGCGCATTGCTCGCCATGGCGAAGTTCTGGACGCTTCGCCCAAGGCGCGCACGCATTTGAAGCTGCCGCCTGAACTGCTTTCCGGAAACGGCCTTTTTGATCGCATTCATCTGTCGGATCGCGTCACCTATCTCAGCGCGTTGGCCGACATGCGCGATGGCGCGCTGTCGCGCCGGCTCGAATTGCGCATCAGGCTGCCTCAGAACGGCAACGGCCTGACAGCCGACAATTACCGGCCGTTCGCGCTCGACCTGGTACGGAGTGAGGAACAGGGCGACGTCTTCACGCTTGTCCTGCGCGAGAATGACGAGATTGCCCGGCTGCGCGAAGATCTCGCGGCGGCCAATGAGGCGGCCGCGTCCGCCGAGGTGGCCAAGGGACGCTTCCTGGCGGTGGTCAGCCATGAACTGCGCACCCCGCTGAATGCCATCATCGGCTTCTCGGACATGCTGCTGCACGAGATGTTCGGCGCTTTCAAGGATCCGCGCCAGAAGGAATATGTCGGCCTGGTGAGGGATTCGGGCCAGCATCTGCTTGCCGTCGTGACCTCGATACTCGACGTGTCCAGGATCGACTCGGGCGTCTATGCGACCGAACCTGAGCCGTTCCGGTTCATGGAAGCGGTCGACATGTGCCAGTCCATGCTGCGGCTGCAGGCGCAGGCGAAGAACATCGATCTGCAGGCGCAGATCGCACCCGACGCCGGCGACATCAATGCCGATCGGCGTGCCGTGCAGCAGATGCTCATCAACTTGGTCTCCAATGCGATCAAGTTCACCCCCGATGGCGGCGATGTCGTCGTCGGCGCCAAGCGGATCGGTTCGCGCCTGCATTTCTGGGTCAGGGATACCGGCATCGGCATCGCCGAGGAGGATTTTGCCAATCTCGGCAAGCCCTTCATGCAGATCCAGAACGACTATACCCGCCGTTTCGAGGGGACGGGTCTCGGCCTTTCGCTGGTCAAGGGACTGGTCGCGCTGCACGACGGCACGATGTCCATCGAAAGCATGCCGGGCGAGGGCACCACGGTGACCATCAGCCTGCCGGTGAACGGACCGAAGGTACATCAGGCGGAGAAGGCCGGCGTGCTGACGATGCCGATGGCCATGGGGAAAGGGGACAGAAATGGCTCGCTCCGCAAGACAGCCTAAGGCGGTCAAGCGCCGCAGCAGTGCCTTTCAGGACGGTGCCGTCGCCGTTGGCGGCATGATCTCGCGCAATCCCGTCCTTGTCGGCGGGTCGACGGCATTCCTGGTGACGCTGTTCTACGTTTCCGCCAATGCTTTGTGGTACCAGCCTTTCCCGCACGCCGGCGCGTTCTTCGCGACCCGCAGCATCCAGGGCTTTCCGCGCACGGCGTCCGACGAGCCGGAGACGACGTTCAACATCGTGCGTCCATCCGGCACGCCGGCGCCGATCAAGGGCGATCCGGTGGTCGAACAGGTGCAAGGCATACTGAAGGATCTCGATTTCTACTCCGGAACGGTCGATGGCATTTCCGGGCCCAACACGCGCAAGGCCATCCAGGCCTACCAGCAGAAGGTCGGGCTCAACGCGTCCGGCGAGATCGACGCGCTTCTGCTGGATCAACTGGGCGCATCGCCGAAAACAGCGGCCGTCATACCGAAACCGCAGCCGCGCCCGGATATGCCGGCCGCCGTTCCGGTGTCTTTGCAGACGAATTCTGGGCAGACGAATTCCGGGCAGACGAATGCCGACCAGACGAATGCCGCGGCGCAGGGACCCGATGCCCGCATCGTCAAGATCCAGGCCGGACTCAAGGCGTTCGGCAATGACGACATGCAGTTGGACGGCGTCGTCGGTACGCGTACCAAGGCGGCGATCAAGGAATTCCAGTCGCTGTTCGGGCTGCCGCAGACGGGCGAGCCCGATGAGATCGTCTACGTCAAGATGCGCGAGATCGGCCTGACCAACTGACGGCTGAAATGGCTCGCCGAGCGGCGGAAATATCGATAGATAGCCCGCACGCTTAAAGCGCGTCGCGCCCGAAACAGCTTCATGCGCCGCGCTTGAAGCCTTTGTTTTCATGCATGTCGCTGTCCCACAACCGGGGCCACTTTCGGGCGACATGCATCAGCGGAGTTTCTCATGCGCGTCACATCGGATCTGTGGGTCTCGGCCCTGCTGCGCCGGGTTTTCGGCGCCGGCGGATTTGCTGCCGTGGTCAAGCGCGGTGCCACCGAAGCCGGCGCTGTTTTCGTCCTGGCGCGCGGCAGGGCGGGGGAGATTGCCCTGTTCGGACCGGCACCGCAGACAAGCTACGATTCGGCAAAGCCCGACGATCGCTTCTTCAGCCTTCTCGGTGCCGGCGATGATGCCACCGTGCTCGAGGCGCGGCTGGAACGGGAAAAGAAATTCGATCCCGACATCTGGGTGGTCGAGATCGAGGCTGGTGCCGTCCCCGTCGAGGAGCTTATTTCCGTGAAGACGCCCTGAGGCCGGACGAAACCACCGCATCGTCGCTGTTCGACGCCGTGCGGGTATCGCTGTTTCCAGGGGCGGTGTCGCGAACCACCCTTGAAAGGGTCTCGGCTTTCCACAGCCGCACCTTGTCCACGGCCGCATCGCGATGCAGCAGGCGGTAGCGGTCGAGGAAGATGCGGATCGCCTGCGGATGCGGGAACTGGCTGGGATAGACCGCGACCGTGATCAGGAATGCCCTGTCCTCGCTGAGGTCGAGCGAGCGCAGTGCTGCAAGCAATGAGGCATAATTCTGGTTGGCGGTGAGCGATCGCGCGATCGAGAAATCGATATCGAGCGCATCGGCGAGCGCGGTGTGGAAGAACGCAGCGTTTCCCGTCAGCGCCGTCTCGCGCAATTTAACATACGTGTCCGCGCCCGCGAAAGGATCCGCGTTCGTCGCCGCTGCCTCGTCGCCGGTGCGCATCATCGAGCGCAGCCTGCGCCTTGCATTTTCGGCGGCAATGCCGGGCGCCAGTTCTCTTGTGGGCTCTTCGGCGGCGGCTTCCGTGCTTACCGGTGCTATCTTGTCCGCTGAATTGGCGTTCGCGTCCGGCTCCCGCACCCGGACCAGGGTTGGCCTTTCGAGCGCCCTGATCAGATCGGCGATGGTCGGGTTCAAGCCCTTGCGGCGCGCAATGGCGCGTGCATGCGGCAGGCCGTGCCGCCCGATCAGCGCGATGAGGTCGATGTCGCTGACCGCGCGTGAGCGGATGAGCAGCGGCGCGGCAATGTCGACCGGTTCCTCGCAAAGGCGGCGCACCAATGCGGCGGGGGCGTATTCGCATTCGGAAAGGGCGGCTGCCACGTAACGGCGGGATTCGACGGACACATTGTCGAACAGCGGCAGCGTCAGGTCTTCGAGCTGGCCGATCTCGCGGCGTGACGGGCGGGTGAGCGAGCAGAAAGCCGACACCGCGGCGCGGAACAGCCTTTCAGCCCTTCCCGAATCGGTTCGCACCGCGATTTGCCTGAAGTCCGAAGATGACACGAAGGATACGCCCGTACTCGACACAATCTCGACCACGCTCGACCGGGACTGTGTCGGTTTCGCGTTTGCCTCGGGTCAGGATGTCCTGACCTCGAACAAAGATCAAGTTAGCGGCGATCCGTTAGCGCTCCGTTAACCCTCTGGCGTCCTTAATGATATTTGGAGGCGTTGCGTTGTGCTCCGGGGAAACCGAGAGGAATGCGCGAATCATGGGCATGGTACTGTCTTTCGTGCCGCGTACGGCACCAAGCAATCGGACGAAGCAAACCGCCGAAATGCCGGCGGCGGTGATCATCTTTCCAGGCATCCGCTACGAGCGGTCTCAGGCCGGCGAAGTGCGGCCGGTCGATCCCGACAAGCCGGGATCGCCACGGACGAAGCCGGTTCCGCACCACTGAGTTTCGGCAGCCACCGAGCATTGGTCCGGGATCATGTCTAGAAGTCCTGCAGTTCGCAGGAGCTCTGCTCGAAAAAGCGCGAAACGATCGGCTTCCAGCTGTCGTCGGGCACGAAGGCGCGGATGACGAAGATGCCTTCCTCGATCGGCGCTTCGACAAAGATCGCTCCCTGAAGGTCCTCGGGAAGGTCCTTGCGCACGTCGATCATCTGCGCCGGTGTCAGCACGACCGCATCCAGCACGCCGCCGGTCGCGGTGTGGTCGTTGAAGGAATAGATGTTGTGCCCGCTGCGGTCGTAGACCGACACCGACCAGAACGGGACATGTCCCGGCGCCTTGATGCGGACCATTCCTTCGCCCAGGTCGAACCGGCATGCCGATGCGTAAAACAGCGGATCGACGGATTTCACCACTGGCGCGCCACCGGCTTCGGCATCGAGCCGGGTCATCCTGTAGAGGTCCGAGGCCATCGACAGCCGCGACCAGGCGTCGCGTTCGGAAAATTCAGGCACCAGAAGCAGCACGACGATGTGCACGATGCCGGCGCCGAGCAGGCCGAGCAGGACCACATGCAGAAGCTTGCGCATCGTCGCGTAAGAGTTACGCATCGCAGCCGACCCTCACGATCCGCGGCAGCGAAACGTCCGACAGGCCGGTGCTGCTGGCGATCGGCGTGTCGTAGAATGTCAGCACGAAATACATCCTGCCGAAGCCGTCGGTCAGCAGCCAGTTGCCCGGCATCGGGTGATGGCTGGCGGAAATGACGACCGAATTATCGGGTTGTCGTACCACCCCGTAGGATTGCAGCGCCGCAAGCCGTGGTTTGCCGGTTTCGACCACGCCGAGCGACTGATCGGCGGCATAGAGCGTCCAGAACCGTGCCGTCGGAAATCCACCCTCGATCGCGTAGGTGCATTCGCGCCTGAGTTCGTTGCCGCCGGCGTCGTGCTCGGCGACGAAGGAAAGCCCTTCGGCACGGCCGAGCGCAAGCACGCCCTCGCGCGCCACGCGGGCCTTCGAATAGGGGTCGGCGGATGCCGTGCCGATATCGGGAAAGGCCGTCCATTGGCCGATCCGGATGGCGCCGACACCATCCTGGACCTTCAGTGCATACCAGACGCTGCCGCCACCGCCACCGATGGCTATGACAAGCGAAAGCAGCGCCAGGAATACATTCTTGAGCATGAAGGGCCGGGGACACGAAGAGTTGCCGCTCGGGGATATCGCGGCGTGGGGCCCTGTGGCAAGCGGGCCGATGGATTTGCCGCCCAAGCCAGTCGGAAAGACTCACAGTGCCGACAACGTTTCCGGCGGTTGAGGCGCGGCGAGGGCGGGCGCCGACTGGAACAGCTTGGTCATGTCCCGCAACGTCTGCGTGGTCCGGCTGGATAGAACGGGCGGCCGTTCGGCTGCGGCATCGGCCGCCGCCTGTTCGTCGCTCTTCTTCTGCGCTTCCTCGGCCTTGGCTGCGACCTCCTCGTCGACGAAAGGCTTGTCGATGCCGGGGATCGGCTTGAGGTCGATGTTCTGGTGGGCATAGACCATGAGACGCTGCCAAACCATCGCCGGCAGTGAGCCGCCCGTCATGTTCTTGGTCGGCGTAAAGTCGTCGTTGCCCAGCCACACGGCCGCCGTGTAGTTGCCGGTGAAGCCGACGAACCAGGCGTCGCGGTAGGATTGCGTCGTGCCGGTCTTGCCGGCGACGACGATGTTGGGAATCTGGGCCCGCCGCGCCGTGCCCATCACCGGCACCGCCGCCAGCATGGTGTTCATCGATTTCAGCGCCTGCTCGGACAGCACCCGGTGCGGCGGTGGCGCATCCTTGGCGAAGTCGTAGACCACCTCGCCGGTGCGGGTGACGAGCTGGGAGATGCCGTGCCGGGAGCCGACGAAGCCGTTCTGGGCGAACACGCTGTAGCCCGTCGCCTGATCCATCACGGTCATGCCCGAGGTGCCGAGCACCATCGTCTTGTGCGCTTCGAGCGGCGACTCCACACCCATCGCCTCGGCCATCGCCTTGATCGGTGGGATGCCGAGATAGTCCTTGGCCAGCCGCACCGGCACTGTGTTGATCGACTTGGCCATTGCCATGATCAGCGTGATGTTGCCGGCCGATTCGCCGCTGTAATTGTGTGGCGACCAGGTGCCCCAGCTGATCGGACCGCCGGAAATGATGGAGTTGGGCGTGAAGCCGTGCTCCATCGCCGTTGCATAGACGTAGGGCTTGAACGATGAGCCGGTCTGGCGCAGCGCCTTGGTGGCGCGGTTGAACTGGCTGGCGCCATAGTCGCGGCCGCCGACGATGGCCCTGACGGCGCCGTTGGTCTCGATGACGACAACAGCGCCTTCGGTGACGTTATACTCTTTGCCGAACTGGCGCAGATGGAACTCCACCGATTCTTCCGCCGCCTTTTGGATGTTGGCGTCGAAAGTGGTGTGGGCGACCAGCGAGTGCTGACCCGGCTTGGCGATCTTCTTGACCTCGTCGAACGCCCAGTCGAGGTAATAATCCGGGCTTTTCTGTTCGCCGCGATCGACGACATCGGCAGGGTGCAGCCTTGCCTGCAGGACCTGACCCTCGGTCATGAAGCCGGCGTCGACAAGGTTGGACAGCACCACGTTGGCGCGCGCGCGCGCCGCGGGCAGGTTGATGTGCGGCGCATATTTGGTCGGCGCCTTGAACAGGCCGGCCAGCATTGCCGCCTCGGCGAGGTTCAGGTCCTTGACGCTCTTGCCGAAATAGAAATCGGCGGCCGCCTCGATGCCGAACGTGCCGCCGCCCATATAGGCGCGGTCGAGATAGAGCTGCAGGATTTCCTTCTTCGACAGATTGGCCTCGAGCCACAGCGACAGGAAGGCTTCCTTGATCTTGCGCTCCAGCGTGCGCTCATTGGTGAGAAACAGGTTCTTGGCCAGCTGCTGGGTAATGCTCGAGCCGCCCTGGACCACCGAGTTGGCCCGCACATTCTCGAAGATCGCGCGTGAAAGGCCAAGCACATCGATGCCGTAGTGATCGAAGAAGCGGCGATCCTCGGTCGCGAGCACCGCTTTGATGACGTGATCAGGCATTTCGTCGACCGGCACCGAATCGCGCTGGATGATGCCGCGCTGGCCGATCTCGTTCCCGTAGCGGTCGAGGAAGGTGACGGCGAAGTCGCCCTGCGCGCGCCAGTCGCCGGCCGTATCCTGGAAAGCCGGGATGGCCAGCGCCAGCATCACCACAATGCCGCCCGCGCCCAGGGTAAAACCTTCGCTCAACAGTTCAATGATCCCACGGCGCCAGCCGTTGACGCGGAAGCGCCGTGAGAAGATCGTCGCGGCTTCCCAGAACTGGCGCGCCTTGAAACCGATCTCGTAGAGCGAGGAATCGAGCCATGCATCGAGCGCCAGCAGCCAGGCGGCGATCGGACCTCTTCTCTTGCGCGGTTCAGGACTGGCCATTCGGAAATCCGGCTCGGCTGTGGGCGTGACCTGAAAACCGCAAGCCGGCAATTTCAGGGCGGCGCCCTGTCCTGACTATTCATCCATTTTGCCGGCGCTCACAAGGGCGCCGAGGACACAGCCGCAAGGTTTGTTGGCGCAAGGGCAGGGGGCAAGCGTCAGGGGCAACTCTGTCGCGCGCCCAGAGAAGGTAAATTGTTGAAGGCAAGCAGACATAACGTTTCTTCAATCAAGGCAAATTATATGTTTGGTGAGATAAAAATTGCAGCGAAAGAAAGTAGTATGAAACGCCTGATTTTTATCTGCTCCATATCCTCCTTGCTGTTCCTGTCCGTGCGCCGAGCATTCGCGTTCAATTTCGGATTGATGAGAGTGCCGGACTGGATGGATTCTTACATTGGCGTGCTCGTTGTCATCACCTGCATTTTCTGGCTTGGCCTGGCGGCGACGAAACCGAGTGGCGTTCCGTTCAAGCAGCTTGCAAACGTCAAGCTCTCGCCGCTAGCGAAGTTCTTCCGCATCGGCCTGCTCATCGTCTTCACCATCCTGATGGTCATCTTTTTCGCCGGGATGGGGCTCAGACGATACGCTGAGATGACGGGCGCAGCGTAAAGCCGCGCGCCGATTTTGTCGGTCAAGGTGGGATAGTTGGTGCCCCGCCAACCGCTGCCTCTCAGGCCGGCTCGCGCTTCAACGCCTGGGCCATGCAGTGGATGCCGCCGCCGGTCTTGGAGATCTCGCTCATGTCGACCGCCGCGACCTCGAAGCCGCGCGCCTTGAGCTGGCCGATCAGTGTCTGGCTGGAGGTGGGCGCGATCACCCGGTCCTTGCCCAACGACATGAAGTTGCAGCCGAGCGCCATCGTATCCTGGAACGGCACGTCGATGATCTCGTGGCCCTTGCCCTTCAGCCAGTCGACGATGCCCGGCTCGGTGCAGGCGAGGCAGACGGCGGTCAGTTTTTCGGCGATGGGCACCACCATCAGGTCGATATGGACATAGTACTCGTCGATGAAGGCGATGCGGGTTTCCCAGCCCTCCTTGTCGAACCACGCCTGCACTTGGCGGGCGCCTTCTTCCTGCGTGCGGGCGCCGCCGCAGCCGATCAACACGACGCCGTCCTCGATGACATTGAAGTCGCCGCCCTCGAACGTGCCTGCCGTGACCATGTCGTAGATCGGGATGCCGAGTTTTTCGTAGGTGCGGATGGCGGCATAATTCTCGCCGCGCCGCCACCAGTTGGCCATCGCGGTGATGACCGCGCCGTAAGGCGTCATGACACTGGAATCGCGGGAATAGACCTGCATCGGCAGTTCCGGTGTCGGCTCGTGCCAGTGGATGTTGACGCCGAAATGCTCGTAGGCGGCGACAAGGTCCTTGTGCTGCGCCTGCGCGATCTGGACGTTGCAAGGCGCTTCGCGCAGATGCTTGCGCGACAGCGAGCTGGTCGACAGATGGCGCAGGAAATTGGGCGAGCCGAGCAACACGTCGGTCAGGACATCGGTCTCGTTGGCAAAACCCCAGGCGGTCAGCGGCTTGGTGCCGCCGGCCGGGTTGCGGCGCTGCAGCGAAAACGGCTCGGCGACGATGCGGTCATGAACGGTCATGGGGTTCTCCTCGTGAGGCAACTTGGTTGATCATGTGGCTTTGGGATTGTTCGGTATCCACCAGTCCGGTCCGCGCGGGGTGGTGACATATTCCGGCCAGCGAAATCCAATCGGCGGTTCGTAGTCGCAGAGCGGCGCGATCCAGTTCGAGCCGCCGACGCCGCCGCCGGTGCGGGCAACGAATTCATTCATCGCCGCCTCGCGGGCGGTCTGGTCTTCCAGCAGGCGAAGGGCGGCGAGCGCGATGGTCTTCGCCGCGCAGATGACCATCGGATCGATGGTGGCGGGAATGCCGCCCAGCGCATTCATTACCCATGACGGATAGGGGTAGCCGGTTTCCGAGCGCAGCGCCGGGCGGGCGATGTAGAAGCGCGCAGTCGGCGTATGCCAGCTCATATCGGTGTAGTCGTCGGAGGTCGAATTCACCTGCGAGGGCGGCAGATCGCGGCGCAGGATCGCTTCCGCCGCCTGTGGCTCGATCAGGCGCTCCAGTTCTTCGATGAACGGCTCGTCACTCGCCATGCGCCCGGCATTGACCTGCATGTCGCGCGCAACCGCCTTGGCGTCCTCGTCCCAGAGCGGCGGCCCGACGGTCGACAGCGCTTCATAGGCGACTTCGGCCATGGCGTGATTGGCCAGCCCCGGCCGCGACTTCGACACCCAATGCCGCTCGTGGCGGCAGCCGCTCATGCTGGCAGCGGCCTCGGCGTTGCGGTCGAGCACGGCGGTGATCTGCTCGGCCATCGCCAGCGTCGGCACGCGGATCATGTACTGGATCTCGGCCAGCCCCGCCGGCAGGTTGTCGGCGGTCGCCTGGCCGGCTGTCAGGATCGCCTCGCTGATCGACCAGCCGCCCTGGTGCGGCAGCATGGAATCGCGCAGTGCCTTGGACGCCATGTACATCATCATGAGCGCGTCGTTGGCGCCCGGCGCGCGCACCGCCGAATGCGCCTGCGGAATGGGCGCTGCGCCGCCCGCCGCTCGTGCCCAGCGCTCCGGTTGGTCGCAGATGAAGCGGTAGATCATTGCGTAAGCTGCCCCGCAATGCGTGTCCCAGCGCGCGGTGTTGCAGAGCGGCAGCATGTAGAACGGGTGGAACGAGATCATGCCGGCGAGACCGTCATAATAGCCCTTGGCGGCATGGATCGGCTTTGACCCGCGAACCTTCTCGGCTGGCTCGCCGGTGAAGCGCAGCGTGCCTGAAATGCCGTGGCGCTGCATCGCCGCCTTGGTCGCCAGCAGCCCGCCGAGGCTTGAAATGCCCAACCCGGAATGCGGGTCGGTATGACCACCAGCATGTTCCGAGAGGCCTGGGCGCGGACGCTTGACCGTCGCGGCATCCTGGCAATTGCCTGGTACCGCGTCATATTCGGCGTACATGCCGATGGTCGGGCCGGGGCCATTGGTCCAGTGGGCGCAGAAGGCCGTCGGCATGCCGCCGGATCCTTCCTCGACGGAGAAGCCTTCGCGCTTCAGCCGCTCCACATACCAGGCAGCCGACTGATATTCCCGCCACGCGGTTTCACCGAAGTCGAAGATAGTGCGCGTCCACGCCGACAGCAACGGCTGGATGTCGTCGAGACAGGCAAGGGCGGTTGCTTGCGCCGAGGTGGCCAGCGGTTTCTCCATGGGATGAGAAGAAAGCAGTGAAGCGGTTCGCCAAAAAGTGATATGTTTTCCCGGCTCATGCAAATTCGGTTCACCTGAGGCCTCTTGCGCATACCATCCACCCAGGCGCTGCGCGCGCTCGACAGCTTTGCCCGCCACGGCAGCGTCTGGCGCGCCGCCGACGAATTGCATCTGACCCGCAGCGCCGTGAGCCATCAGCTTCGCCTGCTTGAACGCGACCTTGGCTTCGATCTGCTCGAGCGCATCGGCAAGGGCGTGGCCCTGACGCCGCGCGGCCAGCGTTACGCCAGCGACGTGCGCAAGGCGCTGACCGTGCTGGGCGATGCGGTCACCCGCCATGCCGGCACCGGCGTTGGCGGCTCGTTCAGCGTCAGCTGCACGCCGGGCTTTGCCTCGCTGTTCCTGTGTACCCATATCGGCGAGTTCAGGCAGATGTACCCCGATGTGGCGCTTCGCATCCTGACGCCGCGACGGCTGGATGATGTCAGCAACGCCGACGCCGACGCCTTCATCGCCTTCGGCGTTGGCAATTGGCCGAACCGGGCCGCCGAACTGTTGTGCGAGATTTCCTTTACGCCGCTCTGTAGCCCGACGCTCCTCAACAAGGTCGGCGGGTTCTCCAAGCCCGCCGATGTGTTGCGCGCCAATCTCCTGCATCTCGGTGACACCGAGGATTGGGCGCGCTGGCTGGCGCTGTCCAGGGTCGAGAACCCCGACCCGGAAGGCGGTATCTTTTTTTCCGACATGAATCTTGTCTTCTCGGCCGCAATAGCGGGCCAGGGCATGGCCATGGGCGACGAACTGACCAGCGGCAAGGCCCTGGCCGAGGGCAGGCTCGTGCGTCCCTTCGACATTGCGATCAAATCGCCGCGCTCCTACTTCCTCGTTTCCGAACACGCCAAGGCGACGCACCCGGTGCTTGACGCATTTGCCGGATGGCTGCGATCGAAGCTCGCGGAGAGCAATGCCAAGGGCATGGCCGACCACGGGCGCCACAGATTGGACAGATGAATGGAATTTGCCGATCCGGCGAAAACTATTCGGTTGCGGTGAGGCCGCGCGCTGCCTACGATTTCTCTTGGAGTTGAGGAAACAGACAGGATGCAGCAACCCGGCCGGGCCGCAGAGATCAAGGCAATCGGGATCGGCAAGAGCTTCGGCTCGTTCCGTGCGCTGGACAATCTGACGCTCGATATCGGCCGCGGCGAGTTCCTGACCCTGCTCGGGCCGTCCGGTTCGGGCAAGACCACCTTCCTGATGATCCTTGCTGGCTTCGTGCAACCGACCGAGGGCCGGCTTTTCAGCGATGGCGTCGACATCACCGAACGACCGGCCGAACAGCGCGCAGCCGGCATGGTTTTCCAGGGCTACGCGCTGTTTCCGCATATGACCGTCGAAGCCAACATCGCCTTCCCACTCAAGGTGCGCAAGAAATCGGCGGCCGACATCAAGCGCCTTGTCGGCGAGATGATCGAACGCGTCGGCCTCAAGGGCCACGAGAAAAAACTGCCGGCGCAACTTTCAGGCGGTCAGCAGCAGCGCGTCGCGCTCGCCCGTGCGCTGGTGTTCGAGCCGGGCGTGCTTTTGCTCGACGAGCCGTTTTCCGCACTCGACAAGGGCCTGCGCGGTCAGATGCAGGCCGAGATGAAGCGGCTGCACCAGGAGACCGGCACCACCTTCGTCTTCGTTACCCACGACCAGAGCGAGGCACTGGCGCTGTCGTCGCGCGTCGCCATCTTCAATCATGGCAAACTGCTGCAGGTCGGAGCGCCCGACGAGGTCTATGACCGGCCGGACAACCGCTTCGTCGCCGAGTTCCTTGGCGAGATCAACATGCTGCCGCTGAAGGGGGTGCGCCCGGCCGACAATGGCTCGACCGGCCTCTGCGAAGACCGAGCGGTCTCCATGCGCTGCAGGGCTGAGGCGGTGCGCGGCGATGCGATCCTGGCGATCCGGCCTGAATACATGTCGATATCAGGCGAGGCAGTAGCCGGCGAGAACGGCATCGCCGCGACCGCGACCAACTCCACCTATCTCGGCGCGGCAACGCGGCTTGACCTGACGACGCGGCAAGGCGCGAAGGTCACGGTCTCGGTGCCGAACGAGATAGCTGCCGCCGCGCTGAGCAAGGGAAACTCCGTCTGGCTCACCTGGCCGGCGGAAAAGGGTTTCCTCCTTCCGGATGGAGGACAATGACGAACGGTGTGGCGAGACTTCGCGCCACCGCTTTCCGGTACTCTCAACGACAAAAAAGGGGAACTGCCATGACAAATGAGACCAAGAAACAAGCCATCGAGAGCCTGTCCGCCAGGGCAGGTCGCGGCGAGATCTCGCGCCGGCAATTCACGCAGCTGGCAGCAATGGTGCTGGCCGGCACGCCGATGCTGCTGCGCTCGACCGGAGCCTTTGCAGCGGCGAAGGAACTGGTGCTGGTGAACTGGGGCGGCGACGCCATCACCGCCTATGATGCCGCCTATGGCCAGGCATTCACCAAGGAAACCGGCATCACCGTCAAGATGGACGGCTCGGGCCCGACCGAAGGCGCCATCGCCGCGCAGTTCAAGAGCGGCGCGCCGACCTGGGACCTCGTCGACGTCGACCCGTTCTCGGCCATCACGCTCGGCGCGCAGGGCGCACTCGAGCCGATCGACTATGCGGTCGTCGACAAGAAGAAGATGCGCGAAGGCTTTGGCTGGGAATATGCCGCTTCGACCTATTTCTTCTCCTATGTCATCGCCTACGATTCCGAAAAATACGGCAAGGATGCGCCGACCGGCATGGCCGATTTCTTCGATGTGAAGAAATTCCCCGGCAAGCGCTCGCTCTACAAATGGGGCGTGTCGAGCTGGGAGGCCGCGCTGCTGGCCGACGGCATCGCGCCCGCCTCGCTCTACCCGCTCGATCTGAAGCGCGCGCATGACAAGATCGCCGCCTTCAAGGAGAACGTCGTCGCCTATTGGGGCGGCGGTGCCGAAAGCCAGAGCGTGCTGCTCAATGGCGAGGCCTCGATGGCCATCGTCTGGTCGACCCGTGCCTCGCTGATCGAGCAGGATTCCGGCGGCAAGATCAAGTTCATCTGGGACCAGGGCCTGATCTCGCCCGGTGCGCTCGCCGTGCTCAAGGGCAATCCCGGCGGCAAGGACGCGGCGATGAAGTTCATCGCCAGCGCCCAGGACCCGCAAAAGCAGCTGGTCATGTTCGACAAGCTCGGCCAGGGCCCTGCAAACCCGGCCGCCGACGCGCTGATCCCCGCCGACAAGAAGCGCATCAATCCGGTCGACCCCGAGAACATGAAAAAGCAGATCGCGCTCGATATGGACTGGTACGCCAAGAACTACGGGCCAGCGCTCGACGAATACACCAAGATCATCTCCGCCTGATCAAGGCCGGATGACCGGGTCGACATGAGAGCATATCTCTCCGACAGGATGGGCGCGGCGCTGTTGATGGCGCCGCTGCTCCTGTTTCTTGCCCTGGCCTATGCCTGGCCGTTCCTCGGCGTCGTCAAGTGGAGTTTTACGCTGCCGACGCCGGGGCTCGGCCAGTATGATGCGCTGCTCACCGACGATCTGGTGCAGTCGGTGTTCATCCGGACACTGCGCATCGCGGCGGTGGTCACCGTGGTTTCGGTGGCCGCTGCCTATGCCATCACCGTCGTCTGGGTGCGTGGAACCCCGGCACAGCGCATGGTTGCCGAGTTCTGCATTCTCGTTCCCTTCTGGATCTCGGTGCTGACCCGTGCCTTCGGCTGGGTGGCGCTGCTGTCCAATCGCGGTCTGATCAACACCTGGCTGCAGGCGATCGGTTTCATTTCCGAACCGCTGGCGCTGGTGCGTAACGAGTTCGGCGTCATCGTCGGCATGACGCATTTCCTCATTCCCTTCGCCGTCTTTCCGCTGGCGTCCGCCATGCGCAGCCTCGACGACCGCGTGCTGCTGGCCGCGCGCGGGCTCGGCTCCACCCGCATGCGCACCTTCTGGTCGGTCTTCGTGCCGATGACCAGCTCCGGCATCATCGGCGCGGCGCTCATCGTCTTCGTGTTTTCGCTGGGCTTCTTCGTGACGCCGGCGATCCTCGGCGGCGGCCGCAGCGTCATGGTCGCCGAGCTGATCTATCTCAGGATATTCCAGAGCCCGGACTGGGGGCTGGGCGCGGCGATCAGCGTCGTGCTGGTGCTGTTCGTCGGCGCGCTGATGGCGCTCTTGTTCCGTTATGTCAGACCGAAGCAGTTGATCTGATGCCGACCTACCGCCCTGGTCCCGTCTCGCTGATCATCGCCGCCTTCGTGGCGCTGTTCCTGCTGATGCCGCTGCTCGCCGTGATCCCGGTGTCGCTGACACCGAGCCGCATGCTGGCGATGCCATCCGGCGAACTGTCGCTGCGCCATTACCGGGCGCTGATCGAGGATCCGCGCTGGATCGATTCGATCCTGCTCTCGATCCGCATCGGCATCGTCAGCAGCGCCTTTTCCACCGTGCTGGCGCTGTGCTTCAGCCTCGGTGTGTGGATGTTCCAGCCGCGCTTCACCGCGGCACTCGTCGGCTTCGTTCTGCTGCCGATGGTGGTGCCGCCGGTGGTTTCGGCCATCACGCTCTACTTCCTTTTGACCTCGATCTCGGGTTTCAGCTCGTTCTTCGGCTATGACACCTGGCTTGGCGTTGCCATGGCGCATTCGGTGATGACGGTGCCCTTCGCCACCGTGCTGATGCTGGTCTCGCTCAGCCAGCTCGACCGGCGCATCGACCTTGCCGCGCGCGGTCTGGGCGCAACTGTCTGGGAGCGCGCCACCCGGATCATCATGCCCAATATCAAGTTCGGCATCATCACCGCGGCACTTCTCTCCTTTGTCCTGTCCTGGGAAGAAATCGGCGTCACGCTGTTCATTACAAGCGTCAACGCCATCACGCTGCCCAGGCTGATGTGGATGGGCCTGCGCGACAACATCGACCCGGCGATTGCGGCGCTCTCGGTGATCCTGATCATCATCACGGTGCTGGTGCTGGCGCTGCGCAGTTTCGTGGTCAGGCTGCGCCAGGCGAATTAGAGCAATTCCAGGAAAAGTGTGAAACGGTTTTCCGTCGGGAATTGTGTCAAAACAAAGAGATAGAGCGGTTCGCCGTTTCCGGGAAACGGTGGGCCGCTCTAGACAAACCTGACCGAGACGCGGCCAAACCTGCCCAGATCGCCGGTGACTTCGTCACCTGCCTCGACACTTATCGGCGTTACGCAGGTGCCGGTTATCACCACCTGTCCCGGCTGGACTGCTATGCCGAGGCCCGACAGTTCGTTGACGATCCAGGCGAGCGCAATGCGCGGATCGCCCAACACGGCTGCCCCGGTTCCGTCATGCTGCGACTTTCCAGAAACAAAGGCGACAACCGGGTGCTTGGCGAGGTCCACGTCGCGCCAATCATCTTTTGCGGCCTCACCGATGACATACAGGTTGGCGCAGGCATTGTCGGCTATGAGCTGCGGCGCGCCTACCGCGCAGAAATCGTCATATCGCGAGTCCGGTATTTCGATCGCGGGGTGCAAGGTCTCTACGGCATCCATCACGTCACCGATTGCATAGGGTTCCGGGCGAGGCGGCAATCGGCGGCCGAAGCGGAAAGCGAATTCGATCTCGGCCACACGCATCTTGCTCGTCGCCAGCGAAACGGCCCCGCCAACCTCGACCGCTTTTTCGGCGAGGAGACGCCCGGCCATCGGGCCGTCGACATTGATGTGCCTTTGTCCGGCCAGACTGGTTGCGGCAATCTTCCAGCCGAAGAGCGGAGCCACCGAACGATCCATCACATGCGACTGGATGGCGTAACCTTCGGTCCGCGTTTGTGGCCGCAATTCTTGGGGTATGGCGTCGAGACGAGTGCCGTTGTCCCAATGGCTTACCAACAAACGCGACGCGGCCCTGGCCTTTTCTGGATCGAGCATCATTACTCCGGAAATCAAGGAAAACGCCCCGCTGCTTGGCGCCGCGTGGAGCAAAAGCGGGCAAGGAACCCCGTCCATACGGAGGCAAGGTTAGGTGAGCGGGAATCGAAAGTCCACGTTCACACTCGGCTTGCCAGGCATCTGGCCAGCCCGTCCTCTCTCAGATCGCCGTGCGTCATCACCTTGGCGCCGGCGCTTGCGTTGCGCAGCTTCGTGCGGATACGCTGCGAGCGAATTATAGTGCGCAAGATGCTGTTCGAGGCGTGGCAGGCGAGGGAACGACATATGACCGCATCCGGCGACTTGCTGCAGGCATTGTTCCTGCGATTGAGAAGCGATGCATCGCTGTCGGCGCTGCTGGGCGGCGCTGGGCTGCTCGAACATGCGGCCGACAATGCCGCCTTTCCCCACGTAACCTGCGGCCAGACCAGCGCCTTCGACTGGGACACCGGGGTCCAGAACGATGCCGATCAGCTGGTCACGCTGCATGTCTGGTCGAAGACCCATGACGAGGCCGAAACGCGTGCCATCATGGACAGCATCAAGGCGCGCCTCGCCGACTCGGTGCTGATCATCGGCCCGCGTGGACAGACACGCCTCGTGCTGGAATTCGCCGAGGCTCGCTATGACGAGGACCTGCTCGTGCATCACGGCTTGCTGCGGTTTCGCGCCATAACGCAGGAAAATGACTGATGCGCTTTCAATATGGTCCAAACGGGGTCTAGACTGATGCTTCCGGGATTTCGCCGTGTGGGCGGCGAAATCCGATCGGTTGTCTCGCGTTACAGGGGTAGCGGACATGGTCTTGGCGGCGTTCACTGTTCATTTCACGTTCAGCACCGATGCGTTACAACGCCGAGCATGAAAACGCTTCGCTCCCACTTCCGAACCGCGACACTGGCGCTCTGTGCTGCCGGCCTGTTTGCGTCGCAGGCGATGGCGACACCGGTCATTGCCCCGGACCAGGCCCGCCCGGTCGTATTGGTGGCGTCCGATTGCTACGCCATCGGCCAGCAGGTGGCCGAGCAGAATGGCGGAACGCTGGCCAAGGCCTCGCAATCGACGCGCGGAGGCCAGCCGGTTTGCGTCATCGTCGTGCTCGTGCCGGGCAAGGATGGGCAGCGTCCGCGCCGTTCCGAAATCATCGTTCCGCAGAACTGACCCAATCTTTCATCTTAAAGGCCTTCGTTTCCCAGGCCGCCGGAATCGGCCTATATCTGCCCCAGCTCTTCAACAGGTATCGATCTCCGCATGCGCGTACTCGTCGTCGAGGATGACAAGGATCTCAACCGGCAGATATCGGACGCGCTGGTCGACGCCGGCTATGTCGTCGACCGCGCCTTCGATGGCGAGGAGGGCCATTTCCTCGGCGACACCGAACCCTACGACGCCGTCGTGCTCGACATCGGCCTGCCGCAGATGGACGGTATCAGCGTCGTCGAGCGCTGGCGTCGCGGCGGCCGCAAGATGCCGGTGCTGATCCTGACGGCGCGCGACCGCTGGAGCGACAAGGTCTCCGGCATCGACGCCGGCGCCGACGACTATGTCACCAAGCCGTTCCACATCGAGGAGGTGCTGGCGAGGCTCAGGGCCCTGATCCGGCGTGCCGCCGGCCATGCCTCGTCCGAGCTGACCTGCGGGCCGCTGCGCCTCGACACCAAGGCCTCGAAGGCCGATGTCGACGGCGTGCCGCTCAAGCTGACCTCGCACGAATTCCGCCTGCTGGCCTATCTGATGCACCATATGGGCGAGGTCGTCTCGCGGACCGAACTGGTCGAACATCTCTACGATCAGGATTTCGACCGCGATTCCAACACCATCGAGGTCTTTGTCGGGCGGCTGCGCAAGAAAATGGGCATCGACATGATCGAAACCGTGCGCGGCATGGGCTACCGCATGCGCGAGCCGGAGGCGTAACTCGGAACCGCTCAAACAAACCGCAAGGACGCCGCTGTCGCTGCGTTTGTGGCCGCGTTCGCTGACGTTCCGCGTGATCGCCTTTTCCACGGTGTGGGCGATCGTGACCCTTGTCATCATCTTCACACTGATCACCACGCTCTACCGCCAGGCCAGCGAGCGCGGCTTCGACAGCCTGCTTTCGGCGCATCTGTTCAACCTGATCGGCTCCATCGGCATTTCCGACAGCGGTGCGCTCACGGGTGCTCCCGATCTCGGCGACCTCCGGTTCTCGGAGCCGAATTCGGGCTGGTATTGGTCGGTTGAGCCCGCCTCGGAAGACGTGCACGGAGATCTTCATTCGTCGTCGATGACCAAGACGATCCCGTCGCCGAGCGTTGCCGATGTGCCTTTCAACTCCAGCTTCCAGCGCAGCTATCCGACCGTAGGCATTGACGGCGAGCAGCTCGAAGTGTTCGAGAGCGAATTCGTTCTCGACTCCAAGAACCGCGCCGCGCGCTTCCGCGTCATGGGCAACCAGAGCGAACTCGAACAGGAAATCTCGACCTTCCAGCGCCGGCTGGTGACTTATCTCAGCCTGTTCGGCGTCGGCATGATCGCCATCAACGCGATCGCCATCCTGCTCGGCCTGCAGCCGCTGCGCCGGGTCAGGAACGCACTTGCCATGGTGCGCGAGGGCACCGCGCACAGGCTCGATGGTCGGTTCCCGGCCGAGATCGAACCGCTTGCCAACGAAACCAATGCGTTGATCGAAAACAACCGGCGCATCGTCGAGCGGTCGCGAACCCAGGTCGGCAATCTCGCCCATTCGCTGAAGACGCCGCTGGCGGTGCTGCTCAACGAGGGCCGGGCGCTTGGCGGCGCCAAAGGGCAGCTGATTGCCGAACAGGCCGCTTCCATGCAGAAGCAGGTCGAGCACTATCTGCAGCGCGCCCGTGTCGCGGCGCAACGCGACAGCGTCGTCTACCGCACGCCGGTGACGCCGCTGGTGCAACGCATGGTGCGGGTTTTGCAGAAGCTCAACCCGCAGACCAACCTGTCGCTGACCCTGCCGGCCACCGAGGTCGTCTTCGCCGGCGAGCGCGAAGATCTCGAGGAGTTGCTGGGCAATCTGCTCGAAAACGCGATGAAATGGGCCAGGAGCGCGGTGCTGGTGTCGGTCGTGCCTTTGACCGGCAAGGACGACACGTCCAGCCTGTTTGAGATCAGCATCGAGGATGACGGCCCGGGCATTCCTGAGGACAAGGCGCGCGAGGCGATGAAGCGCGGGCGGCGGCTGGACGAGACGAAGCCCGGAACAGGTCTGGGGCTGGCCATTGTCGCCGACCTCGTCAACGAGTATGGAGGCGTCCTGGCACTCGAACGGTCCGGCATGGGCGGATTGAAGGCGGTGGTGCGATTGCGGAGCCTTCAATGATGCTTTCCGGGGGCCAATCGACATCGATGGACGGGGCATGTTATGGCGGCATGTCGATTGGTCATGGATCGGCCGGCTGCGGCCAAATTTCCGACAAATATCAATACTATGGCCACACCCACTTCTCCGATGACGCGGCCCCCGGCTCATCCATGGCAGGCTCCAACTCAAGAAAACCGGTTGTTGGCATGAAGATTCGCGTCGCACTTGTTTCCGCATTGCTGGCCGTCTCCGGCTGCACCACCTTGAGCAGCAAGGGTCCCACCGTCGCCCCGACACCGGCCTCGACGCCTCCTTCGAGCGGCAAGGTCACGACGACGATCATCTCGGCGATGGACGGCGGCTTGGTCGGCGGCTCGATCGGCAACGGCCTGAGCGAGACCGAGAAGCGCAGTGCGCTCGAGGCGGAATACAAGGCGCTCGAATACACGACCAGTGGCCAGAAGGTGGCATGGAAGGGCGAGCAGGCTTCGCATTATGGCGAGGTGGTTCCGGGCCAGCCCTACCGCGTCGGCTCGCAGGACTGCCGCCAATATACGCAGACGGTGTTTACAGGCGGAGCCGGAGTGACGGCGCGCGGAACCGCCTGCCGCAACGGCGACGGCAGCTGGACGCCGCTGACCTGACAATCGACCGGGTTCGGCCGGTATCCGGCCGGTTGATGTCGATCAAGGACATGCGGCGCGCCTGCCGTCAAAGCGTCGCAGGACACTTGTGTTGGCACGGCAGGGCTCTGCCGTTATTGGAAGAACCATGCTGTTCTGGGTTATAGCCGCAATTCTCACGCTGGGTGCAAGCCTGGCGGTGCTGCTGCCGCTGGCCGCCAGCTCGAAGAGTGCGTCGTCGGCTGGCGATCACGATCTGGAAGTCTATCGCGATCAGTTGTCCGAACTCGACCGCGACGCCGCACGTGGCTTGATCCAGCCGGCGGAAGCGACCGAGGCCCGCGCCGAGATCGCTCGTCGTATCCTTCGCCTCGACAATGCGGCAGCGGCCGGCAAGGCCTCCGTCAGACAGGCGTCGGTCGCGGCAAGGCTGGTGGCAACCGCGGCCGTGCTCGCGGTACCGCTTGTCAGCTGGGGTCTCTACAGCCAGCTCGGCTCTCCCGAGCTGCCGTCGCAGCCGCTCAGTGAGCGGCTGGCCAGGAATCCGGCCGACAGTTCGGTGGACGAATTGGTGGCGCGGGCCGAAGCCCATCTTGCCGCCAATCCTTCCGACGGCAGGGGATGGGATGTGCTCGCACCCGTCTATCTGCGCATGCAGCGCTTTTCCGATGCGGCAGCGGCCTATCGCAATGCCATTCGCCTCGATGGCGACAGCGCGATCCGCCGGGCCGGTCTTGGCGAGGCGATCGCCAATGCGGCAGGCGGCATTGTCTCGGCCGATGCCCAGGATGCTTTCGAGGCGGCCTTGAAGCTCGATCCGGCCAATGCCAAAGCCAGCTTCTACCTGGCCATGGCGCTGGCGCAGGAAGGCCGCGCCAAGGATGCGGTCGCGGCCTGGCAGGCGATGCAGGGCAAGCTGCCGCCGGATTCGCCATGGCGCGGAGCGGTCGAGCAGGCGCTGGCCAAATCCGGCAGCCCCGAAGTCGCTTCCGGCAGCGCCACCAACGGTCCCGGTGCCGGCGATGTCGACGCCGCATCCTCGATGTCTCCCACGGACAGGGAGGCCATGATCAACACCATGGTCGCCGGCCTCGACGACAAATTGCGGCAAAATCCGCGCGACCCGGAAGGATGGATGCGGCTCGTTCGTTCCTATCTCGTGCTGGGCAAGGCCGACCAGGCGCGGGACGCGCTGGGTCGCGCTATAGCCGTCTTTGGAGCCGACAGTGACGAAGCCAAGAAATTCACCGCCTTTGCCGCCTCGCTTGGCCTGACGGCGACGGAGTAGACCTTGATATGACGCGCAAGCAGAAACGACTGTCGGTGATCGCGGGCGGTCTGGCCTTCCTGGGCGCCGCCACCGGGCTGACCTTTTACGCGCTCGGCCAGAAGGCGTCCTATTTCTACATGCCGGCCGACCTCACCACCGCCAGCGTCCAGCCCGGCCAGCGCATCAGGCTGGGCGGACTGGTCGAAAAAGGCACCATCCAGCGCGGGCAGGGGACGACAGTCGCCTTTTCGGTCACCGACACGCACAAATCGATCAAGGTCACCTATACCGGCATCCTGCCGGACCTTTTCCGCGAAGAGCAGGGCGTCATCACCGAAGGCACCTTTGGCCCGGACGGCACCTTCGTTGCCGACAGTGTGCTGGCCAAGCATGATGAGCGCTACATGCCCAAGGAGGTGGCCGACGGATTGAAGGCCAAGGGCGTCTGGCAGGAGAGCAAGAGTGAATAAGGGGCGCAACCGTGGTTGAAACCGGACATTTTGCCCTGGTCCTGGCGTTTGCGCTTTCGCTGGTGCAGACAATCGTGCCGCTGTTTGGCGCGCGCCTGAACAACCAGCGCCTGATGGCGGTCGGCGGCCCGGTCGCGGTGACCGGCTTTGCCTTGACCGCGCTGTCCTTCGCAGCACTTGCGAGCGCCTATGCAAGCTCCGACTTCTCGGTGGCGAGTGTGTGGGAAAACTCGCATTCGCTGCAACCGTTGATCTACAAGATCACCGGAACCTGGGGCAATCACGAAGGCTCGATGCTGCTCTGGGTGCTGATCCTGACCTTCTTCGGTGCGCTTGTCGCCGCTTTCGGGTCGAACCTGCCGGCAACGCTGCGCGCCAATGTGCTTGCCGTGCAAGGCGCGATCGGCGCCGCCTTCTTCCTGTTCATCCTGGCGACGTCCAATCCGTTCATCCGGCTCAATCCGGCGCCGATCGAAGGCCGTGATCTCAACCCGATCCTGCAGGACCTCGGCCTCGCCATTCACCCGCCGTTTCTCTATCTCGGCTATGTCGGCTTCTCGATCTGTTTTTCCTTTTCGGTCGCGGCCCTCATCGAAGGGCGCATCGATGCGTCCTGGGCGCGCTGGGTGCGGCCGTGGACACTGGTCGCCTGGATGTTCCTGACCGGCGGCATCGCCATGGGATCGTACTGGGCCTATTACGAGCTCGGCTGGGGCGGTTTCTGGTTCTGGGACCCGGTCGAAAACGCCTCCTTCATGCCGTGGCTGGCGGGCACCGCACTGCTGCATTCGGCCATCGTCATGGAAAAGCGCTCGGCGCTGAAGATCTGGACGCTGCTGCTCGCCATCCTGACCTTTTCGCTGTCGCTGCTCGGCACCTTCCTGGTGCGCTCCGGCGTGTTGACCTCCGTCCACGCCTTCGCCACCGACCCGACGCGCGGCGTCTTCATCCTATGCATCCTGACGCTGTTCATCGGCGGCTCCCTGACGCTGTTTGCGCTGCGCGCTTCCCGGCTGACGGCCGGTGGCCTGTTCCATCCGATTTCGCGCGAAGGCGCGCTCGTTCTCAACAATCTGTTCCTGACCACCGCGACCGCGACCGTGCTCGTCGGCACGCTCTATCCGCTTGCCGTCGAAGCCTTTTCCGCCGACAAGATTTCGGTCGGCGCGCCATTCTTCAACCTGACGTTCGGACCGCTGATGGTGCCGCTGCTGGTGATGGTTCCGTTCGGGCCACTGCTGGCCTGGAAGCGCGGCGATGTCTTCGCCGTTGCGCAGCGCCTCATGGTGGCGTTCGCCGCCGCCCTTCTGGCGACGCTGGTCACCGCTTTGTTCATCGACGGCGCCTCGGTGTTCGCGGCCTTGGGGGTTGGCCTCGCCGTCTGGCTGATGCTTGGCGCGGTCACCGATCTCGCGGTCAAGTCAGGCTTCGGCAACGTTGCGGCCGGGACCATGGTCAGGCGCTTGCTCGGCTTGCCGCGCTCGGTTTTCGGCACTGCCTTCGCTCACCTTGGCCTCGGTCTGACCACGCTCGGCATCGTCGGCACGCTTTGCTTCGGCACCGAAAAGATCCTGTCGATGCACGCCGGCGAGACCGTCGAACTGTCCGGCCACACGCTGCGTTTCGTCGGGCTCTATCCTGCCCAGGGTCCGAACTACAGCGAGGACCGTGGCCGCTTCGAGTTGATCGGCGTCAGCGGCAGCGCTATTGGCGAAATCGACTCCGCCAAGCGTTTCTATCCGGTGCGGCAGATGACGACGACGGAGTCCGGCATCAGGACGATCGGCCTCTCCCAGCTCTACATCTCGCTCGGCGACGAGGGCAATGATGGATCGGTCGTGGTGCGTCTGTGGTGGAAGCCGCTGGTGACGTTGATATGGGGCGGCGGCCTGATGATGATGGCGGGCGCGGCCATGTCGTTGATGGACAGGCGCCTGCGTGTCGGCGCGCCGTCGCGCCGGCGCAAGCAGGCGAGCGCCGTGCAGTCCGCGGGCCTGCCATGAGCGCACGGCTTTCGCTGACCTCGATCGTACTGCTGCTGGCGCTGCTCATCGCCGGCGCGGCACACGCCGTGAAGCCCGACGAGATGCTGGCCGATCCGGCGCTCGAGGCGAGGGCCCGGGCGCTGTCGGAAGGCCTGCGCTGCATGGTCTGCCAGAATCAGTCGATCGACGAATCCGACGCCGATCTCGCCCGCGACCTGCGCATCCTTGTGCGCCAACGCCTCGTTGCCGGCGATACCGATCAGCAGGTGATGGATTATGTCGTGTCGCGTTACGGCGAGTTCGTGCTGTTGAAGCCGCGCTTCGAGCTGCGCAACGCCTTGCTGTGGGGCACACCTGTCGTCCTGCTGCTCGTTGGCGGGATTTTCATTGTGATGACCGCGCGATCGCGCCGCACCCTGGCAACAAAATCCCTGTCCGCCGAAGAACAGGCATCGTTGGACGCCATTTTGCGCCGCGACTGACGGCGACAGTCACCCCAAACATTACCAAAGTTTCATGTGTCGGAAATGGCGCCGTAATGTGCGCCTCTCTAATTCTCTTTTCCCGAGGATGCCGACTAAACGCGTCCATTTGAAAGAGGATAAGAGATCGATGAATATTGCCCCCAATTCATATTCCGTCACCCGCAAGCGTCTCATGGCTGCCGTCGCGTCCATCGCAGTTGCCGGTGCGATCGGCGTTGGCGCGCTGACGACAGGAACAGGGCCTGTTCTGGCCGATGCCGTGCGTGTCGAGGCACCGCAGGTGCCGGGCTTCGCCGATGTCGTCGAGCGCGTTTCTCCCGCCGTCGTCAGCGTCAAGGTCAAGGCCAAGATCAGCCCGGCGGCGGACGACGGTTCCGACCAGTCCGACGATCCGGACGGCATGAACAACCTGCCCGACAATCCGCAGCTGCGGCGCTTCTTCAAGGAATTCCGTGGCTTTGGTGACCAGAACGGCCAGGGCGGCGGTAATCGCCGCTTCAGCCACCGCGACCACAACAACGACCAGCCGCGGCCGGTGGCGCAGGGTTCAGGCTTCTTCATCTCCGATGACGGCTATCTCGTCACCAACAACCACGTCGTCGAGGAAGGCTCGGCTTTCACGGTGGTGATGAATGACGGCAAGGAACTCGACGCCAAGCTGATTGGCACCGACCCGCGCACCGATCTCGCCGTGCTCAAGGTCGACGGCGTCGGCAAGTTCACCTATGTCGATTTCGCGGATGACTCCAAGGTCCGCGTCGGCGACTGGGTGGTGGCCGTCGGCAATCCGTTCGGCCTTGGTGGCACGGTCACGGCAGGCATCGTCTCGGCCCGTGGCCGCGACATTGGCGCTGGCCCCTATGACGACTTCATCCAGATCGACGCCTCGGTCAATCGCGGCAATTCGGGTGGCCCGACCTTCAATCTCAACGGTCAGGTCGTCGGCATCAACACCGCGATCTTCTCGCCTTCCGGCGGCAGCGTCGGCATCGCCTTCGACATTCCCGCTTCGACCGCCAAGCAGGTGGTGCAGGATCTGATGAAGAGCGGTTCCGTACAGCGCGGCTGGCTCGGTGTCGAAATCCAGCCGGTTACCTCCGACATCGCCGAATCGCTGGGTCTGAAGTCGCAGAATGGGGCTCTGGTTTCGAGCGCCCAGGACGATGGTCCGGGAAAGAAGGCCGGCATTACCGCTGGTGACGTGATCACTCAGGTCGATGGCAAGGATGTTGCTTCGCCGAAGGAACTGGCCCGGCTGATCGGCGCCTACTCGCCTGGCAAGTCGGTCGACGTCACCGTGTGGCGCGACGGCAAGAGCCAGGCGGTCAAGGTCGATCTCGGCAAACTTCCCTCGAGCGACAAGCAGGCATCAGTCGACCAGCAGCAGCCCGCCGCTCCGGCCAAGCCCGACTCGCTGGCCGATCTCGGCCTGACCGTCACCAAGTCGGAAAACGGCAAGGGGCTGGTTGTGACCGATGTCGATCCCGACAGCGATGCCGCCGACCGCGGCATCCAGCCGGGCGATGTCATCACCGCCGTCAATTCGGCCGAAGTGAACGGCACCGACGACGTCACCAAGGCGATGACGGAAGCGGTGAAGGCCGGACGCAAGGCGGTGCTGATGCAGATCACCCGCGACGACAACAATCGTTTCGTCGCGCTGCCCGTCGCCAAGGGCTGAGGTACGGCTCCGGAGCGTTCTTGCCTCTCCAGGCGGACGGGACGCTCCGGCGGCAGGTTCGACTTTTCCAGTGCGGCGATTTCAAACACCCCCGAGCCGCCGCACGGGAAAGCAAGGAGGAGCGCGCGTTAGTCAGTCATCGTGCTCTCCCCCGGCGGCAGCGGGCTTCCCATCGCCCGCTGCCGCACACGCAGGCATGTCATCAAACAGCGTTTGAGCGGTCTTGGCGCAACGACATCGGGGACAAGGACTTTATCGCGCACGCTTTCGGATGATCTTGACCGCGATGCGCTTTGGCAAAGGCCACAATGCAGATGTCTGCCACTCAACCTTCCAGCGAAATCGCGTATAACAGTCCTATGAAGATTCTCGTCATAGAAGACGACCGCGAGGCTGCGGATTACTTGCAGAAAGCCTTCACCGAGGCCGGCCACACCGCGCATGTCGCCGGTGACGGCGAAACCGGCTTCGCGCTCGCCGATGCCGGCGATTACGACGTGATGGTCATCGACCGGATGATGCCGCGCCGCGACGGCCTGTCGGTGATCGCTGGTCTCAGGTCCAGGGGCAACACGACGCCGGTGCTGATCCTGTCGGCCCTCGGCGAGGTCGACGACCGGGTCACCGGCCTGCGCGCCGGTGGCGACGATTATCTGACCAAGCCTTATGCCTTCTCCGAACTTTTGGCTCGGGTCGAGGTGCTGAACCGGCGCGCCAGCGCCAAGGAAGCGGAAACCGTCTACCGCGTCGGCGATCTCGAACTCGACAGGCTGTCGCATTCGGTCCGCCGCGCGGCGCGCGAGATCACGCTGCAGCCGCGTGAATTCCGCCTGCTGGAGTATCTGATGCGCCATGCCGGCCAGGTGGTGACGCGCACCATGCTGCTGGAAAATGTCTGGGACTACCATTTCGATCCGCAGACCAATGTCATCGACGTCCATGTTTCGCGGCTGCGCGGCAAGATCGAGAAGGGCTTCGACAAGTCCATCCTGCACACGGTTCGCGGCGCTGGCTATATGCTGAAGAGCGGCTAGCAGCAGCATGGCTCTTTCCGTGCCAGCCATCATGAAGACGACGGCAGCGCGGCTTTCGGCGCTCTACCTCCTGCTCTTCGCGCTTTGCGCCGTGGCGCTCGTCTTCTACATGACCTCGCTGTCGGCGCGCATGCTGACCGCACAGACGCAGGAGACCATCAACGACGAGGTGCTCGGCCTTGCTCGCGCCTATCAGCGCGGTGGCCTGCCGGTGCTGGTCCGTGTTGTCGAGGCGCGCTCGCGCCAGCCCGGTGCAAACCTCTATCTGATCGCCGATGCCAACGGCCAGATCCTGACCGGCAATGTGCAGAGCCTGGAGCCGGGCGTCCTCGAAACCGAAGGCTGGACCAACAACCCGTTCTCCTATCAGCGCTTTGGCGAGGGGGAGCTTGAGCGGCAACGCAATCTGCCGGCGGACCAGGGCACCACCCAATCCGACCAGAACGAACCGCAGGCGCAAGGCGAAAAGGGCCACAACGCCATTGCGTTGGTGCTTCGGCTGCCGAACCAGATGATCATGCTTGTCGGCCGTGACCTCGGCGAGCCGGAGCGGTTCCGCGCCGTCATTCGCCGCGCCCTGATGCTGGCGCTCGGCATGATGGGGCTTGGAGGACTGCTGATCTGGTTCTTTGTCGGCCGCGCCGCGCTGAAGCGCATCGACAGCGTGTCGGAAGCAAGCCGCCGCATCATGGGCGGCGATCTGTCCGGCCGGTTGCCGGTCACCGGCGCCGGGGACGAGTTCGACCGGCTCTCCGAAAATCTCAATGCCATGCTGGCCAGGATCGCCACGCTCAACGAAGGCCTGAAACAGGTTTCCGACAACATCGCGCATGATTTGAAGACGCCGTTGACCCGGCTGCGCAACCGGGCCGAAGCGACGCTTTCGGGCAAGCACAAGCCCACGGATTACCGCCAGGCGCTGGAAGGCACCATTGCCGAGTCCGACCAGCTCATAAAAACCTTCAACGCCATCCTGATGATCTCCCGGCTGGAGGCAGGCTACTCCTCCGAGAACACCAACCGCGTCGATCTTGCTGAAGCCGTGCACGATGTCGTTGAACTCTACGAACCGGTGGCGGAGGAGGCGGGCGTCTCGCTGCAGACAGACGTGCGGGAGGCGGCCTTCGTCAACGGCAACCGCGAATTGATCGGCCAGGCACTGTCGAACATCGTCGACAACGCCATCAAATATTCGACCGACGCCTGCGCCCAGCCGGCCGTGCGCGTGGCTGTCGAGCGCGTCGGTGCGGACGTGCGGCTGTCGGTCGTCGACAATGGCCACGGCATTCCCGACGATGGCGACCGTGCCCGCGCGACGGAGCGTTTCGTGCGGCTGGAAAAGAGCCGTTCGCAGCCGGGTTCCGGTCTTGGCTTGAGCCTCGCCAAGGCGGTCATGACATTCCACAATGGCCGGCTTGATCTCTTGCCTGGCAATCCCGGATTATCCGTGGTCATGAGTTTCCCCTTACGGGAGGATCACTGATGAGCGCGGCCGCGAAGGAGGTGGAGACGGATTGGCTGCTGAAGCCGGTCGCCAGGCTTGCTCCGCTGGACGAAAACCGGGCGCAGCAAGAGCTGACCGAGATCGCTTCCGCGGCGCGGGAAGAAGGGCTGGCGCGGCTGGCCAAATTCCTGGCCGGCAAGGGGCCGGGCCGGGATTTCCTGGCGGCCGTCTTCGATCTGTCGCCGTTCCTGCGCCATACGGCACGTCGCCGGCCGCAGATTCTGGATGGCCTGTTCGAGCAGACGGTCGAGGCGCGGCTGAAAGCGATCGGCGACGCCATCGACCAGGCGCATTTAGCCGAGGCGGTCTCGGAATCCGGCCTCATGATGGACCTGCGCCAGTGGAAGGCCGAGGCGCATTTCCTGATCGCGCTGGCCGATCTTGCCGGCGAAGCCGAAACGGCGCTGACGGTACGGCGGTTGAGCGATCTCGCCGACGCTTGCGCCCGTGCTGCCGTCGACTTCCTGCTGCGCGACGCGCATGGCCAGGGCAAGCTCAAGCTGCCGGATCTCGACAATCCGTCGAAGCAATCGGGTTGGATCCTGCTCGGCATGGGCAAGCTTGGCGCGTACGAACTGAATTTCTCCTCCGACATCGATCTTGTCGTCTTTTTCGATCCGGAAGCGCCCGCCGTCATCGATCCGCTTGATGCCACAGAGCTGTTTTCACGCCTGACGCGCCGCCTGGTGCGTATCCTGCAGGACCGCACCGAACACGGTTATGTCTTCCGCACTGATCTGAGGTTGCGCCCCGATCCCGGTTCGACACCGCTGGCGATCCCGGTCGAGGCCGCGTTGCGCTACTATGAGGCGCGTGGCCAGAACTGGGAGCGCGCCGCGATGATCAAGGCGCGTCCGGTGGCCGGTGATCTCGCCGCGGGTACGGCCTTTCTCAAGGAGCTCCAGCCCTATATCTGGCGCAAATACATGGACTACGCGGCGATTGCCGACGTCCATTCGATCAAGCGCCAGATCCACGCCCACAAAGGCCATGGCGAGATCGCCGTGAAGGGTCACAACGTCAAGCTCGGGCGTGGCGGCATCCGCGAGATCGAGTTCTTCGTCCAGACCCAGCAGCTCATCGCCGGCGGCCGATTCCCGGAACTGCGCGGACGCGAGACCGTGCCGATGCTCGGCCAGCTTGCGGCGCGCAGATGGATCACGTCAGACGCGCGCGACGCGCTGGCCCTTCAATACTGGTTCCTGCGGCGTGTCGAACATGCCGTGCAGATGGTTGCCGACGAGCAGACGCATACGCTGCCGGAAGACGATGAAGGGCTGGAGCGTATCGCCCGCATGCTCGGCTTTGCCGACGCGGCTGCCTTTTCCCAGGCGTTCCGCGCCTCGCTGCAACAGGTCGAACGCCACTACGCAGCACTGTTCGAAACCGCGCCGGAACTGTCGACGGGCATCGGCAATCTGGTCTTCACCGGTGATGTCGACGATCCCGATACGTTGCAGACATTGCACGGCCTCGGCTTTCAGCGGCCGAGCGACATCTGCCGCGTCATCCGCGGCTGGCATTTCGGCCGCTATCGCGTCACCCAGTCGGCGGAAGCACGCGAGCGGCTGACGGAACTGACGCCGGCGCTGCTGCGGTCCTTCGGCCAGACGCGCCGGGCAGATGAAGCCCTGCTGCGCTTCGACGAGTTTCTCGCCGGCCTGCCGGCCGGCATCCAGTTGTTTTCCTTGCTGCAGTCCAATCCGGCCCTGCTGAAGCTCCTGGCGACGATCATGGGGGCGGCACCCCGGCTGGCGGCGATCATCACGCGCCGGCCGCATGTCTTCGATGGTTTGCTCGACCCGGCCCTGCTGACCGAACTGCCGGACCGCGCCTATCTGTCGGCGCGGCTTTCCGCCTTTGTCGAGGGTGATCGGCTTTACGAGGACGTACTCGACCGGCTGCGCATCTTCGCCTCCGAGCAAAAGTTCCTGATCGGCGTCCGGCTGCTGGCCGGCTCGATCGATCCGGCTCGGGCGGGCCGCGCCTTTTCCGATCTGGCGGATCTCACCATCGAGGCGGCGTTGCAGGCGGTGACCGCCGAATTCGCGGCACGCCACGGCACGATTGCCGGCGGCGTGGTTTCGCTGCTCGGCATGGGCAAGCTCGGCAGCCGGGAGCTGACCGCCGGATCGGACGTCGACCTGATCCTGCTTTACGATCACGCGCCGGATGCCGAGGAATCCGATGGCGACAAGCCGCTGGCGCCTTCGCATTACTACACCCGCATGACGCAGCGGCTGATCGCGGCGGTGTCCGCACCGACGGCGGAAGGCGTGCTCTACGAACTCGACCTGCGCCTGCGGCCATCCGGCAACAAGGGCCCGGTCGCCACCCACGTCGATGCCTTCAAGAAGTACCAGCGCCAGGAGGCCTGGACGTGGGAGCACATGGCGCTGGTGCGGGCCCGCGCCATTGCCGGCGACGCCGGCCTGTGCAGCGAGGTTGAGGCGGAAGTGGCGGCAGTGCTTGGCCAGCCGCGCGAGGCGGCAAAAGTGATGGCCGAGGCCTCGGATATGCGCGCCATGATCGCAAAGGAAAAGCCGCCGCGCGACCTGTGGGACATCAAGCTGATCCCCGGCGGCCTGATCGATCTCGAATTCATCGCCCAGGTGGCCGTGCTCACCGCGCATGTCGAAGCCGGGCCGCGTGCCCCGGCCGTGCCAATTGCACGTGCCCCGGCCGTGCCAATTGCACGTGCCCCGGCCGTGCCAATTGCACGTGCCCCGGCCGTGCCAATTGCACGTGCCACCGGCACGGCCGAGATCCTGTCGCGCCTGGCGCCGGGCTTCGCCGATGCCGGCGTCAGGCAGGAGCTTGGCGATGCCTATGCGCTCTATCTGGCGCTGACCCAGATGACGCGGCTGTGCCTCACCGGAGCCTTCGAGCGCGACGATGTCCCGCCGGGGCTTTCGGATCTGCTTCTGGCGGTGACCGACCTGCCGGATTTCGGTGTGCTGGAAGCACACCTCAAGGAGACGTCGCAAAAGGTCAGAAAGGATTTTGACCTTTTGCTTCGTGCCGGACGATCGTGAATCCGTTGTCCGGCCGCATCGGGGGTGACGATGCAACAGGAGAAGACCATGAGAACGACGACCAAACTTGCCCTTGCCTTCGTCGCCTTGGCCGGCGCCGTCGGCACCACGGCCTACGCCGAAAACAATGCCAGCGAAAAGATGCGCGAGGGCACGATGATGCGCCTCAGCAAGGCAATCCGCGATTCCAACGGCACCATCACCTTCGATCAGTTTTCCGGCGCCATGAACGCGCGGCTGAAGAAGCTCGTCGCCGACAATGGCGGCAAGCTGACCGTTGCCCAACTCGCCGACGCGCTGGAGAAGGCGCGTTTTGAGCAGATGGCCAAGCGCATCATCGCCCGCTACGACACCAGGGACGATGGCACGCTGACATCAGACGACATCACCAGTCGCCAGAAGAAGGTCTTCGCCATGCTCGACAGGAACAATGACGGCAAGATCGAGAAGAGCGAACTGCCGAAGGGCGGCCGATTTGGTCGTCATCACCAATGGGGTGGTGACGACAACGACGGCGAAGACATGCAGTGAGGTTGTCGACGCAGGTTCCGGCGACTCAGCCGGAGCCTGTGGTTGCTAAGCCGCGACCTTGATCGCCGGTGCGGCTTTCTTGACCGGAATGCGCACCGACACGATCGTGCCGACGCCTTCGGTCGAACGGATCTTCAGCGCGCCACCCTGGAGCTCCGCCAGCGAGCGCGAGATGGCGAGGCCAAGGCCCGATCCCGCATGGCTCTTGGAGAACTGGTTCTGCACCTGTTCGAAGGGACGGCCGAGCTTGCCGAGCGCGTCTTTCGGGATGCCGCAGCCATTGTCCTCGATGGTCAGCACCAACGCGCCGGAGGTGTTGCGGGCCCTGACCGATATGTGGCCTCCCTGACCGGTGAATTTCACCGCGTTGGACAAGAGATTGATGACGATCTGCTTGATCGCACGGCGATCGGCGAACAGCGTCAGCGCGTCGGCGATGCGCGTTTCCACGGTGATCGCCTTCTGCGCCGCCTGCAGCGAGACGACGCGAACCGTCTCGCTGATCAGCGGGCCGAGGTCGATCTGTTCCTGGTCGAGCGAGAACTGGCCAGCCTCGATCTTCGACATGTCGAGAATGTCGTTGATGACGCCCAGCAGATATTTGCCGCTGCTGTTGATGTCGGTGGCATATTCCTCGTAGCGCTCCGACCCCAACGGACCGAACAGGCCCTGTTCCATCAGTTCGGAAAAGCCGATGATGGCGTTCAGCGGCGTGCGCAATTCGTGTGACATGTTGGCCAGGAATTCGGACTTCGCCCGGTTCGCCGCTTCGGCGCGTTCGGTTTCCTTCATGTATTTGCGGTTCAGGTCGACCAGTTCGCGCGACCGCTCCTCTTCTGCCCGGCGGGCGAGGCTCAGATCATGGATCGTCGCCATCAGCCGGCGCTCGCTGTCGACCAGCTTCTCCTGGTGCAACTTGATCTGGGTGATGTCGGATCCGACCGAGACGATGCCGCCGTCCCTGGTCGTCAGTTCGTTGACCTGCAGCCAGCGGCCGTCGGCCAGCTGCCGCTCGAAGGTGGCGCCGCCCTGCAGTCCGCTGGTGTGGGCAAGCCGCCGTTCGGAAGCAAAGGCCAGCATCCGTTCTTCCAGCACCGCGCGCGCGGTGCCCGGCATCACGTCGCGGTCCGAAAGCCCGTTGTCTTGCTGGTATTTGGAATTGCACATGATCAGGCGTTGGGCCGAATCCCACAGCACGAAGGATTCGTTGATGTTCTCGATCGCCGTTCTGAGGCGAAGGTCGGCCGCCTCGGAACGCAGCGCCAGATGGCGCTGTTCGGTGACGTCGACGGCGATGCCGATCAGCTGGATCTCCGGCGCTTCCGGATCGATGACCTGGGCCCGGGCACGCATCCACACCCATTGGCCATCGGCATGCCGCATGCGGAACACCTGGTCGATATGGTCGATCTCGCGGGCAACGATCCTGTTTGCGAGCTGGAACAGGTCGCCGTCCTCTGGATGGATGATCTCGTCGACCTCGCCGAAGGACAGCATCGTGTCGCAGGGCTTGTAGCCCAGCATGTCGTACATCGAGCGCGACCAGTACATCTTGCCGCGCACCATGTCCCAGTCCCACAGGCCGCAGCGACCGCGAACCAGCGCCATGTCGATGCGCTGATGGGCTTCGAGATAGATGCGATCGGCAGCCTGCGCCCGTGCCGCCTGGCCGAAATAGGCGTAGAGGATGATGATCAGCACGCTGGCTGTCAGCACGAACAGGGTGACGTTCAGCGAGACGGTCTTGCGCCAGGCGTCGAAAACCGCGTCCTGCGGTACCAGGGCCGCCGCGGCACCCTTTCGCCCATTCGCCAGGCTGACCGCCGCATACCAGTCCTGTCCGCCGATGTTGACCTCCATGACGCCGGCGCGATCGCCGAACATGAACAGGGGCTGCCCGCCCTCGACGAGGCCGTCGAGCAAACGGCCTTGCCATGGCACCGAGCGCGGCGTTACCGCGACGATCTTGAAGGCGCTGTCGGTGATGACGAGCACATGGCTGCGGCCCATCGCGCCCTGGCGGCTGGTGGTCTCCAGCAGATCCTGGACGGCGCCCGGCACCGTGTCCGAAGTGGTGGCGAGCGAACTCGCCAGCTGACCCGCCGCCAGCGTGAGGATAGCCTTGGCGTTGCGCTCTACATCGTCGCGCTCGTTCATCAGCGACAGGATCCGCAGCGCGGCGATGACGATCAGGAAGGTGATGATGAGGGCCGGTATCGATCGGCGCAGCAGCGGCTCGGCGGCCAGAAGCCGCCGGTAGGCCGGCTCGGCGATGAGCCGCGCATTGCCGGCAAGGCCATCGCTTCGCGTCTCGCGATGCGCAAAAGCCTTCCCTCCGGGCGCGCCCCACGCGTCCGCCTTCGCCATAAATGGCACTCCCCGATTTTGCCTAAGCTGCTTGATCCGGCAAACGCCGCACATCCGAATCGTCAGTAAAGAATCAAAGGTGATTCGCCTTGTCCAGTGGGCGAGCGAAAAAAGATTAAAAATCGACTAAAATAACGCTGAAACGGCCGTTCCCGGACAAGAGTGCACGCTTACGCCAGTGTGCGCTCGACAATATCCCTCAGATCCGCCGACAGGTTCTCGGCATTGGCGATCGAAAGCAGCGCTTCCCGGGCCTTGGCTTGCCGGCCAGGTTCGAGCGAACGCCACGATCTGAGCGCCGTTGCCAGCCTTGCCGCCACTTGCGGGTTGCGCTTTTCGACCTCGAGCACGGTCTGCGAGAAGAACTGGTAGCCCTCGCCGTCGGCACGGTGGAAGCCGGTCTGGTTGGCGCTGCAGAAGGTGCCGATCAGCGAGCGCACCCGGTTGGGATTGCCCATCGAGAAGGCCGGATGGCCGGTCAGCGCGCGCACCGCATCCACGGTCCGCGGCCCGGGCACGCCGGCTTGGATCTGGAACCATTTGTCCATGACCAGCGGGTCGGCCCCAAAAGTCGTCTCGAAAGCCGCCAGCGCCTGGATGGCCTCGGGCGAACCGTGATGGCGATAGGCGAGCACGGCAAGTGCTGCCGCGCGGTCGGTCATGTTGGTCGCGGACTGGAAATGCCTGACGGCCAGTGCCGCTCCGCCCGGCTGCAGCGAGAGATAGTCCAGAAGGGTGTTGCGCAAGGCGCGTCGTCCGGCGCTCGCCGCGTCCGGGCTGAACGCGGCCTTGTCGGCAAGGCGGTCGTAGGGGCCGGCAAAAATATCCCGGTTGGCCGTGGCGATCGCCAGGGCAAGCGCCTCGCGGGCAGCATAGATGGCGTCGGGGTCGATGTTCCTGCCGATGTCGCGGGCGATGTCGGCTTCGCCGGGCAGCGCCAGCGCCAGCGCCCGGTAGGCCGGTTCCAGCGCTTCATCGCCGGCGATGCTGCCGGCGAGTGCCGTCAGCCGCGCCGCGAAAACCGGCTGCTTGCCGCCGCGGATCTCGCGGAAGGCGGCGATCAGCGCATCGGTCAAGAGCGTGTTGAAGGCCTGCCAGCGCGAGAAGGCGTCGCTGTCATGGCGGGCGAGGAAGAACTGGTCGTCGGCCTTCTGCTCGACGGACAGTGTCACCGGTGCCGAAAAGCCGCGGTTGAGCGACACCGCCGGGCGTTCGGCAACACCCGAAAACCGCACCATGTGGCGGCGCTTGCGGACATGGATGACGCCGTCCTCGACGATGGCGCCCTCGACACTGGTATAGTCGACCGGCTTGCCACCGGCGCCGATCAGGCCGAAGGCGAGCGGGATGTGCATCAGCCGCTTGCGGCTTTCGGAGGGCGTCGGCGGCACCGACTGCTCGATTTCGAGTGTGAATTCCTGCGACGCCGGATTGTGCGTCGAACTGATGGTCAGGTTGGGCGTGCCGGCCTGATGGTACCAGAGCGCGAACTGCGACAGGTCGCGGCCGGACGCATCCTCGAACACCTTGATGAAATCCTCGATCGTCGCCGCGTCACCGTCGTGCCGTTCGAAATAGAGATCCATGCCGGCGCGAAAGGCATCGGGCCCGAGAATGGTACGGATCATGCGCACCACTTCGGAGCCCTTTTCGTAGACCGTTGCCGTATAGAAATTGTTGATCTCGCGGTAGCGGCGCGGCCGCACCGGATGCGCCAGCGGGCCCTGGTCTTCGGGAAACTGGTGGGCGCGCAGCGTGCGCACTTCGGCGATGCGCTTGACCGCGCGCGAGCGCTGGTCGGCGGAAAATTCATGGTCGCGGAAAACCGTCAGGCCTTCCTTCAGGCAGAGCTGGAACCAGTCGCGGCAAGTGATTCTGTTGCCTGTCCAATTGTGGAAATACTCATGCGCGATGATCGCCTCGATATTGGCGAAATCGGCATCCGTCGCGGTCTCCTGATCGGCCAGCACATATTTGTCGTTGAAGATGTTGAGGCCCTTGTTCTCCATCGCACCCATGTTGAAGTCGGACACGGCGACGATGTTGAAGACGTCAAGATCGTATTCGCGGCCAAACGCCTCCTCGTCCCATTTCATCGACCGCTTCAGGGCGTCCATCGCATAGCCGGCCAGCGTCTCCTTGCCGGGCTCGACATAGATGCCGAGCTCGACCGTGCGGCCGGATAGGGTAACGAAACTGTCGGCGAGCCGGCCGAGGTTGCCGGCCACCAGCGCGAACAGGTAGGACGGCTTGGGGAAGGGGTCGTGCCATCTGGCATAGTGCCAGCCATCGCCGAGGTCGCCCTTGTCGACCGGGTTGCCGTTGGACAGAAGCAGCGGCGCCTCCTCGCGCAGGGCCTCGATCCGCACCGTGTAAACGGACAGGATGTCGGGCCGATCGAGGAAATAGGTGATGCGGCGAAAGCCCTCGGCCTCGCACTGCGTGCAGTAGACATCGTTCGAGCGATAAAGGCCCATCAGGGCTTCGTTGCCCGCCGGCGCCAGCTCGGTCTCGATGACCAGCTGGAAGCGACGCGCCGCCGGCGGCTTGAGGATGGTCAGCTGGTCCGATGTCACCACAATATCGGCCGGTTTCGCTTTCTTGCCGCCGATCTCGATGCGCTTGAGCGTCAGCCCGTCCCCGTCGAGCACCAACGGAGCCGACGCGGATACGCCGTCACGGCGCTCGACCGTGAGCACGGCGGTGACGCGCGTTGCATCTGGCGAAAGGCGGAAGGTCAGGTCGGTTTGCGGAATGAGGTAGTCGTTGGGGCGGTAGTCCTCGAGCTTGAAGACCTGGCCGGTGTCCGTGCGCATTCCGTGGGTTTTCCTGTCGATCGCGTTGGTGGCGGATGTTTCCGCTGGTCCAAGAAGTTTGAAGTCCGCGCTCTTTACACGAAACGGCCCCTCGACAAAACTGAGGCAATGCCTATTTCAGGCGTTCCTCCTCCAGTCATCATCACGAGGCATCCATGACCGTCGTCACGCCGAAATTCGGGATGGGCGCATCTGTGCTGCGGCGCGAGGATGCTGCCTTCATCCAGGGGCAGGGCCGCTATACCGACGACATCCAGCCTGCCGGCGTCCTGCATGGTTATGTCCTGCGCTCGCCGGTCGCCAAGGCCAGCTTCACCATCGGTTCGACGGAGGCGGCCAAGGCAGCGCCCGGTGTGCATCTGGTGCTGACCGGCAAGGACCTTGCCCATCTCGGCGATCTCAGGTCCGGCGTCATGCAGCAACAGCCGGACGGCACCAGGGCGCCGACCCGCGACATTCCGATCCTGTGCCGTGACCGCGTCAACTATGTCGGCGACGCCGTTGCCTTCGTCGTCGCCGACAGCCGCGCTTTGGCGCAGGATGCCGCCGAACTGATCGACGTCGATTATGACGGCGAAGATGCGGCGTCCGGAACGGCGACGGCGCTTGCCGAAGGAACGACGCTGGTCTGGCCGGAACTCGGCTCCAACCGGGCCTTCAGCTATCACATGGGCGACAAGAAGAAGACCGACGCGGCTTTCGCCAGGGCCGCCCATGTCACCCGCATCGAATTCGTCAACAACCGGCTGGTCTGCAACTACATGGAGCCGCGCTCGGCGATCGGCGAATGGAACGTTGAGGAGAACCGCTTCGTGCTGACCACGGGGTCGCAGGGCGTGCATTCCATGCAGTACATCCTGGCCAGCCTGTTCAAGATCAAGAAGGACCAACTGCGCGTCATCACCCCGGATGTCGGTGGCGGTTTCGGGCCGAAGAGCTTCGTCTACCGTGAATACCCGCTGGTGCTCGAAGCGGCGAAGCGGCTTGGCCGTCCGGTGAAATGGGCTGGCGACCGCACCGAACATTTCCTGACCGACGCGCAAGGCCGCGACAATGTCGTCAAGGCCGAGATGGCGCTGGACAAGGGCGGCCGCTTCCTTGGCATGAAGGTGGACCTGCTGGCCAATATGGGCGCCTATGTCTCGCAATACGGTCCCTATATCCCCTATATCGGCGTCACCATGTCGACCGGCGTCTACGATATCCAGGCGCTCGATGTATCGGTCACCGGCCTCTACACCAACACCTGTCCCGTCGATGCCTATCGCGGCGCTGGCCGGCCGGAAGCGGCGTTCCTGCTGGAAAAGCTTGTCGACGCCTGCGCCCACGATCTTGGCCTGCCCGTCGAAGAGATCCGCCGCCGCAATTTCATTCGGCCCGAGCAGTTTCCTTACCGCACCCAAACCGGCCGCCTCTACGACAATGGCGAGTTCGAAGGGCATATGGACCGCGCCATTGAACAGTCCGAATGGAAGGCGTTTCCGCAGCGGCTGTCGCAGTCGAAGGCCACCGGAAAGATCCGCGGCCTCGGCATGGCGACTTATATCGAGGCCTGCGCCTTCCCGGGTTCCGAACCAGCCTTCGTTGAACTCAACGGCGACGGCACGGTGACGCTGAAGATCGGCACCCAGACCAACGGCCAGGGGCACGCCACCGCCTATGCGCAGTTCCTGTCCGAAAAACTCAATCTGGATATCGACAAGATCCACGTCCGCCAGGGCGACACCGACGAATTGAAGGCTGGCGGCGGCACCGGCGGCTCACGCTCCATTCCGCTCGGCGGTGTTTCCGCGTCACGCGCCGGTGAGGACCTGGCCAACAAGATCAAGCGCATCGCCGCCGACGAGCTGGAGGCTTCGGCCGGCGATATCGAACTGTCTGATGGCGTTGCCCGCATAGTCGGCACCGATCGCACGATCGATTTTTCCGCCATCGCCAAGGCCGCCAGGACGCCGGACGATCTCAAGGGGTTCGGCGAGTTCGTCCAGGACGAGTGCACCTATCCCAACGGTACCCATATCTGCGAGGTCGAGATCGATCCCGACACCGGCGTCACCGATATCGTCCGCTACACCATCGTCGACGATTTCGGCGTCACCGTGAATCCGATCCTGCTCGCCGGTCAGGTGCATGGTGGCGTCGTGCAAGGCATTGGCCAGGCGCTGACCGAGGACACCATCTATGGCGAAGACGGACAGCTCCTGACGGCGAGTTTCATGGACTACGCCATGCCGCGCGCCGACAATTTTCCGTTCTTCCATTTCGAGACCCGCAATGTGCCTTCGACCACCAATGCGCTCGGCATCAAGGGAGCGGGCGAAGCCGGCACCATCGGCTCGACGCCGGCGGCGCTCAATGCGGTGACGGACGCGCTGTGGCGCGCCTACGGCATCCGGCATATCGACATGCCGGCAACACCGGCGCGCATCTGGGCCGCGATCAGGGACGCATCACCAACGTGACATCAGGAGCGGGGGCGCAACCAGAAACGACGGGCGGCCACGATACGCTGAGGGGCATCGCCCTGAAGATCGTCTCCGTGGCGGTTTTTGTCGGCATGCAGACCTGCATCAAGGCGGCCGGCGACGTGCCGGCCGGGCAGATCGTCTTCTTCCGCTCCTTCTTCGCCATCTTTCCGATCATTGCCCTCCTGGCATTGAAGGGCCAGCTGTCGACGGCATTCGTCACCAAACGTCCCTTCAACCACGTCGCGCGCGGCGTCGTCGGCGTCGGCGCCATGGGGCTTGGCTTCTTCGCGCTCACCAGGCTGCCGCTGCCGGAGGCGATCACCCTGAACTATGCGCAGCCACTGCTGGTCGTGGTGTTCTCCTCCGTTTTCCTTGGCGAGACGATCCGCGTCTACCGCTGGAGCGCTGTCGCGGTCGGTCTGATCGGCGTGCTCATCATTTCCTGGCCGGAACTGACGTTGCTTAATTCGGATGAAGCGCTCGACGACCAGGAGGTCCTGGGCGTCATGGCCGCGCTGGTGGCCGCGGCGATCTCGGCTGTCGCCATGCTGTTGGTGCGCAATCTCGTGCAGACGGAGAAGACGGCGACCATCGTGTTGTGGTTTTCGGTGACGGCGAGCGTGCTCTCGCTGCTGACGCTGCCTTTCGGCTGGCAAGCACTGATGCCAGCGCAAGCCGCGCTACTCATCATGGCCGGCTTCTGCGGCGGCCTCGGCCAGATCTTGATGACCTCGGCCTATCGCCATGCCGAGGCGTCGGTGGTGGCGCCGTTCGAATACACCTCGATGATCCTCGGCGTCGTCGTCGGCTATCTCGTTTTCGGCGACGTGACTTCGCTCAGCACGCTGGTCGGCGGCGTGATCGTCGTTGCCGCCGGCATCTTCATCATCTGGCGCGAGCGCCAGCTTGGCCTGGAGAGGACGCGGACGCGCAAGGCTGCGCTGCCGCAAGGCTGATCAGGATCGTTCGCTCCGCTCCTTCGCCAGCCGCACCAGCACAGCCCTTGTCTGCTCATCCGCCGGGAAGAAGGATTCGATCGCCAGTTCCGACAACGTCACGTCGAGCGGCGTGCCGAACACGGTGATCGTGCTGATGAACGACAGCACCTGATCCCCATGGGCAAGCCTCAGCGGATGCACGATGGCATTCGGCTCGACGGGTGTTGGTCGGCTGCCCTTCATCCCTGATGGATAGGTTCGCAGCTCGCGCTCCAGGTCGACCAACACCGGATCGCCGCTGGCGTCGTTCTGATGCTTCAGCCGCTCCAGCAGGTGCGTGCGCCATTCCTGCAGGTTGACGATGCGTGGCGCAATGCCGCCCGGATGCAGGCTGAGGCGAAGCACGTTGACCGGTGGCGCCAGCAGCGAAGCCTCGCCGACATCGGCAAGGAAGGGAGCAATCGCGGCATTCGCCGAAATCAGGTTCCAGTGCCGGTCGACAGCCAGCGCCGGGAAGGGCTCGTGTCCCTTGAGCACGATCTCGACCGCCGCCATCGCCGGTGCCAGCGTCGTGTCGGAGAGCGACCGTTCGCTGAAGCTCGGCGCAAAGCCCGCGGCGAGCAGCAACTGGTTGCGTTGCCGGAGCGGGATCGACAGCTGTTCGGCCAGATGCAGCACCATGTCGCGCGACGGCGTGGCACGGCCGCTCTCGACGAAGCTCAGATGCCGCTGCGAGATCTCGGCTTCCATGGCGAGGTCGAGCTGGCTCATGCGGCGGCGTGTGCGCCATTCGCGAATAAGACTGCCGGCGGAATTTTGGGCTGTTGTCATGAGCAAATGACTAGGGCGGAGAGAGGCGTATTTCAATTACCTGCCAGGTCATCGCTAGGTGAGCGCCCGCAGCTTCGCCTTCACTTCGAGAAAATCCCGCCAAGCCAGCTTCTTGTGCGCGGGCGTCCGCAGGAGATAGGCCGGATGCAGCGTCGGCATGGCGGGGATGGCGATACCGGATGCCGTGGTGTGGACGCGCCAGTTGCCGCGCAGCCGCAAGATGCCTTCCGAGGTGTTGAGCAAGGTCTTGGCCGAGGGGCCGCCGAGATTGATCAGCACCTTCGGATTGACCAACTCGATCTGTCGCTCAATGAAGGGCCGGCAGATCTCGGTCTCGTGCGGCGTCGGCGTGCGATTGCCCGGCGGCCGCCAGGGAATGACATTGGCGATGTAGACCGAAGTGCGGTCGAGCCCGATCGCCGCCAGCATGCGGTCGAGCAGCCGGCCGGAACGGCCGACAAAGGGCAGGCCCTCGATGTCCTCGTCGCGGCCGGGCGCTTCGCCAACCAGCATCACGGCGGCCTCCGGATTGCCGTCGGCGAACACCAGGTTCTTGGCGGTGGCCTTGAGATTGCAGCCGTCGAAGGACGCCATGTGCTGGCGAAGCTCGTCCAGGGTCGTTGCCGTCGTTGCCAATTGGCGCGCCAGCGCCGCCTGCGCCTCGTCGGGAACCGTAGCGGTCGTGGACGGTGGGCGCGCAACGGGCGGCACATTTGTTCTGTCGCCCGGCTCCGGGCGGGCCACGCTCGTCGAGCGAGGCGGAGCGAGGGTGTCGACCACAGGCGCTGCCGTCGGCGCCCGCTCCGCCGGTTTGGGCGCCTCGGCAAACCGGTTCACCGGCTGATCTTCGAGTGCCTCGTCGACGCCCGCGCTGGCGTAAAAGGCCAGCAGGTCGGCGAGGTCGGGTCTGTTGTTTGGGGAAGCGGCAGTCATGGCGGCACATTCGTCCGCATGGCGGCAATTTGCAAGGCTGGCCGCTTGCTCTAACCCGTCGGTATGCGTGGATCCTGCACCAGATAGAAGGTCCAGCGCGGCGTGTAGTCGGTCATCAGGAATTCGAACCTGGCGGTTTTCAGCGGGTCGACCTTGCCGTTCTTGAACAGCAGGCGATCATAAGGTTCGAAATCGCGATCGAAATCGGCGAAGTTGCTGGACCAGATATTGTCGGGCGTCTTGTTGCGCTGGTCGAACGAAAGTCCGTCGCCGAAGACGCTCGGCTGGTTCAGGATCTCCTGCAGCTCGAACTGGAATTCGACCCAGGCCTGGCCGCTGTTGTTGAGCACATCGATGCGCATATACATAATGCCATTGGCGAATTCGCCGGCCGGGCCGAAAGCTTGGATCGGCTTCGTCGTGCGGATGGTCAGCGTCACCGGCGTTGACGCATCCAGCTCTTCGGTGATGACCAGCGGGTCGTCCTTCGTTCCGATGCCGGAAGCGCCGGTGATGTGGAAGCCGCCAAGCTCGTCGGAGAAGGAGTAGGCGCCCGTCGCCCAGACTTTCACCTCGTCGGCGGTGGCGTGATCCGGTGCCAGCATCAGAAGGGCCAAAAGGAGCGCCCGGCAGGCCCTGCCGGGCGTCGATGGAAAGCGCGTCGATGAGAAGCCGGCTGGCCCAGGAATGCGCATGGCGGGAAGTATGACCGATAAGCAAGCCGTCGAACAATTAAAAACGTGCGCGTTGCGAGCAACATTGGGGCGAAAGCAGTTGTCCTGCCTCGCTGTGCGCGACTTTTTGGCCAAAACGGCATTGTCACGTATGCGCCGGTTTCCTGTCGCCAATTGATGCGCTATGCAGCGCAGGAGCCAGCAAGATGCCCGAATGGGATAAGCCAGTGCGGAGGGGTAGATGAGCGACATCGAACGCGAAAGCATGGAATTCGACGTGGTTATCGTCGGCGCCGGCCCGGCCGGCCTCGCCGCGGCGATCCGCCTCAAGCAGGTCAATCCTGAGCTCTCGGTCGTCGTCCTGGAAAAGGGCGGCGAGGTCGGCGCCCATATCCTCTCTGGCGCCGTCGTCGATCCGATCGGCATCGACCGGCTGCTGCCGGGCTGGCGCGACGAGGAAGGCCACCCGTTCAAGACGGCGGTGACCGATGATCATTTCCTGGTACTTGGTCCGGCCGGCTCGTTTCGCCTGCCCAATATCCTGATGCCGCCACTGATGAACAATCACGGCAACTACATCGTTTCGCTGGGCAATGTCTGCCGCTGGCTGGCGACCAAGGCCGAGGCGCTTGGCGTCGAGATCTATCCGGGGTTTGCCGCCGCCGGCCTGCTTTACAGTGAGGAAGGCGCCGTCACTGGCGTCGTCACCGGCGACATGGGCGTCGAGAAGGACGGTACGCACGGCCCGGGCTTCGCGCCTGGCATGGCGCTGATGGGCAAATATGTGCTGATCGGCGAGGGCGCGCGCGGCTCGCTCGCCAAGCAATTGATCGCCAAATACAAGCTTTCCGATGGCCGCGAACCCGGCAAATACGGCATCGGCCTCAAGGAACTCTGGCAAGTCAAGCCGGAGAACCACCGGCCGGGCCTGGTGCAGCATTCCTTCGGCTGGCCGCTCGACATGAAGACCGGCGGCGGCTCGTTCCTCTACCATCTCGAGGACAACCAGGTGGCGGTGGGCTTCGTCCTCCACCTCAATTACAAGAACCCCTGGCTGTCGCCGTTCGAGGAATTCCAGCGTTTCAAGACCCATCCCGCGATCAGAGGCACCTTCGAGGGTGCCAAGCGCCTCGGCTATGGTGCGCGCGCCATCACTGAAGGCGGCTGGCAGTCGGTGCCGAAACTGTCGTTCCCAGGTGGCGCGCTGATGGGCTGCGCGGCCGGTTTCGTCAACGTGCCGCGCATCAAGGGCTCGCACAACGCGGTGCTGTCCGGCATGTTGGCGGCCGAACATGTCGCCGAGGCGATCGGTGCTGGCCGCGCCAATGACGAGCTTTCCTCCTACGAGGCGGCCTGGCGGGCGACCGATATTGGCAAGGACCTGAAGAGGGTGCGCAACGTCAAGCCGCTATGGTCGCGCTTCGGCACCATCGTCGGCGTCGGTCTCGGCGGCCTCGACATGTGGCTGAACACGCTGTTCGGCGTCTCGCCCTTCGGCACACTGAAGCATGGCAAGGCCGACTATGCGACGCTTGAGCCGGCCGCCAAGCACGAGAAGATCGCCTATCCGAAGCCCGACGGTGTGCTCACCTTCGATCGCTTGTCCTCGGTGTTCCTGTCCAACACCAATCATGAGGAAAACGAGCCAGTGCATCTGCTCGTCGCCGACATGGCCCTGCAGCAGCGCTCCGAGCACGATGTCTTCGCCGGACCCTCGACGCGTTATTGTCCGGCCGGCGTCTATGAGTGGGTCGACAAGGACGGCAACGCCGCTGCCGATCCGGCGGCGAAGGACGTGCGCTTCGTCATCAACGCGCAGAACTGCGTCCACTGCAAGACCTGCGACATCAAGGATCCGAACCAGAACATCAACTGGGTCCCGCCGCAGGGCGGCGAGGGACCGGTCTACCAGGGCATGTGAAGTGGACCGCCGGCGGCACTCTGCCGCCGGTCCACTCATCGTCGTTGGAAAGGAGCCGAATATGCGCTTGCTCACGCTTTCAGGTCTGGCGATCATCGGCACCCTGTGCAGCTCCGCGACCGCCGCATCGGCGGGGGTCAAAGTCCTGGTCAAGACGCAGACATACGACATCTCCGGCAAGACCGGAGAGGCTCTGATCGAGTCCATGGACCGCAATGGGCCGAGGCATGGCTTCATGGCCCGCGCCATCGCACAGACCAGCTATACAAAGGCTTGGAACTTCGACCTCATTGAGGTCAAGGGCACCTGCCGCATCGGGCAAGTCAACGGAACGCTCAACCTGAATTTTACCTACCCCCGTGTCGCGTCTACCCTCCCGCCGGCCCTCGACAAGCGCTGGGCGCGGTTCTTCGCTGGCGTTCGCGCGCATGAGGCGACCCATGGCGACATTGCCAGGCAGATGATGAGTGCAACCGAGAAATCGCTCAGGGGCCTGACGGTCCCCAATGACGCCCAGTGTTCCAAGGCACGGCGTGAGGCGCGGCGGCGGATCGACGCGGTTTTTGACGACTATGAGGCCAGGCAGAATGCCTTCGACGCGCGCGAACACCGGGAAGGCGGTCACGTAGAATATCTGGTCGAGGCCTTGGAGCGGCCTTAGGGCAAAACTCAATCAAATTGGGCTGCCCGGTCGGCGGGAACGAGCACAGAGCGCCAGGCTTGACAGTCAAATGGTCCGTTCCATCAGGACGGAGGGCAACATCGGCCCAGGGCCGATGCGCACTTCGATCCGCCCCACCGACCTGAAGCCCAAGGCCGCATAGAATCCCTCTGCGTTAAGGCTGGCCTGGCATTCGAAACGGCGCACACCTGACGACCGTGCATCTTCTTCGCAACGCCGGTAAAGCTGGCGCCCGATCCCGCGGCCCAACCACTCGGGACGAGTGGCGAAATGTCGGATGTGCGCGAGTTCAAGCGTTACCTCGGAACTTCCCGGCCGTTCGCGGGACCAACCGCCGCAGCCGACAGGAAAGCCATTTTCATTTGCCGCGAGATAGTATGTGCCAGCAGAAAGCAGTGCAGGGTTCGCGCGGGTGATCAAAGGCAGCGCGGCTTCAAGAATGGCCTGATCGTATACTGTGCGCATCAGGCCGGGATAGGAAGCGAGAAGCAACTCGCTTACCCCAGACTCGTCCTCTGGCGTGGCGCGTCTGACGGTGAAGGTCGGGGACATGCACAGCGCCCCGTGTGTTGAGCGGGGCGATCTTCGGTGGACCACCCGGCCATGTCAAATAGAACACGCCACGGGTCCGAACTCTGTCATTGGGCGGGATGCGTTTTTGACCCTGGAGCATGATCCCGAAAAGTGGAATCCGGTTTTTCGGAAAGATCATGTTCAAACGAACAGGCTCTAACCGCGATAGCCGTTTCGCGTCTTTCCGGCCGATGTCAGCGACACGGTCGCGGTCTCGTGTTCGTCAGCCGGCTTTTGCTCGTTCAGCCTGAGCGAGAACTCCACCAGCACAGGCAGGTGGTCCGACCCGGTTTCCCCCAGCCTTGTCGCTGAATGAATGGTCACTCCGCCCTTGCTGAAAACCTGGTCGATCGGCAGGCCGGCGAAGCGCCGCAGGAAGTCGGGCAGCTTGATGTAGATCCAGGTTGGTCCGGCGGATGGCATGACGGTCAGCCCGCCGAGCGCGGCGACGCGGCGCACGGCAGCACTCCATGGCACCGCGTTGCAGTCGCCCGCCATGATGGCCGTCTCGCCGAGCGAGGACAGCGATTCCGCAAGCTCGCCGATCTGCCAGTGCTGCTCGCGTGGCCACGGCCAGCTGAGATGGATCGCGGCGACATCGACGCCGATGCCGCCGAAGTCGACGGTCGCTGTGGCCATGGCGCCACGGCGCTCGCAATGCGGCTCGGTGCCGGCGGCAAAGGGCCGTCGCGAGAGCAGTGCGACGCCGAATATGCCGTTGGGGTAGGGACAGAGGATCCGGTATGGATAGGCGCTGGTGATATAGCCAAGTTCGGTCGTCCACATCGCCGACACCTCGTCCAGGGTGATCACGTCGGGATTGGTACGGCCAATCAGCGACAGCACCTTCTTCGGCGTCGGATTGTCGTAGCGCAGGTTCATCTGCAGCAGCTTGTAAACCGCGCGGTCTTCGTTCTTGGCTTCATAGGCCGCCTGAACCGGCCACAAACGAGACAATGGCAGCGCGCTGGAGGTGGTGGCAAACGCCGCCACGGCAAAAAGCAGCGCCGTGGCCGCTTGCAGGCGAAACGGCGTGGCCAGCAGCGGCAGCGCGCAAAGCGCCATCAGCACGGCGAGATGGACGCGGAAATGCGAGAAGGAATCGAAAGCCGGATGCAAGGTGCCGAAGAACCCGGCGACCAGGGCAACCGAGAACAACATCATCGCGATGAATGCCAGTGAAGCCGCCATGTCTCGACTGCGTCTCATCGGGTCAGGTCTGCAAGGGTTGCCAAAGTGGTGCTGGCACGGTTATCGGCAAAAATGCGGCCCAATCAAGATGACGAAATGCCCAATGCATGTCGCCCAAAAGTGCGCAGCGGTTTTGGGGCAACGACATGCAAAAGACAAAGACCTAAAGCGGGTCGCCGTTTCAACGCGACACGCTTTAGGCGATGCGCGGATCGTCCTACTGGAACGCCGTCTCCGAAAAACTTCTGAGCTTGCGCGAATGCAGCCGCTCCATCGGCATTTCCGCAAGCTTCTCCATCGCCCTGATGCCGATGGTCAGGTGTTGCGCCACCTGGCGCTTGTAGAACTCGGTCGCCATGCCGGGCAGCTTCAGCTCACCGTGCAGTGGTTTGTCCGAAACGCACAGCAGCGTGCCGTAGGGCACGCGGAAGCGAAAGCCGTTGGCGGCGATCGTCGCCGATTCCATGTCGAGTGCGATGGCGCGTGACTGCGACAGACGTTGCACCGGTCCGCGCTGGTCGCGCAGTTCCCAGTTGCGGTTGTCGATGGTGGCGACGGTACCGGTGCGCATTATGCGCTTGAGGTCATAGCCGGAAAGGCCGGTGACTTCGGCAACCGCCTCCTGCAGCGCCACCTGGATCTCGGCCAGCGGCGGGATCGGCACCCAGACCGGCAGATCGTCGTCAAGCACGTGATCCTCGCGCACATAGGCATGCGCCAGCACATAGTCGCCGAGCGCCTGAGTGTTGCGCAGCCCGGCGCAGTGGCCAAGCATCACCCAGGCATGCGGCCTCAGCACCGCGATATGGTCGGTGATCGTCTTGGCGTTGGAAGGCCCGACGCCGATATTGACCATGGTGATGCCGCCATGGTTCCGCTTCTTCAGATGATAGGCCGGCATCTGTGGCAGGCGCGGCGGTGCGACCCCTTCGCTGGGCGCGCTTTGCCCAACCTTGGTGGTGACATTGCCCGGCTCGACGAACTCGGTATATCCGCCGCCGCCATTGGCCATCAGGTCGCGCGCACGGGCGACGAACTCGTCGATGTAGAACTGATAATTGGTGAACAGCACGAAGTTCTGGAAATGCTGCGGCGTGGTCGCCGTATAGTGCGACAGGCGGTGCAGCGAATAGTCGATGCGCTGCGCCGTGAAGGGCGCCAATGGCCTTGGTTCGCCGAAGGCCACTTCGAAAGTGCCGTTGGCGATCTGGTCGTCGGTTCCGTCGAGATCCGGGACATCGAACAGGTCGCGGATCGGCCGCTTGATGCGTTCAGCCGCCGAGCCGTCGACATGGGTGCCTTCGAGGAAGGCGAAATGCAGCGGAATGGGGGTGGTCGATTCCGAAACGGTGACCGCAACCCCATGATTGCGCATGATCAGGCGCAGCTGCTCGACAAGATAGCTTTCGAACAGGCCCGGCTGGGTGATCGTGGTCGAAAAATGACCCGGCGTCGGCATATGGCCGTAGGCTTGGCGCGAGTCGATCTGGGTGAATGAATTGGTGGTGACGCCGATCTCCGGGTAGAAGGCGCGGTAGCGCTTGCCGTTGTCGCCGCCCGCTGCCGCCAGCGCTGCAAAGGAGTCGCGCAGGAACTTGGTGTTGCGGTCGTAAAGCACCTGCAGTGCCGCGACGGCTTTTTCGGCGCGATCGAAGCTTTGCCGGCCAAAAGGCTCGGGCATGACGACAGATTCGATGGCTTGTGGGTAGATTCGCTTTTCCATGGCTCAATATAGAGACTTGGATCGGCACTTGGGAGGGGTGTCGCGACCGAAGGCGGCCAAAGCGTCGTTTTTCTTTAACCGCGCTGCAGGCTGACCAGGAGCACGAAGCCGACACCTGACTTCTTTAAGGCTGGCGCGTCGATCGTCGAGCCGGCATCGGCGCGCATCATCGGCACGGCAAGAACCGGAGCGGCCAGAACCATCAGGATAAGCGCCGCCCGCGGCAGAAGCCGAAGGGTCTTGAGAGTGTTGGCGGCGATGCGGTCCATGGTGTTCTGCTTTTCTTTTCGAGGTCTTGTTTTCTGTTCAATTGCGAAGATGGGTCGGGCAGGCGAGGCGGCAGGTTCTGGAACTGGCCTCGTCCCAGGCGCGGGCCGGACGGCCCGCTTCGGCGACGAGGATGGCGAAGAACATTCCAAACAGGCTCAGCAGCAGGCAGACGATGGTGAAGCGGCGAGCAAGCATTGGGTCGTGTCTCCTTCAACACGGCGGAGAATGCCCGAGCGCGACTGAACCGGCTCTGATGCCGGCGTTCATCTGCTGTTCAAATTGGTTGACGGGGTTTCGACGGCGCCGGCGTCGGTTGGATAGCCGCTGGCGGGCATCGAGCATCACCGGCGCGGGATGTGTCGATGAAACGAAAACGGGGCCCGTCGAGGCCCCGTTGTCATGTCGCAAGGATACGATCGATCAGAGCTTGTGCCAGGTCTGGCTCTTGCAGATCAGTCCGCCAAGCACGCAGCCGCTCATCTTGAGCGAGGTGCCCGACAATGTCGCCTTGCCCGAATAGGTCTTGTCGTTTGCCGGGTCGGTGATGTTGCCGGCATATTTGTTGTCGCCGGCCGCCTTGAGCGAGCCGATGGTCTTGCCGGCATATTTGCCGGACTTGAGCGTGATGGAGAACGTGCCGCCGCCAGCGATCGCTGCGGTGTCGCCGGCCTGGGTTTTCCAGTTGCCTTCGATCGGATCGGCCCACGCCGCGCCTGCCATGATCAATGTGGCCGCCAGGGCCAGGCTCACTTTTCGAAACATGCTCTTCCTCCCTTTGGATGTCCGGCTGAATGCTCCGCCTCGCCGGGCTGCCGCTTACGCAAACGTAAGCTAATCCAGCTCCCGGCAAAACAAAAGCGGTGCCGCGGCGGAAGACTTTGGGAATTTTGAAACGCGTCGATACGGGCCGTGCGGGCAAGGAAAAGAAAGCATCGGCGGATCGTGTTTGTTTCCCGTGGTTAGCGGAGTGTTGATTCCCGCCGCGAAAATTTTCGTCGAATTTGACGAAAACCAGCGCGATTGCTGGTTTTGTATCCTTAACGAATTTCCGCGTTTACCTCTTGTTTTAGCTTTGTTTTCCTCAAATTAAGCACGCCATTTAACGGCGGATTCAAGCCTCCACGGCATTCTCGAAAGCATCGGAAGAGCAGCCCGCAAGGACAAACGAAGGCAGCTCTCGGGAGCCGGACAGGGCCAGAACAGGGGATTGAAAATGGCACGTTTTGAAATGCTTGAAGCAGGCTTCGGCGCCATGGGGGCAACTGCCCAGGCCGACATTCTTTTCGAACTGGGCATGATGTATGCGACCGGCCGCGATTGCGAGACCGATGTCGTTGCCGCCCACAAGTGGTTCAACATTGCCGCGATCAAGGGCTCGGCCCGCGCTGCGGAACTGCGCTCGGAACTGTCGGCAGCGATGTCGAAGGTCGAGATCGCCAAGGCGCTTCGTGAAGCCCGCGAATGGATGACCATGCACTGAGTTCTGCCAATCGCAGATAGGCCTATCGAAGACAGGGAAGCCCGGGTCAAGACCGCACAGATGGCCAGACCCGGCGGAATAGAAGGCCGCGCAAGACGGTCGACGACCTAAAGAATAAGAACGCGACAGCCCGCTAAGGCTAAGTCGTGCACGACATGGGGAAGGCGAGCGGGATTTCGGGGCGCGGGGGCGCTTGGGGACCGCTTGACGAGCAAAAAGCCACGACCAGCCGAAACAAGGCTGGCGTGGCTTTTTTGCTTGGAAGGCGTCTTGCAGGCCCAATCGAGTGCTGCCGATGCGCCTAGACAGGTCCAGTGAAGGATGAAATTGTCCCGCCTCTCTGGAAGAAGTGCGGCCGAGCGGCCGCGCGTGAGTGGAGGAGTTCTATTACCATGAAAAAAATCAGTATTTTGAGCGCGGCCGTTTTTGGCCTGATGATGAGTGCGCCGGCCGCATTCGCCGACGACATCACCTTTGCGGTGGTCGGTCCGATGACCGGACAACTCGCCACCATCGGCGATCAGTTCAAGCAGGGCGCACAGGCCGCTGCTGACGCGATCAACGCGGCGGGTGGTGTCGACGGTCGCCAGATCAAGCTGAGCATCCAAGATGACCAGTGCGATCCCAAGCAGGCCGTGTCGGTCGCCAACCGTATCGTCGCCGATGGCGTCAAGTTCATCGATGGCCACGCCTGTTCGGGTTCGAGCATTCCGGCCTCTGCCGTCTATGCCGAAGCCGGCGCCCTGATGATGAGCCCGGCCTCGTCAAACCCGGTGCTGACCGACGCGGCGGCCAAGGCCGGCTGGCCGACGATCATGCGCCTTTACACGCGTGACGATGCGCAGGGCGCCTTCATCGGCCCGTGGATCGCCAAGAAGTTCGCGGGCAAGAACGTCGTCGTCCTGCACGACAAGAGCGCCTACGGACAGGGCGTGGCTGACGCCGTCAGGGCAACCATGAATGCCGGCGGCCTCAAGGAAGTGTATTATGATGGCATCAATGCCGGCGAGAAGGACTATTCGGCTCTCGTCACCAAGCTCAAGGATTTGAAGGCCGATGTCGTCTATTTCGGCGGCTACCATCCTGAAGCCGGCCTGATCCTGCGTCAGTCGGCGGAGCAGAACCTGAAGTTCCAGCTGATCATGCCGGACTCCATCGCCTCGCCGGAATTCTGGCAGGTTGCCGGCCCGGCTGGCGAGGGCACCATGTTCGTCTTCCCGTCGGATCCGCAGGCAAAGCCTGAAGCCAAGGCAGCCGTAGAGAAGATCAAGGCGGGCGGCTTCGTACCGGAAGGCTTCACGCTGTTCTCCTATGCGGTGGTCCAGGCCTTCGCCGAAGGCGTCAAGCGCGCCGGCAGCGACGACCCGGCCAAGGTTGCCGAAGCGTTGAAGAACGGCACGCCGATCAGCACCGTTGTCGGCGACGTCACCTTCGACGAAAAGGGCGACCTCAAGAATGCCAGCTATGACATCAACCAGTGGCATGACGGCAAGTACGCGCCGATCGCGCAGTAATCGCTGACGTCGCTCCGGCGACCAACCAAAAGAAATGGCCGGGTTCGTCCCGGCCATTTCTTTTGCAGTCCGTCGCCTGTTTCGGCTGTCAGCTTGCGGCCGCGGTAGCGGCGCTCTGGTCCTCGACGAACCGCACCAGCACCGTCCCATCGGTGACCTGCGCTCCTTCGGTGGCGATCTCGGCGATCACCCCGTCATGCGGCGCGGCAATGGTGTGCTCCATCTTCATCGCTTCGAGGATCAGCAGCGGCTGGCCCTTGATCACGGCATCGCCTTTTGCCGCGCGCACCAGCTTGACCAGTCCCGGCATCGGCGCGCGCAGGCTGCCGGCGCCTGCCGCCGCTTCATCCGCCCGCGCCAGCGGGTCCTGCACGGCGAAGGTATAGCCAACGGCGCCTTCGAACACGGTGATGTGGCCTGGCCAGCAGGCGAGGCGCGGTGTGGCACGAAAATCATGCGAATTGGTGTTGTCATAAGGCTTGTCCAGCGCGACCTGGAACCGCCCGTCCGGCCGCATCGAAACCCTTGCCGCGATATCGTCTTCGCCGAACGTCAGCCGTGTGCGCCGTGCTACGCCGTGGAAATGCGCATAGCCGGCAAGTGACGACCATGGGTCGTTCGACGACGGCAATGCTCCAGCACCTGAGGCCGCAAGGGCGGCTGCCGCAACGGTTTCGCCACTCGGCGGGGCGACCTCGGTCAGTGCCGGTTGATGCCTGGCGATCAGGCTGGTGTCGACATCGCCCGCGACAAAGTCCGGATCGGCGGCCAGCGCAGCAAGAAAGGCGGTGTTGACGGTCGAGCCGGCGATCTCGGTTTGCGAAAGCGCCGCGCCGAGCGCTTCTAGTGCCGCCTGCCTGTCCTTTGCATGGACGACCAGCTTGGCGATCATCGGGTCGTAATATGGCGAGATGGCATCGCCGGCCCGCACGCCGGTCTCGATGCGCATCGTGGCGCCTTCAGGGGCTGCGTCCGGAAACTTCAGATGATGCAAGGTGCCAGTCGCCGGCAGGAACCCCTTTGCCGCATCCTCGGCATAGATGCGCGCCTCGAAAGCATGGCCGGCAAGCGTTATCTCGCTCTGTGCCTTGGGCAGCTTTTCGCCGCTGGCGACACGCAACTGCCACTCGACCAGGTCTGTGCCAGTCACCATCTCGGTGACCGGGTGCTCGACCTGCAGGCGGGTGTTCATTTCCATGAACCAGAAGCGATCGGCCTTCAGGCCTTGCGAGGCATCGACGATGAACTCGATGGTGCCGGCGCCGGAATAATTGATCGCCTTGGCGGCTTTCACCGCCGCATCCGTCATCGCCTTGCGCAGTGCCGGCGTCATGCCGGGGGCGGGGGCCTCCTCGATCACCTTCTGGTGGCGGCGCTGCGCCGAGCAGTCGCGCTCATAGAGATGCACCGCATTGCCGAAATTGTCGCCGAACACCTGCACTTCGATGTGGCGCGGCTTGTCGACATATTTTTCGACCAGCACGCGATCGTCGCCGAAAGCGGCTTTCGCCTCGCGCCGGGCGCTGGACAGCGCTTCGGAAAACTCGTCGGGATGCTCGACGCGGCGCATACCCTTGCCGCCGCCGCCGGCGCGCGCCTTGATCAGCACGGGATAGCCGATCTCGCGCGCCTTGGAGGCCAGCAGCACGATCTCCTGCGCCTCGCCATGGTAGCCCGGCACCACCGGCACGCCGGCCTTTTCCATCAGCCGCTTGGCGGCGTCCTTCAGCCCCATGGCACGGATCGAGGCCGCCGACGGGCCGATGAAGATGAGCCCTGCCGCCACCACCTGGTCGACGAAATCGGGATTCTCCGACAGGAAGCCGTAACCGGGATGAATGGCTTGCGCCCCCGTCGCCAAGGCCGCGGCGACAATCTTGTCGCCGCGCAGATAACTTTCGCCAACGGGTGAGGCGCCGATGTGTACGGCTTCGTCGGCCATCTCGACATGCAGGGATTTCGCATCGGCGTCCGAATAGATGGCGACGGTGCGCACGCCCAGCTTGCGTGCCGTGCGGATCACCCGGCAGGCGATCTCGCCGCGATTGGCGATCAGGATCTTGGCGAACATGGAGCCTCCCGGGTTTGCCTCGGGCGGCGCCAGTCTGGCGGGCGCCTGCCTATTTGGAAGCAGCGACGCTGCAGGCGCCGCTGGTCTGGAATTTGTATTTCTTGAGACCTCCCTGACATGATCTCAACGCCAGGTCTTCCGCTGCCTTCTGGGTCTTGGCATTCAGGTGGACGCCGCAGATGAAGAACTCTGTCATCCGGGCGATCGGGGTGGAAGCGTAGGCGGAATGACCGCCGGCCGCGACATAGGCATTGTAGCCTTTCCCACAGTCCCCCTTTGTGCCAGCCGGGAAGTAAACAGGATAGCGGGTATCGCCCTTGCTTCCCGCCAGCGACCCGGCCACCCCGACGCCGGGTGCCGTGCCCAGAAGCAGCCCTGCAACCAGCGATAGGATTGTTCCTTTGATGTATGCGGATCTCATTTTGTCCCACCCATTTTGAAAATGCCAAAGCTGACCGGTATTCGCCTATTTTGATGCGGCGACACTGCAGGCTCCGGCTGTGGAAACCTTCCACTTTTTCAGACCCGCTTGGCAGGATTTCAATGCCTTGGCCTCCGCCGCTTGCTGCGACGGTGCGTTCAGGGAGACACCGCAGATCGTGTATTCCGTCGACCAGTTGAATGGCGTCATTGCGTAGGCGGAATGGCCGCGCGCTGCGATATATTCGTTGTAATTCTTGCCGCAGCCTCCTGTCGAACCCGGCGCTCGATAGACCGGGAAGCGGACATGGCCCTTGCTTCCCGCGAGCGATTCCGCCGAACTGATGTTGGTTACCGTCAATATTAGAAATCCTGCAAGTATCGACGCGGCCGACTTGAGGCAATATTTCAGTTTCATTTCCACCCTGTCCCCGTTGCACTGAGCAGGATGAGCAGTAGCGAATATTTTTCCCCACCACCAGTTCGGTGACGGAGATTCGAGCTTGCCTTTGCTGATGAATCGGTTGGTCCATGAGTTCAGCCTTTTCGCAGGGCAGCAACGGCCTGCCGGTATAGTTCCGCCGTTTGGTCGTCGAAGCAGCAAAAAGTGATGGTTTCCGGCATTGTTCGTTTCTCGATGAACGTGCTGACCGTGTCGACGGCGATCTGCGTCGCCTCATCTTTCGGGTAGCGGTAAACGCCAGTCGAGATCGCCGGGAACGCCACCGTGCGGCAGTCATTGGCGGCGGCGAGTTCGAGCGAACTGGTATAGCAGGAGGCCAGCAATTCGGCTTCGCCTTTGCTGCCGCCTTGCCAGACCGGCCCGACCGTATGGATGATGTATCGCGCAGGCAGTTTATAGCCCTTGGTGATCTTGGCTTCGCCGACCTTGCATCCATTCAGGATGCGGCATTCGAACTCGAGCTCGCGGCCGGCCGCGCGATGAATCGCGCCATCGACCCCGCCACCGCCGAGAAGCGAGGAGTTGGCGGCGTTGACGATGGCATCGACGGCCAGTTTGGTGATGTCGCCGGTGTGAACCTCAATCCGCGCACGGTCGTTCATGTCACATCCTGAACACGCCGAAGCGCGTCTCGTCGATCTCGGCGTTGAGCGCGGCGGACAGGCTTAGCGCCAGCACGTCGCGTGTCTTGGCCGGGTCGATGATGCCGTCGTCCCAAAGACGGGCGGACGAGTAGAGCGGATGGCCCTCATGCTCGTATTTCATCAGGATCGGCTTCTTGAATTTTGCCTCCTCCTCGGCGCTCCATTCGCCACCTTTGCGTTCGATGCCTTCGCGCTTGACCATGGCCAGCACCGTCGCCGCCTGTTCGCCGCCCATCACCGAGATGCGGGCGTTCGGCCACATCCACAGGAACCGCGGTGAATAGGCGCGGCCGCACATGCCGTAATTGCCGGCGCCGAACGAGCCGCCGATGATGACGGTCACCTTCGGCACCCTGGCGGTGGCAACCGCCATCACCAGCTTGGCGCCATCCTTGGCGATGCCGCCCGCTTCGTATTTTCTGCCGACCATGAAGCCGGTGATGTTCTGCAGGAAGACCAGCGGGATCTTGCGCTGGCAGCACAATTCGATGAAGTGCGCGCCCTTCAACGCGCTTTCGGAAAACAGCACGCCATTGTTGGCGATGATGCCGACTGGCATGCCATGGAGATGGGCGAATCCGGTGATCAGCGTGGTGCCGTAGTTCTGCTTGAACTCATCGAATTCCGAGCCGTCGACGATGCGCGCGATCACCTCGCGCACGTCATAGGGCTGGCGCAGATCGGTCGGCACAATGCCATAAAGCTCATCCGCCGGATGAAGCGGCGGAATCGATCTCTGTAAGTTCAGGCTTACGGTCTTGTTTCGATTCAGGTTTTTGACAATGCGGCGGCAGATGGCGAGGGCATGGTCGTCGTCCAGCGCATAGTGGTCGGCAACGCCGGACAGCCGCGTGTGTACGTCCGCGCCGCCGAGGTCCTCGGCGCTGACGTCTTCACCGGTGGCCGCCTTCACCAACGGCGGTCCGCCGAGGAAAATGGTCGCCTGGTTGCGCACCATGATCGTCTCGTCGGACATCGCCGGTACATAGGCGCCGCCCGCCGTGCAGGACCCCATGACGCAGGCGATCTGCGGGATGCCGGCCGCCGACATGTTGGCCTGGTTGTAGAAGATGCGGCCGAAATGCTCGCGATCGGGAAACACTTCGTCCTGGTTGGGCAGATTGGCGCCGCCGCTGTCGACGAGATAGATGCAAGGCAAATTGTTCTGCAGCGCGATCTCCTGCGCCCGCAGATGCTTCTTCACGGTCAGCGGATAATAAGTGCCGCCCTTCACCGTGGCGTCGTTGACGACAACCATCACCTCGGTGCCTTCGATGCGGCCGATGCCGGCGATCATGCCGGCCGACGAGATCTCCTCGCCATACATCGACCATGCCGCGAACTGGCCGATCTCGAGGAAGGGCGATCCGATGTCGAGCAGTTGGGCGAGGCGTTCGCGTGGCAACAGCTTGCCGCGCGAAACGTGGCGCTCACGCGCCTCGTCCGAGCCGCCGCGCTCGACGCTTGCCGCCTTGTCCGCAATGTCGGCGACCAAGGCCCGCATGCGCTCGGCATTGGCGCGGAAGGTCTCGGAGGACGGGGAGATCTGGGACTGAAGCGTGGCCATTGGCGATCCTGTTACTCGGCCACGACTTGCAATTTGCCGTTTTGCCGCTCGAAGATGTCTTCGGAGAGAAGATCAGCTCCGTCTTTGAACGCCATATCGATTACCTTGCGGGCGATCTGGGTGGCGTCTGGTTGCCTTTTGTCGAAAACGAAAATGCAGTCGCGGCGAGGGATTGCAACAAATGCTCCTTCGGGAAAGTGAAAATTTACGCGAGACCAGAATTTTTCAGTGAGAATTAATGCCGGGGAAATCGCTTCGTCGCCCTCCATGATAAATGTAGATACCCCGTCAGATAGCCTGTCTTCTCGAATGTTACTGAGTTTTCTGTTGATATTGTCGAGAGCGATCTGACGAAGTTTTTCGAGGGTGCGGCCTCCCACGCTCGACCACAACATAGAACTAAGCGCATCCTTGCTATTGATTTGATACAAAATCACCAGATCGCCTACGAACTCTTCATACACCGGTCCTGAATCGTCCTCGCCCTGGATTTGGTTGAGCGCGTCGACATATTCGCGCGGCCGAATATTTGCGATTAAGTCCGCTGGGTCAAAATTGCTTGCCGTGTTCGCAAACACAAGAGCGTTGATAAAGCGCTGGATTTCAGTCTTGGTGTCCGCTGCGGAAAGGCCGCGTATTCGACCAAGCAGATTTGTGACATCCAAAAGAATGTCCGGCTTGTTCTCAGCTGCGATTGCTCTGATCACGTTGACGCGCGCCGGGTCGTTCGGATCGGGCACTGCTTCCCTGATGCGATGGTCCGCTTTTAGACGTGAAATGACTTCAGCGCGTAGCGCCGCAACATCTTCGAATTTGAGCTCCTCGGAATGCGCCGTCCCTGCCAATCCTGACAGCGAAACCAGCGCGACCATGGTTCGCGCCAGCGTTCCAAGGTATTTCGCCAGGCCCCGCATTCGCTCACGCCCCCTCCGCCATGATTTCCCGCCCGATCAGCCAGCGGCGGATCTCGCTGGTGCCGGCGCCGATCTCGTAGAGTTTGGCATCGCGCAAAAGCCGGCCGGTCGGATAGTCGTTGATGTAGCCATTGCCACCCAGCAGCTGGAGGGCGTCGAGGGCCATCAGCGTTGCCTTTTCTGCGGCAAACAGCACGCAGCCGGCGGCATCCTTGCGGGTGGTCTGGCCGCGATCGCAGGCGGCGGCGACGGCGTAGACGTAGGCGCGCGCGGCGTTCAGCGTCGTGTACATGTCGGCAAGCTTGCCTTGCACCAGCTGGAACTCGCCGATTGCCTGGCCGAACTGCTTGCGTTCGTGCACATAGGGGATCGCCACGTCCAGACACGCTGCCATCAAGCCGATCGGCCCGCCGGCGAGCACGGTGCGTTCGTAGTCGAGGCCCGACATCAGCACTTCGACCCCGCGGCCTTCCTCGTGCAGCACGTTTTCGAATGGCACTTCGACATTTTCGAACACAAGTTCGCCGGTGTTGGAGCCGCGCATACCGAGCTTGTCGAGTTTCTGCGCCACGGAAAACCCGGCCATCGCCTTCTCGACGATGAACGCGGTGATGCCGCGCGATTTCCGTTCCGGATCGGTCTTGGCATAGACGACCAATGTCTCGGCGTCCGGCCCGTTGGTGATCCACATCTTGGTGCCGTTGAGCACATAGCGGTCGTTGCGCTTTTCGGCGCGCAGCTTGAGCGAGACCACGTCCGAGCCGGCGCCGGATTCCGACATCGCCAGTGCGCCGACGCGCTCGCCGGAACAGAGTGGCGGCAGGAACTTCTCCTTCTGCGGCGTGGTCGCCCAGCGGTTGATCTGGTTGACGCAGAGGTTGGAATGGGCGCCGTAGGAGAGGCCGACCGATGCCGAGGCGCGCGAGATTTCCTCGACCGCGATGACATGCGCAAGATAGCCCATGCCGCTGCCACCGAAATCGGGGTCGGCGGTGATGCCGAGCAGTCCGAGCGCGCCGAGTTCGCGCCACAGATGCGCCGGGAATTCGTTCGAGCGATCGATGTCGGCGGCGACCGGCGCGATCCTGTCCTGGGCGAAGCGCCGCACCATGTCGCGCAGCGCCTCGATATCCTCGTCATGCCCGAAGCTGAGCGTGTTCGTGTACATGCTTTTCCTCCTGGCGCATGACCTCGAAGATCCCTCTCGATCTTCGAAGGAACATACGCGAAATCAAGGTGCCGCGGCGTCTCTGGCGCGTCCGAAGGCGCGCACGGTGCCATGGGTCGTCTCGCTGTCGGTTCCTGCTCCAACCAGGCGCATTGTCATCGAAAGATATGTCGACGTCACTTCTGCGATCGAAAGCCGCTCGCCGGGGCGAAACCAGACGATGACGCCGGTCATCATCTGGATCAGCGCCATGGCCGTCAGTCCGGTGTCGTCGATGTTGAAGACGCCTGCCTCGGCGCCGTCGCGCAGGATCGCGCGCAGCTCCTTTTCGTAGGCTGTGCGCAGCCGCAGGATCTGTGTCAGCCTGTCGGGCGACAGGCTGCGCAATTCCATGTTCGACACATGCGTGGCGTGCCGACGCTCGATATGAAAAGCAATGTGGTTTTCGACATAGGCTGAGAGCCGCTGCACGGGATCCGCGCTGGCAGGGCGGGCGGTTTCCCAGGCTTCAGTCAGCTCTTCCATGTGTTCGCGCATAAGCGTGAACAGAAGCTCTTCCTTGGTCGGAAAATAGCGATAGAGCGCGGCTGCCTGGACACCGACTTCGGCGGCGAGCTGACGCATCGACATCGCCTCGTAGCCAAAACGCGCGATCAGATTGACGGCCGCCTCGCGGGCGGCTGCTTCGGTCTTTTCGCCATCGGATCCGGTCGTGCGCGCCATGTCAGCCCCTTCACGGGACGATAATAAAACGAACGTTCAATTAATTCAAGTCAAACCAATCCATCGTCATGCAACAATCCTGAAGCCAACAAAAGTGTTTCCGGGTGCCAACTCCTCGACGTCGACCCTGGAAACCGAAGCCTCGGACGGCCCTTTCCAGAGGCGCCCGATCATTGTCGAGACCGCTTCGTCGAGGCCTGCAATCTGGGTCGTCACCGACCCGTCCGCTTCATTGCGGACCCATCCCGCAAGGCCAAGGCTGGTGGCCTCGCCCCGAGCCCAGATCCTGAAGCCGACGCCTTGCACATTGCCGTAGACGCGCGCCCGCACTTCCCTGCGATGACCAGCCATGAATCTCTCCTAGCCCGTCTCCTTGGAATCTGGCGCATGGCGCAGGGAATGCAACCTGAGAACTGCATGCACGACGCAATAGCTGGGCTTCTGGTTTTGAAAATTAATTGACTCAGTCCATTAATTTTTGGAAATTGGAACCAGCCCTTGTCGGGAGTTGGATGCAGATGTTGGACGAAAGAAACGCATTGGTGGCGCAGATCCGCCACTTCAACCGATTCTACACCCGCACCGTCGGCCTTCTCGACGAAACCCTGACGCAGAGCGCGTTCACCTTGACCGAGGCGCGCGTGCTGTTTGAGCTGGGCCACCACAGCAACCCTGCTTCGGTCGAAATCTCCGGCGAACGCGGTTTCCTGGCCGGGGCTTTTCGGCTGGAGGGCGGTCCGGCGGCTTCCGAAATCGCCAGACAATTGCGTGTCGATGCCGCCTATCTGACGCGAATCCTGCGCAAGTTTGCCGGCGAGGGGCTGACCGAGGCTCGAACGGATCCGGCCGATCGGCGCCGAAGGGTTTTATCACTGACGCCCAGGGGCGAGGCCGCTCTTGCGAGGCTTCAGGCGGCGGCTGATCGGGATACGGCGCGGCTGATCGAAAGCGTCCCCGACGACAGGCTGCACGAACTGGGCAGCGCCTTGCGCAAGGCTGGGGAATTGCTGGGTGATCCCGCCAGCGAGAATGACGCGGTGACGCTGCGGCCGCACAGCGTCGGCGACGTCGGCTGGGTCGTGCAGCGGCAGGCCCAGCTCTACGCCGATGAATATGGCTGGAATATCGAGTTCGAAGCCATGCTCGCCGAGATCGGTGCCGATTTCATCCGCAATTTCGTGCCCGGCCGCGATTTCTGCTGGATCGCCGAACGCGGCAGCGAGCCGGTTGGCGCGGTGTTCCTGGTGCACCTAGACGACAAGGTGGCAAAGCTGAGGATGCTGCATGTCGAGGCGGCGGCGCGCGGACTGGGCATTGGCAAGCGCCTGGTCGCGGAGTGCGTGAGCCAGGCCCGCGCCTGCGGCTACATCAGGCTGGTGCTGTGGACCAACGACATCCTCGTCGCGGCGCGCGCGATCTACGAGCGTGCCGGCTTCAGGCTGGTCTCGGAGGAGCACCACCGCAGTTTCGGCAAGGAATTGACCGGCCAGACCTGGGAGCTGGATTTGTAGGTCGGGCCTGAGAGCATTGTCCCGAAAAGTGGGTACCGATGATCTCGGACAAACGGAAACCGTTTGTCCGACATCATGCTCAACGAAAAAATGGAGCCCCATCCCGATTCCATCGGGATGGAACAGGCTCTAATTCCCTCGCGCTGCCGCCAGCGCGCCGGGCAGTTCCTCGGCGAAAATGTCCAGCTCATGATCGAGGCCGACGCTGACGCGGATGCAACGGTCGAGCACTGGCACCATCGGCTTGCGGATGAAGATGTCGCGTGACAGCAGGCCCTGCAGCACCTTCAGCGCGAAGGCGCCATCGCCGCCGCAGTCGATGGTGACGAAGTTGGTTGCCGAGGCCAGCGGCTTCAGCCCGTTCGCCTCGGCAATGCTGGCGATGCGTCGGCGGCCGGCCGCGACTCTGGTCACCACGCTTTGCAGATAATCCTGATCGGCAAGCGCCTCGACGCCGGCGATCTGCGCCATGCGGCTGACGCCGTAATGGTTGCGGATCTTCTCGAAATCGCGGATCACCTGCGCCTCGGCCACCGCATAGCCGCAGCGTATGCCGGCCAGCCCATAAGCCTTCGAGAAGGTGCGCATGCGGATGACGTTTGGCCTGGAGATATCGATCGGCGGCAGCGCCGAGGCCGGTCCAAGTTCGCCATAGGCCTCGTCGAGTACCAGCATGGTGGTTTCCGGCAACGCCTCGATGAAGCGGATGAGCTCGCTTGCCTCCCACCAACTGCCCATCGGGTTGTCCGGATTGGACAGATAGACCAGCGGCGCCTTCTCCTTGCGCACGGCAGTGAGCAGGCCGTCCAGGCTTTCCCTGTCGTTCTCATAAGGAACCGTGACCAGGCGCCCGCCGACACCGGCAATATGGAAGTTGAAGGTCGGATAGGCGCCGAGTGACGTGACCACGGCATCGCCGGGCGCCACATACATGCGCGCCACCAGGCCGAGCAACCCATCTATGCCTTCGCCGACCACGACGTTTTCGACCTTCACGCCGTGGTGCGCGGCGGCCGCCACCTTCAGGTCGTGATTGTCGGGATCGCAATACATCCACATGTCGCGGGCAATTCCGGCCATGCGCTCGATGACGCGCGGCGAAGGGCCAAAGCTGCTCTCATTGGCGCCGATGCGCGCACGAAAAGCGCGGCCGCGCTCGCGCTCCTGCGCTTCGGGGCCAACAAACGGCACGGTCGAGGGAAGCGCTGCGACAAGCGGCGTGAGGGGAGGGCGTTGGTGCATGACGGAAGCTCATTTGAAAAGGGCCTTCTTGCTAGCCTGCCCGCATGGTCGGTGCAAGTTGCCGCGGCCTGCAACCGTAATGCTGGATTCCTGCGTCTCTTTTTGCTAGCGAGGCGCAATGAACAATCGTCTCCCGCCAGCCTGGTCCAAGCACCTGAAGGTCCAAACCGGGCCGAAACCCAAATTCCCGCAGCCAAATCTGCCGAAGGTGAATTCGCTTTCGCGAGCACAGGCAGACGACGCGCTGCTGCAGCAGGCGTATCAGTTTCAGCAGGCCAAACGGCTTGATGAAGCTCAGGACCTATGTCTCCAGGTTCTGGCGCGCACGCCCAACCATCCACTCGCCCTGTATATTTTGGGGACCGTGTGCCTAGGCTACGACGATGAGGCGGCCTTGCGATATTTCGCGCGAGCGCTGGGCGAGGAGCCAAAAAACCCCTACTACCACCTTGGCTTGGCCTCGGCCTATGTGAAGGTCAGTGAATATTCACCAGCAATCGAGCATATGCAGTATGCCTTGGAGTTGCAGCCGGACCTCGTAGAAGCGCTTTGTGCATTGGGGAGTGCTTATATCGAGTTTGATAAACCCGAGATGGCCTTGCCGCTGTATGAAAAGGCGCTGAAGATCAATCGCGATCATCCCAAGGTGCGGACAGGGCTGGCCAGCGCGCTCAGCAGCCTGGGGCGCATGGACGAGGCCGCCGTCTATCTCAAGGAAGCAATCGAACGTCGCATCGCGGTGCCGACTGCCTACAACGACCTTGTACAGACGCAAAAGTTCACCGAAGAGCCAAAGGAACTCCAATCCATCCTTCGTGAACTCGGCAGTCCCAAGCTTGATCCGGACGGCTTGGAGAAGCTCCATCTGGCGGCCGGCAAGGTGCTGAACGACCTGAAGCGCTACAAGGATGCGTTCGGCCATTTCAAAAAGGCCAAACAGGCCTCGGGCCGCAACTTCGACATCGACCAATACCGTCGCTGGATAGACTCGCTGATTGAGACCTTCACGCCCGAGATGCTGGCTGGCAGGGTGGGTTACGGAAATCCTTCGGAAGTTCCTGTGTTCGTGGTCGGTATGCCTCGCTCGGGAACGACGCTCACCGAACAGATTTGCGCCAGTCATCCCGATGTGCATGGCGCAGGGGAACTGAGCAAACTTAGACGAGTCGCAAATGCGATCGAACTCAAAAAGTCATCGGCCGGACGTTTGAACCAGGCTATGGCGTCGATCACAAAAGGCCTGTCCAGGACGTTGGCCGAAGAGCACCTGACCTATCTGAGGGAGCGGGCACCTTCCGCGCTTCGGATCGTGGACAAGATGCCTCATAATTTTGAACTGATCGGTCTTATCGCCGTTCTCTTTCCCAACGCGCGCATCATTCATTGCCGCCGTGACGCCATAGACAATTGCGTCTCTTGCTTTGTCTTGAAATTCGGCGAGGGCCACAGTTACAACACCGACCTGAAGGCACTCGGCCTGTACTATCGCGAATATGACCGCCTGATGCAGCATTGGAACGAGATTTTTCCGGGCCGGATCTTCGAAAATCAGTACGAAACGTTGGTCGAGGATCAGGAGGCACAGTCCCGTCGCCTTATAGATTATCTCGGGCTGCCCTGGGACGACGCCTGCCTGCGCTTTTTCGACAGGGATGGTTCGGTCAACACGCCAAGCCGCTGGCAGGTTCGTCAACCGATCTACAAATCGTCCGTCAAGCGCTGGAAAAACTACGAAGGCGAGATCCAGCCTCTGATCGATGCATTGGGCGACCTGGCGGACAAATAATTCCATTCTCCAATTTGGAGACGCGGTTTGCGGGCGCTAGAGCAATTCCGGGAAGAATGTGAAGCGGTTTTCCATCCGGAATTGCGTCAAGAAAAAGAGAAAGAGTGGCTCTGGGTTTCCGTGAAACGATGAGCCGCTCTAAAGCGCAACGCGTCTGCGACCTCGGCGCCAAGGCTGTATCAAAGTCAAGACAGAGGACTGCAGCTTGCAGCACCGCATGGTCAAGGCGAGTTGCAGCGAGGCGGATCCGTGATGCGCTGGATTCCTTCGGCTCTTTTTGCTAGCCAGATACGATGAACAATCGACTGCCTCCCGCCTGGTCCAAACATCTGAAAACGTCCTCTGGACCGAAAATCCCGCAGCCGAAAATTGTCCAGTCGAAAGCGAAGCCGCTGTCGCGCGCGCAGGCCGATGACGCGCTGCTCAGGCAGGCACTCGAACTTCAGCAAGCGAATCGGTTGCCGGAGGCGGAGGCGCTGTGTCAGCGTGTATTGGCTGATACTCCTCGACATTCCCTTGCTTTGTATTTGCTGGGAACCTTCGCGCTCGATTTGGATGACGAGAAGGCGATTCGCCATTTTTTGCAGGCGGTGAGGGAAGCACCTCAAAATCCGCACTATCAGCTGACGTTGGCCAAAACCTATTTGAAAGTCGGTGAACATTCGGATGCAATCAGACATTTTGAGCTTGCTTGCGATCTGAAGGCGGACTGGGTCGAAGCGCTGTGTGCCCTTGGCCGCGCCTACACAGAATTCGGCAAGGCCGATCTCGCGGTGCCGCTTTATGAGAAGGCGCTCAAAATCAATGGCAGCCATCCTCTTGTCCGAATGGGGCTGGCCAATGCCCTTGTAAGCCTCGGCCGCATGGATGAGGCGACAACGTATTTGAATGAGGCGATCAGCCATCGCCTGGGTATCGCAGCAGCCTACAACGGCCTTGTTAGCATACGAAAATTCGCCGAAGAGCCGGCGGAACTGAAATCCATTCTGACCGAGTTGAAAAATGCCACACTCGATAGGAAAAGCATACAGCAACTCCATCATGCGGCGGGGAAGGTCCTCAATGATGTCAGGCGCTATGACGAAGCGATGGATCACTTCCAGCAGGCAAAAAAGCTTTCAACATATCGCTTCGACATAGAGTCCTACCGCCGCAGCGTCGATTTCATGATTGAATTGTTCAGCCCGGAGATGTTGGCTGCCAAGGCGGGGCATGGAAGCTCTTCGCAAGTGCCTGTCTTCGTGCTTGGCATGCCGCGTTCGGGTACCACTTTGACCGAGCAAATTCTTGCAAGTCACCCCGATGTCCATGGAGCTGGCGAGCTGACAAAGCTTCGTCGGATCACAAACAGGCTCGCCCCCAAAACGCACTCGCCGGAGGAACTCCGAAGATCGATCCTGGAAATGACGGTCGATCAGTCGAAATCGCTAGCCGAAGAATATCTCACCCATATCAGGCAAAGATCCCCGGATGCTAGGCGGATCGTCGACAAGCTGCCCCACAATTTCGAGCTTATTGGCCTCATAAGGGTGTTGTTTCCCAACGCACGTATCATTCATTGTCGCCGCGATGCTGTTGACAACTGCCTCTCGTGTTATTTTCTGAATTTCAATGAGGACAACGTTTATAACGCCGATCTCCATACACTCGGATTGTATTATCGCGAGTACGACCGGCTTATGCGTCATTGGGACAGGGTTTTTCCCGGGCAAATCCTGCGGAACCGCTATGAGGACATGGTCGCCGACCAGGAAGGGCGATCGCGCCGGTTGGTAGACCATTTGGGTCTGCCTTGGGACGACGCCTGCTTGCGATTCTTTGACAAGGGCGGTTCGGTGAACACATTCAGCCGCTGGCAGGTTCGACAACCGATCTACACCTCGTCCGTCAATCGCTGGAAGAGCTATGGCAGCGCAATCCAGCCGCTGGTCGATGCCTTGGGTGATTTGGCTGGGAACTGACCCAGGCACGCTTGCGTTGGACGCCGGCAAGATTGCGTTGAGTGCCCCGGCCGCTTTGACAAATTCCTGGCTCCCGGTGCTGCAGCCGGGGAGCGGCTCGTTGTGGCAACAAACCTGGGCTCTGTCGGCGGTTTTGCAATTTTGCGAAACTACGCGGCAGTGCGGCTGTTCATCCCGGCACCAAGATCTCAGCCTCGCATCAGGAGACGCATTTCCCCGGGCAACTCAATAGAAAAACCCGGCGGTTGCCCGCCGGGTTTCGATTTCGACAAGTCGAACGTTGTTAGAACGAGCGCTGGAAGCGGAGGAGACCGCCAACGTTGTCCTTCTTGGTCGCGGCAACCCACACCGAGTTGTTGTCGATGGCGCCTTGACCGACGCGCTGCCAGTCGACTTCGGCCGTGACCGTGAAGCCGGGAACGATGTCATAGGCGACGTTCGCAGCGACGCCGATGTCCTTCCAGTCATCATACGACGCCTGGAGGTTGAACGAGGTCTTCGGGTTGAACTTGTAGGTGCCACCGCCCCACACCGCCCAGTTGCCGCCCCACTGCTTGTAGAAGCCGCGGCCGCGTGCATCGATGTTGTTGTTCGGGTCGTTGAGGTTGTCATCCGAGCCGTAGCCGGCCATGGCAAAGAACGACAGGTCGCTGGTGGCGTTGAGGTCCAGGCGGACCTTGCCGGCGACTTCTTCGTAGTTGCTGTCATAAGCGACGACACCGGAGATGCCACCCCAGCCCTGCGTGTACTTCACGCCGCCGACGACATGCGGAACATAGCTATCGATGGTGCCAACCTCACCGGAGCCTTCTTCCAGAGAGGCCACCGCCGAGAAACCGTTGCCGGCGTCGAAGTAGTACTGGATGACGTTGGACTGGAAACCGCCGTACGGGACGATCGTGTCGTTGATGACGTTGCCGGCGTAGCCGATGAACGTATTGAAGGCCGATTCGTCGGCACCGACGCGCAGGCCACCAAGCTGGATATAGGCGAATTCCAAGGCATAGGATTTGTTACCCGCCTGCCAGCCGCTGCCGTTGCGGTTGGGATTCGTCGTACCATCGGGCCCGGAATTATCGCCAAAGTCGCCGTAGTTGTTGCCGAAGTTGAAGCGAAGCTCGGTGTAGGTTTTCAAGGTGCCGAGCTCGGTTTCCTGGCCGGTCCAGGTCTTCAGCGTGAAGCGGGTCTGCTTCCAGTAGCTCGAGTGGTCGTCGCCGGCATTCATGTGGTCCGGGACGTGATTGACGCCATCGAACGAGCCGGCATCGCCCACACCGATGTCCTCACGGATAAAGCCGCCGATGCGCAGGCAGGTTTCGGTGCCGGGGATGTAGAAGTAGCCAGCGCCGTAGACGTCGCAGATCTTGACGTATTCAGCGGGTTCCGGCTCGGCGACGACGACGGCGTCGGCGGCGCGCGCACCGGAAACTGCGATCAGGGCCGCAGCGGAGCCGAGGAGAAGGCTCTTAATGTTCATTTTCTGACCTCCAGTCAGAATCGAACAAAACATCGGTGTTCTCAGTGCATTTTAGCGCCGAATCGCGCGACGCCGCCAGCCAGATATCCGGCTATCTATCTGTTTTTATGGGGTAATTGTTGGAAGTCCGCCTTCGAAGCCGGCAAAAGTGGCGGAGAGGATGGGATTCGAACCCACGAGAAGCTTTTGACCTCTACTCCCTTAGCAGGGGAGCGCCTTCGACCACTCGGCCACCTCTCCGTTGCGCCGCTGGATAAAGAAAAGCGCCGGCACAATCAACAAGCCCGCATCATTATATGGAAAAATAACAACGCACCGAGCTGCGGCTTTTCCCCGATATGGCGGTTCTGCGGCAGTTTCCTGGCGGGCGACTCGGGGCCTTGCCATGATTCCGTCGGCCGATCGCCGGATTCGCCGGCAAACAAGGGGTTGCAAAGGGCCGAAGGTTAACGAGAGCTTTCTGAGTGAGGCCAAATCGTGTCATTTGTGCAACAACGCCAGGGGATAGCAGCCGAACAGCCCTTTCGCCGGTACGATCGTGGTTGAACGCCGCCGGCTCATGGGTAATGTCGATTTCGAAGGAGCGGCGCGGTGCGCATCTTTTTCGGTAGTGGGGATGGGGCAGGGAACGCTGTCCTTCAGCAAAGAATACCCAGACCCGTTTTTTAACTTTTGACTGGAGGTCAGAAAATGAACATTAAGAGCCTTCTCCTCGGCTCCGCTGCGGCTCTGCTCGCAGTTTCCGGTGCGCGCGCCGCCGACGCCGTCGTCGTCGCCGAGCCGGAACCCGCTGAATACGTCAAGATCTGCGACGTCTACGGCGCTGGCTACTTCTACATCCCCGGCACCGAAACCTGCCTGCGCATCGGCGGCTATATCCGTTATGACATCAGCGGCGGCGACATCGGCTCGTTCGATGGCGCGAGAAGCGCAGATCATATGGACTTCGACAGCAACGACACCTGGCGCAAGCGGGCCCGCTTCACGCTGAAGACCTGGACCGGCCAGGAAACCGAACTCGGCACCTTGAAGACCTTCACCGAGACGCGCTTCAACTTCAGCAACCACGGCGCTGATACGAGCCCCTATCTCAACGAAGCCGGCAACGAAGCTGTTTCGCTGAACTTCGCCTGGATCCAGCTCGGTGGTCTCCGCGTCGGTAAGGACGAATCGGCTTACGATACGTTCATCGGTTATGCCGGCAACGTCATCCAGGATACGCTCGTTCCTTACGGCGGCTTCGACACCAACGTCATCCAGTACTACTTCGATGCTGGCAACGGCTTCTCCGCCGTCGTCTCGCTCGAAGAAGGCTATGGAAAATACACGATCGACAGCTACGTTCCGCACGTCGTCGGCGGCGTGAAGTGGACGCAGGGCTGGGGCGCTGTCACCGGCGTCATCGCCTATGACAGCAACTACGAAGAAGTCTCGGGCAAGGTTCGCTTGGACGTGAACGCGTCTGACGCTATCTCGCTGTTCATCATGGCCGGCTACGGCACCGATGACAACCTCACCGACGCGAGCTTGAATTTCCCGGCTGGCGGTCGCGGCATGTACAAGCCGTGGGGCGGCAACTGGGCAGTGTGGGGCGGTGCTACCTACAAGGTCAACGAGAAGACCTCGCTCAACGCTCAGGTGTCGTATGACGAGGACAAGAACCTCGGCGTCGCGGCGAACATCGCCTACGACATCGTTCCGGGCCTCACGGTCACGGCCGAAGTCGACTACGTCAATGAAGGCGACTCCAACTGGACGGGTATCCCGGCTGGCAACGACGACGCCATCGGCGGTATCCTGCGCTTCCAGCGCTCGTTCTAAGGGCTGGTTCCTTAGAGGTGAAATCCAGCCCGGGCGCACAAACGCCCGGGCTGTTTTTGTTTCGTGACTGGGTCAAGGCAAACAGAAGGAACAGGGGGAATCGGTAGCTGAATAGGTCCGTGGGACGATTTCGTGGGATCCGTTGATGGGCGGGTGAAATCACAACCGCGTGATTAAAATCTCTTGAAAGGACGCCTCCAAGCGGATAGGGCTGATCTATCCCACTCGGGGGTGTGGCAAATGATGACGACCGAAGCGATTCAAGAGGGTGAGCCCTCCGATCAATTTTCGATGTTTTCTTCTCAGAATTCCAAGATACGATATAGTTACAACAAGATCAGAGAAGTAAAGTCGTACCGGGTCGGAGAGCTTTTTTTAGCGTACCGGGACATACTATGGGATGATGGGCGGCATAAATACAATGTCAGCTCTTTCATCGGCGAGATAGATGAGCTTCTCCTTGGGGAGCGATTCAGCGCCTTCGACCAGAGTACCCTGGATAACCTTATTGGTACCTTGCGCCAGCGCGGCAACAGCAACGCAACCATCAATCGAAAGATGGCTGCCCTCAGCAAACTGCTGCGCAAGGCTCATAAGATGGGAGATATCCACAGCCTGCCCGAGTTCCGCCGCCAGAAGGAGCGGGCGGGGCGGATTCGTTTCCTGGAGAGGGACGAAGAGGCACGGCTGTTTGCTGCCATAAGGAGCCGTAGCGAGGATGCCTACAGGCTTTCAGTCTTCCTGGTCGATAGCGGATGCCGTCTCGGTGAGGCGCTTGGGCTGATCTGGAACGACATCCAGGAACACCGCGTCAGTTTCTGGATCACCAAATCCGGCCGCAGCCGCACCATTCCGATGACCGAGCGGGTCAAGGAGGTCATCAAGCTGCCAGCCACTGAAGGCCGCCGGCCCAAAGGCCCGTTCACCAAGCTCAGCCAGGCACAATACCGCGCCATCTGGAACGATGCGAAGGCCGAAGTTGGCCTTGGCGCCGACGATCAGGTGGTACCGCACATATTGCGCCACACCTGCGCCTCGCGTCTCGTCCAGGGCGGCATCGACATCCGCCGTGTGCAGATGTGGCTTGGCCACCAGACTCTGTCGATGACCATGCGTTATGCCCATCTGGCTACCAATGATCTCGACGGCTGTGTGGTTGTCCTGGAAACGCCTCGCAGCGATCAACCGGCAAGCGGCGGCGAAGCCTCCGTGTCTTCGTCGCCCGTGACCGCGCCTTCATCCCCGACGGCGGTACGGAAACAGAGGGACGAAGCAGCTGCGGCCTCGCCGAAAGCGCCTCGGAAAAGTTCAAAAGCCAAGTAGGCCGGAAGGCTGGCTTATACTGTTGCGACGACCCCAAGACCTTTTTTGGTCTTGGGGTTTACTTTTGGCTGTACTGTCGCTCGGCTCGATCAAAAAAAGCCGCGATGTCGTGGGGCAGGCTTCCGGTCTCGAGGAATGGCGCATGGCCCTGGCCCTCGACTGTGATCGTCTCCATCATGGAATGATGCTCGCGCATCTGCTGCAACGTGCCTGTGGACAGCAATCGCGAATTGGCGCCGCGTATGGCGAGCAACGGGATCGCGCCCAAAGCGTCGAATTGCGGCCATAGCGACGGCAAGGGCTGCGTCAGGTCGAGACCTGCAACGGTGTCGACCAACTTCGGGTCGAAATCCGGCATCAGGCCTTGATCCGTCTCGCGGTTGAGCGCCCGTACCATCCGTGCCCAATCCGCCTCGGTGAGTGCGGAAAAATCCTGGCCGTGAACGCTGCGCTGGGCATCCATTGCGTCGGTGAAGGTCTTGGGCTTCGGCGCGCGTTCGAGATAGGATTGAATGTGGGCAAGGCCGGCAGGCTCGAGCACCGGCCCGATGTCGTTGAAAACAATGGCTTTCAGCATAGCCGGTTGCATCATGCCGAGCACATGGATGATCAGCCCGCCACGTGATGTGCCGATGAAGGCGGCCGCCTCTATTTCCAATGCCGCAAGCCCGGCGAGAATGTCGCCGGCTTCGACGCCGACATTGTAATGACCGATGTCGGGATCGTAGGCCGACTGTCCGCGCCCGCGATAGTCGAAGGCAACCACTTTGCTCGGAGCCGCAGCTCGGGCCGAAAGATAGAGCGCCAGCTCATGAAAATCCCGGGCGTTGCGGGTCAGGCCGGGCAAGCAGACGACTGGCCAGTGTCCGGAATTCGCTTCTCCATAGACGCGCGCGTGAAGTTTTAGCCCATCCGGCGCGCTGTAGAAAAAGTCGGAAAAACCTTCAGTACTCGACATCTGGATTCTGTCCCTTCCCGTCGCCGGATTGTTTCTCGACAGCTACAGCTGAGGGAAGGTGGGGTCAAATTGGGCTGCGTTGGGTGGGGCGGCCAATCTCGTGCAAAGGGCGAAATTGGCGGCTTCGGCGAAGTCGCCTCTCGAGCGGTCTGCTTCGGTCAGCTACGTCCGTTCACAAGATCCCCGACGATGTCGTATTTGCCGGAAATACGCATCTTGTAGACCTCGTAATTCTCCATCACGCGCTGCACGTAACTTCTTGTTTCCGTGTAGGGAATCCGCTCGATCCAGTCGACGACGGCGTCGATGTCCTTGCCGCGCGGATCACCGTATTTCGCGACCCACTGGCTGGCACGGTTGGGACCGGCATTGTAGCCGGCGAAGGTCAGCACATAGGAGCCGTTGAAGCGATCGAGCTGCTCGCCAAGGAAGGCCGAGCCCAACGTCGCGTTGTAACCGGCGTCGGTGGTCAGTCGTGTCTGCGAGAATTGCAATCCGGCCTTCTTCGCCAATTGCTTGGCGGTGCCCGGCATCAGCTGCAGCAACCCGCGCGCGCCTGCGCTGGACACGGCGCCGATGTTGAATTCGCTTTCCTGGCGGGCGATCGCATAGGCCAGCGCCTTGCCCGAACCGGAAATATTGGCCGAATCGGGAATGACGCCGAGCGGATGCGACAGCGCGCCGACATCGATCCCGCGCGCCCCGGCGATCTTGCCGACTTTCAGCGCCATGAAATGGTTGCCTTGCTTTTCTGCAAGAACGGCGAGCAGCGCCAGTTCGCCAGGGCTGGTCAACTGCCCGGCAAGGTCGCGATAGAGCGTTTCGGCATAGCGGTCGTAGCCGGCCTCCTGCAGCCGCTTGATGGCGCTGACGGCCTCGCGGCCGGCAAAATTCTGCCGGTCGGCGGCGTCAGGCTGCGGGTAGGCGATGTTGAGCGCCTGCCGGCCGACGCGTTCGGCGGCAAGCTGGCCGTAAAATGTCGTGCCGTAGGCGGCAGCGCGCGCAAAATAGTCCTTGGCATTGCCCGGGCCACCGACTTCCGCGGCACGGCCGAGCCAGTAATAGGCGCGCGACAGGGTCATCGGTCCCTGGGCAAGGTCGGCGATGCGCGCGAAATGCGTTGCCGCGGTTTTTGGGTCGTTCAGACCACGCAGCGCATACCAGCCGGCATGGAACTCGGCCTCCGCCGCATTGGTGGCACTTTCGGCGGCATGCGTGGCGACGATCCGGTATGCCGTCTTCATGTCGCCCTGGTCGACCAGCTCGCGCGACAAGACCCGGCGCTCGACCCACCAGGCATCCGGATCGACCAAAGCCTCGCGATCGGTTGGTGCCTGCATCACGACAGCCGCGGCGTCGGCAAAATTCTCTTGCTTGCGCAGATATTCGGCCTGCGCGAAGAAGTAGCCGGCCGAACGTTGCGCCGCCGGCACCGCCTTCAGCAGTTTGGGTGCATTCTTGTCGCCGCGGTCTGCCGCCGCCCAGGCATCTGCAAGCTGCTGGGCGCCGGCGAGACCGGCGACGCGCTGTGCGGAATTCGCCCGGTCGGCATAGAACATGCGCTCCATGCGGAAACGGTGGTCGGCGGCCGGAATCAGGCTGCCGAATTCCTTGATCAGCGCTGTCTCGTCCCTGGCCTCCAGGATCGCGGTGCGCCAGAATGGCGACAGCACTGAACGCGCCGCCTTGGCATTGCCCGACGCCACATAGGCGCGGGCGAGAACCATCACGCCTTCGAATGTCTGCGGCTGGCTGCCGTCGAACGCCCGAATGACGATGTCCGGGGCAGGGTTCTCGCGGTAGAGCGCGCGCTCGCTGTTCTTTCGCAAGGCAACGGTGCCCGGCCAGTTGGGCAGCATCTTCGCGGCGGCGGCGATATCGCCGCTCGGAACCTTGTCGCCGCCGTAAAGCGCGATCGCCCAGGCAAGGATATGCTGGTCGAGCGAGTGGCCGGGAAGGGCATCACGCACGGCACGGGTGCCGGGAATGTCGCCGGCCGCCAGCGCATCCAGCCCGCTCTTCAGCAGCGCGACGCTGGGCGAGGCATCCTGTTGCGTCCTGTCCTGCAGGCCTGGCATCGGGAGGGCCGAGGCGACCTGCACTTCGACGCTGCCGCCGATCGCCATGCCCGGCAAAAGCGCGAGCGTGGCGCCAAGCAGCGCGAAGAGGTGAGGCCGACTGGCCGGCATGGTCTTATGTCTTTCGTCGTCCGGGTATTCTACCAGCAGGCGCGGAGGCCTCGAAGCCTAAACTTAGGTCGTGAAGAGCCCGTAAACAAAGAGTTATCGAGGTCGTTCGAATTGCGCTTGCTGGCACCATGGCAATGCTTGCCGCGCAACAATGTCGAGACTATGGTGCGCCGCTTCGCTTTCGGCTAGAAGGCGCGCACAACAAAACCAGAAGTGCCAAGGAGTTGGACGACATGCTGAGAGGCTCGCTTACTGCGCTCGTGACACCGTTCGAAAAGAGCGGGCGTTTCGACGAGAAAGCCTTTCGCGCGTTCGTCGAGTGGCAGATCGGCGAGGGCACGACGGGCCTGGTCCCGGTCGGCACCACCGGCGAGTCGCCGACGCTGTCGCATGACGAGCACCGACATGTCGTCAAGGTGTGCATCGAGGTGGCCAGGGGCCGGACTCCGGTCGTTGCCGGCGCAGGCTCCAACAACACCGAGGAAGCGGTCGGGCTGGTGCAATATGCCGAGAAGGCCGGCGCGGACGCCGCACTCGTCGTTACGCCCTATTACAACAGGCCGACGCAGCGCGGCCTCTACGCGCATTTCGCCGCTGTCGCCAAGGCGACCAGCCTGCCGATCATCATCTACAACATCCCGCCGCGCTCGGTCATCGACATGAGCCCGGAGACGATGGGCCAGCTGGTGCACGACTTCAAGAACATCATCGGCGTCAAGGATGCCACCGGCAAGGTCGAGCGGGTTTCCGAGCAGCGCGCCACCTGCGGCAAGGATTTCATCCAGCTTTCGGGCGAGGACGCTTCGGCACTCGGCTTCAACGCGCATGGCGGCGTCGGCTGCATTTCGGTAACGTCGAATGTCGCGCCGCGGCTCTGCGCCGAATTCCAGGAAGCCACGCTTTCCGGCGACAGCGCCAAGGCGCTGGACTTGCAGGATCGCCTGCTGCCGCTGCACAAGGCGATCTTCCTCGAGCCCGGCGTTTCCGGCGCAAAATATGCGCTGTCGACGCTGGGCAAGGTCGAGAACGTGTTGCGTTCACCGCTAATGACGGTCGAACAGTCGACCGCCGACAAGATCGATGCGGCGATGAAGCACGCCGGCTTGATAAACTAGGGATGAGGCGCCACCTCTCCACATCATGAATCAAGTCAGAAAAGCCGATCCCAACAACAAGACCGTTGCGGAGAACCGCAAGGCGCGGTTTTCCTATGAGGTGCTCGATACGGTCGAGACCGGCCTGGTGCTGACCGGCACAGAGGTCAAGTCGCTGCGCCAGGGCCAGGCCAACATCCAGGACAGCTATGCCTCGGTCGAAGGCGGCGAGATCTGGCTGATCAATTCCTATCTGCCGGAGTACCTGCAGGCCAACCGCTTCAACCACGAGCCGCGCCGGCGCCGCAAGCTCCTGCTCAACAAGCGCGAGATGGCCAAGCTGGCGCAGAGCGTCGACCGCGAAGGCATGACGCTGGTGCCGCTGAAAATCTATTTCAACGATCAGGGCCGCGCCAAGCTGCTGCTCGCCGTTGGCCGCGGCAAGAAACTGCACGACAAGCGCGAATCCGAGAAACAGCGCGACTGGTCGCGCGAGAAGGGCAGGCTGCTGAAGGAGCGCGGGTAGGCTGGGGGCCATTGGTTTGATGAACCGGATTGTCCTTTTGGGATTGGCCAGCCTGGTTTTGGTGAGCCTCGTCGCCGCTGGCGGCTATCTCTATTTCAGGGCATTCTCGCCGGACCGTAGCAAATATCCGGTCAGGGGCATCGACGTGTCCCACCATCAAGGCCAGATCGACTGGCGCCGCGTGGCCGCCGACGATGTCGCCTTCGCCGTCATCAAGGCGACCGAAGGCGGCGATCATGTCGACGATGCCTTCTCCACCAATCTGCGTGAGGCCCGCGCCGCCGGGCTTGCCGTCGGCGCCTATCATTTCTTCACCTTCTGTCGGCCTGGCGCCGACCAGGCCAAGAATTTCATCTCGGTGGTGCCGCACGATCAGCCCTTGCTGCCGCCGGTTGTCGACATCGAGTTCGGCGGCAATTGTCCACAGCGGCCAACGCCCGAGCAACTGAGCGCCGAGCTCGCCGCGTTCCTCGCTCCGGTCGAGGCCGCATTCGGCAAGCCGGCGATTGTTTACCTGACCGATGAGGCTGAGCAGGCCTATGCGGGGCGCATCGCTGCCCGGCCGCTCTGGCTTCGCTCTTTGCTGCTGCAGCCAGACCGCGACGACTGGGTCTACTGGCAGTACCATAACAAAGGACGCGTCGACGGCATCAACGGCGATGTCGATCTCAATGTGCTGCAGGGTGGACCGGCTGTGTTGGCCGCGCTGTCTGCAGCATCACCGGGACCGATCTCACCGGAAACTCCGCCATCGCGGTGATTCAGGGACATCGCCCGCCGCCGCTTCATGCCGCGGCCTGGGAAGCCTCCGGCGCGAGCGTCACATTCGCATCGCCCCAGATTTTCAGGGCGGTGATCACCGGTTCCAGGCTTCTGCCGCGCGGGGTCAGGCTGTATTCCACCTTCGGCGGCACTTCCGGATAGATCTTGCGGGCAATCAGCCCATCGGCTTCCAGTTCGCGGAGCTGGTTGGTCAGCATGCGCTGCGTGCAGTTCGGAATGCGCCGGCGTATCTCGTTGAAGCGCAGCGTGCCCTCGAACAGATGGTAGAGCACCACGCCTTTCCACTTTCCGTCAATGTAGCGGAGCGTTCCCTCGACGGTGCAACCGGGGCTGCAATCGAATCGCTCATGGCGAATGCGCGGCATGACGGTATCCTTTTCGACACTATGTGCTTTATATGTGCATTCTTGCGCTTGCGGCACATAATCCGCATCTCTGCTCCGAACAATGCTCAACAGCAATCGCGGAGATCGAAAAATGCGCGCCGTCGGCTATCAAATCCCAGCCCCCATCACCGATGAGGCCTCCCTGGTCGACATCGACTTGCCCAAGCCCGAGCCGAAAGGCCGTGAACTGCTGGTCGAGGTGAAGGCAATCTCGGTCAACCCGGTCGACACCAAGGTGCGGCAAAGCGCCAGGCCAGAAGCCGGAGCATGGCGTGTGCTGGGCTGGGACGCCGCCGGCCGGGTCGCCGCGGTCGGTCCGGACGCCACCCTGTTCAAGGCGGGTGATGATGTCTTTTATTCCGGCGCCCTGGCGCCGCAAGGCACCAATGCCGAGTTCCACCGTGTCGATGAACGCCTTGTGGGCCGCAAGCCCGGCTCGCTCGGCTACGCGCAGGCCGCGGCGCTGCCGTTGACCGCGGTCACCGCCTGGGAGGCTCTGTTCGACCGCCTCGATGTCAGCAAGCCTGTCGCGGGCGCGGCGAATGCCATCCTGATCATTGGTGGCGCCGGCGGCGTCGGTTCGATCGCGGTGCAGCTTGCGCGCCAACTGACCGATCTGACAGTGATCGCCACCGCATCGAGGCCCGAGACGCGCGACTGGGCACTTGGGCTCGGCGCCCATCATGTCGTCGATCATTCCAGGCCGCTCGCCGCTGAAGTCGCAGCGCTCGGCATCGGCGCACCAGCCTTTGTGTTCTCGACAACCAACACCGACCGGCACCTGGCCGAGATCGCCGAATTGATCGCGCCGCAAGGCCGTTTCGGACTGATCGACGATCCCAAATCGCTCGACGTCAATCCGTTCAAGCGCAAGAGCATCTCCGTGCATTGGGAGTTCATGTTCACCCGCTCGATGTTCGAGACGCAGGACATGGCGGCGCAGGGAGAGCTCCTCAACGAATTGGCCCGGCTTGTCGACGCCGGGACCATCCGCACGACTCTGGGCGAGACCTTCGGTCCTATCAATGCCGCTAGTCTGAGGCGCGCGCATGCGCTGATCGAGACCGGCAAGGCCAAGGGCAAGATCGTGCTGGAAGGGTTCTGAAGGGCCGCGCTATTTCTGCAGGAACGCCGCGATTTCGCTGAAGACGCTGACGAACATCGCCTCGGTCAGCACACCGGTGTTCGTGTTGTAGCGCGAGCAGTGATAGCTCGAAAACAGCGTGATGCCGCCGGCCGGCAGCTGCCCGCCGTGCTTGAACGGATAGGCTGCGATGCGCCCACCCAGCGCGCGCACGGTCGACTGGTGCGCGATCGATCCCAGCGCCAGCACGGCGCACAAATTGGGAAACTGGGCGATCGTCGGCACCAGGAACGTCCGGCAGGTGGCGATCTCGGCGCCCACCGGCTTGTTCTCCGGCGGCACGCAGCGTACTGCATTGGTGATTGCCGTGCCGACCAGCTCCAGCCCGTCATCGGGTCGCGCCTTGAACTCGCCGCGCGCAAAACCATGCGAAATCAGCGTCGAGTAGAGCAGGTCGCCGGCATAGTCGCCCGTGAAGGGCCGTCCGGTGCGGTTGGCACCGCGCAGGCCGGGCGCCAGCCCGACGATCAGAAGCCGGACGGCATCGTCGCCATCAGGTGGCAGGAAGGTCGGCACCGGCGCGTTGAACCAGGATGGCTCGCGTTGCCGCCATTCGGCGATGAAGTCATGCAGCCGCGGGCAGAGCGGGCAGTCGCGGCCGGGTTCGGAGCGGGAGAGGGCGGTCAAGGCGACCGGCCTCAGTAGTCATCCTCGTCGACTTCGGCCGGCTCGGGCCGACGCACCAGCCGCTCGGACGGATCGCGGCCGACCTCGTTCTTCAGCGTTGTCAGGTCGATGAAATGGTCGGCCTGGCGGCGCAGATCATCGGAGATCATTGGCGGCTGCGAGGCCATGGTCGAAACGATCGACACCTTGCGGCCGCGGCGCTGCAGCGCCTCGACCAGCGTGCGGAAATCGCCGTCGCCGGAAAAGATGACGTAGTGGTCGACGACATCGGCGAGTTCCAGCGCATCGACGGTAAGCTCGATGTCCATATTGCCCTTGATCTTGCGGCGGCCAGTCGAGTCGGTGAATTCCTTCGCCGGCTTGGTGACCACCTTGAAGCCGTTGTAGTCGAGCCAGTCGATCAACGGACGGATCGAGGAGTATTCCTGATCCTCGACCAGCGCGGTGTAGTAGTAAGCGCGCAGCAGATAGCCACGCTTCTGGAAGCTCGACAGAAGCTTGCGATAGTCGATGTCGAAGCCGAGCGCGCGCGAGGTGGCGTAAAGATTGGCGCCGTCGATGAATAGGGCGATTTTTTCACGAGGGTCGAACATGGAAAATAGTCCTTTCGAAATAAGCGGCCGTCTAAACGAAATGCGCTGGCGACTATCGGTCAGGCTCATAATAAACCGGCTGACCTTACCCTATCCGAAATAGCGCCAGTTTCGCGGCAATCCAAGGGCGGTTGCCGCACTGCAAGCAATTGTGATCGGGACGCCGAACCCATGGATGCAGCCTGATTTTGCCGAATCGGGTGTTTAAACGAAGGATTGGGCGCCCAGCGACCCGGCCATTGCCATGATGCTTGTATTTTGGCGGCGTTCGGGTTAAGGACCGCGCCTGTTTTCCATCAAATCCATCGCATGAAAGGGGCAATCCATGGCCCGCGTAACCGTTGAAGATTGCATCGACAAGGTCGACAACCGCTTCGAGCTGGTGCTCCTTGCCGGCCACCGCGCCCGCCAGATCAGCCAGGGCGCGCCGATCACCGTGCCGCGTGACAACGACAAGAACCCGGTCGTGGCGCTGCGCGAGATCGCCGACGAGACACTGTCGCCCGACGACCTCAAGGAAGACCTGATCCACTCGCTGCAGAAGCATGTCGAGGTTGACGAGCCCGAAGCCGATGGCGAGGCGATTGCCGACCAGACCGGCGCCGCCGTCGCGGCCACCGACGCGGATGACGCCGAGGAGAACATCACCTTCGACCGGATGACCGAGGAAGATCTTCTCGCCGGCATCGAGGGCCTGGTGCCCCCGGAAAAGAGCGACGACTACTAAGCGAACCTCTGTTGCGGAGGTCGCTGGAATAATCGTCCAGCACTTCCGTATCGGCAGTTTCGTGGCTATCTATGACATGCGCCGCACAGCAGTGCGGCGCATGATTCATTTCACCGCTGCGAGATCCCGCCCATGATGCGTCAGTATGAGCTTGTCGAGCGCGTTCAGCGCTACAAGCCTGACGTCAACGAGGCGTTGCTCAACAAGGCCTATGTCTATGCCATGCAGAAGCATGGCCACCAGAAGCGCGCTTCCGGCGATCCCTATTTCTCGCATCCGCTCGAAGTCGCAGCCATCCTCACTGAAATGCATATGGACGAAGCGACGATCGCGGTCGCCCTGTTGCACGACACCATCGAGGATACCACGGCGACGCGGGCCGAGATCGACGAGCTGTTCGGGCCCGAAATGGGCAAGCTGGTCGAGGGACTGACCAAGCTCAAGAAGCTCGACCTCGTCTCGAAGAAGGCCGAGCAGGCGGAAAACCTGCGCAAGCTTCTGCTGGCGATTTCGGAAGACGTCCGCGTGCTTCTGGTCAAGCTCGCCGACCGCCTGCACAACATGCGCACCCTCGACCATATGCCGGAGGCCAAGCGCCTGCGCATCGCCGAGGAGACGATGGACATCTACGCGCCGCTGGCCGGGCGCATGGGTATGCAAGGCATGCGCGAGGAGCTGGAGGAGATCGCCTTCCGCTACATCAATCCGGAAGCCTATCGCGCCGTCACCGCCCGGCTCGCCGAAATCTTCGAGCGCAACAAGGATGTGCTGTCCGAGATCGAGAAGGCGCTGTCCACGCTGTTCGAAAAGCATGCGATCAAGGCTGGCGTGAAAAGCCGCCAGAAGAAGCCGTGGTCGGTGTTTCGCAAGATGGAGGCCAAGGCGCTGTCCTTCGAACAGCTGTCCGACATTTTCGGCTTCCGCGTCGTCGTCGAGACGGTCGAGGATTGCTACCGGGCGCTTGGCGCCATCCACACGACGTGGTCGATGGTGCCCGGCCGCTTCAAGGATTACATCTCGACGCCGAAGCAGAACGACTACCGGTCGATCCACACCACCATTGTCGGGCCGTCGCGCCAGCGCGTCGAACTGCAGATCCGCACCCACCAGATGAACAAGATCGCCGAATACGGCGTCGCCGCGCATTCGATCTACAAGGATACCGGCGGCAAGACGAACGGTGCCGCCCACGCGATCTCGAAGGAGACCAACGCCTATGCCTGGCTGCGGCGCACCATCGAGCAGCTTGCCGAGGGTGACAATCCCGAAGACTTTCTCGAAAACACCAAGCTGGAACTGTTCCAGGACCAGGTGTTCTGCTTCACCCCGAAAGGCATGCTGATTGCCTTGCCGCGCGGTGCCACGCCCATCGACTTTGCCTATGCGGTGCACACCGATGTCGGCGACACCTGCGTCGGCGCCAAGGTCAATGGCCGCATCATGCCGCTGATGACGGAACTGAAGAACGGCGACGAGGTCGAGATCATCCGCTCCAAGGCGCAGGTGCCGCCGGCGGCGTGGGAATCGGTCGTCGTCACCGGCAAGGCGCGCTCGGCGATCCGCCGCGCCACCAAGAATGCCATCCGTAAGCAGTATTCGGGTCTCGGCATTCGCATCCTGGAACGCGCCTTCGAACGCGCCGGCAAGACCTTCACCAAGGAAAGCCTGAAGCAGGTGCTGCACCGGCTGGCGCGCAAGGACATCGAGGACGTGCTGGCCTCGGTTGGCCGCGGCGAGCTTGCGTCCACCGATGTCATGAAGGCGGTGTTCCCCGACTACAAGGACGAGCGCGTCACCACGGCCGCGCCCAAGCAGCGCGAGGAAGGCTGGTCGAAGATCCGCAACGCCGCGGGCATGCTGTTCCAGATTCCGGGCCGTGCCGCGCGCAAGGACAAGGACCAGCCGCGCGATGGCGCGGTGCCGATCCGCGGCGTACGTGGCGACCTGCCGGTGCGTTTCGCGCCGGAAGGAGCGGTTCCCGGCGACCGCATCGTCGGCATCGTCCAGCCGGGCACTGGCATCACCATCTATCCGATCCAGTCACCGGCGCTGCAGGCCTTCGACGACCAGCCCGAACGCTGGATCGACGTGCGCTGGGACATTGACGAGCGCACCAAGGAACGGTTTCCGGCGCGCGTCTCGGTCACCGCCATCAATGCGCCGGGTTCGCTCGCCGATATCGCCCAGGTCGTTGCCTCGAACGACGCCAACATCCATACGCTGTCGATGGTGCGTACCGCGCCCGACTTCACCGAAATGCTGATCGATCTCGAAGTCTGGGATCTGAAGCACCTCAACCGGCTGCTGTCGCAGCTCAAGGACAATTCGAGCGTCAGCGATGCAAGGCGCGTCAACGGCTAGACCATGATCCCGAAAAGTGGGGACCGGTTTTCGGAAAAGATCATGGTCAATCAAAAAGAGGCAGAAATGAACACCGATGAAGTGCTGGGCATTTTCCGCGAGGCCGGTGCTGTTCTCGAAGGGCATTTCATTTTGACCTCGGGCCTGAGAAGCCCGGTCTTCCTGCAGAAGGCACGCGTGTTCATGCATGCCGACAAGACCGAGCGGCTGTGCAAGGCGTTGGCCGAAAAGATCCGCGCTGGCGTGCCGGGCAAGATCGATTATGTCGTCGGTCCGGCGATAGGCGGGCTGATCCCGGCCTACGAGACGTCGCGCCACCTCGGCGTGCCGGCCATCTGGGTCGAGCGGGAAGGAGGCGAGTTCCGCCTGCGCCGCTTCGAGATCGCCAGAGGCGCGCGTGTCGTCATCGTCGAGGATATCGTCACCACCGGCCTGTCGATCCGCGAGACCATCGAGTGCCTGCGCGAGCTTGGCGCCGAAGTGGTTGCCGCCGCCTGCATCATCGACCGTTCAGCCGGCAAGACCCATGTCGGCGTGCCGCTGATCGCGCTCGCCGAATATGAGGTTCCGGCCTATCCGGCCGACCGTTTGCCGCCGGAACTCGCCGCCATCCCGGCGATCAAGCCCGGCAGCCGCAATATCTGACGGCGAGGCGGAAATGATCGCCGGCATCGATCATTTCGTACTGACGGTGGCTTCACTGGAAGTGACCTGCACTTTCTATCAGCGCGTGCTGGGTTTTGAGCGCATCGATGCGCTGGGCCGGCCGACAGCGCTGGCTTTCGGCACACAGAAGATCAATGTGCATGAGGTCGCCCGTACCTTCGAGCCAAAGGCCAAGTCGCCCACGCCCGGCTCGGGCGACTTCTGCCTGATCACGGATCGGCCACTGAGCGAGGTCTGCGATCGTCTCGCGGCCAATGGCGTGGTCGTGGAACTCGGGCCGGTCGAACGCGTCGGCGCCCGAGGTCCGATGATCTCGGTCTATTTCCGCGACCCGGACGGCAATCTGGTCGAGGTCAGCGAATATTTGCCGTAGGCCGGCGACCGCGTCGATCCCGCGCCTTTCGGCGACGCGACAATGCCGGTTCCTTAAATTCGCCGCGATTGTCCAATGTTCGAAGCGAGGAATGCCGACCCGATAGGGCGGCAATAAGCGCGCCTCACAGGCGGTGTTTGGTTGTTCTTCCGCTAGCGCGTCGTTATATCAAGGTTGCGATTGCCATTGGGTGATCGTCAAGCGCAAGATGTGTTGCCACGCCCGGCTGAAAGTGCCGGCGCGAGAGCTGTGGACGGGTATAGGGTGCTTTTTCGACGCCGCAAGCCTGATGGCCTTTTCGAGCGGGTGCGTACCTATCTGTGGCCGCGCCGCTCGTTTTCGCGTTCGTTTCAGTATTTGTCCAAGCGCATCCTGCGGCTGAAGGCCACGCCACACGCGGTGGCTGCCGGCGTCGCGGCCGGTGTCTTTGCCTCGTTTTTTCCCGTCGGTTTCCATTTTGTCATTGCCTTCGTCCTGTGCTGGGTGATCGCCGGCAATTTGGTGGCTGCGGCCCTCGGCGCGGTGTTTTTCGGCAACCCGCTGACCTTTCCGCTGCTGTGGGGGGCCTCCTGGGAAACCGGTAAGCTGATCCTGCATGACCGTCTACCGGCGCATGGCCCGCCGGCGCATCTGGGCGAGATGCTGCACAAGCTTTCCTTCGCGCAATTGTGGAAACCCGTGCTTGAGCCGATGCTGATCGGCGCGGTGCCGCTCGGGCTGGTGTTCGGCCTCCTGTTCTACGCCATCACGCGCTGGGGCATGAACGCTTTCCGCGAGCAGCGTCGCAAGCGCCTTGCCGAGCGCGCAAGCCGGCATGGGCACTCGTCTCACCCCGGCGGAACCATCGGTTCCGCCGCACGATGATCATCGGCATCGGCAGCGACCTGATCGATATCAGACGCATCGAAAAGTCGCTGGAGCGTCACGGCCAGCGCTTCATCCAGAGAATCTATACGGAGATCGAGCAGGCCCGCTCCGAGAACCGCCGGGCACGTGCGGCGTCCTACGCCAAGCGCTTCGCCGCCAAGGAGGCCTGCGCCAAGGCGCTGGGCACCGGTCTGGCGCAAGGTGTGTTCTGGCGCGACATGGGTGTCGTCAACCTGCCCAGCGGCGCGCCGACCATGGCGCTGACGGGAGGGGCACGGGCGCGGCTGGACAAAATCCTGCCAAAGGGCCATCGGGCGGCAATCCACCTCACCATCACCGATGATTTCCCGCTCGCTCAAGCCTTTGTGATCATCGAGGCGTTGCCCGTCGAAGAAGCGCCACATTGATTGCATCTGACGACCGGCACGACGTTGCCCAGTGCGCGCCGAGACTCTATACCATCCAACGCACAATCGAGGACGACATGAGCGTGGCTGAAAAATCTGAGAAGAAATCCGGCGGCCTTGGCGAGACCGTCAGCGTCATCGTCCAGGCGCTTTTGCTCGCCCTGGTCATCCGCACGCTGTTGTTCCAGCCCTTTTCGATCCCGTCGGGATCGATGCGGCCGACGCTCCTGGAAGGCGACTATCTGTTCGTCACCAAATGGTCCTACGGCTATTCCCGCTACTCGCTGCCTTTCGGCCCCGACATCTTTTCGGGTCGCATCTGGGGCTCCGCGCCGAAGCGCGGCGACGTGGTGGTGTTCAAGTTCCCTCCTGATCCGTCTGTCGACTACATCAAGCGCGTGGTCGGCCTGCCGGGCGACAAGATCCAGGTCAAGGACGGCCAGCTGTTCATCAACGGCGTTGGCGTGCCGCGCGTGAAAACCGGCCAGATCGACAATCCCGACATCACCGAGGAATCGCGCCCGATCGATGTCTACCGGGAGACCTTGCCCAACGGCGTCAGCTACGACACGCTCGACCTGAATTCGAACTCGATCGGCGACAACACCCGCGAATTCGACGTGCCGGCCGGCCATTATTTCATGATGGGCGACAACAGGGACAATTCCGCCGACAGCCGTTTCACCGTCGGCTACGTTCCCGAAGAAAATCTGGTTGGCCGCGCCAATCTTGTTTTCTTCTCGATCGCCGGCAAGGCGAGCCCGCTCGAAATCTGGAAATGGCCGTCGCTGATGCGCGCTTCGCGCCTGTTCCACTTCGTCAATTGATGGCTTTGAAGCGCCCGACAGGTGAAACACTGGCCGGTTTGGTGAAGGCCAAGACCGGCCATGTCTTCAAGGACCTCCGGTTGCTTGAGACCGCATTGACGCATTCCAGCGCGGTCAAGGCGGCCAGCAACAATCAGCGTCTCGAATTCCTTGGCGATCGCGTGCTTGGGCTCGTGGTCGCCGATATGCTTTTCGAAAAGTTTCCTGACGCACCGGAGGGTGAGATCGCGCCCCGCTTCAATGCGCTGGTGGATGCCAAAACGTGCTCCGAAATCGGCATCGAAATGCAGCTGGAGGATCTGGTCCGGGCCGACGCTGCCTTGAAGACGCGATCGCGTGGCTCGGGCGGAAACTATCTGGCGGATGCGGTCGAAGCCCTGATCGCGGCGGTTTATGTTGACGGTGGCATCGACGCCGCGCGGCGCTTCGTCCTGCGTTACTGGGAGCCGCGCTCGCGCACGGTTGTGGCAAAGCCGCTCAATCCGAAATCCGATTTGCAGGAATGGATTGCCAAGACCAGCGACGCGCGCCCCGAATATGTAATCGAAAAGCGTGAAGGGCCTGATCACCAGCCGGTCTTCACGGTGTCCTTGCAAGTCAACGGCTTTGCGCCTTCTATTGGCACGGGCGGCTCGCGCAGGGCCGCGGAAGAAGCGGCAGCCTCGGCATTTCTTTTGCGCGAAGGCGTCTGGGCAAACGCATCGGCCCAAAAATCGGAGTCGGTTTTTGGAAAGCACGATGCGTAGATTCAAAGTTTTAGAGCGTCCTTTTCGCGTCCAAGTGGACGCGCGGCACTCTAATGAAGGGAGCGCGGCATGACCGCCACCGAAGAGCCGGCTACGGAAGCTGTCGTCACGCACTCCGGCTTTGTCGCCCTGATCGGGGCCCCCAATGCGGGCAAGTCTACACTGGTCAACCAACTGGTCGGTGCCAAGGTGTCGATCGTCACGCACAAGGTGCAGACGACCCGTGCCATCGTGCGTGGCATCGCCACGCATGACAATGCGCAGATCGTCTTCGTCGACACGCCGGGCATCTTCAAGCCCAAGCGGCGGCTCGACACCGCGATGGTGACCACTGCCTGGGGCGGCGCCAAGGATGCCGATATCGTGCTGCTTTTGATCGACGCCGAGCGCGGCATCAGGGGCGATGCCGACGCCATCCTCGAACGGCTGAAGGATGTCCGCCAGCCGATGGTCCTGATCCTCAACAAGGTCGATCGCGTCAAGCACGAGGCGCTGCTGGCCCTGTCGGCGGCAGCAAACGAAAGGGTGCCGTTCAAGCGCACCTTCATGGTCTCCGCGCTGACCGGTTCCGGCTGCAAGGACGTGCTCGATTATCTCGCCGAAACCCTGCCGGCCGGTCCCTGGTACTATCCGGAAGACCAGATTTCAGACCTGCCGATGCGCCAGCTGGCGGCCGAGATCACCCGCGAGAAGCTTTATCTCAGGTTGCATCAGGAACTGCCCTATTCCTCCCATATCGAGACCGAGAAATGGGAAGAGAAGAAGGACGGCTCGGTGCGCATCGACCAGACCATCTATGTCGAGCGCGACAGCCAAAAGAAGATCGTGCTCGGCCACAAGGGCGAGACCATCCGCGCCATCGGCCAGGCGGCGCGCATGGAGATAGCAGGCATCCTCGAACAGAAGGTGCACCTTTTCCTGTTCGTCAAGGTGCGCGAGAACTGGGGCGACGACCCCGAGCGCTACCGCGAGATGGGGCTTGAGTTTCCGCGCTAGAACAATTCCAGGGAAAAGTGTGACGCGGTTTTCCGTCCGGAATTGCGTCGAAACAAGTGAGCAATTCCAGGAAAAGTGTGACGCGGTTTCCCCTCCGGAATTGCGTCGAAACAAGTGAGCAATTCCAGGAAAAGTGTGAAGCGGTTTTCCGTCCGGAATTGCGTCGAAACAACTGGGTCCATGGACAGCAAGCCGAACATCGACAAAGCACTTGTCAGCCGGTTGATCGCCACGCAATTTCCACGTTGGAAGAATCTTGCGGTCAACGCGCTGGGTCAAGGGCTGGCGCATCCGGGCCGCCGTTCCGGCCTCGGACACCGCGCTGATTGCGAGCCTAGGCGGCGCCAGCGGCGGCGAGCTGTGTCCTTGGCCGGCGGACGAAGCTTTCGGTGCCGTAATGTGCGACGATGGCGACGGCGATGATCGCCCAGATGGCCACGCCGATCCACTGCTGCTGCACATAGTCGCCACCGGTGAACACCTTGCCGAGGAACCGCACGCTGTTCTGGTGTGTCACGTGCATAATGAAGGCGAGGAGCACGCTGCCGGTGTTCTGATAGAGCCAGGTGAACACAATTCCCGCCAGCACGACGTTGATCGTGCCGAAGAGGCTGAGGTCGCCGACCAGGCCGAGCGGAAAGTGCCAGATGGCCCAGATCGTGCCGAGGATCAGGCTGCTGGTCAGTGCTGAATGGCTGGCGAGCAGGCGTGGCGTCGCAAAACCGCGCCAGCCGGGCTCCTCACCGAGCGGGCCGCTGAAGACTGCATACAGCGCGATGATCGGCAACATTTCGGAGAGGGCCGGAATGTTGCTCCAGGTCGGTGCTGCCGCGCCGAACAGCGGATTGATCAGGATCGAGACCAACTGCGTTCCGAAGGGCAGGCCGAATGCCACCAGGTACCAAAACGGGTGCACCCGCCATTTCACCATCGAGGCGAGGATGGCCTTGACCGAACTCCAGCCGCCGGACAGGGCCGCGACGATGATGCCGGCGACCATCGGGCCGAAGGTGAACCAGGGAATGCTGTCGCCATCCGACAGCCAGAACGGGATGAAAGTCAGCCAGGTGAGGCCAAGCGCAAGCGAAAAGAAGGCGGTCAGCTGGTGCCTTCGCACCAGGCTCGGGACGGAGATCATGTCAGATCCTCTCGGCGGGCAGATTGGTCATGAGAGGTCGCCGGGCTGCCCGATCGGTCGACTTGCATCTGGAACGGGCCAGCCGAATTGCTCGGCAGGCCATGTCGACCGCTTCGGCCTACCCGTCCTTATTGGCGCCAGCACGGCCAAAAATCCCGAGCGGTTTCTGAAAGATTTCCGATATTTCCATAGGGCAGGGCCGATGTCGCTCGGCTGTCGCGTCGTTACGGGATTGGCGCGCGGCCAGCTCACATAGGTTCGTCTTCAACAGTTGGCCGCTGTCACAATCGGCAACGCCACGGCGCTTCGGTGAGTTTCGATCGCCCCGGCAAAAGCATAATCGGCCGGGCAGGCATCGCCCGGCAGTTCGGCGCAACGCCAGAACACGATTTGGTGGACGGACACCACCTGATGGTTGGCGGATGAAAAAATATCCAGGTGGTTTTCACTGAAAATAGGCGGATATTCCACATATAGGGCGCAATTGTAGAAATATCACGCATCAAAAGGTAGTTAGCCATGAAACTATCGGAGTATATATTGAATGTATGACGTTGTGCCAATTGTGCCAATTGTTATAGTTGTAAGTGTTATTTGTGCAACACAGAGTTAATCTGTTTTTTGAATCGTATTTATTTCAGGAATCGTCATTGAAGGCAGAAGATCGATGGGTATGTTCGCCGCTGAAAAGGGCGAGCGGTGCTGGCCTTTTTCGTTGTGGGGGTGAGGCGGGAAAACATTGCCGCCAGCCACAAATCCGAAGCCATTTAAAACTATGACTGGAGAGGTCAGAAAATGAACATCAAGAGCCTTCTTCTCGGCTCAGCCGCGGCCCTGATCGCGGTCAGCGGCGCACGCGCGGCTGACGCTGTCGTCGAACCGGAACCGGCCGAATACGTCAAGATCTGCGACGTCTACGGCGCCGGCTACTTCTACATCCCGGGCACCGAGACCTGCCTACGCATCGGCGGCTATGTCCGTTATGACATCGGCGTCGGCGATGCCGGCTCGCTCGATGGTGTCAACCATGTCCCTGACCACCAGAGCGCCGGCGACACGCACTCGACCTACTACAAGAACACCCGCTTCACGCTGAAGACCTGGACCGGTCAGGAGACCGAGCTCGGTACCTTGAAGACCTACACCGAGACCCGCTTCAACTACGGCAACAGCAGCGGCGACTATCTCAATCAAGCCGCCTCCAATGCGGACGACTGGCAAGGCCGTAACAAGTCTCTCTCGCTGCGTTTCGCCTGGATTCAGCTCGGCGGCCTGCGCGTCGGCAAGGACGATACGGCTTTCGATACGTTCATCGGCTATGCCGGCAACGTCATCCAGGATACGCTGGTTCCGTATGGCGGGCAGGAGAGCAACGTCGTTCAGTACTACTTCGACGCAGGCAACGGCTTCACGGGGTTGGTCTCTCTCGAAGAAGGCGCCGGCAAGGTTGGCACCATCGACAGCTATGTTCCGCATGTCGTCGGCGGCGTGAAGTACAAGGGCGACTGGGGTGCGGTCACCGGCGTCGTCGCCTATGACAGCAATTACGAGGAAGTAGCCGGCAAGGTCCGTTTGGACGTCAATGTCAGCAAGGACCTGACGTTGTTCATCATGGGCGGCTACGGCACGGACGACAACCTCAACGACAATGCCGGCAACGCCATCGATGCCAACGGTCGCGGCTTCTACAAGCAGTGGGGCGGCAACTGGGCAGTCTGGGGCGGCGGCACCTACAAGTTCAACGCCAAGACTTCATTCAACGCCCAGGTCTCTTATGACGACTGGAAGAACCTCGGCATCGCCGCGAACGTTGCCTATACCGTTGTGCCCGGCCTTACGGTCACGGCTGAAGTTGATTACCTCAATGCTGGAAAGTTCGGCGACGCCGACTTCAACAACTGGACCAAGGCCAACAAGAAGAGCAGCGTCGGTGGCATTCTCCGCTTCCAGCGCTCGTTCTAACGGATAGACTGACCTTACCAGGCCGCCCGCAGCGATATGCTGCGGGCGGTTTTTTGTACACTGTCCCCGCTGCCGGCCTGTCAGGTGCCAAAACCCATACCTTGATTTCGCCACCCAACCGGTGAAAAGCTCCGAAAATGGAATGGCGCGACGAGGGAATCATTCTCGGCACCCGCAAGCATGGCGAAACCAGCGCCATTCTCGAGGTGATGACACGCGCGCATGGCCGTCATCTCGGCCTCGTGCGTGGCGGCCGTTCGCGCAAGCAGCAGCCTGTCCTGCAACCCGGCAATCGCGTCGACCTGTTGTGGCGGGCGCGGCTCGACGAGCATCTCGGCACGTTCCAGGCAGAGGCGATCGAGATGAACGCCGCCCGGTTGATGGACAGCGCGGTGGCCGTTTACGGGCTGCAGACCATGGCCGCGCATCTGCGCCTGTTGCCCGAGCGTGACGCCCATGAAGGTCTCTACGAAACGCTTGCCGTGATGATCGTGCATCTCGACGATGCCGACGCCGCCGGCGAACTGGTGGCGCGCTTCGAGCTTCTGGTGCTGGACGAACTCGGCTTTGGCCTCGATCTCAGCCAATGCGCCGCAACCGGCACGCGGCAGGACCTGGCCTATGTTTCGCCGAAATCGGGACGTGCGGTGTCGCGCGAAGCAGGCTTGCCATGGCGCGACAAGATGCTGGCGTTGCCGGCCTTCCTGCAGCGCGGCTCCGGCCTGCGCGCGGATCCGGCGGCGGTCGACGACGCCTTCCGGCTCACCGGCTTCTTCTTCACCCGCCACGTCTATGAGCCGCGCGGCATCGAGCCGCCAGACGCCCGCACCGGCTTTCTCGCCGCATTGCGCAAGCACCACGCGCGCGGCAAGGCCACTGCCGGAGAGACTGCGGCATGAGCGAGGTCGAACTTTATCCGGGGCGGGTCTCGCCGCTAGGCCTCGGCACCATTCCACATGCCGACATCCTGGAATACACCGGCCTGGGTCTGCTGCAGCGCATCATCGACGGCAAGTATCCGGCGCCGCCGATCTCCTTCCAGCTGAATTTCGCTTTGACCGAAGTGTCGGAAGGTCGTGCGGTATTCCGTGGCGTTCCCAACGAACGCCACCTCAACCCGCTGGGCAGCGTGCATGGCGGCTGGGCGGCGACGCTGCTCGATTCGGCACTGGGCTGCGCCGTGCAGACGCTGCTCGAAAAGGGTGAGGCCTATACGACTGCGGAGTTCAAGGTGAATTTGACCCGGCCCATCACGCCGAAGACCGGTGAGGTGGTCTGCGAAGGCAAGGTCGTCCACAAGGGTCGCACGCTGGCGGTGTCGGAAGCGACGCTGAAGGATGCCAGCGGCAAGCTGCTGGCTTTCGGCACCGAAACATGCTCGATCTTTCCGGCCGCCAATCTGGCGGCGCGTTGAGTTTTGTGGCCGTTTGGCCGCCGCATTTGAATGTCAATGAGACTGAACGTCAGTGAAAACTGGCCTGGTTTGGGGGAACCGCCATGTTTGAAAGCCTGATCGGCCTTGTCGCCATCATCGCCTTGTTCGTCATCATTTCACGCCAGCAGAGCCGCATAGGGCTTGTCGAGCGCGAGCTCGGCGCGCTGCGCAGCCTTGTCCTTTCAGGCGCCGTGCCGCCTGCGGCCAAACCGTCCGAACAGGCAGCCGCCGACAGCGCGCCGCCCGCCGATATGGCTCCAGCCGTTGCGGCAGCGGTCGATATCGTCTTGCCGGCGGTGGGCGATCCGGTCGCCGCGCAGGCACCGGTGACTGAGGCAGAAGCCCCAACCGGCGAGGCCGTGTCCGGGCCATGGGCGCCAAGTGAGGCGGCGCCGGCGGCAGCAGAACCCGCCGAGCCGGCCGGAGCGGCGAAAGCCGCCCGCCAGTCCGATGTCGAAACCGCGCTCGGCACCCGCTGGGCGGTCTGGGTCGGCGGCATCGCGCTGGCGCTGGGTGGCCTGTTCCTGATCCGCTACACCATCGAGGCCGGCATTTTCGGCCCCGGCGTGCGGCTGACCATGGCCGCGGTTCTCGGCCTGGTGCTGGTTGCCGGCGGCGAGTTCATCCGCCGCACCGGCTTCAAGGTGCCGGTGCAAGGTGTCGCTGGCGCCTATATTCCGGCGATCCTGACGGCGGCCGGCGCTTTCATCCTGTTCGGCACCGTCTATGCCGCGCATGGCATTTACGGCTTCATCGGCCCGGCGCTCGCCTTCACGCTGCTCGGCGCCATCGGCGTGGCGACGATCGCAGCCGCCCTGGTCCATGGCCAGGCGCTGGCCGGCATCGGCCTCATCGGCGCCATGGTGACGCCAATGCTGGTTGCCTCACAGGCGCCCAATCCTTGGGCGCTGTTCGGCTACCTCGCGATCGTGCTTGTGGCCACCGCTGTCATCGCCCGCATGCGCGACTGGAAGTTGCTGATGGCGGCGGCTTTTTTTGGCACCGGTGTCTGGACCATCCTCTACATGACCGATGCGCCGGGTGCGAACCTCTCCACCATCCTGTTCATCGACGCCATCACGCTGGCGGTGCTTGCGTTTGTCTGGCTCGCTCGCCGTGACGCCGAAACCGGACCAGCCATGGCTTTCGACTGGCCGTCCATCGTGCCTGGCCTGTTCGTCGCATTCTCGGCGCTGGGCCTGTCGGTCGACCCGGTCTTCGCCGCCGCCGGCGATGCCTTGCCGGGCGCCGTGCTGATCGCCGCAATGGTGGCGGTCGCGCTCTATCGCCCGTTGGCGCTGCCGCTCCTCTATGCCGCAGGACTGGTGACGGTAATGATCTATCTCGGCATCATCCCGCCGACTTCGATCGCCTCCGACTTTTCGGGCGGCGCCTTGGGCGTCGACGGCCTGCCTGTGGCCACGTCCAACGCGTCGACATTGCGCATCGGCATCGCGCTTGGCCTGGTCTTCATAAGCGCCGGCTTCTGGGCCGCCCGCAGGTTCGCCGCCGCGACACAGATCCGCGCCGCCTCATGGGCGGCGTGGGGCGTCATCGTGCCGCTGGTCATCCTGCTCGCACTCTGGTTCACCTTCGGCAATCTCGACCGCGACTTTGTCTACGCCGCCGTCGCGGCACTGCTGGTCGTGGTTTTCGCCGCCGGCAGCGAGTGGATCGCACGCAGCGAGAAACCGCCGCTCAAGGGCGGCGTGGCGGTGTCGTTCGCCCTGGGCGGTGCGGCCATCGCCGGTCTCCTGATGCTGCATATGGCTTTCGATTCCGGCTGGACCACCATCCTGCTCGGTGCCGCGGCCACCGTGCCGGCGCTGGCCACGCGCTGGCGCTCCTATCCGGTGCTCGGCTGGATTTCGGTCGGCGCGGTGATCGCCGTGCTCGGCCGCGTCGCTTTCGATCCGACCATCGTCGGTGCTGAATTCCTATCGACGACCCCGGTGTTCAACTGGCTGCTGCCCGGCTATGGCGTGCCGGCGCTGGCCTTCGGTTTCGCCGCCTGGCAACTTGCCCGCACCACCAACGGCCGGCCGCGCCTCGCCATGGAAGCGGCAGCGGCATTGTTTGCGCTGCTCGCGCTCGCCATGCTGGTGCGCCATGCCATGCATGGCGGCGTCATCGACACGGGTGCGATGACGCTCGCCGAGCAGGCGATCTACACGCTGATCGCCATCGGCGCCGGCGCCATCCTGGTCGCCATTGACATGCGCTCGCCAAGCTCGGTGCTGCGCTATGGTTCGATGGCCGCCGGTGTGGCTTCGGTCGCCTTGATCGTTGTCCGGCATTTCGTGGTGCTGAATCCGCTGTTAACCGACGAATCGACCGGCCAGATCCCGGTGTTCAACCTGCTGTTCCTCGCCTATCTCCTGCCGGCGGTCGCCGCAGGCGGGCTGGCGCTCTACGCCAGGGACAAGCGGCCGAAATGGTATGCACAGATGCTGGCGCTCGTGGCGGCTGTGCTTGCCTTCGCCTATGCCACGCTGTCGGTCAGGCGGCTGTTCAAGGGCGAATTCATCGGCCTATGGAGCGGTCTCGGCCAGCTGGAAACCTACACCTATTCGGCGCTCTGGCTGGTCATCGGTGTGGCGCTGCTCACCGCCGGCGTCTGGCTGAAATCTCAGGTGCTGCGCATTGCCTCCGCCGCGCTGATCGCGATCGCCGTGCTGAAAGTCTTCATCTTCGACATGTCGGAGTTGGAAGGTGTGCTGCGGGCGTTGTCCTTCATCGGCCTCGGTGCGGTGCTGATCGGCATCGACCTGTTCTACCAGCGCCTCCTGACGCGCGCGGCAAGGGAGAAAATATCGGTCGGCGAGCAGTGACGACGGGAGTTCAATTTAGCCGGGAATAAAACGGCAGCGCGCGTCGTTATCTCATTGCTTGGGTGACCGGGGCGGCGGACCGCTTCGCGCTGGCCGCTTGCGCCGCGCCGAGAAGGCGCGTTCAATCGGGATCAACAAGGGCGACCTCAGAACCAGCGGTCATGGACGAAAAGAAGGCAGCAATCCTTGGCGAAATACCGCGACTGCGCCGCTACGCACGCTCGCTTTTGCGCGACCGCGATGCTGCCGACGATCTCGTTCAGGATTGCCTCGAGCGGGCGCTTGTTCGGCTCGACAACTGGCAGACAGGAGAAAGCCCCCGGAGGTGGCTGTTTACGATCATGCATCATTTGTTCATCGATCAGATGCGCAAGGTGAACCGTCGCGGCGAGGCGGCGATGCTGCCTCTGGAAGCGGGCGAGGCGGTGGCCCAACCGGCCGAGCAGGTGGAAAGCATCGCTTCGCGCGAGATCATCGACGCATTGCAGGCGATCAGCCCCGACCGCCGCGCGGCTCTGGTCATGGTCGCCATCGAAGGGTTTTCATATGCCGAAGCCGCCAACATTCTGGGCGTCCCCGCAGGCACGCTGATGTCGCGCATTGCGCGTGGGCGTGAGGAATTGCGTGGGTTGCTGGACGACACGGCGCGCCGCCGCGCGATAAGGATCGTCGAGAAATGATCCGCCGCGACTTTTCCGAACGTGACATCCACATGGCGCTCGATGGCGAGCTGCCCGGCGACGAGCGCGCTGCCTACGACGCCTGGCTCGACGCCAATCCCGAGATGAAAGCCAGGAGCGCCCGCTTCACCGCCGACCGGGTAGCATTGCAGGCCGCCTTCGCCGGCGTGCTCGACGAAGCCGTCCCCGTGCGGTTGCGCAAGATCGTGCTCGGCGAGACGCCGGTCAAGGCTGCGGCGTCACGCTCACGCTGGTGGCTTGCCGCCGCGGCGGCCGTGCTTGTGGTCGCTGGTGGGCTTGGCGGCTACTTTGCCGGCATCGACGGCATCGGGCAGGAGGATCCGGCGGAAGATCAACTGGCCGAGCAGGCAATAGCGGCCCATGTCGTCTTCGCTGCCGAAAAGCGGCATGCAGTCGAAGTGCCGGCCAGCGACAAGGATCATTTGCAGACCTGGCTGTCCAACCGGGTAGGGCTGAAGCTGGTGGCGCCGGACCTGACCGCGAACGGTTTCCAACTGGTCGGCGGCCGGTTGCTTCCAGCTGGCGACAGCAAGGCCGCGATGCTGCTCTACGAGGACGACAAGGGCGAGCGTATATCCCTCTTCGTCACGGCGGAATCGGCGGAGAATGCCAAGGGAACCTATGCATCGGCGCAAGACGGTCCCCAGGCCGTCTACTGGATGGACAAGGGCTATGGTTGCGCTGTCGTCGGTTCGTTGCCGCGCGAGCAATTGGCTGTCGTGGCAAAGAGCGCCTATGGCCAGCTTCTGGCCGGCCTGGCCAGTTGAAAGGCGCGCTTTTGATGGCAATGCCAGTCTATGACGATGATCCCATTCGAAGCGTTTTTGCATCGCCGAGCGGCTGCCGAATCTGTCACAATTCGGCCCTATTCGAGGTGCGATAGCGCTTTCATGGCCATCAGCATTTCGGCTGGTGTCCTGAACGTTTTCGACTAGGGCATTTCCCACCACCAATCGGGGTTTTCTCAAGCCGCATGCCTGCCGAGATCCGCACGGCCCGCGCGTCTGACGTCGATGATCTCGCCGCCATCGAGAAAGCTGTTTTCCAAAGCGACCGCATTTCCCGTCGCTCCTTCCGCCTGTTCATCGAGCGCGAAACCGCCGAGACGCTGGTCGCGGAAATCGATGGCCGCGTGGCCGGCTATGCGATCGTGCTGTTTCGCAAGGGCAGCGGCGTGGCGCGTCTCTACTCGATCGCCACCGGTCCGTTCTTCGGTGGGCTGGGTGTTGGCCGCATGCTGCTCGAATCCGCTGAGGATGCCGCCTTCGAGCATGGCCGCATGATGCTGCGTCTCGAGGTGCGAGAGGACAACGGCCGAGCCATCCACATCTACGAGCACGCCGGCTATCGCAAGATCGGCCGCGAGCCAGGCTACTATGAGGATGGTGAGGCGGCGCTTCGCTATGAAAAGACCTTGCGCGGCGACATTCCGATCGCCACCGAGGTGCCGTTCTACCAGCAGACCTGCGAATTCACCTGTGGTCCATGCTGCCTGATGATGGCGATGGCCAATTTCGATCGCGGCTTCGTGCCGGATCCGGTCATGGAAATCCGACTGTGGCGCGAGGCGACGACCGTCTTCATGATGTCGGGACCCGGTGGCTGCGAGCCGTTCGGCCTCGCTGTCTCGGGGTACGAAAGCGGGCTTGCGGCAGAGATCTATGTTTCCTTCTACGGCGCGCTGTTCCTGCAGTCGGTGCGCAGCGAGGACAAGCGCCGGGTGATGGAACTCGCCCAGGTCGACTTTCGCCGCCGCGCGGAACTTTACGGCATCCCGGTGAATTACCGTCCGTTCACCATCGACGACATTCGCGCCGCGATCGCGGAGGGAAAACTGGTGCTGGTGCTGATCAGCGGTTTCCTTATGTTTGGCAAGAAGGTGCCGCACTGGGTGCTAGCCATCGGCGATGACGGCGACCACATCCTGATCCACGATCCCTGGGTCGAGGACGAAAGGCAGGAAACCATCCTTGATGCCGCCAACATTCCCGTGCCTTACGGCATCTTCATGAACATGGCGCAGTTCGGCCGCGACGGACTGCGCGCCGCCATCACTCTGGGAAAGCGCGACAGACAATGACCTGGGTCATCCTAACCGGCCGGCAGAGCGATCTCGACCAGGTGGCGACACCGCACAAGATCATCACCAACCGTGATTATCTTGCGCATCCGTCCCTGTTTCGCGGCCAGCAGCCGAAGGTCATCAACCTGTCGAACAACTACGCCTACCAGAGCCGCGGCTACTATGCCTCGCTGCTGGCGGGCTCACGCGGCCACAAGGTCATCCCGACCGTCGAGACGATGATCGACCTGTCTGAACGCAAGCTCTACGAGCACGCATTGCCGGAACTGGAGCTGGCGCTCAACAAATGCCGCAAGGATCTCGGCGGCGCCTTCCCAACCAAGGTCTGTATCTTCTTCGGCATCGGCCCGTCGAAAATCTGGGATCGTTTTGCCAAGTTGTTGTTCGACTGGTTCAGGGCGCCGGCGCTGGAGGTTCACATCAAGGACAGCGCCGAATGGGCCTCGATCCGCAAGATCGGCTTCCATCCGCTGGCGCGGATGACCGAGGAAGAGGAAAAAAGCTTCATCCAGTGCCTGGAGACCTACACCAACCGTGAGTGGCGCGACACCAAGGGCCGCACGCCGGCGCGCTACACCTTCGCCACGCTGGTCGACCCGCATGAGGAATTGCCGCCGTCGGAGATATCGTCGCTGCGCTACTGGGCCAAGATCGCCGAAAAGATGGGCGTCGAAATCGAGCCCATCACCAAGCGGGACCTCGCCAAGCTCGCCAATTACGACGCGCTTTTCATCCGCGAGACCACGTCGATCTCCAATCACACCTATCGTTTCGCTCGCCGCGCCCAGCAGGAAGGCATGCCGGTGATCGACGATCCGCTGTCGATGATCCGCTGCACCAACAAGGTCTATCTCAACGAACTGATGGCCTACAACAAAGTGCCGGTGCCGCCGACGGTGATGATCGCCGGCACCTCGGACCTCGAACTGGCGGCGCAGACACTCGGCTTTCCGCTGGTGTTGAAGATCCCCGATTCGTCGTTCTCGCGCGGCGTCAAGAAATGCGCTGACTTCGAGGAGCTGAAGACGCTTGCTACGGAATGGCTGGAGGATTCCGACCTTCTGATCGCGCAGAAATTCATTCCGACCGAATATGACTGGCGCGTCGGCGTGCTCGGCGGCCAGCCGCTGTTTGCCGTCCACTATCTGATGGCCAAGAAGCACTGGCAGATCGTCAATCACAAGGCCAACGGCAAGCCCGACCAGGGCGGCATCAAGACCTTCACGCTGAAGGAAACGCCGGCGCATGTCGTCGAGACGGCGGTGAAGGCGGCGCGCTGCATCGGCGATGGGCTCTATGGCGTGGACCTCAAGGAAACCAAGGACGGCGTCTTCGTTATCGAGGTCAACGACAATCCGAACCTCGACCATGGCTGGGAGGATTCCGGCGAAAAGGACGAGGTCTGGGTGCGGTTGACGCAGTGGTTCCTGGAGCGGCTGGACCGGCCTGGGCGGTAATCACCGGGGGAAAAAGATGCTGTTCATAGTCATCGAGGATTTTACCGGCTGCGATCGCAAGAGATCTACCGCCGCTTCCGCGACCGTGGTCGCCTGAAGCCGGAGGAGCTTCTCGTGCACCACAGCTGGATCGCGGCGGATATGAGCCGCTGTTTCCTGCTGGTGGAGGCCGATGACGTCACGCTGCTGCAGCGCTGGGTCATCGAATGGGCGGATCTGGTGGAGTTCGAAATCGTTCCGGTGGCGACGGACATGGTCGGGCATCGAGCGGGTACCTCTGAGCGGCCATCACTGGCCGTCACGGCTCTCGACCAGCGCCGGCGATTTGACCTCGCGCACGCATTCTTCGATCAGCCACTGGCGAAACGCCGCCACCACATCGCGTCGCGCGCTGCGCTCCGGGATTGTCAAGCAATAGGGCTGGCGCAGCTCCAGCGCCTGGGCAAGGGGCCTGACAAGCCGCCCGTCTTCCAGCGCCTCGGCGCAATAGATCCCTTGCGCCAGCGCCACGCCAAGGCCGGAAATGGCAAGGTCGAGCGCGGCCCGCGACGAGTTGGCCGACAGGCCGCGCTGGGCTGCGCGGCCGAGCTCGATGCCCGCTGCCTCGAACCAGTTGCGCCAGGACGGAAAGGAGGCACCAGTTGGGCCCCAGTCCGTATGTATCAGCGGCAGGCCGGCGAGGCCTTCGGGCTTTGCCGCATCGGCAAACCCCGGCGCGCAGACGGGATAGACGGCGTCCCTGACAAGGTCTTCAGTGGGGTGATCGCGATAGTGAGGGCCGTAGGACAGCCTGATATCGATCAGCTCGCGGTCGAACGGCACCGGATCGTCGTCGCCTCGGAGCGAAATGTCGACCGCGCCGTGGCTTGCAACAAAGCCGGCCAGGCGTTGGGAAAGCCAGCCCATCGCCATGGATGGCGGCACCGACACCACCAGCCGGGGGCGGAACGCGTCGCCGGCAAGCTCGCGCGAGACGCTGCCGATCTCCTGGAAGGCCATGGTCAGCCGGGGCAGCATCTCCACACCGGCCTCGGTCAGCAGGACGCGGCGGTTGACCCGATGGAACAGCTTGCGTCCCATCTGCTCCTCGATGGTCCGGATCAGCTGGCTGACCGCCGCCGCCGAGATGGAAAGCTCTTCGGCGGCAGCAGCGAAGCTGCCGGAACGCGCCGCTGCCTCGAAGGCCTGGAGCCCCCGCAAGGATGGAAATGCGATCATGACGGCCCCAATAGATAAGCTAGGCTTATCTAAATCGCAGAATTCCTCGTTTTCAGAAAGCTTTTTTGTTGCTTACGATAGGCCTTCGACATTTTCCAGCTTGGATGACGCCAGTGGACCATCGCGACGTAATTGCATCCTTGACGCAAGAAGAGCGCAATCGCCTGACCGCCAAGTCGGACGTCTCAGGTCTGGTCCAACTTGCCGCCCATTGGGGTGCGATCATCATCATTGGATCGCTGATCGCCGCCAAGGTGCCGTTCTGGCCGCTGCTGATGCTGCCGCAAGGCATCCTGATCGTCTTCCTGTTCACGCTGCTGCACGAGACGGTTCATCGCACGGCCTTCGAAACGCAGTGGCTGAACGATGCGGTGGCGCGGGTGTGCAGCCTGGCGATTGCACTGCCTGCGGACTGGTTCCGCTACTTCCATTTCGCCCACCACCGGTACACCCAGGATCCGGACAATGATCCGGAACTGGCTTCCCCAAAACCGGAGACATGGCGGCAATACGTCGTCCACGTCTCCGGCATCCCGTTGTGGTGGGGGCAGCTCAAGACGCTCTACGGCAATGCGATAGACCGCGGGCGGGAAAGCTACGTTCCGCCAAAGGGCCACGACAAAGTGCGCATCGAGGCGCGCGCCATGATTGCCTTCTATGCCCTGGTCGTTGTGCTGGCCGTCTATTTCCGGCTCACGGTGCTGCTCTATGTCTGGATCCTGCCGGCCTTGCTCGGTCAGCCATTTCTGCGCCTCTATCTACTGGCCGAGCACGGGCGTTGTCCGTTCGTCGCCAATATGCTGGAGAACACCAGGACCACGTTGACCAACTGGCTGGTGCGCAATCTGGCGTGGAATATGCCGTTCCATGCCGAGCATCATGCCTATCCCGGCGTGCCGTTTCATCAACTGCCGGAGTTTCATGCGCTGGTCGAGAGTCATCTGAAGGTCGTCGAACCGGGCTATGTCAGCTTCCACGGCAAATATATCGAGACATTGCGCTGACGGCGGGCCAACCTCAGCCGGTCTGGCTATGCAACGCGCGCGATTTCAGCAGGCGCTGGATATCGCCTGCCTTTGACGGCACACCGATCAGATAGCCCTGCGCCTCGACACAACCATTGTCGCGCAGCATGTCGAGCTGCATCTCGGTCTCGACACCCTCGGCGGTAACGGTGATGCCGAGTTCCGCGCCCAGCCCGATGATGGTGCGAACGATCGCCGCCGTATCACGATTGTGGATGTCGCGGATGAACGACCGATCGATCTTGATCTTGTCGACGGGAAAACGCCTGAGATAGCCGAGCGAGGAATAGCCGGTGCCGAAATCGTCCAGCGCAATGCGGATGCCCAGCCCGCGCAACTGACGCAGCGTCCTCAGCACGGTCTCGCTTTCGTCCATCAGCACGGTTTCGGTGATTTCCAGTTCCAGCCGGCTGGCGGGCACGCCGGAGAAGGCCAGCGCCGAGATGACGCTACGGGCGAAACCGCCGCTTTTGAGCTGCACGGCCGAGACATTGACCGCGATGCGCAGGCCAGGTGGCCAGCTTGCCGCCGTCGCACAAGCTTTCCTCAGCGCCCACTCGCCAAGCGGCACGATCAGTCCGGTTTCTTCGGCGACCGCAATGAAGTTGTCCGGCGCCACCGTGCCACGCGTCGGTGAATGCCAGCGCATCAAGGCCTCCGCGCCGACGATCTCTCTGGATTCTATGTTCATGATGGGCTGGAAATCGAGATCGAATTCCTGGCGCGGCAGCGCCGTGTCGAGGTCGGCCTCAAGCGCGCGGCGCGCCTGCACCGTGGCGTCCATACCGGGCTCGAAGAAACGGTACAGGTTGCGCCCTTCGCTCTTCGCCCGATAGAGCGCCGTATCGGCATTTTTCAGCAGCGTGTCGGCATCCTTGCCATCGTCGGGGAAAACGGCAATGCCAAGGGTGATGCCGACATGCATCTCCCGGTTTTTGTCGCGAAACGGTTTTGCGATCACCTCGACGATGCGCTTCGCCAGCTTTTCCACTTCGGCCAGGCCTTTGAAATGGAACTGGATGATGACGAATTCGTCGCCACCGAATCGGGCGACGACGTCTGTTTCATTGCGCAGGCAACGTTGCAGCCGGTCGGCCACGCTCTTCAACAGCCAGTCGCCGGCCGGATGTCCCCAGGTGTCGTTGACGGCTTTGAAGCGGTCGAGATCGAGCGAGAAGATTGCCAGCGGTGCCGCCGCCGAGTCTTCCAGCGCATTGTCAAGCCGTTCGCGAAACATCGACCGGTTGGGCAGTCCGGTCAGCGTGTCATGATGCGCAAGATGGGTCATGCGCTCTTCGACCAGCCTGCTTTCGGTGACGTCGTCGAACGTCGCGACCCAGCCGCCGCCGCTCAGGGGCCGGCTCGCGATCATCAGTGTTCGTCCGTCGGCGAGTTGGCGGGGGGTCGACCGCGTCAAGCCGGCCCGCAGGCGTGCCTCCGTTTTCGCCACCTCGCTATCAATGTCGATCGGTGCATAGATACCCAGGTGCACGAGCCGCTCGAGCAGTTCGCGCAGGCCCATGCCAAGCGGCATGTCCGCCGCGCTGACACCGTAGAGTTCCAGAATGCGCTGGTTGCGTACGATCAGCCTGCCGTCGGCATCGTACATCAGCAGGCCTTGCGACATGTTGGCCAGTGCCGCGTCGAAGCGGCGATGCTGCTCCTTGAGGTCCAGTTGGGCGCGGCGCTGTTCGGTGATGTCCTCGTAGATCGAGACCCAGCCGCCCGAAGCCAGCGGGCGATGCGAGATGTTGATGATGCGGCCGTCCGACAGCGTCTCCTCGTAGGTCGAGGGTTTCGCCTGATCGATATAGGGCTTGCGGATGGCGTAGAGTTCGTCGGCGCTTTGCGAGGCGATGCCGATGTCGACGCTGTGCCGCAGTATGTCGAGGAATCGGATACCGGGCCGCATCATCCTGGCGTCGAGGCAGAAGATGTTGATGTAGTTGCCGTTGCAGATGATCATGCGCTCATCGGCGTCGAACATGCACAGACCGTGCGACATGTTCTCGACCGCGGCTGAAAAGCGTTCGTTCTGTTCGCGCAGCTCGTCTTCTATATGGCGCGCCCGATCCATGCCTTCGGCCCCCGGTTTCGGGACGGCAGAACCATCCTTGGCATCAGCGACGGGCATAAGGCGCGCCTGCGGGCTCGTGATCGAACGGGCTACTGTGGTCGCCGCCGGTTAATTTAGCGTTTTTCAGCCGATCGCCTGTGCCGGGACCTGGCGCCGCGACTTCTCGATCGCCGAAAAACGCTTCAGGAACGCATTCTGCGCCCAGGTAACCGAGCGTGGCGTGAAATCGAAGCGATCGGCGTTGAAGCCGCGCGGACGGCCGAAGAATTCGGTCGCCTCGGCGGTCGAAAAACCGGCAAGCAGCGTTGCTTCGAAATAGGCGGCGATCTGGTCGGCGCGTTTGATCTCCTTGCGCAGCGCCACAGCCGGTTCCGGCGGCAGCGAGAAGCGCAGATGGATGGCGCGCTGCAGCCGCAATTCACAGTCCTTGTAGCTGCCGCCCATCACCGATTTGAACGGCGAGATCATGTCGCCGATGACATATTCGGGAGCATCGTGGAGCAGGGCTGCCAGCCGGGCGTCGGCCGGGGCCTCAGGCACCAGGTCGCAGAATAGCGCCTCGACCAGCAGCGAGTGCTGTGCAACCGAAAAGGCGTGCTCGCCGCTGGTCTGGCCGTTCCAGCGGGCGACGCGGGCGAGCCCGTGCGCGATGTCCGATATCTCGATGTCGAGCGGCGAGGGGTCGAGCAGGTCGAGCCGGCGGCCGGACAGCATGCGCTGCCAGGCGCGTGCTGGCGCACCGACGCGATCGGCTGCCATCAGGCCTCCTCCGCGCTGACGGCTTCCTGCGGGAAGCTGAATTTCGCCCAGCCGGGAATGGCCACGGTAACCGGCACGTCTCCCGCCATGATCGGCTGGCCGGCGTCGAGCGCCGCCTTGACCCTGTCGATGCGGGCAATGGCCAGCCCGCGCGTGCCGGCGTTCGAGCCAAGCGAGCCGACCGGCCGTCCATCGACGGTGAGTTCCGTGCCCGCGGCCGGCAGGGGAAGTTCGGCCTGGACGATCAGCACGCGCCGCCTGGCCGTGCCGCGGTGCTGCATGCGCGAGACAACCTCCTGTCCGACATAGCAGCCCTTCTTGAAGCCGACGCCGCCGGTTTCGTCCAGCAGTACGTCATGCGGAAAGGCGTCGCCGAGCGCATAGTCGGCCCCACTTTCGGCAATGCCGCTGGCGATGCGCAAGGCTTGCCATGCGGCAAGGTCGCTCCGCTCGCCTGTTTCGCCATAGGAACGCGTGACGGCGCCGTTTGGAAAGCGCGTATCGGCGGCCGCCGTTGAATCAGATTGTGAGGTGGTTGACTCATCTCCCCATGCGACGGTGACAAGCGCCTGATCCACCTTGGCAATCTCGACCTTGGCGCGCAGCTTGTAGAGCGTCAGCCGGCGTACGAAATCGTCCGAAATTTCGGCACGGCATTCCAGCCGGAATGCATTCTCGCTAGCGCGCGAGACCAGGAAATCGAACAGGATCTTGCCTTGCGGCGAGAGCAGCGCGCCGGGCTTTGCCTGGCCGGGATGCAACACGTCCAGATCGGTGGTCAGGATGTTTTGCAGAAAATGCTCGGCATCGGGGCCCGAGACGGAGATGAGTGCGCGGTCTTTAAGCTGGGCAAAGGGCATTGGCGAAAGCAGCCTGATCTTGCAAAACGGTCGGCCTTTACGTAAGCCGCTGGCACTCCCCCCGCAAGAGAGCATGGCCATGACCTACGACCTCATCCTGACAGGCGGCACGGTGGTCAACCATGACGGCGAAGGGTTTCGCGACATCGGCGTCAAGGAGGGGCGCATCGCTGCCATCGGCGATCTCTCACAGGCGTCGGCCGGCGAGACGATCGACTGCCGCGGCCTGCACATCCTGCCCGGGGTCATCGACAGCCAGGTGCATTTCCGTGAGCCCGGGCTTGAGCACAAGGAAGATCTGGAGACCGGTTCGCGGGCGGCGGTGCTGGGCGGTGTCACCGCCGTGTTCGAGATGCCCAACACCAATCCGCTGACCACCAGCGAGGCAGCGCTTGCAGACAAGGTGCGGCGCGGCAACGGCCGCATGCATTGCGATTTCGCCTTCTGGGTCGGCGGCACCCGCGAGAATGCGAAAGACGTCGGCGAACTCGAGCGGCTGCCGGGTGCGGCCGGGATCAAGGTGTTCATGGGTTCGTCCACCGGCGACCTGCTGGTCGAGGACGACGAGGGCGTCGCCTCGATCCTGCGGAATACGCGCCGCCGTGCCGCCTTTCACTCCGAGGACGAATTCCGGCTGCGCGAGCGTCTGGGCGAACGCATCGAGGGCGACCCGTCATCTCACCCGGTCTGGCGTGACGCGATCGCCGCCTTGCGCTGTACCGAGCGGCTGGTGCGCATCGCGGGCAATGTTCGCGCCCGCATCCATGTCCTGCACATCTCGACCGCCGAAGAGATCCTGTTCCTCGAACAGCACAAGGATGTCGCGACCTGCGAGGCGACTCCGCATCACCTGACCCTGTCGGCTGACGATTATGCGCGGCTCGGCACGCTGATCCAGATGAACCCGCCGGTGCGCGACATCAGCCATCGCGACGGCGTCTGGCACGGCATCGCGCAAGGCATTGTCGATGTGCTCGGTTCCGATCACGCACCGCACACGCTGGCCGAGAAGGCCAAGCCCTATCCGGCCTCGCCCTCGGGGATGACCGGCGTGCAGACGCTGGTGCCGATCATGCTCGACCACGTCAATTCCGGCCGGCTGACGCTGCAGCGCTTCGTCGACCTGTCCAGCCACGGCCCGCAGCGCATCTTCGGCATGGCGAGAAAAGGCCGCATCGCCGCCGGCTACGACGCCGACTTCACCATTGTCGACATGAAACGGCAGGAAATCATCACCAACGCCCAAGCGGGTTCGAAAGCCGGCTGGACTCCTTATGATGGCAAGCAAGTCACCGGCTGGCCGGTCGGCACCGTCATCCGTGGCCGGCGCGTCATGTGGGAAGGCGAGATCGTCACGCCGAGCCAGGGCAGGGCAGTGGAGTTTTCCGAGGCATTGCCCCGCTAACTCCCTAACTCCCCTTGTGGGGTGAGGGGAGAGCCGGCGCCGAGGGGCAAAAAGGCTCAGTCGCCGGCGACGAAGAACGTCCATTGCCCGGCCGGCGTGATGCCGACGCGGTAGAAGATGTAGGCGCCGAACTGCTTCATGTCGTCGAAATCGCCGGCGGTGACGATCTTGAACAGTTCGACCCGCTGCTTGGCATCGAGCTTGTCCAATGGCAGCGCGAAGAAGTACGGCCACACATAGAGCTCTTCCGGCGTGCCCGCATCGAGGTGGACATAGCCGGCATTGAGCACCTCTTCCAGGATGGCCAGGATCTCCTGGCCCTCCTTGTCGCCGGACAGCCCCTTGAGGAAGGCGATGGCATCGCCGTCTATATCGGTCAGCGACAATTGCGTCGTGTTGTCGCCCGTGCCGATCAAGGGCCGCAGCCTTTCGATGTCGCCGCTCTCGCAGGCTTCGACGATCAGGGCATGCATGCGCCGCACCGGTTCCGGTAGCTTGCCGAGATCGTAGACGACCTCGGGCACCGGCGTGTCCGGATCGACGCGCGGCCTGGTCACGCCGCCGTCCGCCGGGCTTTCCGGTTCGGCTTCTTTGGGGGCAGCCGGCTGGCTGGTTGGAGGCGGCGTTCCGACCGGATCGGGCATTGGCACGGTGGTTCCCGGCGGCGACATGTCGTCATCCGTAGACGGCTGGACCGGGGAGGGAAGCTCTTCGCGCTTGATCTCGCTTAGCGCATAAGCAGGGCTGCTGACGAGAACCAGGGGAATCGCGGCACAGCAAGCGGCGAAGCAGATGCAAAGGATCAAGCCGCGCGGCTTGCCTGACATCGAAAAACTCACTGCCCGTTTCTCCCTGCTTCCGGGCATGACGCCCGAGCGGCATTCTGTCGTCAAAGAACCGGACGTCGGTTCAGTGCCGCAGCCGTTCAGGTTCGAAGGCGCCAGCAATCACCTTTTCCCGCATGCGGTCGAGCAGGGCAAGGGCCGAGGTCTCGCCATTGGCACGCAACATCTCGCCGAACGCTGTCTCAAGCGCTGCCTCGGCAATGATCTCGGGCTCTATGCCGGCGGAGAGGCCTTCCGCCCAGGCTTCGCTGTGGCTTTCCACGGCGGTCAGGCGTTTCTCTTCCCTGACCAGCGCGTCGATGTCGTTGACACCATGTTCCATATGCGATGTCCACCCTTTCAAGCGGCGATCCGTCGATGTGGATCAGGCTTGATCTGTTCATTGTCACACGCAAGGTCAATTAAGTATTTGTAAATGCGACATTTTTTTGATCGATTTTTACAAATCCCGATTGCCTTGTGCGAAGCTGCGTTCAACTCGGGTCAAACTTAGCCGATTAGGGCGGCCTGCGGGGCGAAAACCTTCAGTTTGAGTTAATTCCGCATTCGCGCAGTAACGTTTCGTTAATACTGTTGCATAAGTGCAACATCAGCATTGCACCAAGATGTCACCCGGCACAAGCCGGAAATATCGACCGCCGCCAGTGATGGTCCGGATATCTGTGGATGGCTGGGCGGTCCCGAGCGCCTAGTTGCCGTAACGCGAGGCGATGTCTCGCGACAGCGTTTCGCCTTCTTTCATATAACGGCTGATGGCTTCGGTCGCCGAAGGGGTGCATTGCGTGTAGGTGCCGCCGAAAGAGCGGTAGCCGCGATTGAAGCTGGCAATGAAGCGGGCGCGCCGCTCGGCATCGGGATTTTCCGAATCGAGCAGCTTTTCCATCTCGACACGCCACTGGTCACCTTTCTCACCACACAAATTGCGCAGGAAATGCAGCGACCCCAGAACTTCCGCCAGCCGCATCAGCCCGGGCTCGAACGGCGACTCGGCGCTGAGCGCCGGTCGCGTCGAGACGATCGTGCTGACGGCAAGACATACGGCGAGGTACAGGGATGGACGGTTCATAAGCCTTCTCCGCCTAACGGCGTAAGCCTTTGTGGCGAAACAATTTGTCGCCCGCAAGGCGATTTTCAGGGGTGCAGCCCGGCGTTTCCCCCGGGATCCAACAAGTCCTCGGCGACGGCAAACACCGAGCCGGCGAGCGGCAGCACTCTCATTTCGTTCAGCGTATAAAAGGCAGCCGTTTCGGCATCGTCGCTGGCCACCGCCTCGCCGCCGAAATAGGCGGCGCCGAAGACTGTGAGGATGTAATCGACCGGATGGCTGTCGTCCCTGCCGTCGATGTGGATTTCCCGAAGCGGCCGGTAGTCGGTGGCCTGCAAGCCGGTTTCTTCCAGAAGTTCGCGCCTTGCCGCGGCCTCCAGCGTCTCGCCAACCTCGACCTTGCCGCCCGGAAAGGCGTAGAGCCCTTGTGATGGCTGCCGCGCCCGTTTGACCAGGAGCACGGTGTCGCCACGCACGACGGCCACCGAGACCGCCGGAAGTGTCTTGCGCGCTTCGTTCATGGATTCCCGATCAGGCTCATTTGAAGGTGGGTCTGTTGTGGACCGCCCAGCATGGGGAAGCTTTAGCGGTTGCGCAACGCCGGTTCCATTGCCACCTTCAAACCGAACTGTTCGAAGGGTACCAACCGATCATGTGCGGACGCTTTGCCTTGACCGCGACACCGGATCGGACAGCCGCGCTGCTCGGCTTGGCTGAACTGGAGGAATTTCCAGCGCGCTACAACATCGCGCCGACGCAGCCGATCCTGATGGTGATCGCCGGTCCTCCCAGGGCGCCGGGCTCCAATCTGCCGGACCGACAGCCGATGTTGGTGCGCTGGGGGCTGATCCCGACCTGGGTGAAGGACACTCGCGAGTTTCCGCTGCTGTTCAACGCACGCTCTGAAGGGGCCGCCGAAAAGGCCTCGTTCAAGGCCGCCATGCGCCATCGCCGTGCGCTGGTGCCGGCATCCGGCTTCTATGAGTGGCGGCAAACCGGCGGCAAGAAGGGGCAACCCTATTGGATCCGGCCCAGGCATGGCGGGTTGGTCGCCTTTGCCGGCCTGATCGAGACCTATGCCGAGCCGGGCGGTTCGGAAATGGACACCGGCGCCATGCTGACCGTCGATGCCAACGCCGACATCGCTGATATTCACGACCGCATGCCGGTGGTGATCGATCCCAGGGATTTCGCCCGCTGGCTGGATTGCCGCACGCTCGAGCCGCGCGATGTCGCTGACCTGTTGCGGCCGGCGCAGCCTGATTTCTTCGAGGCGATTCCGGTTTCCGACCGCGTCAACAAGGTCGCCAACACCGGACCGGAGATTCAGGAGAGGGGCGAGATCGGGCCGGAGCCCGAGAAGGTCAGGCGCCGGAAGCCCGGCGCGGACAACAGTCAGATGACTCTGTTTTAGCAGGATACGATATTACGAGGCGCATATCAGCGCCGTCATGCCCGGCGCCTTTGGCGCCGGCCGCGCATCATTTCAGGCAGCGCGGGGCGATACGATCTTCTGCGCCGGCTTTTTCTTCTTCGCGGTGTGGAGAAGGGCGGCGACGATCGCGGCCGGGCCGATTGCGCGGTAGTGGTTGGCCAGCGCCGGTTGCTTGGCGCGGTTGGATTCCTGCTTGGTTCGGGGCATGCTCTCTTCCCTGGTAACATTTTCGTGTCTGCGTTTGATGGCCGATTCTGACCAAATCGTGACGCCCGCTGATCTAGCCGGCGAATGTTTCATGACTGTGCTGACATGTTTAATAAAATGTTTCAGTGCATCAATACCTGTGATCCAACGACGTTTTTGTCGAAACTAGCGACTTGACGGCAACACTGGCCAAGGCGATAAAGCCGCCCATGAAAACGTCTTTCGCCATTTGTGGCATTTGCATTATTGGCTAGCCTCGCGCTGGACCGGACGTTTTCGCCTCATCTTTCCCCAGATTGGACAAACGCCCCGGCCAGCAGGCTGGAATCCGGATTGCGCTTGATGCGTCCGGCTCCAGCCAAAGCATGATCCCGAAAAGTGGGAACCGGTTTTGGACCAGATCATGCTGAAACGAAGTAACGAACCGGGAAGGCACGAATGTCTGACGCATCGCAGGGCTTGCGCCTCTACAACACGTTGACGCGGACGAAAGTGGATTTCGTCCCGATCGATCCGCTGAACGTGCGCATGTATGTCTGCGGTCCGACGGTCTACGACTTTGCCCATATCGGCAATGCCAGGCCGGTGATCGTCTTCGATGTGCTGTTCCGCTTGTTGCGCCACCTCTACGGCGAGACGCACGTCACCTATGTGCGCAACATCACCGACGTCGACGACAAGATCAACGCCCGTGCTTTGCGGGATTTCGGCGGCGAGATCGCTTCCGGCGCGCTTTCGCTCAACGAGGCGATCCGGCGGGTCACCGAAAAGACCGCCGATCAGTTCCACAAGGATGTAGCTGTTCTCGGCTGCCTGGAGCCGACGGTCGAGCCGCGCGCCACGGAATTCGTCGAGCCCCGCGCCGATGGCAAGGCCGACATGATCACCTTGATTCAAAGCCTTATCGCACGCGGCCATGCCTATGTCGCGGCGGGTGAAGTGTTGTTCGACACGGCGTCGATGCCGGACTACGGACAATTGTCGAAGCGCAATCTCGACGAGCAGCAGGCCGGCGCCCGCATCGCCGTCGACGCGCACAAGAAAAACCCGCAAGATTTCGTCCTGTGGAAACTGTCGTCACCGGAGGAGCCGGGCTGGAATTCGCCCTGGGGCAGGGGCCGGCCGGGCTGGCACATCGAATGCTCGGCGATGTCGGCTGCCTATCTGGGCAAGGTCTTCGATATACATGGCGGCGGACTCGACCTGATCTTCCCGCACCATGAGAACGAGATCGCGCAGTCGCGCTGCGCCCATGGCACCGACGTCATGGCCAACATCTGGATGCACAACGGCTTCCTGCAGGTCGAGGGGCAGAAGATGTCGAAGAGCCTTGGCAATTTCTATTCGATCAACGAACTGCTGGAGACGGAGACCTTTGGCGGCCGTAAATGGCCGGGCGAAGTGCTGCGGCTGGCGATGCTGATGACGCATTATCGCGAACCGATCGACTTTTCCGTGCGCAAGCTGGAGGAGGCCGAGAACACGCTGCGCAAATGGAAGCGGGCGGCGGACCTGGCGCCGGTGGCGGCAGGGCAGTTGCCGGTGGCGGTCATCGATGCGTTGTCTGACGATCTCGCGACCTATGCCGCCTTCCAGGTCCTGACGCAGTTGGCCGGCGAGGCTGCGGACGGCAACGAAGCCGCCGCTGCGCTGAAGGCGTCGCTGCTGTTCCTCGGCTTCGACGTCGCGTCGGCGAAAGTCGATGAAGACCATATCGCCAAGGCCATCGCCATGCGTCTCGCATTCATCGCGGCGAAGAACTGGGCCGAGGCCGACCGCATCCGCGACGAGTTGCTGGCACAAGGTGTACAGTTGAAGGATGGCAAAGACCCCATCACTGGCGAACGCATCACCACCTGGGAGGTAAAAAGATGATCGACCATCTCGGCATCACCGTTGCCGATTTCGATGCTTCAAAGGCTTTCTACGACAAGGCGATGGCGCCGCTGGGTGCCTCGCTATTGTATATGGTGCCGCTCGAATACACCGGCGGCGCCAAGGTCGGTGGCTATGGCCGCGACCGGCCGGTGTTCTGGCTGAGTTCCGGCAAGGACAAGCCGAAAGACCATCAGCACGTCGCCTTTACCGCGCGCAGCCGCGCCGAGGTCGATGCCTTCCATGCCGCCGCCCTTGCCGCCGGCGGCAAGGACAATGGCGGGCCAGGCCTGCGCCCGCACTATCACCCCAATTACTACGGCGCCTTCGTCTTCGATCCCGACGGCAACAATGTCGAGGCCGTCTGCCATGCCGCGGAGTGAGCCGCGATGAGCCTCGACAACCGGCCCATCTACACCGGTGGCTGCCAGTGCGGCGCTGTGCGCTTCCGCGTCGAAGGCACGCTTGGCGACGCTTCGATCTGCCATTGCCGCATGTGCCAGAAGGCGTTCGGCTCGTTCTACGCACCGCTCGTGTCGGTGCGCGGCGCCAAGCTCGACTGGACGCGTGGCGAGCCGAAATATTTCCGCTCGTCCAGCCATGTCGATCGTGGCTTTTGCGCCGATTGCGGCACGCCGCTGACCTTCACCGCGCCGGACGGCGTTGGCTTGGCCATTGGTGCATTCGACAATCCGGCGGAGATCGTGCCGCTGATCCAGTGGGGCACCGAGGCAAAACTGCCCTATGTCGACACAATCCCGCAATTGCCGGGCGAGGAGACGATGGCCGACATGTCGTCGGCCCCCTATCTGGCCGATCTCGTCTCCTACCAGCATCCCGACCACGACACCGAACAATGGCCGCCGAAGGAAAGATCATGACCGAGACAATACGAACCGGCGGCTGCCAGTGCGGCGCCGTGCGTTTCCGCATTCATGGGGCGCTCGGCCGCCCGTCGATCTGCCATTGCCGCATGTGCCAGAAGCAGTTCGGCTCGTTCTTCGGTGCGCTGGTGACCGTGCCCAAGGATGGCGTTGAATGGACCCATGAGGAGCCGAGCTATTTCCAGTCGTCGGTCAACATCGATCGCGGTTTCTGTGCCCGCTGCGGCACGCCGCTGACCTACCGGCAACCCGGCGGGCTGGAGGTCGCCATCGGCGCCTTCGACGACCGCTCCGATCTCGCCCCGCAGATCCAGGTCAATTACGCCGCGCGGCTGCCCTGGGTGGAGACCATCTTCGATCAGCCCGTCCATCAGGATCCCGATTTCTACACAAGGCAGGAGCAGATCATCTCCTTCCAGCACCCCGACCACGAAACGGCCGACTGGCCGACCAAAGGTTTGCAGTTATGAGCAGTCAATTGCGTACCCTCTATCCTGAGATCGAGGCATTCGAGTCCGGTATGCTCGATGTCGGCGACGGTCATCAGGTCTATTGGGAACGTTCCGGCACCAGGGGCGCCAAGCCGGCGGTGTTCCTGCATGGCGGGCCGGGCGGCACCATCTCGCCAAAGCACCGGCGGCTGTTCGACCCAAAGCTTTACGACGTCATCCTGTTCGACCAGCGCGGCTGCGGAAAGTCGACGCCCAACGCCTCGCTCGAAGCCAACACCACCTGGCATCTCGTCGCCGACATCGAACGCCTGCGCGAAATGGCCGGTTTCGACAAATGGCTGGTGTTCGGCGGCTCCTGGGGCTCGACCCTGGCTCTGGCCTATGCCGAAACGCACCCCGATCGCGTCAGCGAACTGGTGGTGCGCGGAATCTACACGCTGACGCGTGCGGAGCTCGAATGGTATTATCAGTTCGGCGTCTCGGAAATGTTCCCGGACAAATGGGAGCGCTTCCTGGCGCCGATCCCCGAGGCCGAGCGCGGCGACATGATGGCCGCCTACCGCAAGCGGCTGGTCGGCACGGACCGCACGGCGCAGATCGAGGCGGCTCGCGCCTGGAGCCTTTGGGAAGGCGAAACAATCACGCTCTTGCCGGACCCCGAGACCAGCGGCCCGTTCGGGCAGGATGATTATGCCATCGCCTTTGCCCGCATCGAGAACCATTATTTCGTCCATGCCGGTTGGCTGGAGGAAGGACAGTTGCTGCGTGATGCTTTCAAACTCAGGGACATACCGGGCACCATCGTCCATGGCCGCTACGACATGCCGTGTCCGGCGCACTATGCCTGGGCGCTGCACAAGGCCTGGCCGAAGGCGGATTTCCACCTGATCGAAGGTGCCGGTCATGCCTATTCGGAACCGGGTATCCTGGACCAGCTGATCCGGGCGACAGACAGGTTTGTGGGGAAATGACCATGACCCGCGAGCGCCTCTATCTCTTCGACACGACACTGCGCGATGGCCAGCAGACGCCGGGCATCGACTTTTCAGTCGAGGACAAGATTGCCATCGCAAAACTGCTTGATGCGTTCGGCCTCGACTATGTCGAGGGCGGCTATCCCGGCGCCAACCCGACCGACACCGCCTTCTTCCAGCAGATGCGCACGGCGCGCGCCAAATTCGTCGCCTTCGGCATGACCAAGCGGGCAGGGGTGTCGGCTTCCAACGATCCCGGCCTTGCAGCCCTTGTGCAGTCGAAGTCGGACGCCATCTGCTTCGTCGCCAAGAGCTGGGACTACCACGTCCGCGTGGCGCTTGGTTGCACCAACGAGGAAAACCTCGATGCCATCAAGGCCTCGGTAGAGGCGGCGATCGCCGCCGGCAAGGAGGCATTGGTCGATTGCGAGCATTTCTTCGACGGCTTCAAGGCCAATCCCGACTATGCACTGGCCTGTGCCAGGACAGCCTTTGATGCCGGCGCGCGCTGGGTAGTGCTGTGCGACACCAATGGTGGCACACAGCCGTCGGAAGTCCGCGCCATTGTCGAGAGCGTCATCGCCTCTGGCATTCCCGGCGGCAATCTCGGCATACATGCCCATGACGACACCGGCCAGGCGGTCGCCAATTCGCTGGCCGCGGTCGAGGCCGGCGTGCGCCAGATCCAGGGCACGCTCAACGGCATCGGCGAGCGCTGCGGCAACGCCAATCTGATCTCGATCGTGCCGACCTTGGCGCTAAAGCCGGCCTTCGCGACCCGGTTCGAGACCGGTATTTCGGCCGAAGCCCTGACCGGTGTCTCCAGGCTGTCCCGCGCCTTCGATGAACTCTTGAACCGTGCGCCGGAAGCGCAGGCGCCCTATGTCGGCGCCTCGGCCTTCGCCACCAAGGCCGGCATCCATGCCTCTGCACTGGCCAAGGAGCCGGCGACCTACGAGCACGTTCCTCCGGAAGCGGTCGGCAACCGCCGCCGCGTCATGGTCTCTGACCAGGGCGGCAAGGCCAATTTCCTCGCCGAGCTGAAGCGGCGCGGCATCGACGTGCCGAAGGACGACCACCGGCTCGATGCGCTGATTGCCGTGGTCAAGGAACGCGAGGCCGAGGGCTATGCCTATGAAGGGGCCGATGCCAGTTTCGAGCTGTTGGCGCGCAAGATGCTGCACGGCCTGCCGGAATTCTTCAACGTCACCTCGTTCCGCTGCATGGTCGAGCGTCGCTTCGATGCCAACGGCCAGTTGAAGACGGTGTCAGAGGCGATCGTGAAAGTTCTGGTCGACGGCGAGGAGAAGATGTCGGTGGCTGAGGGACATGGGCCGGTCAACGCACTCGACATCGCACTGCGCAAGGATCTCGGCAAATTCCAGGGCGAGATCGCCGACATGGAGCTTGCCGACTTCAAGGTGCGTATCCTCAATGGCGGCACCGAAGCGATCACCCGCGTGCTGATCGAATCGCATGACGGCACCGGCGCGCGCTGGTGGACGGTCGGTGTTTCCGAAAACATCATCGACGCCTCGTTCCAGGCGCTGATGGATTCCATCGTCTACAAGCTGATGAAGAACCGCGAGATGGCCGGGCTGGTCGCGGCGGAGTAGGGTTGAACCATCAGCGAAAGTCCATTGATCCATCAGAACTTTGCGATGGTCTTGGCAAGGTGGCTGGGCCATAGCGTTGGCCCATGGCCACTGAAGCACTTGTTCTGGACGCAGATGCAAAGGCCCGCCGCGGCTTCCTGCTGGCGTTGGGCGCCTATCTCCTGTGGGGGCTGTTGCCCTTCTACATGAAGGCGGTCGCCCATCTGCCGCTCGCCGAAGTCATCGCCCATCGCATCGTCTGGTCGGTGCCGATTGCCGCCGCCGTTCTGGTCTGGGCCGGCCGCACGGCGGATTTCAAGGCGGCACTTCGCTCACCACGCACCATCGCCATGGCCGCGCTGACGGCGGCGCTGATCTCGGTCAACTGGGGCATCTATGTCTGGGCGATCGCCGTCGACCGCACCGTCGAAACCGCGCTTGGCTATTACATCAATCCACTGGTCAGCGTCGTCGTCGGCGCGCTGTTGCTGGGTGAGCGTCTCGACCGGCTGCAGATTGCGGCGGTGGTGCTGGCGGCGGTCGCCGTCGCGGTGCTGACCATCGAAGGCGGCAAGCTGCCCTGGGTGTCGCTGGCGCTGGCGTTTTCCTTCGCCGCCTACGGCTTCTTCCGCAAGACGCTGCCGATCGGCCCGAGCCAAGGGTTCCTGCTCGAAGTGCTTTTGCTGTCGGTGCCGGCCCTCGGTTACATCGCCTACCTGATCGGCACCGGGCAGGACCACATCGTGTCCGGTAGTGGCGCCGATACGGCGTTGCTGATCGGCTGTGGTCCGGTCACATCGGTCCCGCTGCTGCTGTTCGCTTTCGGCGCCAAGCTGCTGCGCCTCTCGACCATCGGCATCATGCAATATATCGCGCCGACCATGGTGTTCCTGATCGCCGTGCTGATCTTCGACGAGCCTTTCGGCACCACCCAGGCCGTTGCCTTTGCGCTGATCTGGGCGGCATTGGCGATCTATTCCTGGTCGATGCTGACGACGGCGCGCAAGGCTTCTGTCAGGTAAGGGATTTCGGATGTACCTGCTGCACATCGCCAACAAGAATTATTCCTCATGGTCGCTGCGGCCATGGCTCCTCATGCACGAGCTGGATATTCCGTTCGAGGAGCGGCTGACGCCGTTTCCGACCGGATCGAGCTGGGACCTCTACCGGCCGTTCTCACCGAGTGGCCGGGTGCCCTGCTTGATCGACGATGGCTGGGCAGTCTGGGATTCGCTCGCCATCGCCGAATATCTGGCCGAGCGCCATCATGGCGTCTGGCCTGTCGAGGCCAAGGCGCGCGCCTGGGCACGCTCGGCCGCCGCCGAAATGCATTCGAGCTTCACCGCGCTGCGCGGCGCATGTCCGATGAATTGCGGCGTGCGGGTAGAACCGTTCCCGATGTCCAATGCGCTGAAGCAGGATCTGTTTCGCCTCGGCGATCTCTGGAATGATGGCCTTGCCCGTTTCGGCGGGCCGTTTCTCGCCGGCGCTCATTTTACCGCCGCCGATGCCTTCTTTGCCCCGGTGGCGTTTCGGGCCCAGTCCTATGGGCTCTCCTTCGAGGGGGCGGCCGCGACCTATCCGGCACAGTTGCTCAGTCTGCCGGCGATGCGGGAATGGTATGCCGCGGGTCTTGCCGAGATATGGCGTGAGCCCGACCATGAAGCGGAAGTCCATGCCGCCGGCACCATCATCGAGGATCTTCGCGCCACAGCGTAAGGACCGCCCGGCCGGCGTTACAACCCCCGGCCAAGCCGCCTGACGAACAAATAGGTGGCTGACGCGATAACCACCGATATTGCCGTCACCACCCAGAAGCCCACCGGCGTGTCGACCAGCGGCAACCCGCCGACATTCATGCCGAACAAGCCCGAGATGATGGTCATCGGCAGCAGCACCGCCGTCATGACGGAGAGAACATAGAGCAGCTGGTTCGACTGCATGGTCAGCTTGGCCATCAGTTCGTCCTGCAAAAGCCTTGTGCGCGCCTGCAACTGCTCGCCGTCATGGTAGAGCGTATGCGCCCGTTGCAAGAGCCTTGCCGCCATGTCGTTGATCGGGTCAGGCAACTCGTTGCAATGCGAATGGTCGAGATGCCGGAACAGATTGGTGATCGTCGCCATCTGCCGATGGATCACCACGAGTTGCCGGCGCGCCTCGACCAGCGCTTGTCGCTCATTGTGCCATGCATCGCGCACGACGCGGTCTTCGATGCCATCGAGCGTGTCACCCAGTTTGCCGAGCTCGGCCGACATGCCGTCGAGCGACTGGCCCGTGACCGCCTCGATCAGTTCCGCCGGCGAGCGGAATTTTCGCGATCCATTCTCCACCGCCTTGCGGACGGCATCGACCGATTCCAGCGGCTGTTTGCGCGCGCCGATCAGCATCGTCTCGTTGAAGGCGAAGCGGAAATGGACGAGCCCGCGCGCCTCCGAAAAGTCGTGTTTCAGATCCGGCAGATCGCCATGGAGCCAGCCATCTTCGAAGTCGATGTGGCAGCCATGGCTGGGGGCGAGGAAGGCGTCGCGCACCGGCCTCGGCAAAGCCTTTTCGGCGGCGATCTCCTGGCGTGCATGCAGGTCGGTGATCTGATAGCTACGCCATGTCCAGCACGCCTGTGCCGGGTCTTTGGTGCGCAGGCCCTCAGTGGTGAAATGGTAGATGAAGAACAGCCCGTGCTCGTCGGGCAGGTAAGGCGACAGGTCGGTGCCTTCCGGGGCGAGAGCGATATCCATGGGTGCGGTGCCAGATGCAGGTTTCGAACATGGCGTCGCATGGCGGCCGCCTGACCCCAATTCCTAGCACGGGCGAACCCGGTTTCGTGTGACGGTTTATTGACAGCCGATCGCAGTCTGTCGGTCACACTCCGTCACTGGCGTCGCGCTGGCCGCGTTCGATTTTGCCGTCATCGTCGGCGCACGAACGGGCCTCGCACCCAACGCAGCGGTGCGGTCAACCGCCAGCTGCTTGATGCGAGAAGCGCGTTGCGTTCTGCCCAGAGAGCGTCCCGGTCGCGGAAGAGCTCATCGCGCTCGAGGCTGAGGTCGTGAACGGCACGAACGGCCGAATCGCGCTCGATCTCGACGTCATGAAGGGCACGGGCGACCGTATCGCGCTCGAGTCCAAGCTCATGATGGGCGCGAACGGCTGCATCGTGCTCGAGCCTGAGATCGTGAAGGACGCCGGCGACCGTATCGCGCTCGAGTCCGACGTCATGAAGGGCGCGAACGACCGCATTGTGCTCGAGCCTGAGGTCGTGCTGGGCGCGAATGGCTGCCCCGTACTCCAAATTCCGCGCTCCAAGCTCCCCGCGTAACTGTTCGGTCTCGGCGGCGACCATCATACCCAACACATCGCAGCTTTCGTCGAACCCCATCCGCACCCGATCCAGTTCAGCGCGCAATTCAGGGCTTTCGCCATCGACCGCCATGGCACGGAAAATGTCATAGGTTTTCCGGATCAGCGGTGTGACATCCGGATGGTTCCGCATGTCTTCGATCGAGGCCCTTTCATGATGCAGGTCCGCGGTCAGGAACTGTTCGATCTCGACATCGGCCTGGCTGGAACGAGCCGGCCAGACGACATCAGTTTGTTTGGCCGCACGGTCCATAAGGCGTCGCCAGTCGATGAGGAAATCTTCGTGGCGCAGGAAATATCGTGGCATGCCTCGCGAATGATACTCCGCATCGAGCACGTGCCTCAGCCACAGCATAAGTGATCTTGGCAGCGGCAGACCATCGCGCCGCCTCAGCGACAACGCGACCTCGAGAGGATTGCGGACCGGCAGAAATGCGACCGCGTCGACCGCCATCTCGGCCAGGATCGACGACAAGAACGGGACAAATCGACAAATCCGCGGGTCCTTGACAAAAAACAAGGGCTCGTCGCCGAATTCATTGTCGAGGATCGCCCTGATTTTGTGGCGATGCCGATCGGCTGCCTGCGATTGCATCCATCGCGGGTCGAGCGCCCGCCAGTCACTCCAGTGGGAATTTGCCGATGCCAGCAGGTCTTCATTGGCGAGATGGAGGCGGGCGCTTTCCCAGAATCCCTTGGGATTGTGGGAATTTGGGGACAGCGGATTTTTCGGACCGGCCGCTCCAAGTGCATTGATCACGCCGCCAAGCGCGGAGGTGCCGCTGCGGTGCATACCCAGGACGAGGATTGCCTTTCTCCTGGGTGGTTTTGGCAGATCACGCTTCGGCACCGTCGGTTGCGGGCTTTCCTGCAGCGGCAGCCGGGCCAGAAGCCATTCGGAAATTCCCACCGGAAGGTCCAGAGTTCCGTTCAATACCGGATTTGCACCAGCCGATCCGGCGCTGAACAGGTGATGATAGTGGATATGGACCAAGCGCGCCGGGTCAGGCACCGCCAGCGCAGCCACGCAATTGAGTGGAAAATTGTGCGTGTCCGGCAAAAGTCGAACGGGGTGGTTTCCGGCGACTGCCGCCAGCGAGAACGCCGCCTGGCTTGTGCCCCAATAGGTGGTGGCCTCTCCGTGCAGAACTCCGGTCCCGGTGCTGATGGTTGGCCCGTCGGTCCACGGTTTCATATCCGCGGCCACCAATTGCCTGAAAATGTCTTCGGTCCGCTGGAAAAGGCCGCATGCCCTCTTTGCCACAAGGAGCCCGCCATCGTAGCTCGCTCGCACCGCCTGACGATCGACCGTTGTCTCCACGATGGGGAGATGCTCATAGTCGACGCCGACAAGGGTGCACAACTGTCTCCAGTAGCTGTCGAATGGATCGCCAGGCCCGGTCGTGCACATGCCCTTCATGTCCACCGGACGCGCGGCAGTCGCACCTGTGCCCAACGAGAAATCGGGTTCGGCGACAAATATCGTATCGCTGTCGAGCTGGATGATGACTGGCGGTCCCGGCCGACGTTCGACGTGAGCGAGCACATGGATGCGATAGGACGTACCGTATTGCGGGTAGCAACTCTCGATCTCGAGCGGCAGATATTCGACGTCCAGCTGCTCGAGTCTGCGCAGCGTCGACAAGGATGGGCGACGGCTGCTCCTTGGCGACACGACCGTTATCGGGCACCGCGAATAGACGCCGGTGAAACACCGTATGCTCTCGCACAGCAACAGGGCTTGTGCTTCGAGAATGCCCGCTTCGGCAATCAGGACAAATTCGACGCTGTTTTCAGCGATGCCGAGCGCCTGGCCGGCCTCCCGCCGCAGTGCCGGCGCGGGCTCCCGTGAAGGTTCGATTTTTGAGGCCGCGATTTTTTGGACAATGATTTGCTGGCCCCGGTACAACTCGCGGTATTGGCCAGCATGCACCGACAGGAACGTATCGATTCCAAGTTTCGGGCGATCGACTTCGTCGGGGAAGAACGTCCACTCATAATCGTCGAAAATGACGATCCCGCCGTCCCGGACCATCTGCCAGGAAAACACGGCATCGGCCTGGACATCGGCGCTGTGATGGCTGCCGTCGATGAAGACGACGTCGAAACTGCGCTCCTCGGCGACCAGGCGAGCCAACGCTTGCGACGAACGGCTTTTGATCTTTTCGACCCGTCCGCCGAATTCAGCGATGTTGAGGTCGAAACGTTGTTCCACATGGGCAAGCTGGTCGGCCCATCTGGCCCGAAGTGTGTGTTCGGGACTTCCACTGAACGTATCGATGCATGTCAGTTGGCACTTGCTCAGATATCGTAGAAAGAAAATCGCGGACCGGCCCTCCCAGGAACCGATTTCCAGGACCTTGAGGGGCTCGTCACGGCGCGCTGCAAGCAGCGCCGCCCAGACGGAGAAGAATGGCGACGTCCAGTCGGTGGAAAGGTACTTGCCTTCAAACCACGTAGAAAAATCAGGGTCCATCATGCTCTCTCGTTACGGACGGGCAGGGACGGCAGATCTCGCGCCATAGACACCCTAGTTCGCCCAACGCCGGCTCAGCCGTTTTCCTGCCGCCCGCAACCGGGAACTGGCGCCGACTGCCAGCCGCCTTATCGCCGCGCTGGTCGCGGCGCGCCGGTCGAGCGGCCAGCTCAGGGCGCAGACCTCCAACACCTCTCGCAGCCGCACCGGTGGGCTGGCGAGCATGCGCGCGACTGTACTGTGCGCTAGCCGTTGGGCGTCGTCCGCATCCTCGGCGCGCGCAAAGGGTTGCGATGCAGCAAGAAAGGCACGCAGCACGCCAAGCAGTTTGCGGTAGGCGGTGACGCGTCGCTCAGTGGCGATCTCATGCCCGCGCAGGAAGCGCGACATGTCCTGGGCGAAGGCGTCGTCGTAGAGGTCGTAGGTCAGGCCGATACGGGTCCACAGCGCCTCGCGGATCGGATGTGTCCGGTTGCGCCAGTTTTTTGAATTTGCCATCGACAGTCCGAGCGCATTCATCCGATAGCGCGTCAGCGGCTCGGCAAGGTTTCGCATGCGGCACAGGGGCAGCATCTGGAACCAGAGATAGTGGTCCTGCGAGACCAGTTCCTCGATCCTGTAATGTCCGGCCGCCTCGAAGCAACTGCGGCGATAAGCGACCGCCGAATGGTAGAACGGATTGTAAAACAGGATGGTCCACCGGATCTCCAGATCCGTTTGCGGCATTGCCTGTACATAGTGGACCTGATCGGCTTCGTCGATCAGTGTCACGGAACTTCCGACCATGCCCAGTTGCGGATCGTCGGCCAGTGCCGCGACGAGACGCCCGACATGCGTCGGCTCGGCGACATCATCGGCGTCCAGGCGAAGAATGATGTCGGCGCGAGCGGCTTCGATGCCGCGGTTGGCGGCTGCGGCGGTGCCTAGATTGGTGGGATTGACGACAATCCGGATGCGCGGGTCGCGACGCGCCAGCGCCTGGAAGACCGCGTCCTGGCCCGTCCCATCATCGACGATGATAAGTTCAAGGTCGCCAAATTCCTGCGCGAGTATGCTCTCGACCGCCGCATCGAGGAAGCGCTGGTCGGTATAGACGGTCATAACGACGGATGCGCGTGGAACGCGATCAGTTCCCGCCTCGGGTCTGTTCTCCAAAATTTCTCCCCTTGCCGATATTCCCCGATAGCCAACTAGGCAGTCAGCCGCAAACGGAAATCGTTACAAGGCGAGTTTGCCCGCTGTATCAGGCGAAAGCTTGGAGGCGGAGCCGGAGGCGGGCGTTGCCGACCGCCCCACCTCTTGCTCTGGTTCAGCGCTTCGGGCCGAAGCCTGGATAGGGGTTGAGCGGGACTATGGCGGCGATGTCCATCATCCCGGCCTTGACCAGAGGCAACGTGGCGAGATGACCGCGCACGTCGGCGTCGCTGCCGGCCTCGAACATCATGCCGCTGCCCGGGATGTCGCCGCGGTTCCAGACCTGGCGCACCGCGCCTTCAGAGTAGAGCGTGCGCCGCTGCTCGGCCTCGCCGGGGAGCAGCGGGGCGAAATCGGCATCGGTGAACTTTTCGGTGTTGCGGGTCAGAAGGGCAAAGAACTGCATGGCGGGTCTCCTTGGTTGGGATGGCCAAATATCGCCTTGACTGGTCAGACTGTCCAAGACTGAGTAGGCTAAAGTTGAGACCTAGAAGGACTTGATGCCTCGGAGAAAAAATGTTCGACCTGCGCCAGCTCCGCTATTTCGTCGCCGTCGCCGAAACCGGCAATGTCGGCCGCGCCGCCGAAATGCTGCACATTTCGCAGTCGCCGCTCAGCCGGCAGATCATGCAGCTCGAGCAGCAGCTTGGCGTTTCCCTGTTTGAAAGGGCAAAGCAACGGGTCCATCTCAACGCCGAAGGCCGTGCCTTCCTCACCGAGGCCCGCTCGCTGCTGTCCAATGCACGACGATTGGAGGAGTTCGGCCGCAACCTGGCCAGCGGCGCCGTCGGCCGTCTCGCCATCGGCTATGTCGAAGGCGCCGTGCATGCCGGGCTTGTCGCCGGGATGCTGCGCCAGTTCCGCCGCGAACGGCCGGATTTTCATCTTCAGTTGCGAAGCCTGCGTTCGGCGGCGCAACTGGAGGGGCTGCGGCAGCGGTCGCTCGATCTGGGCTTCGTCTATTCGCCGCCGGCCGAGGATGACCCTGATGTCGCAGCCATGGCGTTGCGCCATGAACCGCTGGTGCTTGCGATCCCCGAAGCCGATCCGCTTGTCGGGTTGTCGGAGATCAAGCCGCACCACCTCGACGGCCGCACCTGGATCACCGTCGTGCGCCAGCCCGACGACACAAACCGTGGCCAGTTCCTCGCCGCTTGCGCCAAGGCCGGCTTCCTGCCCGACATCGCCTACGAGACAGCCGATCCGCTGACTTCGCTCGGTCTCGTCAGCGCCGGTCTTGGCCTGGCCACGGTGCAGGCCAGCCTGCGTGCCGCCGCACCGTCGCGGATCGTGTTTCGCGACCTGCCATGGTTCGAACGAACGGTTTCCATCTATCTTGCCTGGCGGCGCCATGATCGCCGTGCGGTCATTGCCGGCTTGCGGCAGGCTGCTGGGGAAGAGCGTAGGGCAGTAGGCAGTAGGCAGTAGGCAGTAGGCAGTAGGCAGTAGGCAGTAGGCAAGCGGTTCACGGGCACAGCTTCCGGCGCTCCCTACTTCCTATTCCCTACTCACTTACAGCTTGTCGATCACCGACTGCATGCCCTCGGTCGGGGCGTCGACGGAGGAGCCGGCCACCATGATGGCGGCGACGATTGCCTCGGGGTCGTTGACCACCAGCGGCTTGACCCGCTGCGCGGTGTGAATGAAGCCCTCGGCGGCCATGTGATCGAGCAACGCCAGCATCGGATCCCAGAATCCGCCGATGTTGCCGAAGACGATCGGCTTGCGGTGATGGCCGAGCTGGGCCCAGGTCATGACCTCGACGATCTCCTCGACCGTGCCAATGCCGCCCGGCAGCGCCACAAAGGCGTCGGATTTTTCGAACATCCTGTGTTTGCGCTCGTGCATGTTGTCGGTGATCACGAGCTCGTCGAGCCGGTCAAGCGCGGTTTCGGTCGCCTCCTTGTTGATCAGGAAGCGCGGAATGATGCCCGTCACCTTGCCGCCGGCACGCAGGGCGCCCTCGGCGACGGCGCCCATGATGCCTTTGGTGCCGCCGCCATAAATCAGCCTGAGGCCGGAGCGCGCAAGCGAGCGCCCAAGCAGGTGGCCGGCCTTGGCATAGGTTTCATCGCGGCCCGGAGACGAGCCGCAATAGACGCAGACGGATCGAATCGTGTTCATACTGATGATTGGTGATTGGGTCTGAAAGCGGGGTCAAGCCCGGGCGGGCTTTTTCTTGTCGGTCTTGGCAAAACAGGCTAGACCGGCATTAGGTGGCTAAGGGGTAGGGAAATGGCAATTAATCCACTGAAGGCGTTCTTGTTCGCGGCGGGTGGGACCGTTGCGGCCGCAGGAACAGCCTATGTATCGGGCGCACTCGACCCGTATCTCAATCACACGCCGCCGGCTGAAGTGGCGGCACTGACGCCGCCCGCGGCGCCGAAACCTGCCGATCCAGGCACGGAAGCGCGGCTGCCGCCAGCGGCGGTCCCGGCCGCTCCCGTCACGGCGCCCCAGGCAACGGCCCCGGGCGCGCCGGCAACGGATGCGGCAGCGCCCGCTACGGCCGGTCCGATCGTGCCGTCCTTCGATGTGGTGCGCGTCGAGGGCAATGGCTCGATCGTCATTGCCGGCAATGCGGCGCCCAACTCGAAGGTCGAGATCCTCAACGGCACGACCGTGCTCGGCTCGACGGTCGCCGGTCCTGATGGCGCCTTTGTCATCGTGCTCGACGATCCGTTGAAACCCGGCGACTATACAATTGCACTGCGTTCGACAACGGGCGATGTGGTGACCGCCTCGGCGCAGACCGCCGTCGTTTCTGTTCCCAAGGATGCGGCCGGCCAGGTGCTGGCCATGGTCGAGGAGCCGGGCAAGCCGGCCGAACTGCTCACTGTTCCGGCGCCCGCCGCACCGGCCTCCGGCAACCAGGGTGCCGCCCCGGCTGCTCCTGCAGCCGAAGCGCCTGCCACTGCGGCTCCGGCCCCGGCCGGGGTTGAAGCATCACCTGCTCCGGCAGCACCAGCGACGCCGCCCGCCGTACCCGGGGCAGAACCCAAGATCGTCGTCGAGGCGGTCGAGATCGACGGCAACAAGATCTTTGTTGCCGGTCTTGCCGATCCGGGCCGCAAGGTGCGCGCCTACGCCAATGACATCCTGCTCGGCGACGCGCAGACGTCGCCCGACGGCCATTTCCTGGTCGAGGCGACGCGCGACATTCCGGTCGGCAGCTACACCATCCATGTCGATGGCCTCGATGCCGACGGGGTGAAAGTCGTGGCCCGTGCCGCCGTGCCCTTTGAGCGCGAGCCGGGTGAATCGGTCGCCGCCGTGGCGCCCGCCGAAGCAAAGCCCGCCGAGCCGAAGCTGGGCGCGCCGGCTGCCGCCGAAGCGCCTGCCGCTCCAGCACCTGCCGTGCCGGCCACCGCCGCTGCCGAAGCGCCAGCGACGCCGGCAGCGCCCGGCACCGAGGCTCCGGCGGCAACGCCGCCAGGCGATGTACCCGAGACGGTGGCGCCCAAGCTTGAGCATGCCGGCAGCGCCGTCATCATCCGCCGCAACGATACGCTGTGGCGGATTTCGCGGCGCGTCTACGGCCATGGCGTGCGCTACTCGACCATCTACCTCGCCAATCAGGACCAGATCAGCGATCCCGACCGCATCTGGCCGGGGCAGGTGTTCAAGGTCCCGGAAAAGTCGAAGGAAGGCGAAGCCGCCGACCTCAAGTCGATGGGCGAGCAGGCGACGACGGCGCCGACCAAGACCAAGTGATCGCATTGAGCAATGGCGCTCACCTCCATCGCGAGGCGGGCCCCCCTTCTCACAAGGAGGTCTGATCCCTTCGGCTGAGTGACTGCACAATCAGCTGAGGAAGGGCGTGGCTCGAGGTTTTGAACCAATCGGTGGCGCGCTGCGCGTGCCCGCGACCCAATCCCGTCGTCAGTCACTGATCGATCGCTAAGTGACGATCCATGTTCTCGGTCAATTCGGCCGCGCTCGGTCAGCCGGCCTGGGGAACAAATAGCTGAGGACGAACATGCCGATTGGGCGCTATAATCGGCGCGCAGTCAGAAGCAAGGCTTATAAATGAGAAAAGGCGACTTCAGCGAGCTGGCCATGTTTATCGCGGTCGCCGAAGAGGGAAGCTTTACACGTGCCGCCGCAAGGCTTGGCCTGTCCCAGTCGGCACTCAGCTATGCCGTCCGCATGCTCGAGGAGCGGCTCAAGGTCAGATTGATCTCACGAACGACGCGCAGCCTGTCGCTGACCGACGCAGGAGAAAGGTTGCTTCACAGCCTGCGTCCGGCATTCGACCATATTGACAATGAAATCGCTCAGCTCACCGCACTTCGTGATAGGCCTGCGGGCACGATCCGCATCACCACCTTCCGCCATGCGGCAAGAACGGTGCTCTGGCCTGTCCTGCTGAAGCTCCTGCCGGAATATCCGGACATCGCTGTCGAAATCAATGTTGATGAAGGGCTCACCGACATCGTCGCCGGGCGATTCGACGCGGGCATCCGCGTCGGAGAGCAGATCGAGAAAGACATGGTTGCGGTTCGGGTGAGCGCCGATATCCGCATGGCGGTGGTCGGCTCCCCAACCTACTTTGCCACCCGTGAGGTTCCACAAACGCCGCGTGATTTGAGCAACCACAATTGCGTCAGCTACCGGCAGAGCGCAGGGGGTGGGCTCTATGCCTGGGAGTTCGAGCGCGATGGCGTCGAGCTTGAGGTCCGGGTCAGCGGGTCGCTCGTCATCAACGACAATGAGATGCTGGTAAACGCTGCCCTCGGCGGACTGGGGCTGGTTTACACTTTCGAAACTCAGGTTGCCCGGCACGTTGCCGACGGACGCCTGATTCGTGTGCTGGAGGATTGGTGCCCGCCATTCTCCGGCTATCACCTCTACTATCCTAGCAGACGACAACATACGCCAGCCTTCGCCGTTCTGGTCGAAGCGCTTCGTTACAGAGGCTAGTGCGACTTGGTGATACGGTTCTGAAACGCGACTGTACATTTATCTATTTCATTTCTAACTACATGCGAATTGTGCCGTCTAATCGGATAGAGCAGCGTGGCCTATCTTCCTGTTCATCGAAAACAGGAGTTAGAAATGAGCAAGGTCTGGTTCATCACAGGTGCCGGCAGCGGCATCGGCGCCGCCACCGCCAGGGCGGCCCTGAAGGCCGGCGATCGGGTGATCGCGACTGGCCGCAATCTCGATAAGGTCCGCAATGCATTGAGCGATGTCGCAGGCGACAGGCTCGTGTGCGTCCAGTTGGACGTCGCCAACGAAGCGCAGGCGAGGGCTGCGGTCGATGAGGCGATGAAGGTCTTTGGACGCATCGACGTCCTGGTGAACAATGCCGGCTACAGCCTGCTCGGCAATTTCGAGGAGCTGAGCAGCGCCCAGATCGAGGGACTGATCTCGACCAATCTGTACGGCGTCATCCACGTCATGCGCGCGATTCTTCCGGTCATGCGCAAACGACGCTCGGGCCGGATCATCAACATCAGTTCGCTTGCCGGCATAATGGGCTTCAAGCATTGCGGCGCCTACAGCGCTGCCAAATTCGCGGTCGAAGGCCTTTCCCTCTCGGTGGCGCAGGAGGTCGAACAGTTCGGCATCAAGATCGTGGTAGTCGCACCGGGCTTCTTTCGAACGGACCTCCTCGATGCGCAGAACGCCAAATATAGCGCCAGCACGATCGAGGACTACGCGGCTGAAGGGACTGCCCAAGACATGTGGTCTGGCTATGACGGCAAACAGCAAGGTGATCCCGCCAAGCTCGGCGCTGTCTTCGTCAAACTTGCCGGGATGGAGAATCCGCCAAGGCAGTTCCTGGCCGGCAGCGACGCCTTTGCGGCGTTCAAGCCGGTCCTCGAAGGGCGCCTTGAGGAACTGAGTGCTTACGAGGATCTGTCCAGGTCGACAGACGGCTCATTCTAGCCCCCAAGCCAAAGGAATAATACAATGAAGAAATTCGCCATCGGCGCGGCTGCGGCCACGGCCGTCACCATCGCTCTCGCGGCAACAGGCTACGCGCAGAACACACATGCGCCCGGCTACATGATCGCCAACTACACGGTCAAGGATCAGGCGGGCTACCGAAAATATATGGAAGAGGCGGGCCCGCTTGCTCCGAAATACGGCGGCAAGATCATTGTCTTCAACCTCAACGCGACCGCTGTGGAGGGCCAGCCGAAAAAGGTCATGGCCATAGCCGAGTTTCCAAGCCTGGCCGACGCCCAGCGCTTCTACAATTCTCCCGAGTATACGGCCGCGAGGAAGTTCCGCGTCGCCTCGACCGAAGGCACGGTTGTCATCACGGGAGGGTTTGTCCCTCCGCAGCCATAACGAGCGAATAGGGCGGGCAACACCGAGTGTATCCTCGCCTCAAATCCCCGCGGACATCGACATCTCAACAACCATCAAGGAGGTCCACATGGGCAACCAGCGCGACAATTCTGTTCAGCAGGAAGGCGCTCTCTCGAATGACCGCCGACAGCTTCTGAAAGCCGGGGTGGCGCTTGCCGCTCTCCCCATCATCGCCGCCTCATCTGCAGTTGCAACGGCTGCAGACAACCAGACGACAACGGGTGCAACAATGACCGACGCCAAATCCGACGAGTTCATCAATGGCATGGCTGATTTGATGGCGCATTCGACCCGCACCCCGATCCTGCGGTGGCCGCACGAGTATGGCCTGGAGTACGAGGAGATTTTCTTCCCGGCGATTGACGGTGTGACGATCGAGGGCTGGTTCATTCCCGCCGACTCCGACAAATTGCTCATCTTCAATCACCCGATGCCTTGCAATCGCTACGGCTATCCGGGCCATCTGGAGCCGTGGACAAATTTCGGCGGCTTCGAGGTGAACTTCCTGCCGGAATACAAGCTCCTGCATGATGCCGGCTACAACATCATCACTTACGACATGCGCAACCACGGCCGCAGTGGAACGGGGAGCGGCGGCATCAATGGCCACGGCGTGCTGGAATATCGTGACGTGATCGGATCATTGCAATACGCCAAATCCCGGCCCGATACGAAGGACATGAAGACCGCCCTTTACAGTCGCTGCCTAGGCGCCAATGCGACGATCGTGGGCATGAAGAAGCACCCGGAAGAATTCGCCCACATCAAGGCGATGATCGCCTTGCAGCCGGTGTCGCCGGCAGTGTTCGTCCAAACGGCGATGGAGAACCAGAAAATCGCAAATGGTGTCGAACTGTTCGACGTGGCTTTTCACAAGCAGACGGGCTTCCACCTCGCTGACGTCTGGCCAATGGAATATGCCAAGGCGGTGACGGTTCCGACACTCGTCGCGCAGGTCCGCAATGATTTCCTGACCAAGCCCTCCAACGTGCAGGAAATCTATGACACCATTTCCTCCAGGGACAAGAAACTGTTCTGGATCGAAGGGACGGACCAGCGTTTCGAAGGCTACAACTACTTCGGCAAGAACCCGCAACTGGTGCTGGATTGGTTCGACGCCCGCGTTTCATGACATCGCAGCCAATCTGCCCATAAGGGCAGCTTGCCGCAGACCCGGTCATCGTTTATCGCCGATGGACGATGACCGAATCCCTAGTTGAAGCCGGCACAAGCTGTCCAGGGCCGGAAAAACTCGCCCCCGACAGCCGCGCTATCGCCGCCCGCATGGCGGCACTTTCGCATCCGGCACGCATCGAAATCCTGAAGCATCTGTCGGCCAGCAACTCCTGTTGCTGCCGCGAAGTCGTCGATCGTTTCGATCTGGCGCAGTCCACCGTGTCGCAACACCTGAAGATATTGGTCGAAGCCGGGCTGGTCCGCTTCGAGCCTGACCGCCAGCGCTCGCGCTATGCGGTCGACCACGCCGCGCTCGCCGATGTATCCGCATCGGTCGCCGCGCTCGTCAATTCCTGCTGCTCCGGCCGCTGAAAATAAGAAGAAGGCATAAGAAATGGCCCAAAAAACCGTCTCCGACTCCTCGACCTTCAAGACGTTGCTCAACCTGTGGCCTTACATGTGGCCGGCGGACCGCGCTGATCTCAGGGCACGGGTCACCTGGGCGACGCTTCTGCTGGTCGTTGCCAAGCTGACGCTGGTCGCCGGCCCATATTTCTTCAAATGGGCGACCGATGCTCTGGCGGGCGACGCCAAGTCCGTGCCGCCGCTGCCGACCTTCCTTTTGGCGCCCGTCATGCTGGTCGTCGCCTACAATGTCGTGCGCCTGGTGCAGCTTGGCTTCAACCAGCTGCGCGACGCGCTGTTTGCCCGCGTCGGCCAGTATGCAGTGCGCCAGCTTGCCTTCCGCACCTTCGTCCACATGCATGAACTGTCGCTGCGCTTCCATCTCGAGCGGCGCACCGGCGGCCTGTCGCGGATCATCGAGCGCGGCACCAAGGGCATCGAGACGATCGTGCGCTTCATCATGCTCAACACGGCGCCGACCATCCTCGAATTCGCGCTGACCACCGGCATCTTCGCCTACACCTATGGCTGGAAATACGTCGTCGTCGTCGCGGTCACCGTCTGGGTCTACGTCTGGTTCACGGTCCGCGCCAGCGATTGGCGCATCTCGATCCGCCGCGACATGAACGACAGCGACACCGACGCCAACACCAAGGCGATCGACTCGCTGCTCAACTACGAGACGGTCAAATATTTCAACAACGAAGGCATGGAGGCCGAGCGCTTCGACCGCTCGATGGCGCGCTACGAGACCGCCGCGACGCGCATCTGGACCTCGCTCGGCTGGCTGAATTTCGGCCAGGGCATCATCTTCGGCCTCGGCACCGTCATCGTCATGTGCATGTCGGCGCTGGAAGTGCAGGCCGGCACGCAGACGGTCGGCGACTTCGTCTTCATAAACGCCATGCTGATGCAGCTGTCGGTGCCGCTCAATTTCATCGGCTTCATTTACCGCGAAATCCGCCAGGGGCTGACCGATATCGAGCAGATGTTCGACCTTTTGGATGTGCCGCAAGAGATCGTCGACAAGCCGGGCGCCAGCCCGCTCGCCGTCAGCGCCGGCAAGGTCGAGTTCCGCGACGTGCATTTCTCCTATGACCCGAACCGCAAGATCCTGAAGGGCATCAGCTTCGAGGTGCCGGCCGGCAAGACGGTCGCCATTGTCGGGCCGTCGGGCGCCGGCAAGTCGACGATCTCGCGGCTTCTGTTCCGCTTTTACGACGTCCAGGCCGGCCAGGTGCTGATCGATGACCAGGATATCAGAGACGTAACCCAGGAGAGCCTGCGCGGGGCAATCGGCATGGTGCCGCAGGACACCGTGCTGTTCAACGACACCATCGCCTACAACATCCGCTATGGCCGCATCGGCGCCAGCGAGGAGGACATGCGCAAGGCGGCCGAACTTGCCCAGATCGGCCCTTTCATCGAGCGGCTGCCCGACGGCTACAAGTCGATGGTCGGCGAACGCGGCCTGAAGCTCTCCGGCGGAGAGAAACAGCGCGTGGCGATCGCCCGCACCATTTTGAAAGCGCCGCCGATCCTGATGCTGGATGAAGCGACTTCGGCGCTCGACAGCCACACCGAACAGGAGATCCAGGCCGCGCTCGATCTGGTCAGCCGCGGCCGCACCACCATTGTCATCGCCCACCGGCTGTCGACAGTGATTTCGGCCGACGAGATAATCGTGCTGCAGGATGGCCAGATCGCCGAGCGTGGCACCCATGCCGAGCTGATGCGCAAACATGGCCTCTACGCCTCGATGTGGGACCGCCAGCGCGAAGCGACCGAGGCCGAGGAGCGGCTGCGCATCGCCCGCGAGGGTGACGAGCTTGGCGTCATCGTCCGCCGCCGCACATCGGAGGTGAATTGAAGGCAAACTGATTTTCTGCGCTTGACCTCAACTTAAGTTGAGATCGTAGACCGATCTTGGAGCCCGATAACAAGAGCATTCAAGAACGGAGCAATCGAAAATGAGCAAGATAAATCAGAGTGTTAACGGCGGCAGCGTGTTCAGGGTGGACAAGTTCGTCGTCCCCGCCGCGGCCCGCGAGGAGATACTCGCCAAGGTCAGGACGACGCATGAACTGCTGCGCCGGCAGGATGGCTTCGTGCAGGATTTCCTGCTCGAGCAATTCTCGGGGCCGGGCGAATTCAACCTCGTCACGATCGTCGAATGGGAAAGCCAGGCGGCCGTCGACCGGGTCGTGCCGATCGTCAAGGCCGCGCACGAGCGCATCGCCTTCAACCCGCAGGAGACGATCGCCCGGCTCGGCGTGCGGGCCGACATCGCGAACTATCAGCGGATACCCCGGGTGTAAGTTAGCCTCTTACGGCCAGCCGACGCCAGGTGCCGGCGCTTCGACGCTGAGCACCTGGCCGGTGCGGGCATCCCCGGTCATATGCTCGAAGCCGCGCCATTCGGCGGCGGCGATGAACAGCGTTTTCCCGATCGCACCGCCCAGCATACAGGCAAAGCAGCCGCGATCGATAGTGACCGTCTGCAGCACCTCGCCGCCTTCGAGCACCCGCACACAGTGCTTGTTGGGCACATCCGCATACCAGGCGGCGCCTTCGGCATCGAGGCAGATACCGTCGGGAAAACCGTCGAGATCGGCCCAGACCCGGCGGTTGGACAGGGTGCCGTCCGCGGCGATGTCGAAGGCGGTCAGCCGGTTGGCGTGCGATTCGGCAATGATCAGCGTCTTGTTGTCCGGCGTCACTGCCATGCCGTTGGCAAAGGCGATGTTTTCCGCCACTTGCCGGACCGCGCCGTCCGGCGTGATCAGCACGATGGTACCTGGGCCGAAATGCTGGCCGGAATCCGGCGCCGGGCCGCCGCCATTGACATAGATGTTGCCGCGCCCATCGACGACGATCTCATTCCACGGGCTTTTCGACAGAGGCCGCAAATCGGCATGGGTAACCAGTGAACCGTCCGGTTCCTGGCGTAGGAGCAAGCCCTCGCGACCTGAGACGACGAGCAGGCGGCCATCCGGCAGCCAGTCGATGGAGTAAGGCAGGACAGCCGGTACGGTGAGCATAATCTCGCGGTTGCCGTCGGCATCGACTGCGATGATCTCGCCTGTGCCCCAGTTGCAGAGCCACAGGCGTCCGTCACGCCAACGTGGCGACTCGCCGAAGGCGAGGCCGCTGGTTACAAGGTTGGCGGTGCGCGATGCTGACGTCGACGAATGCATTGCGTGGCTCCCCGGGGTTGGTCACTGTCCCAAGGACGGATGAAGAGGTGGCATGCCGACATGGTCATCGGCAATTTCTCTTGACGAAGCGGCGACAGATCAAGCTCGGAAGCCTTTTATCTCCGTGCATTGATGATATTGTTTCGTTGGAACAACTCGCCACCAGTTGCTTGTGCGATGCAGGGAAGTATTTTGGATGTTCGGATTTTTTTCGCGTAAGTCCAAGAAAATCTCCGAGAAGCCGGTTGGAGCTTCGTCTCCTTCAACGAAGCGCCTGTCGGGAACCGGGCTGCTAATGCCAGTGATCGTACCTCGGTCAACTGTGGAAAACGCGGTCGAACAGCCCTTTGAGCTCGTCTTCGCTGTGGAGAAATTCATTCACGCTTTGGTTTCCAAAGGGCTCTACCGTCATCCGGAGATCAACCCGAAGGCTATGCAGGTCTCCCACGCCGATTTGTATTCCGCCGAGGTGAAAAATGGCGGCCACAGCCAGTTCATCCACAATGCCGGCCAGGAGTTCGATACTATGGTTGCCAACGCGCATGCCGGTCTCACTGCGGCTGGTGCGAATGGGCAGCTGGCGACTCTGGAAAAGATGTCCGTCTAGGTCGCGGAGCATCCTGACGAAGCCGCAGGAGAGGCCGGCTTCGAGGGTGGTCGAGACGATTTTCTCGACATGCTTGACGATGCTTTCTACGACGCCGACGAGGCCGCGCCGATGCTCGACCTGTTGGCGCGCTGGATCGCTTCATGGCCCGATCTGCAAATTGTCGACGACGATGATTGCGATGAAGCCATCCTACAGATGGCAATGGCCAATCCCCGGCGCGAATCCAGGCTTCTCCACCGCTCGATTGCCAAGCTGACAAGCCAGATGATCGGCTGGCGAGATGTCGGTGCCAGCCTTGCCTGTGCCATGGTCTCCCCGCCTGAGATCAGATTGGCGTTCGGCACGGCGAGGGTGCAGAATGTCGAGGGGGAGCAGCAGATGGTTTTCCAACTTCGCACGAGCGGCAAGGAGCCCCGCCTAAGTGTTGTTACGGACACTCATGCTGCCGTCTATGAACACATCGCTCCTGAAGACCCGCCTATTGCGCGCGCGGGTGAAAATCGATTTGCCGCAGGCGCTCCTCGTGTCGGGCGCCGGCTCGGGCATGTCGACGCGCAAACGATAGCAAGGGTGATCGACCTGGCGGAGGAATATCACGCACCGGTCGCCGTCGACCTGCTTTTACGCAAGGCCGGAGTTGATCCCACCGATGCCATCGTCTCGGCGAACTCGATTGTGCAGCGCGAAGGAACCCTGATTGTGAATTGGGTGGTGATGGCAGGCCGTCACGCCTTCCTCTTTCAGTCGTCCCCAGACCGCGGGGTGCTACTGCGCGGCGACAACGAGGGGAGCCTGGCGGAGGCTTATCGGCCCGAGCTTGAGGAATATTTCGACCAAGCCGCTGCAGCCGGCGAATAAAACTCCGCTCTGGGCGGAATGCTGGCGAGGCGGCGCCTTGCCGACAACAGCCCTACTGGTTCTCGCTCAGGAAAAAATTGCCATCGGCATGGCCGTTGGCGCCGCATGATGGCGGTTCCGAAACGCCATCCTTGCCGGTGCCGCTCTGTTCGGCGACCAGCGCATCGCCGTCGCGACGGAATGTGAAAACAAAACCGGTCGGCTTGTCGTTGTCGTCGGTATCGACAAGCCGCAATTCCTTGCGGACCTTGACCGTGCCGCCGATTTCGCACGAACCACTGCCGGAGACGGGATTGGCGACCTCTTCCGACACGTCGAGCTTGCCAGCGCCAGCCGCTGCGATCTCGACCGTGCCGCGAACGCTACTCCATGTGCCGACGAAACGGCTGTCCGCCGGCTTGCGGATGCCGGCGAGGAAGGCCGCGCGGTCGCGCAGGAATTCGCCGAGATCGAGATTCTGCTGGTCCTTGGGCGTGTTCTCGTTGAAGCCGGCGATCTGGTCGCGATACAAGATGAAATCGCTTTGGTCGTCCCGCAAGGCCTTGCCGGCATGAGGATCGAGCATCTTCATCACCGCCGCGTAGTTCTTCGCGACATCAGCATCGGCCTGCGCCAGGGCAGGGTCGGAACAGATGGCCTTTTCCGCCGCGCTGGCGGCCTTGGCGCAGTCGAAGGATGGCCTGGCTTGCGCCATTGCGCTGCCATTCGATGCCAGCAATGCGGCCAGAACCGTATTCATGGCCGCGCATCGTCTGGCATCAAGGTTCGCCCGGTTCAGGTGTCGGATCATGGGCAGTCGGTCTTTTCTCCGGGCTACTACCTGGCGGTAGCCTGAATTCTGGCGGCAATGATGCGGACAGGCAAGCGTCACGGCTCCCGCCAGTCGCGGCCAATGCCGCCTTGCCGATTGTTGCGTTGCGGCGAAGGGGGCTTTCGGCTATTGAGGCCGGACTTGAAACGGAGCCTGCCCCAGCCCGATGAGCCTAGTCGATACGGTCAAGAACGCGTTCGTACCGATCCATCGCGAAGGCTATCCCTTTATCGCGGCCTTTGGCGCGGCTACGCTTTTCCTCGGCTATTTCTCCTCGATCCTGTTCTGGATCGGCCTCATCCTGTCGGCCTGGTGCGTCTATTTCTTCCGTGATCCCGAGCGCGTCACGCCGGTCGACGACCGCCTTGTGGTGAGCCCGGCCGATGGCATCATTTCGGCGGTTGGACCGGCGGTGCCGCCGCGCGAACTCGGCCTCGGCAATGTCGAGATGACCCGCATCTCGGTGTTCATGAACGTGTTTTCCTGCCATGTGAACCGCGCCCCGGTGCGCGGCCGTATCGCCAAGATCGAACATCGGCCGGGAAAATTCCTCAACGCCGAACTCGACAAGGCGAGCACCGAGAACGAGCGCAACGGCCTGGTCATCGAGAGCCCCAACGGCACCGTCGCCGCTGTACAGATCGCTGGCCTGGTGGCGCGCCGCATCGTCTGCTGGGCTGAGGCCGGCGGCTCGATCGCCATCGGCGAGCGCTTCGGCTTGATCCGCTTCGGCTCGCGCGTCGACGTGTTCCTGCCTCTGACCGCCACGCCGCGCGTTGCCGTTGGCCAGACGGCGGTCGGTGGTGAAACCGTGCTGGCCGAATTCGGCGGTGTCGCCGGCACCCCCCTCGTGCGGATTTCCTGACCGGTGGGCACGCAGTACAAAAAATTCGAAGCGCATGCCAGCGGCGGCCCGCGCATCCGCGAAATCCCGATGCGCATGGTGCTGCCCAACCTCGTCACCGTGCTTGCCATCTGTGCCGGCCTGTCCGGCATCCGTTTCGGCTTCGAAGGCCGCTTCGAACCGGCGGTGGTGATGGTGCTGCTCGCGGCGTTCCTCGACGGCATTGACGGGCGCCTGGCGCGGATGCTGAAGGCGACCTCCAAATTCGGCGCGCAGATGGATTCGCTGGCCGACATCGTCAACTTCGGTGTTGCGCCCGCCCTGGTGCTCTATGCCTTCCTGCTCGACCGTGCAGGATCGCCAGGCTGGATTGCCGCGCTCCTGTTCGCCATCGCCTGCGGGCTCAGGCTTGCCCGCTTCAACGTGCTCGATGACGAAAAGGCCGAACGCCCCATGTGGCAGTCCGAATATTTCGTCGGCGTGCCGGCGCCGGCCGGCGCCGTGCTGGTGATGCTGCCGCTCTATCTCTATTTCCTGCGCACGGGTCTGGAGCCCAGTCGCCCGGCTGCCTTCGTAGCCACCGGCTTCACGGTCCTGGTTGCCTTCCTGCTGGTCAGCCGGCTGCCGGTCTATTCCGGCAAAAGCCTGAGAATTCCGGGCGACAAGGTGCTGCCGATCATCCTGGCTGTCGTGCTCTACGTGCTGTTGCTGATGACCTATCCCTGGTACACGCTGACCGCCTCCGTCGCCGGTTATCTGCTCTTCCTGCCGTTCAGCGTGCGCGCCTACTCGAAGCGCGCCAAGCAGGAGGGCGAGAAGGTGCCGCCTTCGGACATCGGGTAGCAGATCTGTCGCGAATTCGCTCCGGCGGCCACCTGACAAGGTTTACTGCGCTTCCGGTGCTCACGGAATTGATGGTCCCCTCCGCTCCGGTTCTCGAAAACCACGCCATCTGACTCACCGGAACGAATTCTCGATCAGGTCTTCGGTGTCTCAGGCCGCGACGCCGAGGCCCAGCCTGTCGATCGCCAGCTTTCTCGTCGACACATAGTCGGTCTTGCCGGAACCCAGCACCGGGATTTCCTCGACCTTGACGATGTCGTTCGGCACCATCAGCTCGGCGGCACCCGCCTGTTTGCCGAATTTGCGCAACTCGTCGGGGTTGGCATCGTCGGCGGTGGTGACCAGAACGATGCGTTCGCCGCGCCTCTTGTCCGGCACCGCCACCGCCGCATGGCGTTCTTCCGGCCACAGCGACTGCACCAGCATCTCGACCGCGCCCAGCGACACCATCTCGCCGGCGATCTTGGCGAAGCGCTTGGCGCGGCCGCGGATGGTGATGAAGCCTTCGCGGTCGACGGCCACGATGTCGCCGGTGTCGTGCCAGCCGGTCAGCGGCTGCAATTCACCGGGGCGGTCCGATGTCATGTAGCCCATCATCAGGTTGGGTCCGTCGAGCCACAACTGGCCGGCATCGGCAATGCCATCGACCGGCTCCAGCTTCATGCGCATCGCCGGGAGCAGCCGCCCGACCGTGCCGTCACGTCCATGGATTGCGGTGTTGACGGCAACCACGGGAGCGGCTTCGGTCAGCCCGAAACCTTCGATGATCTCAGCCTGGAAGCGCTCGCGATAGACGCGACGGGTTTCCGGCTTCACCGCCTCGGCGCCGGCGACGACGAAGCGCAGGCTGGAAAAATCGCCGTCCTTGGCGGTGCGCGCATAATTGGCGAGGAACGTGTCGGTACCGAACATGATCGTCGGCTTCACCTTGCGCGCTACCTCGGGGATGATCTTGTAGTGCAGCGGCGAGGGGTAGAGGAACAGTTTTACCCCGGTGACCAGCGGCAGGATGGTGCCGCCTGTCAGGCCGAAGGAGTGGAACACCGGCAGCACGTTGAGCAGGATGTCGGCAGGCGAGATGGTGATGCGCGCCTCGGCCTGCATGGCATTGGCGAGCAGGTTTTTGTGCGACAGCACCACCGCCTTGGGAGTGCCTTCCGAACCCGAGGTGAACAGGATCACCGCCGGCTTGGCCGCGTCCTGCCGCTGCAGGGGCAATCGCCACAGCAAGGCGGCGGCAAGCTTCTCCAGCGCGGTGACGGCTTCGCGCACATCCTCGAGCCAAAGCAGCCTGGCGCCGCCCTTTTCGACCGCCGCGACGATGTCGGCGAGGTCGGCCTTCTCGACGAAGGCGCGGGAGGAGACAACCGTGCGGATCACAGCCGTGCGCACCGCGGCGGTCACGCTGGCTGGGCCGGCGGTGTAGTTGATCATTGCCGCCACCCGGCCGGCAGACAGCAGGCCGACAAACGACAGCACCACGCCATTGGCGTTGGGCAGCAGCAGGCCGACCGCCTCGCCCGGCGCCGTCACCGCCTCGAACCGGCGCCCCAGGACGCGGGCGCCGATGAACATCTTGCGGTAGCTCAGCGCGCCGGAGATGACATCCTCGATGATCGGGTGCGAGACGCCGACACGGGCTGCGGCGTCGCGCATGGCCAGGAACAGGCCACGATCGAGGTCGGTGCCGAAAAGCCGGGCTTCGGCGACACGGTCGAACAGCGTGTTGGTGTTCGAAGCCTGGTCGGGGTTGCGTGCCATCAGTTCGGCGATGGTCATCGGCTCCAGCACGCTGATCGACAGCTGCGGAAACCAGTGCCGCGGTGCCTTGTCCGCCGGCGTCAGCGATACCGGCAGCCTGCGCGCACCGCCGACAAAGATCGGCACGATGCTGGCGTCGGCCTGCATGGCGATGCGGGTGACAGCGCGAAACAGCCGAAACGTCTTGACGTCAGGCTCGACCGCGTCCGGCAAATAGACGGCAAGCCGCCCCTTGCCCTTCAGAACGCGCACCAGACGGCGGCTGACGAAGACATGTTCGGCGTTGAAGGCGATGGTGCGGCCAAGCTCGCGCCACGGTTCGAGCCATGGCGACCGCGCCGAGACATCGTCGAGTATATGCAGTGTGTCGTCCGGCAGCAGCGACAGCATCAGCGCCGGCTCGAAACGCGATTGATGCGAGATGACGTAGATGACGGGAACCTGCGCCTTGCGGGCGATCCTGATGCGGTTGTCGTCGATCCGGTAGGCGAGCTTGAACGGCACATAGAGCAGCGCCTGGGTGAAACGGAGGCCGAGGCGGAATTTCTCCACCACGCCGATCAGCAGCCAGGCCAGAACGAGACCCGCAAGCAGCGCCAGTGTCAGGATCATGCCGCTTCTCTCCCAACGATTTTAGCATCGCGGCTCTTTTGCGGCCGCTTCGGCCAGAACCTAGACGATGTGGGAGCAACGTCAATGCGGATGAATAAGTCGCTCGCCTTCCCCCTTGTGGGGTGAGAAGTGGTCCGCGCAGCGGGCGAAAAGCCAATTGCTTGGCTTATCTAACTTCGAACACCCTGAGCCTGCGAAGGGCCGGGTGGTGGACGGCCACCTGCCGGGTCCCCGCTGCTTTGCAGCGACCCAGCGTTCGCTGGCCTTTCATCGTGCCACCGGCACGATGAATTCGCTCCGCGAACCGGCCGCTCACCCCACAGGGGGAGAAGGCAAACTGCAGCTCACGCCGCCTTCAACCGCCCGCTGATGAAACGAAACTCCTGCGTCTTGCCGCCGTAGCCATAGGCGGCTGCCGGCACTTCATGCACGAAGGCATAGCTTTCCTCGTGCACGCCGCCCAGCAGGCGGCCGAAAGCGTCGAAGATCGCCTTCAGATAGGCTTCCAGCTCAAGCTTGGTGTTGGTGCCATCGACCACCTTGATGTCGAGCCAGAACGTGTTGGCGCCGTGCTCGGCAAGTGACTTGCCGCCGGCGAACCAATGCTGCGGATCGATGTAGGATACGGCAACCGCGGTAATTGTCGGATCCTTGCGCAGCTGCGTGGCGGTGATCACGGTGATTTCCCTGGCGATGCTGGCGGACAGGGCGGCATCGGGCTTGCCGGTGACGCTGATGTTGATGATGGGCATTTTTGTTCTCCTGGTTTGAGCGGCGTCCGATCGCCGTTGGAAGGAGCATGTCATCATCGTTGAATCAAGAAAATCGAATTGTGTTTAACTGATGATTCGATAATATAGAAGTATGGAAACGCTCGATCCCGATCTGCTCAGGACCTTCCTCGCTTTCGTCGACAGCGGCTCGCTGGCGCAGGCGGCTTCAAGCGTCGGCCGTTCACCCTCGGCGGTCACCGCGCAGATGCAGCGGCTGGAGGAAATTATCGGCGAGCCGCTTCTGGCGCCGCAAGGCCGGGGCCGGGGCCTGACCAAGGCCGGCGAGGATCTCGTCGGTCATGCAAGACGTATCCTGGCGGCGCATCGCGAGGCGTGGCTGGCGCTGAAGGGGGCACGGGCTGCCGGGCGCGTTGCCATCGGCACGACGCAGGATTTCGCCGACAGCGGTTTGCCGGATCTGCTGCGCGCCTTCGCCGTCAGTCATCCGCGCGTCAGGATCGAATTGCGTGTCGGCCGCTCCGCCGAACTGGCGCAAGCGCTGCAGTCCGGTGGGCTCGATCTGGCGATCGTCATGCGTCAGGTCGCTGCGCCGGACGAAGTCGGCGTGCTGCGCGAGCAGATGATATGGCTGTGTTCGCAGAAGGGGCTGGCCTCGCGGCAGGAAGAATTGCCGCTGGCTTTGCTGGATCCCTATTGCGGCTTTCGCGAAGCCGCGCTTGCATCGCTCGATGCAGCGGGACGCCGTTACCGCATCGCCGCCGGCAGCGCCAGCCTGGCCGGCCTGCGCACGGCCGTGAATGCGGGTGTTGCACTGACGCTTCGAACGGCGCGCTTTGCCCATTCGGGCATTGTCGAAGCCTCGCGCGAACTTGGCCTGCCACAGGTGCCGATGGCTGAGTTCGCCATTCGGCTGCGCGCCGGTGCCGGTGGTCCGGCGGCCGATCTGGCGGCACTGCTCAGCGGTGACCTGGCTCTGCCCGGGCTCCGCGGCTGAATCGACGAGATCCGGTATCGCTGAGGGTTAAACGCAAAAGAAAAAGCCGACCTTGCGGTCGGCTTCGAAGTGGGACGGGCCGAGGGGTTTGGGGGGACTTGGGGGTGGCCCGTCACACCAACAATGCATGACCCGGATGATGGTTCCGTGACTGTGTCACTTTTTTTCAAGAAATATTTGACGCCAAGCGTCGCGAGCGGGCCATCAGCCAATCCCGCCCCGCATGGGCAAACACCGCGCACAGCACGATGGCGCCGCCGATCATGCTGGCGGCGGGTGCGATCTCGCCCAGGAACAGGAAGGCAAACAGGATCGCGAACGGCACTTCGGCCGAGCCGAGCAGCCCGGATTCGGCGGCTGGAATGAGCCGCGCGCCTTCCGTCCACAGGATCGAGGACAGCGCGAAGGAGGCACCAAAGGTGACGAGCAGAACGGCGTCCCTTGGTGAAACCGCCAGCGGATCGGTGACGAACCAGCCGAGCACGAACAGCAGGAAGGCCGAAACTGCACCGGCCCAGACCACAGGCGTGTCGCGGAAGGCGCGCACCATGATCATGTAAAGGCCGCTGCCGATCGTCATCAGCAATGCCAGCCCGTCACCGAACAGATTGCCGGTGCCGAAGCCGGACCAGACCATGATCGCTACGCCGCACAGCGACACGGCGGCGGCGACCATCGTCTGCAATCGGAACGGTTCACGCACCAGAAGCCAGGCCAGCAGTGCGGTGACGAAAGGCGCCGTAGCATAGATCACCGCGACATTGGCGACGAAGGTGAACTTGAAGGCCGAGATGAACGCGATGCTGGCCAGCGCCCCTTCCACCGCCAGCAGCCAGCCGCGCCAGCCCAATCGCAGCGTCTCGCGCCCGCCGGAGCGGTGGCGCCGCCACAAGACATAGAGCGCGACCAGGATCGAGCCGACAAAGCCACGCCAGCAGATGATGGTCAGCGGGTCGGCATGGATCGACTTGGTCAGCACGCCGGTCAAGCCGAACACCGCCGCCGATGACGACACCAGCAAGATACCCAGCGTGCGTTCGGCGGTGCTGTCGGTCGGGGCTGCAACGTCAGTCATGCTGCCAGCCTACGCCGTTCCGTCCTGACATCGTAGCGTCAGCAGTGATGGCGATCCCCGTCATAGCCGTTTGCGGAAATGCTCGGTGCCGACGATCAGCAGCCCGGCGGCGATGATGAGGGCGGCACCCAGAAAGACTTCGCGGCGCGGCACGTCGCCCCAGATCGCGAAGCCGAGCGCGAACGCCCACAACAGCGATGTGTATTCGAGCGGTGCGAGGATCGAAGCCGGCGTTCGCTTCATGCCTTCGAAGAGAAGGTATTGCGCAAACCCGCCGAGCGCGCCGACGCTGGCAAGGAGCAGCAACTGGGTCCAGTCCGGCGTCTGCCACCAGAGCAGCGCCGGCCCCGCTGAAAACAGCAGAAAATAGAAATTGTTGAGCAGGAGCTGGATCGTCGAGCGCTCGGCAAGCGCGGTCCTGCGCAAGAGCACGATGGCGATCCCCCACAAAACGGCGGCCGCCAGCACCAGCAGCACCGGGGCGGATAGGCCGAGATGGGTCGGGTCGCAAGCGACGAAGACCCCGGCAAAGCCGATCATCACCGCCAGCCAGCGCAGCATCGGCACCTTTTCGCCGAGCATTACCACCGAAAGCACGGTGACGATGATCGGGGCCGCGTAATAGACGGTGGTCAGTTCGGCGAGCTGCAGGCTGCGGGCGGCGTTGTAGTAACAGAGCCAGGCCGCGAGCGTGAAGGCGCCGCGCACGAGCATCGGCCGCACGATCGGCGAGCGCACCGTGTCGGCAAACAGCTGCCGCCCGCCGATCGCCGCGCAGGCACTTAGGATGGCGATGCTGCGGAAGAACATGATCTGCCAGACCGTCATGCCGCTGACCAACAGCTTGATCGAGGCATCCTGCGTCGAAAACAGCAGATAGGCCGCGCCGGTCAGCAGGATTCCGGCAAGAACCCTTTCGCGTGTTTCGAGAATGGCGATATCGGCCATAAGGCGCGGGACCAAAGGTGCGGAAGGCGACAGAAATGCTGCGAGGAGCGACGTAAAGAACCTGGGAAGTCAGCTCCCTGACACCAAGCTATACGGGCGAAAGCCGGCGCAGCGCTACGCCAGCCTCGTGCTTGCGTTAGGGCAGGGGTTCCTTGGCGAGCTGCGTTGCGAGCCTTACTGCGTCGCCTGGTAGAGTTCCGAAGCGGCCTCTTTCAGCGCGCGACGACCGTCGGGTCTGAAATACATCATGTGCCCGCCCTCGACGACATCGAGACGGATGGGCTTGGCATTGGCGAGTGACGGGATCTGGCTCACCAGGTAGCGCGAAGCCAGGTATGGCGTGACAAGGTCGGTGTAGCCATTGACGATGACCACACCGAGCGAAGGGTTCAGCGAGCGCGCTCGTTGCAGATCATCCATCACGCCGGCATAGCCTTGCCGCGAGATGCCGTAATCCCAATTGTGGCTGATGTCACCGTTGAGCAACCGGTAGCTGACATCGGTGTGGAAATTCAGTTCGTCACGGGCGTAGCCGACGAAAGCCGAGGTCAGTGCGGGGACGCTGCGGTCGAGCACCGGATCCGGACCGGCAATGCCGGCGCTCTCCGGCGCGATATCGGCAGTCGCGATCGTGCCGTCATAAGGACTGAGCACATTGCCGCTGGCGCGGGCGAACTCCCTTGCGAACAGACCGGTCGGGATGCGGGCGAAGTTCCGCTGGACGAGATCGAGCGGCAGGCCGGTGATCTCCGCCACGCGCCGGCTCGCCAGCCGCCCGCCTTGCTCCAGCCCGCTGGCGAGAGCCGTGAGGTATTCGCCCAACGCATAGTGCTCGACCTCGGCGAGTTTCTCCCGCAGCGCATCGCCACCAATGCCTTCGGCGTGCAGGCGCACCGCCGCCAGCGAGGGGAGTTCGAGCGCCCAATGCAGCGGCTCGAATTCGTCGGGCTGGACAAGCATGAATTCGAGCGCTGGCGAGATCAGCACGATGCCGCTTGGACTGATGCCGATATCCTCTTGCAGTGTCCTGGCGAGCAGCGCCGCCCGGAACCCGCCATAGCTTTCCCCGGCGAGGAAGAACGGAGATCCGGTGCGGCTGTTCTGAGCAAGATAGAGGCGGATGAAAGCCCCCATTGAACTGGCATCCTGGTTGACACCCCAGAAGTCGTGCGTGTCCTGGCCCGGTGCCTCGCGGCTGTAGCCGGCTCCGACCGGATCGACGAAGACGAGATCGGTCATGTCGAGCCAACTGTCGGGATTGTCGATGAGTTTTTGCGGCGAAGGCAGGAATTCCCCCTCGGTTCCGGTGGTTATCACGCGCGGTCCGAGCGCGCCGATATGCAGATAGGCGGACGCCGCGCCCGGGCCGCCGTTGAACACGAAGGTGATCGGGCGCCGCGAGTCTTTCACCGCGCCCGCCGGCGATCGCAGCGTGTAGGCGACATAGAAGATCTCCGCCGTGACCGCGCCCTTGCCGGAAAGCAGCGACAGTGTGCCGGCCGTAGCCTGATATTGCAGGCTGCGCCCGGCGATGGTGATCGAATGGTCCGTGGTCTGCGCGGGCGGCAGCAACGACAGCACGCCATCCGTCGGCGCAGGGCGCTCGGCTGTTTCGGCCAAGACGGGTTGCACGAGAGCGGTGAGTATTAGCAGGATGGCGGGAATGAGTTTCAGCCTGGTACGCATGACGCCTCCGGGAACGACTGTCGCATAGGTATGGCCGAGGCGATCGAAGTCAAAGGAAATGCAGTATCGTCCTTCCTGCCTGTCAGCGGTCGAAGCATGCTCCGGTTTCACAGGGACCGACGACGCAGGATGCTGGCGCAGGAAAGTCAAAACATCGAGCTGATCTTGGGCGGTGCTTCACGAGCGCCGCGACCATAGTCAAGAAGGGCGCGCTCCCAAAGCACGCTGCTGTCAAAAGACCGCTAGCGCTCCGAGCGCAGGCGACAGCACATGCAATAGCCTTGTTCCAATCAATGCCGCCCCCTCCAAACAAACTCGACGGCGACATTAGTTGGGGGTTGTGGCAAGAATCCAATTCTGGAACGTATCTGCCGAATTGCTCTTTGGCGGGCTCTATGGCGGGCTGCCGGGCTTGTTGTAGGCAACCGCCCTTGTCTCGATCGCGCGGTATGAAACCAACTGACGAAAAAGGGTAGAAACATGGATGCCACCGAACTGAAGGCCATGCAGGCGCCGCTGAAGCAGGCCTATCGCGACGACGCTTCGCAGGCGCTGATCACGCTGAAGGCAAGGGGCTCGATCGATGACCAGTCGGTTGCCTGCAAGGTGGAGACGGGCAGGGCGCTCGCAATCGCCGGGCTGCATCCGGCAACCGGCGGCTCGGGGCTTGAGCTCTGCTCGGGCGACATGCTGCTAGAGGCGCTGGTGGCCTGCGCCGGGGTGACGCTGAAGGCGGTGGCGACGGCGCTGGAGTTCAAGCTCGGCGCCGCCACGGTGGAGGCCGAAGGCGACCTCGATTTTCGTGGCACGCTCGGCGTCGCCAAGGATGCGCCGGTCGGCTTTCGCGCCATCCGGCTCAAATTCAGTCTCGACACCGATGAGCCGCAGGAGCGGATAGATTCGCTGCTGAAGCTGACCGAACGCTATTGCGTGGTGTTACAGACCATCAACCAGAAGCCGGAGCTTACGGTGAGCGCGGGGCGCTGAAACGCCACGAGATCCGCGGCCGCCGGGCCGCGGATCTCGTGCGCCTGATGCTTACTGTGCCGCCGGCTCTTCCGCATCGCCCTCGTCGGTGAAAGGCGAGGCGCTCGGCACGCATTGCACCGACCAGCCGGTCGGTGTCGGCTGCTTCTGATATTCGGTGATGGCGGCGGTGCATTGCTCGCGCTTGTCGAAGGTGCTGGGCAGCACGACCATGCCGCCCTGCGGGCCGGCGATTACCAGATACCAGACCAACGCTACGGTCGAAGCCATGGGAATTTCCTTGTTCTGCCCAGCCAGGGCGCTTGTTGCGGGAGTCGTTGCGATCCTATCAACTCCGCCGAAATGACGAAAGCATGACCGCCGCGCAACCTTCCACCGTCGCATCACAGCCGCGTGATGTGACGGTGGGTCATAGCCCGACTTTCGAAACCCAATCGGCTCAGTTGGTGGCAAAACAATAGAACAGGCCGTCGCCGCCGGTGCCCTTCAGCGCCTCCTGGCTGCAGCCGCCACGCGAGGCATGCGACGAGTTCCAGGATTTGGCGGCCGCCGAATCGTCGAGGCCGGTACGGTCGTGATGGCCCACCATCGCGGCTCCTTCCACCCCGCTCATCGTCCAGTCACCGCAGGTCTGGTCGGCGATCCTCGTGCCGTCGGGCTTGGAGCCGGTCAGCACGTCGTGTCGGTTTGGCGTGTCGCCGCGGCCGTTGACCACTTCGCCCTTTTCGTTCAGCGCCGTCTGCTTGGTGATGCCGTTTGTGTCGCTGTGCAGGGAGGCGACGTCGTCGGCAATCTTCATGCCCTTGGCGTTCACCCACGGCCCCTTCCCGATGCGCTCGCGCGCGTCGGTGTCGCTGGTCGATAGGTAGGCGGCCCAGGTCTTGCCGGTGACGCCAGCGGCTTCCGCCAGCGAGGCGCAATGTGCGTCGGCACCCTTGAGGCCGCCGAGATCGGCACCTTTGCCTGAACCGACGCTGGTGACGAAGAAGCTCATAGTTGCACCTTGCGAATAGGCGGCGCCCGCGGCTGCGATCAGGGCGGCGGCGGTGGCGAGAAGCAGTCTGCGCATGATGGTCCTCCGTTCAAGGTTCGAATGTCTGACATTCGAAGAACGTCGGCGGTGCCGAAAATCTTCCGGCAAAAAACAGCTATTCCGGTTGGCGATAGGCGACGAAGCGGTTGTGCTTGGCCTGGAAGATCAGTCCGGTCTCTTTCAGGTCGGGGCTGGCGAGCGGCACGATGCGTTTGGCGATCTCCGACGGGTGCGGCAGCGTCGCCGGATCCTCGCCAGGCATCGCCTGCGCCCGCATCGCGGTACGGGTGGCGCCGGGGTCGGCGGCGTTGACCCTGAGCGGCAGGCTTTCCGTCTCATGCGCCCAGGAGCGCATCATCGTCTCGACGGCAGCCTTTGATGCAGCGTAGGGCGCCCAAAAAGCACGCGCCGAGTGGGCCGAGTTGGCAGATAGCAAAATGGCGCGGCCGGCATCGGAGAGCCGCAGCAACGGGTCGACCGAGCGGATCAGCCGCCATGTCGAGGTGACGTTGATGGTCATCACCTTCTCGAAGGTCTTGGCCTCGACATGGCCGATCGGCGAGATGACGCCGAGCACGGCGGCATTGGCGACGAGAATGTCGAGCTTGCCCCAGCGCTCGTGGATGGCGCCGCCCAGCCGGTCGATGCCGGCCATGTCGGCGAGGTCGAGCGGCACCAGCGTCGCCTGGCCGCCGGCCGCCTTGATCTGGTCGTCGAGCTCTTCCAGGCCGCCGACGGTGCGCGCTATCGCGATGACATGCGCGCCGGCTGCAGCCAGTTCCTTGGCGATGAAATAGCCGATGCCGCGCGAGGCGCCGGTGACGACCGCAACGCGGTCGGTAAGGTCGAGGGTCATGCGATGGCTTCCGGAAATCTGGCTAGGGAAAGTGACGGCCCGGCAATCCTACAACCCGCTCGTCGCCAGCAGCGACAGCGTGCGCACATTGTCGTGGCCTTCGAAGTCGAGCAGGCGCGTCGGGTACTGGCCGGTGAAGCAGGCATCGCAGAATTGCGGCTGGTCGTTGTCGCGGCTGGCCTCGCCGACGGCGCGATAAAGGCCATCGATGGTGAGGAAGCCGAGCGAATCGACCCGGATGAACTCGGCCATTTCTTCCACCGACATGCGCGATGCCAGAAGCTTCGATTTTTCCGGCGTGTCAACGCCATAGAAGCAGGAGGCGCGCGTCGGCGGCGAAGCGATGCGCATATGCACTTCCTTGGCGCCGGCGTCGCGCACCATCTGCACGATCTTCTGGCTGGTGGTGCCGCGCACGATGCTGTCGTCGACCAGCACCACACGCTTGCCCTCGATCATGCGACGGTTGGCGTTGTGCTTGAGCTTGACGCCCATGTGGCGGATCGAATCGCCGGGCTGGATGAAGGTCCGGCCGACATAATGGTTGCGGATGATGCCGAGTTCGAAGGGAATGCCGGCGGCCTGGCTAAAGCCGATCGCTGCCGGCGTGCCGGAATCCGGTACCGGCACGACGATGTCGGCCTCGACCGGGCTTTCCTGCGCCAGTTCGGCGCCGATGCGCTTGCGCACTTCGTAGACGTTGCGGCCCTCGACCGAGGAATCCGGCCGGGCGAAATAGACATATTCGAAGATGCAGAAGCGGGTCTTCTGCGGTTCGAAGGGAAAAAGGCTCTCGATGCCCTTGGCGGTGACGACGACCATCTCGCCGGGCTTGAGATCGCGCACGAAGCGCGCCCCGATGATGTCGAGCGCGCAGGTTTCGGACGCCAGGATCCAGGCGCCGTCGAGGTCGCCGAGCACCAGTGGCCGGATGCCGAGCGGATCGCGGCAGCCGATCATCTTCTTCGACGTCATCGCCACCAGCGAGAAGGCGCCCTCGACCTGGCGCACCGCATCGATGAAACGCGAGTTCAAATCGCGCTCCTTGCTGGTGGCGACGAGGTGCAAAAGCGTCTCGGTATCGGAGGTGGAGGAGAAGATGGCGCCCTGCTTCTGCAGCGCGCGCTGAACGGTCATGGCGTTGGTCAGGTTGCCGTTGTGGGCGACGGCAAAGCCACCATCGGCCAACTCGGCGAAGAAGGGCTGGATGTTGCGCATACCGGCGCCGCCCGTCGTGGCGTAGCGCGTATGGCCGATGGCGCGGTTGCCTTGCAGGCTGTCGATGACGCGCTGCTTGGTGAAGGTGTCGCCGATCAGGCCGACATGGCGTTCGACATGGAACTGGCTGCCATCATAGGAAACGATGCCGGCCGCTTCCTGGCCGCGATGCTGCAGCGCATGCAGGCCAAGTGTGACGATGGCTGCCGCGTCCTGCCGGCCGAAAATGCCGAACACGCCGCATTCGTCGTGGAAATGGTCGTCGGCCTCGGCGGAAAGCACGTCGTCTGCGTCTGCCATCTTAAGCTCCGCTAAAATCGCCATATAGTGCGGGTTCGCGTCGAAAGCAACGCGCGCCGTGCAGCCGTTCACACGATCGTCAGTTCCCGACGCCCTTTCCGGCGTCAGTTCGCCGGTGCCGCCGGTGCTGGACTGGCCGGGGCGTTGTCCGCGGGCGGCGTTGCGGCGTCATTGTCGTCGGGCGCCGGCGTGTTGGCGTCGTCGCCACCCGCCGGAGCGTCCGCCGCCGGCGCGTCGGGGGCCGCGGGGGTCTCGGTAGCCGGCTGATTCGGGTTGAGCTTCTTGAGGATGGCGTTTTCGGGATCCTCGGGCAGCAGGCTTTCGAGCTTGGCGCCGATCTGCTCCAGCAACGGCCGCGACTTGGCATCCGTGACCCAGGCCGGTGCCTTGGCACCAGCCAGCCAGTTGAAGAACAGCAGTGCGACGGCAACGACCAGAATGCCGCGCGCCGCGCCGTAGAGAAAGCCCAGCGTGCGGTCGAGTGCGCCGATCCTGGAATCGATGATCCAGTCGGCGAGCTTCATGGTGATGACCGAGACGACGATCAGCGCGATGACGAAGACGATGCCGGCGGCGGCCGCCATGGCGATCTTTTCGTTGTCGATGTACGGCTTGAGATATGGCAGGACCGGCTTGTAGAAGAAGAACGCCGCCGCTGCCGCCGCTGCCCAGGAGACGACGGACAGGATTTCGCGCGAGAAGCCGCGAACCATGGCGAGCATCGCCGAGACCAGGGTGAAGCCGACGAGAATTCCGTCAAGCAGCGTAATCGGCATGTCTTTCGCCTCACTCCATGAGCCGCGTTATAGCGCGGAGCATCGGGTTTTCCCAAAACCGGTTCCCACTTTTGGGTCCGATGCTCTAGTCTTGCTCGTCCACGCGGCTTCGGCGTGAGCCGGCGATGCGTGCCACGAGGTCGGCAAGCTCGGTCGGCTGGAAAGCACCGGCCCCGATCCCCCCGGCAAGTTCCTCGCTGCCCAAGGGCAGAACCGCGCTTCCAAAACCCAGCTTTTCGGCTTCCTTGAGGCGCTGTTGCGCATGCGCAACCGGCCTCACGGCGCCCGAAAGGCTGATTTCGCCGAAATAGACGCAATCGGCGGGAAGGGCAAGACCGGTGAGCGAGGAAACCAGGGCCGCAGCCACCGCCAGATCGGCCGCGGGCTCCGAGATACGATAGCCGCCGGCGACGTTGAGATAGACATCGTGGCTGCCGAAGCGCACCCCGCAATGGGCTTCGAGAACCGCCAGGATCATCGACAGCCGCGCGCCATCCCAGCCGACGACGGCGCGGCGCGGCGTGCCGAGCGAGGAGGGGGCGACCAGCGCCTGGATCTCGACCAGCACCGGCCTTGTTCCCTCCATGCCGGCGAAAACCGCCGCACCTGGCGATTTCGCATGGCGTTCGCCAAGGAAAAGCTCGGACGGGTTGGCAACCTCGCGCAAACCCTTGTCCGACATCTCGAAGACGCCGATCTCGTCGGTCGGCCCAAAACGGTTCTTCACCGTGCGCAGGATGCGGAAATGATGGCCGCCTTCGCCTTCGAAGTAGAGCACGGCGTCGACCATATGCTCGACGACGCGTGGCCCTGCGATCTGGCCTTCCTTGGTGACATGGCCGACCAGGACGATTGCCGCCCCCGTGGATTTCGCATAGCGGATCATCGCCTGGGCGGCGGCGCGCACCTGGGTGACGGTGCCCGGTGCCGACTCGGCGAGGTCGGTCCACAGCGTCTGGATTGAATCCAGGATCACCAGGTCCGGCCGCTTGCCATCGGCGATGGTGGCGAGAATGTCCTCGACATTGGTCTCGGCGGCAAGTTCCACGGGTGCCGAGGCAACACCGAGCCGCTGCGCCCGCAGCCTGATCTGCGCGACGGCCTCTTCGCCCGAGACATAGACGATGCGGTGGCCCTTTGACGCCAGCGCAGCCGCGGCCTGGGTCAAAAGCGTCGACTTGCCGATACCGGGGTCGCCGCCGACCAGCAGCGCCGAGCCGCGCACGAACCCGCCGCCGGTGGCGCGGTCGAGTTCGCCAATGCCCGAGATGATGCGCGGCGCGTCCTCGATGTCGCCCGACAGCGTGGTCAGCACCACCGCGCGGCCCTTGCGGGCATTGCGCGTGTTGGCCGGTCCCGAGCCGATGCCGCCGGACGTGCCTTCCTCGACCAGCGTGTTCCACTCGCCGCAGGCATCGCATTTGCCGGCCCAGCGCTGGTGCACCGATCCGCAGTTCTGGCAGATGAACTGAACGCGCGATTTGGCCATCAGTTGGATACCGCCTGAAAATGGCCTGGGCGCGGTGCGCGAGGGTAGGTCAAAAAATTACTCGAACCTTTCCGGCAAATGATGCTCTTCGGCAAGGTCGGAGAAGCGGGTGAACTCGCCCTGGAAGGCGAGGCTGACGGTGCCGGTCGGTCCATGCCGCTGCTTGGCAATGATCACTTCGGCCTTGCCCTGGACCTCGACCATCTTTGTTTCCCAGGCGAGATGCTCGGGCGTGCCTTTCTCAGGCTCCTTGTTTTTGATGTAATATTCCTCGCGGTACACAAACAGCACCACGTCGGCGTCCTGCTCGATCGAGCCCGATTCGCGCAAGTCGGACAGCTGAGGATGCTTGTCGTCGCGGCTTTCGACCTGACGCGAGAGCTGTGAGAGGGCGATGATCGGCACGCCAAGCTCCTTGCCAAGCGCCTTCAGTCCGGTGGTGATCTCGGTGATTTCCTGGACGCGGTTCTGCGACGCCTTGGCGGACGAACCCTGCATGAGCTGGATATAGTCGATGACCATCAGGTCCAGCCCGCGCTGGCGCTTGAGGCGGCGGGCGCGAGCCGCAAGCTGGGCAATCGAAATACCACCCGTCTGGTCGATGTAGAGCGGGCGCTTGTGGTTCTCCTGCGTGTACGCGACAAGCTTGCCGAAATCGGCTTCGGTCAAATCGCCACGCCTGATCTTCGACGACGGGATTTCAGTCTGCTCGGAGATGATGCGGGTGGCCAGCTGCTCCGACGACATTTCGAGCGAGAAGAAGCCGACGACGCCGCCATTGGCCGCCTTGACGGAGCCGTCGGCCTGCTGGGCAGGCTCATAGGCGGCAGCGATGTTATAGGCGATGTTGGTGGCCAGCGATGTCTTGCCCATGCCGGGTCGGCCGGCGATGATGATCAAATCCGAAGGCTGCAGGCCGCCCATGCGATGGTCGAGATCGCGCAGGCCGGTGGCGATGCCGGACAGGTGGCCATCGCGCATGTAGGCCGCGCTGGCCATGTCGACGGCGTTCTTCAACGCATCGGAAAAACTCTCGAAACCGCCATCGTAGCGGCCGTTCTCGGCCAACTCGAACAGCCGCCGCTCGGCATCCTCGATCTGTTCGGTGGGCGCCATGTCGACCGGCGCGTCATAGGCGATGTTGACCATGTCCTCGCCGACGGTGATCAGCGCGCGGCGCGTCGCAAGGTCATAGATGGCGCGGCCATAGTCGGTGGCGTTGACGACGGTGACGGCTTCAACCGCCAGCCGAACGACGTATTGCGCCATCGTCATGTCGCCGACCTTCTCGTCGGCCGGCAGGAAGGTTTTCAGCGTGATCGGCGTCGCCACCTTGCCCATGCGGATGAACTCGGATGCCACCTCATAGATCTTGCGGTGCAGCGGCTCGTAGAAATGGCTGGCCTTGAGGAAGTCCGAGACGCGGTAGAAGGCGTCGTTGTTGACGAGGATGGCGCCGAGCAATGCCTGCTCGGCCTCGATGTTGTTTGGCGCTTCACGATAAAGCGGTGTTTCCGCGACGCCGAATTTTCGCGCTGCTTCTGCCATGATGTCCCCGATTCCGATCCCGGCTTCTCGATATCAGAACCCGACAATTTGATGCTGACTTATATGCATCAGTGCCCGCCCAACCGTCTTTGATGCCCGCGATTCACAGCCAAGATTTTTCGGTGGAAAGAATCCTGATTGACTCGAATCGAAGTGGCGAGCCTAGCGGTTCTCAAAAAAGAACAAAACAGGAAAATTGTGGGTGTTGCGGTCTATCACCTGCCCAGCCTGTCGCCCCAGTCCAGCCGCCGGGCCAGCTTGAAGTCCGCGCCGTCGCGCTTGGTGAACAATCGCTCCGTGGCAGTGCCGTCTTGCTGGCAAAGCTTGAGCAGAACCTTGCCGGAGCCGGATTTCGGTGGTGCTAGAACCCGTGGCTGGCGGGACGTGGGCCCGTCTCGGGAAGCGGCGACATAGATGAACTTCTCGTCCTCCCACGGCACGTCGGCATCCTTGGCCAGCCGGTGCAGGCGCGAGCGAGCGACGCGGCGGGAAAAATGGCACCAGTCGGGCGGGGCGAGCGGGCAGGGCGCCTGATGCGGGCAGGGCGCAAGCACATGCGCGCCCGCCTCGATCAGTTGCCGGCGCACGGCAAGGATGCGCTGCCACCCGGCCGGCGTGCCCGGTTCGACGATCAGCAGCGTATCGCCAGTGAGTTGCCACAACCGATCGATGAGCTTTGGCAGTGAAGCGGGGACAATTTCGTCGAGCACATAGGCGCAGGTGACCAGGTCGGCCGGCTCCAGATCGGCAAGGTCTATGGTGGCGTCGCCGGCCAGCCACCTGGTCTGCGCGGCAATCGCATCAGTGGCAAGCGTCTCGCCGACCTTGCGCACTGCGGCGCTGGCTTCGAACAACACCGCCTGTTCGAGATCGGGCCACAGGTCGGTCGTGGCCCAAAGCACCGTACCAGGGCCGGCGCCGACGTCCAGCAGGCTCCTGGGTTGAAAGCCGGGCCTGGCATCGCTCAGCGCGTCGAGGCTGGCGCGGACGGCGGCGTAGGTCGCCGGCAGCCGCGTCGCCAGATAGGCTTGCACGGCCATGTCCTCGGCCATATGCAGCCGGCCGTCGCGCAACTCGGCGCGATAGCGGTCGGATAGCGTTTTTGCCGCTTGCTTCAGTGTCGCCAGCGGGACGTTTTCGAGCAGGCGCTCGACACCCAGGCGAAGTGGGGCCGGCAACTCCATGCTCAGGCTCCGTGTGGCGCGCTGCAGAACGAAAAGCAGCCGGCGATCTCGGCCAGAGCGGCAGCGACGTAGAGGACATAGGTCATGAAAAAGGTCCCGTGGCGATCACGGGACCTTTTTCAGTGCAGGGGCAGGCAATGGCAAGCGGCAATAGTATTTCCAATGCATGTCGCTCAACCGGAGCCCGGTTTTGGCAGAACGACACCTGAGGCGCGTCGCCGGGGTCCGTTCAAACGCGACGCGCCTTAGTCCGCAACCTTGCGGCGGCGAGCTGGCCTGGTAGCCGGGCTCTTCTTGACGGGAGCCGTTTCACGGTGGCCCATGTCGCGCATCTCAAGCGCCTTCTCACATTTGGCCATGTAGTCGCGCGTCATCGGCAAGGCGTCGTTCTTCTTGGCGATCTGGATCTGGAAGATGACAAGATCCTGCCAGCGGAAAGCAGCTTCCGAGGCGGCCAGATAGAACTCCCACATGCGGCAGAAGCGCTCGTCGTAAATCGCCTTGGCCTTGTCTCGGTTGGCGGCGAAGCGCTCGCCCCAGTGCTTCAGCGTGTCGGCATAGTGCAGCCGCAGGATTTCGATGTCGGTGACGATCAGGCCCGATTTCTCGATCGCCGGCATGATCTCGGAGAGCGCGGGGATATAGCCGCCGGGGAAGATGTATTTGCGGATGAAGGCGCTAGTCGCCCATGGCACGCCGGAGCGGCCGATCGTGTGCAACAGCATGACGCCATCCGGCTTGAGCAGCGTCGCGCTCTTGTCGAAGAAGGTGCGGAAGTGGTTGACGCCGACATGTTCGAACATGCCGACCGAAACGATGCGGTCGAAACGCTCGTTGAGCTCGCGGTAGTCCTTGAGCTCGAAATGCGCGCGGCTTTCCAACCCTTGCGCATGCGCCCGGTCGGTGGCGACGCCATGCTGTTCGGTCGACAGCGTCACGCCTTGCACATCGACGTCGAAGGCCTTGGCGAGATAGAGGCCGAGCCCACCCCAGCCGGAGCCGATGTCGAGCACCGTCTGGCCGGCCTTCAGCCTGAGCTTGGCGGCGATGTGGCGTTTCTTGGCGGCCTGGGCTTCGTCGAGCGTCATGTCCGGCTGCTCGAAATAGGCGCAGGAATACTGCATGTCCTCGTCGAGGAAGAGCCGGTAGAGGTCGCCGGACAGGTCGTAGTGGCGCTGCACGTTGCGGCGCGAGCGCGAGGCGGTGTTGATCTGCTGCAGGCGGCGGAAGGCGTGACGCAGGCCCTCGATGGCTTTCGACCAGGTGGCGTCGATGCCGCCGCTGCCCATGTTCTGGAAGGCGATGCGCATCACACCCAGCACGCCACCTTCGAGGATGTCGAGCTCGCCGTCCATGTAGGATTCCGGCACCGCCAGCATCGGATCGAAGGTGATGGCGCGCTCGGCATGCGCGGTCTTGATGTGCATGTGCACCGGCTCGCCGCTGCCATCACCGAAAACCACTGTCGCGCCCTTGGGGCCGGTTACCTTGAGATTGCCGGTGCGCACCAGGCGGTCGAGAACGCGCTTCAACAGGATATTCATGACCAAATGTCCCCTCAGACAGGCTGCCTCGACGCCTGACCCAGAAGATCGAAAATCGATTTTCGGCCAGGATCACGCGCCAAACCAAAGTCCTACAGCGTCCTTTGCGCGTCCAAAGGACGCGCGGCGTTGTAGTCTGCATCAATATATAGGGGTTCGAAAAGTTCCATTTGGCACAAAAATGCCCGGGCGAGAGACCCGGGCATTGGTCCAGCATGGCCGAGGCCAGCTGGGATCGAAGCTGAGTGCGGCACGCCCGGCGGCGCGCACCGGCAACTCGAACCGTCAGGCGTTGTCTTCGCCGCCTTCGAACTCGGTGTTCGGGTCGAAGAAGTTTTCCGGCCGGGCGTTGTCGTTGATGTCGTCGCCGTAAATGGCTTCGGCGGTGGTCAGCGTCTCGCCCTTGGCCTGGCGTTCGGCCTCGTCGGCCGTGCGGGCGATGTTGAGCGTGATCGTGACTTCGACTTCCGGATGCAGCGCGATTGCCACATTGGTGAGGCCGATGGTCTTGATCGGCTGGTTGAGCAGGATCTGGTTGCGATTGACGGTGAAACCTCCCGCCGTCAGCAGCTCGGCGATGTCGCGGGTCGAAACGGAACCGTAGAGCTGGCCGGTTTCACCAGCGGAGCGAACGGCGATGAAGCTCTTGCCGTCGAGCTTTTCGGCGACCTCGGTGGCTTCCGACTTGCGCTCGAGGTTGCGGGCTTCGAGCTGGGCGCGCTGGCCTTCGAACTTCTTCTTGTTGGCTTCGTTGGCGCGCAGCGCCTTGCCCTGCGGCAGCAGGAAGTTACGGGCAAAGCCGTCCTTGACCTTGACGGTATCGCCCATCTGGCCGAGGCGGGAAACGCGTTCGAGAAGAATGACTTCCATGGTTTTGTTCCTTCGGTTGGACGCCAATCACCGGGATCGACGCCGAATGTCTTGGGAACAGGTCAGGAAGCTTGGGCGCATTGGCGCCGGTGTCGCTGTCCTGCCTGTTCAGGCAGTTAGGATCTCTCTTTGAAATCCAACCCGGGGTTTGATGTTCGACCCGGTCACGCCCGTCGTGGCCGGTGAAAAAGCGGGCGGCAAGCCGCCCGCTCGAAAGTCCTAGCGAACCACGTAGGGCAGCAGGCCGAGGAAGCGGGCGCGCTTGATCGCCTTGGCGAGTTCGCGCTGCTTCTTCTGGCTGACGGCTGTGATGCGCGACGGCACGATCTTGCCGCGCTCGGAAATGTAGCGCTGCAGCAGACGCACGTCCTTGTAGTCGATCTTGGGCGCGTTGGCGCCGGAGAACGGGCAGGTCTTGCGGCGGCGATGGAACGGGCGCCGGGTCGGGATCTGGTTGATGTCGACCATTATTCTGCACCCCCTTCAAAGCCTTCGCGCGGACGGCGCGGACCACGATCAGCACCGGCGTCGCCAAACGAGCGCGGCGGACGGTCGCCACGATCACGGTCGCCGAAGGAGCGCGGGCCACGATCGCCACGGTCGCGGTCGCCGAAGCCGCCGCGTTCCGAGCGCTCTTCGCGCTTCTGCATCATGGCCGACGGGCCTTCCTCATGCGCCTCGACCTTGATGGTCAGGAAACGCAGCACGTCTTCGGACAGGCCCATCTGGCGCTCCATCTCGTTGAGCGCGGCCGGCGGGCAGCTCAGGTCCATCAGCGTGTAGTAAGCCTTCCGGTTCTTGTTGACCCGGTAGGTGAGGGACTTCAATCCCCAGTTCTCGACCCGGCCGACGGACCCGCCATTCGCGGAGATGACACCCTTGTACTGTTCGACAAGCGCATCGACCTGCTGCTGCGAGAGGTCCTGCCGGGCAAGAAACACATGTTCGTAAAGAGCCATTATGGTTCAGTGCCTTTCTTCGTTTCTCTCCCGGTTCCCGGCGGCAAAAGCCTCTGCAACTTCTCTGACCCGCAAACCCTCGAAGGGAACGGGGAAGAAAGGAGCATGTCGAGACGGTCGAGAGCGGAGACACGGGAGGCGGAAGCACTTCTGGCTTCACACGAAGGTGTTCGAAAAAACCTCCGGCCCTCCGTTCAGCCCCCAGCTGGGACCGGCAGATTGGGGGCGTCTATACAGCAATCCGCCCACAACGCAAGCGCAAGCGGCATTCTCTTGTGTCGCAGGGCTGAAAATCAAGCAGCAACAACGGCCAGGCTTTGTGATTCCTGCAACCAGGTCTTAACCACACTGCCAGGTTGTGCGCAGTTGAACCGCCGCCATCAACGGCCCATTCATCATGGGAGGCGCAAAAGCCGGACAACCGCGCACAAAGCGGCGAGCATTTGGGGGTAAGATGCTTCTCAATAAGTTCTGGCGCTCGACGAGCGGCAATTTTACGCTTGTGCTGGGACTGGGGTTGCCGGCCATCATCACGGCTATCGCCTTTGCAACCGATGTCTCCACCCTCATGCGGGCCAGGAGCAACCTGCGGAACGCCCTCGATGCGGCAAACCTTGCCTCTTCACATCTTGGCGATCTCGACATCACCCGCAATGACGCTTTTGACCGCTATTTCCAGGCCAACATCGCCGGCCACGGCGAACTCGGCAATGCGAAGGCGACGTTGACCGTCGACAGGGGTATCAACTTCGTCAAGACGAAGGCGGTTGCCTCAGCCGACGTCAATCTGAACTTTGCCTTCCTGTTCGGCAACAGCAAGCGCATCGAGGTCGATGCCGCCGCCGTCGAATCGAACAACCAGCTCGAAGTCGTGCTGGTGCTGGACAATACCGGCTCCATGGCCGGCGCGCGCATGACGGCGCTGAGGACTGCGACGAATTCGTTGCTCAACACCCTCGAAGCGGCAAAATCGCCGACGCGCGATATCCGAGCCTCGCTGGTCCCATTCGTCACGGCCGTCAACGTCGATGGCGACGAATTCGACCCGTCCTGGATCGACATGGACGGCAAGTCTTCCACCAACGGCCTCAATTTCCCGGTCATCGACGGCAAGCGTCCCCATCATATGGCGCTTTTCAAGCAGCTCAAGGAGACCGGATGGACCGAGCCCGGATGGAACGGCACCGGATGGAAAGGCTGCGTCGAGGCGCGGCCGGGCACCTACAACATTTCCGACAGCCCACCTGACCCGGCAAAGCCCGACACGCTGTTCGTTCCGTATTTCGCGCCGGACGATCCGGAAGATGCCCAGATGCCGTCTGGCTCCTACGGCAATTCGAGCAAGTACTACAACAATTCGTATCTCGACGACGTCAGCGACAAGGTCAAGCTCGCCAAGAATAAGGACAACCTTCTCGGCATCGATCTCAGCGATCTCATCAGCGATTTGTTGACGCCCGGCAAATCCGCCAAGGAAAAGATCGCCAAATATGTTGCGCCCGCCAAGGAGCTCATCACCGAGACGGGCTCCCCCATCACCGTCGGCCCCAACCGCGCTTGCCCGACACCGGTCGTTCCCCTGACCGACGATTTCGACAAGCTGCGCAAGGCAGCAAGCCAGATGACCGAGTGGAACGGTTCGGGTACCAATGTCTCCGAAGGCCTCTCCTGGGGCATGCGGGTGCTGTCGCCCGGCGCGCCCTACACCGATGGAGTGCCGTGGAAGACGCCTGGCGTCAGCAAGATCGTGCTGTTGCTGACCGACGGGGAGAACGTCGTCTATGGCGCCAGTGAACAGCCGACGAAGTCCGACTACACATCCTATGGCTATCTGGCGGGTGGCCGTTTTGGATCGGACAACCAGACGACTGCGGCGCGCAATGTCGACGGCTGGACCAAAAGCGTTTGTACCCAATTGAAGAATGAAGGCGTGCAGATCTACACAATGGTGCTGCAATCCGACACCGCCGCCAACCGCGCGCTTTACAGTGCCTGTGCCTCGGACCCCAGCGGCTATTATGCCGTCAACGATCCAACCAAACTGCCGGACGTATTCCAGCAGATCGCCAACAAGTTCTCGAAACTGCAATTGACGAATTGAACGCGTGACCCGAGTGCGCCGGGCGGGATCCTGACGGGATCGAGTGGCTCAACTCGTGTGAGCGACGACCTTGTCGACCGTTTCGGGGAAGAAATCCGGCGCCGCGAGGCGTTTGCCGAACATCATGTCGTATTGCAACAGGCGGAAATCGCGGATCTGAGGGTCGATCTCCTTCTGCCGCGCCCAGTCGGGCGTGGCCTCGCCCGCCGGCGTCAGCAACAGGTTGCGGTCGACGACGCGGTAGCGCTCGCGCATCTCGCCCAGGAAGCCAGTGTAGTAAGGGTGGGTGATGCCGGCGGTGGTGAGGATGTGGTAGGGCAGGAACGCCGGGCTCACCGCGCCCAGGTTCTCGACCGGACCGGATCGGTTCGACCAGATGATCAGCGGCGTCTGGTGATGCTCAAGTGCGGCTTCCGGCGTCGGTTCCTTGCGCGGCGCGACATTGTCCTTCAGGAAACCAGTCTCGACATAGACCGGCCCCAGCGGAGGCAGATGATCGCCGAAGAAGGCAATCACGGTGGGACGGGAGCGTTTCTTCGCCCATTCGACAAGGCGTTCAAGGCCGCGATCGGCGTCGGCTGAGCCTTCGGCATAGCTGAGCAGCGATTCGCGCGCCCACTGGCTGATCGGTGCCTGCACCGTGTGTGTCGGATTGTAATAGCGGTTCGGCTCGTAGGGGCCGTGGTTTTGCAGGCTGACGGCAAAGAAGAACACCGGTTCGTCGCTGGCGTCGGCCTCGCTGATGATCTCGTCGGTCATCGCTGCGTCGGATGCCAGCGGACCGCGCTTTTGCATGGGCGGCAGCGTCTCTTCGGATTTGAAATCGTTGAAGCCGAAATCGGCATAGACCGCGCCGCGGTTCCAGAACCAGTTGGTGCCGGGGTGGATGGCGCGCGCCCGGTAACCCTCGCTCTTGAGGAAAGTCGCGAGCGAAGGCGTCGGTGTGCGCACATATTGCTGATAGGGAATGCTGCCGGCCGGCAGGAATGCGTTGAAGAAACCGGTCAGCGCCTCAAACTCGATGTTGGCGGTCATGCCGCCGAATTCGGGCGAGAACATCGAGCCGGAGCGCAGCGCCCGCACATTGGGGATCGGGTCGGGGGTGATGGTGACGCCGGGCAGCTTGGTCGGATCCCAGAAGGATTCGCTCATGACGATGATGATGTCGGGCTTCTCGGCCGGCACCGAGGCGGTCACATCGCTTCGGTCGATCGCCGCGACTGCCTTGTCGGAATAGCCCGGCGGCGCCGAGACATGCGCCATCGGCACGTTGAGGGCAAAGGCCAGGGCAAAGCCGTTGGAGGCATAGTTTTCCTTCTGGTCCCACATGATCGGGATGATCTGCAGCCGGTCCCTGGTCCAGGAGAAGGTGGCGTAATCCATGATCGAAACGAAGAAGGCGAGCAGCGGCACAGCCAGCGTCAACCGCGCAAGGCGACCCTTGCGGCTGAGCGCCGGAACCTTGCGGCGCCACAGCCGCCAGCCATAGACGAGCAGCGACAGGCCGGCGACGATGCCTACCACCATGGCGAGCGCGGTCATCGGCCGGTCGCGCACCAGAAGAGGCAGCAGCGCGAAGATCTGGCGGGCATAGAGGAAATCGGTGGGATAGAGCGGATCGCCGAGATAGTGTGACTTCTGGTGGCCGACGAAGGCAAGGGAAAGGGTCAGCGGTGCGACGATCATCAGGCTCTGGTGGCTGCGGCCGAGCACGGCATCGAGGCCGATCAGGATCAGCGCAAACACGACGATGGTGGTCCAGCCCGGCTTGAGCGGCTGCAGGAAGAAGGAGACTGTGCCGGCAAAGTCGCCACGCACAATCAATTCGATGGCAAACACCAGGACGGCCGCGATTGCCAGGCTGATCAGTCCATAGCGCACAACCGGCCATGTCCTGCCCGGCAGGTAGCCGGTGGACGGATCGTCTTCAAGGAACTGTGGCGCCGCCTTGGCGGCGCGTTTCGAACTCTTTGTCACCTTAACTTCCCCACCCAGCGACAAACACGTCACTCGATTGTCATATTATTGTCACCGAAAGCTAGCGCCTGTGGCGGAAATAAGAAGAGCCAGCAAACGATTCGTGAGCGGTTTTCATCAGGAGTGATCGCCAGGAAGCCTTTTGGAGCAGGCATTCGGACGGCGATGATGCCGCCCGGCGGGGTCGAACTGGGCTTGACTTGGCGGCCTGCCTTGCGTCACAGGCAAGAAAAACCCGTCTATCAGGCAAGCAAAACCAGCCCTTGGGAGCCCTCGCATGGCCGTTGCACTCACTTTCCCCGGACAAGGCAGCCAGGCTGTTGGCATGGGCAAGGATCTCGCCGAAGCGTTTCCCGAAGCGCGCAGGGTCTTCCAGGAAGTTGACGACGCGCTCGGCGAGAACCTGTCGAAGCTGATCTGGGAAGGGCCGGAGGAGACGTTGACGCTGACCGCCAATGCGCAGCCTGCCCTGATGGCGGTGTCGCTGGCCGCGATCAGGGCGCTGGAATCGCGCGGCTTCTCGCTGAAGGGCAAGGTTGCCTATGTTGCCGGCCATTCGCTGGGCGAGTATTCGGCGCTCGCGGCCGCCGGCTTCGTTTCGGTTGCCGATGCCGCCCGGCTGCTGCGCATCCGGGGCAATGCCATGCAGGCGGCGGTGCCGGCCGGCGAGGGCGCCATGGCGGCGATCATCGGACTGGACCAGGCTGACGTCGAGGCCGCCTGCGCCGAGGCGGCCCAAGGGGCTGGCAACGGCTCTGTCTGCCAGATCGCCAACGACAATGGCGGCGGCCAACTGGTGATTTCCGGCGCCAAGGCAGCGGTCGAACTGGCGGCAAGGCTCTGCACGGACAAGGGCGCCAAGCGCGCGCTGATGCTGCAGGTCTCTGCGCCTTTCCATTCGGCGCTGATGGCGCCGGCCGCGAACGTCATGCGGGAAGCCCTGGCTGGCGTGGCCAAGAATGTGCCGGTCGTCCCAGTCGTCTCCAACGTGTCGGTGACGACCTCGATCGACCCCGACGAGATTGCGCGGCGTCTGGTTGAACAGATTACTGGCCGCGTGCGCTGGCGCGAGACGGTGGAATGGTTCGGCGCAAACGGCATCACCACGCTTTACGAGATTGGCGCCGGAAAGGTGCTTTCAGGCCTGGCGCGGCGCATCAACCGCGAGATCGCCACCGCGTCGGTCGGCTCCGCGGCAGAGGTCGAGGCGGCGCTGGCGACGAATGCTTAATAGGATGCGATTTGACCCCATCCGTGCGAAGGGTGTTCTCTTCTCAATCAGGAGACAAAAATGTTCGAATTGACTGGCCGCAAGGCACTCGTCACCGGCGCGTCGGGAGGCATCGGCGAGGCCATCGCCAGGGTGCTGCATGCGCAAGGCGCCATCGTCGGCCTGCATGGCACCCGCGTCGAGAAGTTGGAGACGCTGGCTGCCGAGCTTGGCGACCGGGTCAAGCTGTTCCCGGCCAACCTCTCGAACCGCGACGAGGTCAAGGCGCTCGGCCAGAAGGCGGAGGCCGATCTGGAAGGTGTCGACATCCTGGTCAACAACGCTGGCATCACCAAGGATGGCCTGTTCGTGCGCATGTCTGACGCCGACTGGGACACCGTGCTCGAGGTCAATCTGACCGCCGTGTTCAGGCTGACGCGGGAACTCACCCATCCAATGATGCGCCGCCGCCACGGCCGCATCATCAACATCACCTCGGTGGTCGGCGTCACCGGCAATCCCGGCCAGACCAACTACTGCGCCTCCAAGGCCGGCATGATCGGTTTTTCCAAGTCGCTGGCGCAGGAGATCGCCACCCGCAACATCACCGTCAACTGCGTCGCTCCGGGCTTCATCGAATCGGCGATGACCGGCAAGCTCAACGACAAGCAGAAGGAGGCGATCATGGCGGCGATCCCGACGCGCCGCATGGGCACCAGCGTTGAAGTCGCATCCGCCGTTGCCTATCTCGCCTCCAACGAAGCCGGCTACGTCACCGGCCAGACCATCCATGTGAATGGCGGCATGGCGATGATTTGAACGAGTCCGGCGGAGTTGTTGCCGGCTTGTGAAAAGAGACCATTTCGGCTTGGACCTCAGCTATTTTTCGTGTAATGCGGCCCGCAACCCGGCGGTTCGGGCAAAAACCGGTCCGTGGCCGTTGCGTTTCCGGCAGGACCATCTTTCAGCTTGATTAGCGGCATTCTGCCCGCTAACGAAGACAGACAAACAAAAGACGAGGATGCCCCAAATGAGTGACACCGCAGAGCGCGTCAAGAAGATCGTCATCGAGCACCTTGGCGTCGATGCCGACAAAGTGACGGAGCAGGCGAGCTTCATCGATGATCTGGGCGCCGACAGCCTCGACACGGTCGAACTCGTCATGGCGTTCGAAGAAGAATTCGGCGTCGAGATCCCCGACGACGCGGCCGAGACCATCCTGACCGTTGGCGATGCTGTGAAGTATATCGACAAGGCATCGGCCTGACGCTTTCCGCAGTCATCACCGGGGAGGACCTGCGATGAGGCGTGTCGTCGTCACGGGCCTTGGTTTGCTGTCGCCGTTCGGCATGGGCTTCGAGCACAGCTGGAAGGAACTTCTGACCGGCCGCAGCGCAGCAAAGCGCATCACCGAATTCGAGGTGGAGGATCTTGCCTGCAAGATCGCCCACGTCATTCCGCGTGGTGACGGCAGCAATGCCACCTTCAATCCCGAGGCCGTGCTCGAGCCGAAGGAATTGCGCAAGATCGGCGACTTCATCCTGTACGGGATTGCCGCTGCCGACGAGGCGCTGAAGGATTCCGGCTGGGAACCCAAGACCCATGCCGAGCAGTGCGCCACCGGCGTGCTGATCGGCTCCGGCATCGGTGGCATCGAAGGCATCGCCGAAAACGCGATGATCCTCAAAGAACGCGGCCCGCGCCGCATCAGCCCTTTCTTCATCCCGGGCCAGATCATCAATCTCGTCTCCGGACAGGTTTCGATCCGGCACGGGTTGAAAGGTCCGAACCATGCCGTCGTCACGGCCTGTTCGACCGGCGCGCACGCCATTGGCGATGCTGCCCGGCTGATCATGTGGGGCGATGCCGACGTGATGGTCGCCGGTGGCGCCGAGGCGCCGGTAACGCGGCTGTCGATTGCCGGCTTCGCGGCATGCCGGGCGCTGTCGACCGATCGCAACGATGCGCCCCAAACAGCGTCGCGCCCCTATGACCGCGACCGCGACGGCTTCGTCATGGGCGAGGGCGCCGGCGTCGTCGTGCTTGAAGAACTCGAACATGCCAAGGCGCGCGGCGCGAAGATCTACGCGGAGGTGACCGGTTACGGTCTCACCGGTGACGCCTATCACATCACCGCGCCGGCTGAAGACGGCGACGGCGCCTTTCGCTGCATGACGGCGGCGTTGAACCGGGCCAAGCTGACGCCCGCCGATGTCGACTACATCAACGCGCACGGCACCTCGACCATGGCCGATACCATTGAGCTCGGTGCCGTCGAGCGGCTTGTCGGCAATGCCGCGTCCAAGATTTCGATGTCGTCGACCAAGTCGTCGATCGGTCATCTGCTGGGGGCGGCGGGTGCTGCCGAAGCGATCTTTTCGATCCTTGCCATTCGCGACAATGTCGCGCCGGCGACCATCAACCTCGACAACCCGGAGCGCGAAACCGCGATCGACTTGGTGCCCAACAAGCCGCGCGCCCGCCAGATCGACGTGGCGCTGTCCAATTCCTTCGGCTTTGGCGGCACCAACGCTTCGCTCGTCTTCCAGCGCTACAATGGCTGACCGCCCGGCTGCCGGGCGACGCTTGTCGTCAATTTTGCCATATTCGCCCCTACTCTGCCGCAGGGGATTCGTTGAGCGATCAAACGGTAGGGCGAAATGAACACAAATCCGGCGGGCAACGGAGAATTCGGGCAACGGCCGGCAACATCAGGTCCGATCATGCCGAAGACTGCAAACGAAGCGCTGCGGCCAGAGGCCGGCACGCCACCGCCGAAGCGCTCGCGGGCCTCGCGCAGCCAGATCGTCGTGTTTATGAACTTCGTCATCTCCTTGGTGATGCTGATGGTTCTGACGGCGGGCGTCGCGCTCTATTTTGGCAAGCAGGAATTCACTGAAGCTGGCCCCTCGGCCAATGGCGACACCTTCCTGGTCAAGCCGAACACCGGCGTCCAGGATATTGCCGACCAGCTCGAACGCCGCGGATTGATCAGCGACGCGCGGATCTTCCGCCTTGGCGTGCGCGCCTTCGGCAATGATTCAGCACTGAAGGCCGGCGAGTACGAGATCAAGCCCAGGGCCTCCATGCGCGACATCATGGAGCTTTTGAAGAGTGGCAAGTCGGTGATGTATTCGCTGACCGTTCCAGAAGGGCTGACGGTCGAGCAGGCGCTGCAGCGCATCGCCGACGAGCCTGCCCTGAGCGGCGACATGCCGGCGACCACTCCGCCCGAGGGCAGCCTCGCCACCGACACGCTGCGCTTCACCCGCGGCGCGACGCGCCAGCAGATGGTCGACAAGCTGCTGGCGGATCAGAAGAAGCTGGTCGAGGATGTCTGGCAGCGGCGCGCGCCGGACCTGCCGCTGGCCAACGTCGAAGAGTTCGTTACGCTGGCCTCGATCGTCGAGAAGGAAACCGGCAAGGGTGACGAGCGTTCGCGGGTTGCCGCCGTCTTTCTGAACCGGCTGGCCAAGGGCATGCGCCTGCAATCTGACCCGACCATCATCTACGGCCTGTTCGGCGGCAAGGGCAAGCCAGCGGAGCGGCCGATCTACCAGTCGGACATCCAGAAGCAGACGCCCTACAACACCTATGTGATCAACGGCTTGCCACCGACGCCGATTGCCAATCCGGGTCGTGCGGCGCTGGAGGCGGTGGCCAATCCGTCGAAGACCGACGACCTTTACTTCGTCGCCGATGGCACCGGCGGGCACGTCTTTGCCGCGACGCTGGAAGAGCACAACGAGAACGTCGCCCGCTATCGCGCGTTGCAGAAGAAGCAGGCCGATGACGCCGCCAAGGCTGCGGGCGCCGGTGACACCAATGCCGACAAGCCGGCTGACGGCACCAATGCCGACAAGCCGGCTGACGCTGGCGACGACAGCGGTGATGGCGGCGGCGATGCGGGTGCTGCCCAGTAGGATGAAGAAAGGCGTTGCCCAACAGGCGACGCCCTGACATTTGGAAGAGCCGCGCGTCCGATTTCGACGCACCTGCGGCGCAGTCATTTCAACCGCACGTGCTCCTCTCCGGACAACCGGTTTCGGGCTGATGCGCCAGGGACTTGTGGGCGATATGAATTTGCAGAGCATGACCGGTTTTGCACGTGCCGTCGCCGAGCATGAAGGCACCGCGATCGCCTGGGAGGTCAAGTCCGTCAACGGCAAGAGCGTCGAGGTGCGGCTGCGGCTGCCGCAAGGCTTCGAGCGACTGGAACCGGCCGTCAGGCAGACGCTTCAGAAGCGTTTTGCGCGCGGCAATTTCCAGGCGACACTGACCATCGGCCGTGCCGCCGGCGCGCAGGCGCAGCCAGTCGTCAACGAATCCTTCCTGAAGGACCTGGCGGGGCTTGCCAAGCGGTTGCAGGAGCAGTTCGGCGTTGCCCCCGCGACGGCAGACGGATTGCTTTCGCTGCGCGGCGTGCTTGATATTCCCGAAACTGTCGAAACCGAAGAAGTGCGCGCCGCGCTCGACATCGCGATCATGGCCGCGCTCGAGGTGGCCCTCAAAGGACTGGAACAGGCACGACAGGGCGAAGGTGCCGCACTGGCCTTATTGCTGGCGGGCCACATCGACGCAATCGAGGCGCTGACGCAGCAAGCCGAGGCGGATCCGTCACGCGAGACGGTAGCGATCCGCGAACGCCTCGCCGAGCAGGTCAGGCTGCTGATGGATGCTTCCGCCAATCTGGACGTCACCCGGTTGCACATGGAGGCGGCTTTCCTCGCCACCAAAGCCGATATCCGCGAAGAGATCGACCGCCTGAAAACGCATGTCGCATCTGGCCGGGCACTGCTTGAGGGTGGCGGTGCGGTCGGCCGCAAGCTCGATTTTCTGGCACAGGAATTTAACCGCGAATCGAATACGCTGTGCTCGAAGTCGAACGCCGCTACGGTCACCGCGATCGGGCTGGAGCTGAAGGCCGTGGTCGACCAGTTTCGTGAACAGATCCAGAATCTGGAGTAGCCAATGGTTGCCAAGGATTTAGGGTCCCGCATTCGCCGCCGGGGCCTGATGCTCGTCTTGTCGTCGCCATCGGGGGCTGGCAAGTCGACGATCGCGCGCAACCTTCTTGAAAGCGATTCCAGCCTCGAACTGTCGGTGTCGGTCACGACCAGACCGCGCCGCGGCAGCGAGATCGAAGGTGTTCACTACCATTTCCGGACCATGCGCGATTTCGAGCGGCTGCGCGATTCCGACGCGTTGCTGGAATGGGCCGAGGTGCACGGCAATTGCTACGCGACACCGCGCGAGCCGGCCGAACTGGCGCTGGCTGAAGGACGCGATATGCTGTTCGACATCGACTGGCAAGGCGCACAGCAGCTCAAGGAGAAGATGCGCGCCGACATTGTCTCGATCTTCATCCTGCCGCCGTCGATGAAGGAATTGAAAGCGCGGCTGAAGCGCCGCGCCGAAGATCAGGAGGCGGTGATAGAGACGCGGCTGAAGAATGCCCGCAACGAGATCGAGCACTGGAAGGAATATGATTTCGTCATCGTCAATGACGACCTCGACCGCGCCTTCGCCGAAGTGCGCGGCATCGTCGTCGCCGAGCGGCTAAGGCGCGACCGCCGGCCCGGCCTGTTCGATTTCGTCTCGGGATTGTTGGACGAGAAGACGGGCTGACTGGCTTCAGGGCGCCATGCCGTCGACCAGGATCAGATTGCGGCTGAGCGCGGCATCGCGCACGTCCAGCGCCGCCGCATACTCAGCGGAGGCGTACCAACGCCTGGCTCGTTCCATGTCAGGAAATTCGACGACGATCAGCGGTCCGGGATGCCACTTGCCTTCCAGCGTCTCCACCTGGCCGCCACGCAGATAGCGCCCGCCATGCTGGGCGATGGAGGCAGCGGCGCGGGATCGGTAGATCTCGATCGCCTCTTCGTCGCGGATCGTGACATCGGAAATGACATAGGCAGGCATTTTGGTTCTCCGGCATGTTCGCCAGATTATCTATGCCCTGACCGAGGCGATTCCAGACCTGCCGGCGCTACACCGTGTTGGTCAGGCGTACGAATTCCTCGACACTGAGCGTTTCGGCGCGGCGTGTCGGATCGATGCCGGCGCGCTCGAGCAAGGCTTCGCCGCCGAGGCTTTTCACGCTCTGCCGCAGCATCTTGCGGCGTTGGCCAAAGGCGGCTTCGGTGACGCGGCCGAGTTTTTTCACATCGGTGGGCAGGGGTGTCGCGCGCGGCTCCAGATGCACCACTGAAGAGGTGACCTTGGGCGGCGGCGTGAAAGCCTGTGGCGGCACGTCGAAGGCGATCCTGGCCTGCGTGCGCCAGCCGGCCAGCACGCCAAGCCTGCCATAGGCATCGCTACCGGGTGCGGCGACGATGCGTTGGGCCACCTCGCGCTGGAACATCAGCGTCATCGATGCGTAGAAGGGTGGCCATTCGCCGACCGTCAACCAGCGCACCAGCAGCTCCGTGCCGATGTTGTAGGGCAGGTTGGCGATGATCTTCACCGGTCGGCCGGCTCCTTCACTGGCCAGTGCTGCGAAATCCGTCTTCAGCGCATCGCCGGATACAATCTCCAGCCGGCCGGGATAATGATCCGATACTTCGGCGAGCGCAGCCAGACAGCGTTCGTCGCGCTCGATGGCAATGACGTGACGCGCGCCGTTGGAGAGCAATGCGCGAGTAAGCCCGCCGGGGCCGGGACCGACCTCGATCACGGTCGCATTGGACAAGTCGCCGGCGGTGCGGGCTATCTTGCCGGTGAGGTTGAGGTCGAACAGGAAATTCTGGCCGAGCGCCTTCTTTGCCTGCAGCCCATGACGCTCAATCACCTCGCGCAGCGGCGGCAGCCCGTCGATGCTCATGTGCACAGGCTCAGGCAGGAAGCGCTCATGCGGCGGCCGCCTTTGTGCCGGTGTCGGCCAATCGCCTGGCAAGCTTCAGCGCCGCCATCAGGCTGTCGGGCCGCGCCACGCCTTTGCCGGCGATGTCGAAGGCGGTGCCGTGGTCGGGCGAGGTGCGGATGAAGGGCAGGCCGAGCGTGACATTGACCGCCTCGTCGAAGGCCAGTGCCTTGGTCGGGATCAGCGCCTGGTCGTGATACATGCACAGGGCTGCGTCGTAGCCGGCCCGCGCCCGGGCGTGGAACAACGTGTCGGCGGGCAAGGGCCCGAAGGCGTCGATGCCTTCTGCCCGCAGGATGTCGATTGCCGGGCGCACGATACGCTCGTCCTCGAGGCCCATGGCGCCGCCTTCACCCGCATGCGGATTGAGTCCGGCAATGGCCAGCCGCGGCCGGGCTATGCCGAAGCGCTGGGTCAGATCGGCGGCGGTGATGCGCGCGGTCGCGACGATCAATGCGGTGGTCAGCGTCTTCGGCACCTCCGCCAGGGCGATGTGGATGGTGACGGGCACGGTGCGCAGGTCGGGGCCGGCCAGCATCATCACCGGCATCGCCTCGACGCCGCTGTATCGGGCCGCCAGATGCGCCAGATACTCGGTGTGGCCGGGAAAGCGGAAGCCGGCATCGTAGAGCGGTTTCTTGGCGATCGGGCAGGTGACGACGGCTGCGGCTTCGCCGGCAAGGCAGTCGGCGACGGCACGATCGATGGCCTCGATGGTGGCGGCCGCGTTGGCCTGGTCCGGCCGGCCGGGGCTGTCGATGCAGCGAGCGGCCAGTGGAACGATCGGCAGGGCGCGTGCAAACACTTGCGCCGCTTGCGCTGGCGTCGTTTCGACGATCGGCAGCGAAATGCCAAGGAGGCGCGCCCGGGATGCGATCAGCGCCGGATCGGCGAGCAGATAGAAGGGCGGCAAGGCGGCAGCCTCGCGCGCCATGAAGGCTGCAATCGCGATCTCCGGCCCGATGCCGGACGGATCGCCGGCGCTCAACGCGAGCGCAATCACCGTGCTGCCCACGTCAGCGCTTGACGATGCGGGCTTTCGCCTTCAACTCGTCGACATATTTCTTGCTGAGCTCGTCGGCATTCTTGTCACCGGAGCTTTCGCCCTGGAACACCATCTGGGCGACCTTGTCGTCGGACACTTCGCGCGACGAGCAGATGCCGATGAATTCGACGCCGCGGTCGGTCTCGCGCGTGGGGGTGGCGCCGCCGACCTTGGTAGCCTTGACCTGTTCGGCCCAGTCCGCCGGCAGTTGCGGCGCCAGCACGCGGCCCAGATCGCGAACGGTGACGTCGATCAGGCCCTTGGCGAATTCGCGCGTCGTGTTGCAACCGTTGAAGCGGGTACGCATGGCGTCGGCCTCGCGCTTGCGCTTGGCCAGCGTCGCGCTGCGCTCTGCCGCCGGCACCACGAAGATGACCTGCTGCAGCATGTACTCGGTGGCGCTCGGCTTGGCGCCGCCTTTTTCGAGCATCTTCCTGACAAGGTCCTGTTCGCTGACAGCGCCGGTGCCGTCGCCGGAACGGTAACGCGCGCTCAAGGCCTGGTTCCAGGCCATCTGGGCGCGGATGAATTCCTTGAAGTGTTCCTTGCTGACCCCGGACTTCGCCATGACGCCGTCGAGCTGGCTGAGCTGCATCTTGTTGCTCGAGGCAAAGCGCTGGTAGGCGGCCTCGACCTGCGCGTCGCTGATGCGGATGCCAAGCCGCTTGGCCTCGGCCATGCGCAGCGTCTGGTCGATCATTTCCTGGGCGGCGTCGCCCTTCTTGCGCTGCAGCTTCAGAAAGGCGGCGCGATGTGCGATGTCGCCGGTGGTGACCGGAATGTCGTTGACGACGTACTTGATCTCGCTGGCGAAAGCCGGCGGCGTCATCACGGCGATCGACAGGGAAGTCGCCGCCACAAGCAATGCGAACCCTGCTGAAAAGAGGTATTTCCTCATCGTTGGTATCCCAATTCTATCCCGGTCCCGCCCAATTTTATCTTTTCCGGTGCGCGAAATCCGTGCCAGCCCTATGCGGCGAAACGATGTCGCCGACTGTTACTGGATCGTGCCGAGGGTATTGCTCGACGAGCCAAAGTCGCCGAGGGTGCGGAACGACAGGTTGAAGCCGATGCTCTGCGTCACCTCCCTGGTGTTCAGGTCGCGCGACTGCGAGTACGACATCAGATAGGTAAAGCAGGAATCGTTGTAGGCGAAGCCGACGCCATCCTTGACCAGCAGGGCTTCCTGCAGATCGTAGGTTCCGGTTCCGAAGACGCGCCAGTTCTCGGCCAGATGCGTCGATGCACCAAGCGTGACCTCATGGCGGTCGGTCGTGAAACCATACAGTGGCTGGGCCTGGATGAAGGCGTATTTGGCACTCAGCGCCACCGGCAGGCCGGAGTAGGCGGCTTTCACCTCGGCGCGGCGAACTTCAAAGCTCTGTTCGTCGAAACGGCCGCTGAGCGAGGCCGCGAAGCCATTGGGGCTGTTGAAGCCAACCAGGCCGACATAGTCCGACTTGGTGTTTTCGAGGCCCGAATAGGCGCCGACATTGACCAGATCCGGCGCGGCGAAGGAGTTCTCGCCGCCAATCTGATAGGACTGGCCGAAAATGGCATTGGTGCCCCAACCGTTGTTGTAGGAGCCGGAATAGCGCAGGCCGACATTGGCACGCGAACCGCCTTCGACACGGTCGTAGCCGGAAAACTTGTCGCGTTCGAACAGGGTGGTCGCGTCGAAGACCATGCTTTGGGCGTCTTCGTTGGGAATGGCGAGACCGCCGACATACTGCTCGTTCGGGCGCATGAAGACCTGCGCCATCGGCTCGAACACGTGGCTTGAATTGGTCGCCGAAAACAGCACAGGCCAACGCATTTCGAGCCCGGCGGTCGCCATGTAGCGGGCAAACGACGAGCGCATGTCGGCGCTGGTATTTATCTCAGGGTTCATCGCCATCTCGTTGATGGCGGCAAGCGAGGCCGACGAGGCGTTCAGGTAGTCGGCGTCCGCCTGCAGGGCGAGCAATGGCGTCAGCACCAGCCCGCCATCGGTGACGAATGTCCGCTTCCACTCGGCTTCGGCGGTGAGACGTCCGGATTCGCCTTCGATGCCACGGACACGCTCGGTTGGAGTGGCCGAGTTATACGGGGTCGAAAAGGCTTGATCGAGATCGTCGCGGCGGATGATGCGGGAGTTGACATTGAGCGACAGCTGGCCGCCGGCCACCGACATGTCGGGAATATAGGCATAGTCGAGCGACGGCAGCACCCAGGGCTGCTGGTTGGCGCGCGCCGCGATATTGCCGTTGGGCGTATCTTCCTGCACCTCGAAATGCATGGCGCGCAGGTCGAAATAATTGCGGTCGTTGAGACCGGTCAGGTAGACCGACGACTGGTGGACGCTGGAACTATACTTGTCGATATTATAGGTGTTCGAGAAGTTCTTGTCGGTCTGCAGCAATACGTCCCAGCCGAAATTCCAGCGCGGATTGATGGCGAACTGTCCTTGGGTGCCCATCATGCCGCGGAATTTGTTCGGATCGCCAACTTCGCCCGAATCGACGTTGTGGCCAGAGGTGGCGGGAAAGCCGGACGCGTCGAGAAAGGCATCGGGATCTTGCTGATGAATTCCGGCGATCTTCAAACTGTACTGGCCATTGTTGAAGCGCTGGCGCCACTCGGCCTCACCGAGGAAGCCCTGCTTGGTGTAGCCGGTGCCGGTGACGGTCAGGTCGTAGGTCGGTGACAATGCGAAATAATAGGGAACTTTGACGCCGACGCCGAGATCGCTCTTGTAGACGATGCTGGGGATCAGGAAGCCGCTCTTGCGCTTCACTGTCGGGTCGGCAATCTCGAACGCAGGCAGATAGGCGAGCGGGAAGCCGAAGAATTCGAAATTCGCGTTCTCGAAGCGAACCGTCTTCTTTTCGCCGTTCCAGATGATCTTCCTGGCCTTGACGCGCCATGTCGGCGCCTTGTCGGGCTTGTCCTCGCACGGTTCGCAGGCGGTATAGACGCCGTTGTGGAACGTCGTCAGCACGCCGCCCATGCGCTCGGCGCTTTCGGCGGCGAAATAGGCCTTGTCGATGGTTTCGACCCGTAGTGCGTTGACGAAGCCGTCGGCGAAGTCATCGGTGATGTCGATGTGGTCCGAATTGATCTTGGTGCCGTCGCTGTTGACGACTTCGACATTGCCGCTCGCGACCATCCGCTTGGTATTGCGGTTGTACTCGACCCGCTGGGCGACAAGGCGATTGCCGCCATAGTCGATCTGCACGCCACCGACGGCAGTCACCGTCTGGTTGTCGTTGTTGTAGACCAGCGTGTCGGCGGCCAGCAGCATCTGCGAGCCGGATGGAACCGTCGTCGCCATGTCGCCGACGTCCTGCGCAAGCGCGGGCATCGGCACGGCGCAGGCAAGCAGGCACGCCAAGGCGCTGGCCGCATAGAGGCGCGCCAAACCGGCCTGCCTGTTGCTGGGCAAAAACGCCTCCCTCACTAGCCGTCTTCCTTGTATAGCAGGAAAGTCACCCCGAAGAACATAGCCACCACGACCGGTACCCAGGCGGCTATGACAGTCGGCACGAACCCCGCCACGCCGAATGCCTTCACCAGCACCGAAACGACATAAAGCAGAAACCCGGCGACGATGCCACCCAGAATCATCGTTGCCGACTGCCCCATCCTAGCAAATCGCATTGAAACTGTTGCCGCAATCAGCGTCATCGCGACGAGAAGGAACGGCAACGCCACCAGCGAATCAAACTGCATGGCAAAGGCATTTGCCTTGAGGCCGAAGGAGCGGGCAACCTCGATTTTTCCGGGCAGGTCATAGAAAGGGATGGTTTCGGGACGCGCCAGTCGCTCCTGCACGAATTCAGGCTTCAAATTGGTCGGCACGCGATCGCTTTCCGATGCCTGGATCGTGCCGTTCTGGAATGTTTTGACGTCCCGCAATTCCCAATAGCCGTCGCGCAGGAAGGCGCGCGCGGCGTCCTTGCGCTCGACGATGTTGCCTTGCGGATCGAGAATGAAAAAGACGACATCGGCCATCTCGAGGCCTTGGTCGAGGATGGCCCGTGCGCCGATGATGGTGTCCCCGGAACTGGTTTTCTGCCGGATCCAGGGTGCCGCATCGGCAGAAACCGTGTTCGATTTGCCGCTGCGCAGCTGGGTTTCGATCTGCTCGGACCAGGAAAAGGCGTGCGCGGCGAGCGGATTGATGACGCCGACCGACAGGACGCCGAACAGCAACGCTCCGATGCAGCACGGCAACAGGAATTGCCAGGCGGAAACGCCGGCGGAACGTGCGATCACCAGCTCGTAGCGCCGGTTGAGCGACACCAGCGTCGCCATAGCCGAGAAGAGGCCGACAAACGGCACCGTCTGCAGCATGATCATCGGCATCCGCAGCCCGGAAATGGCCACTGCCGTCCCATAGGTGAAGCCCGGCAGGCCGGTGGTGCGACCGGAGAGCTCGGTGAAATCGATCAGGAACACCAGCGCCAGGAGGCCGATGAAGAACCAGAAGGTGATCGTCACGTAACGAAAGAAGAAATAGCGGCCCAGCGTCCAGCCCATCAGCTGACCCCTTGCCCAGAAGCGCCGCGCCCGGACAGACGCAGCTTCAGCGCGTTCCAGCTGTCACCGATGCGGGTGGCGAAGTTTGTCATCCAGTCCGCCCAGGCTATCGGCAGTTCCATGGTCCGGTTGGAGACGATGAACCAGATCGCCACCGCCGAAGCCACAATAGGCACGCCATAGACCATATAGGCGTATTGCGGGATCTCATCGGCCTTGCTAGCGGCAAAGAAGCCCAGCCAACGCACGAACAGCGATATCGAAATCGCCGTGATCAGCGGATTGACGCGCGCCTCGCGGTGCGAGCGCGCGTCCCCCGCGACCGCGAGCGCGATCAGCGCGAAGACGATGGAATAGGTCCATTCCGAAAACCGCTGGTTGAGCTCGGCCCGGTATTCAAGCGGAATTTGCTGGTAGTTCTTGTCGTTGGGGTTTGGATTGAGCAGGTACTGGGTCGTCTGGTCCTTCGGCAGCAGGTTCACCTCCGAAGCCGCCGCCATGAAGGCCGACATATCGAAGGCATAGGATGTGAACCGGATGACCGACAGGTCGCCGGTCAGCGTTTTGCGATGGATGACGCCGTCATTCATCATCAGCACCTTTTCGCCGCCGCGTTCGATGATGTTGCCGGTCTTGGCGTAGTAGACGAGGTTGACCCCTTCTTCGCGTGAATCCGCGACGAAGATGCCGCCCAGCCGATTGTCGGGAAGCCGCTCGCCGATCTGCAGGAACAGCCCGTCCTCGATCTTGCGGAAGGTGCCTTCCTGGATGATCAGCGACAACAGATCCGCGTGCGACGCCGCCACCAGGGCGCGGTTTTTCTGCCGTGCATAGGGGTCGATGCCGTTATCGACGGCAAAGGAAAAGACGCTTGCCGCGAGCGCCAGAAGCATGATCGGCCGCACGATCGTCCAACGCGAGGCGCCGGCGGCGTTGACGACGGCAAGCTCGGAATCCGAATTCATGACGGACAGTGTCTGTGCCACCGCCACCACCAGCGCGAAGGGCACGACGATCGGGATGATGGAGGGAAGGATGAGAGCGGCGACCTCGAAGAAGGTCAGCGACGACTGGCCGCTGTCGGTGACCAGGTCGATCTTGGCCAGCACCTGCGTCGTCCACACGATGGCCAGCGTCCACACAAGCGCGGCCAGGAAGACCACGAAAGCGCGGCGCATGATGTAGCGTTCAATGACCTTCATGAAGGCTTTTCTCGATCTTTTCGAACGGCATCATGCCACCACGCAAGGGTAGCGGTCCGGCGGCGCCTGCACAACTGGCTCCATCAGGTGATCGGCCCGGTCCCGTCCCAAGTCACCCGTCTCGGTGCGCCGGAGTGTCGTTGCGAATGGATAAGAAAGGGCGAACATCGATGGTTAACAACAGGTTGCGGCAAAAAGCGGGGCCGTGCCGCGAGGAATCACCATCGATTCCGTTGGTCATATGGGATGCGAATTCGGCAAAGTCTTGCCAAATGCCGGAAAACGACCAAATGTCGCGCATCGCTTCGAACCGCTTCCCCAAAAGCTACGCATTCCCCGAAAGCAGGACATGATGACTCAACGACCGTCGATCGCCTTCGCCAAATTTTCCGCACCCAGGAATGGCACAGTCTTCGTGCTGTCGGCGGATGAGGGCGGCCTGAGCGATACCGCAAAGGCTTGCGATCCGGGCAAGACATTGGGACGGGCCTTTCCGGTGGCCGAGTTCACCGGCAAGTTCGCCAGCGCCGTCGAAATTCTGGCGCCGGAAGGAACGTCGCTCGACCGGCTGGTGGCGATCGGCGTCGGCAAGGTGTCGGGGCTCGACGAATATGCCTGGCTTAGGCTTGGCGGCACCATCGCCGCGTCGCTGCGCAAGGCGACTGAGGTGGCCGTGGTGCTCGACGCGGTTGGCGCCTCGCCGAGCGGCAAGGACGCGGCAAGCCTAGCGGCAGGCATTCTTCTGCGCAGCTATTCCTTCGACAAATACAAGACCCGCAAGGACAAGGACGACGCCGAACCGAAAAAGCCGGTCAAGGTCACCATCCACACCGCCGCTCCGGCCGCTGCGAAAAAGGCCTTCACTGACGCGGAGGCGGTGATCGACGGCGTGCTTCTAGCGCGCGACCTTGTCAACGAACCGGCAAACGTGCTTGGGCCGGTTGAGTTCGCCGCCCGCGCCAAGGAACTCGAGGCGCTCGGCGTCAAGGTCGAGATCCTGGCCGAGAAGGAGATGAAGAAGCTCGGCATGGGCTCACTGCTCGGTGTCGCCCAGGGCTCGCCGCGCGGCGCCCGCATGGCGATCATGCAGTGGAACGGCGGCAAGCCAAAGGACAGCCCGGTTGCCTTCGTCGGCAAGGGCGTCACGTTCGACACCGGCGGCAATTCGATGAAGCCGGCCTCCGGCATGGAGGACATGAAGGGCGACATGGGTGGTGCCGCCGCCGTCACCGGTCTGATGCATGCGCTGGCCGCGCGCAAGGCGAAGGCCAATGTCGTCGGCGTCATCGGTCTGGTCGAAAACGCCGTCGACGGTCATGCCCAGCGCCCCGGCGACATCGTCACCTCGATGTCCGGCCAGACCATCGAGGTGCTCAACACCGACGCGGAAGGACGCCTCGTGCTGGCCGACGCGCTGTGGTACTGCAACGACCGCTTCCAGCCGAAATTCATGGTCAATTTGGCGACGTTGACCGGCGCCGTCATGGTCGCGCTCGGCCAGCACTATGCCGGCCTGTTTTCCAACAATGACGAACTGGCCGAAAGGCTAACGGCGGCGGGGCAGGCGACGCAGGAGCGGTTGTGGCGCATGCCGCTCGGTGCCGAGTACGACAAGCTGATCGATTCCAAGAACGCCGACATGAAGAACATCGGCGGTCGCTATGGCGGCGCCATTATCGCTGCGCAATTCCTGCAGCGCTTCGTCAAGGAGACACCTTGGGCGCATCTCGACATTGCCGGCACGGCGATCGGCTCGCCGTCGAACGAGATCAACCAGTCCTGGGGTTCCGGTTTCGGCGTCAGGCTGCTCGATCGGCTGGTAAGAGACAATTACGAGCAGTGAGCGGGTTCATCCGGTATAGGCTGAAGCGATGGCCGACGTCCTGTTCTACCACCTGACCGAATCGACGCTGGAGGATGCCCTGCCTGGCCTCTTGGAGCGCAGCGTCGACCGCGGCTGGCGCGCCGTGGTGCAGACCGGCACAGAGGAGCGCCGCGATGCGCTCGACCAGCATCTGTGGACCTTCCGTGACGATTCGTTCCTGGCGCACGCGACCGACCGTGAGGCTTATCCCGGTGACCAGCCGATCCTTCTGACCACCGGCGACGGCAATCCCAACGAGGCAAAGATCCGCTTCCTGGTCGACGGCGCCATGCCGCCCGAGCTCGGCGGTTACGAGCGTGCCGTGTTTCTGTTCGACGGCCACGATGCCACCCAGGTCGAGGCGGCCCGGGGGCACTGGAAGACGATGAAGGACGCTGGCCATGCCGTCACCTACTGGCAGCAGACGTCAGACCGCCGCTGGGAGCGCAAGGCGTAGGAGCGCGCCTGTGGCGCACCGCTCGGCGCCCGTACGGGAAGCGGATCGATTCCAAGAACGCCGACAGGAAGAATATCGGCGACCGCTATAGCGACGCCATTATCGGCTTGTCGCGGATCACGCGCTCTACGGCTTTGCCTTGATCCGGTTTTGTTTGGGGGTGGCGTAGTCGCCGTATTTTATTTTCATGAACTCGTCCGTCATGTTGCGATGCGAGCTCCTGAAAACGTACCAGTCGCCATCCGGAATCTTGCGTTGGTAAACCACCCTGCCGGCCTGGCGATGCTCGAAACAGGTGAGGGCGTCGGCGTCGCCTCCTGCTCCGTGCCATTTTGCGCGGAAGCAAAGCTTTCCGCCTCCAGGGATGAACCAGATGCCTTCACCGTAACCCAGCTTGCCCTTGTCCGAGGTCCAGGCGCTGAACTGACGGCGCTGCACGGCAAAATATCCAGCGCCGTTTCCACCCCAGAGCCACGAACGGTTCTGGTACATCTGGTAGAGACCCTCATCGGGCACCGCCTCGGCCTGCTTGGCCAGTTCAGCGACCTGCGCCGCAGTCTTGGCTGTCGCGGGAAGCTGGAAGGCAAGGACACCAATGGAACAGGCAAGCGCCGTTCCGACACAATTCCCCAATACTCGTTTCACAACCCTACCCCACTATTTTACGCCACGCCCACTTCTGCACCTCACCCGGTACAGCACCCCTAGGGCAAGATATGCTGGGTAATCCTCCAATCAGGCAGCCCATAGCCACCCAACCACGGCCACACTTCCTTCTGGTTGAAGTAGACGACCGAGGTCAGAGCCGGAAACTCCGAATAGGACTTGCGGGTGTCGATTTCCCATTTCGAAACATATTCCTGCTTCCCGACATAGCCGAGCTCCGCCACCACGACCGGCTTGTTGAAGCCAGCGACGCGGTCATAGCCGGGCTTCAGCGCTTCAGCGAACGTACGATCGTGGCCCGTCTCGTCATTGTCCTTTTTCTGCAGGCCGAACACCGACAGACCGATGACGTCGACATAGTCGTCGCCAGGGTAATATTTTTCCAGACCCGCTTCGCCCTTGGGTGACCACATGTATTTGGCGGCGGGGGCTGCCTTGCGGCAGATATCGACCTCGCGCTTGTAAGCGGCGATCCAGTCCTTGGGAGCCCAGTTGGCCCAGGTGAAGCGGCCGTTATTGTCCTCCATTTCTTGCGCCCAGCGAATGGTTACAGGGCTCTTCATGGCCCCCACCAGGTTGCAGATTGCCTGCATGTTGGCGTCATACTTGCCGCTCAATATGCCATTGCGCAGTTCGGTCGGGGTGACGCGCCAGTCCTTCGACCAGGTCCACGGCTCGACGGTGATCAACAGCGACCTGCCTCGCTGAAGGGCATAGGCGTCGGCCAAGGGAAGGCTCGCCAGATCGACGTCTTCCCAGGGCAGGAAGAGCTCCTCGATGCTGGCACTCTTGTCGGCACTGAAGTCCCCGTATGGATCATAGGATCCGAACGCCGAAGCGGCACTGCTCGTCTGAACGGGGTCCGTCGCGGCAACCGAGCCGGCGCTTCCCGCAGTGGGGAACGCGGCGCTTCCGCCCAATACCAGCGCGATTGCAAGTGCATTTGCTGCGGAGTGTTTCATGTTTGATCTCCCATGGCTTCAACATCTGCGGAAGTTGAAGCTTCGCCCGTGCGCGTCGATGCTTGATCGACACGATTGCCCAAAACCAATCGGCTCTATTGGTGGAATCTGCGGGATTTCTGAGCGACTTTTGGCGGGCGTGCGAACCTTCGCACGGACCCCACCAAACGATTATCTATCTCTCTCAAGGCGCCAACACAAAGGAGCTACAGAGAGAGAAGGTTCGCCGCGATACTCACAAATTCGCGCCAATATCCCGATATATCATCCCTCGCTAAATTAAGAGCCGGTCGCGGCCAGGAGTCAAGTACAATTAACGGTTGCTTAACCCTGTCATTCGAAACATGGTTAACGCTGCTCTCGAGCCGGATCCCCACCGAACAGCCTTGACCCGTCAGCGAACTTCCAATGCTGAGAGATTTGCCGGCTTGTCATTTCGAGGTTGGTAGGGGGCGGTTATTCCTCTCCCGATTCAAGGCGTTAGGTTAACCAGATCTCAAGAATCATGGTTAGCGAACGCTTAATTTAGTTGACTCTAAGAAGCGTGGACCGATTCTATCGCCGGGATTTGAGAGCTTTCAGCCATCTGTCGGCGGAAGCCCAAAGTGGCGGCGAGTAAGTGTATGAGTACTTCTGTGCGAGCAGGCATAGTCGGCTATGCGAGCAGACGGACGCGTCGGTCCGATACGGCTTTGGCCGCCGCTGCGCGGAAGGGGCCCTTTCTGGTGCCCGTGCTGTCGACTAGGCAGCAATGGGTCTTGAGACTGGCCCTGGCATTCTGGTTCGTCACGCTCGGATTCTTCTGGTTCTGGTGGCTGAAGCCCGAGCATGTCGAGCATGTCGTGCCATACGCATTCGCGACACTCATTCTGGTATGGCTCACCCTCATGCCGTTGTACTTCCTCTTGAACGTGCACGCGTCGAAAAAGCCGTCCAAGCTTCACATGATCCCGAAGCGTTCGCGGGTCGCGATGGTGGTCACCAAGGCCCCGTCCGAACCGTTTGCCGTGGTTGCGCGCACGCTCGAAGCGATGCTGGCGCAGGATTATCCGCATGATACCTGGCTGGCAGACGAGGACCCGTCCGAGGAGACGATCGCCTGGTGCCATGCCCGCAACGTCATGATTTCCACACGGCGCGGCCGCGAAGATTATCATCGCAAGGTGTGGCCGCGCCGGACGCGCTGCAAAGAGGGAAACCTGGCATTTTTCTACGATCACTATGGCTACGAGCGCTATGATTTCGTCGCTCAGATGGATGCGGACCACGTCCCGACGCCAACCTATCTCAGGGAAATCCTGGTACCCTTCGCCGACCCCTCGGTCGGCTACGTCTCGGCGCCCAGCATTTGCGACAACAACGCCGACGAGAGCTGGTCGGCGCGTGGCAGGCTGTTTCCGGAAGGGATGTTTCACGGGCCGTTGCAGTCCGGCCATACCGGCGGCGGGGCTCCACTTTGCATCGGCTCGCACTATGCCGTGCGAACCATCGCGCTGAGGCAAGCCGGTGGTCTTGGCCCGGAACTGGCCGAGGACCATTCAACGTCGATGCTGATCAATGCGGCCGGATGGCGCGGCGTACATGCCATCGACGCCATCGCGCATGGCGATGGCCCGCAAACTTTTGCCGATCTTGTCACGCAAGAATTCCAGTGGTCACGGAGCCTGATGACGATCTTGCTCGAATACTCGCCGAGCTACCTTCCCAAGCTACCGCGACGGTTGCAATTTCAGTTCCTGTTTTGCCAGCTTTGGTATCCGCTGTTCGCCGTTTTTGCGCTTCTGATGTTCGTCATGCCGATCTACGCGCTTTGTTCGGGCCAGAACTTTGCCAACGTGATGTATGCCGACTTCCTGTTCTACTACGCGCCGAACTCGATTGCCCTGGTTCTCCTCGTGATGATGCTGAAGGCGTTCGGTCTTTCGCGCCCGATCACCGCCAAGACGCTCAGCTGGGAAGGGACGCTATTCCTGTTCTTCGCGCGTTGGCCGTGGGTGCTCGCCGGCACGCTGTCGTCGATCCGCGATTATCTGACCAAATCGTTCGTCGATTTCCGTGTTACTCCCAAGGGCAGCGGCCCCAAAGACCTTCTGCCCGCCCGCGTCATCGTTCCCTATGTGGTGCTTGCGATTGGCGCGTCTTTGCCGGTTCTTCTCGTGGATCGTCCTTCGAACGCCACCGGCTTCTACTGGCTGGCCGCATTCAATGCGCTGCTCTACGGGCTGCTTGTGGTTGTGATCGTCACCAGGCACCTCATCGAGAACAGGATTTCGCTGCGAGCCAATGCTGTGAAACTTGCCTGGCAGGCATCGCTCGCCTGTGTCGCGCTCTCGGTTCCGGTGGCGGGATTTTACGACCGCGGATTGGAAGGCATATACGGCCTGCAGCAGGGCGCCGGTCGCCTCCGCATCGTCAGGATCGCCTATGTGGTTTCCGGCGCTGGTCAGGGCGAGGCAGGCGACCGCAAATTCTACTTCGATCCTGGCTGGTACGAGAGTCGGTGACAAACAGAAGAGAGGGATGGTACGCTGGCCAGCCCTGTCTCACCCTCAGCCGGTTGTCATTTGGAGGATCACTTCTGTGGTTGGTATCCTGTCGATCCGCTGCTTTCTGTTGGCGATGATTGTTGCGCAGTCGCTGTTGGTCAGCGGCCCTAACGCCGCGACGGCGGAGGAGGTCGACATGTCGGCGGTCGCCGCGGCCGCGCCGCTCACCCCGGCGGACCTGTTTCACCTCTATGCCGGCCGCACCTGGGTCTGGGAAAATGGCGCTGCCTATTTTGCCAGGGATGGGCGCCAATTTCGAGCCTGGACCGGCGGGGCGAATGCGTCGATCGGCCAGGGCAGGTGGTTGGTCACCAAGGATGGCAAATTATGCATGGATGCAACGTGGAAGACGCTTGCCGGCAGCACGCAGGGGCGAGCCTGTTTCAGCCATCACCGATTGGGCGGCACGATATACCAGATGAAGGATCCCGGCGGTTCCTGGTATGTCTTCCAGGCTTCGCCGGCGCAGCCCGGGCAGGAGTACGACAAGTTCAAATCCGGCGATACGACCGCTGCGACCTTCGATAAGATGCGTCAGATGATCAGCCCTGGCGGGCAGCCAGCACCAGTCAAAAGCGGAGGTTGAGCGGAACTTCCGTCTGGCATGAGCCGTGACGCACCGGTCATTTTCGCAACCCCGCGCCGGACCCTATCCTGACAGGTTGAGCAGACAAGCCGGATCCGTCTCTGTTTGAGCAGGCTGCTCTTGCCGGGCGCCTGTCAAGACATTGGCGAATCGCTTATCGTGATGCTTGAAGCGGTCCGGCGAGCGCGGTCGGATCGCCAGCCGCTGATCGATCGCATCTTAATAATATCTGACAGAACGACCAGACGGTAAGCTCACCATACGGTTTTCAAGAATATTAATAAGTGATGTCTAATGTGCCTGCGTGATGTGGTAGCGAGCGGTTGCTCATGCGGCGTGAAAGCGACGAAAGCAAAGTATGTCGCAACTCGCCTTTGGCAGGGGACACAAGATGAAAAATTCCGCAATGGGCGCGTTTCGCTCGGGCAAAAATAGCGCGTTTGTTATTGTGGCTGCGCTGGTGATCGCGACGGTTTCAGGTTGCCAGAGTGTGGATGCAACCAAAACCAATTCGGTCCTCGCCAAGCCTGTGGCCTACTCGCTTCGCAGCAAATCCGCGGTCCAGCCGGTCCGCGCCTGGTCCATGGCTCATTCGCTCAGAAGCGAACCTCTGATCCGGATGACGAGCGCAGTGCGGACGACTGAAAGAGCTTACGCTTTTGCATCGCCAAGGCGGATCACGGTCCGCACGCCGGCGCCGGTGAAAGCCTCTTACAATCCGGGCAATGGCGGCACGTTCCTGGGGAATTCGCCTTACATCTGCACCCCTAGCGGATTTGGCCAACGCGCGAGCTGCCGCCCCCGCTATTCCTGAGCCATCGAGCGGCGACAGGCGCTGCCGTCCTGGTTGGCGGCCGTTTCATCGGTTTCGTCTCCAGCCCAAAAAATGGGGCCGCCGTCCTGACGATCGTGTCGATGTCGGAAAGCTCCGGCACAAAGCCAAGATGTTCGCGGGCGCTTCCCGGATCGGCATAGAGCTCAGCCGGGTCTCCCGGGCGCCGGGTCCTGAAGACGGCCGGAACCGGTCTTGACGTCATTCGGCTGACCGCCTCGACAATCTCCTTGATGGACACGCCCCGCCCTGTGCCGAGGTTGACCGCCAGGTTTTGTCCGCCGCCCTCGAGATGCATGAGAGCTTTCAGATGGGCGCGGGCCAGATCGCTGACGTGGATATAGTCCCGCACGCACGTACCGTCCGACGTGTCGTAGTCCGTGCCGAAAACCTCGATCTCGTCGATGATGCCTGATGCGGCCATGAGCACCCTGGGAATCAGGTGCGTTTCCGGCGAATGCCACTCTCCAAGCTCGCCTTCGGGATCGGCGCCGCAAGCGTTGAAATAGCGCAGGATCGCAAACTTCATTCCGTATGCGGACGCATAGTCGCCGATGATCTGTTCGCCCATCAGCTTGGTGCGCCCGTAAGGGCTGATCGGATTTTGCGAGGACGTCTCGCGAACGGGCAATGCTTCCGGCACGCCGTAGGTTGCGCAGCTGCTGGAGAAGATGATGTTCTCGATGGAGTTCGCGCGCGCCGCATCGAGCACCGCGATGGTGCCCGTCACATTGGTCGAATAATATTCAGCCGGCTCGCAAACGGACTCGCCGACATAGGCCAGCGCCGCAAAGTGGATAACCGACGCCGGCCGGTACGTCTTCATCGCCCCCTGCAGCGCATCCTGGTTCCGGATGTCGCCGACGACAAGTGGACCCCAGGCGACAGATTTCTCGTTACCGCGGCTCAGATTGTCGAAAACCACCGGCAGATAGCCGGCGGCGGCCAACTGCTTGCAGGTGTGGCTGCCGATGAAGCCGGCCCCACCCGTCACCAGGATTGCCCGGCGAGTCATGACGCCGCGGCTCCTTTGACCAGTTTGCTTCCGTAGAGCAGGGTGTCAAAATAGTCGACGGTATGCGCGAGCCCCTGGCTTAGGCTGATTTTCGGCTCCCAACCGAGATTGTTCCTGGCAAAGGAAATGTCCGGCTTGCGCTGTCTGGGATCGTCGACGGGCAGCGGCCGATGCACGATCTTGGATCGGGAGTTGGTGTAATTGACGACCAATGTCGCCAGTTCCATGATCGTGAATTCGCCCGGGTTGCCGAGGTTGACCGGATGCGCGGGCGCATCAGGCGCATTCATCAGCCGCACAAAGCCCTCGATCAGGTCGTCGGCATAGCAGAAGGAACGCGTCTGCAGGCCGCTGCCATAGACGGTCAGGTCTTGGCCGCGCAGCGCCTGGACGATGAAGTTCGAAACCACGCGCCCATCATCGGGCTGCATGCGGCGGCCGTAGGTGTTGAAAATGCGGGCGACGCGGATATCGAGGCCGTATGTTCTCGAATAGTCGAAGAACAGGGTCTCGGCCGATCGCTTGCCCTCATCGTAGCAGGACCGCGGTCCGTGCGTATTGACGTTGCCGAAGTAGCTCTCGGGCTGTGGGTGCACGAAGGGATCGCCATAGACTTCGGACGTCGAGGCCTGGAATATCTTGGCGTTGTTCTGTCGCGCCAGTTCCAGAAGGTTCAGCGAACCAAGCACGCTTGTCTTGAAGGTATGGATCGGGTCTTCCTGGTAGTGCGGCGGAGAGGCTGGGCAGGCGAGATTGTAGATTTCATCGAACTGAAGACCCAAAGGCAGTGCATTGACGATGTCGTGCTCGATGCACGAGAATCTCGGATTACGCAGGAGGGCATTGAGATTGTATCTCTTGCCGGTGTGGAAGTTGTCCAGCGCGACAACGTCATATCCGTCCCGCAAAAGACGTTCACACAGATGCGATCCCAAAAATCCCGCACCTCCGGCGACCAGGGCGCGGCTCCGGTTCTGGTTGGCGCCCCTTTGACTGTGCCCGGATTCCAGTTTCAGAATCTTGGTAAGCTTACCCATGCTTTCCTCTCACGCACTGCACACGCTACCGCCGGGCCGTGACAAAGCGTTGCCCGGCCACGTCCTTGAGAACGTGACAATCCTCCGCGTCTGCGGAATCGCCATTCATTGATGTGCGTTAATTGTTTTGGGTTCGCGGAGCGGGTGCTACACGACCTGTTTGCTGCCGTTCAGCATTCTTTTCTGCGCCCCAAAAATCGCGATCACACGCCTGGTGCCATCATCGTCGATTTACTCGCCCAAATTGCACATCCCAACGCATTGAAAATATACCTGTGGAAATCCTAGTCAACTAAATTAGCGAAACCTTAACCATCGCTGTTTGCGAATGGTTAATCATGACGCTGCGTCGGCTTCGCGGCCGGACGTTGGGTGTACAGGGCGGATCCTCGTTGTGAATCAGCGTATTGCCTAGGTCACGGAAAAATATCCAGTCGAATGCGGCAAGCTGTTTCGGGGCAGAATCAAAGCTCGACAGTGAGGAGAGCCCGGTGCCGCAATTCAACGCGCATAGGTAGAGTTGCGTGCGTATTGTTGCCCGACAAGGATATGAGCAGAATAGATACGATGGCCTGTGTCAGCGGGCCATCACCGTCAGGGGTCAGCGACGAAACAAGGCAACCGCGCTATCCCAGATTGGTCCGGTTCGCCCTGCTCGAAGCAGGCGGCTTCGGTCCAGAGCTGAGTGCACGGCTGTTCCGCGCCGCGAGCTATTACCTTATGGGTGAGCAAAAGGCCCTTCGGCGGTGACCACGGTCGGTGACGAGCAACTGGCGAGGGGACTTTCCCTCGATATGCTACTGGACGAGATGGAGCGTATCCGCGACAGTGCCAATGCAGGATAGTCGCATCAAGGGGGCATTATTCGCATGCGCTTTCTGTTTGTTCTGATCCTGCTCGCCGGCAGCGGCATCGGTGTCATCTATCCCTGGGCGATGAGCAATTTCTCGGGCCATGAGATCGGCACCTGGCGCGTTTATGAGCAAGGCCGGTTCAAGCCGCTGAAGGTGCCGCTCGGCAGCCGCGACGCGCCGGTGCGGGTGATTGTCGACCTGACTGCAAGGGCCGAACGCATCGTCTCGCAGCAGCGCACGGTGCTGACGCTGACTGCCGCCACCAATGGCCGCACGGTGCTCGCCTCGACGCTGCAGTTCAACCATTCCGACAACCCGCGCCAGGCCAGCCCGCAACTACCCGACAAGATCTTTCGCGATGAGGCCGGCCKCATCGCGACCGTCAGGCCCGGCGCCTACCTCTTCACCGTCGGCCCAGGCGACGCGGAGGATATCCCGATGCGGGCGGTCGACCTCATCCTGCGCTCTGGTGTCGGCGAGATCGACGGCCGCGCTCGGCCGCTCGGCTACTCGCTCATGGCGATCGGCTTGATCGGGTTTTTGCTGACCTTGCGCACCAGTGGCGGCAGGCCGGAAAATCCGAATTCGCAGCCGCCACCGCCGCGCTGGGGCAGGGGTTCCAAGTGAATTATCGCCACGCCTATCACGCCGGAAACTTTGCCGATGTTGTCAAGCACGTCGTGCTGACGCGACTGCTGGAATATCTCAAGCAGAAGGACAAGGCGTTTCGCGTCATCGACACCCATGCCGGCATAGGCCGCTACGATCTGTCCTCGGTCGAGGCGCAGAAGACCGGCGAGTGGCAAGGCGGTATCGGCCGGTTGATCGATGCCCCGTTCGCCGCGCCGGTGGCGGCACTTCTGGCACCCTATCTCGACGCTGTGCGTGCGCTCAATCCCGAGGCCGGCATCCAGAAATATCCGGGCTCGCCGCTGATCGCTCGTCATCTCATGCGCAAGCAGGATCGGCTGTCGGCGATCGAACTGCACCCCAAGGATGCAGGCAAGCTGAGGACACTCTTTGCCGGTGATTTCCAGGCCCGCATCATCGAGCTCGATGGCTGGCTGGCGCTCGGCGCGCATCTGCCACCGAAGGAAAAGCGCGGCCTGGTGCTCATCGATCCGCCGTTCGAGGAAGCGGGCGAGTTCGACCGCCTCGTCGATGGGCTCACAAGGGCGCACAAGCGCTGGCCGGGCGGCATCTATGCGCTGTGGTATCCGATCAAGGACCGCAAGGCGGTCATCGCTTTCAGGAAGGCGCTGAGGCAATCCGGCATTCCTAAGCTGCTCGACATAGAATTCGAGATCAGGCCCGCTTCTTCGGAACCCAGCCTCGACGGCAGCGGCCTGCTGGTCGTCAACCCGCCTTTCACGCTGGAGGGCGAACTGCGGGCGCTGCTGCCGGCTCTGCACAGATTGCTCGCCGTGGGAAAGCCGGCGCACTGGTCAATGGAATGGCTGGCCGGCGAGCAGGCTTGACGGAAGGTTTTCGGAGGGGCCCTTATCTGCAAGGGCTCGTCGACACGCGTCGCTCGCGCTGGCAAGAATCGGCAATCAGTCGGGGGCTTTCTCAAGTCGGCTGACTTGCCGGACAAGCCGACGCGCAGCTCTTGGGAGCGATCCCCGCAGCCATTCCGGTTCCTTGCAAGTCCGGCTTTGGCCAAGGTCGTTCCGAACTGGGAAACCATTGTTTCCACAACCGCTTGACCGCCGCCAAGCGAATCCGCAGAGTGCGCGCAATCGACCTTGAGAGGCTGTCATGACTCGCTTTGCCAAATCCGCACTTGCTGCCCTGATTTCGCTCTGCACTCCGCTCGCGGCGCCTCTCGGCGTCACCCAGGCCGTGCAGGCGGCCGACCTTGGCGTCTATTCCGACGATGATGGCGGCGTCTGCGGCCAGCCATGGGTGCTGAACAAGATCACCAGCCGCTTCTCCTACCAGGTGCATCACGTGCCGCATCTGCCGAACGTGCAGATCACCGATTTCCGACGTATCCACCAGCATCGTTATCTGGCGGCCAACGAAACCTGGCCGATCGGCCGCCGCTACTGCGGCGCCACCGTCAGCCTGTCGGACGGCCGTGATCGCACCATCTGGTACCTGATCGAAGAAGGCCAGGGCTTCGCCTCGATAGGCGACAATGTCGAATTTTGCGTCTCGGGCTTCGACCGCTGGATGGTCTACAACGGCCGCTGCCGCATCCTGCGCTGAACGCGGCTTTCCAGTTTCCCAATTTCGTTTGGCGCCTGCGGCTTGATCAGCTGCGGGCGCTTTTCCGTGCTGTGTTGACAGAAGATACGAACTCTCGCATAACTATGAGACAGACCTGTCTCATCACTGGTAAGCGCCATGACCTCGTCGCCTGTTTCCGACAAACGCCAGCACGTCGTCGAAACGGCCTACGCGCTGTTCAAGCGCGCCGGTTTCCATGCCACGGGCATCGACCGGATCATCGCCGAGGCCGATGTGGCCAAGATGACGATGTATCGTCACTTTCCCAGCAAGGACGAGCTGATCGTCGAGGTGCTCGACTATCGCGCCAGGCGTTTTGACCGTCAGTTGGACCGCCTCGCCGGAGAGGTGGCCGCGCCCGAGCAGAAGATTGAAAAGATTTTCGACTGGCACGAGCGCTGGTTTCGCAGCCCGGATTTCCATGGCTGCCTGTTTGCGCACGCGCTGGCCGAGTTCGGCGATCCCGAGCATCCGGTGTTCAAGGCCGTCGCCAGGCAGAAGAACGGCCTCAAGCGGCGCTTGCAGTCAATCCTCGAAGAAGCGATGCCACGCGGCCGCGCCGGGAGCGTGGCCGCGGCGCTGTTGATGCTGATCGAAGGTGCGACCCTGCTGGCGCAGATGGGGCAGGCGGACACCGCCATACGCGACGCCCGCAAGGCGGCCTTGAGCATCATCGCCGCTTCGCGCCGGCCGCAATGAGCCCGTTGGTCATCGGGCTCGCGTTGTTTGCTGCGATCTTGCACGCAACCTGGAACGCCTTCTTGCGAACGGGGGCCGACAGGTTGTGGACCGTCACCGTCATGAGCTTTTCCAGTACGGCGCTCGCCATTCCCTTCGCCATCTTTCACGCCCTTCCAGCCGCGCCTGCCTGGCCCTATGTCGTGCTCTCGGCTTGCCTTCAGGTCGGCTACAGCGTCTTTCTGGTCGCCGCCTACAGATATGGCGAACTGGGACAGGTCTATCCGATCGTTCGTGGCAGCGTGCCGCTGCTTGTCTCCCTTGGCGGGTTTTTCCTCGCCAACCAGCAGCTCACCCTGCCGCAGACCGTCGGCGTCGCGCTGGTCGCCGGCGGCATCATGGGCCTGTCGTTCGGAAGGGGCAGGGCCGTCACGACATCGATACTCTATGCACTGGCAACGGGAGCGATCATCGCCGCCTATGCGACGGTCGATGCGATCGGCGTTCGCGCGGCGGAAAATGCCGGCGCCTACACCGCCTGGGTTCTCGTGATCTACGGCGCGTTGCTGCCGGCGACCTTCGTTGCCTGCCGGGGCCGACTCATCGTCGACCTGCGGGCGCCGGAAACCTGGAAGGCGCTGGGCGGCGGCCTGTTCGCGCTTTTGGCCTATGGCGTCGTGGTCGCCGCCTTCGCGCTCGGGCCGGCCGGTCCCATCACCGCGATCCGTGAAACCAGCGTCGTCTTCGCCGCTTTCATCGGGCGCCTGTTTCTCGGCGAGATGCTGACACCGCGGCGGGTCGGAGCCTGCGCCATTGTCGCGCTGGGCGCCATCTGCCTCGGCTATCAGCCGTGACGACAATGTGCGTCGCGCCGAGCCCGACATTTCCTGATGTCGCCGACAGGCAAACCGGCTAGTCTGAACGCCCGAGAGCGACAGATCACTTTCGGGAGTCTTCATGGACCTTGCCACCATCCTTGCCTTCGCGGCTGCCTTCTTCGTGTTCGCCGCCAAGACGGCGATCGTCATGACGGTGCTTCGCTATGGCGGTGCGGCCTATCTGATCTGGATGGGCATCAGGTTGTGGACTGCCGTGCCCTTGGTGCCGGAACTGCAACCCATCTCCGGACGGCGCGGGCTGCTGACGATCTTCGCCACGGGTATCGCGCTCAATCTCGGCAATCCGAAAATGCCGCTGTTCTACGTGGCGCTGCTGCCGAACGTGGTCGGCGCGTCACTCGACGTTGGTCATCTCGGTGTGCTGACGATGGTGATCCTGGCTGTCGAATTCGTGGTGATCGGCGGCCACGTCCTTCTCGCCGGCCGCGCCCGCACCCTGTTGCGCACCCCGAGGGTCGTGCGCCGCGTCAACCGTGCGGCTGGCGGAGTGATGATCGGCGCCGGCGTCGCCGTGGTCGCCACGCGTTAAAGCAGTTCCAGGAAAGTGCGAAACGGTGTTCCCGGGAAAAGCGCATAGCGCTTTCCCTTAGGGACTTGTGTCAAAACATGAGAAAACATGCGATAGAGAATCGCGCGCTATTTTCTGCGCTGCGGCACTCCGGCCTGATCAAGAATTTTGCGCAGAAAAGCGGCGTGACTGCGGAACGCGCGCCGTCCGCTCGTCGTTGCTCTGACCCGCGTCTGCGGCCGGCGTCCGACGAACAGCTTTTCGATCTCGACATAGCCGGCCCTGACCAGCGTATCGAGATGCGCGCCGAGATTGCCGTCGGTGACGTCCACGATGGCCTTCAGCCGGGTGAATTCCAGCACCTCGCGCCTTTCCAGCATGTTCAGGGCGACCATGATCCTGAGCCGCGTGCTCTGGTGGATGATTTCGTCGGCGCTCATCGATTGGCTCCGGCGCGGCGAAGCCGGAGACCATCACCGACGAGGCGGCTTCCATGGGGCGATATCTCGGAGATCCGGGACAGCAACAGCGCCGCTTGCTCGTGTGCGATCGACATCGAGGCACTCCTTCGTATCATGCAGAATACTCTGTGAAATAGAGCTATCTGTCAATTCGCGACAAGCGGTGATGGGATCGCCCTTGACAAGGTGATGCAGCGATCGGTGAGCGCATTGCTCATGTGATCCGTGTAGATCGTCCGCTTGCACCAGATGTTCGCACCGATCATGCCGCAGATCATGCTCGCTGACCTTCGGAGCTTGACGGCGAGGCCGGTCTCGCAGGGCGCGGAGAATGTCGGCGGCGAACTTCCGGCAATGGTCAAAGATCAGGGAAGGATTTTTGCGATGATCAGCATGATCGTGTGCCATCAGTAACCAAAATTTAAGCTGCGAAAATCAGTCTTATGCTTCGCTGGCTAGAGAGCCGCGAGTCAGATATGCATTCCCCGTCGAGGTCATTCACGGCCGTCGGCGTAACGCAAGGGGCATGATATGGCGAAGCAGTCGTCTAAGGCGCCGGCATCCAAGACACCGGCAAAGAAAGCACCTGTGAAAGCAGCAACGGCGAAGGTCGCGGCAGCAGTGAAGAAGGCAGCACCCGCGGCCAAGCCGAAGGCAGCACCGGCAAAGGCAAAAGCAGCACCGGCCAAGAAGCCGGCAGCGGCCAAGGCCGTGGCAAAACCGGCAGTGAAGAAGGCAGCGCCGGCGAAGGCAGCGGCAAAGCCAGCCGCCAAGGCGGCACCGGCCAAGAAGCCTGCAGCCAAGGCGGCGGCGAAACCCGCAGCCAAGAAAGCAGCGCCCGCGAAGGCCGCGGCCAAGCCCGCCGCAAAGGCAGCCCCGGCCAAGAAAGCGGCAGCGGCGGCAACGAAGCCTGCCGTGAAGAAAGCCGCGGCCCCCAAGGCCAAGGCAGCGCCGGCAAAGGCGAAGGCGCCGGCCAAGAAGTAGACTGGGTCTTGTTGGAGCACCGTGTGTCCTGCTGGATGCACGGAGAACGCTTTGACACTTGCGATCGGCGCATGATCATTCCGGAAACCGAATCTGGTTTTCGGGCCATGCGCATGATCGTCGGAGGGGGCCAGGGCAGCAAAGCGAGGCGCCGGACAGGCTGCCTCGCTTGCTCGCGCGGTTTGGCTTTCTTTCGTGCCTGGTCATGAAACGAATGCCCCGCCGCGAAGCCGGGGTTGCGGAGGATTGAAAAGCAGATCGGATGCTTCCGCTCTGCTGAGATCTTCTTGCTCGTTTGATCGCGGATCCGTCTGTAGCCATGTCACTGTGGCCATGTCGCAATGGTCATGGTCAGGAAACCATCACCGGTTTTCTGGCAGCTGGTTTTTTGTCGCCTGGCCATTGCCGGGCAGCCACTCCCGGGCAAAAGTGCCGGCCGGCAAAACAGGAACCCGATCATGTCCAGACTGCTCTATGCTTCCTCGTCTCCCTACAGCTCCAAGGTTCGCATGGCAGCAGCCTATGCCGGCATCGCCATCGATCTCGTGCCGATCAAGACCGAGGACAAACCGGGCGAACTGATCGGCGCCAATCCACTGGGCAAGATCCCGGTGCTTGTGCTCGACGATGGCCGCTCGATCCATGACAGCCGCGCTATTACCCAGCACCTCAACCGTGTTTCGAAGAGCGCGCTGTTTCCGCGCAATCCCGACAAGCGCCTCGATGCGGAGGTGTTGGAGGCGTTGGCGGACGGCATTTGCGATTGCGCGCTGTCGATGGTCTATGAGCGGCGCACCCGGCCTGAAGAGATGGTCTATGAGCCATGGCTCGACAGGCAGTGGGCGAAGATCACGGCAGCGCTCGATCTGCTCAACGCCAACCCGCCAAAGCTGCCGAAGAAAATCACCGCCGGCCACATGGCGCTGCGCGCCTGCCTTGGCTATCTCGCACTGCGCTTTGCCGGAAAATGGGAAAAGGGCCGCGCCCGGCTGACGCGCTGGGCAGCGCGCTTCGACGAGAAGTTCCCGGAGCTGAAGCCGGCGGTGCCGGGGTGAGCGACGAGGTTGGAGATTGGCGAAAGCCGGCGTGACGTCCAATCTCTCCCCTTGCGGGGGAGATGCCGGCAGGGCAGATGGGTGCTGTCCTGCCAACCTGTCCGTTGGCAGCATCTCCGAGCATAGCTCAAGACGAGAGTGCTGGGGACGGAGGCCGAGTTCCTTCGCACCTCCCTCTGGCCTGCCGGCCATCTCTCCCGCAAGGGGGAGATCGGCAGCTCCTACAACTTGAGACCCAACAAGGTCGCAAAGCGACGCTGTCACACCGCCGATTGCCAGCGCGCCACGTCCGCCCCGTTCACGGCCGTCCTGGGGATGAGACCGGAGCATCTGACCTGGACCGGCGACATCGTGCATTACGAGAGCAGCCCACCACATTTCGCGGTTTTTACCCGTCCTGCGGCTCAAGGCTATATTCCCGCTCCGACAAATGGCCCACCGAGATTCATGTTCACGCCGCCACGATGACCGATCCGGACGACTATCGGCCGGATGCGCAGGTCGTCATGCGCTCGCGGGCGAAATGGCTCGACCGGCTGCCGTCGATTCCGACCCATGACGGTTTCCAGCAAAAGCCGTCGGTCCACCCACCTGCCGAGACACTTTAAGGTCCCCGGGTGAGGCGCTGAGGCGGCAGCGAAGCTGGCGCGGGCAGGGCCGGCATACAGTTTTCGGCGAGTTTGTTGCCGTCTCGCACAAAGTTCTCGAAACCGGCAAGCTCCTGGGCTAGAAAGGTTTTTGAGAATGTCTCTGTGAAAACCCAGCGATGAACATTACCGACGACGACAGCCCGAACGGCGCACGCAACGCAGCGTTCACGCCGCCCGGCGATGGTGCCGGCACGGAAAGGGCGGGGCGTGGGCGCAAGGCACTGCTGTCCTCCTCGATGGTCGGCTCCACCAATCGCGGGCGTGTATTGCAGGCCCTGTTCGATCTCGGGCCGACCAGCCGCGCCGAGCTGGCGCGCCTTGCCGGCGTCAACCGCACCACCATTTCCGGCATCGTCCAGCCGCTGATCGACGATCAGGTGCTGGTCGAAAGCGATCCCATCCCCGCCAATCCCGGCGGCGGCAAGCCGGCGCGGCCGCTGTGGTTTTCGCCCCATGCCCGTCCGATCTGCGGCGTCCTGCTGATGCCGGACGCTGTCCATGCCTGCGTTGCGACGCTTGACGGCAAGATCGAGTCGGAGCGCAAGATGGCGCTGCCCGACGGCAGGGGGCCGGTTCAGCCAATCATCGAAACGATCGCGCAATGCGTCGGCGATACGCTGGCCAAGGCGCGGCGCACGCCCTTCGGTATTGGCGTCGGTGTCGGGGGCATGGTCGATACCGATCGCGGCTCGATCGTTACCGTCAACCTCGCGCCCTCACTCGACCGCTACCCGCTTGCCGACGATCTCGGCAGGCGTTTCGGTCTGCCCGTCAAGCTCGACCACCATCCGCGCGCCTTGCTGGTCGGCGACCGCTGGTTCGGCGCCGGACGCGGCGTCAGGCAGTTCGCTGTCGTCTACACCGGCGAAGTGCTGGGCGGCGCACTCTACTTCGATGGCCATCTTTATCGTGGCACGGCTGGCGCCGGCGGCGAACTCGGCCACACCTTCGTGCAGCTCGACGGCGAGCTCTGCCGTTGTGGCAGGCGCGGCTGCTGGGACACCCTCGCCACGCTGAGCTGGTTGCGACGCGAGGCCACGCGTGCGGCTTTGCCCGAAGCCGATCTGATCGATTCGGCCCGCCTTGTCGACATGGCTGTGCGGCGGTTGCCGGGCGCGGCCGAATTGCTTGACCGCTACGCCCGCAACGTCGCCGTCGGCATCGCCAATCTGCAGCAGACGGTGGCGCCCAACGTCTTCATCCTGCACGGCGATGTGGTGCTCGGCGGCGATCGTCTGCTCGACGCCATCGCCGCCCACGTCCGCGCCATGGTGCCGGCGCGGCCGGGCAGCACGATGGAGTTCATTGCCGGCGACGCGGGTGACGGCGCGGCCCTGCTGGGTGCTGCGGGGCTGGTGATCTCGGAATTGCTGCAGCTGCCGATTTAGGCGACTGGCGAAAGCCAAGGTGAGAGCCAAGGTGAGAGCCAATCTCCCCGCAAGGGGGGAGATCGGCAGCGTCAGCGCTCCGCCTACCCCTTCAGCCCCGGATAGCTCTTGAACCAGGGCTGCATGCGCTCGAAGCGCGCGGCCATGGCGAGCACGCTTGCATCGGCATGCCGCTTGCCGATGATCTGCATCCCGACCGGCAGGCCGAGCGGGGTGAGCCCGGCCGGGACCGAGATCGCCGGGTGGCCGGTGTAGTTTATCGGGTAGGTCATGCACCAGCCGATCAGCGGATCGACCGCCTCGCCATTGATCGAGGTCGGCCCGATCGTGTTGCAGTCGGTGGCATTCTTGACCGGCGGAATGGCCAGCGTCGGCGAGACGATCAGGTCATGGGTCTCGAACACATTTTCGAGCCCATCATGGACGCCGGTGCGCAACAGACCGTCGAGGGCGTGCTCGACGGCGGTCACCTTGTAGGCGCCCTCCAGCATGGCCAGGAATTGCGGGGTGAGCACCGCGGCGTGTTCGCCCATCAGGTCGATGCCTTCCTGTTTCCAATACACGGCGATCGCCGCATAGTGGATCGAGATCGTGCGCACCCACAACGCCGCCAGCTCCTTGTGATCGGCCTTGAAATCGAGCTCGACCTCATCGACCGCAATGCCATTGTCCCGCATGGTTTCAACCGCGGCCGCAATCACGCTCGCGACCTGCGGGTCGACGGGGAAATTACCGAGGCGCGGGCTGTAGGCGACACGCAGCGGACGTGTCTGCCCGCCGGCGGCGGCGACATAGTCGACACCATCGTCCGGCAGGCTAAGCGGGTCTCGGCTGTGCGGGCCAGCCATGATGCTGGTCATCAGCGCTGCATCGGCAACGGTGCGGGCCAGCGGCCCGATATGGACCAGCGGATGTCCCCACAGGAACCCGTCGGGGCGCGTCACTGAAGGGATACGGCCGAAGGAGGGCTTGAAGCCGACAGTGCCGCTGAACGAAGCAGGGATGCGCACCGAGCCGCCGCCGTCGGTGCCTTGCGCCAGCGCCGCCATGCCGTCGGCAATCGCCGCCGCGCTGCCGCCCGACGAGCCACCCGAATTGTAGCCGATTGCGAAAGGCGTGCTGGTCGGCCCGAAGCGCAGATTGTCGGTGATGCCCTTGTGGCCGAACTCCGGCGTGTTGGTCTTGCCAAGCACGATGGCGCCGGCATCCAACAGGCGTTCGACCGCCACCGCGCTGGTTTCCGGCACCCGGTTCTTGACCGCCCGCGACGCCATCGATGTCGGCACGCCCGCGACATCGTCGAGATCCTTGATGCCGACCGGCACACCATGCAGCGGCCCAAGCGGCACGCCGGCCATCACCTCCTTTTCGGCGACGCGCGCGGCGTCCATCGCTTCGTCGCCCAGAACCAGCGTATAGGCGTTGATGACCGGATTGCGTGCCTCGATGCGGCGCAGATACGCCTCGGTCACCTCGACCGGTGACAGGTCGCGGCGCCGGATGCGCTGGGCCAGTTCCGTGGCCGGCAGGAAACAGAGCTGCGTCGCGTCGTCTGCAGAAGTCATGAAGCCATTCCGTCTATTTGATGAATACTGGATTTGCCGAGCCGCCGGTGCCCTTGCTCACCTTGGCCGGGCTGGCACAGTAGAAACCCTCGTAGCGACGATCCGCTGCGCAATCGGCGGCCAGGGCGTCGAGCGAGGCCATTTCGGTGAAGACGACGCCGAGATTGCGCATCAGCGCCGCGTGCAGCACCAGCATCAGCCCGCTCCCTGGCTCGTAGGTGGTTTCGTTGGCCAGCGTGTCGGTGACCAGGCTCGGGATCTGCATCTCGTCGAACCAGCGCACGAGATCGAGGCTGAAGGTCAGTCCGGGCTCCCAATAATTTTCGCCGATGCTCTTGCGTCCCGCTGCCAGCGCACCGACCCAGCCGGTGCGGATGAGAAGGATGCTGCGCGGCAAGATCTCGACACCTTGTGCCCGCGCGCACCCCATCAAGTCGTGATGGGTGAAGGTCTCGGCGCGGTCGAGCACCGGCTTGCCGCGGAAGCGGGCGATGTCGAGCAGGACGCCGCGGCCGACGATGCCGCGCTCGGCGATAGGCATGATGCCGGCCTTGGTCATGCCGCCATTGGTGCTGGATGCCGCAAAACCGTTCCATAGCATGTCGTCGAACCACATGTGGCCGAGCGCGTCGCAATGCGTACCGGCCTGGGCGAAGCCGGTGACATAGTCGTCGGCGAATTCGAGGCCGCCGGGAAGAGGGTGCCAGTGGCCATTCTCGAACCCGGCCTTGTCGGCGACCATGAAATGCTTCGCCGGCCAGCGGCCAGGGAACACGGGGTCGCCCTCATGGGTTGCGATCGGCACGCCGAGCGTGAAGGTGCGGCCATCGCGCACCGTGGCGAGGCCGCGCTTGACCTCTTCGGCGGTCAGGTAGTTGAGCGCGCCGATCTCGTCATCGGCGCCCCAATGGCCCCAGCGATTGGGCGCCTCAGCCAGAAGCCGGCCTAGCGTCATCGCGTCGGTCGCGCTCATGCGCTTGCCTCGCCGTTGGGGGAGCGGGTCTGCGGCGCCTTGGCGCCGGTGATGTAGGCGACGACCTCTTCCATACTGGTGCCGGAACTCAGGAGGTCGGCGGCCTTGCGGCCCCGACGCATCACCACCACGCGATTGCAGACCTGCCAGAGGTGATCGAGATTGTGGGTGACCATGACGATGGTCAGCCCTTTTGCGGTCAGTCGTTTGATCAGCTCGAGCACCTCGCGGGATTCGCGCACGCCGAGCGCTGCTGTCGGTTCGTCGAGCAGCAACAGCTTATGGCCCCAGAAGGCGCCGCGCGCGATCGCCACCAGCTGGCGCTGGCCGCCGGACATGCGCTCGACCGTCTTTGAGCGCACGCCGGGGATATCGATATGCAATTCATCGAGGCCTTTGACCGCGGTGTCGCCCATCGATTTGCGGCGGATCCAGCGCAGCAGCGCGGGGCCGCGGCCAAGAGCGAGTTCGCGGCCAAGGAAGAAGTTCTCGGCCGCGGTGAAAGTGCCGATCAGCGACAAATCCTGATAGACCGTCTCGATGCCGAGGCGTTGCGCCTCGGCCGGCGGCGACAGTTTTTGCGACCGCCCTTCGAGGATGACATCGCCTGAGGTCGGATCATGCGCGCCGGCGAGGATCTTGATCAGCGTCGACTTGCCGGCGCCGTTGTCACCGACCAGTCCGATGATGTCGCCTTTGGCGATTTCAAGCGAAACATTGTCGAGCGCCTGGATGCCGCCGAAGCTTCGGCAGATATCGCGCAGGCTGAGCAGCGTTGCCTGGGCCATGGCCTATCCCCTCCCGTAGCGGCGACCGATGCCGCCGAGCGCCACGGCGACGACGAGCAGGCAGCCGGTGAACAGGAATTGGGTGAAGATCGGTGCGCCGATCATGGCCAGGCCGTTGTTGCCGACGGCGACCGTCAGCACGCCGATCAGGGTGCCGAGGATATGGAACTGGCCTTCTCTCAGGGCTGCCGAGCCGAGGAAGGCCGCGGAGAACGAGGTCAGCATGAAGCTGTCCCCCGCCGTTACCTGGCCGGATCCGAGGTTCGAGGCCATCAGCACGCCGCCGATTGCGGCACACGTGCTGCCGATGGCAAAGGCGACGATGCGGCTGCTGTCGACGGCGACACCGGCGCGGCGCGCCGATTCCGGGCTGACGCCGATGGCCTTGATGTGCTGACCCTGCACCGTGCGATTGAGGATCACCCACAACAGCGCCAGCACCACGGCCATGACGATAACGAGGTGTGGCACGCCTGCAATCCGGCCGATGGCGATGTTGGTGAATTGGCGCGACTGGGTGAGCTGCAGCGGAATGCCGCCCGAATAGGCGTAGTTCAGCCCGACGACGATGGTGCCGGTGCCGAGCGTGGCGATGAAGGCATTCACGCCGATCTTGGAAACGACGATGCCGTTGACGACGCCGATGATGGTGCCAAGGCAGATGACGAGGATAATGGCGAGCGGGATCGACAGCCCGCTGCTGCTCAGCAGCCCGACCACGAGCAGGCCGCAGAAACTCGCGACATAGCCAATGCTGAGGTCGAAATCGCCGGCGACAAGCGGTACGGTGAGACCGGCAGCGACGATGGTGCCGATCGCCATGTCATTGATGATGTTGCGAAAATTGCCGACTGTCGCGAAGGTTCCCGGCTGCAGCGCCGAGAAGATCACGAGCATCGACGCCAGCACGATGATGGTGCCGTAAGTGCCGAGCAGGCGCATCAGCAGCGCGCGCCGGTCGCGCGCACTGGCCGATGGATATCTGGCCAGCGTTGACGGCGAAGTGCTGGGTGCCTCTGCCGGAGCGGAGGTTTCGGACAGAAAATGGTCTGCGGGCATTGCGGCTCTCATGAAGGGTAACCGGCGCGGCCGGGCAAGCCCGGCTGCACCCTCGATCGGCAGAAACTTACTGCGGATTATCCTTCATGAACTGGTCGACATTCCCTTTGGTGACCAGCGTATAGCCCGGCACGAAGGATTTCGGCTTCCATTGGTCGCCGGCCGACAGGATGTCGGGGATCTGGTCGACCAGCATCTTGCCGGCTGACGTCAGGTCGACGCCGAGCGTGGCGGTCATGGTTCCGTCCTTGACCGCCTGGACAGCAGGTGCCGTGGCGTTGAAGGAATAGACCTTCACGTCGTTGCGGCTGTTCTGCTTCAGCGCCGCGATCGCTCCCATGGCATTGTCGTCATAGCAGTTGAAGATCGCGAATGGTCCTTTGGCGTTGGCATTGGCGGCGAGCCAGGCGCTGGTCGCGGCCTGCGAGGATTCGGCGGCACCAGGAATGCTGATCTCGTGCGACGTCGCCTTGAGTCCTGGATTGGCCTTCACCGCCGCATCGAAGGCGTCGGCCCGCTCCCGGCACGGAATACCGGGATGATAGGTGAGGTCGAGCACGGTGCCGGCGTTGCCGATATCCTTCAGCATCAGGTCGATCAGCGGCGGTGCGGCTCCGGTGCTGGCCGAAAGCGCGATGCCGTCGGCCATGCCGCCGCCGGCCGAAAGGCCCGGGATGTTTGCATCCGCCGCCGCCTGCAGCCCGGCCGCCAGCCCGGTCGAGTCGAACACCGTGACGATGATGGCGCTCACCTTCTTGGTCGCCAACTGCTTCATCGAGGTGATCGCCTGCGACGGATCACCGTTGGCATTGAGCGTTTCCACCGCCCAGCCCTTGGATTGGGCTTCCTTGGTCATGGTGTCGACCATCTGGTTGGTGTCGACGTCGGAAGTCGAGAACGTGATGATGCCGATCGTCAGCTTGTCATCGGCGGCAAGTGCTGCCGGCGCGAAGGATACCGCGACGAGCGCCGCGGTCGAGAGTTTTTGAAAGCGGTTCACTGTGCATATCCCCTTTTGACGGAGTGTTCCCGGCTCGCATCCTGACCGTGCGTCGGCCACATATCCTGGGGCGCTGTCTGCAGGGGTCATCACAGGTGGTTCTGTTTGTTCGTGCGAGCCACGTACTAACTATAGGCACAAGCCTTGATGCCGTGCAACGGCAAATTTGAGACGCATACAGAGGGGGGATATTTATGCAGGCCGTGCAATGCGGCAGGCAGGAGACCGAAGCCGTCAAACACAAAAAAAGCCGGGCGCGAGGCCCGGCTTTTCGTGTCGTGGCTTGAACGACTTAGAACTTCATACCGACGCCGAAGGTGACGCGGTTGTCGGTTGCCTTGACGTTGCCGATGCCACCACCGAAATCCTTGCTGCCGAAATCGGTGTAGCGGTACTCGACGCGGCCGAACACGTTGTCGGTCAGCTTGATGTCGGTGCCGAGACCGGCGGTCCAGCCGAGCATGGTGGCGCTATCGCTGCTGCCAAGGACAGTGTCTTCCACCTTAAGGCTTCTGCCGGCGAGACCGCCGGTGCCATAGAGCAGAATTTCCGGGGTCACGGCGTAGCCAAGACGGGCACGCAGCGAGCCTTCGAAGCCGCCCTTGGAATTGATGCCGTTGTCGTCACCCTTGATGCCGTTGTAGCCGAGTTCGGCTTCAGCACCGTAGACGAAGTTCTCCTGCTGCCACTGGTAGCCGCCGAAGGCACTGCCGACGAAACCCTTGGTATCGGTTTCAACGCCGAAATCTCTCTCCTTGGTACGGCCGCTGAAGCCATAGCCAACGTTGAGACCGGCATAGGGCCCGGCCCACGAAGCGACCGGAAGTTCGGCAACCGGCGCGGGTGCCGGCGGCTCTTCCTGGACGACGTCCGCGGCATAGGCAGTTCCGCTGAGGGCGAAGAGCCCGAGCGCCACGGCCAGCGGCCGTGCGAATTTGAGATTGGCTTGCATTGTTCTTTACTCCTTAAGCCACAGGACACAGGCTTGTTTCTCACGATCGCCATCGACCCGTCCGGGGGGTGAAACGGATCTGGCGTTCGTCGGTTCCAAATGTCGTGTCAAAATGCGGCTGAAGCGAACCTGAACTTGGGTCATTCCCCGGCGCGATTGAGGCGGAACCTTGACGTTGCATCTTCGCAACAGCGAAATGGCAGGAGCCGCTTCATGCTGCACTGCACACCGCTTGGTGCAACGAGTCCAGCGTCCTATATTGCGATCGGGCGGCTCCGAGTTCAGGACGAGTCGGAATGCGAATTGGTCGTTTCGCCACAATGCTGCCCAAGGTGCGAACGCCATTTAACGCCTGCCGGGACACATTTCGCCGGCATTGTGTTTTCGGCCCGAAATTGAGGATTGACACCAGATGAGCAAAGCCACTGCCACGGCGCTGGTGACGGGCGGGGCGAAACGGATCGGCAGGGCGATCGTCGAGGATCTCGCCGCCCACGGTTTTGCCGTCGCCATCCACTGCAACCGTTCGCGCGATGAGGCGGATGCATTGGCCGGCCTGATCAACCGGACCGGCGGCCGCGCCGCCGTGGTCGCCGCCGACCTCACCGATATGGACGCCGTCGGCGACCTCCTCGGCCAGGCGGAAGCCGCGCTCGGACCGCTCTCGCTGCTGGTCAACAATGCGTCGCTGTTCGAGGACGATTCGGTTCTGGACTTCGACTGGCGGGCCTGGGATCGGCACTTTGCCGTGCATGTGAAGGCGCCCGCATTGCTGGCGCAGAACTTCGCCCTGGCGTTGCCGCAAGGGCAGGAGGGGCTGATCGTCAACATCATCGATCAGCGCGTCTGGCGGCCGACGCCGCGCTATTTCTCCTATGCGCTGTCCAAGTCGACGCTGTGGACGGCCACGCAGATGATGGCGCAAGCGCTGGGTCCCCGTATCCGCGTCAATGCCATTGGCCCGGGGCCGACCCTGAAGAATGCTCGCCAGGATGACAGCGATTTCGCCGCGCAGGTGGATGGCTTGATCCTCAAGCGCGGCCCGGAATTGCCGGAATTCGGGGCCACCATCCGCTATCTCTGGGAAGCGCGCTCTGTCACCGGCCAGATGGTCGCGCTCGATGGCGGCCAGCATCTTGCGTGGCAGACACCCGATGTGACAGGCATGGCGGAATGAGTCCTGTAGATCAGAAAAGCAAGCCACGTAGTGGCGGCGACGACATGCCTCCCGAAGTCGAACTCGACCTCGAGGACGAGGCCGTGGAGGAGATCGTCGAACCCGCCGGGCCCGACATAGCCTTCACCGCCATCGACTGGACGCCGCATGCCGGCGACGCCGAAGGCATGGTCGGCGCCGAAGTGATCCAGACACTGGTCAAGCGGCTGCCCAACGCGCCCGGCGTCTACCGCATGATGAACGCCGCCGGCGACGTACTCTATGTCGGCAAGGCGCGCAGCCTCAAGAAGCGCGTCACAAACTATGCGCAAGGCCGGTTCCACACCAACCGCATTGGCCGCATGGTGCGCGAAACGTCGACGATGGAGTTCGTCGTCACCCGCACCGAGATCGAAGCGCTGCTGCTCGAAGCCAATCTCATCAAGCGCTTGCGGCCGCGATTCAATGTGCTGATGCGCGACGACAAGTCGTTTCCCTATATACTTCTGACTGGTGACCATGTTTCGCCCGGCATCTACAAGCATCGCGGCGCCCGCTCCCGCAAAGGCGATTATTACGGGCCCTTCGCTTCGGCTGGCGCCGTCGGTCGCACCATCAATTCGCTGCAGCGCGCCTTCCTGCTGCGCAGCTGCACCAACTCCTTCTACGAGAACCGCACGCGGCCCTGCCTGCTCTACCAGATCAAGCGCTGCGCCGGACCCTGCACCGGAGAGGTTTCGCACGAGGACTACGCCGAGCTTGTCGGCGAGGCGAAGGACTTCTTGTCGGGCCGCAGCCAGAAGGTGAAGACCGAAATCTCGGCTGCCATGCAGCAAGCCTCGGAAGACCTCGATTTCGAGCGCGCCGCGATCTATCGCGACCGGCTGGCGGCCCTGTCGCATGTACAGAGCCATCAGGGCATCAATCCGGCGACCGTCGATGAGGCTGATGTCTTCGCCATCCATCAGGAAGGGGGCCAAGTCTGCATCCAGGTGTTCTTCTTCCGCACCGGCCAGAACTGGGGCAATCGCGCCTATTTCCCCAAGGCCGACCCGGCGCTGGAGGGATCGGAAGTGCTGGGCTCGTTCCTAGCGCAGTTCTATGACGACAAGCCGACGCCGCGCACGATGCTTCTGTCGCAAACCGTCGAGGACCAGGAACTGCTGGCCGAGGCACTGTCGACCCGCGCTGGCCGCAAGGTCTCGATCTCGGTGCCGCAGCGCGGCGAGAAGAAGGACCTGACCGACAACGCCCTGCAGAACGCCCGTGAGGCGCTCGGCCGCCGGCTGGCTGAAACCTCGACGCAAGGCCGGCTGCTTGCCGGTTTCGCCGAGACGTTTGGTCTCGCCAAGCCTCCGGTGCGCATCGAAGTCTACGACAACTCGCACATCATGGGCACCAATGCCGTCGGCGCCATGGTCGTCGCCGGGCCGGAAGGCTTCGTCAAGAACCAGTATCGCAAGTTCAACATCCGCTCGACCGAGATCACGCCGGGCGACGATTTCGGCATGATGCGCGAGGTGATGGAACGGCGTTTTTCGCGGTTGCTCAAGGAGCATGGCGATGTCGTCGTGGCCGACGCGGCAGCAGGCGAGGCGGGCGATGATATCGAAGACGACATCTCCGGCAGCTTCCCGGCCTGGCCCGACGTCATCCTGATCGACGGCGGTCAGGGCCAGATGACGGCGGTGCGCAAGATCCTCTCTGATCTCGGCATCGAGGACCGCGTGGTGGCCATCGGCATCGCCAAGGGCCAGGACCGCGACGCCGGCCGCGAGCGCTTCTTCGTCAGGGGCAGTGATTCGTTTTCGCTGCCGGTTCGCGATCCCGTCCTCTACTTTGTTCAGCGGCTGCGCGACGAGGTCCACCGTTTCGCCATCGGCTCGCATCGTGCGCGCCGCAAGAAGGAGATGGTCAAGAGCCCGCTCGACGAGATCAGTGGCATCGGTCCCGGCCGCAAGCGGGCGCTGCTGATGCATTTCGGCACCGCCAAGGCGGTCAGCCGTGCCGCCATCGAGGATCTGAGGAAGGTCGACGGCATATCCGAACAGGTGGCGAAACTAGTCTACAATCATTTTCACGAGAGCTGATGCATGTCGCCCAAAAGTGCGCAGCGGTTTTGGGGCAGCGGCATGCATCAAACGCAAGAGTGCATATCGCCCAAAAGTGCGCAGCGGCACTTTAAGGCAGATTCGGTCGTTTTCGGCTGGCCAATCGATTTTGGCCTGTTGACCCCCTACATTCGCTTCTGATTTGAGTAGGCAGGCAGAAAGAGTTCCCCCAGACATGGCCAAGCGCGCGTTCAACCTGCCCAACATGCTCACCTACGCCCGCATCGTCGCGGTGCCGCTGGTGGTGCTGTGCTTTTTTCTCGAAGGACATCTGAAGTCGAGCGATTTCGCCCGCTGGTCGGCGCTGATCATCTTCCTGCTCGCCTCGATCACTGATTATCTGGACGGCTACCTGGCGCGCGCCTGGCAACAGACCTCCAACATCGGCAAGATGCTCGATCCGATCGCCGACAAATTGCTGGTCGCCACGTGCCTGCTGCTGCTGGCGGCAGACACCGATCGCCACGCCGGCATCGCCGGCTGGTCGCTGTGGGCGGCGATCATCATCCTGTGCCGCGAAATCCTCGTCTCGGGCCTGCGTGAGTATCTGGCGGCGCTCAAGGTCTCGGTGCCGGTGACGCAGTTGGCAAAATGGAAGACCGCGATCCAGATGGTCGCCATCGCCTTCCTGCTGGCTGGGCCGGCCGGCGACAAGATCTTCCCGCTGACCACCCAAACCGGGCTGGTGCTGCTGTGGATCGCGGCGCTGGTCACGCTCTACACCGGCTACGATTATTTCCGCGCCGGCCTCAAGCACATTATGGACGAGTGAGATGACGACCCGGCTCATCTATTTTGCCTGGGTGCGCGAGCGGATCGGCCTGCCTGAGGAGGACGTCGACTTGCCTGCCGGCATCGAGACGGTCGCCGACCTCCTGCGCTGGCTGAAATCGCGTGGCGAGGGCTACGAGCACGCGCTGCAATATCCAGACGTAATCCGCGTCGCCATCAACCAGGAACATGTCGAGCATCGCGAAAAGATCGCCGGTGCGCGCGAGATTGCGCTGTTCCCGCCGATGACCGGAGGCTGACCCATGCCGGCCGCCGTGGTGCCGACGGTGCGCATCCAGACACAGGATTTCGACGTCGCCGCCGAGATCGCCAGACTGACGCAGGGCCGCACCGACATCGGCGCCGTGGTGTCGTTCTCGGGCCTTTGCCGCGACGAGCAGGGTGCGCTCTCGGCACTCGAACTCGAGCATTATCCCGGCATGGCGGAAGCCGAGATCAGCCGCATCGCCACCGAAGCGGTTCAGCGTTGGCCGCTGCAAGGCCTCACCGCCATTCACCGCCATGGCAAGATTGCGCCTGGCGAGAACATCGTTCTGGTGGTGGCCGCCTCGGCGCATCGCCAGGCGGCGTTCGAGGCGGCGGACTTTCTCATGGACTACCTGAAATCGCGCGCGCCGTTCTGGAAGAAGGAGCATCGCACCGACGGCTCCGAGGGCGGCTGGGTCGAGGCCAAGGAAGCCGACGCCAGGGCCGCACAACGCTGGAAACCGCCCGAATAAATCCTGCAGCAGCCATGCATTGACCGCAATCCTTTGGCCAATTGACCGCGGTTGGTCAGCCTGGGCAAGGGAGATGGTCATGCTGGACAGGATCGCCGAATTTTTCGTCTTCGGTTTCGTGCCTCTGGTCGTCGGCATATTGGCCGTGCCGGAATTGTCTTTCGCTGCCGACAATTTCGTGCGCGGCGAGGTGATCTATCGCGAGCGCATCGCCTTGCCGCCCAGTGCAGTGCTCTCCGTCCAGCTTGCCGACGTGTCGCTGGCTGACGCGCCCGCCACGATCATCGGTAAGCAGATCGTGAAGCCGACCGGTCAGGTGCCGATCAGCTTCGAGATCAAATTCGACCCTTCCGTTATCCGGCCTCAGATGACCTATGCGTTGCAGGCCCGGATCACTGTCGACGACAAGCTCCTGTTCATCTCCGATATGCGCCATCAGATCGATCCGCTGACCGACGTGCCGCAGACCGTTGTGCTGAAGATGGTCGCACCGAACGCCGAGTCGGCGGATGCTGTCTTTGGTCAGGTTTGGCTGGTTGACTATGTCGACGGCGTTGGCGCCATCACCGCGCCGCAAGCGACGTTCAGGGTCAGCGAGGCCGGCAAGGCAGGCGGCAGCGGCCCCTGCAACACCTATTTCGCCACCGCCAAGGTCGATGGCCAGACGATCGCCATCAGCGACATCGGCTCGACCTACAAGGCCTGCGCGCCGGAAGTGATGGCGGAGGAAAAGGCGCTGTTCGATGCGCTGGCCAAGGCGGCGTCATACAGTGTCGACGCCGGCAAGCTCGTCATATCAGACAAGGATGGCCGCGAGATCCTGCGCTTGAGCGCCGCAAGCTGATTTCCCGGTTCGGCGTCATGGACCGGCAGCATGCCGACACGCTGCAGTTCGTGCGCGAGACCTGATCGTTGCGCCAACGAAAAAGGCCGGCAAGATGCCGGCCTTTCTTACGTGATCCAAGCTCTGGATTGTCAGCCGACGATTTCGGTGTCCGAGAACCAGTACTTGATCTCTTCCGCGGCGGTCTCCGGCGCATCGGAGCCGTGCACCGAGTTTTCGCCGATCGACAGCGCATGCACCTTGCGAATGGTGCCTTCGGCGGCGTTGGCCGGGTTGGTGGCGCCCATCACTTCGCGGTTCCTGGCAATGGCGTTCTCGCCTTCCAGCACCTGCACGACGGTCGGTGCCGACGACATGAACTCGACCAGTTCGCCGAAGAACGGACGGTCCTTATGGACGGCATAAAAGCCTTCCGCCTCACGGCGGCTCATCCAGACCCGGCGCGAAGCGATCACGCGCAGGCCGGCCTCTTCCAGCATTCTGGTGATGGCGCCGGTGAGGTTGCGCCGGGTCGCGTCCGGCTTGATCATGGAAAAGGTGCGTTCGAGCGCCATGGGTCGTCCTTTTGATGAGAATGGAATTGAGAGTGGCGGGCTCTATACAAGCCGCCCGGCTCATTGCCAAGGGGTGAGGAACGGTCCGCCAAGCGGACGGAAAGCCAATTGCTTGGCTTTCCGAGTGACGAACGCCCGGAGCGGGAGCAGAGGGCTGGAACGCTGCGCGTTTCTGCGTCGGGCCGGCGCCGATGGGCAGACCAGCAGGCGAGATCGGATGGCTGTAATGCGATGCTTTGCTTGCTATAGTCGCGTGTCGGCGCCGCGCTGAAGTCGGCCCGAATGGAGACAATATGACCATGGCAGACGATCGTCAGGAACGCATTCGCAACCGCGCGCATCAGATCTGGCTGCAAGAGGGACAACCGGCTGGCCAGCATGATCGCCATTGGCACCAGGCGGCAGCCGACGTCGACCAGGAGGACGCCGCGGGGAAGCCGGCAGCCAAAAAGCCCGTCAAGAAGGCAGCCGGCGCCGCCAAGCCAAAAGCCGCCCCCAAGGAGGCGAAGGCTGCCCCAAAGACCAGCAAGCCCAAAAAGGCTGCGGCCAAGTAAGGCCTGGCTATCTCACTGCTGACCTTGCTCGCAAGGAATTGACGGCGCTCGTGCTGCCAGGCGGCAGGGCAGGCGTTACACCGTCACGCCGCTGCAGCAGCCTTCCGCCCCAGCCCGCCATGCAGGTCGAGGCAGCGGGCGAACCATTGCGCCACCACGTCGCTGTCGTCGAGCAACTGGTAGGGCGTGGCTATGCGCGCCCACTGCAGCGCACCGAAGACGATATAATCGGCAAACAGTGGCGATGCGCCGCCGATGTAGGGCTGGTAGCCGAGCATTGAACGCAGCGGCTCGAGTGCGGCGCGGAATGTCGCCAGCCCGGCGTCGCGCGCGGTGACGACATCCTCCAGCTTCTTGCCGAGTCGCTGCTCGCGGCTCCGGCGGAAATAAGCGGCATTCTCTTCGTCCTGCATGGCATGGAGGTCGATGATCGCGGCGGTGGTGACATAGGGATGAATGGTCAGTTGCGACCAGCGTTCGATGAAGCGTGCCATCGCCTTGCCGCCTTCACCGCCAAACAGCGTCGGCCGATCCGGATAGGCTTCGTCGAGATACAGCGCGATGGCGAAGGAATCCGTGACGACTGTCTCGCCATCGCGGATCACCGGAACGGTCTTCGAAGCGCCGCCCTCGACTTCGGGCACCTCCAGAAAACGCGTCGGCGCGGTTGAGATGGCGAGCCCTTTGTGCGCAAGCGCCATCGCCACCTTCCAGCAATGCGGGCTGAACGGACGTGTGGTGTCGCGTCCTACGAGGTCGTAGAGCAGAATGGTCATTGGCGTCGGCGTTCCTGCGGGGTAGGTAGGCCTCCGTGTCGACGCGAGCCGAGGGGAAACCATGAGACAGCATTTCATGATGTTTGCGGCCTACAATCAATGGGCCAACAACCGCATCTATGATGCCGCCGCAGAGCTCGACGAAGAGGAAGTGAACCGCGACGTCGGGGCTTTTTTCGGCTCGATGATGGGCACGCTCAACCACCTGCTGACAGCCGACCGCATCTGGATGAAGCGCTTCACCGGCGAGGGCGATGCGCCGACGACGCTGGACGCCATCCTGCACCGGGCCTTGCCCGGCCTGCGGATGGCGCGTGAAGCCGAGGACAGGAGGATCATCGATTGGGTCGGCGGCCTCGGCGACAAGGCGTTGACGGGCCGCTTCACCTACATGACTGTCTCGGACATGCGCACGGTGTCGCAAAGGCTGGCGCCGGCGCTGGATCATGTCTTCAACCACCAGACCCATCACCGCGGCCAGGCGCATACGATTCTGACCATCCTGGGACGGCCAAGCCTGGGGTTGGACCTGATGCTCTTCCAGCGCACCGAGGAGGGCAGGGCTTTCGCCTGATCCAAGGATATCGCAGGCGGAAAATCAGCCGCCGATCTCGGCGTCCAACTGGCTCTGCGTCAAGGCGGCTTCCGCCGCGATCCACTGCTTGAACAGGGACACCTTGCGCGCGGGCAGCGTCTTGTCGGGACAGACGAAATACCACCCCGCCGTGTTCGGGTGGTGCACCGCGAATGGAGCCACCAGCCTTTCTGCACGGATATCGCTGGCCATATAGGCACGATTGGCCACGGCAAATCCCAATCCGGCAGCGGCCGCCTCGTAGGACATCATGCAAGAATCGAAATAGATGCTCTTGGTCTCGTGGAGCACGGAGCCGGCGCCGGCGAAGTCGAGCCAAGATTGCCAGTTCTGGGTGCAGGTGTCGGAATGCAGCAGCGTGAAGTGGCGCAGATCTTCGGGCTTCACCTTCGACAGCGGCTTGTTGCCAAGTATTTCATGGAAGAGTTTCCTGCTGCACACCGGCGTCAGGTCCTCCTTGAAAAGAAGGTCAGCGCTGAGTTCGGGGAAGCGGCCGTCGCCGTAGCGGATCTCGACATCGAAGTCCGATGTCGAGAATTCATGCGTTGCGTAGGAGGTCGAGACGCGCATCTCGATGTCCGGGTATTGCCTTTGGAACAGCGGCAGGCGCGGAAACAGCCAGCGCGCGGCAAAGGTCGGCAACACTGAAATCTTCAACACATGCTCCTGCGATTGCCCGGTCGCTTCCATGCTGGCGGCAACGATCCGCTCCAGCGCCTCGCGAACCCGCGAGACATAGGTCTCGCCTTCCGGCGTCAGCGAGACCGCATTGCCGCCACGCAGGAAGATCTTGAAGCGAAGCTGGTCCTCCAGGCTTTTGACGCGCTGGCTGACCGCGGAAGCGGTGATGAACTGTTCTTCACCGGCGCGCGTGAAATTCCTATGCCTCGCAGCACTCTCCACGATTTTTAGCGAGTTGAGGTTGACCTGACTGAGCAGACGCACGGTTTCGACCTTAAGCTGGGCTTACGCTAGCACTAGCATTCCTAATTTTACAGGGGTGGGTGAATTAATCGACTGTTTATCAAGTGTTGCCCCCATCCTGGAGAAGTACAATGAACGCCCATACCATTCCCGAACTGCGTTATGCGATGAGCCGCGAAGCCATCATCGGCCACGAAACCGCCTGGAAAGTGTCGACTTTCGGCGTCGCGCAATATCTGCACGGCTATGACCCGGCACTGCTTGCCGCAATCGAGGAGGCTGCACTGAAGCTCAAGGCCAGCCATGCCGTGCACAAGCACCTCGACTTGACCTTCATCACCGGCGCCGACCGTTTCATCCCCGAGATCAAGGAGTTGCTGCATGACAAGCTGCGGCTGGAGCGGCTGTCCGACATGATGGGCACCAAGCTGGAGCCCTATCCGCTATCGATCGTTGGCTCGACAGTGACCTTCATGAATCCCAAGGACGGCGCCGTGGAATGGCATTGCGATGGCGTTCCGGTCACCGAGCTCATACCGCTGTCGATCAGCAATCCGCTGGTCGGCGGCCACCTCGAAATCTATTGCGACGACTCGGAAACCGGCCGCGCCATCCTCGAATCCGGCCGCGAGATCCCACGCAACCGTGTCATGCGCATCGATCACAAGATGAACTACGCGACGCTTGGGCAGTTTCTCGGCGTCCTGCACCGCACCGCGCCGATCCGATTCGGCGAGCGCGTCACGCTGGTGCTCAACCAGCGCTCGGTGGCCAAGCCCTATGTCGACGACAACCGCATGTTCTATCTCGCTGCCGACAACGACCATGACCGCGAATGGGTCAACGAGTTGGCCGAAGACGTCTGGACCAACCAGTTGCCGGCCTATCGCCGGTTCGAGGAAGAGCGTCCCGTTCCGGTGTCGCCTGAAGCAGTGGTTCCGGGCGGAGCCAGGGAATCATGGTAGTGAACCATGATCCCGAAAAGTGGGAACCGGTTTTCGGACAGGATCATGGTCGAAGACAGAGATAGAGCCCCATACGGTTTCTTTCGGAATGGATCAGGCTCGATATCCGCGCTGGTCTTCGCTGCCGGCGCGGTGGCGTTGTGGTCGACCAATGCGCTGGTCGGCAAATCCCTGCTGGCCAGTCATCCGGTGTCGCAGGTGCAGTTCCTGCAATTCACAGGAGCAGCACTCGTCTTCGCAGCCATCCGGTTGATGAGCAGGGAAAGTGCCGCGCCAGTCGCGGCGAGGGCGGCGCTCGTGCCTCTCGCGGTAGGCTTCATCGGTCTGGTCGGCACCATGGTGCTGCAATACATCGCCTTCGCCTCGATGCCGGTGATCGAGGCCAATCTGGTGGCCTACACCTGGCCGTTGATGGTCGCGGCGGCGGTCATCGCTTTAGAGAGCCCGCGGCGTCCGGCATTGCTGGGCGGCGCTGCGGTCGTGGGCTTCATCGGCGTTGCACTCGTCATTTCGGGAGGGCGTAACCAATCCTGGCTCCAGGGCGATCTCGTCGGTTATCTCGCCGCATTCGGGTCCGCACTGTGCATGGCCTTCTATTCGGTCATGGTGGGACGGGTTGCCACCTCGCCGGATCGTCTGTTGCTGCCATCGTCGCTGATCGGTGTCGCCTTGACGTTTTTGTGGTGCGCTCGCGACGGTTTCGCCTGGCCCGTCGGCACGGACCTGGTTCTCGGCCTCTATCTCGGCGCTGGTCCGATGGGGTTGGGCTACTACTTCTGGTCGCGCGCCTTGAAGCTGGAAGGCAGCGGCAAGGTCGCGGTCGTCGCCTATCTCACGCCGATCGCTTCGACGCTGCTGCTGACCTTGTCCGGCGAAACGCTGACGTTGACGGCCATTGTCGGAGCTGTCCTCGTCATCGGCAGTTGTATTGCGGTCGGCTTGGAGCGTTCGGAGGCGGAAAACCATGTTTGACGAAAATGAACGTCTCGCCAGGCAGGAAGCGTATTGGCTGATCAAGGAATTCGGCGCCGAGGCGCCGCTTTACGCCGCGATGAAGGCCGAAAAGGCGATAGAACAGAAGGATTTCGGGCGTTGCGCCCGTTGGAAGCGCATTCTAGAGATATTGGCCGACGGCCATGCTGCGAAGTCTGCTAGTTCCAAGTATTAGATTTTCTAATTTGCGCGACGTCGATTTCCCATGAAAAATACTTGTTGCGAGTCTTAATTCCTTTTTGAGATTTCGTAGTCCGTTGGGGGGCGCCTTAAAGAGATACATCGACATAAGTCTTCGCTGGGGTGGATGACTTTGTCGCAAATAGGGTGAAAGAATTGTCAAATATCGATGATAAGACCGTTATCGAACTGACGGCCGATATTGTCTCGGCCTATATCGGCAACAATCCGCTTCCGGCTTCCGGCTTGCCTGAGTTGATTGCCAGCGTCAGCGCTTCGGTTCGCAAGCTGGCTGGTGCGCCTGTCGTGGAAAGCCCGACCCTGGTTCCGGCTGTGAACCCGAAGAAGTCGGTGTTTCCCGACTACATCATCTGCCTTGAGGACGGAAAGAAGTTCAAGTCGCTCAAGCGACACCTCAGGACGGATTACGGCCTGAGCCCGGACGACTACCGGGCCAAATGGGGTCTGCCGCCGGACTATCCGATGGTTGCGCCAAACTATTCGGCGACGCGGTCGGCGCTGGCGAAGTCGACAGGACTTGGCCGCAAACCGGCAGCAGCGCCTGCCGCCGTGGCCAAGGCGACGAAGCGCAAGGCCGCTACCTGAAAGCTGCCTGGCCGGGTAGGCAAGCCGCTGATCGGCTGCTTTGACGGCGCCCTCGCGGGCGTCGTTTTCAGGCCTTGTGCGGCCAACTGGCCCGCAAGGTCTTGCGAAGCGTTGATGTCCGGTGCAAAAGCGCGGCCATGCTGATCATAAATGACCTTTCGCTCCGCATGGCCGGACGCCTGCTTCTCGACCATGCGTCGCTGACCTTGCCGGCCGGCACGAAGGCCGGCCTTGTCGGTCGCAACGGCACCGGCAAGACGACGCTGTTCAAGGCCATCACCGGTGACCTTGCCTCCGAGACCGGCTCGATCAGCCTGCCCAAGAACACGCGCATCGGCCAGGTGGCGCAGGAAGCGCCAGGCACCGAGGACCCGCTGATCGAGATCGTGCTCAAAGCCGATCTCGAGCGGACGGCACTCCTCGAAGAGGAAAAGACCGCAACGGACCCGCACCGCATCGCCGACATCCACATGCGGCTGGCTGACATTGACGCCCATTCTGCTGAGTCTCGCGCGGCCACCATCCTCGCCGGTCTCGGCTTCGACGATGCGGCGCAGCGCCGTCCGGCCTCGTCCTTCTCCGGCGGCTGGCGCATGCGCGTGGCGCTTGCGGCCGTGCTGTTTGCCGAGCCCGACCTTCTGCTGCTCGACGAGCCGACCAACTATCTCGACCTCGAAGGCACGCTGTGGCTGGAAAACTACGTGTCGAAATATCCGCACACCGTGCTTCTGATCTCGCACGACCGCGATTTGCTCAACCGCGCCGTCAACTCGATCGTTCATCTCGACCAGAAGAAGCTGACCTTCTGGCGTGGCGGCTACGACCAGTTCGAGCGCCAGTATACCGAGCAGAAGGAGTTGCAGGAGAAGGGCCGGGTCAAGCAGGAAGCCGCCCGCAAGCATATGGAATCCTTCGTCGAGCGCTTCCGCGCCAAGGCCTCCAAGGCGAGACAGGCGCAGTCGCGCATCAAGGCGCTGGAAAGGATGAAGCCGATCGCCGCAATCGTGAACGATACGGTGCGGCCATTCTCCTTCCCGGAACCGGTCAAGACGGTGGCCTCGCCGATCGTGGCGCTGAACAACGTCAATGTCGGCTACACCGAGGGGCAGCCGATCCTGAAGAAGATGACGCTGCGCATCGACGCCGACGACCGCATCGCGCTGCTTGGCGCCAACGGCAACGGCAAGTCGACCTTCGCCAAATTGCTGTCCGGCCGGCTCAAGCAGGAGACCGGCACGATGACGGTGGCGCCCGGGCTGAAGGTGGCGATCTTCGCCCAGCATCAGCTCGACGATCTCCGGCCCGGCGAAAACGCCTACGAGCATGTCCGCCGGCTGATGCCGGAGGCGCCGGAATCGAAGGTGCGCGGCCGCGTCGCCCAGTTCGGCCTCACCACCGAGAAGATGAACACCGCCGCCAAGGATCTGTCGGGCGGCGAGAAGGCGCGGCTGTTGATGGGTCTGTCGGCTTTCGAGGGCCCGAACCTGTTCATCCTCGACGAGCCGACCAACCATCTCGACATCGACAGCCGTGAATCGCTGATCCATGCGCTGAACGAATTTCCCGGCGCGGTGATCCTGATCTCGCATGATCGCCATCTGCTGGAGGCGACCGCCGACCGGCTGTGGCTGGTCAAGGACGGCGCGGTCAATCCGTATGACGGCGACCTCGAAGACTACAAGACGCTGGTCACCGGTGTGTCGGGCGACCGCCGTGGCAAGCGCGAGGCGGACAAGGCATCAAAGGCCGACCGCCGCCGCGATGCGGCTGCGCGCCGCGCCGCCTTCGAGCCGCTGGCCAAGGAAATCCGCGCCACCGAAGCGCTGATGGACCGCATCCGCAAGCGCATCGACGGCATCGAGGACGAGCTGTCCAATCCGGCCGTCTACGAGAAGGATCCCTCGACGGCGACCCGGCTGGCCAAGGAGCGCTCGCAACTCGCCCAGACGCTGGCCGGCCACGAGGAAAAATGGCTGACCATGTCGGCCGAATACGAGGAAGGCACGGCGGAGTAGGTATGTCGAAGGAATCTTGGATTGGGGCTGCGAAGGTTTTGGCGATCAATCCAGGGGCCATCGTAAAATGCCCCGAATGCGGAGAAGGCAATCTGGTTGTCGTCGACGCCGGGGCAGGGGCCGCGCATGTCGAGCGCCATTTGCATTGCCCCAAATGCGGCGCCTACAATGCGCTCTTGAAGCGAGCTGACGGGGTGTAGCTGGCCCTACACGCCGCGCCTGAAAGCCGTTAGACAAGTGCCATGAACCAGCACACGAAGCTCAGAATCGGCCATTCGGCCTGTCCGCATGATTGCCCGTCGACCTGCGCGCTCGAGGTCGAGTTGCTTGATGGCAACCGCATCGGCCGCGTCCATGGGGCCAAGGCCAACAGCTATACGGCAGGCGTCATCTGCGCCAAGGTCGCCCGCTATGCCGACCGCGTCCATCATCCCGATCGTTTGCTGAAGCCGCTTGTCCGGGCCGGTGCCAAGGGTGACGGCCTCTGGATGGAGGCGAGCTGGGAAGCAGCACTCGATCTTGTCGCCGAAAAGTTTAACGCGGCCGAAGCCAAATACGGCTCGGAGGCGGTCTGGCCCTATTACTACGCCGGCACGATGGGGCTGGTGCAGCGCGACGGCATCGACCGGCTGCGTCACGCCAAGAAGTACTCCGGCTTTTTCGGTTCGATCTGCACCAATCTGGCCTGGACCGGCTGGATGATGGGAGCCGGCGCCCTGCGCGGGCCCGATCCGCGCGAGATGGCGAAGTCCGACTGCGTGGTGATCTGGGGCACCAATGCGGTGGTCACCCAGGTCAACGTCATGACCCACGCCATCAAGGCGCGCAAGGAGCGCGGGGCCAGGATCGTCGTCATCGACGTCTATGAGAACGCGACGATGAAGCAGGCCGATCTCGGCCTGGTGCTGAACCCCGGCACCGATGGCGCGCTGGCCTGCGCGGTCATGCATATCCTGTTCAAGGAAGACATGGCCGACCGCGCCTATCTCGAAAAATACACCGACGACCCCAAGGGACTGGAAGAGCATCTACGGACGCGCACGCCGGAATGGGCCGCTGGCATTACCGGCCTGACGGTCGCCGAGATCGAGGCTTTCGTCCGCCTCGTCGGCACGACCAAGAAGACCTATTTCCGTCTCGGCTATGGCTTTGCGCGCCAGCGCAACGGCTCGGTCAACATGCACGCGGCCGCCTCTATCGCCGCGGTCACCGGCTGCTGGCAATATGAGGGCGGCGGCGCCTTCCATTCCAATTCCGGCATCTTCAAGCTCAACCAGGATGTGCTGGAAGGCACGAAGATGCGCGATCCCAATATTCGCTATCTCGACCATTCGCGCATCGGCCCGGTGCTGACCGGGGCCAGCGATGCGCTCTATGGCGGCCCGCCGGTGACGGCGATGCTGATCCAGAACACCAACCCGGCCAATGTCGCGCCCGAACAGCGGCTGGTGAAGCAGGGGTTTCTGCGCGACGACCTGTTCACCTGCGTCCACGAGCAGTTCATGACCGACACCGCCAAACTTGCCGATGTCGTGCTGCCGGCGACGATGTTCCTCGAACACGACGACATCTACAAGGGCGGCGGCAACCAGCACATCACGCTCGGCCCCAAGTTGATCGACCCGCCGGAAGGGCCACGCACCAACCATTTCGTCATCGAGGAACTGGCGCAGCGCCTCGGCGTCGCCGACCGTCCAGGCTTCGGCCTGACCGAGCAGCAGCATATCGACATCATCCTTGGCAAGCGCGGGCTGGGCAGCTTCGACAGCTTGAAGGAAGACAAGTGGGTCGACCTGCAGCCGGATTTCGACACCGCGCATTTCATCAAGGGATTTGGCCATGCGGACGGAAAATTCCGCTTCCGCGCCGACTGGACCGGGCAGGCGGCCCCCAACCGGCCGCCGAAGAGCATGGGTCTGTTCGGGCCGGTGGAGCGGTTGCCGGAATTCCCCGACCATGTCGACCTGATCGAGGTCGCCGACGCAGCACACCCGTTCCGGCTGACGACATCGCCGGCGCGCAACTTCCTCAATTCGACCTTCTCGGAAACACCGGTGTCGAAGGCCAGGGAAGTGCGGCCGGAACTGCTTTTGCATCCCGACGATGCGGCGGCCCATGGGCTTGCCGACGGCGACCGCGTCGAGGTCGGCAACCAGCGCGGTGAAGTGGTGCTGCACGCAAAACTGTTCAACGGCATCAAGCGCGGCGTCGTCATCGCTGAGGGCATCTGGCCAAACAGCGCGCATGAACGCGGTGAGGGCATCAATGTGCTGACCGGCGCCGATGCGCCAGCACCCTATGGCGGTGCAGCATTCCACGACAACAAGGTCTGGCTGCGCGCGGCAAGCCGAGGCTGAAGAGAACTCCGCTCGTTCGCGCCAAATTATACCGGCAGGATTTCGGCCGCCTTTTTTCGGTCTCGTCGCAGGCGGATGTCGTCAGCGATCTGCTCTGCCTCGATCGAGATTTCGCGCAGCAATCCAGTGACTGGATTGTGAAAGCCGATGAGATAAAGGCCGAGCTCTGAAGCCCGCGCGTTGACGCCGCTGCGGCCCGGCTGGACGTCGGGGGCCAGCAATCTGGCAAAGCCCGGCCGGAAGCCCGTGGCGAAGATGATCGCATCGAACTCGCTCTGCTTGCCATCGGCAAAACGGGCGCCCTGTTCGGTGATCTCGGCAATGTCGGGTGCGACCTTGATCGCGCCTTCGCGGATCTTGCGGACCGTGCCGACATCGATCACCGGGATGCGCGACGCCACGGCGATCTGCTGCAACATTCCTTGGCTCGGCCGCTTGAGCCCAAATTTCTCCAGCCGGCCGAGCGCCAGATCGAGAATGATAGGGAATAGCGCATCATTGATGCGTTGCGGCATCAGGCGCGCCGCCATGCCGATCATCTGGATGGGCACGCCAAGCAGCTCGCGCGGCACGATATGAACGCCGCCGCGCACCGAAATCGTTGGTCGCGCGCCGCCTTCCACCAGATCGAGCGCAATCTCAGCGCCGGTGTTGCCCATGCCGATGATCAGCACCGATTGGCCGGCAAAAGGCGTGGCGTTGAGATAGTCGGCGCTATGCAGCCTCTTACCCCTGAAGGCATCGGCGCCGGCAAATCCGGGCATCAGTGGCTCGGCGTTGTTACCCGATGCGATCACCACGTGGGAGGCATGCACGATGCCGGATGTCGCTTCGACATGCCAGCTTCTACCTTGCCGGGTAACCGCCCGCACCGTCTCTCCAAATCGGGGCCGCAGATCGAAGCGTTGCGCGTAGGCATCGAGATAGTCAGCGAAGAGATCGCGCGGCACGTAGCGCGGATAATTCTTGGGAAAGGGCACGAAGGGCAGCGAGGAATAGCGTTTGGTCGTGTGCAGGTGGACGCGCTCATAGTGGCGTCGCCAGGCGGGTGCGGTCTGCTCCTCTTTTTCGAGGACGACGAAGTCGACCCCCGTCTGTCGCAGGCATGCAGCAATGGCCAGGCCTGCCGGCCCGGCACCGATGATTGCAACTGAAGTGATGTCGTCCAACCGCGCCTCCGCCGCCGAATTCGTGACGCCGAGAATGTCAGAAACATGGCGGGCAGGCGAGGGCCAGCAATTCTCATCCGGGCAAGGGCACCGTCAGCCCGACCTTGACGCGGTCCATCGCAACGAAGGTGCGGAACTTCCGCACATTGTTGCTGTCGAAGAACAGTTTTCGCGTCAGCGCCTCATAGGCGCCCATGTCGGCCACGGTGATGACGAGGATGAAGTCGGCCTCGCCGGTGACGTAGTAGCATTGCTGCACTTCCGGCGCGGCCGAGAATTGCCGCTTGGCCGCGTCGATGAGCTCGGCGCGTTCGCTCTCGAGCTCCACCTCGACGAAGAGGGTGATGGGTTGGCCGACCGCCGCCGGCTCGAGGACGGCGACATTGCCGGCAATGACGCCGCTCTGTTCCATGCGCTTGATGCGGCGCTGCACTGCCGGCGCCGACAGGTTCACCGCTTCGCCGATCAGCCGCTGCGGCGTGGTGTTGTCCCGCTGCAGGATGGCAAGGATGGCGAGATCGAAACTGTCGAGTGGAGGCGGCGATTCAGGCAATAGACACGTCCCTGACGAAACAAACTTGCAATTCAAGGGCTATATTACAGCGCCCTTTGCATCGGTCATGCAATATGTTCTCGCTGGACGCCAAGGAGGGCCGCCAGTGTTCCTGCTCAATCACAATGCCTTGCACCGCCGGCCGCTCGACCATGCCGATGCCGAAACCCTGGGGGTTGCCGGGGCCGACACGGTCGAGCGCTTCCTTGCCCGTCGCGACAATCACAGGGAAACGCCATTGCATGCGCTGCCGGCGCTCGCTGCCGAACTCGGCCTCGGTGCGTTGCATGTCAAGGATGAGGGGTTTCGCCTCGGCCTTGGCAGCTTCAAGGCACTGGGTGGCGCCTATGCTGTCTTCCGCCTGATGCTGGAAGAGGCCAGCCGGTCGCTTGGCCGGCCCGTCGACGTGGCCGATCTCGATCAGCCGGATGTGCGGGCGGTCGCCGCGACAATGACGGTTGCCTGTGCGACCGACGGCAATCACGGCCGCTCGGTCGCGCAAGGTGCGCAACTGGTCGGTGCGCGTGCGGCGATCTTCGTCCATGCCGGCGTCAGCGAGGAGCGTATCGCGGCGATCGCCCGCTATGGCGCCGAGATGATCCGTGTCGACGGCACTTATGACGACTCGGTCAGGCAAGCCGCTCGGGTTTCGGATGAGAACGGCTGGACCGTGGTCTCCGACACCTCGTGGCCGGGCTATGAGCGCATCCCCGGCCTCGTCATGCAGGGCTATACGGCGATCGTGCGCGAAGCGCTGCGCCAGCTCCGCGAGCCACCGACCCATGTCTTCGTGCAGGCCGGTGTCGGCGGCATTGCCGCCGCGGTGGCAGGCCATCTGGCCATCGTGCTCGGTGACGCCAGACCGGCGTTTATCGTGGTCGAGCCGGCGCGTGCCGCTTGTGTTTTTGCAGCCGCCCAGGCCGGGCGCCCGGTCAAGGTCGCGCATGACCAGCCGACCTTGATGGCCATGCTCGAATGCTACGAAGCCTCTCCGATCGCCTGGCGCGTGCTGGCGCGCGCCGCCGATGCCTTCATGACGCTGGATGAGGACGAGGCCATCGCGGTGATGCGCCGGCTGGCGCGGCCAAGCGCAGGCGATCCGGTGATCGTCGCCGGCGAAAGCGGCGGCGTCGGCCTGGCCGGGCTGATCCGGGCAGTGGCCGACAACCAGGCCAGTCTCGGACTCGACCGCCAATCGCGAGTGCTGGTGATCAACACCGAAGGCGCCACCGACCCGCATCGTTACGCCGAACTGGTTGGTATGAGCGCGGCCGATGTGCTGGCCGGCAAGATGCTTGCAGGAGCAGCGTTGTGATCGGGGTCGACGCGCTGCGCCTGCTTGGCCGCATCCGCGAACTGGGCGCCGTTGGTCGCGACGGCGAGGGCAAGCTGGTGCGCCTTGCCGCCTCCGATGCCGACCGGCTCGGCCGCGACCTGTTGGTCGGCTGGCTCAGGCAGGCTGGGCTCGATATCGCCGTCGACCGGGTCGGCAATATTTTCGGCATCTGGCAAAGCGCGGACAATGCAGGGCAGGCGCCGCTACTCATCGGTTCGCACATCGACACCGTCATCGATGCCGGCATCTATGATGGCTGCTACGGCGTGCTTGCCGGGCTGGAGGTGATCGAGACGCTCAAGGCATCAGGCTTTTCGCCATCGCGCCCGGTCGCGGTCGCCGCCTTCACCAACGAGGAAGGCGTGCGCTATACCCCCGACATGATGGGGTCACTGGTCCATGCCGGCGGCATCGATGCTGATACGGTGCTGGCCGCGGTCGGCACCGATGGCAGTGTGCTTGGACAGGAGCTTGCCCGCATCGGCTATGCCGGCGACCAGGAGCCCGGCTTCCTTAAGCCGCACGCCTATCTGGAACTGCATATCGAGCAAGGGCCGGTGCTGGAGCGTGAAGACGTGCCGATCGGCGCGGTCGAAAATCTGCTAGGCATCTCCTGGCAACGCATCACCATCGACGGTGTCGCCAACCATGCCGGCACCACGCCGATGTCGATGCGCAGCGATGCCGGCCACGCTGCCGCCAGGGTCATCACCTTCCTGCACGATAGGGCCAAGGGCTCGAACATGCCGACGGTCGCCACCGTCGGTACGATGCGCTTCGAGCCGAATGCCATCAACGTCATTCCCTCCCGAGCCATCTTCACCGTCGATCTGCGCGATCCCGACGAGCAGCGCCTGCGGGCGGAGGAAGCCGCACTTGCTGCCTATCTCGAGCAGCTTGCGGCCGCCGAAGGCGTGACGATCTCGGTCGAGCGGCTGGCCCGCTTCGAGCCGGTGATGTTCGACATCCACATCGTCGAACTGATCGAGGCCGCCGCGAAAAACCGCGGCCTTGGCGTTAGACGCATGACGTCCGGCGCCGGCCACGATGCACAGATGATCGCGCGCATTGCGCCGGCAGCGATGATCTTCGTGCCGAGTGCCGGCGGCATCAGCCACAATCCGCGCGAGCACACCGAAGATGCCGAGCTTGTTGCCGGCGCCAACATCCTGCTTGATGTGGTCATAGAGCTTGCAAAGTAGGTGAGGAGGGGCAGAAGAAATGTCCGAACTCGATCGTGACGCGCTGAAGCAGGAGATGATTTTCTGGCGGCGCGATTTACACGCGCATCCGGAGTTCGGCTTCGAGGAAAAGCGCACCGCGGCCTTTGTCGCCGCCAAGCTGCGCGAATTCGGGTTGGACGATGTCGCCGAAGGCGTCGGCGGCACCGGCGTCGTCGGCACGCTGAAGCGCGGCAGCGGCAACCGGGCGATTGCGCTGAGGGCCGACATGGATGCGCTGCGCATCACCGAGCAGTCAGCCGCGCCCTACCGTTCCGGCAATCCCGGCATCATGCATGCCTGCGGCCATGACGGCCACACCACGATGCTGCTCGGCGCGGCAAAACTGCTGGCCGGTGAGGGCGGTTTCGACGGCATCGTGCGCTTCATCTTCCAGCCAGCCGAGGAATGGGGCAAGGGCGCACTCTCCATGCTCGACGATGGTTTGATGCAGCGCTTCCCCTTTGACGAGATCTTTGGCCTGCACAACATGCCCGGCCTGCCCATCGGGCATTTCGAGACACGCGCTGGTCCGATCATGTCGGCCGAGGACAATTTCGAGATCGTGCTGAAAGGGCTCGGCGGCCATGCCGCGCGCCCGCATTCAGGTAATGAAACGCTGGTCGCCGCCTGCGCGCTGGTCACCAATCTGCAAACCATCGTCTCGCGCCGGTTGAGCCCGGCCGACATCTCGGTGGTTTCGGTGACCGAGCTGATCACTGACGGCACTCGCAACGCACTGCCCGGTCTTGCCCGCATCCTCGGCGATGCGCGCAGCTTCCGCCCCGAGGTCAGCGCCGAGATCGAGCGGCAGATGCGCATCATCGCCGAAGGCACCGCAGCTGCCTACAATGTCAGCGCCGAGGTCAATTACAGCCGCGAGTTCGTGCCGCTGCGCAATGATGCCGAACTGGTCGATGCGGCGTTTGCCGCCGCCGGAAGCGTTTTCGAGCCCGCCAACATCGCCGTCGCCCGCGAGCCGATGACCGCCTCGGAGGATTTCGCCCGCTTCCTCGATCATGTGCCGGGCTGTTTCGTCTTCCTCGGCAATGGCGAGACGTCGGCGCCGCTGCACAATTCCAGCTACGACTTCAACGATGACGGGCTGCTGTTCGGCACGAATTTTCAAGTCGCCCTGGTCAGGCAACGACTGAGCGGCGACGCGGAAAGATGATCGCGGCTTGATTGCCAGGCTGCGCTCGCCGCTGGCCCAAACACCATCGCTATCGACAGCCAACTCCCGAGATTATTGATCTCTCCCAGTCCTTTGTTGAACTCCCCCAATTCTTGTTGGACTCACTGCCGGAGATCGGACGCTGATGACCAGGGTTTCACTTCTGGGAATTCCCCACGACGACAACTCGTCCTTCCTTAAAAGCCCGGCGCAAGCGCCCGCCCATGTCCGTCCTGAATTGTTCTCCGATGCCTACAGCATGTGGAGCGAAACTGGTTTCGATCTGACCGACAGGCTTGTCGATCATGGCGACGTCCGCTTCGACGCCGCCACCGATCCATGGGACCTGATCGAAAGCGAGGTTGGACGAGCCTTGGAGCCGGGCGATCCGTTGATCTGCCTCGGCGGCGACCACGCCATCTCCTGGCCGATACTGCGCGCGGTGCGCCGGCGACATCCCAGCCTGACCATTCTGCACATCGACGCGCACCCCGACATGTATGATGCCTATCAAGGCAATCCGCGCTCCCACACCTCGCCCTTCGCCCGCATCATGGAAGAGCGGCTTGCCGACCGCCTCATCCAGGTCGGGTTGCGGACCGTCAACGACCATCATCGCGACCAGTTCAAGCGGTTCGGTGTCGAGGTGATCGAGGCGGCGCGGTTCAGCGACAATCTGCAACTCGATCTCAAGACGCCGGTCTATATCTCGATGGACCTCGATGGGCTCGACCCGGCTTTTGCGCCAGGTGTCTCGCACCGCGAACCCGGAGGTTTGACCTCGCGTCAGGTCATCAACCTGATTCAATCGGTCAACCAGCCGATTGTGGCGGCTGATATCGTTGAATTAAACCCGCCTCGCGACATCGCCAACCTGACCGCCATCGTGGCGGCAAAACTCCTCAAGGAAATTGCCGGAATGATGGTCAAGACGCGCGTGTAACGGGCCCGCGACCCGCAACTGGCGTCAATCGGTACGCTTTTAACGAAGACAATCACCCGATGACGCCAGGGAAAGACTCAGCTAGCCTCTGCTCTGCGGCGGACCTATTATCCGCTTGGCCGGCGCTTCATCCTCCTCCCAAGCGGCGCCGGCCTTCTTCCCTAGCCCTCTCTTTGCTGATGCTAAATTAGCGAAAGTTAAATTTGGAGCCTTTGGGCTTGCCGGAAATTAGCGTCTTTCGGTCATAAATTTGGCATGCCTTTGGGGTGGCTGGCAGGAAGATCGATGCGCGGGCGTGGATGGATCAAGGCGTTGCGTCAGGACGAGGCTCGGCAGCTGCGTGCGCGCATCGCCGAACTGGAGCGCGATCTGATGGCGACGTCAGCCCAGGGGCGCCACAAGCGGCACGAGGCAGGGCACGAACTTCGCAATGCGAAGTTCCGCCTCCAGCGTCTCGAGGAATGCATCACCGAAATACCGGAGAAATGTGTGCGTTAGCGGATCTATCGCCGCCCTCGATCTTTTGACGCCCAGTCAAGACGGTCGGCGGGAGGAACCAAATGCCGTCTCCTCGGTTGGTCCTGTTCCAATGGAGGATTGCAACTATGATCCGTCTGCTTTTGGCCGGCGCTTTGGCCTATGTCACTTATCGCATCACCAGGAAGATGGTCGAGGACGTGCCCGATACAATCGACCCGCTGCTGGTGCCGCCGTCGCAATATGATCGTGAGACCTTGCGCCGGCAGTCAGTGGCGATGGGGATCGATCCGCAGCGTTAGGTGATCCTCCACATGCGTCAATACATCGTCGCATCGACATTGCGAACAAAGCAGAAACGATGCTTGATGGGCGATGAACCTCGCCACCCCTGATTCGACCTTCCGGGAACCGACCCTCCAGCCTGCCTATCTCGCCCGGCTGAACGACGCCCAGCGTCAGGCCGTCGAGCATGGCGACGGACAGGTCGCCGGGCCACTGCTGGTCATCGCTGGCGCCGGCTCCGGCAAGACCAACACGCTGGCGCACCGCGTCGCCCATCTGATCGTCAAGGGGGCCGACCCGCGCCGCATCCTGCTGATGACCTTTTCGCGCCGCGCCGCGTCAGAAATGGCCAGGCGCGTCGAACGCATCGCCGGCGAGGTGCTGGGCCGCGACGCGGCGGTGATCACCGATGCGCTGACCTGGGCCGGCACCTTTCACGGCATCGGTGCCCGGCTGCTGCGCGACTATGCGCTGGAGATCGGCCTCGACCCGGCCTTCACCATCCACGACCGCGAGGATTCCGCCGACCTGATGAATCTGGTCCGGCATGAGCTCGGCTTCTCGAAAACGGAAGCGCGTTTTCCGACCAAAGGCACCTGCCTTGCCATTTACTCGCGTGCCGTCAACGCGCAGGCGCCGCTGGGCGAAGTGCTGGGGTCCGCCTTCCCCTGGTGCGCCGGCTGGGCCGAGCAGCTGAAGCAGTTGTTCGCTGGTTATGTCGAGGCCAAGCAGGCGCAGAACGTGCTCGATTACGACGACCTGTTGCTGTACTGGGCGCAGATGGCGGCCGAACCTGAAATAGCGGCGCATCTGGGTGGACGTTTCGACCATGTGCTGGTCGATGAATACCAGGACACCAATCGCCTGCAGGCCTCGATCCTGATGGCGCTCAAACCCGACGGTGCCGGGCTGACGGTGGTCGGTGACGATGCGCAGTCGATCTATTCGTTTCGCGCCGCCGAAGTTCGCAACATCCTCGATTTTCCCCGGCAGTTCGCGCAGGCCGCCGATGTGGTGATGCTGGAGCGCAACTATCGTTCGACGGAGACCATTCTGGCGGCAGCCAATGCGGTGATCGGCGAGGCCTCGGAGCGCTTCACCAAAAACCTGTGGTCAGAGCGCAAATCAACCGACAAGCCAAGGCTGGTGAGCGTGCGCGACGAGGTCGAGCAGGCCAATTTCGTCTGCGACACCATTTTGGCCGAACGAGAAGCTGGCACGGCGCTGAAATCGCAGGCGGTGCTGTTTCGCGCCTCGCACCACAGCGGTCCGCTGGAGATCGAGCTGACGCGGCGCAACATTCCCTTCGTCAAGTTCGGCGGGCTTAAATTCCTCGATGCCGCCCACGTCAAGGATGTGCTGGCGGTGCTGCGCTTTGCCGAGAACCCGCGCGACCGTGTCGCCGGCTTCCGCGTACTGCAGCTGATGCCCGGCATCGGGCCTTCGGCCGCCGCTCAGATCGTCGAGACGATGTCGACGGCGCTGGATGAGGCGATGGGCTTGGCCGGCTGGCGCCCGCCGCAACGCGCGGCGGATGACTGGCCGGGCTTCGTCGCGCTCTATTCCGGCCTGCGGGCCGGTGCCAAATGGCCTGCCGACCTCGAACAGGTCAGGCTCTGGTACGAGCCGCATCTGGAGCGCATCCACGAGGATGCGCTCACGCGCCGGGCCGACCTGTTGCAGCTTGAACAGATCGGCTCGGGCTATGCCTCGCGCGAACGCTTCCTCACCGAGTTGACGCTCGATCCGCCGGACGCCACCAGCGACCAGGCCGGACCGCCGCATCGCGACGAGGACTATCTGATCCTGTCGACCATCCACTCGGCCAAGGGCCAGGAGTGGAAGAATGTGTTCGTGCTCAACACTGTCGACGGCTGCATCCCGGCCGATCTCGGCGTCGGCACCAAGGAGGACATCGAGGAAGAGCGCCGGCTGCTCTACGTGGCGATGACACGGGCCAAGGACAATCTCAATGTGATCATGCCGCAGCGGTTCTTTCCGCATGGCCAGGCGGCGCGCGGCGACCGCCACCTCTATGCCTCTCGCACCCGCTTCATTCCGGCCTCGATCCTCGCTGCCTTCCAGCAGGTTTCGTGGCCGACCGCGCAGGCGGCACAGGGCAGGGCACCCCGGCCGGAGGTGCGCGTCGACATCGGCGCGCACATGCGCGGCATGTGGAAATAGCCGCGGGGATAGCGCATGTCCCAACCGCCGATCAGGATTGCCATCGCGGGTGCACAGGGCCGCATGGGCCGCCAGATGGCGGCCGCCGTGCAGTCCGATGCCCGGCTGGCGCTCGCCGCCCGTTTCCACCGGCCGGGCATCGTCGGCGACGGGCTGGTGAGCCGTGACGAGGCACTTGCCATGGCCGACGTGGTCATCGATTTCACCACGCCGGTTGCCTCGGCCGATCTGGCAAGATCTTGCGCTGACCGTGGCGGCCCAGCCCTGGTCATCGGATCGACAGGCTTCGATGCCGCTGAGTTGGCGACCATCGCCAATGCCGCGAAAAGCATTGCCATCGTCCGCTCCGGCAGCTTTTCACTCGGGCTCAACATGCTCATCGGATTGGTCGAGCAGGCGGCGCGAGCGCTCGATTCCGACGACTGGGATATCGAGATCGTCGAGGCGCACCATCGCCACAAGATCGATGCGCCGTCCGGGACGGCACTGATGCTGGGACAGGCCGCAGCCGGCGGACGCGGCATCGAACTGGAGACGGTCGCAAGGCGCGTCCGCGATGGCGTCACCGGCGCACGGCCGATAGGCGAGATCGGCTTTGCGGTGATGCGTGCTGGCAGCATCGTTGGCGAGCACAGCGTCAGCTTTTGCGCCGAGGGCGAGACCGTGACCCTGTCGCATTCGGCCGGCGACCGCATCATGTTCGCCCGTGGCGCCATCGCCGCCGCCCTCTGGGTGGTGGCGCGGCCGCCCGGTGAATATGACATGCGCGACGTGCTGGGACTGAGCGCCCCGGTACGGCATTCCGGCTGATCCTTTTCGTCAGCCGGCTGAAAGCCAGCTGAAAGCTTGGGCGTGCCATGACAGGGTCGCGGTGTCACCGCATGACCGGTTCTTGAGCGGCCGGCGAGGAGGAGAATGCGGCGCAGCTTCACGGCGCGTCGCCCAAGTGGAGGAAGTTTCGTGACCGGTTTCATCTCGAAGTGCGCCTTGCGCGCGCTAACCCTGGCCATCGTCGCCACGGGCGCCACGGCGGCATCGGCGGCCGACAAGATCACCATCATCGTCGGCGGCATGGAAAAGCAGATCTACCTGCCGGCCATGCTCACCCAGCAGCTCGGCTACTTCAAGGACCAGGGGCTCGATGTCGAACTGGTCAATTCGCGCGCCGGCGTCGAGGCCGAAAATGAACTGCTGGCCGGCGCCGTGCAGGGCGTCGTCGGCTTCTACGACCATACCGTCGACCTGCAATCGAAGGGCAAGTACATCCAGTCGATCGTCCAGTTCAGCCAGGCACCGGGCGAGGTCGAGCTTGTCTCCGCCAAGCACCCCGAGATCAAGTCGCCAGCCGACTTCAAGGGCGCCACGCTAGGCGTCACCGGACTCGGCTCCTCGACCGATTTCCTGACCCAGTACCTTGCCGTGCGCAACGGCTTGAAACCCGGCGACTACACACTGCTGCCGGTCGGCGCCGGCAACACCTTCATCGCCGCCATCAAGCAGGACCAGATCCAGGCCGGCATGACCACCGAGCCGACCATTGCGCAGTTGCTGAAGACCGGCGAGGCCAGCGTCCTGGTCGACATGCGTACCCCTGAAAAGACCAAGGAAGCGCTGGGCGGGCCCTATCCGGCGGCCTCCTTCTATGTCCAGTCCGCATGGCTCGAAAGCCACAAGGACGAGGCGCAGAAACTTGCCAATGCCTTCGTCATGACGATGAAGTTCATCGCCAGCCATTCGGCCGAGGAGATCGCCGACAAGATGCCGAAGGACTACTATGCCGGCAACAGGGATCTCTATGTGCAGGGCCTGGCCGGTGGCAAGGCGATGTTCACGCCCGACGGCCGCATGCCGGCCGATGGCCCGCCGACCGTGCTCAAGGTTCTCTCGACATTTTCGAAGAGCCTGCAGGGCAAGCAGATCGACCTGTCGAAGACCTACACGACGGAATTCGTCGACGCCGCCAAATAGCAGCACGCTGAAGGGCCACAGGCCGCCCGCCAGAGAACAAGGGCTTGCGCTGTTCGCTTGATTCACATCGGCAGCAGCGCGGCCGTTCCCAAAACACTTGAGAGACCCGCGGCAGTGTCGCGGGCCCCTTGCCCCATAGCGACAGGAGTATGCCATGCAACTGCAACCCATGGCGGCCGAGAAGCTGTCTCAGGCCGCGCTGCCAGCCGATGCGGCAATCGCCATCGACGACGTGACGCTGCGCTTCGTCACGCCGGACGGCCACATGATGACGGCGATCCGCGACTTCACCATGACGGTGGCGCGCGGCGAATTCGCCTGCGTGGTCGGGCCGACCGGCTGCGGCAAGTCGACGACGCTCAATCTCGTCACCGGCCTGCTGCGGCCGACGACCGGCAATGTCCGTGTCATGGGCAACCCGGTCATCGACATCAGCCGCGACATCGGTTTTGTCTTCCAGGCTGACGCGCTGTTTCCGTGGCGCAGCGTCATCGACAATGTCGCTGCCGGCCCGCTCTATCGCGGTACGCCCAAGGCGCAGGCCTATGAGCGGGCGCGCGACTGGATCGCCCGTGTCGGCCTCGGCCGCTTCGAAAAGCACTATCCGCACCAGCTTTCGGGCGGCATGCGCAAGCGCGTCGCGCTCGCCCAGACCTTCATCAACCAGCCCAAGATCCTGCTGATGGACGAGCCGTTCAGCGCGCTCGATATGCAGACGCGCACCGCCATGCAGGACGAACTGCTGGGTCTGTGGTCGGAGCAGAAATCCTCCGTCGTCTTCGTCACCCATGACCTCGAGGAGGCGGTGGCGCTGGCCGACAAGGTCTATGTGCTGACGGCGGGACCAGGAACGGTCAAGAGCGTCTATCGCATCGACCTGCCGCGCCCGCGCGTCATGGCCGACATCCGCTACGACCCCAAATTCGTCGAGATCGCCAAGGTGATCTGGAACGATCTGCGCGAGGAAGTGCAGCTCGGCCAGAGCCGCACCTTGCAGACCGGCCATTGAGAGGAGACGCCGCCATGACCGCCATCTCTGCCACCACCTCTCAGGCCGCCGTGCGCGATGCCTCCATCGCCGTTGCCGAAGGCCGGGCCAGGGCACGGCTGCACCGCCGCCATGCGTTGGTCATCGGGTTGCGCTTGGCTATCCTGGTCGCCTTCCTCGGCCTGTGGGAACTCGGCGCCGACTACAACATCATCGACCCGTTCTTCTTCGCCAGCCCGTCCGGCATCTGGCAGCAGATCTGGGTGTGGATCACCGAAGGCACGTCGCAAGGCCCGCTCTGGGTACAGATCTACGTCACGCTGGAGGAAACCTTTCTCGGCTTCGTCATCGGCGCCGTTGGCGGTATCGCCGCCGGCATCATCCTTGGCCGCAACCGGCTGCTCGCCGATGTCTTTTCGATCTACATCAAGATCGCCAATTCGGTGCCGCGTGTCGTGCTCGGCTCGGTGTTCATCATCGCGCTCGGCCTCGGCATGGCCTCCAAGGTGGCGCTGGCCGTGGTGATGGTGTTCTTCGTCGTCTTCGCCAACGCCTTCCAAGGCGTTCGCGAGGCCGACAGGGCAATGATCGCCAACGCCCAGATCCTTGGTGCCTCGCCGTTCCAGATCACCCGCACCGTCATCATTCCCTCGGCGATGAGCTGGATCCTGGCCAGCCTGCATGTCAGTTTCGGCTTTGCCCTGGTCGGCGCGGTGGTTGGCGAATTCCTCGGCGCCAAGCAAGGCATGGGCCTGCTGATCTCGACCGCGCAGGGTGCTTTCAACGCCAATGGCGTCTTTGCCGCCATGATCATCCTGGCGGTGATGGCGCTGGTGGTGGAGTTCATCATCACTCGCTTCGAGAACTACGTCGTCAAATGGCGGCCGGCGCCGTTCAGCGAGCAGGGGACATGATCCGCGTCTGACCCGCTGCGATCAGGCCAAAGGCAGCCTTACCTCAACCACCAGACCGCCGGCCGCGCCATCCCCGAGGGTGACGCGGCCGCCGGCATTTTCGACGACCTCGCGCACGATGGCGAGGCCAAGCCCGCTGCCTTCCTCGGTGGAGCCGGCAATGCGGTAGAAGCGCTCGAACACGTGGTCTCGCTCGTCCACTGGGATGCCGGGCCCGTCATCGGTGACCGTCAACACGGCCTGGCCGTCGACGGCCGCCAGCTTCAGCGTGACGCTGCCGCCGGCCTGGGAGTAGCGCAGCGCGTTGTCGACAAGGTTGACGATCATCTCGCGTAGCATGGTGCCGTCGCCGATGACCGGCACAGGTCCGGCCTCCTCGAGGCCGAGATCGATGTTGCGATCGATTGCTGTCGGCGCATGCGTTTCCAACACGTGCCGAGCGGCTTCGGTCAGGTCGACGCGGTCGGCGCGCGGCCGCCGGCTGCCCGGCTCGGCGCGCGACAGGGTCAGGAGCTGTTCGGCCAGCCGCGCCAGCTTGCCGGAGCTTGCCTGCAGCGCCACCAGGGCTTCCTGGCGCGCCTCGGCGGCACTTTCGCGCAGTGCATAGCTCGCCTGTGTCGACAGCAATGCCAATGGCGTGCGCAACTGGTGCGCCGCATTGGCGATGAAGCGGCGCTGCGCCGCCATCTGCGCCCGCACCCGCTCCATATAGACGTTCAGCGCATCGATCAGCGGCCGGATTTCGGTTTGCGCACCTGGCACTTCGACGGGGTCGAGGTCGCTGCGGCTTGGCGACTGCACCGCGTCGCGCAGCCGGATCAGCGGTGCCAGGCCGCGACGCAGGCCGAGCAGCACGAAGATGCCGGCGATCGCCACCAGCGCCAGTTGCTGGGCAAAGGCGCTGAACCACAGCTGTTTGACCATCGCATCGTGTCCGGCCAGCGTAACGCCCACGGTGACGGATATTGGCGAGTCAGCTCCTGCGCCGACCACCGCATGACTGAATGTCAGCAGCCGCAGCACGTGGTCGCGATAGGTCGCTTCCATGCTGGGGTGCTTCGGATCCTCGGGCAGGTCGGGATAGCCGGTCAGCAGCCGCCCGCCGGCCGTCTCGACACGATAGTAGACGCTGTCGCGGTCGCCGGTATCGAACATCTCGATCGCCGCCGGCGGCACCGTGGCATCGAGCACGCCGTCCACTATGGCGACTTGTTCGGCAATCGCGCGTGCCGAACCCAACAGCATCCGGTCGGTGACCAGATCGGCGGTCGCCAGCGCGCTGCGGTGGCTGGTCCACAGGTTGATCGTGGCGAGCCCGGCGAGCGGCAACACCACCCAGGCCAACAGCTGCAAACGGAGGCTGCTACTCCTCATGGCGCAAGAGATAGCCGAGGCCACGCAAGGTGGCGATCTGGACGCGCGACCCTTCGAGCTTCTTGCGCACACGGTGCACATAGATCTCGATGGCGCTGGGGTCGGCATCGGTCTCGAAATCATATATCGCCGCCGACAGAGCCGCCTTGCTCACCGTGCGCCCGGCCTTGACCATCAATTGTTCAAGCACCGCATGCTCGCGCGGGGTCAGCGCCAGCGTTTCGCCGGCAAGTGAAAACAGCCTTGTGTTGGTGTCGAAGACGAGATCGCCGCAAGCAACGACTGGCGCGGTGCGGTCGTTGGCGCGGCGCAGCTGCACGCGGATGCGCGCCTCCAGTTCCTCGATCTGGAACGGTTTCGCCAGATAGTCGTCGGCGCCTTCGTTCAGGCCTTTGACCCGGCCGTCGAGGCTGGCATTGGCGGTCAGCACGATCACCGGCACCGAGTTGCCGCGCGCCCTCAGCATGCGCAGCACTTCCAGGCCGCCCATGCGCGGCAATGCCAGGTCAAGGATGACAAGCGCGTGGCCGCCGGCGGCCAGCGCGTGCTCGACATCCTCGCCGTCATGGACGATATCGACGACATAGTTCGCCTGCCGCAAGGTCTTGCCCAGCCAGTCGGCAAGTTCGCGATTGTCTTCGACGAGCAGCAGCCGCATTTCTATCGCTGTCCTGGGAAGCAGGTCACCCGAATTCCGTCTGTCCTTCGACCAGCACGGCGAGGTCGCGTCCGTTTGATGATCGTGCACAAGCGATAATATCGATCGATCGGCAAGGCAAATGCGCGGACTGACGGACACCGTCAACCGCCGCCTCCACCTGCGACAGCTTGGAATCCCGAAAGCAGTGCCGGGCTGTCATTCCGGCGGACGTAGGCTCACACCAATTCGAACTGGCACACCGAAACTCCGGACCCTGCAGATACAGACAATCGAACCAGTCGGTTCAATTTATGTTGACGCACCGTGATGAGATGGTGAACGCCGGCTCAGCGAACGGCCGTACAGCTTGCCGAGCGCATCTTATAACTATCTGATATTTATAAAGAAAATTTTGACCACTTCAACTCCCGGCCCCGTTTGAAGGTCTGGATTCGGAGCGCAGAGGAACATCTTCGTGATTGGAAGTCGGCCAAAGGAAACCCATTTCGGTGTGGTCCGAGCGACGCGAAATTCCTCCCAAGGGCACGCCACTAGACGGACTGAACTGAGAAACTACTGGAAGTTAAGATAATGACCAAGATCGCTCTTACCGCCGCCGCCATCCTCGTTGCCACGGGCACCGCTTTTGCCGGCAGCGACCACTATGGTTCCGACAATGTCAACCAGCCGGCCGTAGCCGTGCCCGCTGGTAAAATCGACCACAGCTTCACGGCTTCGATCCGCAAGCCGGTCGAGTACCACGGCTTCAAGCTGACGCCCAATTCGGACCAGCCGGAATCCGGCCAGGGCATCTGGGGTCGGTAAGCCGGCGTCTGTCCGACCGTCCCAAACCAGAACCATCAATCGTCAGTCAGGAGTATTTGAAATGACCAAGATCGCTCTTACCGCCGCCGCCATTCTCGTCGCCACGGGCACCGCTTTTGCCGGCAGCGACCACTATGGCTCCAACGATGTCAACCAGCCGGTTGCCAGCCAGTCGGTTTCCAACATCGACACCACGCACACCGGCTCAATCCTGAAGTCCGAAAAGGCGCAGGCTGACGCCAATGCCAACGTGCCGGCTCCGTCTGGCCGTGGCATCTGGGGCCGCTAATTCGTTCAATCCTGGACGACAACAAAGAGCGGTGGGCTTGGCCCGCCGCTCTTGTTTTTGCGCAACAGGATCGACGCCAACTGCGGCGTGGGCCGGGCCTGCCATCTTCGCAGTCGGCAAAAAAGTTCAGCGTCCAGGAATAAAACCGGACTGCCTGAAGTCTTGTCCTTAGCGGAACCGTCCTCCCAAGACACCGCCTAACGGAAAGAACAAGGAGACTTGAAAATGAACAGGATTGCTCTTGCCGCCACCATCATCCTCGTTGCCACGGGCAGCGCTTTTGCCGGCAGCGATCACTATGGCTCAGACAAGGCCAATCAGCCGGTTGCACCGGTTGCCAGCGTCGATCGTGCCGTCACCGGCTCAGTCAAGACCATGCATATGGCTGAGCTCAAGGCTGCGGACGCCAAGAAGAAGACCACAACCAGTTGGCCCGAACCGGGTCAGGGTATCTGGGGCAATTGATGTCTCGAGCAGGTACGCGGCAGGCCGCCGTCACATCTGTCTTCGCACCCTAGCCCAGATCTTTCGGCCGCAGACAATGTGTCAGGCGGGCGGAGGACAGGCCAGACCAATCTCCTTCGAAGATGAAGCGCGCAAGGGCTGCAGTCGGGAATTTTTCCTCGAGCCGCTTGCGCGCCTTGGCCTCCGATCCCGGCCCGGCAAGCTGCTTGGCCAAATCCTCCAGGCCCGGATTGTGGCCGACCACAAGCAAGCTGCCGCTCGAAGCGTCGGCCTGACGTATCTGGCTCAGAATATCGGCCGCTGAAGCATCATAGAGCGCATCGGCGAACGCGACCCGGGGGTGAGCGGGCAAGTCCGCCGCCACCAGCCGCCACGTATCGCGGGTTCGCAGCGCCGCCGATACCAGCGCCAGGTCCGGCAGCCAGTCGCGTGCCACAAGCTCGCGCGCCATCAATCGTGCCGCCTTCAATCCGCGCTGGGCGAGCGGCCGGTCGAAATCACCGAGGTCAGGGTCGTCCCAGCTCGATTTTGCGTGGCGAAGCAGGAGAAGCTGTTTCATCGCCATATGTCTTGGCTCAGGGGGTTATGCGCGCCAACTGCTCGAGATCGGCTTCCTCGCGCAGCGGGTCGGGCGCCATCACCACCGAGGTTCCGTTGTCTGCATCGTCGGCGAAGTGGGCAAGCACGGTGCGTCCGGCCTCCATGCGCGCCTTGCCTTCGGCGACCAGTCCCAGCGCCAGCGGATAGAGCCGGTGCTCGGCCTTCAGCACACGGGCAGCCAGTGCATCTGCATTGTCGCCCACCATCACCGGCACGGCCGCCTGCGCGATGATCGGGCCATCATCCATCTCGGAGGTGACGAAATGCACCGTGCAGCCATGTATGCGCATGCCAGCCGCCAGCGCGCGCGCATGCGTGTCGAGCCCCTTGAACGCCGGTAGCAGGGCAGGGTGGATGTTGATCATGCGGCCTTGCCATTTCTGGACGAAGCCTGGGGTGAGGATGCGCATATAGCCGGCCAGCGCCACGATCTCGGCATTGAGTACCGCAAGCGCGGCGTCGATCGCCGCGTCATGCGCCTGCTTGCTGCCATGGTCGGCGCGGGAGATGACCTGTGTGGCGATGCCGCGCGCCTTGGCGATGCCGAGGCCGGCGGCGTCAGCCTTGTCGGAAATGACGCCGACGATTTCGGCCGGGAAGGCGGGGTCGCTGGCCGCCGCGATCAGCGCTGTCATGTTGGAGCCGCGCCCAGAAATCAGGACAACGGTGCGTTTCCTCTGCGCGCTCATAGGCCGATCGAGCCCCGATAGATGACGCCGGCATCGCGGCGCGGCACGATGCGGCCGATCGGCGTCACCGTCTCGCCGGCTTCCTGCAGCACGGCGGCAACCTGCGCCGCCTGGCCTGAAGCGACCGCCAAGATCATGCCGATGCCGCAATTGAAGGTGCGCATCATCTCCTCCGGCGCAACGCCGCCGGTCTTGGCCAGCCACGAGAACACCGCCGGGACGTCGATCGCCTCGAGATCGAGTTCGGCCGAAAAGTCCTTGGGCAGCACGCGCGGAATGTTTTCCGGGAAGCCGCCGCCGGTGATGTGGGCGAGCGCCTTGATGCCGTGCGTGCCGCGTATGGCCTTGAGGATCGACTTGACGTAGATGCGGGTCGGCTCGAGCAGCGCCTCGGCCAGAGTGGCCTCGTCGTTGAACGGCGCCGGATCGCTCCATGCCAGCCCGCTGGTGGCGACGATGCGGCGCACCAGCGAAAATCCGTTCGAATGCAGGCCGGAGGAGGCGAGGCCCAGCAGTACATCGCCTTCGACGATGTCGTCGGTGGGCAGCAGTTGCCCGCGTTCGGCCGCGCCCACCGCAAAGCCGGCGAGGTCGTAGTCCTTGCCGTGGTACATGCCGGGCATTTCGGCCGTCTCGCCGCCGATCAGCGCGCAGCCGGCCTGCCGGCAGCCCTCGGCAATGCCGCCGACGATCGCGGCACCCTGGTCGGGATCGAGCTTGCCGGTGGCAAAATAGTCGAGGAAGAACAGCGGTTCCGCTCCTTGCACGACGATGTCGTTGACGCACATGGCGACGAGATCGATGCCGATCGTGTCGTGTTTGCCGGCATCGATGGCGATCTTGAGCTTGGTGCCGACGCCGTCATTGGCAGCCACCAGCACCGGATCGGCAAAACCGGCCGCCTTGAGGTCGAACAGGCCGCCAAAGCCGCCGATCTCGCCATCGGCACCCGGCCGGCGTGTGGCGCGCACCAGTGGCTTGATCTTCTCGACCATGAGATTGCCAGCATCGATATCGACGCCGGCCTCAGCATAGGTGAGCCCGTTCCTGCGCTTGCTCATTTCTGGCGCTTGCTCATCGTTGTTTCGTTTGCGGGCTCTTCGCATGAACGGCTTCGCCCCGCAAGGATGACGGTGGGATGCCGAAGTTTTGCCCCGATAAAAAGCGTGGAGAGCGGGTTTTCGGCGGCGGTAACGCCGCTTGTGTGAAATCCCCCTGATTTTTTATCGGAGGCAAAACCCCATACCTGCGTCTGCGCCTTCACCCCTTGCATCCTTGTGTCTGGCTGTTGTTGGTGCTCTGTTGCTTCGCATCAGGCATCCGGGGGCAGGGCCATGCTCAATCCGTCGCAACAGATCATGAGGCTAGGCTTTGGATTCGCCGTTTCACAGGCGTTGCGCGTAATTATCGAACTCGGCATCCCCGATCTCCTGGCTGTCAGCGAGCAGTCTGTGGATGAACTAGCGGCCGCCACTCAGTCTGATGCTGACGCGCTTTACCGTGTAATGCGACTTCTCGCGCCGGAAGGCGTATTTAGGGAAGTACTGCCCCGTCATTTCGAATTGACGGAGGTTGGCGCCGTGCTGCGCTCCGATCAGCCGGGTCCTCGTGACTTCGTCCGCATGATCAACAGTGAGGCCTATCTTGCCTTCGAGCAGCTCTTGCATTCTGTCCGCACCGGAAAGCCAGCCTTCGACAAGGTGTTCGGGAGCCCAAGGTTTGACTGGTTGTCGGAACACCCGGAGCAGGCTGCCTTGTTTCAGCGGGCCATGGTCGCCTTGAGCCAAGGCAGTAACGAGGCCGTTGCCGAAGCTTGTGACTTCGGGCCGTTCACAAGGGTCGTCGACGTTGGCGGCGGACATGGTCAGCTTCTCTCGGCGATCCTGGCCCGCAACCCCCATTTGAGCGGCGTGCTTTTCGATCTGCCTTCGGGCGTCGCGGCAGCACGCCAGGGTACCGGAGGCGACCTGCCGCGCACCGAATTTATCGCAGGTGATTTCTTTGAAAGCGTTCCCACCGGTGACGTCTACGTCATCAAGAAGGTCGTTCACGATTGGGACGATGGGCGTGCCGCGGAGATCCTGCGAAATTGCCGCAAGGCAATGTTGCCGAACGGAAAGGTGCTTGTGGCCGAGACCCTCGTGCCGCCTGGTGACGAACCGAACCAGATCAAGGGTATCGACGTGGTCATGCTCGCCGTCACTGGCGGCCTGGAGAGGACGCAGGTCCAATATGCAAGCTTGTTCGACGCCGCTGGGCTACGCCTTGAGCGAGTGATTCAGACCCGAGGACCCATTTCCATCCTTGAGGCGTCTGCGGCCTAACCGAAGAATATCTCAATGTGAGCCTAGGTCGCGGTGCATCGCCGTCCAGCTACTTTGCTTTGTGTGGCGCTTCTCCCTTGCGATCCCCTGCGTCTCCATCATCTATCAGCCAGCAAACCCGACAGGCACGCATTTGACCATCCCCAACCTGATCACCATCCTGCGCCTTGTTCTGGTGCCAGCGGTCGTGCTGGCGATGCTGCAGGCGCGCTGGGACTGGGCCTTTGCCGGTTTCCTCATTGCCGGCATTTCCGATGGCGTCGACGGCTTCATCGCCCGCCGTTTCAACCAGCAGTCCGAGCTCGGCGCCTATCTCGATCCGATGGCCGACAAGCTGCTGCTGGTTTCGGTCTTCGTCGTCATGGGCTTCATCGGGCAATTGCCGCTGTGGCTGGTCGTCACCATGGTGTCGCGCGATGCTCTGATCGTCTGCGCGGTGCTGTTGTCCTCGATCATGGCCCATCCGGTCGAGATGAAGCCGCTTTTCGTGTCGAAGGCCAACACCGCCATCCAGATCGTGCTGGCGGCGGTTGTGCTGGGCGAACTTGCCCTTGCTGTTGACCTCGACCCGCTGCGGCCGGCCCTCATATTGCTGTCCGGGGTCTTGACCGTGGCTTCGGCCGCGGCCTATCTCGTGGCTTGGCTGAGGCATATGAGCGGCTATGGCGAAAGCTCCAATCCGGACATCTGAGAGAGAAGCGGCAGTTGAGAGAGAGGCGGCAGTGATCGAGGCTGCGGCTGCCGATCTAGCTGCGTCCTCCGCCTTTCGCCGGCAGATCTTCTTCTGGCTGGCCGGCGCCGCGGTGCTCGCGCTTTTCCTCTATGTCTTCAGCAACATCCTGCTGCCCTTCGTTGCAGGCATGGTGCTTGCCTATTTCCTCGATCCGGTCGCGGACCGGCTGCAGCGGCTCGGCCTGTCCCGCATCATGGCAACGGTGGTCATCCTCATCACCTTCCTCATCGTACTGGTGCTGGCCTTCGTCATCCTCATTCCCGTGCTGGCGACGCAGATGGCCGATTTCGCCGGCAAATTGCCGGAATATCTGACCCGACTGCAGAGTCTGATCACGTCGTTCGACCCGAAATGGCTGGAACAGAAATTCGGCGTCAACGCCAATAGTTTGCGAGATGGGTTGAACTCGCTGCTGACCTCGGGCTTCGGCCTGCTCTCCACGGTCTTCACCTCGATCTGGAGTTCCGGTGTGGCGCTGGTCTCGGTGGTCAGCCTTTTCGTGGTGACGCCGGTCGTCGCTTTCTACATGCTGCTCGACTGGGACCGCATGGTGGCGGTCATCGACAGCTGGGTACCGCGCGACAATGTGGCGACGGTGCGCGCCATCGCCAGGGACATCAACACCGCCACCGCCGGCTTCGTGCGCGGCCAGGGCACGCTGTGTCTGATTCTTGGCGCAATATATGCCACCGGGCTGACGCTGACCGGGCTGAATTTTGGCATCCTCATCGGCCTGTTCGCCGGGCTGATCTCATTCATCCCCTATGTCGGCTCGCTGACCGGGCTGGTGCTGGCCGTCGGCGTCGCCTTCGTCCAGTTCTGGCCGGACTGGACCATGATCGTCGCCGTCGCGGTGGTGTTCTTCATCGGCCAGTTCATCGAAGGCAACATCCTGCAGCCGCGGCTGGTCGGCAAGAGCGTCGGACTGCATCCGGTGTGGCTGATGTTCTCGCTGTTTGCCTTTGGTGCGCTGTTCGGCTTCGTCGGCCTGCTGATTGCCGTGCCGGCTTCGGCGGCAGTTGCAGTGCTGGTGCGGTTTGCCATAGCCCGCTATCTCGAGTCGCCGCTCTACAGGGGCCATGGAACCGCACCGGAGCTCCCGGCCGATCGGCGCAAGGCCATCAAGCCATGATCCGGCCGGTGACCAGGTGTCTTGCCGGCCCGCAGGGCTGAGCCCGCATGAGTGACCAGAAAACCGACCCGCCGCGTCAGTTGCCGCTCGATCTCGGCCATGGCACCGGCTATTCGCGTGACGACCTCGTCGTCTCTGGCACCAACAACCAGGCAGTGGCCTTGGTTGATCGCTGGCCGGACTGGCCTTCGCCGGTGGTGGTGCTGGCCGGTCCCGCGGGTTCGGGCAAGACGCATCTCGCCTCGATCTGGCGCGCGCGCGCCAACGCGGTGGCGGTCGACGCCAGGCGCGTCGGCGACAGCATCGCCAGTCTCGGTGCCCGACCGGCGCTGATCGACGATGTCGATACCGGGGCGGTCGACGAGCAAGGGCTGTTCCACTTGATCAATGCGGTGCGTAGTGCCGGATCGACACTGCTCCTGACAGCGCGACGCTTCCCATCGGCCTGGGGTGTCAGCCTGCCGGATCTTGCCTCTCGGCTGAAAGCGGCGGCGACGGTCGAGATCTATGAGCCCGACGATCACTTGCTCGCCGGCGTCATCACCAAGCTGTTCGCCGATCGCCAGATCGAGGTCGAGCCGCATGTCGTTCAGTATCTGGTCCGTCGCATCGAGCGCTCGCTGGCGACAGCCATGCGCGTGGTGGAGCGGCTGGACCGCACCGCGCTCGAGCGCAAGACGCCGATCACGCGGACATTGGCAGCCGAGACCGTCAGCGCCATGGACGAGGGGCAGGGCGAGTTCGAGATCTAGGCTGGATTCGCCAAAAAGGTGCGGTCAGCGGGCTGACGTCAGACCGGCGTTCAACCCAGATGCGATTGCACAAAGTCGATGAAGGCGCGCACCTTGGCCGGCGGCAGATGGCGCGATGGGTAGAGCGCATAGAGCGGAAAGCTCTCGCCATGCCAGTCCGGCAGGACTTCGACCAGAGCGCCTTGCCGGATGAGGTGCTGCACGCCGATTGCCTTGATCCTGGCGATGCCGACGCCGTCGAGGCAGGCGCCGAGCATGGTGCCAAACTCGGTGACCATGAGACGGCCGGTGGTCTTGACGTCGACAACCTCGCCGGCGCGTCGAAACCGCCACTCCTCGATCGGCTGACCGGTCAGCGAATCCCGAACCTGGATGCAGGCATGATCCACGAGGTCGGAAGGAGCGACCGGACATCCATGCGCCTTCAGATAGACCGGCGCCGCAACCGTCACCGTGCGCGTCTCGACGAGCTTCCTTGCCACCAGGGACGACACAGGCGGTGTCCCGAAGCGGATGGCGATGTCAAATCCTTCGCCCACCAGGTCTCCCAACTGGTCTCGCGCGACCAGTTCGAGCGATAGGTCGGGATAAAGCGACAGGAATTCACGGATATGCGGCGTGAACAGCTGGCGCGAGAAAAAGGCATCGACGTTGACGCGCAGCCGGCCGCGCACGGCGACAGACGTGCCGGAGGTGACGGTTACCGCGTCTTCGATCCCTGTCAGCAGCGGGGCGACCTCGGCATAAAGCCGGCGGCCCTCGTCGGTCAGCGACACCGCTCGTGTCGTCCGGTCGAGCAACCGCACGCCAACGCGGGCTTCGAGGCGCGAGACAGCGCGGCTGACGCCTGAGCGCGACAGGCCGAGCGCGTCCGCCGCCCGGGCAAAGCTGCCGCCTTCGGCAATCGCGGCCAGCACGCCGACATTGGAGATCACGCGTCCATCAAACGTCATTTTGCTTATCCGATGATTTTAGATCAACAATGCTATGACTTAATGGCACTCACTGCAACAGTGAGTGCCGGGCTAGAGATCCGTCATCCCACGCCGCAGAGATGAATGGAGACGGATCATGTATGCAATCACCGGCATTACCGGAAAAGTCGGCGGCGCGTTGGCGCGAGGCTTGCTCGCCACTGGCCAGCCAGTCCGCGCTGTTGTGCGCGACGCCGCAAAGGCCCAGCAATGGGCGGCACTCGGTTGTGATGTCGCGGTAGGTGCCATGGAGGATGCCGTAGCGCTGGCCGAAGCCTTCAACGGTGCCACGGCCGTATTCATCCTGCCGCCGCCGGTGTTCGATCCCGAGCCCGGCTATCCTGAAACGCAAGCGGTGATCGACAGCGTCGTAGCGGCGTTGGAAGCCGCAAGACCGGCCAAGGTCGTCTGCCTGTCTACCGTTGGCGCCGATGCGGTTCAGGACAATCTGCTGTCACAGCGCAGGATGATGGAGGCCGCGCTGAGCGCTCTCCCGTTGACACTCACCTTCCTGCGGCCCGCCTGGTTCCTCGATAATGCCGCCTGGGACGTAACGTCGGCGCGCGAAACGGGCCTGATCCAAAGCTTCCTGTTGCCGACGGACAGGGCGCTGCCGATGGTTGCCGCCGAGGATGTCGGGCGAGCGGCGGCGGAGCTCATCCAGCAGGACTGGACCGGCACGCGCATCGTCGAACTGGAAGGCCCAGCCCGTGTATCGCCTGATGACCTTGCCGCAGCCTTCGCCACAGTACTTGGCAGGCCGGTGCGCGCCGTGCCGGTGCCGCGCGAAACCTGGGAAGCGCTTTTTCGTTCGCAAGGCATGAAGAACCCGCAGCCCCGCCTGCGCATGCTCGACGGCTTCAACGAGGGCTGGATTGCATTCTCCGATCAAACGAAGACGGTCAAGGGGATGACAGATGCGACGGCCGTCGTTGCCGCTCTCGTCGCGGGCACAAGCGCTTAGATCTCGCGGAATATGAGAGGATGGTCGGAGTGGAGAGATTCGAACTCCCGACCCTCTGGTCCCAAACCAGATGCGCTACCAGGCTGCGCTACACTCCGAACGGTCTGTTGCCTATTCATTTCAGTGTTGCATGGCAAGTGCAAAAACCTTGCCGCCGTGCGCATTGCGCAGTAATGACGGGCGAAGGGTGGCGATGCTGCCTTGCACAATAACGAGGTGGCCATGTCCGCGCGCATTTTCAGCCCAGCCAAAACCGCGATGCAGTCCGGCAAGGCCAAGACCGGCCACTGGGTGCTCGAATTCGATCCCGAGATGCGCAAGAAGATCGACCCCCTGATGGGCTATACCACGTCGGGAGACATGAGGAGCCAGATCAGGCTCACCTTCGACACCAGGGAAGAGGCGGTGGCCTACGCCGAGAAGGAAGCGCTCCCCTACCGCGTCGAAGAGCCGAAAGAGACCAAGCGTCGCCAGATTTCCTATGCGGAGAATTTCCGCTATGACCGCCGGACGCCCTGGACGCATTGACCGGCGGCTGGCGCCAAATATCCAGCCGGCCCAGCGGCCGGCCAGCGGTCCCGTAGCTCAGCTGGATAGAGCACCGGCCTTCTAAGCCGATGGTCACAGGTTCGAATCCTGTCGGGATCGCCAAATATTTTCAAAGGTTTGCGCCGGTCAGTCTGATCAAGGCCGCAAGATCCGCCGTCCCGCGACTGCCCGGCGCCCGCAACCCTATGCAACAGGACGTTGAGCCTTGGAAATGCCGCCCATTCGGTGCAGCGATCCGTAATTATTTCGTGATCCGATATGGTCGGAACCTTAGCTCCCATCACGCGTTCCGGGCCTTGTATTCGCGGTGCCTCATAAAAAGACAATGTGCGGGCCTACGAATGGGGTGGGGCAAAACAAGCGCGGCTGGGGGGAGGAGAAACCAGACCATGTCGTATCGTGAAATTGGAACGTCCCCCGCATTGGGGCGGCGTATCGCTGAACTCAAGGCCAGAATGCGGGATGCCGAAATCTCCGATCATGAGATGAAAACGTTTCAAAAGGTCGCCGCCATCATGGGGGCAGGCGACGGCTCCCTGCGACTGGACGCCGACGACCTGATCGCGGCATCCTTCGTTGTCGGGACGCTGGGTGGACCGGCGCCCAACCGCTGACATTCAGGATTCCCCGCATCAGCCGAAGTCCAGCAAAGGGACGGCATCACCCTCACCGACGATCACGGCTGCCGTCGGTGGAGTTGACCTTTGGCTGCCGTGTCTCCCGATATCGAATTGGAAGGAAAGTCTTATCAATTTGTTTGCGTTGGTGCGTCATAGTAGCGGCGGCTAACGGAGTGGAATGCGATGAAGCTCGATCTGTCGCCGACGAGCTGGGGCAGGGTGATCGTTGTCACGGCAGCCGGTACGGCGTTCTTCATTGCCGTGGCGTTCTTCGTCGATTCCTTCAATTTCCCCTATCTCTCACCCGAGGCGGTGTGGCGGGCGCAAGTGACCGATCTGATGCTGCCCTTGGTGCTGGGCGGCTCGTTTCTGTCTTTCCTCATGTGGAAGATCCGCCAGCTGGCCATCGCCCAGCGCGATCTCAGCATCGTTGCCGCCACCGACAGCCTGACGGCGGTGCTGAACCGCGGCGCCTTCTCGATGCTGGTCGAGGCCTATCTTGAGCAGACCCGCAAGCAGGAGCACACCAATTCGGGGGCACTGCTGATCATCGACGCCGACCATTTCAAGTTGATCAACGACCGGCTCGGGCATGACTGCGGCGACCAGGCGCTCAAGCTGATAGCGCAGGCAATCAAAGGCCAGCTTCGCGGCGGCGATATCGTTGGCCGCATCGGTGGCGAGGAATTCGGCGTGTTTCTTCCCGGGGTGGATCCCGCGCAATCCTGGGTGGTTGCCGAAAGCATCCGCCGGCGCATCCGTGAAATGGACTTTTCTCCAGGCGGGCGGCCATGCCCATTGTCCGTCAGCATAGGCGGCACAAGCTTTACCGGCCCGACCACCTTCGAAGAGATTTTCGTGGCGGCCGACAGACGGCTTTATACGGCCAAGTCGAACGGGCGCGATCAAGTCAGCTTCGATCCGGCAGGTGCCTCTCCGGTGCCTCTGCCCAGCATCGCCACGGTGCATTGACAACGGAGAAGGAAGCTGGCGTGGACCGCTTCCTTGACGTCCCCATAACGCCGTGATTCCTCCGCGTCGGTGATGTATGGATCACCGCTGAAACGGTCCTGAGCTCCTGAGTTCCCCAAGCGTCCGGGCTGGCGGTCCAGTCACCGCTAGTCTCAATGCCGGCGAACGAGTGGCGGGACGGCAAAATCAGCGCGGCAACCATGATTCATCTGTTCAATGGCTTTCAGAACCCGTTTGGCGGCAGTGACCTCGAAACCCTGGAGCTGTACCGGTTGCTGAGCGCCGACTCCGAGGTGCGTCTGTGGGCAACGTCCTCAAGGGTATCCGGCGAGTTGATGCGGCAATTTCCGATTCGCCGCATCTCACCGGCAAAGTGGAATGTGCCGGATGGCGGGACCTACGTCTTCCTTGGCGCGCACTGGCGCAACAAGATATGGCCTTACCTGATCCCCCGGCCGCGCCGGCTGATCTATGTCTTCAATACCTTTCACCCGAAAGTCATCGCGCTGACGACGCGCATGCCCCGCATGCTGAACTGGCCCGACGCCGAACTGGTGCTGATTTCCGATTTTCAGAAACGCATGCTGCGGGTCGATGGCGTCGTGCATCCGTCGCCGATCGATATCGAACGTTTCCTACCGCAACCGGCCAAGCCGGGTCGTCCGTTCACGCTGGGACGATTGAGCCGCGACACCCCTGACAAACATCATGCGGACGATGTGCCGCTCTACGAAGCATTGCTGGCAGGTGGCGTCGCGCTGCGGATTCAGGGCGGGATGGTGCTCGAGGACAGGCTTAAACCGCATTCGCAACTCGAACTCCTCCCACAAGGCCGGTTTGCGGCTGAAGAGTTCCTGCCGACGCTCGACGTGTTCTACTATCGCAGCGGCTCGCATGTGGAGACGTTCGGCCGGGTGGTGTTCGAAGCGATGGCCTGTGGTCTGCCCGTGGTCTGCCATTCGCATGGCGGCTACGCCGACCATATCAGGCATGGCGAAAACGGTTTTCTGTTCGAAACGACGCAACAGGCGGGGCAGATCCTGGCCGACCTCAAAGCCGACCCGGGGCTGCGTGCGACAGTGGGCCGCGAGGCGCGGCGGACCGTCGAGCAGCTGTTTTCCTCGCATGCGCTTCGACAGCGGCTGGATTTCTATCTGCGTTAGGGGCACGTCATCCACTGGGCTTTGCGGACACCTTCGGTCCCCGGCCTGTTTGTCATCGATCTCGACATCGCGCTAAAGCTGGCACGCGAGCGAATCAACGGGGCGGACGGGCCGCGGCGCGCCACAGACCGAGCAGGACTTCTTACCGATGACATTGACGGGCGCGGCGGCACTGCTGATCCTGGTCCTGACCTACGCCGGTGTCGCCATTGGCCGCATCCCGGGCCTGCGCCTCGACCGGGCCGGGATCGCGCTGCTCGGCGGGGCCGCGATGATCGCCATTGGCGCGCTCGGCATGGAGGATGCCTACCGCGCGATCAATTTCGACACCATCACACTTCTGCTCGGCATGATGATCGTGGTGGCGCATCTGAAGGTCTCAGGCGCCTTTCGCGGCCTCGGCGCCGTCGCCATCGAACACGCGCATGCGCCCTTCATGCTCCTGGTGATGGTGACGCTGCTCACCGGCGTGCTGTCGGCCTTCCTGGTCAACGACGCCATCTGCCTTGTGATGGCGCCGATCGTCGTCCACGTCACCCGCGTCATCAAGCGCAATCCCATCCCCTATCTGATCGCCACCGCCACCGCGTCGAATTGCGGCAGCGTCGCCACCATCACCGGCAATCCGCAAAACATGGTCATCGGCGCGCTGTCGGGCATTTCCTATCCAGCCTTTTCGGCCGCACTCGCGCCGGTCGCCTTGTTTGGCCTCGTCGCGGTCATTGTCATTGTCCGCATCGTTTACCGGACCGAATTCGCCCGCACGGTCCAACTGACGCCCGAGGTCTCGCGTGGCCGTATGCACAAGGGACAGGTGCTGAAGGCGGTGGTGGTCTGCATTGGATTGGCCGTCGCCTTCTTCGCCGGCGTGCCGGTCGCCAAGGCGGCACTCGTCGGCGGCGCCATCCTGTTGCTCACCCGTGCCATCAAACCGGAACGCATCTACCGCGAGATCGACGGGCCGCTGCTGTTCATGTTCGCCGGTCTGTTCGTGGTCGTTGCCGGCGCGGAAAAGACACTGCTGACGCCCGACATCATCGCCTCGGCAAAGGACCTCGGCCTGGACGATGTCTGGCGCTTGTCCGGCTTCACCGCGGTGCTCTCCAACATCATGAGCAATGTCCCGGCCGTGCTGGCACTCAGGCCCTTCATACCCGGCCTCGAAAACCCCGAACGTGCCTGGCTGGTCGTCGCCATGAGTTCGACGCTGGCCGGCAATTTCACGCTGCTCGGCTCGGTCGCCAACCTGATCGTCGCCGAGCAGGCAAGGGCTGCCGGTACGCAGCTGTCGTTCGGCGCCTTCTTCAAGGTCGGCTTGCCGCTGACGCTGATAACGCTTGCCGTGGGCACGGCTTGGCTGGCGTTGGGATTCTAGACCTGGTTGCTTGAAATTCGCGCCCGGACAAGCGTCGCCGCGGCGCGGCCGGCTGCCTCGATATAATCGGGGTTGCGATGGATCAGCATGATCGAAAACGAGCCGTCTATCAGCAGCACGATCTCGCGTGCCAGGGCTTGCGGCTCCTCGACGCTGCGGTCGGACAATTCGCCAGCCAGCCATGTTTCAAAATTTGACTTGTGCCGCGACCCGACCTTGATCGCCGGATGTCCAGGCATCGAAGCGAGTTCAGCAGCCGTGCGCAGGAAGCCGCATCCCTTCCATTTCGGATGGCGTGCGGCCCTCGCCAGATTGGTGAAGATCGCCTCGACCTTGCGATCCGCCCCGCCTTCGGCGGCATCGAACCAGCCGGCCATCCGCTTCAGATTGGGTTGGTCGCGGCCATCGAGATAGGCGGCGATCAGATCGTCCTTGCTCTTGAAGTGGTAATAAAGCGTCCGCTTGGTGAGCCCTGCCTTTTCGGCGATGGCATCGACGCTGACCCGGCCGATTCCCTCCGCATAGAAGAGCTTCGTCGCGGCTTCGACAATGCGTTTGCGGGTAGGACTCGACGCTTCAGGCATGAAGTGATGTATACCGACTAGTAAATATACAAGCAATCGAATGCGTGATCCTTTCCAGAGGTATCTGGAAAGGAAGAAAAATGACCCATCTTGTCCTGAGCGAGACCTGCGACGGGGTAACCATCCTCACCCTCAACCGGCCGGAGAAACTCAACGCGCTGAATTATGCCCTGATGGATCGCCTGCTTGCGATCCTTGACGACATCGAAGTCGATGACGGCGTCCGCGCGGTCATTCTGACCGGTGCAGGGGAGCGGGCGTTTTCGGCGGGAGGCGACATTGACGAGTTCTCGGCCAGCGTGGCGCTTGGCGCCGACGTCGCGATGCGCGACTTCGTCATGCGCGGGCAGCGGTTGACGGCAAGGCTGGAAGCGTTCCGCAAACCGGTCATCGCCGCCGTCAACGGCATTGCCTTTGGCGGCGGCTGCGAAATCACCGAGGCCGTGCCGCTCGCCATCGCCAGCGATCGCGCCCTGTTCGCCAAGCCGGAAATCAACCTCGCAATGCCACCGACATTTGGCGGAACGCAGCGCTTGCCCAGGCTAGCCGGGCGCAAGCGCGCGCTCGAACTGCTTTTGACCGGCGATTGGTTTCCGCCCCAGCGCGCCCTTGAACTTGGCCTGGTCAACCAGGTGGTGCCGCATGGCGATTTGATGCCGGCCGCAATCGGCCTTGCCAGGCGTATCCTGCGGCACTCAGGTCTGGCGGTCGCCAGCATCCTCACGGCAGTGGCGCGCGGCCTCAACCAGAGCATCGCCGAAGGCTTGCTGGTCGAGGCCGAGCAGTTCGCCCGCATAGCTCCGACCGCGGATCTGCGCGAAGGGCTCGATGCCTGGCTGACGCGCCGCGAGCCCCGCTATGATGGCTCGTGGACGCATGTCGCCCGGCCTGATGAGGCCAGGCGGGCCTCGTTGGCGCTGGATCAGGGCGCCACCACCAAACGGCCTTTCATGTTGGGGTGGAAGCGGCAGAAATAGTCGACCGTCTCCGCCTTCTGCAAGGTGAGGCTCGCGGACTTTTTCGGCGGGATCATCACCTCCCAACCGCCCTTGACGGTGGCCGTGTGGGCGAACACGTCCTTGTTCACCCACTCGATCGTATCGCCGACCTTCGCCTCGACGGTGGCTGGCGAGAACACCAGCTTGTCGATGGTGACCTGGATGGTTTCAGCCTGTGCCGGAACGATACCGATGGCCAGCGTCAACGCAATCAACAGATGGCGTTTCGACATGATCGCTGTCCTCACTTCAACATGCCGGCGACATGTTCGGCATGCTGCTCATGGCCCTGGAATATCTTCAGGCCGGTTTCCAGCAGGCTCTTCAGTTCGGCATTGCTGGCCGACGGGATGAGCAGTGTTTCGAGAGCGCCGTTGACCTGCTTGTGGTAGGCGACCTCGTTGTCGACATAGGCCTTGTCGAAGGCGGCACCCTCGAGCTTGGCGAGCTTGGTCCTTTCTTCGGCGGCAGCCTTGCTCAACGCCTGGCTGGTGGCGTTGTCTTCCGGCGTGACCTTCAGCTTCTTGACCAGGTCGAGCGCCTGCACGTTCACGGCTTCGTGGTCGCGCACCATGTCTTTGGCGAAGTCCACGACGTCCTTGTTCTTCGATTTCTCGATCGCCAGCTTGGCCGCTTCAACGTCGATGACCCCAGCCGTGTAGGCGATGTGGGCGATCTGCGGGTCGGTCGGCTTGTCGGCGGCTTGTGCAAACGGTGCAGTGCCAAGCAGCAGCATGGCGGCCAGGGCAGCGGTGTGACGAATAAGCATGGCATCTCCTTCGCCAGGAGCGGAAATCGCGCCGGGCAGCTTTCTCAGTTGACGGTCATTGGATGCAGGGCAGCGGTAAACGTTCCCGCCAAAATGAGCCAGTACGACGAGGGTCAGCTTTCCAGGCCGAGCCGCCGCATCACGGCGCTGGTCAGCCTTTCGCAACGCCGGCCGGCGAAGGGAAACGCATCGAGCAGCACCGGCCCGATCTGGTCGTCCAGGGCCTTGCGCACCAGGGCGCGCGCACGGTGCAGCCTTGTCTTGACGGTTTGTGGCCGCACGCCGAGAAGATCGGCGGTCTCTTCGATGCTCAGCCCTTCGATTACGCGCGCCACGAACACCGTCCGGTAGACATCGGGAAGGCTGTCGGTGGCCTGTTCGACCAGCTGGAGGATCTGCCGTTGCGCCATCGTCCGCTCCGGATCGTCGCTGGGGTTGATGGGGAACCGGATGATCTCGGCTTGCGGATTTTCCGGCAGTGCCACCGTTCTGCGCCTTTTACGCAGGCGGCCGAGCGCCTCGTTGATGACGATGCGCGACAGCCAGGTGGCCAGCGAGGAATCGCCGCGAAAGGCATCGAGATGAGCGAAGGCCCTGACATAGGCCTCCTGCACGATGTCCTCGGCCTCGCTGTCATTGCGCACCACGCCGCGGGCGATGCGGTAGAGCCTCTGATTGTGCGTCTTGATGATGGTGCGGAAAGCGTCGCCTTCGCGCGCCAGGGCGCGGCGTACGAGCTGCATGTCGCCTGAAGCAACAGAAGGCATCGCCGTCAAGACAGCAGGCATGGCCAGTTCCTCAACCCAATCTCGGACCCGAACCCGATTGAGAGATTGGATGGCATTGCCGGCAAAAGGTTCCCGGCCGTTTTCGCCGGGTCCGGCTGTGGCTACCGTAGCGCTTCCGGCGAAGGCTTGTCAGCAACCTGCAGGCGTGCCGTGGCCGCCAGCAGATCGGTCTGGGTGATCAGCCCGAGAATCCGCCTGTCGTCGTCGACGATGATGACCGCATGGCTGCGGCCGTCGGTGAGCACGGGCAACAGACCCATGGCGGCGAAACCGGCGGCGGCTGTCGCCGCTGGCGATATGACGGGCCCAACCGTGCCGGAGGCCAGCGCCAGTTCCCGCAACCCCACGGTGCCAGCCAGCCTTGCCTCTGCGTCGACGACGGGCAAGGTACGGATGTTGTGGTCAAGGAGCAATTGGCGTGCCGCCCCGGCGAAGGTGTGTGCGTCGACCGAGATCACATCGCGCGACATGATGTCCTCGCAGAGAAGGTTCTGGTGCGCGCGCACCATCGCCTGCAATTCGACTTGCCGCAGCAGCCGGTCGAGATCGTTGCGATCGATATCGAACGTCTCGTCAAGTGCACCAAGCGCGGCATCGATGTCCTCGGGCTGGAAGCCGACGCGCAACTGCGGTGGTAGATCGACGGTGCCGTGGCTGTTCGTCGGTGCTGAAACCGGCACGTGCGGGTAATTGCGCCGGGCCAGCTTGTGGAAGCCATAGCCGAGCGCCACCAGCAGAAGCGAGTTCAGTGCCACCGGCACGAATGGAAACAGGAAGCCGGCGCTGATGACGGCAGGCCCTCCCAGCACGGCGGTCAGGGCGGCCGCTCCGCCCGGCGGATGCAGGCAGCGTGTGAACGACATGGCGGCGATGGCCAGCGCCACCGCGATGCCGGTGGCAAGGGCGGTTTCGTGGATGAAATGTGCGACGATCACGCCGACCAGGGCCGATATCGTGTTGCCGCCGATGATCGACCATGGCTGCGCCAGCGGACTGGCCGGCACCGCGAACAGGAGCACGGCCGAGGCTCCCATCGGTGCCACCAGCAGCGGCACGTGCGGGCCGTTGCCGAGCACCAGGCCACCGATCGCCCCGGTCAGTGCAATGCCGATCGTCGCTCCGATGCAGGCGATGATGCGCTCGCGCAGCGTCGCGCCGGCAAGAATGGGAACAAAGAGGCGAAAGGCCATGGGGTCGGAACTCAGCCGGTATTCCAGAGGAAGTCGAAACCGCGATGATCGCACCGCAATGACGCGGCAATGTCGAAGTTGAAAGCCAAATTGATCCGCGAAGTCGCGGTTTGGAGAAATAGAATTCCGTGACGTTGTTGCCGCATCCGCCGCGGTGCCGATTTAGCTCCGCTGGGCGACGTGGCGGTTCACCAGTCTTTCGAGCTGCTTGCACTCACCCGTTGAATCAGTTTGGCAGAGTGCTCTGATCGCTCAGGCAGCCGCCGCCGCGGTCAGGCCGCGCAAGATGTCGGCCTTCAGGTCCTCGACATCCTCGAGGCCGATTTGCAGGCGGATCAACGGACCTTCATACGGACCTTTCGCAACAACGCGGTCGCCGAGCCAGACCGGCACGGCAAGGCTCTCGTAGCCGCCCCAGGAATAACCGAGGCCGAAGATCTGCAACGCATCGAGGAAGGCGTGCTGCTGCTTCTGGCCACCGCCGGCAAGCACGATGGAAAAGATGCCGCTCGAGCCCGAGAAGTCGCGCTTCCACAGGCCATGGTCCGGATGGCTGGGAAGGGCAGGGTGGAGCACGCGCGCCACGCCCTTCTGCCCCTCGAGCCAGGAGGCGATGGCGAGCGCGCTGCGCTGATGGTGCTCGAGGCGAACGCCCATGGTGCGCAGGCCCCGCAGCACCTGATAGACATCGTCGGGTCCGGCGCAGCAGCCAAGCGTGCAGAAGCTTTCGTAGAGATGCTTCCAGCAGCCTTCGTTGGCCGAGACCGTGCCAAGCAGCACGTCGGAATGGCCGGCCGGGTATTTCGTGGCCGCATGGATCGAGATGTCGACACCGTGGTCGAGCGGACGGAAATACAGCGGCGTCGCCCAGGTGTTGTCCATCATGACGAGGGCGCCTGCCGCGTGCGCCGCCTTGACGATGGCCGGGATGTCTTGCAGCTCGAACGTGTTGGAGGCCGGCGATTCGGTGAACACCACCTTGGTGTTGGGCTTGATCAACGCCGCGATGCCGGCGCCAGCATCGGGGGCGTAGTACTCGACCTCGACGCCCAGCCGCTTCAGCATGGTGTCGGCGAAATTGCGCGTCGGGTGATAGACAGAATCGACGATCAGAAGATGGTCGCCCGCCGACACGAAGGCCAACAGCGGTATCGTCACCGCCGCGAGCCCCGAAGGCACCACGATCGTGCCGGCCGAGCCTTCCAGTGCATCTATGGCGTTGGCAAGGGCATCGGTCGTCGGCGTGCCGCGCGTGCCGTAGGTGTATTTCTGGCTACGTGCCGCCATCGACGCCGCGTCGGGATAAAGCACGGTTGAGGCATGCACCACCGGCGGATTGACGAAGCCGAAATAGTCATGCGGATTGTTGCCCGAATGGGCCAGCCGCGTGTTGAAACCCAGTCCGTCGCCGTCTTTCGCCATTCTTCTTCGCCTTGTTTGACAAGGCGCTAGCCATAGTGCGGCGGCAATGGCCGTGCAACCGGCCCGCACCCGCCAGGGAACCGACTTCGGATGTACCAAGTCGTCCCTGGTGAAAGGCGCTCAATCTTGCACCGGTCCCAGCGCATTGCGCCCCTGGGCCGGTCGGCTATTGAAGACGGCCGGGAAAGATATATGATTGAATCCTAATACTTTTGCCGGACTGCCTCGATCAGGCGCTGCCGGATGATCATTCCCGGTTGACCTCCTGATCCCCTGCGATCCGGGCATCTCGCTTGCATAGACATGAATGCAGCCAAGGGGAGGAATATCATGACCGACGTCAAGTGGATGATAAAGGCGCGCGAGTTCGTTAACTGCAACTGCGCCTATGGCTGCCCGTGCCAGTTCAACGCTTTGCCGACGGATGGATCCTGCCGGGCGGTGGTCGGCGTGGAAATCGAAAGCGGCTATCATGGCGACACCAGGCTGGATGGCTTGCGCTTTGCCGGTGTCTTCCGCTGGCCCGGCGCAATCCACCACGGCGGGGGCGAGGCGGCAGTGGTCATTGACGAGCGGGCGACCGAGGCGCAGCGCGGAGCGCTGCTTCGCATTCTCAGCGGGGAGGACACCGAGCCCGGCGCGACCATATTCCAGGTCTTTTCGACCACGCTGGAAACGGTCCACGACCCGATCTTCGCGGCAATAGACTTCGAAGTCGACGTCGATGCCCGAGCGGCTCGCCTCGACGTGCCGGGCGTAACCTCGGGCCACGGCGAGCCGATCAAGAATCCCGTCACCGGCGCGGAGCATCGGGCGCGCATCGACCTCACGCATGGTTTCGAATATTCGCTTGCCGAGGTCGGGCGCGGCTGGACGAAGGCAACCGGCCCGATCAAGTTCGAGCTGGCAGACTCGCACAGCCATTTCGCCAATTTGCACCTCTCGCAAAGTGGCATCGTGCATTGACCTGATCCAATGAGCGACACGGCCCTCGAGGCGGTGCTGCGGCGCGACCGCACAGTCGTGACGGCCGCGCTCGTCATTATTGCCGTGCTCGCATGGGCCTATGTACTGTGGCTCGCCGCCGACATGACCATGCCGGATGCTGCCACGCCGAGCGCCACAAGTGGCGACATGGGTGACATGGACATGTCGGGTACCAATGCGGGCGGCATGGACATGCCGGGTATGGACATGGGTGGCATGGACATGGGCGCTGCGGTGGCGCCCGGTTTCCGGGCCTGGGCGCCAGCCGACTTCGCTTTCATCTTCGCCATGTGGGCCGTCATGATGGTTGGCATGATGACGCCGTCGGTCGCGCCGATGGTGCTGCTCTATGCCGGGGTCGGCCGCAAGGCGCGGGCGGGCGGGCGGCCCATCGCATCGACTGCATGGTTTTTTACCGGCTATCTGCTCGTCTGGGTTGCCTTCAGCGCGGCGGCGACCGGCACGCAATGGCTGCTGACCAGTCTCACCTTGCTGAGCCCGATGATGGCAACCAACAGTACGGTTCTCGGCGGCCTCGTCCTGATCGCCGCCGGTCTCTATCAATGGACTCCGATGAAGGGCGTCTGCCTGCAGCAATGCCAGGCACCGGTCGCATTTCTGGCCAGTCATGGCGGGTTCCGCTCCGATCCGCCTGGTGCGCTTCGATTCGGGATCCGTCACGGCGCCTATTGCCTCGGCTGTTGCTGGGCGTTGATGGCGCTCCTGTTCGTCGGCGGCGTCATGAACGTGCTGTGGATCGCCGGCATCGCCATCCTTGTTCTCCTGGAGAAGACGGTCCCGACCGGGCAGCTGATCCCGCGCATCTCTGGCGCGCTGATGGCGGCAATCGGCGCCTGGCTGCTCGTTCAAGCAATTTGAGCGGGGGCTCCTCCGGTTTCGGGCGGCACATGCGACCTGTCCTCGCCATGTGGCGTCTTTGGATATGCCAACTTATCCCGGGATAAATCCAGCAGCGCGCAGCAAATCCTCCGGACGGATTTCGATGGCAAAGTCCGGATCCGCGGCCGGCCGGCCTTTGCCAATTTTGTTTGCGCGGCTTGCTAATTTCCTGGTGCCCTTGGCTGCAATTCAGGCATTTGCCGCGGTTGGTTTTCAAACTCTTTGGAATTCGGTCATTTTCCTTGACCTCACGGGAATTATCGCCTTCGATGCCATTCGTGAATGGGAGGCAGCGCGTCGGTTGCGATGCGGGGTTCCGGGTATGGGCCGGAATGGGAGCTGCGTTCACACGGGAAAAGATCAGGGTTTGCCTGAAAAACAGAGAAAAGGGTCTGTGGGTCATGAAACATATTGCTATCAGCATTCTTGGCGCCGCCACGCTTGGATTGATGGCGTCGGCCGCCTCGGCAACGACGCTCGATACCGTCAAGGCAAAGGGCTTCATCCAGTGCGGTGTCTCGACCGGCCTGGCTGGCTTCTCGGCGCCGGACGACAAGGGTGACTGGCAAGGTATCGATGCGGATTTCTGCCGCGCTGTCGCGGCCGCCGTCTTTGGTAACGGCACCAAGGTCAAGTTCACTCCACTCAGCGCCAAGGAGCGGTTCACCGCTCTGCAATCCGGTGAGGTCGACATCCTGTCGCGCAACACCACCTGGACCATCAATCGCGATACCGCGCTCGGCCTGAACTTCATCGGCGTCACCTACTATGACGGCCAGGGCTTCATGATCAATGCCAAGAAGCTGCCCGGCGTCAATTCGGCGCTGCAGCTTTCCGGCGCCGCTGTCTGCGTGCAGAGCGGCACGACCACCGAGCTCAATCTCGCCGACTATTTCAAGGCCAACAAGATGGAGTACAACCCGGTCGTCTTCGAGAAGCTGGAAGAAGTCAACGCCGCCTATGACGCCGGCCGCTGCGACGTCTACACCACCGATCAGTCGGGCCTCTACGGCATCCGTCTGACGCTCGGGGCGCCGGCCGACCACGTCGTGCTGCCCGAGATCATCTCCAAGGAGCCGCTCGGACCGGCCGTTCGCCAGGGCGACGACCAGTGGTACCACATCGTCAAGTGGACCTATTTCGCGCTGCTGCAGGCAGAAGAACTCGGCATCACCAAGGCCAATGTCGATGAAATGAAGAACTCGCCCAGCCCGGAGATCAAGCGCGTGCTCGGCCAGGAAGCCGATACCAAGATCGGTACCGATCTCGGTGTCTCCAACGACTGGGTCGTCAACATCGTCAAGGCCGTCGGCAATTACGGCGAAATGTTCGACCGCAATGTCGGTTCGGGCAGCCCGCTGAAGATCGCCCGCGGCATCAATGCGCTGTGGACCAAAGGCGGCCTGCAATACGCTCCGCCGATCCGCTGATCGAAATGTGATCCGGAAGGCAGATCCTCTGCCTTCCGGTTTCTCTTTCCAGGGGACGGTCGAATGGCGTCGCAGGAAGTTATTCGAGTGGAGCCAAGTCGCGCTTCTCTCATCAACGATCCGAAAGTCCGCAGCATTTTCTATCAATGCTTGGTCGTTGCTTTGCTGGTGTCCGGTGTCTGGTGGATCGTCCACAACACGATCGTGAACCTGACGAACCTGCACATTGCCTCCGGGTTTACCTTTCTGAAGGGCCGCGCCGGCTTCGATATTTCCGATACGGCGATCGCCTATACGTCGGACTCCACCTATGGCCGGGCCATCATCGTCGGCTTGATCAACACGTTGATCGTCGCGTTTGTAGGCATCATCACTGCCACCATCATCGGTTTCATCGTCGGTGTCGGCCGGCTGTCGAAAAACTGGCTGATCCAGAAGATCTGCACCGTCTATGTCGAGGTGTTTCGCAACATTCCGCCTCTGCTGGTCATCTTCTTCTGGTATTCCGGCGTGCTCGCCGTGCTGCCGCCGCCGCGCGACAGCATCAACCTGCCGTTCGGCTCCTTCCTCAACCAGCGCGGCTTCTATTTTCCGCGCGCCATCTGGGGCGACGGCTCCTGGCTGATCCTGGTGGGACTGTTTGCCGGCATCGCCATGGCGTGGTTCGTCGCCCGCAAGGCGCATCAGCGGCAGATGGCGACCGGCCAGCAATTCCCGGTATTCTGGACATCGCTGGCGCTGATTGTCGGGCTGCCGCTGCTCGCCTATGCGCTGAGCGGCTTTCCGCTAACCTTCGACTTTCCCAAACAGTCCACCTTCAACCTGACCGGCGGTTTCGCCGTCAAGCCGGAGTTTCTGTCGCTCTACCTGGCGCTGTCGTTTTATACCGCGGCCTTCATCGCCGAGATCGTGCGCGCCGGCATTCGCGGCGTCGCCAGGGGCCAGAGCGAGGCGTCTGAGGCGCTTGGCCTGCGCTCCGGCCAGCTGTTGCGGCTGGTGGTTGTGCCGCAGGCCATGCGCATCGTCATTCCGCCGTTGGCCAGCCAGTACCTCAACCTGACCAAGAATTCCTCGCTCGCCATCGCCATCGGCTATCCCGACCTGACGGCGACGACCGGCACGGTGCTCAACCAGACCGGCCAGGCTGTGGAATGCGTGGTCATCATGATGGTGATCTATCTGGCCATCAGCCTTCTGACCTCGCTGTTGATGAACTGGTTCAACGCCAAAATGGCGCTGGTGGAGAGGTAGGGACATGCAAGAACATGATATGTCCTGGGTGCGCACCGAAATGGCGCTGGCGCAGCCGGCGCCAGCCAGCGTCACGGGCTTCGGTGCCTGGGTGCGCAAGAACCTGATCGCCTCAGCAGGCGACGCCATCCTGACCATTGTCGGCATCGCGCTGGTGGCGATAATCCTGCCGCAGATCATCAACTGGGCGTTCATCAACGCCGTGTGGACGGGACCGGACCGGACCGTGTGCGCCACTGTGGCGCAGGGCGGTATCCAGCCAGATGGCTGGTCGGGTGCCTGCTGGGCCTTCATCAACGCCAAGTTCGGCCAGGTCATGTTCGGCACCTACACGATCGAGGAGCGCTGGCGGCCGATCCTGACCGGCATATTGTTTGTGGTGCTTCTGGTGCCGATGCTGATGCCGAGTGTGCCACGCAAAGGCCTCAACGCCCTGCTGCTGTTCGTCTTTTTCCCCATCGTGTCCTATTTCCTTTTGGTCGGAGGTTCCTTCGGTCTGGAACATGTCGAAACCGCGCGCTGGGGCGGCCTGCTGGTGACGCTGTCGCTGTCTTTCGTGGCCATCGTCGCGTCGCTCCCGCTCGGCATCGTGCTGGCGCTCGGCCGGCGCTCCAGGATGCCGGTCGTCAAGATGCTGTGCGTCATCTTCATCGAAGCTGTACGCGGCATTCCGCTGATCACCGTTCTGTTCATGGCCAGCGTCATGCTGCCGCTGTTCCTGCCGCCGGGCGTCACCTTCGACAAGTACCTGCGCGCGCTGATCGGCGTGTCGCTGTTTTCCGCCGCCTATATGGCCGAGGTGGTGCGCGGCGGCCTGCAGGCGATCCCCAAGGGCCAGTATGAAGGCGCCGATTCGCTCGGTCTCGGCTATTGGCAGAAGATGTATTTCATCGTCATGCCGCAGGCGTTGAAGCTGGTGATTCCGGGCATCGTCAACACCTTCATCGGCATGTTCAAGGACACCACCCTGGTCCTCATCATCTCGATGTTCGACCTGCTCGGCATCATCAAGCAGAACTTCGCCGACCCCAACTGGGCGACGGCGCAGACGGCCAAGTCGGGTCTGGTCTTCGCGGCCTTCGTCTTCTGGCTGTTCTGCTTCGGCATGTCGCGTTATTCAATGTACACCGAACGTCGGCTCGATACCGGCCACAAACGCTAAACAAAAGAACAAGGGGACCCCTGCCATGGTCATAGAAAATGCCGTCAGCGCGGAAGAGATCAAGGTCAACGCCGCTAAGATGCACATCTCGACCACCGATGTCGCCATCGACATCATCGCCATGCACAAATGGTATGGTGAGTTCCATGTGCTGAAGGACATCAACCTGAAAGTGATGCGCGGCGAGCGTATCGTCATCTGCGGTCCGTCGGGCTCCGGCAAATCGACGATGATCCGCTGCATCAACCGTCTGGAAGAGCACCAGAAGGGCAAGATCATCGTCGACGGCAAGGAATTGACCAACGATCTGAAGAAGATCGACGAGGTGCGCCGGGAGGTCGGCATGGTGTTCCAGCACTTCAACCTGTTCCCACATCTGACCATCCTGGAGAACTGCACGCTGGCGCCGATCTGGGTGCGCAAGACGCCGAAGAAGCAGGCCGAGGAAATCGCCATGCATTTCCTCAAGCGCGTCAAGATCCCGGAACAGGCAAATAAATATCCCGGCCAGTTGTCCGGCGGCCAGCAGCAGCGCGTGGCGATCGCCCGCTCGCTGTGCATGAACCCGCGCATCATGCTGTTCGACGAGCCGACCTCGGCGCTCGATCCGGAAATGATCAAGGAAGTGCTGGAGACGATGGTCGGCCTTGCCGAAGAAGGCATGACCATGCTGTGCGTCACGCACGAAATGGGCTTTGCCCGCAAGGTCGCCAACCGGGTGATCTTCATGGATCAGGGCCAGATCGTCGAGCAGAACACGCCGGCCGAGTTCTTCGACCATCCGCGCCACGAGCGCACAAAACTGTTCCTGTCGCAGATCCTGCACTAGGCCTTCGACAACCAGGGAGAGCCCGGCTGAAACAGTGCCGGGCTCTTTTGCGTATGGACGGGCAGGAGGCGGGCGGTTTGTGTCGCGCCGGGGTCCGTTTGTAGGGCCGCCATTCATGAAAAAGCTGGGACGTTTTCTAGGCCTGCTGTTGATCGTCGTTGCGCTCGCTGTGACGCTGGGCACTCTCGTGCCGCGGCCGCTGTGGCGAGCGGCTGCCGCCACGCCCGCCGTCACGCACCATATCCTGGTGCTGAACAATCCGATCCACACCGACATCGCCATTCCGGTCGATGATGCCGTGCGCAAGCGCTTCCATTTCCTGGCCGAAGCCGGCATCCCGGCCGACAGTCCGGAGGTTCGCTACATCGTCTTCGGCTGGGGCGGCCGCGCCTTCTATCTGGAGACGCCGACCTGGTCAGAGTTGAAGGCGGCACCGGTGATGAAGGCGCTGACCCTCGACGCGTCGGTCATGCATGTCGATGTCGCCGGTGACATCGCCGAACCGCATCCGGAGGTTGCCGGCTTCGACATCGGCGAGGCGCGTTTTGCGGCGCTGCTCGATTTCATCGATGCAAGTTTCCAGCGCGGGCCGAAAGGCCCGATTGTTGTTCCGGACGCGGCCTATTCCAGGTTCGACGGTTTCTACGAAGCCAACGGCCATTTCAACGCGCTGGTCGGCTGCAACACCTGGACGGCGGCGGCATTGCGCACCGCCGGCCTGCGCACCGGATGGTGGAACCCGCTGCCGGCTTCGCTCGGCCTGTCGATGCGGCTTTACAATTAGCTCTCTTCCACTGGCCGGCTCCAGGCCTTCAGCGTCGGATGATTTTCTGCGGTTGCCAGCCATAAAGCCAATCCAGATCGGCGGCGAGTTTGTCCGACGAGCGCATCTTCAGGAACAGGTTGCGCGCGATAGCCACTGGACCCGCGGCATGCCAGGCAAGGCGATTGACGGCGCCGCGACGAGCGACCTTGGCGACGCGCGACCGTCGCAGGTTCTCCCAGATTTGAAGGCTTTGTGCCGGGTCGGCGGGGAAGTCGGCAACGACATCGGCAAGCATCGCCGCATCCTCGATCGCCATGGCGGCACCTTGCGCCGCGAACGGCGTCATCGCATGCGCGGCATCGCCGATCAGCGCCATGCCATCGGTCGTCCAAGGTTGTTTTCTGTCGACCGTATGGATCGGCCACGCCGTCCACGGGCCGGCTTCCTCGACCAGATGGGCGAGCGCGGCCGCCGTACCGCGCAGGGCACCGGTCAAGATCCTGGTGTCGGCGTTGCCGGACCAGCCCTCGGCAATGCGTTCGCCCTTGGTGAAGGCGGCAAGATTGAAGGCAGCGCCTTTGCTGACGGGATAGGCGACCATGTGGAAGCCGGGATGCAGGAAGGTGGTGACGCAATTGGTGGCACCGATCGCGGCAAAGGCTTGTCCGGCAGCGCTGTCGGCCGGAATGGTTGCGCGCCAGGCCAGCTCGCCCGAAAAGTGGCTTCTTGGCGACGCCGGCCCTTTGGTTGTGTCGACAAGCCCGCGCAGCGATGACCAGACGCCATCGGCGCCGACCAGCAGCAAGCCCCCGGCCTCGACTGTTTCGCCAGCCATCTCGGCAGCCACGGTGACACCATGGGTGCCTTTGGCAATGCTGCTGACCTGCGCGCCGGTGGTCAGAAGAATGTTCGGCATCTCGGCAACGCGCGCAGTCAGGGCGCTCTGCAGGTCGGCCCTGTGGGCGACGAGATAGGGTGCCTGCCAGCGGGCTTCGGCGGCTTGTCCGAGCGGCACACGTGCCAGTTCGCGCAACGTTGCGGCGTCCTTCAGTACCACGGCTTCCGGCCGCACCGCTGCCGGCAGCAGTCGGTCGAGCACCCCAAGCTGGCGAAGGATGCGTGTTGCGTTGGGAGAAAGCTGGATGCCGGCGCCGGCCGCTTCCAGGCGCTGCGCCTGTTCGAACACCTGCACAAGGTAGCCGCGTTCGGCGAAAGCAACGGCAGCGGTTAGCCCGGCAACGCCGGCCCCGGCGATAACGACTTGCCGGGACCGCGTGTCGTCCATTGGGCTTGTCGCGAAAGAATCAGGCAGCCTGGTCGATGTAGGTGCAGCCGGCCGGCAGCGTTTCCGTCGCCTTCAGCTTTGGCGAATAGCGGTAGAGCGTCGAGCAATAGGGGCAGACTTTTTCATTGTCGTCGCCCATGTCGAGAAACACGTGTGGATGGTCGAAAGGCGGGTTGGCGCCCGTGCACATGAATTCCTTGACGCCGATGTCGATTGCCGGGTGGCCCGCATCGTTCTGAAAATGGGGAATGGAACCGCCTGCCATCGTCGTCTCCTTAATGCAGTCTCTCTGCATCTGGATCATAACCGGTCTCTTTGCAAGTTCGATGAAATCAAACTGTCGCAAAAGCCTGTCAGAGGATAAGTTAAGCCGGTTAACCGGCGAGCGGTTGCGGGGAAGAACGGGAATCATGAACGAACTGAAGCCGGTGCAGAGCGAATTCGTGAATATCGAGGTGGTTCGCCCGGAGGGCGGCAACCCGGATCGCTTTGTTAACCGGGAGTTTTCCTGGCTGCAGTTCAACCGGCGCGTTCTCGAGGAATCGCTGAATCTCAATCATCCGCTGCTCGAGCGCGTCCGCTTCCTGTCGATCTCGGCGGCTAATCTCGATGAGTTCTTCATGGTCCGCGTCGCCGGTCTTGCCGGCCAGGTGCGCGAGGGCATCACGCTGAAGAGCCCCGACGGCCGAACCCCCGAACAGCAGCTCGAACAGCTGCTGCGGGAGGTCGAGCGGCTGCAGGAAGACCAACAGAAGAGCCTTTCGGCGCTCACCGTGCTGCTCAACAAGGAAGGCATCGAGAGCATCACCCGCGATGCGCTGACCAAGGACGAAAAGGTCTGGCTGGAAGACCATTTTCAGGAGCAGGTGTTTCCGGTGCTCACCCCGCTGTCGATCGACCCGGCGCATCCGTTCCCGTTCATTCCCAATCTCGGCTTCTCGATGGCGCTGCAATTGCGCCATCGTAAGAACGGCGAGGAGATGAGCGCGCTGCTGCGCCTGCCGGTGGCGCTGAAGCGCTTCATCCGTCTGCCGGATCGCAAGCACCATGTCCGCTTCATCCCGCTGGAAGAGGCGGTCGGCCTCTACATCGGCAAGCTGTTCCCCGGCTACGAGGTCAAGGGCTCAGGCACATTCCGCATCATCCGTGACAGTGATATCGAGGTCGAGGAGGAATCCGAGGATCTGGTGCGCCTGTTCGAGACAGCGCTGAAGCGGCGCCGCCGCGGTTCGGTGATCCGCATCGAATTCGACAGACTGATGCCTGGCGAATTGCGTGAGTTCGTTGCCGGCGAGCTTGGCGTGTCGTCGAGCCGCATCAGCGTCCTGACCGGGCCGCTGGCGCTCAGCCAGATTTCCGAGATCGTCGCCGTCCCCCGCGACGACCTCAAATTCACGCCTTACAATCCGCGCTTCCCCGAGCGCATCCGCGAGCATGGCGGCGACTGTTTTGCCGCAATCCGCGAGAAGGACATCGTCGTCCATCATCCCTACGAATCTTTCGACGTGGTGGTGCAGTTCCTCCGCCAGGCGATGGCCGATCCGGAAGTGGTGGCGATCAAGCAGACGCTGTACCGCACGTCAAACGACAGCCCGATCGTGCGCGCGCTGGTCGACGCGGCCGAGGCCGGCAAGTCGGTCACCGCGCTGGTTGAGCTCAAGGCGCGTTTCGACGAGGAAGCCAACATCCGCTGGGCGCGCGACCTGGAGCGCGCCGGCGTGCAGGTCGTGTTCGGCTTCCTTGAGCTGAAAACCCATGCGAAAATGTCGCTGGTGGTGCGGCGGGAGGACGGCAAGCTGCGCAATTACGTGCATCTCGGCACCGGCAACTACCATCCGGTCACCGCGCGCATCTACACCGATCTGTCCTTCTTCACCACCGATCCGACGATCGCCCGCGATGTCGCCCAACTGTTCAATTTCATCACCGGCTATGCCGAGCCGACGGATGAAATGCGGCTGGCGATCTCGCCGTTCACGCTGAGAAGCCGCATCTTGAAGCATATTGCCGACGAGATCGCCCATGCGGTGGAGGGGAGGCCGGCGCGCATCTGGATGAAGATGAACGCGCTTGTCGATCCGATCATCATCGATGCGCTCTATGACGCCGGCCGTGCCGGCGTCGAGATCGACCTCGTCGTGCGCGGCATCTGCTGCCTGCGGCCTCAGGTGCCGGGCCTGTCGGAAAACATTCGTGTGAAATCGATTGTCGGCCGTTTTCTCGAACACAGCCGCATCTATTGCTTCGGAAATGGCCATGGGCTGCCGTCGGACGGCGCGATAGTCTACATCTCTTCGGCCGACCTCATGCCGCGCAATCTCGACCGTCGGGTCGAGACCATGGTGCCGATCACCAATCCAACTGTGCATGAACAGATCCTGGGCCAGATCATGCTGGGCAACATCATGGACAATCAGCAAAGTTTCGACGTATTGGCTGATGGAACCTCCCGGCGCGTCGTGCTGGAGGAGGGCGAGGAACCGTTCAACGCGCAGGAATATTTCATGACCAATCCGAGCCTGTCCGGACGGGGTGACGCGCTGAAGTCGCATGCGCCCAAGCGCATCGCGCAGTTCAAGCGCCGCAAGAAGAACGCCGCAGCGTCCAGCTGATGCTGTCCGATTCCCAGGGCCGGTTGCAGGACCGCCGACCGCTGTCCATCATCGACATCGGGTCGAACTCGATCCGCCTCGTCGTCTATGAGGGGCTGGCGCGCTCGCCGACCATGCTGTTCAACGAAAAGATGCTGGCCGGTCTCGGCCGCGGCATCGTTTCCACCGGCAAGCTCGACCCCGAGGCGGTGACGCGTTCGATGGAGGAGTTCCGCCGCTTTCGCGCGCTCTCCGACCAGGCAGGCGCCGAGCATATGTATGTGCTGGCCACCGCCGCGGCCCGCGAGGCGATTAACGGTCCCGATTTCATCCACCGTGCCGAGGACGTGCTCAAGACCGAGATCCGCGTGATCAGCGGTCGCCAGGAGGCCTATTATTCGGCGCTTGGCGTCATTTCGGGCTTCCATCCGGCCAATGGCATCGCCGGCGATCTCGGTGGCGGCAGCCTCGAACTGGTCGACGTCAACGGTGAAGCGATCGGCGACGGCATAACGCTGCCGCTAGGCGGCCTGCGCCTGCAGGACATGGCGAAGAATTCGCTGACTCAGGCGGCGAAGATCACGCGGGACGAACTGGCGAGGGCCAAGCTGTTGAAAGGCGGGCAGGGCAGGCCCTTCTACGCCGTCGGCGGCACCTGGCGAAATCTCGCCCGGCTGCACATGGAAATGACCAACTATCCGCTTGGTGTCATGCACCACTACGAGATTAGCGCCGACAGTGCGACAAACTTCCTCAAGCAGGTCGCCAAAGCCGAGATCGAGAAGGTCAAGGGTATTGAAGGCGTGTCGAAGAACCGCCGTTCGCTGCTGCCTTATGGCGCCATCGTGCTGCAGGAGATCATGGCGGCGATGCAGCCGTCGAAGATCATCGTCTCGGCGCTCGGCGTGCGCGAGGGCTTTCTCTATTCGCTGCTCGATGAGGCCGAACAGAAGGCCGATCCGCTGATTTCGGCCTCGGAGGAACTCGCCCGTCTGCGCTCGCGCTCTGTCACCCATGCGCATGAACTTGTCGACTGGACCGCAAGGACCTTTGCCGCCTTCGGCATCGACGAGACCGAGGACGAGGCGCGCTATCGCCACGCAGCCGCATTGCTTGCCGACATCGGCTGGCGCGCGCATCCCGAATATCGCGGCAAGCAGTCGCTCAACATCATCGCACACGCTTCCTTCTTCGGCGTCGACCATCCCGGCCGTGCCTTCCTGGCGATGGCCAATGCCTATCGTCACGACGGCATTTTCAACGAAGCCTTTGCACCCGAGATCAAGGCGCTGGCTTCGCCGCGTTATCTGGAGCGGGCACGCATGCTGGCGGCGATGATGCGCGTCGTCTACCTGCTGACGGCGTCGATGCCCGGCATCATGCCCAGGCTGAAATGGGAACAGCGCGCCAACGGCGTGCTGGCGCTGGTGTTGCCCGCGTCGCTGGCCGACCTCTATGGCGAACGGCCGGCCGGGCGCCTGGCGCAACTGGCAAGGATAAGCAACCGCCGGCTGGTGCTGGCCGTCGAAGGCGGCCCAAGCGTTTCGGTGAAATAGAGCGTATCGGTCAAGTAGGCCTTAACGCCGAACCGTGGCCGTCGGCTGACCACACGCCGGCCCCGGCCATCGCCAGCGCCACAAAACCACCCGATATGGCGATGTCCTTCATCAGCATCTGCTGGTGCAGGAAGGTAAGCATCGCGTCATCGCCGCCCTGGCCGTAATGGCCGATGAAACCGGCGACAATGCAGAAGGCGGCAAGCAGCAATGCGGTGATCCGGGTCTGGAATCCGACCAGGATCAGCAGCCCGGCGATCAATTCGAACAAGCCAGTGCCCCAGGCGGCAAGCGTCGGCAGCGGCAGGCCGAGGCTGGCGAAATAGTCTGTCGTGCCGGCAATGTCGGAAAGGGCGTCGAAGCCGGAGGGTACGAACAGGGCTGCGAGCAGCAGCCGGGAAAGCAGCAGCAGTGCGTTGCGGGGCATGCTTGTCACCTCCGATGTCGATCATCGGGCACAGCCGATCGGCCGGCCGTTCAACCCGACGTCTCGACCCTACCAGCAACGCGGGCGCAAATCCCGGCAGGCAGTTCGAGATGCGTGGACCTATGCACCGACAACGCAAAAGCGGCGCGGAAAATTCCGCACCGCTTTGTCTGCATGGCTTGGGAGGGAAGGCTCAGCCGCGCTTGGCGTCGACCGAATAGGCGCCAGCGCCCGAGGTGGCCAACACGATGAAGCCGCCGGCAATCCCCAGATTCTTGAGGAAGTTGATCATCTGCATCTGGTCGGCCCAACCGGTGTGGGCGACCAGCGCGGTGGCGACGGTGAAGATCGCGAGCACCCAGGCGGTAATCCGGGTCTGGAAGCCAATGAGGATGGCGACGCCGCCGAGAAGCTCGATCAGGCCGACGATGATAGCCGTCGCGGTCGGCAGGGGCAGGCCGAGGCTGCCGAAATAGCCGGCTGTGCCGGCGATCGCGGTGAGCTTGCCGAAACCTGAAAGCAGGAAGATGACGGCAAGCAGGACGCGGCCGAGGAGGATGGTGGCTGAGGCATTGGAAGCGCCGGAACCGGCGACGGAAGTGTTGATGGACATGGTGACTCTCTCCAGGAAGGGGTTGATACCGCTGAAATAGAGCACGCGGACTGTTCACCAAAGCCGCCAGACTGGCGACACATTGTTCACAGCGTTTACATTTCCGTGATCGGGCGACTTACGCAAAATTCGCGTCGAGTCAGGCCGCGACAGGAGGAAATTCTCCCGCCGAAAAATCCTACCCCGGATGGGTCATATCCTCGGGCCGCACCAGCCGGTCGTAGTCGGCTTCGCTGACCAGCCCGGTGGCGAGCGCTTCCTCGCGCAGCGTCGTGCCGTTCTTGTGCGCGGTCTTGGCGATCTTGGCGGCATTGTCGTAACCGATGGTCGGGGCCAGCGCCGTCACCAGCATCAGCGAGCGGTCGAGTGCCGCCTTGATGTTGTCTTCTCGTGCCTCGATGCCAACCACGCAATTGTCGGTGAAGGAGACCGAAGCGTCGGAGAGCAACTGCACCGACTGCAGGAAATTGTAGGCCATCAGCGGGTTGTAGACGTTGAGCTCGAAATGGCCCTGGCTGCCGGCGAAGGTGAGGGCGGCATTGTTGCCGAACACATGCACGCAGACCTGCGTCATCGCCTCGCACTGGGTCGGATTGACCTTGCCCGGCATGATCGAGGAGCCCGGCTCGTTTTCCGGCAGCGACAGTTCGCCGAGGCCCGAGCGCGGACCGGAACCAAGGAAGCGGATGTCGTTGGCGATTTTGAACAGCGCCGCAGCCGCCGCGTTGATGGCGCCGTGCGAGAACACCATCGAATCGTGGGCGGCGAGCGCCTCGAACTTGTTCGGCGCGGTGACAAAGGCGATGCCGGTGATGGCGGCTATGCGGTCCGCCACCCTTTCGGCGAAGCCGACGGGCGCATTGAGGCCCGTGCCGACGGCGGTGCCGCCCTGCGCCAGTTCCTGCAGGCCGGGCAGCGTCAGCTCAATGCGCTTGATCGACGAGGCGACCTGCGCGGCATAGCCCGAGAATTCCTGGCCAAGCGTCAGCGGCGTGGCATCCTGCGTGTGCGTACGCCCGATCTTGATGATGTGGGCGAATGCCCGGCTCTTGGCGTCCAGCGCCTTGTGCAGGTGCTTCAGAGCCGGCAGCAGGTCGTGCACGATGCGCTCGGCGCAAGCGATGTGCATGGCCGTCGGATAGGTGTCGTTCGACGACTGGCTCATGTTGACGTGGTCGTTGGGATGCACCGGCTTCTTCGATCCCATGACGCCGCCCAGCATCTCGATCGCCCGGTTGGAAATCACCTCATTGGCGTTCATGTTGGACTGCGTGCCCGAGCCGGTCTGCCAGACGACCAGCGGGAAATGGTCGTTGAGCTTGCCATCGATAACTTCTTGCGCTGCCTCGACGATAACCTTGCCGATCGCCGGGTCGAGCCGCTTCAGTTCCATGTTGGCTTCGGCCGCCGCCCGCTTGACGATGCCGAGCGCGCGCACGATCGATGCAGGCTGCTTTTCCCAGCCGATCTTGAAATTGCCAAGCGAACGCTGTGCCTGTGCTCCCCAGTACCGGTCGGCGGCGACTTCGATCGGCCCGAACGTGTCGGTTTCGGTTCTGGTCTTTGCAGCGGTCACGGGTCTCTCCTTGTCGAAGTCGGCAACGGCGTATCGCGTTGCACAAACGGCTTCAAGCGGAGATTGCGGGCGGGACGGATGCAAATCGGTTGAAGCCTTTAGCCCTGGAAGGAGAGCCGGGGCGCTCACCCCGCCGTATAGCCGCCATCGATGGAAAAAATGCCGCCGCTGGTCCAGGCCGCCTCGTCGCTCGCGAGATAGACCGCGATGCCGGCCAGATCGTCGGGGCGGCCGATTCTGCCGAGCGGATAGCTGCGCTCGACATACGCTTTCAGCTCCGCCTTCGCCTCGGCCGGCAAATTGTCGACCGTTTTGCGCCGCATGGCCGTGTCCACAGTGCCGGGCGCGATGGCGTTGACGCGGACGCCGCGCGGCCCGAGTTCGAAGGCCAGCGATTTGGTCAGCGAGTTCAATGCGCCTTTCGACAGGGAATAGAGGCTCGACGGCCGCTTCGGGATCATCTTGTTGGCGAAGTAAGACGAGATGTTGATCACCGATGCGCCAGCTGGCAGATGCGGCAGCAGGCCCTGGGTGAGGAAGAACACCGCCGTCACATTGAGCGCGAAGGATTGCTGGAACTGCTCCTCGCTGACGGTTTCGAACGGCACCAGGAAGGCCACGCCGGCATTGTTGACGAGTATATCGAGCGGCCTGCCGGATTGTTTCACATGCTCGACGACGGCTGCGATGCCGGCCGATGTTGCAAGGTCGGCCGACAGCGTCTCGACACTGCCGCCGAGGTGCTTGCGGGCGGCGTCGAGCTTTTTGATGTCACGGCCGACGATCAGGACGTCCGCGCCCTCGCGCGAAAAGGCCTTTGCAATCGCGAGGCCGATCCCGTCCGACCCGCCGGTAACCAGCGCGCGCTTGTTGTGAAGTCTCATTCGACGCTCCGAGGCAAGCTTTGGCCACTTCGAGAGCAGCGCATATAAGCGGCCGCGGTCAAGCCTTCGGTCTATCCCATGGTATGAACTTCGACCGCTGCCGGCTCTCGCATGGGCTCCCGGGTTGCGAGCCGCCCCGCGACAAAATTCTTGACCTGGCGGACCGCCTGTTCGCGCGAGACGCTGCCCGGCTGCAGGCCGAGCCGCAGCCAAAGCCCGTCGATCAACGCGGTGACGCCAAGCGCGATGTCGTCGGCGTCCGCCGGCGAGGCAAGGCCGCGCAGGCCGGACAACAGGTTGGATCGCATGCGCGCGTGAATCACCTTTTGGATACGCGCCATCTTCTCGTCGCGCGGCACCTCGGCGCAGAGCGAAAGCCAGGCATGGCAAAGGGGAGGCTGAAAAAGATGCGGTTCGAAATTACCCTCGATCACGGCATCCATGCGCTCCATCGGAGTGTTGGCCCGGCGCAGGCGCGCGATCACCGCGTGGCACAGGACGGCGTTGGCTTCGCGCATCGCGTGCTCGAACAATTCCTGCTTGTTGCGGAAATAGTGCAGCACGATTCCCTTGGAGGCGCCGGCCTGGGCCGCCACCTTTTCCAGCGTCGCGCCGGCAATGCCCTCGCGCTCCAGCACCGCGAACGCCGCCTGCCGCAGCTCCTTGCGGCGTATGTCGCTGAGACGCTTGAGTTTCACCGGATCGATCCATGCATTGCGATTCCACATTGACATTTTCGCCCACTCAGATCAACAATTGACCAGTGGGACAATAAAAAGACCAAGCGGTCAATTTTGAAATGAGGAGAACCGAAATGTTTCGCATCCTTGCAAATGGCGTCTGTCTCGCCACCCTGGCGCTGGCCTCTCATGCGGCTCAAGCAACTGAGCCCGAGCAGTGCAGGGCCGTGCGCATGGCCGAACCTGGCTGGAACGATCTGGCATTCACCACCGGGGTTGCCGATGTTCTGTTCGAAGCCCTTGGCTATCAGCCGCAGAGTTCGGTGCTCGGTATCAACGTCATCTACGAAGGCATGAAGAACAACGATCTCGACCTGTTCCTGGGTTACTGGAACCCGGCCATGGTCACCTATTACGAGCCCTACAAGAAGGACGGCTCGGTCGAGAACGTGCGCATCAATCTCGAAGGCGCCAAATACACCTTCGCTGTTCCGACCTATGTCTGGGACGCCGGCGTCAAGGACTTCGCGGACTTGCACAAGTTCGCCGACAAGTTCGGCAAGAAGATGTACGGCATCGAACCTGGCTCGAACCAGTTGATGATGGATGCCATCGCCGATCCGTCGCTTGGCCTCAATGGCTGGCAGGTCGTCGAGTCGAGCGAAGCCGGCATGCTGTCCGAGGTCGGCTACGAGATAAAGGAAAAGCAGTTCATCGTCTTCCAGGGCTGGGCCCCGCATCCGATGAACACCATGTACGACTTCAAGTATCTCACAGGCGGCGACAAGTTTTATGGCCCTAACCTCGGCGCGGCGACAGTGACCACGCAAGCCCGCAAGGGCTATCTCGAACAGTGCCCGAATGCCGGGCAACTGCTGAAGAACCTGGCCTTCGACATCGATTTCGAGAATGTCGGCATGGGCTACCTGATCAATGACGGTATGAAGCCGGAAGAGGCGGGGCTGAAGGCGATCACGCTGAACAAGGATCGGCTCGACACCTGGCTCGCCGGCGTCACCACATTCGACGGCAAGCCCGGCCTTGCCGCGGTCAAGGAAAAGCTCGGCCTGTGAGATCGGCAGCACTTGATGCCTCGCCGAATGCCTGGGCGCAACAGGACGCCTGGGCCGCCCGCAAGCAATCCGTCGACATAGGCGATCTCGACATCGCCTATGTCGAAATCGCGGGTGCCGAGCCGGCGCTGCTGTTGGTGCACGGCTTCACCGACACCGGCCGCAGCTTTTCGCTCTTGGCGCCGCATCTTGCCGGGCGCCGGCTGGTCATCCCAGATCTGCGCGGCCATGGCGGCACGCCAGCCGGCAAGGGCTGCCGCATCGCCGATTTCGCAAGTGACATTGCCGGATTGATCAGCCGCTTGCGGCTTGACCGGCCGGTGGTCGTCGGCCATTCGCTGGGCGCCATGGTGGCTATCGCACTGGCCGCGCGGCACAACGGGCTCATCGGCGGGTTGGTGCTACTGGCTGGCACATTGAAGCCCGATCTGGAGCAGGACCATCCACTGGTCATGGGCGTTCAGGCTCTGCGCGACCCGATATCGCCGGCCGATCCGTTCTATGCCTGGTGGCATGCCTGCCGGCCCGGCGTGCCCCAGGCCTTTCTCGCCGGTCTGGCGAAAGACGCCTCGGCGATGCCGGCGTCGCGCTGGCGAGCGATCCTGAAGGAAATCCGCCGCGCCGATCTGAGTGGCGCGGCGCGGGCCGTGCGGGCTCGAACGCTGATCATCGCCGGCGCGCGCGACCCCCTGTTCGGCGAGGCACATCAGCAGGCACTGTCACATTCCCTTGTGGGGGCAAGTCTCGTGCACGCCGAGGCGTGTGGCCACAATCCTCATTGGGAGGATCCGGCCTTTGTTGCCGACGCCATAGGCAAGACATTCGGGTTCGGCTAGTGCCAGAGCGCTTGACGGTGGCATATCCCGCAGCCGACAATCAAGCGAGCTGTTGCCCAAGCCGCGAACGCGAGGTCGGCGAGAGCCGCAATGTCTCCGTCAGTCTGGTGAGATCCTTCCGGGCTGCGCGCCAAAACACTTGCCATGCGGGTGAGCCGACAAGCGTGGCCTCATGCCGTGCGTGTGTTTCCGCGCTGTCGAAGCCGATGACACTGATGAAGACGTTTTCGCCGGCCCGTACCGGCAGGCGCGTAAAGCTGTTTTCCGCATGCTCCGTAACGAACGCGGCGAGCAGGCGTGCGCCGGGTGCCGTCATCAGCTGCGCCATTTCAGTCTCGAAGCGATTGGCGAAAATGGTCTCGGCGCCGGGCCGCAAATGATGAATCTGGATGACAACAATGCCCGCCAGCAGCCTGTTCCGGCTCGACTTTTGGTCAGCGGTCAAACCTGCCCGTGGTGTGCCCGAGAGATCGAAGCCGGTGCCGGGCCATGCCGGCTTGAGCAGCAAGACATCGTCGGAATCGATCATTGTTGCGTTGGCCGCATTGCTGTGCGCCGCCCAGACCGGCCCGCCATAAAAGGCGGCCAGTGCATTCTTGCGCGCGTCCATGCCGTCGAAGCCGCGCATCCAGACGAACATGTCCGGACGATCGAGATCCCGGAACTGGCCGATGATGGTCATCCCGGCGTCCTCCTGACCCTCGATCAGTCTGCCGTCGAAGATGTCGACGAGTGTGTCGCGCTTGCCGGGCTTCAGCTTGTACTGCCGCAATTCGACGACAGGCGAAGCGAGGACCGCGGGTTCCGGTGGGGTATTCAAGGGCAGCAGGTTCATCCGTCAGTCTCCTAAACAGGGTGATCATCCTGTTTATAAACAGACCGGTTGTCCTGTTTTGTCAATATGGTACCTTCCTCTGCCTTCTCCCCTTGTGGGAGAAGGTGGATTGGCGCGCAGCGCCAAGACGGATCAGGGGTGCTGGACGGAGCGCCCTCTATGCCAAGCTCGGGCACCCTCATCCGCCTTCACTTCGTTCAGTCACCTTCTCCCACAAGGGGAGAAGGGGGAGATTCGCGATGGCACGGCTTGCCCGCAAACGCATCAACGACCCCGAAGGCATGCGCAACAAAGTGCTCGATGTTGCCGAGGAATCGTTTCAGGCGCGCGGCTATCATGCCTCCAGCCTCGGCGACCTGATGGCGGCGGCAGGCGTCAGCGGCGGCGCGCTGCATCATCATTTCCCGACCAAGAAGGCGCTGGCGCTGGCAGTGATCGACGAGCGTGTTGCAAGTGCAGTCGAAGAGACATGGATCGCGCCGGTGCTGGCGGCGGCATCCGTGCGCGCGGGCGTGCGCGCGGTGTTCGAGGCTGTGGCGGTGGAACTGGAACAACAGGGTTTCGTGCGTGGCTGCCCGCTCAACAATCTGGCGCATGAACTGTCGCTCGCCGATCCCGATTTCCGGATTGCCCTTGCCGCAATCTTTTCGGCGTGGCGCCAGGCGATCGCCGACAAGACCAGGGCCGACCAGCGGGCGGGCAGGGAGCAAGGCACCGATCCGCAGCGTTTCGCGGCGCTCACCGTGGCCACCTATTCCGGCGCCATGTCGATGGCCAAGACGGCGCAGGATGCCACCGTGCTGCGCGACTGTCTGGCGGCGCTTGGCGAGGCTTGAAGGATGCCCTCGAACATGAAGAGCTGTTCTTTCACGCTGCTGTCGCGATGCCGCGCGGAGAACTGGACGGCCGGCCGCTCTCCATGCTGAAATTCACCGCATGATGAATCGCCGTTCGCCTGGTTTGTTTTCTCGACGCAGCCTTCTGGGCCAGGCCGCGGGATTTGTCGCGGCCGGCGCGTTGTCACGCCATGCATTTGGCCAGACCGGGCAGCGCATCCAGCCGATCGACGCCACTTTCCTGTTCATCGCCGATGTCCATGCCTGCCGCATGGCGAGCGGCTTGAGCCCCAACTGCCAGCAGGAGGGCAAGACCGACGCCGCGCTGCTGCGCAACGTGGCAGCGCTGAACGGCCTCGGCGACAAGGACTGGCCGGTCGAGATCAACGGCGTCGCCACCGGCCTGCGTTCGGCCGGCAGGCGTATCGGCTCGCCGCTTGGCCTTGTCGTCGGCGGCGACATCACCGACGACGGCGGCGGCCAGATCACCCAGCCAAGCGAGGGCACCCAGCTGCTCCAGTTCAGCCAGCGCTACCAGCAAGGCGTCGGCTCCGATCGGGTGCACATGCCGGTCTATGTCGGGCTCGGCAACCACGATCTCGACCAGAACGGCCCGCCGCCCCATGTCGACTGGTATCGGCGCGAACTGCGCGACTATGTCGAGGTCAATCACCGCGCCGGCGTGTTCTTCAAGCCACCGGTGCCGGCCACGGACTACGACGTCGACACCGACTGCTATTCCTGGGACTGGGGCGGCCTGCATCTTGTCCAGACGCACCGCTTCGCCGGCGACACCGGCCACGGCGCCGACAGCAGCCTGCCATGGCTGAAGCAGGATCTGGCAACCTACGCGGCGGATGGCCGCCCGGTCGTCCTGTTCCAGCACTATGGCTGGGACACCTTCTCGATAGAACGGTGGGATGCCGCCAAAAGGACCTATGACGATGACGGTGCCGGCGCGCCGCACTGGTGGAGCGAGGCCGACCGGCAGGCACTGCTGGCGGCGCTGAAGGGCTACAATGTCGTCGCCATCTTCCATGGCCACCAGCACGAAACCCCCCTGATCTACCGCCGTGACGGGCTCGACCTCATCAAGCCGAAGGCTGCCTATATGGGTGGCTTCGCGCTGGCCAGGGTGACCAGCGACAGCATGGACATCGCATTGGGCGAGGCGACCGGTGATCACGGCGAGGTCGCCTTCACCAACGCCTTCAGCAAAGACTGGAGCACATGAAAAAGGCGGCCCTGGCGGCCGCCTTTTCCAGACAAAGCGATACCCGGTGGGATCAGAGCGCTTTCTTGATCTTGTCCTTCACATCGCCATAGGCCTTCTGCACCTTGCCGGCGATCTTGTCGGCCGTGCCTTCGGCCTGGGTCTGCCTGTTGCCGGTTGCCTTGCCGGCGGCTTCCTTGACCGAGCCCTTGATCTGCTTGGCCACGCCCGCGACCTGATCCTTGTTCACCATTTTTCGCATCTCCTGGAAGTTTTGAGTTCGAGGGAATTCATCCGCGGAGGCTAACGGGGCGGTGTCGTTTCGGTTCCAAGCCTCCTCCGGAAGCCGATCAAAGTCGCGCGCCGCTTTCGGCGGCAAGGCTGGCAGGCTATAGGCTGCGATGACGGACAGCCCAAAGGTTTGACGACAATCGTGCGAGCGGGGAAAAAATGGCTGAATTCACACTCCATATCGGTAACAAATGCTTCTCCTCATGGTCGCTGCGGCCCTGGGTGGCGATGAAGCATCTGGAGATCCCGTTCGAGGAAGGGTTCGTGCGGCTGCGCACGCCTGAGACGGCCGCCAATCTCGGCAAGGTCTCGCCGACCGGGCTGGTGCCGGTCTTGAATCACAACGGCAGGATCATCTGGGAAACCCTCGCCATCCTCGAATATCTCGCCGACCTGTTCCCCGGGAAAAATCTCTGGCCGGCCGATATCGGTGCCCGCGCGCTGGCGCGCTCCACGGCAAGCGAGATGCATTCCGGTTTTCGCGAGGTCCGCTATGGCTGGCCGATGAATTTGCGTCGGCCAAAAGGCCACAAGCCGCTCGACGCCGAGGGCGAGGCGCAGCGGGAGCGCATCGAGGCACTATGGCGCGAGTGCCGGGAAAAACACGGCAAGGGCGGCCCGTTCCTCTTCGGCCATTTCACCGCGGTCGACGCCATGTATGCGCCGGTCGTCACTCGCTTCGACACCTATGGCGGCACGCTGGCGCCGGATACGCGTGCCTATGTCGATGCGGTGCTTTCGACCCCGGCAATGCGTCATTGGTACGCGGAAGCGGCCAAGGAACCTTGGCCCGAGCCCGGCCCAGACGAATGAGAGGCTGCAAGGCGCGGGTCGTCGGCGCTCGGCCCTTGGGCATCAAGATGATTCGGGAAAGGGTGTAAGCCAGGCCATGACTGCTCAGCAGCCGGAAAGCCATACAAGAACGCCCCTCGCACCTTTTATTGCGCGGGAGGCGTCCTTTGCGTCAGCCTTCCTGAGATTGCTCTCTAAAACTGCTGACAACACCAAAATGCACGGGCGCCGAATTGGTTCCCGGCATGTTTCAATTTTTTTGAGGGAACAGGAACGCCTTGTTTCTGCGCCCGGATTCGCCAGCTGATGGGCTTTGCGCCGGACAACTTTGCGTTGAATCCTGATGGCGAAAAACCAGAAATTGACACGGCGCAAAAAGAAGCCTACAAGAGTTTCGTCGATATTTGTTTGACCGACTTTTGTTATCCGCGCACGAATGCGCGCCTTTGACGAACTTCCCCATCAAAAATCGAGACAAAAATCGTTGTGCATTCGCACCGCGATTAACGAATATTTGCCATGGAAAGGGTTCGTCATGAGCACCGGCACAGTTAAATGGTTCAACGCCACCAAAGGTTTTGGTTTTATTCAGCCTGACGACGGCTCGGCCGACGTTTTTGTCCACATCTCGGCCGTAGAGCGCGCCGGCATGCGCGACATCGTCGAGGGCCAGAAGCTCGGCTACGAGATGGTCCGCGACAACAAGTCGGGCAAGATGTCAGCCGACCAGTTGAAGGCGGCCTGAAGACAGAATTCAGCCTTCCCGGTGACCACGGATGTACTGGCACCGGTGAATGGCGAATTCGAGCGCGTGGCCGCGGAAACCTGAGTTTCCACGGCATGTCATGCGCATGAGAAGGGGCGTTCCCTGTGCATCCATCTGGATGCGCGGCGCTCTCATGGAAGGTCAGGCGGTGCCTGGCCTTTTTTCATTTTGCGCGTCTTGCCGCCGAAAGTGCACTGCGCGTCGGCCTGAACGTGCTAAGGGACGCTCCGGCAATTTGAATCCGCTGCCGTATGGCTTTGTGCGTGGTCCTGACCGAAGACCCGGTCTCGCCCTATCGGCACCAGGCTCCTGACAGGAGAAAGATTTTGACCGCCAATTCGAAGACAGCTCCTGATCAGGCTGTGTCCCTGTTCAGCAAGACGCAGACCCAGTCGATGTCGCTCAACCGCATAATTTCCGAGCGCGATGCCGTCAGTGAGGCGCGGGAAGCCAAGACCGCGCGCTTGCGCGAACAGCGCCTCGAGAAGGAGGCTGACGAGATGGCAGCGGCCGCGGCGCTGGCGGCTTTGCCGAAACGAGCCGGAAGACGCTGATGGCCACCAAGCGCGTGCCTCCGAAACTGATCGCCGCCGACTCGACCATCGCCGACGTTGTCGATGGCCTCAACAAGCCGGTCGAATATGTGCGCCGGGTGCTGGAAAAGCTGGAGCGCTGCAAACGCGCCCATGGCGATGCCCAGGTGCGGCTCGGCGTGCGCGGTCGCGCCGAATGCCCGAACTACCTGATCGAATATGTCCGCGAAGACACCAAGACCCATGAGCGGGTGACGCATCAGGACGCTGCCTACAGCGGCAGCACGCATCGCGAACTGGCGCCCCACCACATCGAGGCGGTGAAGAACTGGTCGCCCGAGGAAATGAACATCACGGCGGTTTCGGCGCTGATCGGCCGCTTGCGCAATCCGCGCGCACCATCATCGCGCTTCGCCGACGAGGACTGACATGGCCATAAAATTCTCCGCCAAGGACCAGCCTGCAACGCCAGCTGCAAAACCGGTCAAGCCGGCAGTCAGGCCGAAAGCCGGCGAAGCCGCCGAGGCTGCGACCGACCTGTTCAAATCGCCGGTGGATGCCCCAAAGGGCAAGGCAGGCAAGAAGAAATAACGCCTTGCCGCAAGACACCGACCGCAATTCTGCCGCGGCTGGGCTGCTCGCCTTGGCAGCCGCCACAAGCCTTTCGTCGCCGCAAAACGGCACCGCTCCTGTCTTCGACTGCCAGAGCTGCGGCGCCTGCTGTTCCTATTCAGCGGAGTGGCCGCGCTTTTCCACCGAGGACGATGCGCAGCTCGACCGCATCCCGGATAAATATGTGGCGGCCAACTTGTCCGGCATGCGCTGCGAGGGCGTGCGCTGCTCGGCCCTGTCGGGCGAGATCGGCAAGTCGACCGCTTGCGGCATCTATGAAGTCCGCCCGGATGTCTGCCGCGCCTGCATGCCTGGCGACGACGATTGCCTGATGGCGCGCCGGGCGCACGGATTGCCGACCTCTTAAAGTCCTTGTCTTGTGCATGTCGCCCAAAACCGCTGCGGACTTTTGGGCGACATGCACTGGCAAAGACTGGCGGCGGCTTGTGCGCATCCTCCTTGCTGGCTACGCTGCGACAGGGCAGGGCGCCGGAGGAAACATCGTGAGCATCGAATTTCTGTTGACGTCGCTGATCGTCGTGGCTTCGCCCGGCACCGGCGTTCTCTACACGCTGAGCGCCGGCCTTTCACGCGGCGCGCGCGCCTCGATCATCGCCGCCTTCGGCTGTACGCTGGGCATCATTCCGCATATGGCGGCCGCCATCACCGGCCTTGCGGCGCTGCTGCACACCAGCGCGGTTGCCTTCGAGACGCTGAAATATCTTGGTGTCGCCTACCTGCTCTACATGGCCTGGAACACGCTGAAGGAGAAGGGTGGCCTGAGCGTCGAGCAGGATGTGACGCCGCGCTCGGCCGGCAAGGTGATTGGCACCGGCATCCTCGTCAACGTGCTCAATCCGAAACTGTCGATCTTCTTCTTCGCCTTCCTGCCGCAATTCGTCAGCACCACTGAACCCAATGCGCTGTCGAAGATGCTGGAACTCAGCTCCGTCTTCATGCTTTTGACCTTCGTGGTTTTCGTCGGCTACGGCATCTTCGCTGCGTCGATCCGCAGCCATGTCGTGTCGCGGCCGATGGTGCTGACCTGGATGCGCCGGACCTTCGCCGGCGCCTTTGTCATGCTCGGCGCAAAACTGGCGTTGGCGGATCGATAGCGGCAACCGGGCGCGGCGACTATCCCTTGACGTATCCCATCGCTTCGACGATCAGCCCGTCCTCGACGCGCATCAGATTGACGCCACGGATGGAGTTGCCGTTGGCGAGCCAGTAGCGCCAACGGATCGTTGCCCGTTCGCCGGCAACGAATGTCTCCTCGAGGTCGAAACGCGTGCCGGGCTGGGTGGCGATCGCCGACCACAGCTGGACGCATGCCTCCCGGCCGGCATGAAGGGCGCCGTTCGGTGCCGGGACGGTGTTTTCGATCACGCAGTGCTCGGCAAGCAAGCCGGGCAGTGCCGACGGATCGTGCAGCTGGAACACGTCGTTGAAGCGCTGCATGATTTCGGTTGTCTGCCTGGTATGTTCGTCCGGATGAAGGGTCGCGATGCTGTCCTGTTTCATCTCATCATCTCCTGATTTCATTTTTCCGTGGAGGCGGCGGCGACGAGCTCGGCTTTGAGCGTGATAGTTGCCACGCCGGCCAGGGCGCGCGAGACAAGGCATGTCGCTTTCGCCTTTTCTGCAAGGGTCTGGAATTCATCCTGGGCAAGGCCCGGGATCTCGGCTTGCGTCTCGATGTCGATGCGGGTGATCGTCGGCCCGGCAGCGCTTGCGCCGAGATGCACCTTGGCGACGGTGCTGATGTTTGTTGGGATGTGATCGGCTCCGACCAGTATGGCGCTCAAGGCCATCGAGAAGCAGCCGGCATGGGCCGCCGCAATCAGTTCTTCCGGATTGGTGCCCGGGCCGTTTTCGAAACGCGACGGGAAGGAATAGGCGCCTTCGAACACGCCGCTGCCGAGCCGTAGCCGACCCGAACCTTCCTTCAGCGTGCCTTGCCACTCGGCCGAAGCGTCACGAATTGTCATTGTCTGTTCTCCCCTTGATTGTGAAAAATGTCAGGCGCCGTCGACGACCACTTTCCCGAAGACGTCGCCTTGCTGGAAATACCGAAACGCGTCGCCGGCCTCGGCGAAGGCAAAGACCTTGTCGATGACGGGCCGCAGCCGGTGCTGTGAGACAGCGCGCAGCATGGCTTCGAGATTGGACCGGCTGCCGACGAAAAGGCGGTTGATGGTGGCGAGGCTGCGCTGGTAGAGCGCTGCCGGCATCTCGATCGACCTGCCTTGCGGGTCCTGCAGCGTCAGCAGCACGATGTGCCCGTAGAGCGTGCTGGCGATCAGCGACTGCGCGAATGTCGCCGGGCCACCGGTCTCGACGACGAGGTCGATGCCGCCGGTCTGGTCGCGGACAGTCGCGCCCCATTCGGGCATCTCCGACGTCGAGATCACAAGGTCGGCGCCCAGCGCGCGCAGCCTGTCGGCTTTCTCGCCACGTGAGGTGACGGCGACGACGCGGCAGCCCAGCAGCTTGGCGAACTGCAGCGCAAACAGCGAGACGCCACCCGAGCCGATGACCAGAACCCATTGGCCAGGCTTCGGAATTCCGGCGCCGGTCACCGCATTCCAGGCGGTCACGCCGGCGCAGGTCAGCGTTGCCGCCTCATGCCAGTCGAGATGATCGGGCAGGCGCACCGCCCATTGCTCGTCGAGAACGGCGTATTCGGCCAGCATGCCGTCCAACGTGCAGCCGAGCTGGTCGATGAGCCCGGCATTGATGCGGCCGTCGACCCAGCGGGCGAAATAGCTGCCGGTCACGCGATCGCCAATGGCAAAGCGGGTAACGGCATCGCCGATGGCGACGATCTCGCCAGCTCCGTCGCTCAGGGGAACGACGCCCTGGCGCGGCGTCAGCGGATAGGTGCCGTTGAGGATCATCGTGTCACGCCGGTTGAGCGAGGTGGCATGAACGCGCACCACGATCTCATGCGGTTTCGGCTCCGGCTGCGCCTCGTCGCGCATCACCAGGCATGCGGTCCCGCCGGACCACCCTCCGAGACGATAGGCCTGCATGTCGGTTTCCTCATAATATATAGACTGATCTACATATTATGTAGACCGATTGTCATATTCGATGCAAGGCCTATAATGATTGCTGCTGACAGAGGTTGACATGGCGAACGACACCCGCACCCGCATACTTGAGACGACGGCGCTGCTGCTCAGGCAGCGCGGCTATCACGGCACCTCACTCAACGACATACTGGGCGCCAGCGGCGCGCCGCGCGGCTCGCTCTACTTCCATTTTCCCGGCGGCAAGGACCAGCTGGTCATCGAGGTGACGCGGGACAGCGTCGACCAGGTGACGCAAAGGCTAGGCGCGGCACTGGCCGCCGAGCGGGATCCGGCAGTGGCCGTCCACCATATCTACCAGGCGGTCGGACGCATGCTCGAGGAGAACCAATTCACGCTCGGCTGCCCGATCGCACCCGTGGTCCTCGACTCACCGACCGATATGCCGGAACTGGCGGAATTGTGCCGATCGGCCTTCGAGCAATGGATCGGCCTTCTGCAACAGGCTTTTGTCAGGGCAGGCGTGCCCGAGCGCCGCGCGCATGCATTGGCGCTGCTGGTCGAATCGTCGCTGGAAGGGCTGATGGTGATCGCCCGCGCCACCCGCGACCGCGCCCCGCTGCTGGCGGTGGCGGACGAAGTCGCAGCGCTGATTGAAGGCGCGGTACTGTCTGGGGAGGCACGGCAACGTGCGAATGCCGCCGTGTGAGGCCGATCGAGGCGCGGCGATCAAGGTGCATGCCTAAACAAAAAGGGCGCCTTTCGGCGCCCTTTCCGTAGCTGAAGGTTGATAGGGGCTGGATTAGAAGTCCATTCCACCCATGCCGCCCATGCCGCCGCCGCCCATGCCGCCGGGCATGCCGCCGCCAGCCGACTCCTTCTTCGGAGCCTCCGCGATCATGGCTTCGGTGGTGACCAGCAGGCCGGCGACCGAGGCCGCGTCCTGGAGAGCCGTGCGCACGACCTTGACCGGATCGACGATACCCATGGCGATCATGTCGCCATATTCGCCGGTCTGGGCGTTGTAGCCGAAGGTCGCGCCCTTGTTCTCGAGGATCTTGCCGGCAACGATTGATGCTTCCGCACCGGCGTTCGACGCGATCTGGCGGGCCGGAGCCTGCAGCGCGCGGCGCACGATGTTGATGCCAGCAGCCTGGTCGGCATTGGCGCCGGTGGCCTTGATGTTGGCCGAAGCGCGCAGCAGGGCAACGCCGCCGCCTGCAACGATGCCTTCTTCCACGGCCGCGCGGGTCGCGTTGAGGGCGTCATCGACGCGGTCCTTCTTTTCCTTGACTTCGACTTCCGTCGCACCGCCGACGCGGATCACCGCAACGCCGCCCGCGAGCTTCGCGAGACGTTCCTGCAGCTTCTCCTTGTCGTAGTCCGAGGTGGTCTCTTCGATCTGCTGCTTGATCTGGGCGACGCGGCCCTGGATCTCGGCCTTCTTGCCAGCGCCGTCGACGATGGTGGTGTTCTCCTTGGAGATCGACACCTTCTTGGCGCGGCCGAGCATGTTGAGGCCAACGTTCTCGAGCTTGATGCCGAGGTCTTCCGAGATGACCTGGCCACCGGTGAGGATGGCGATGTCTTCCAGCATGGCCTTGCGGCGATCACCGAAGCCCGGCGCCTTGACGGCGGCGATCTTCAGGCCGCCACGCAGCTTGTTGACGACGAGCGTGGCCAGAGCCTCGCCTTCGACGTCTTCCGAGATGATCAGCAGCGGCTTCGAGGTCTGCACGACGGCTTCGAGAACCGGCAGCATGGCCTGGAGGTTGGAGAGCTTCTTCTCGTGCAGGAGGATGTAGACGTCCTCGAGCTCGGCAACCATCTTGTCGGCGTTGGTGACGAAGTAGGGCGAGAGATAGCCGCGGTCGAACTGCATGCCTTCGACGACTTCGAGTTCGGTCTCGGCGGTCTTGGCTTCCTCAACCGTGATGACGCCTTCGTTGCCGACCTTCTGCATCGCTTCCGCGATCATCTTGCCGACCGACTCGTCGCCATTGGCCGAGATCGTGCCGACCTGGGCAACTTCCTCGGAGGTCTTGATCTTCTTGGCAGCCTTGCCGAGCGCCGCGACGACTTCGGTCACGGCCAGATCGATGCCGCGCTTCAGGTCCATCGGGTTCATGCCGGCGGCAACCGCCTTGTGGCCTTCCTGGACGATCGACTGCGCCAGAACCGTCGCGGTCGTGGTGCCGTCGCCGGCGATGTCATTGGTCTTCGAAGCAACTTCGCGGACCATCTGCGCGCCCATGTTTTCGAACTTGTCCTCAAGCTCGATTTCCTTGGCGACGGTGACGCCGTCCTTGGTGATGCGCGGGGCGCCGAACGACTTGTCGATGACGACGTTGCGGCCCTTGGGGCCAAGCGTGACCTTCACCGCGTCGGCGAGGATGTTGACGCCGCGCAGCATGCGCTCACGGGCATCACGGGAGAATTTTACGTCTTTGGCAGCCATTTTTAACTCCTGGCAAGGGCTTGGATTGAGCCCGGGAATTCAGTTGACGGAAAGGCCTGATATCAGCCGATGATGCCCATGATGTCGGATTCCTTCATGATCAGAAGGTCTTCGCCATTGAGCTTGACTTCGGTGCCCGACCACTTGCCGAACAGGATGCGGTCGCCGGCCTTGACGTCCAGCGGGACCAGCTTGCCGGCTTCGTCACGAGCGCCGGAGCCGACAGCGATGATCTCGCCTTCCTGCGGCTTTTCCTTTGCCGTATCGGGGATGATGATCCCGCCGGCGGTCTTGGATTCGGATTCGACCCGGCGAACGACCACGCGGTCATGAAGCGGGCGGAACTTCGACTTTGCCATTTTTTCTTCCTCGATGAGAACGGTGAGAACAGTTCCTCAGTCCGGCGGCGCCGGACATATGGTTAGCACTCACCAATGGCGAGTGCTAACGTGGCGCTGAAATAGGCCGCTGGCCTGCAAGTGTCAAGGCGCGACACGCTGCGCAAACGCGCGAAATTTGCACGGGGCGATGTCGCCGCGACCGCTGAGCAGGTTCCGCAAAAGTGTCCGCGGTTTTGCGACAAGAACCTGCGGCAATCAAAGAAACCCAAGCAGACGACGCGATGGCGAAGCGAGTGAAGTCTGCTTAGAGAAAGAGCCGCAGCTGGGTGTGGATGATCGACCGGTAATCCTCGATGGTTTGGCGACTTTCCGGTTTGCCCTCGGCAAGCGCCAGGCGCACCACGCCACCGGCTAGCTGGAAGATCAGGAGAACCATGCGTTCGAACTGCTCGCGCTTCTCGGGCTCGAGCAGGGCGATGACATGGTCGCAGAACATCTTGGCTTGATGTCGGGTTTCGGCGATGTCGAGATTCTTGAGCGCCTTGTCGGCCTGGATGGCGTTCTGCAGATCCTGGATGGCCGGATCGCCGGCGACACGGCTGAGATAGTCGTCAAGCAACCGGTCGGCGGCCATTATCACGTCCTTGGCCTCGCGGACGTCGGTGATGATTGCTGTCAATCGTGTACGGCTGACCTCGGAAAACCGCTCGTAGAGCATCGCCAGGATCGCCGACTTGTTTGGGAAGTAATGATAGACGGTGGCGATCGGTCCGCCCGCCAGCATGCCGACTTCCTTCATGGTGACGGCGTCGATGCCCTTTTCTCCGATCAGCCGCATGGTTGTCGACAGGATCGCGTCGATGCGCTCGCGGCTGCGCTCCTGCTTGGGTTTGCGCCTAAGCCTTGTCACCGTTCGCCTTGCTTCTGTCATGCTCCGATCTTCCGCGACAATTCCGGCTCCATGGTTGACAAAGTAATATGATCAAGTATCAGTTTTCTAAATGCTGACAGATTGTCAGCTTTTTTGTGGTACGGCAAGGGACGTTGGGAGGCGGCTTTGGCATCTGGGGACGCGCATACCGGAAGCGGCGACTGGCTGGTCGGCAATCCGACCGGCGGACAGCTTGCCTCGGCCCTGTGGATCGGGTCGGTCGGCCTGCTCATCCTCGGGCTGCAGCCGGTACTGCTCGGCGCCCTTTACACCGAGGGCCATGTCAGCGGCGATGAACTGGCGCTGGTCGCCACCGCCGAGATGATCGCCATCGCCATCGGCTCGGCTGTTGTGGCGATGCTGCTGTCGGCCCACAACATGCGCTGGAAAAGTGCGGCTCTTCTGCTCCTGCTGGCACTGGCGAACCTTTGGACGGCCTATGCCGCAAGCGCCAGCATGCTGATTGCGGGCCGCGCCCTGGCGGGCCTCGCCGAGGGCGGCCTGGTGGCGGTCGCGACCGAACTGATTGCGCGTTCGCGGCGTGCCGAGCGTATCGGCGGCTATTTCGTCACCATGCAGACGCTGGCGCAGTGCGCGCTTGCCCTGCTGCTGGCGCTCTATGTCATCCCGGCCACCGGGTCGGCGGGCGGTTTCATCGTTCTTGCGGCCGTCTGCGTCGCGTCACTGGCGGTCGCCTTCAGCGTCCCCGCTGACTATGCCGACCTGCCGAAGGACGAGAACTTGGCCAATGTGCTGACGGTCCCTGCGATGACCGCGCTGCTGTCGGTCTTCTGCTACTTCATGTTCTTCGGCGCCGTCTGGGCCTTTCTGGAGCCGCTTGGCGCGCAATACGGCATCGATGGCCGCACCGTGGGGCTGATTGTATCGGCGAGCCTTGCGGTTCAGGTCCTGGGCGCGATGACGGCGACCGCGTTCGAGGCGCGCATCGACTATCGCCTTGCCATCGTCGCGATCGGTGCCGTCGCGGTTGTCTGCTCCCTGGTCCTCGCCAGCGGACCAGGCCTCGCCACATTCTGGGTTGCCGCCTTGGTCATGGGCTTCATCCTCTTGTTCATCGTGCCCTACCAGATCCGGCTTGCGATCACAGCCGATGAGACGCGCTCCGCCGTGCTGCTGGTGCCGGCCGCGCAGCTTTTTGGCCTGGCGATCGGGCCGATCGCGGTGTCGGCGCTCATCGACGGCAAGGATTTTCGCCCGGTGCCGGAATTCGCCGCGGCCAGCGCCGTTGCCAGCGTGGCACTGCTCGGCCTGTTTGTCTTCGTGGCGCGGCGTCGCCGCGCCGTTGCCTGAGCAGGGGGCGGCATGTCGAACATGTGGAGCAACTGGTCGGGCTATGTAAGCGCAGAGCCAAAGCTGATTGCCAGCCCAGCCGATGCCGGCGAACTCGGTGATCTTGTTCGTACCGCACCCGGTCCGGTCCGCGTTGCCGGCGCCGGTCATTCCTTCACGCCGTTGGTGAAATCCGAGGGAACGATCCTGTCCCTGGAGAGGCTGGAAGGGCTCGTCTCGCATGACACCGGAAAACATCAGGCACGCGTGCGGGCAGGGACGCGGCTCGGCCCGCTGATGCATATCCTGCAAGGCATTGGCCAGGGCCTGCCCAACATGGGCGATATCGACCGCCAGGCGATCGGTGGCGCGCTCGGCACTGCCACGCATGGCTCGGGACCGACGCTCGGCGCCTATCACACGCAGCTCGAGACGGTGCAGATCGTCGACGGGCTGGGCAAGTTGCGCGACTTCAAGCGGGCAGGGGATCAGGAGACGATACACGCCATCGGCGCCGCGCTCGGTGCCTTTGGCGTGATGACCGAGGTGACGCTGAACAACATTGCGACCTACCGGCTGCGCCGCCGCAAATGGGTGTTGCCGATCACCGACATGCTGGGCGATTTCGAAACGATGATGACCGCGCATCGTTCGGCCGAATTCTACTACATTCCGTTTTCCGGCTACGCGCAGTTCATCGCCAGCGACTTCAGCACGGCTGCGACCACCACGCGTCCGACCGAGGATGACGAGGGCGGGTTGAGGACGTTGCGCCGGCTGCGCACCGGGCTCGCCTGGCTGCCGTCGCTCCGCCGCCGTCTGATCCGCGATGCCGTCGCGAAAGTGCGGGCCGAGGACTATGTGCAGGACTGGCTCAACGTCTATGCCAGCGACCGGCAGACCAAATTCAACGAGATGGAATATCATCTGCCGTTCGAGGAGGGGCCGAAGGCGCTGGCCGAGATCATCGAACTGACCGAGAAGCGCTTTCCCGAAGTCTATTTCCCGATGGAGGTGCGCTCGGTCGCACCGGACCAGTTCTGGCTTTCGCCGTTCTACAACAGGCAGACCTGCTCGATCGCCGTCCATCACGATGCGGCGAGCGATCCGTTGCCGTTCATGCGGGCGGCCGAGCCGATCTTCCGCAAATACGGCGGCCGGCCGCATTGGGGCAAGATGCACAGCCTGAAAGCGGCGGACCTGAAAAAGCTCTATCCGCGCTGGGACGACGCCATGGCGGTGCGCCGCGACATCGATCCGCAGAACCGCTTCATCTCGCCCTATTTGGCCGGCCTGTTCGGCATCGAACGATGAGCGCCTATTTCGCCACGCTTTCGGATGGACTGAAGGAAGCCGGCATCTTCCAGCCCTGCCTGTTGCTCGATCGCGATCGGTTGGATCGCAACGTTGCGCTGGCAAAGGAGCGGCTTGACCCCGACCTTGCCGTGCGGCTGGTCGACAAGTCGCTCGCCTGTCTGCCGCTGCTGTCGCACATCGGCAACGCTCTGGGCACCAATCGCTTCATGACTTTCCATCCGCCGATCACCGCGGCGGTGTTGAAGGCATTTCCGGATGCGGATCTGCTTTATGGCAAGCCGATGCCTGTCCACGCGGCAAGGGCGGCACTGGTGAAAGGTGGCGCCGACTGGTCGCGTGTCTGCTGGCTGATCGATACCCAAGAGAGGCTGGCCGAGTACGGTGCGCTCGCGGACGAACTCGGCGCCGAGCTGCGCATCGCTTTCGAGATCGATGTAGGGCTGCATCGCGGCGGCTTTGCCAGCCCGGAGGCATTGTCAAAGGCGTTGAGCGCACTGCCGGGCCATAGACGGCTGCGCTGCGAGGGCGTCATGGCCTATGAAGCGCATGCGCCACATATTCCCGGCCTGTTCGGCGGGGCGGCCAGGGCGTTGGCGAACGCCTCGGAACAGGCCACCGCCTTCATTGCGTGCCTCGGCGCCGACCAGCGCCGTATCCTCAACATCGGCGGCAGCAAGACCGCGCTGCTTCATCATGGCAGCGCTGCCAACGAGGTGTCGATGGGCTCGGCCTTTGTGTTGCCCAGCGATTTCGATACGCCCGGCCTCGAAGGCTTCCAGCCGGCGGCCTTCATCGCCACGCCGATCCTGAAAGTCGTCGAGCCGATGCTGCCCGGCCCACCGGCCGTCACCCGCCTGCTACAGGCGCTCGGCCGGTTTCCGCGCAGAGGCTGTTATCTCTATGGCGGCAAATGGATGGCCGAACCGGTGTTTCCCGAAGGCATGAGGGCGAACGGCTTGCTCGGCCTCTCCTCGAACCAGCAATTCATGGGCTTGCCGGCTAATGCGACCGCAAAGCCCGGCGACTACGCCTTCTTACGCCCGACGCAGAGCGAGGCCGTGTTGCAGCAGTTCGGATCGATCACGGTGTTTTCCGGCGGCAGGATTGCCGATCGCTGGCCGGCGCTGCCGATGGCGTGACCGACTACGCCTTCACCGGTATCCAGATCTCCAGTCCGCCATTGCCGCTGCGCGGATCGAACTCGGGGCCGTAGCGCTCGAATTCGGGGGCATCCGCGATCTCGTGGCCGGAGGCCGGCAGCCATTTGTTCCAGATCGTGTTGACTGTTCGACGGATGGTCGAGATGTGCTCGCGGTGGGCAAAGACGGCATATTTCTGCGCCGGCACGCGCACCCGGCTGAACTCCTTCGGCAGGTCGGAAAAGTCCGACACTTCGACGCCGGCGATGTAGTCGAAATTGCCGGCATCGTCGCCGTTGACGCAGACGCCATAGGCGACGTCGCCGGTCTCGCCCGGAATGTTGCCGATATAGGGGCCGAAGCGCTGCCACTGCATCGGGATGGCGGCGCTGGTTTCGCAGCTGTAACGCTCGCCGAGGCCGGCGATCAGGAACGGCCGGCTGGTTTCGAAGCGCGGCGGTTCGAGGTTGGCACGAACGGACTGGTTCATCAGGATTGGCTCCACGAGGTCGAGGTTGTCGAGCGTGCCTTGTGCGCGCACCAGTTCCGGCGTGGTGCCGAACTGGTCGCGGAAGGCGCGGGTGAATGCCTCATGCGAGTTGTAGCCGGCGTCGAGCGCGACCGAGAGGATGTCGGGCGCCCCGCCAGCCAGCTTGCGGGCCGCCTCGGTCAGCCGGCGTGAGCGCATGTAGCCCATCACCGAGCGGCCGGTGGCAGCGCCGAAAGCCCGTGTCACATGAAAACGCGACACGCCGCTGCTTTGGGCAACATCGTCGAGCGAGACCGCCTCCGGCAGATGGCTCTCGACGAACCACAGCGCTTTTTCCGTCGGATTCATCGAGTTCCTTCCCGCGTTGGCCAGATCATCTTGCTGTCTCTCCAAGCGGCCAGTTTGATTGAAATTGCGCACTGGGCAATAATGCACCAAATCCCGTGCCGCGTGGATGTGGGATCGACGCGGCATGATGCGCAGTGTCCGGGGAGGGGTCCCAATGACGACGGCGACTGCCGGTCAGCTTTTCCGGTTCGGCGGATTCACGCTCGACCTCGACAGGGGAACGTTGCGTGGCGTCAACGAGCCGCTGTTCCTGCGCCCGAAGGCCTACGCGCTGCTTTCGCACCTTGCCCGCAACATGGGCCGCGTCGTTCCGAAATCGGAACTGATGGATGTCGTATGGCCGGGTGTCTACGTCACCGAGGATTCGCTGACCCAGTCGATCCGCGAAATCCGCAAGGTGCTCGGCGACGACATGGTGCGTACTGTATCCAAGCGCGGCTATATGCTCGCCGCCGAAGCCGAGACTGCGCCGGAGATCGGCGCGCAACCGGTTGTGGCGGTGATACGCTTTCGCAACGACAGCGGAGATCCGGCCGACGAGGCGATGGTCGACGGCTTTGCCGAGGATATCATCAACGGCCTGGCGCGCTTTGGGACGGTCACGGTGCTCGCCCGCAACTCGAGTTTCTCGTTCGCCTCTTCGGGCGCGACGAGTGGTCTCAAATCCGCGCCCGCATCGGCGCCGACTATCTTGTCGAAGGATCGCTGCGACGCCAAGGCGAGCAAGTCATAACAGCCGTGAACCTGATCGACATCGCGACTGCGAGCCAACTCTGGGGCGACCGCTACCAGTCGCAGGGCACAGGCCTGTTCGCCATCGAGCAGGAGGTTGTCGAGCAGATCGTCGGCAGGCTGGTCACGCGGGTCACCAATGCAGGGCTGCAACAGGCATCGCGCAAGCCGGTCACCAGCCTTGCCGCCTATGAACTGGCTTTGCGTGGCTTTGCGCTGTTGCGCGATCCAGCCCAGACCGACCAGAAAGGTGCGGAGGCTCTGTTCGAGGCGGCAATCGCCAAGGATCCGAACTATGGACTGGCCTACACTTATCTCGCCCTGACGCGGGCGCTGGACGGAGAATTCGGGCGCGCCAGCGACGCAGTGCTGGAAAATGCGCGCGACCTCGCCGACAAGGGCCTGGCGTTGTCGCCGGACCAGCCGACCGGCCATCGTGTGCAGTCATTGATCAGGCTGTATATGCGCGACCATGAAGCGGCCGAGCATCACATGCGTATCGCGCTGCAGCTCAATCCCTACGATGCCGACTGCATCGAGCAGATGGGCATGCTGCTCACCATGCGCGGCCGGCCGCTCGATGCGCTGACGTGGCTGGCGCGCGGCATCCGCATCGATCCCTTGCACCCGCACTGGTACCAGTTTGACCGGGCTCTGGCGCTCTACATGATGGGGGAATACCGGCAGGCGGCGGAAGCGCTGGAGCTGGCTACGCGTCCGGCACCCTGGATACGCACCAGGCTGGCAGCCTGCTATGCCCAGATAGGCGACTTGGAACGGGCACGGCGGCAGATCGCCCTCATCGAGACGGGCGATCCGTTTTCGCCGATCGACTATGCGCTGCGCGGCGTGCCGTTTGAGAACAAGGCCGATGCGGAGCATCTCGCCGAAGGCGTCAGGCTCGCCCTCGGCTAGACCACGTCCGAGGCCGGTCAATCGACGACCACCACGATATAGCGGCCCTGATAGGCCCGGTAGTAGATGCCGCCGCAACGCCAGACATCGAAGCCGTTGATCTTGGTACGCACGCAGCCTGTCGGCAGTGTGGCGACCCAAGCCGTGGTGTGTCTCAGCACGCGCCATGCTGTGGTCCGCCGCGCAACACCTGCGGCACTGCGGGGCGTCCAGGGCTGACCGATACGCGCTTCGGCCTGGCTGACGAGCGACAGCGCCGGCACGGTGCTGCCGATGATCTCGACGGCGGCGAGGCCAATTGCGGCCGCCGTGGCGATCAGGCTGATTTTCTTCACGGATTTGATAGGCATTTTATCTCTCCTGATTTGGTCATGATGAAACGTCTTTTCAGTACGCGCGAAATGCGCGCGCCCTTGGGATGGCCGGCTGGCAGGCATTGTTGATAGGGACTGGCCATCCGGCCGACGCTGGGCATTTCAAGCCAGGCTGTGCATGGTGCCCGAGATGTGATAGGGCGCGCGCTCGGCGATCCGCGGCCTGATGGCGAGGCCTGCGATGTACCGCTGGAAGGAGGCTGCCTCCTGGACCGGCGAGGCCAGCGCGACATGGCCGTCCGGCCTCACCAGATAGGCGCCGTCGCGCTGCAGACCAGCGGCCTTGGCCATGTCCGACCAGGCGAAGGCATGGATTGGGATGCCGGCGGGCGCAAGCATCGCCCGGAACTCGGCATTGAGTTCGCCATAGACATGCACCTGCCAATCCAGCGATCGCAGCGGCTCGAAATTGTCGTCCCTGGTGCCGGCGACATATGGCAGGCGGTCGCCACCCTCGATCTTACCCGCCTTGCCGCTGCTGATCGGACTTTCGCGGTAGCGGATGCGGGTCTGCGAAATCAGCCCGAAAAACGCGCGCGATCCCGCCGTCGTCCCGAGCGCTATGCGCAGAATCTTCGGCATCAGGTAGCGGCGGAACAGCCCGACCAGCCGCGAGCGGCTGGTGGCGACCCGAAACGCCTGGTCGGTGCTGTCGATCAGCTTGCGGGCAAAAGCGATGCGCTCCGGCTCGTAGCTGTCGAGCAGGCGCTGGTCGGCGCGCCCCTGCACCACGGCGGCCAGTTTCCAGGCGAGGTTAACCGCATCGCCCATGCCGGTATTCATGCCCTGGCCGCCAGCCGGGCTGTGGATGTGGCCAGCATCGCCGGCGAGGAACACCCGGCCGATGCGGAAATGCTCGGCGACTCGATGATGGACGCGGTAGGTCGAGAACCAGTTGACCTGATGGACCTTGACGCCGGTGTCACGCTCGACATCGGCGCGGATCGTCTCGAAGGTGATCGACTCGTCGGCCTCATGCGCTTTCGGCACGATGCCGATCAGCCGCAGGGAGCCCGATTGCCGGACCGGCATGACGATCGCGAAGCCATAGGCGCTGATGACAGTGTCCATGCCATTGCGTGTGACGTCGCCGAGACCGTCGACGTCGGCGACGTAGAAGGACTGTTCGTAGGTGCCGCCGGGAAAGCCGAGGTTCAGCCCGTGGCGCACGGCGCTGCGAGCGCCGTCGCAACCGGCCAGGTAGGCGGCACTGACCGTTTCCGTGCGGCCGTCCCTATTCAAGGTAGCGACGACAGCATCGCCCCTGTCCTCGAAGGCGACCAGCTCCGTGTCGCGCTCGACCTCGATGCCGGCACGTTCCAGGTGCGCGATCAGCACGCGCTCGTGGATGTCTTGCGGCAACGCGAAAGCGAACGGGTAGGGGCTGATACCGCGGCCGAAGTCGGCCAGCGGCAGCCTGGCTGCTATACCGGCCGGCGTGTGCACTGTGAGCTGTTCGATCCGCACGCCGGCGGCGAGCACGTCTTCGACGATCCCGATCTGGCGATGAAACTCCAGCGTACGTGCCTGGACGGCCAGCGCACGCGAGGTTTCGCCCGGAGCGGACGCCTTGTCGAAGATGCGGACCGGCACGCCGAGCCGCGCCAACCAGAGCGCGAGCGTCAGCCCGGTCGGCCCGGCACCTGCAATGAGGACCTTGGTCTTTGACATGCTCATTTTTCTTCTCCTTGAACAGTGCGGACTTTTTCGCCAGCCGCATGGTCTTGCGATTTCGGGGCCGAAAAATCCCGATTCGTTTCTGAAAATTTTCCGATGTTTGGTTGAGTTCGTCGTCTGCTTGTGCGGGCGCCGCCACCGCTATCGGCGCGGCAAGGATCCCGGCACGGCGGGCCGGGACTGTTGCCTTGAGTGGACGAGCCTCGGAAGAGCGTTGCTTGACAGCGCCAAGCGATACCCTGGTCAGTTTCATCGAATGCGCGTCGAGCAAGATCGAAACGAAGGTGATCGGCCGTTCCGGCAATACGCCCGGGGGCGACGAGAATTGGGCAGGGAAAGGCTATCGAAGCGATTGCGCAAACGTTTCGATGGTCCTATGATCCTCCAAAATCCACCAAAGCCAATGAGAGTGGACTGGAACGCATCATCAGGGAGGAGCGCTTGCCAGCACTCCGTTTGAGTCGCCATGCCGACAATGGCTGAGGTCGCGCGCCGCGCCGGCGTGTCGGTTTCGACCGTTTCGCATGTTATCAACCGCACCCGCTTTGTCTCGCCGCAGAAGGCGCAGCTCATCAATGATGCGATCGCCGCGATGGGTTATCAGCCCAACGAGCTGGCGCGGTCGTTGAAAGTGGCCTCGACCAACAGCGTCGGCCTGGCGATCTCGGCGATTTCCAACCCCTATTTCACCGATATCATCTGCGCGGTGGAGGCTGAATGCGCGCGCCTTGGCCTCATGGTCTTCCTCTCTGACACGCAGGAGGATCCCGACCGCGAGCTTTCGGTGGTGCGCGCCTTCCACCAGCGGCGGGTCGACGGCGTCATCCTGGCGCCGTCGGGCGCGCCGCAGCGGGCCATCGATTATCTGGCGGAGAAGAAGCTGCCGTGCGTGCTCATCGACCGCTTCGCAGACGACCGCTTCGACCAGATCGGCGTCGAGAACCAGTCGTCGATGCGCGCACTGATCGATCACGTAGCCTCCTTCGGCCACAAACGCATCGGCTACATCTCCGGCCAGCCGGGTCTGGCGACGACGCGCGAACGCATCGGTGCTTTTCACATGTCGCTGGCCGCCAATGGACTTGAGTGCCTGCCGAACTATGTCTCGCCGGAGAACGTCGATACGGCGAGCGCAACGGCATCGACCCACGCCATCCTGTCATTGCCTTCGCCGCCTACGGCATTGGTCACCGGCAACAACATGACGACAATCGGAGCGGTGCGGGCGATCCGCGAACGAGGCCTCTCGATACCGACGGACCTTTCGCTTGCCGGCTTCGATGATTTCGAATGGGCCGACTGCTTCGAGCCGCGGCTGACGCTTGTCGCGCAGCCCTGTACCGAGATCGGACGGCAGGCGGCTGCCTTGCTCTGCGCCCGCATCGCATCCAGCGGTCTGGAGCCGCAGGCAGTGCGGCTGCAAGCCGCGCTGCAGGTCCGTCTGTCCTGCGCGAGGCCGGCATGAGTGCGCCGCTGCTGTCGGTCACCGGCGCGGTCAAGCGCTTCGGCGGCGTCCAGGCGCTGCGTGGCGTCGACTTCGACCTCAAGTCCGGCGAGATCCACGCCCTGCTCGGCGAAAACGGCGCTGGCAAGTCGACCCTCATGAACCTGTTGTCGGGTGTCTATGCGCCGGACGAGGGCACCATCCAGATCGACGGCAAGCCGGTGCGCTTCAACAACCCGCGTGAAGCGCAGGCGGCCGGCATTGCCACCATTTTCCAGGAGCTCGACCTTGTGCCGACGCTCGACGTGGCGGCCAACCTCTTCCTCGGCCGCGAACTGATGCGGCCGGGCGGCTTCCTCGACGTGCCGGCAATGCGCAGCGAGGCCCGCAAGCGGCTCGAGGCCATAGAGCTTGCCATTGATCCCGCCAGCATGGTGGCGAACCTGTCGATCGGCCAGCGCCAGGTGGTGGCGATCGTCAAAGCGCTGTCCTACGCCTCGCGCGTGCTGATCATGGACGAGCCGACCGCGGCTTTGACGGTGGGCGAGGTCGAGAGGCTGTTCGACATCATGCGCAAGCTCGCCGCGAGCGGCGTTGGCATCGTCTATATCTCCCATCGCCTTGAGGAGGTGCCGCAAATCGCCGATCGGGTGACGGTGATGCGCGATGGTCGTGTCGCCGGCATCACGCAGCCGCACGCGCCGCAGGCCGAGCTGGTGCGCCTTCTGGTCGGGCGACCGCTGGATGAGCTTTTTCCCGAACGCGCCAGGGAGGCTGGCAAGACACTGCTCAGCCTGCGCGATGCGAGCTTCAGGCTCGCCCATGAAAGCGCTGGATGGCAGCCGCCGACAAGCATCTCACTCGACGTCAAGGCGGGCGAAATCGTCGGGCTGGCCGGCATCATGGGGGCAGGGCGTACCGAGTTGTTGAGTGCGCTCTACGGCACCGGCCTTGCCGGCCGCTGGGAGGGCGATGTCGCGGTCGACGGCCGCCCGGTGAAGCTCGATTCCATCAAAGCCGCACGCGACGCCGGCATCGCCTTCGTCACCGACGATCGGCGCGGCAGCGGCCTGATGCTGAGGATGGCGGTGGGCCTCAACCTGGTGATGTCGGTGATCCGGCGCATCTCACCCCTCGGGCTGATGTCGGCGCGCCGGCAGGCGGATGCCGTGAAGCAGTCTTTCGGCCAGTTCGATATCAGGCCGAAGAATCCCGACATCGCCGTCGGCGCGCTTTCGGGCGGCAATCAGCAGAAGGTGGTACTGGCCAAGGAGATCCTCGGCAACCCCCGACTGCTGCTGCTCGACGAGCCCACGCGCGGTGTCGATGTCGGCGCCAAGGGCGAGATCTACACGCGGCTGCGGCATCTGGCGGCGCAGGGCCTCGGTATTCTGGTCGCTTCCAGCGAGATGCCGGAGCTGATCGGCCTGTGCGACCGCATCGTGGTGCTGCGCCAGGGACGCAATGTGGCGGAATTCATCGGCGGCGTCGACGAGCACACAGTGCTTAACGCGGCAAATGGCAGGGAGGCCTGATGTCTGAGCAGAAGATTTCGGCGACAGGCAGGCCGGTGGCCGCGGCACCGGTGCATCGCGATCCGTTAGCCTTTGTAGTGCGCTTCCAGAGCCTGATCGGCCTTGTCGTTGTGGCGATCGGCGGCGTCATCTTCTCGCCGCGCCGGCATGGCGAAATCCTATTCCTCAACCCCGACAACATCGCCAACATCGTTCGCGCCGTGTCCGAGACCGGCATCATCGCCATCGGCATGACCTTCGTCATCATTACCGCCGGCATCGACCTTTCTGTCGGCGCGGTGCTTGGGCTCTCCAGCGTCGTCACCGCATCGATGATGATCTCGGGCGGCTTCGGACTCATTCCTACCATCCTGGCCGTACTCGTGATGGGCATCGTCTTCGGCGCCATCCAGGGCACCATCTCCAGCCGTTTCCGGCTCGAGCCGTTTATCGTGACGCTCGCCGGCCTGCAGGCGGCGCGGGGGCTGGCACTGGTCGTCTCGGGCAATCAGTACATCAACATTTCCTATGGCGACGGGCCGGGGCTGGCGCCACCGGTGTTCGCGGTGCTGGGTGAGCGGCTGTTCAACAACACTGTGCCGGTGGCGACGATCGTGTTCATCGTCTTTGCGGCAATCGCAACGATCGTGCTCAACACGACGCGCTTCGGCCGCTATGTCTTTGCCGTCGGTGGCAACGAGCGCGCGGCGCGCATTTCCGGCGTGCCGGTGTCGATGGTCAAGATATCGGTCTACGCCATCACCGGCTTTGCCGCCGCACTGGCCGGCATCGTGCATGCCGGTCAGTTCAATTTTGGCAGTGCCAATGACGGTATGGGCTACGAGCTGACCGCGATTGCAGCCGTGGTCATCGGTGGCACCAGCCTGTTCGGCGGCGCCGGCTCGATGGTTGGCACGGTCGCCGGCACCATTATGCTGGGCGCACTCGCCAACATCCTTCAGCTCAACAACATCACCCCCGCCATGCAGCTGCTCGCGACCGCTGCGATCATTGTGCTGGCGGCAGTGCTTCAATCCCTCGTTCGCCGCCGCGAGGGTTTGGGTCGTTAGGAGGAATGCGGCAGCAAGTGGAAGTCAACCAAGGTCTGGCCCCCGGCCCGACGAGGAGGAGAGTGAGTATGGAAACCACAAGACAAAGGCGTGCCCTGAAAGTCGCGCTTCTGGCAGGCGCTGGCCTGTGCATCGCGGGAGCCGCACAGGCTGCCGACCCGATGGTCAAGGCCTGCGCCAAGGACGGCCAGTTCATCATCGGCTTTTCGCAGGCGAACAATGCCGAACCCTATCGTCAGCACGTCAACGAGGAGCTGGAGGCGGCGGCCAAGGAAGTTCCGGGCTTCACGCTGCAGATCGCCGACGGCGCCGGCAACGTCAACACGCAGACCTCGCAGGTCGACAATTTCATCACCCAGAAGGTCGACATCCTGCTGATCTCGCCCTTCGAGGCGGCACCGCTGACGCCGGCGGTCAAACGCGCCATGGATGCCGGCATCCCGGTCATCGAACTCGATCGCAAGACGGTCGGCGATCCGGGCAAGGAGTACACCGCCTTCATCGGCGGCGACAATTACAAGATCGCGCTCGAGGCGGGCAAGTATACCGCCAAGACCTTGCTGCCCGACGGCGGCGAAGCAGCGGTGCTCCAGGGATTGCCGAGTTCGACGCCCGCGGTCGAGCGGCTTAACGGCTTCAAGGACGGCGTCAAGGAGAATGCCAAGATCCAGATCGTGGCCGAGCAGGCCGCCGACTGGGTGCCGGACAAAGCCCAGACCGCCTTCTCGGCCATGCTGCAGGCGCATCCCGACATCAAGGTGCTTTATGCCAGCAACGACATGATGGCGGCCGGCGCGCTGCTTGCCGCCAAAGGTGCCGGCAAGGACGTCAAGATCATCGGCACCGATGGCTTGCCGGGACCTGCCGGCGGCATCGAAGCGGTAGCGAAAGGCGACTGGGCGGCGACCTTCACCTATCCGACCGGTGCCAAGGAAGCGATCGAGATGTCGAAGAAGATTCTGCTCGATTGCGCCACTTCGGTGGAGCCGACAGTGACAGTGGAGACGACGGCGATCACGGCGGAAAATGCCAAGCAGATGATGGGGAAGTGAGGGAGCCAGCCACCAAGGTTGGATATGACAAGGCCCCCCGCGGGGCCTTGTTGTGTTCTGGGGCACTAATCCTGCAAGGAATGGCTGCTTCGCGCCTCATGACAGTTGCAGAGATCAGTTTTACCGCTTCCTCAAAGCAGACATCGTTGGCACGCGTAGCGCAAGTGGCCGTGTGACCTACCTTCCCGCCGATTGGCCCGAGGCACGCCCAGGTGTCTCTTGCTGCCTACCGTATCGTCGCGAAGGTGCGGGTCACGCCTTGTTCTTGGTTAGACGCTCCAGCGCATCCACTATCAAATCGCAGAATTTTTGATGGTCGAGCTTCATCGCCACGGTGTGGCGGAAGTCGACCTGCTCGCTCGCCGTGCCGCCGAAATGGTGCATGCCGCCCATCTTCTCGAAATTGCAGACCGTCATGCCTTTGGTCCACCGGCCGGCAAGCTCGACGCGGATATCGGCCTTCTCGGTGGTGAAGACGGTCGGGTCGATCATGGCCGCGACGCAGCATGCGTCATGCACGGCGGGATACTCGATCTGCAGGAGGCCACCATGCGTCGTCGCGATGAACTCCCAGATATCGAGGATGAACTTGGCGATCGGGCCGCCTACCGCGCGCACCCGGTCCTGAAGCCCCGTGGTGGCGAGCGCTTGATGCGTCAGGTCGAGCCCCACCATGGTGACGTCCCAGTTGGCCCGGAACACCACGGAGGCTGCTTCCGGGTCGGCATAGACGTTGAACTCCGCCGCGGGCGTGATGTTGCCCCTGGTAAAACTGCCGCCCATTGCGATGACCGATTTCACCCGCTCGACGATGCGCGGATCCTTGCGCACGGCAAGCGCGATGTTGGTGTAGGGACCGACCGGCACCAGCGTGATCGTCTTCGGCTCATGCGCCATGACGGTGTCGATGATGAAGTCGACGGCGTGCCGCTTGTCGAGCTCGAACGAGGCGGGCGGCAGTACGGGGCCGTCGAGCCCGGTCTCGCCGTGGATCTCGACGGCCAGCACCTGATCGATGAGGAGCGGGCCGGGAGAGCCCTTCGCCACCGGTACCTTGATGCCATAGGCGGTGCATACGGAAAGCGCATTGCGCGTGGTGTTCTCGACATTGTGGTTGCCCGAAACCGTGGTGATACCGAGGAGATCGATCTTCGGATTGCCTGCCGCCAGCAGGATGGCGATAGCGTCATCATGCCCTGGGTCGCAGTCCAGGATGATCTTTTCCATATGGCACCTCCTCTGTCGGCCGAGCCTGCCGCGACTACAGACTGCCGCCGCTTGCGCCGTCAAGGTTCTCGCCCTCGGCAACCGTAGTGCCAACTCGCTCGGCCCCCCGGCCACCTTCTACCTCCGGTGGCGAGCCCATTTCGAGCAGCTGCCACCTGCCGCCGCCGTGTTGCGCACAAGTGGAGTTGACATCGTCGCGGAATATCGCTTCAAACGTAATGTTATTACATTTGGATGGAGCCGCGACGTCGCAAAAAACCGTTGCGATGCGATCGATGGAAATCTACGCTGGCCCGGTGATGGTCCCCTGGCCGCAAGGCAAGGGGTGAAAAGGGAACACGGTGAGATCCCAAAGGGTCGAGGCCGTGGCTGCCCCCGCAACTGTAAGCGGCGAGCAAAATCCGTAAATGCCACTGGCCGGCAAGGCTGGGAAGGCAGGATGGCGCAACGACCCGCGAGCCAGGAGACCTGCCATCAGCATGAGTTGACCGGACGGGGTGTGCCGGGAGGAGACGTGGACGTCGGTCTTGTCGGCCGATACGCCAACATCCTTCCGTCGCCAATCGAGAAAGACGGAAAGTTGGACGGCGCTACAGATCGTATTCACCGCATTATTGTCTGCACGCTTTGCCGCGACGTCCCGACAGGGATCAGGTCGGGTGAAAATTTGTGCTCCGATTTGCGTTCCCGGCTCTCGGCCCACCATGAACCCGCCGTGGCGCATGGCTTCACGGTCGAGGGCGTGTCTTGCATGGCCGGCTGTGCACGGCCCTTGACGGTTGCCTTCCAGGCATCGGGCAAGGCTGCCTATCTCTTCGGCTCCATCGATGCGCAGGCCGATGTCGGCGATCTCGTGCGATTCGCCAAGCTCTATGCTTCGCTCGCCGATGGCTGGTGCAATTCGGGACAGCGCCCGGCGGGATTGGCCGGCAAGACGCTGGCCCGCATCCCGGGTCCGGAGAATCCGGCGGGAAACAGCCGATGACAGCGCCGGTTCTCGAAGCGCGTGACCTCAGTGCCATGGCGAATGGCCGGGATCTGGTCCATGCGGTCAGCCTGTCGGTGGCCGCGAGCGATCGCCTCGCCATCATCGGCCCCAACGGCGCCGGCAAGACGACGCTGCTGCGCATGCTGTCGGGCATGCTGCGGCCAAGTTCCGGCGAGGTGAAGCTTGGCGGGCGCCGGCTGGACAGGATTTCGGCCGCCGAGCGGGCACTGCATATCGCCGTGGTCGGCCAGACCGACCAGCCCGATCCGCGGCTGGCGGTGATCGACTATGTCGAGCTTGGCCGGGTTCCGCACGCCGGGCTGAGGCGCAGGAGCGACGAACGCGACATTGTCGTCGACGCGCTGCGCCGGACCGGCCTGCTGCCGCTGCTTGGCCGCACCATCGGCTCGCTGTCGGGGGGCGAGCGCCAGCGCGCCCAGCTGGCGCGCGCCATCGCGCAGGAGCCAAAAATTCTGTTCCTCGACGAGCCCACCAACCACCTCGACCCGCGCGCCCGTGGCGAACTGCTCGAACTCGTGGCCGGCTTCGGCATGACGGTGATCGCGGTGCTGCACGATCTGGCCCTGGTGGCCCCCTTCGCCACCAGGGTCGCGGTGATGAACAATGCCCGCCTGCAAGCGTTCGCCGCGCCGCGCGAAGCGCTGACCCAACAGCTGATCCGCGAGATTTTCGGCGTCGACGTCTTTCGTCTGCGCCATCCGACCGAAGACCGCGAACTGACGGTGTTCGAGGTGCCGAACCGCGCCGCGCCGCCATCCTGATCGAAGCCGTTCCGCCCAATCCCTGTTCAACAAAGGAGCACTTACCTTGAAACGCCTCGCCTTTTCGCTTGTCTTCTCGCTGCTGGCCTCGACAGCCTTCGCCTTCCCTGTGACCGTCGACAGCTGCGGCAAACCGCTGACCTTCGACGCGCCGCCGAAGCGTGCCGTCATCCATGACCTCAACATGGCCGAGATGACTTTTGCGCTGAAACTGCAGCCGTCGATCGTCGGCCTGACCGGCATCACCGGATGGTACAAGGTCGGTCCCGAATTCAAGGCCGAGCAGGGCTCGATCCCTGAACTCGCCCCCAAATATCCGACGCTTGAAAACCTCGTCGCGGTCGAGCCCGATTTCTTCTTCGCCGGCTGGTACTACGGCATGAAGCCGGGCGGCGAAGTGACGCCCGACACGCTTGCCCCGCATGGCATCAAGACGCTGGTTCTGACGGAAAGCTGCGTCCATCTCGACAAGAACCGCCCTGCCGCCTCGATGGACCTGCTCTATGGCGACGTCGAAAAGCTGGGCAAGATTTTTGGCAAGGAGGCTGAGGCGCAAAAGCTCGTTTCGGGCTGGAAGACGCAGCTCGCCGACATCACCGCCAAGGTCGGCGACCGCAAGGGCACGCGGGTGTTCCTCTATGATTCCGGCGAGGACAAACCCTTTACCGCGGGCAAGTTCGCCATCCCCAGCGCCATGATCACTGCCGCTGGCGGTGACAACATCATGGCCGACATGGACACCAGCTGGGGCAACACGGACTGGGAAACGGTGGCCTCTCGCAACCCGCAATTCCTCATCCTGCTCGACTACCAGGACGGCGGCGGCTACAAGAAACTGCTCGATTTCCTGAAGGCGCATCCGGCGATGAAAGAAACGGACGCGGTCAAGAACGAGCGTTTTGTCGCCCTGCGCTATGCCGAGCTGACGCCTGGGCCCGCCAACATCGAAGCGATCGACAAGATCGCCAAGGCGATGCATCCGGAAGCATTTTGAGGCATGTCGCCCAAAAATGCGCCGCGGTTTTTGCCAACGACATGCATGAAGAAAAGATCTGGGAAGTGCGTCGCATGAGCCCTGATGGACGCGACGCATTTCCAGGCTTGCGGCACAAGGCATTCGCACTCGCCATGATGGCGGGAGCGGCGGCGATCGCCGCGCTCGCCTTGCTGTCGATCGCCTATGGCTCGACGCTGATCCCGTTGACGGACGTCGTGGCTTCGCTCGGCCATGCAATTGGGCTGGGTGGGCACGACGTGTCCGGCCCGGTCGGCAAGATCGTCGTCGACCTGCGGCTGCCGCGCACGATCCTGGCCATCTGCGTCGGCGCTGGCCTGGGCGTCGTCGGTGCGCTGCTGCAGACGGTGACCCGCAATGATCTGGCCGATCCGTTCCTGTTCGGCCTGTCTTCCGGCGCAGCTGCCGGCGCGGTTTCCGTCATCACCGTCTTCGGCGACAGTTTTGGCATCTGGACGTTGCCGGTCGCGGCCTTCACCGGCGGCATATTGGCTGCCGGCGTTGTTCTGCTTCTGGTTGCGCGGGTGAGGGGGCAAGGGCCGGAGCGGCTGATCCTCGCCGGCCTTGCCGTGTCGTTCATGTTCACCGCCTTGACCAACTACCTGGTCTTTGCCGGCGATCAGCGCGCCGCCCACTCGGTGCTGTTCTGGACGATGGGCGGGCTCGGCCTGGCGCGCTGGGACAACATCTGGCTCGGCGCGCTGGGTGCGGGCACCATCCTGGCCTATGCGCTATGGAACCACCGCCGGCTCGATGCTTTCCTGGCCGGCGAAAATGCCGCCGAAAGCCTTGGTGTGCCGGTGGCGCGGATGCGCAGGATGACCTTCCTCGTCGCCGCGTTCGCGACGGCGATCCTGGTCTCGGTCGCCGGCGTCATCGGCTTCGTCGGGCTGATGATCCCGCATCTGTCGCGGCCGCTGGCGGGTCCTTTGCATCTGCGGCTGGTTGCCGGCTGCGCGGTCTTCGGCGCGGTGCTGTTGCTGGTAAGCGATCTTCTCGCCCGAACCTTGCTGCCGCCGCAGGAACTGCCGATCGGCATCATCACCAGCTCAGTCGGAGCGTTCTTCGTCGTCACCATGCTCATCCGCAACCGGCTCTGATCGCGGTGGGCCCGATCGCGCTGGGCAAGAGTTCCCGCCTCAGACCGTCCAGAAATAGCGCACGATGTGAAAGAAAACCGGGGCAGCGAAGACCAGGCTGTCGGTGCGGTCCATCATGCCGCCATGGCCCTCGATCAGGTGGCCCCAGTCCTTGACGCCCTGGTCGCGCTTGATCGCCGAGGCGACCAGCCCGCCCAGAAAACCCATCGAGCAGGCGATGAAGGCCACGGCTGCCGCCTGCAATGGCGAGAAAGGTGTCACGAAGGACAACAGCGCGCCGAGCAGGCTCGCCGACACCAGTCCGCCGATCAGACCTTCCCAGGTTTTCGACGGCGAGACGTTCGGCGAAAAACGGTGTTTTCCGAAGAGCTTGCCAAAGATGTACTGCAGCACGTCGCTGCCTTGCACGACGATGATCAGGAAGGCGATCAGCAACAGGGTGCGGCCTTCAAAGCCCGGAACATTGAGGGTCAGCAGCGCCGGAACATGGCTGACGCAATAGACCGAGATCATCACCGCCCATTGCTGCGCGGCGATCCGCTCGAGAAAGCGCTCGGTGTCGCCATGCAGCGCGGTGATGGCCGGCATCAGCAGGAAGCAGTAGACCGGAATGAAGATGACGAAGAGCCCGTACCAGGCGGTCCACACCAGCCAGTATTGAAACGGTATGATGATGCCGAACATGCCGAGCAGTACCCAATGGTCGCTGCGGCTTGTATGCGTCAGCGTTACGAATTCGCGCAGCGCCGCGAACGAAATCAGCGCGAACAGGATGGTCATGCCGTAGCGGCCGAAGAAGAAGGCGACCGTCATCAGCGCCACCATCACCCACCAGGCGTTGATGCGCTGCGTGAGATTGACCAGCGTTGAACTGAGCGGCTTGGGCGCCCGCGCTGAAAGTATGGCGGCGATGATGCTGGCGGTGGTCAGCACCGCGAGCAGGCCGATGATCAGAATGGAAATCTCGTGGCGCATCAATCGTCTCGCTCGGGACGCGGGTTGAGCGCCAGCAGCGTGGCGTGGGCGCGCTCGAGAAAGGCGCGGCGTTCTTCGCCCGGGGCCACCGCCACCGGTGCGCCGAAGACGACGCGGCACAGCAGCGGCACCGGCAGGAACTGGCCCTTGGGCAGCACGCGCGACATGTTCTCGATCCAGCACGGGATCAGCTCGACCTCAGGCCGCGCCATCGACAGATTGTAGAGCCCGGAGCGGAAGGCCAGCAGCGGCTCCTCGGTCATGTTGCGGGTGCCCTCGGGAAACAGAATCAGCGAATGGCCTTGGTCGAGAACCGAGAGCATGATCTCGATCGGGTTTTCTTCAGGTCTCGTCCATTGCCGGTTGATGAGCACTGACGACAGCATGTCCTCGGCGATGAAGCGGCGCAGCCGCGACTTTCCCCAGTACTCGCCGGCAGCAACCGCGTGGGTGATCGCGCGCTCCTTTTCGCTCAGGCAGGCCGACAGCAGGATGAAGTCGCCATGGCTGGTGTGATTGGCGAAATAGATGCGCTGCCGGTCGGATGGCAGGCTGCCATTCCAGATCGGACGCACCCCGGTCACCACCCAGGCCAGCGCCGAGAGGCCAACGGAGGTTGCCGTCTGCAGCAAGGTGAAGGTCTTGAGCGAAAGCTTGTTCATCGCGGCGCCCAAAACCCCGCCGTCAGGAGCGCTGCGGCAAACAGGGCCAGGGCTGCGCGCTGTTTGAACAGCAAGCGACGGGTACCGGCCATGCGATCATCGAGCGGGCGTGTCGTGGACGGCGAAGGTTTCAGGCGCATGCGCTTCAGTATGTCATCCACCGCGGCACCACCGGAAGCCTCGTCATTGTGGCTGGCCATCAGCCGGAACAACAGCGCGTCGAACACCAGAAGCGCCGACAGCGCCAGCACCGCAACCGCGCTGGCGGCCGAGATCGACAGTGGGATGGCCGCGCGCAAAGTCTCGAAAGCGCCGCGCGCCGAAGCAGCGAGGGGCACAAGAATACTGGCGGTCACCACAACCGCAGCCGGCCATGCGGCCTGCTGCATCAGCATGCGGGCGAAGCGATCGGCGCGTTCCTGGTAGGCATTGCCCGTCATGACGCCGCCCGCTCCGTAGCCTCGGCGAGATGAATCGGTCGGCCGGTGGCCATCAGCATCTCGCGGGCAAGCGTCGGCGTCCTGGCTCTGCCGGTCGCCACCAGCCATTCGGCGACAACGCCTGCGCTGCGTTGGAAACCGAGCGCGCAGCAGACCAGCACTGTGCCGTCGCGGCGCGCGCTTTCCAGCGCTCTCGCTGCCTGCTGCTGCACTGTCACCGGCGGCGGCAAGAGATCAGTCATCGGAAAGCTGATCCAGCGGCAGTCCGTTCCCGCCGGCTTTTCAAGTTCGGCGGCAAGGTCGATGACCGTGCCAAAGCCGTTGGCCTCGCTTGCCGTCGGAAAGCGGCCGAGAAAGACGCCATCACTGACGGCGACGCGCGGCGGCAGCTTGCGCGTCCAAATCGCGGCATTCACACCAGCGCCCAGCCGGTAGGGCCAAAGCAGGACGCGGCTTGCCAGGGACACATGGCCGTCCGCAGTCTTCTGGAACACCTTTTCACCGGCTCCGGCATAGGCGAAGGCGACGATAGCCAGCGCCAGCGCCGGCCAAAGCAGGAAGAGGGCTGTGGCGGACAACAAGGCGCCGAGCGCGGCGCCGGCCAGCGCAAGGACGGCGCCCAGCGCATAGGACAGCGCCAGCCGGCGCGCTTTCGCATCGCCGGTCAGCCGAGCGCCTGAAAACGGCAACGCGCCGGTGCGCGGAAACAGCCACAGGGCGAAAAATCCGAGCAGCGCGCCGGTCGGGATGTCGATGAAATGATGTTGCCAGGTCGTCAGCACCGAAGCGCCGATCAGGAAGCACCAGCCATGCCAGAGCGGCAGGAGGAGGCCGCCGAGCCGGTGGCGCCAGTGGTCCCAGATGATCACCAGCAGAGCGATGTGCAGCGAGGGCGCCTGGTTGAACGGTTTGTCGAAACCGCCAAGCACGGCAAACAGGAAGCCGGGCAGGCCGGTCGTTGCAGGCCGCACGAACGTCGCGGTCAGCGGGAACAGGATGAAGCAGGCGACGGCGACGATCTGCGCGGTGAGATAGCGCCCGGCCAGGCGGTCGACGCCTTGCCTGCTGTCGTTGAGCAGCAGCGACAGTCCGTAGAACAGGTTGATCGACCAATAGGGCACGATGGTCCAGGCGAGGAAGGGGATGCTGTGCTCCCAGGAGAACACGATGCTGCCGACATCGTCGCGCCGCGATGCCAGCCAGTTGGCGAAGCCGTAGGAGAGGTAGAAGAACGGCGCCAGGAAGGCCAGCCAAAGGGCTGCCCTGACCACCACCCGGCTGTAAGGCTCAGTGCGCACCGTGGATGCAAGCGATGACACCATCCTGTTCAGCGGCGCCTTGCGACCGAGACGGTGAAGATGCCCCATTGGTCGATGCGCTGGTCGAGCTTGTCGAAACCGGCGGCTTCGACGAGCTGGTCCATCTCGCCTTGCGTGCGCCGGCGCATGACCCAGGCCTGGCCGCCGCGATGCGAGGTCAGGCTGCGGGCGATCATCTCGAGCTGCGGATGCCACGGCTGGTTGGTGTAGAGCAGCAGGCCGCCCGGTTGCATGGCATGGGCAAGCCCGCCGAGCGAGCGGGCGATCATGGCGTTGTCTGAAAACAGCTCGTAGAGGCCGGAAACGATGGCGAGATCGGGCGCCGGATCGATCGAGGCGAGCATGTCGGCATCGAAGGCGTCGGCGCGCTGGAACGAGACGCTGGCCGGCAACTGCCGCGCGGCGATCAGCTTGCGGCCAAGCTGGACATTGAGGTCGGAATAATCCTGCAGGCGCACGCTTGTCGGCCGGTCCGGGCTCTTCACGATGGCATCGAGAACGTAGCGGCCGTGGCCGGCGGCGATGTCGAGAATGTGCGACGGCCGGCCGGCGGCCTTCAGCGTCGCCAGGCAAGAGGCGATCAGCTCCTCGAGATGCAGCTTGCGCTGGCGGATGCCGCGCCAGCCGATGGCTTCCAGGAAGATGCGGTCGACGATGCGGCCAAGAGCTGTAAGGCCCCTCGCGTCGTTCTCGTAGACGTAGTCCAGCGTCGAGCCGGAATCGAAGCCGGTGGTGATGCCCGCCTTCATACCCGACGAGACCCAGGCGCCCATGCGGATGGAGGCGCGGCTGAATGCCCAATAGAGGCCTTTGGGCGACAGCAGATCGAGCGGCGAGGCAAGCCTGTCCGCCTCGTCGCGCGTGTAGCCGGCGATATCCGCCTGTGTCAGGTCGACCGGCGCATCCGGTGCGGCGAACTGCTTGGCCAGGAACGGACGGATCAGGTCGAGAGCCTGCGCCCGGTCGCGCTCGCCCAGCGTGTCGTGGAAGAAACCCGGCAACACATGGCGCTCCTTGGTGCGGCTGCCGAGATTGACGAAGAACTCGTGCTGCGGGCCATGGCGCACCACCCAGTCGCTCCCCGAAAGCAGAAGCTGCGTCGGCACGGTGATGGCGCGGGCGTCCGCAACGATGCGCGCCGCGTGCTGGTAGAGCTCGACCAGGATGTTGGAGGCGATCGGCCGCGTGATCAGCGGATCGCTCTCGAAGGAGGCGATGCGCACGGGATCATGGGTCAGGAACTTCGCTTTGACGTAGGAATTGACGAAGAAGCGGCCCTTGAGCTTCTGCCAGAACGCGATGCCTTCCTTGGCCAAGGGCACGTAGAGTTTGACCGAAAAGGCCGGTGAGGCCAGCACCATGGCACGCAGCTTGGGCGCATAGTCGTGCACCCAGGCGGCGGCGAGCACGGCGCCGAAGGATTGCGCGATCAGCGCGACATCCTGCGTGGTGAAGCCGTCCCTGGCGGCGATCTCGCGCATGAAGCAGTCGATGTCGCGAACCAGGGCAGAAAAGGAAGGGGCATAGCCGCGCTCGCCGGACGAGCGGCCATTGCCGCGGGCATCCCAAGCATAGAAGGCGTGGTCCGGCATCTGCAGTTCGTCGACGAGATGGGCCATGCGACCGCCATGCTCGTGGCCGCGGTGGAAGAGCACCACCGCGCCCTTGGCATCGGCGGAAGCTGCCGGCCAGAACCGGTAGAAGATCTCCGTCCCGTCATGGCTGCGGAAGACACGCTCTTGCGCTTGCCGCTCAAGGCTTCCGGCAGTCGCGGTGGCGATCGGCTCGTGCATCATGGTCTTTCCCTCTGGCGGCATGGCGAGCGTCGATGCTCAACTGGCGCTGCCAATAAGGCCGGCGCGTATCCGGTTTATGGCGGTCAACAGCGAAAGCGTTGCCATGGCCGGAAACACAAGCGGCGCGATGGATGCCGGCCAGAGCCCGGTGGCGCACAGCACGGCGACCACGCCAAGCGCCAGCGCCCGATCGCTCTTGCCGAACGGCCCGGCATAGTTTCGCCCGATCCTGGCGGCGATGCCGAGCACACCGGCAAACTCGGCCAGCACAGCTGAGATGGCAAAGGCGACGACGCCCCATGGGCTGAACTGTGGGAAGGCGGCGAACGGCAGGATCAGCGCAAGGTCCGAAACGACGTCGCAAAGCTCGTTCAGGTACATGCCAAGCGTCGAGGCCTGCCCGTGCTCCCGCGCCAGCATGCCATCGACGGCGTTCAGCGCCATGCGCACGAACATCACCACGGGAATCAAAAGCAGAAGCGAGCGCCACTCATGCAACATCGCGATGGCCGTTCCGGTCGCGATCGACATCAGGGCTGCCAGGATGGTTATGCTGTTTGCGGTGACCCCGATTGCCGCCAGCCGGTTGACCAGCGGTCGCAGCCTTCCCTGGAAAGCCGGCTTGAGAGCGTAAAGCGTCGGCATTTCGTTGATCCCCCGATCCTGATCTGCGGCTGTACATCAATATGTCACACGCGACCAGAGCATAGACTGCTGCGGCCGGTACCGCGCCTCTCCAGTGCGCGCATCCTGATACGGTGGATGGGTCATGCAGACTGCCATGGCCGCCGCCCAGGCGTTTACCAATCGCTAACCATGATTGCGCAGCAGACCTGTCATGAACATTTGCCGGCTTCCGGTGCGACGAGCATCTTGAATAATAAGCACGCTTATTATATATGCCGCTCATGGTTTCTGATGGCATAGACAGATTGGGCTTCTTGATCCACGACGTGCAGCGCCTGATGCGCAAGCGCTTCGAGGCGAGGGCCAGTGGTTTGGGGCTTTCTTCGGCGCAATGGCGGCTTCTGGTCCGCGTTGCCAAGGAAGACGGTGTCGCGCAGGCGCGGCTGGCCGAACTTCTCGAAATCGAGCCGATCAGCGTGTCGCGTCTGGTCGACCGCATGGAGGAGGGTGGCTGGATCGAGCGTCGCTCCGACGCCGCCGATCGCCGCGTCCGCATGATCTTCCTGACGCCCAAGGCGAGCGACGCCTACGCCGTGATCAAGAGCATTGCCGGAGAAGTCTATGAGGAATCGCTGGTCGGCGTGAAGCCGGAAGCCCGTCGTGTCCTCATCGAGGGGCTAGAGGCGATGGTCCGCAACCTGACTGACGACGAGACGCCGTCCATTGAAAAAGTCAAGAATACAGAGGGCGCAGCAGCATGAACGCCGCAGCCAAGATAGACGAGAAGGTGACCGAGCTGGAAATGGAAGCGCCGGCGCAGCCGGCCACGGCCCCGCTGGCGGTTGCTCCTCCGGTGCAGCCGGCCCCGGTGAAGAAAAAGAGACGGCTGGGCCGCTCTTTGCTGATGCTTGCGCTGCCTGCGGCACTGGCTATCGGCGGCGGTTACGTCTGGGTTACCGGCGGCCGCTACCAGGAGACGGAAAACGCCAATCTGCAGCAGGCCAAGGTGTCGATCGCTTCCGACACGGCGGGCCGCATCGTTCAGGTCGATATTGCCGACAACCAACTGGTCAAGCAGGGTGATGTGCTGTTTGCCATCGACCCGGAGCCCTACCGGATCGCACTGGCCCAGGCCGACGCGGCGGTGGCGGGCGCGCGTCTCAATGTCGAGCAACTGCGTGCCGCTTATGGCCAGTCGATGGCTCAGCAAAAGTCCGGTGCCAGTGAGGTTGCCTTCGCCCAGTCGCAGTTCGACCGCGCTGCCGACCTTGCCCAGAAGGGCATCAACGCCAAGTCGTCGCTGGACCAGGCCAAGAACGATCTCGACAAGGCCAAGCAGCAGCTGGCCGTTGCCGAGCAAGGCATCATCAGCGCCAAGGCAGCACTTGGCGGCAATCCCGACATCGAGACCGACAAGCACCCGACCGTGATGGCCGCGCTCGCGGCGCGCGACAAGGCGGCCTACGATCTGGAGCAGACCACGGTCAAGGCGCCGGCTGATGGCGTCGTCAGCCAGGCCTCATCGTTCAAGGTCGGTCAGTATGTCGGTTCCGGCACGCCGCTGTTTTCGCTGGTCGAGACGGGCGACACCTGGATCGAAGCCAATTTCAAGGAAACCCAGCTGACCCACATGATATCGGGCCAGAAGGCCGAGATCGTGGTCGACACCTATCCGGGGCGCACCTTCAAGGCGACGGTCAAGGCGATCGGCGCCGGCACGGGTGCAGAGTTCTCGCTGCTGCCGGCCCAGAACGCCACCGGCAACTGGGTCAAGGTCACGCAACGCATTCCGGTGCGCCTGGAGTTGACCGATGCCGACGCCAAGATGGCGTTGCGCACCGGCATGAGCGCGACCGTTACGGTCGATACCGGCGTGGCGCGCGGGTTTCCCGCCATATTTGGCCACGCCACGGCTGGCGAGGCAGCGAAGTAAAATCGGCGGAAGCCCGTGGGGGAACCAAGCGGGTGGAAGCGAGTACTAGGGGATTGGTCTGATGGGAGGGGTGAGGAGGATCAGCGTTTGGACCGAGCCGCGTCGCGGCTTGATCGAGATCTGAAATCTTCGACACGGACCCGTCGGTCCTCATGTTTCCGGGCGGCAGGCATCCGCTCAATCGAGACTTTCGGTCGATGTAACCCCCACATCGACAAATCGCGTCCCACCGCGATGAGGGTCTCTCAACGGAAGGCTTTGCCGCCCGGAAACCCACCGTACACGATTTTGTTACCTGCCGGAAGTTCCGCATCATGAGCACGCCCGAACCATTCAAAGAAGTGCCGCATCGTGGCCTGATCACGGTCGCGCTCATGCTGGCGACGATCATGCAGGCGCTCGACACGACCATCGCCAACGTCGCGCTGCCGACCATGACCGGCGATCTCGGTGCCTCCCCGGACAACATCAACTGGGTGCTGACGTCCTACATTGTTGCCGCCGCCATCATGACGCCGGTCACCGGCTGGCTGGCCGACCGCTTCGGCCGCAAGGAACTGTTCCTGACGGCGGTGGTCGGCTTCACGCTGTTCTCGATGCTGTGCGGCATCGCCTGGAGCCTGGAGAGCATAGTGTTCTTCCGGCTGATGCAAGGCGTGTTCGGCGCCGCGATCGTGCCGTTGTCGCAGACCTTCCTGCTCGACATCAACCCCAGGGAACGGCATGGCCAGGCGATGGCCATCTGGGGCGCCGGCATCATGCTGGGGCCAATTCTGGGCCCGACGCTCGGTGGCTGGCTGACCGAGAATTTCAACTGGCGCTGGGTGTTCTTCATCAACCTGCCGGTCGGCATTGTCGCCTTCCTCGGCATGGCCGCCTATTTGCCGGCTGTTGCTCGGCGGGTGCGCGGTTTCGATTTCTTCGGCTTCGCCATGATATCGCTCGGCGTCGGGGCGCTTCAGTTGCTGCTCGATCGCGGCGGCGAGGTCGACTGGTTTTCCTCGAATGAGATCTGGATCGAGCTTGGTCTTTCGCTGACCGGCTTCTGGGTGTTCATCATCCACACGGTGACGGCCGAACATCCCTTCATCGATCCCAAGATATTCCTCGACCGCAATTTCGTCACCGGGCTGGCGTTTATCTTCGTCATGGGTGTGCTCATCCTGGCGAGCATGTCGCTGCTGCCGCCAATGCTGTCGACCATCTTCGGCTATCCGACCATCACCATTGGCGTTGTCCTTGGGCCACGTGGTGTCGGCACGATGATTTCGATGCTGGTCGTCGGGCGGCTCATGAGCAAGATCGACGCCAGGATCCTCGTCGTCATCGGCTTTCTGCTGACCGCGCAATCACTCTACACAATGTCCAGCTTCACGCCGCAGATGGACAACTGGCTGATCATCAGCTCCGGCGTCATCCAGGGCCTGGGAATGGGAATGGTGTTCGTGCCGCTGTCGACTGTGGCCTTCGCCACGCTTGACGTGCGCTTCCGCACGGATGCCACGGCCTTGTTCAGCCTGGTGCGGAATCTTGGCTCGTCCATCGGCGTGTCGGTGGTGACGGTTCTGATGGTGCGCAACACCCAGGTCAATCACACCGAGCTTTCGGCGTTTATCAATCCGTTCAACCCCAATCTGTGGGCGGTCTCGCCGGCGGCCGCAAGCGGCGATCCAATGGCGCTTTCGGAGGTTGATCGTATGGTCAATCTGCAGGCGATGATGATCTCCTACGTCAATGACTTCAAAATCCTCATGGTAATGACCCTGATTTCCATTCCGTTTGTTTTCCTGCTCCGCAAGCCAAAACAGGCGCCGGTCGGTGGCGCACCAGCCGCACACATGGACTGAGCTGCCAGAGGCGCTGGCATTGCCCTTCCAGCGCAATGTCCTCTAGCCAACATTGCTAGGCTCAGGGACTATCGTGTTCGTCCTGGGCAGTGCCGAGGCTGGAGACGATAGCGATGCAAAAGCCTGCATTCCCGGTTTTCGATCTCGGGCGGTTCGAAAGCGCCGACGCCGAGAAGAAAAAAGCGCTCGGCGCCGACGTCGACCGCATCTGCCGCAGTACCGGCTTTCTGGCCGTTACCAACCATGGAATTCCCCAGGCCGTGATCGACGCGGCATGGTCGAAGGCGCGCGCTTTCTTCGACCTGTCGCCGGAGGAAAAGCAGCGCTCGAAGGCGCCTTACAAAGGCTATCCCTACGGCTACCTCGGACCGGAGCTCGAAGCGTTGGCCAAATCGCGCAATGTCGACACGCCGCCGGACCTGAAGGAGAGCTTCAACGGCGGACCGCTCCGCGTGCCGCAAGGCATGAACGACCCGCAAGCACTGGCCTTCTGCTACGCGCGGACCATCTGGCCGCAAGCGCCTGACGGCTTCGTCGAGGCCTGGAAGGCCTACTATGCGGCGCTCGAGGATCTGGCCGTGCGCATCATGCGTGTTTTCGCTACGGCGCTCGGCTTGCCCGAAAACTATTTCGACAGCTTCCTCGATGCGCCGATCAGCGCTCTGCGGGCTCTCAACTATCCCGAACAGCATGCTGCACCGAAGCCCGGCCAGATCCGTGCCGGTGCTCACACGGATTACGGCAGCCTCACCATCTTGTTGCCGCAGGCCGGATCGCGCGGCCTCGAGATCATCACCCCGGACGGCGCGTGGACTGAAGTGCCGCCGATACCGGGAGCGTTCGTCATCAACATCGGCGACTTGATGGCGCGCTGGACCAACGATCGCTGGGTTTCCACCGTGCACCGCGTGGTCAATCCAGCGGTAAAAGAAGGGCCAGCGGCAAAAGAAGGGCCGGCCGCAAAAGAGGGGCCCCCGGCGGAAGAGGGCAGCAAGGACCGGCGCCAGTCCATGGCTTTCTTCCATCAGCCGAACTGGCACGCCGAGATCAAGGTTCTGGATGTATGCCTTGCCGATGGCGAGGCGGCGAAATACGAGCCGGTTCTGTCCGGCCCCTATCTCATGGCGAAGTTCAAGGCGACGACCAAATAGGGCGCCTGCGTGCGGATACCGGGACGCTTCTCATTTCCCGAGTTATTTCCCGAGCACAAGGCTCCAGTAGCGGATGGCGCTGTCGCGGCCGTCGCGCGCATAGGCGAGGCCAAAGCGGGTGAAGCGCTGGTCGAGCATGTTGCGGCGATGGCCGGGCGAATGAACCCAGATGTCGAAAAGTTTCTGCTGGTCGAAGCGGCCTTCGGCGATGTTCTCGGCGGCCGCGCCTGCGATGCGATTGTCCTTGACGCGCGAGGCGAAATCCTTGCCCCAGCCGGTGGTGTGGCTCATGCGGCGGCGCTGCGCCATGTAGCCGGCCTGCTGCAAGGCGGCCTGCTCGAGTTGCGGGTCGGCGACCAGCGGCGCTAGTCCCGCCGAGGCGCGGATATTGGCCAGCGTGCCGGTGGCGGATGAGGAGACGCCGGCGCCGTCGCCGGTCGGCAGCGAAATGGTGCTGCAGGCGGCGAGCCCGGCCAGTGCCGCGAGGCCGAGGCCTTTCAGCAGCATTCGCCTGTTCAGATTCGGAATCGGATGGGTTTCGATTTTGGCAATGGTCATGCCCATCTGAAATACGCGCGAACATGGCTTTTGCCGGGCAGGACGGCGAGAATTGCAAGCTGCGCAGCGATCGGAGCCGTTGTGCTGGTCGGAAGGTGATTTACTACACGTGGCCGGCTATTCTTGGATGGCCCGTCATTGGAGGGCTTGGGTTGTGACGAATAAAGCGAAGCGGCAGCGTGACGTGTTTGCGTCCGCCCTAGTCGCCTTGGCATCCGACTGATGCGCCTCAGTGTCCACAGCCAACGTGTCGATCGAGACGTGTGAGCGGCCGGCTCCGCCGAGCCGTTAGGTCGAAACGTGGGAGGCGGCTGTCATTTCACCAGAGTGATCATCCGGTCGGCATACATTGCCCGATTTCCAAGCGCCGCCGCGCAGTCCGACTTGACGGATGAGTTTCCGGTCATCTGCACCGTCATGCCGACAAGCCTGAGACAGTCGCCCTGGCCGCTCATATCAGAGTTGCCGGCGTAGGAAATCGGCGCGTCCGGTGCGTAGATGAAACCGCTGAGTGCGGAACTTGCGCCGCCATTCAGCGTCAAGGCGGACGTATTCCCGTGATCCTGAAAAATGGTGATGCCGGCATAAGCGCCGCTGCTGGGCGGGGATAGGTTCACCGTCTGGTTGGCATTGATGTAGATATTCGAGCTTTCCATGAGGAATATGGTCACGCCCTGGCCAGTCAGGCTGCCGTTCCCCCCCGGCTTGATGGTGGTGCCGCGCATGATGTAGACGCCTGGATCAAGCGTGATATCCCCCGACAATGTCTTGTCGCAGTAAGTGCCGGGCGACAGCGTGTAGGTTTTGCCGTTTGGGACCGGCAAACACATTGTGTAGGGAGGAGGAATGACGTCAGCCAGTGGATCAAAAGACGCGTATTGATGTTCGTGCGGCGTTCCGCAGGTGAGATTGGCGCTGGGTGGCAAGAGCCCGCTCGTGCCGCCGACGGTTGAGACGCAGCCCGCTGAAACCTGTGCGGAGCCGCCCCTGTTGACGGCATCGGATGCGTCCGAGTTCGCCGCGATCACGCAACTGTCCATCGAAACATTGGTCGAGCCCTGCAGGTTCACGGCGGCGGACGCATGCGGATCGAGCGCCAGCACGCAGGCCTGTGCGCCAGGTTTTATCTTGACCGAGGCCGTGCGGTAGGCCTGCCAGGGGGCCGCGCTGCCGATGAAGCTTGGGCGGCTTATGCTGGACGACAGCGAGATAAAGTAGGCGCTTGGGCTGCCGCTGGCCGTTGCCGCGAATGCGGAGACACTGCCCGAATATTCCTGCTGGTCGGCCGCGCTCAAGTTTGCGGCGAAGAACTGCAGCCCAAGCTGCCGAACATCGCCAGCAGTCATATCGGGAGAGAACTTCGTGCCGATGGCCAGCCCCGCCGCGTCCAGGGAATTCTGTAGTTGCGAGGCGTCATGGTTCGTGCCGACAAGATCCATGGCGCCGGCCACGCCAAGTATCATCGGTATCGTCGCTACGACGGTCGCCATGGCAAAGTTGCCGCGCTCCGAAGACCAGAAGCCTCTCAATAGTGACATCGCCCCTCGCCAAAACTTGTAAAGCCAAGCGATACGCCAGGGGTCTCTACGCCACATTTCAGTAAATGCTAAAATGTGAATTGCTAAAATGCAGTGCAATGGTTGGCCAACCGAAAGCCTGCAAAGGCAGGGCATATGAGAGGCGACAGGGAGCACATCGAGGAACTGCTCCAAGCCATTGACGCGACGACAGCCAGCGCCAAATCTGTTATCGTGACTTCGTTCTTGAAGTGGCAGCTATGGGCGGCCATCCAGGCGGTGACCGCCCCGACACACGGGAGGAAGGTTATGGCCGGCTTTCATGTCATGGCGGACGCACGCGGAATGCACGTGCAGCCCACGGTGCGCCACATCACCACGGCGGATCTCAGGGACGCGTTGCGCCTCGGCGCCGAGGATTTCTGGGCAAAACCGTCGCACTACGTGTTTCTTTGCCTGATCTACCCCGTTGTCGGCCTGATCCTGACGCGATGGACGTCCGGCGCCAACGCCATCCAGCTCATCTATCCCCTGATGTCTGGCTTCGCCCTGGTCGGGCCGTTTGCGGCCCTCGGCCTTTACGAGATCAGCCGCCGGCGCGAACTCGGCATGAACACCTCCTGGCGGCATGCACTCGACGTGCGCCGTTCGCCGGCGATCCCGTCGATCGCGGTGATCGGTATCATGCTGGTGGCGCTGTTCTTGTTGTGGCTCTACACCGCGCAGTCGATCTACATCGCCTTGTTCGGCGACCAGCCGCCGGCATCGATCGGCAGCTTTGTCCGCGAGGTGCTGACCACCGGCAAGGGCTGGACGCTGATCCTCGCCGGCAACGCCGCCGGTTTTGTCTTCGCCGTGGTTGTGCTTGCCACCACGGTGGTTGCCTTTCCGCTGTTGCTGGACCGCGATGTCGGCGCCGTTTCGGCAATCGAGACCTCGGCGCGCGCGGTGATGGCAAACCCGCTGCAAATGGCCTTGTGGGGGCTGATGGTCGCCGTGCTGCTGGTGATCGGTTCGATCCCGCTGTTTGCCGGGCTCGCCGTGGTCATGCCGGTGCTCGGCCATGCCACCTGGCATCTCTACCGCAAGGTGGTGGAGCCGGAGCGGGTACAGCAAATCCGGCGACCGATGTAACGAAGCCGTCTGGTTCTGGCCGCCGATGAGCACGCCCTGGAGCGCCTGACAAAGAGCGCCTGACAAAACCCGAGACGTCCGGTTGTCGGGCGCTCTCAATGACCAAGTGACCGAGACTGAGCCATGGCGTGCAAACCGCTGGGATTGCTCAAAAAACCTGTCTGGCTGATCTGCCTTGGCATTGCTGGCTATCTCGATATCGCGCTGGCAAGCGCCGACCAGCCGGTGCAATTTGAAAGCGCGGCTGTGAGGCCGACGCCGTTTCACGAACGCATTGCGCAACAAAACGGGCAAGTGCTCAAAGCTTTCCCCGGCACGCCATTGAACGGGTATTTGACGCGGCCGCCGGGTGAAGGACCGTTCCCAGCTATCGTCCTTCTCCACGGATGCGCGGGCATGTTCCCGAGTGCAAAGGAACTCTGGCCCGAACGATTGTCTTCTTGGGGATACGTCGTCCTCGTTGTCGACAGCTTCAGCACGCGCGGCATTCATGATACCTGTAATGGCCTCCTTGCTGATCGCGTCTATGACGCCTACGGCGCTCTGGAATTCCTGTCAAAATACAGCTTTGTCGACTCGTCGCGCATCGCGTTGATGGGGTTCTCCGCCGGCGGGATCGCAACGCTCGAGGCCGTGCAACTTGGTGGCGCCGAGCGGCTTATGGAGCGCAAATTCAAGGCAGCGATTGCCTACTATCCGAATTGTTCCGTAGCGAATGGCGACATGGCAGTCCCGACCTTGATTCTTGCTGGCGAGCTTGACGATTTCAGCCCCGCCAAGAAATGCCAGGAGATGATGGCGCAGCGCAGCGGCAAGGGAAGCGCCGTGCAGCTTGACGTCTACCCCGGTGCTCGTCATGCATTTGACTCGCCGGAATTCAAGACTGGCATCGAGGCCTATGGTCACCGGATTGAGTACAATGCGGCTGCAGCGGATCAATCGATCCGCGACTCTCATGCATTTCTGAAAGAAGTCTTCGGCGGCTGACAGCGGTGATCGCCGTCTTGCCCTTTCGATCTCAACGCTGCGCGTCGGTCGCCATCTTGAGCGCAAGTGCCGTCAGCACGGTGCCCATCATCCAGCGCTGGATGACCAGCCACAATGGCCGTCCGGCGAGGAATGTGGCGATCGAGCCCGCCGTCACCGCGATGATGGCATTGACGCTGAGGCTGATCGATATCTGCGTCGCACCGAGCACCAGAAGCTGCGACAGGACATGGCCCTTGCCGGGGCTGATGAACTGCGGCAGCAGCGACAGATAGAGCACCGCGACCTTCGGATTGAGCAGATTGGTCATCAGCCCCATGGCGAACAGCTTGCGCGGCCGGTCGCTCGGCAGTTCACGCACCTGGAACGGCGAGCGCCCACCCGGCTTCACCGCTTGCCACGCGAGCCACAGGAGATAGAGCGTACCGGCAAAGCGCAGTGCGTCATAGGCATAGGGCACGGCGAGCAGCAGCGCGGTGATGCCGAATGCCGCCGCCAGCACATAGAAGAGAAAGCCGAGCGCAACGCCACTAAGCGAGATCAGCCCCGCCTTCGGCCCCTGCAACAGGGAACGCGAGATCAGGTAGATCATGTTGGGGCCCGGCGTCAGCACCATGCCGAGGCAGACCAGCGCGAAGGCGAGATGATTGGCGGTTTCGGGCATGTGTTCGTTCCCCACGCACCGCGAAATGGATGCACAATCCCACGAGCGGCCAACATGTGCCTGTCCCGGCAGGCGCGCGCAAGGGCATGGCGCCGCCAGCCGTTGCGCCAGAGGGCTGCCAGTGCCTTCGGATCAGCTGACGACGCGCAGGTTCGACAATTCGTTGCCGATTTCCTTGAAATCGTTCGACAGGGTGGCGCCGGTGGCATTCCAGAACAGTTTGGCAGGCTTGCTTGCGTCCGTCGGATCCTTGCGGAAGCGCGAGTTCGACGAGCAGGATTTCAGCGCCGCGATCGCCGCCTGATCGCTGGTGTTGGTCGTGGACAGGTCGAGCGCCACCGTCATCACCATGATGTTGGCTGCCTTGGCGTTGTTGCAAAGCGTCGCCATCTGCTCGTTGAGCGCACTCGTGTAGTTGCCGTTCGAATAGTCGAACTGGCCAATGGCGCTCGATGTGCCCAGAAACAGGCGGCCGACCGAAGTGCCGTTGTAACCGGGCTGGAGATAGCCGTAGGACGCATAGGTCGATTTCGAGTCGGCAGGGTCGGAATAGTTGAGCGACGAAGGCGTGTAGTAGGTATTGGCGCCGTCGGTCAGCACGATCAGGACCTTGTCGTTGCCTCTCTCCGTTTCCGGGCGTCCTTGCGTGAACGGCTCGCCGCTCGAAACCACCCGCCAACCCCAGGCCATGCCCTCGGGAACATTGGTGCCGCCGTTCGGCTGCATCAGGTCGATCGCGGCCTTGATCGAGGTGAGCCCCGCATCGATGCTGACATCGGTCAGTGCCGTGATCGGATTGGTGGTGCAACTGTAGTTCGGGCCAGTGCCGGACGGCAGCGCCGGTGCACTCATCGGCCGGGGCATATAGTACTTGCTCATGTTGCGCAGCCGGGATTGGCCGGTGCTGCTCGTCGGGTCGTCATTCCACCAGCTGTTCACGGCGCCATAGGTTGTCGGCGTAGCCTCATCGGGATCCTGGGTGAGCTTCCAATGATTGCCGGGTTCGTCCGGGGCGAACATCGGCACGAACATCGTCGCCGGATCGCCGACCCCTATGCCGGTGTTCGCTGAGCCGCCGGATGGCGGCGCGTCGTTGACATTGTAGGGGTAGGGCCGGGCCTCGACACAGCCCTGCCAACTGGCGAACGGGCCATAGGAATCGATGTAGTCGTACTCGTCATGGTTTCGTTTGCAGGTGTTGTTCGAGTAGTATTCGTCGCACACCACGCGCTTGCTGTTGGTGACACGCTCGTGATTGGTGACGACCTTCATGTCGCGGTAGAGCGAAAACCGGGTCAGCATCTGGCCTTCATCGGCACCCCATCCGGAGCCGCGCTTGTACCAGATGCCGCTGGTCTGCTGGGCGTATTTGTTGGCTGTGTTCAGCGTCGACCAGTCGAAGTTCTCGTTCGATACCGGCGACAGGCCCTCCGTGTCCATCCACGATGCGTTGCCGTTGCCGGGACCGACATTCACCGACGCGGCAAACGGCACGAGGCCGAACTGTACCGGCTTGTCGAGCTGCTTGATCATTGCAGCTTGCTGGGCGAGCGTGTCGACCAGCTGTTTAGCCGCACTTTTGAGGAGATCGATGCGCTTCTGTCCGGAGCCCGTTCCGGTCTTGGTCATCGATCCGGAATTGTCGAGCACCAGGGCAACTTCCAGAGTGTTCTTCAGCCGCACTTCCGAGCTGACGTCGAAGCTGATCCTCCGGTTCGCGTCGGTTTGGGATTTGCCGATGAGCTGGCCGAAGACAGGATAGAAATAGGGCTTGTAGTCAAGCCGCGCGCTCATCTTGAGCAAGCCGCCGCCGCTGGTGTTGCTCGGCAAGGTGACATTGAGCGTCGTGTTGGCGGGGTTGACGTTGTTGAGATTGGCGTTGAAGAAGTTGAGCGCATAGGCTTTCAACTGATCGTCGGTCGCACCTTCCGTCAGCCGTCGGGCCGTGGCGAAGTTGGCGGCGTCGAGCGCATTCGACACAGTCTGTTTTTGACGGTTCATCTCGGTGAAGTCGACCGCCATTGCCAGGCCGCCCATCAGCGGAACCATGGCAACGACCGTCATAAGAGCATAGTTGCCGCGTTTGTCGCGGCAGAAGCGACGCCAGAGTTCATACATGTCTTGGTGCGGCCCCCGCCGGCGGATTCCTGATCAAACGCCAACTTTCCATAAAACGCTGAAGGACGGGTTTGGGAAACCGCTCGATTGCCTGGCCCGCGCTTCACCAACCGCTAACCAATCCGGCGAAGCTGACGATATCTGGGTGTCCGGCGAAAGCTGGTGACAGGCCGGAGCGGTTCGGCTAATCCGAACCGGCTGCGGCGAACCGTCGGCCGCGGTGCTCGCAATGATCATGACTGAAGGAAACGGCATGGCGGATTCGCCTGAAATCATCGGCTCGCTCGAAGACGTGTCGAAGGCCTATTCGGCAATCCTGTGCGATGTCTGGGGTGTGGTGCACAATGGCGAGAGCCACTTTCCTGTCGCGGCCTCGGCGCTGGCGAGGGCTCGAGACGCAGACATCCCCGTCGTCCTGATCACCAATTCGCCGCGTAGAAGTGCCGATGTCGTGGCGCAGATGAACGCGATCGGCGTTCCGCCATCAGCCTACGACCGTGTCGTCACATCAGGCGATGTGACCCGCGACCTGATCGCCGAGGGCCCGCGCAAGATTTTCCATATCGGCGCCGACCGCGATTTCACGCTCTATGACGGTCTCGACGTCGAGATCGTCGAGGAATTCGAGGCGTCCGGCGTCGTCTGCACCGGTCTCTTCGATGACGAGGTCGAGAAGCCCGAGGACTACACGGAGCTTCTGCGGCGCTTGCGCGCCAGGAACCTGCCCTTCATCTGTGCAAATCCCGATATCGTGGTCGAGCGCGGCGAACGCATCATCTGGTGTGCCGGCGCGCTGGCACGCGACTATGCCCAGCTCGGCGGCCGCACATTGGTCGCCGGGAAACCTCACACGCCGATCTACAACGTCGCGATGAAGGAGATTGCGGAGATTCTTGGCCGGCCAACTGAGCGTTCGCAGGTGCTGGCCATCGGCGACGGCATCATGACCGACGTGAAGGGTGCGGTCGACAATGGTTTCGACGTTCTCTATGTGTCCGGCGGCATCCATGCACGCGAGTATGGCGATGCATTGCAACCGAATCCGGCAAGGCTGGCGACCTTCCTGGAAAAGCATGGGTATCGTCCGGTGGCTGTCATTCCCAGACTGCGGTAGGTGACGATGGCAGCCTTCCAGCACATTTTGGCAACCGCGCCGCTGCCCGCCGATTTGCGTGGCGGCGTGGTGGCGATCGGCAATTTCGACGGCGTCCATCGCGGTCATCAGGCGGTGCTCGAGCGGGCCCTGGCCGAGGCCGGGCGGCGCGGAGTGCCGGCCCTGGTGCTGACATTCGAACCGCATCCGCGGAAGGTCTTCAGGCCCGATATGCCGTTGTTCGTGCTGACGCCGCCGCCGATGAAGGCGCGGCTGCTGTCGTTGCTGGGCTTTGCCGCGCTCGTCGAGCAGCCGTTCACGCGCGACTTCGCCTCGCTATCAGCGGAAGCATTCGTTACCGATGTGCTGGAGCGAAACCTCGGCATTACCCATGCCGTGACCGGGTTCGATTTCCATTTCGGCAAGGACCGTCAAGGCGGTCCGGCCTACCTGATGGCGGCCGGCGAGCGCCACGGCTTCGGCGTCACCCTCGTCGACGCCTTTCGTGACGAGGGCGCCGAGGTGGTGTCGTCGAGCCGCATCCGCGGTCTGCTGAGCGAGGGCGAGGTGGCCGAGGCCGCCGGATTGCTCGGCTATCGCTTCACCGTCGAAAGCGAGGTTGTTGGCGGCCAGCAGCTCGGCCGCACGCTTGGCTTTCCAACCGCGAATATGAGGCTTTCCGGGGAAGTTGCCCTGAAAGAGGGTATCTATGCCGTCCGCTTTCGTCGCGCCGACGGCACGCTTCGCGACGGTGTCGCCAGCTTCGGCCGCCGCCCGACCGTCGACGACAATGGCGCACAGCTGCTGGAAACCTTTGTCTTTGATTTTTCGGGCGACCTCTATGGCGAGGTCTGCCAGGTTTCCTTCTTCGGTTTCCTGCGCCCCGAGGTGAAGTTCGAAGGGCTCGACGCGCTGGTCGCGCAGATGAAGCGCGACGAAGCCGAGGCGCGTGCGCTGCTTGCCGGCGTCAGGCCGCTGTCCGACCTCGACACGGCCATGGCGTTCTAGGGTCTGTCGATATTCAGGCGAGGCCGGCCTGCAAAAGGTGGTTCCTGCGCTTGCTTGGCTGACCTTCGGACAAGATCATGCTCAGGCAAGACTCTACTTTTTCAGTGCCAGGCCGACGGCGATGAAGGTCCACCCCTGGAAGATCAGGTCGATCGCCAGAAACAATCCGAGCACCCACAGGCTGTTGACCGGCCAGCCCATGGCGATGATCAGACCGGCAAGCGCGCTGATGACACCGGCCGCGACGATCCAGCCCCAGCCGCGTTCCGGCCGGTGGCTGTAGCCGACCCAGGCCCTGAGCGCGCCGGACGCCACGAGGGCGATCGCCAGCAGGAACGTCAATACCGCAGAGGCAAGCAGCGGATTGTCGAAGGCGAAAAATCCGGCGACGGCATAAAGCAGCCCGCTGAGCAGCCAGTAGAAGAAGCGGCTCCAGGTCTTGACGCCGAAGGCATGCACGATCTCGATGACGCCGGCCATCAACATCAGCCATCCCACGACATAGACCGAAGCCACGGTGGCAACGAACAGATTGCCGAAGGCAATGCCGCCGAAGATGAGCAGCAGAACGCCGAGCGCGACGAACCATCCCCATTTTGTCCGCGTCTGTTCAATCGCGGTTCTCAAGGCGTCGCCGTGCAGGGTCATTGTCGCGGTCTCCATAAAAGGGCTGCGGGTTACTGCCAGGTGGAGGTTAGTCCCGGCGCCTGCCAACGTCCAGCCGATGACCACGGCGGGATAACCGCAATCGGATGTCTCGCGCTTAAACCAAATTTTACCAAACCACCGTCAAAGCTTTCATCGGTAAGCGTGCGCGTTTGTGTTAGTGGAGTAGCCATGAGTCCGGTCGGGAAAATCTCTGTGGTGTTGGCCGCTGCGCTGCTGGGCGGCGCGGGTGTCGCCAATGCGGGCGAGGGCAGGTGGCTGTCCGGCGACTGGTATTTGACCGTTGGTGCCACCGGCATGGTGGCGCCGAATTTCGAGGGCGGCAAGAAGTACCTGCTCAGCGCCTCGCCGATCATCTCTCTGGGCAAGGCCGGACCGGCGGCCCGCTTCACCTCGCGCAACGACAACATCTCGCTGGCGCTGGTCGATGATGGCGGCGTTCGCGCCGGTCTGACCGGCAAGTTCCTGTTTTCCCGTGACGATGACAATGCCGATGAACTGAAGGGCCTCGATCCGGTTCGCTGGGGCGGGGAGGTCGGCGGCTTCTTCGAATTCTATCCGACCGATTGGCTACGCGCCCGTGCCGAACTGCGCCACGGCATTCGTGCCCACAACGGCTTTGTCGCCGACATCACCGCCGACGCGTTCTATGACATTACGCCAGCTGTCCGGATTTCGGGCGGGCCGCGCGTTTCATTCGCCTCGGCCGACTACTTTGACGCCTATTATGGCGTCGACGCCCAGGAGGCCGTCGCCTCGGGCCTCGACGAATATCATCCCGGTGGCGGCCTGAAATCGACCGGTCTTGGCGGAGCCATAACCTGGAAGGTGACCGAACCGATGACCGCCAGCCTGTTCGGCGAATATTCACGCCTGATGGGACCGGCGGCCGATTCCAGCCTGGTCAGGGAACGCGGCGACCGCAACCAGTTCATGATCGGCGTGTCGACCAGCTACCGTTTCGACTTCACGATGTAGCGGAATCGAACGAGAGACGCTTTATTCCTGCGCCTATCTCCGCTAAAAGCCCACCAATGACGAGCTTTTCGCGCCTTCACGCGCTGACGATACGAATTACCGGCCCGGTGTTCCGGGCGGCCTGAGCGCCGCCGGAGCCGCCGGGAATCTTGCGCGCGGCCTCTCGCGCTTTTTCCAAATCATGATAGTTCAACGCCCGAGCCCTTCGCCGCCGGGCAATGCACATGGCAGACCGATGACCGACCAGACAATCGACTATTCCAAGACGCTTTATTTGCCGCAGACGGATTTTCCGATGCGCGCCGGCTTGCCCGAGAAGGAGCCGCTGCTGGTCCAGCGCTGGCAGGACATGGACCTTTACCGCAAGCTTCGCGAGAGCGCGGCCGGCCGCACCAAATACGTGCTGCATGACGGCCCGCCCTACGCCAACGGCAATATCCATATCGGCCATGCGCTGAACAAGATCCTCAAGGACGTCATCACCCGCTCGTTCCAGATGCGCGGCTATGACTCGAACTACGTGCCGGGCTGGGACTGCCACGGCCTGCCGATCGAATGGAAGATCGAGGAGCAGTATCGCGCCAAGGGCAAGAACAAGGACGAGGTTCCGGTCAACGAGTTCCGCAAGGAATGCCGCGAGTTCGCCGCGCACTGGATCACGGTGCAGGGCGGCGAGTTCCAGCGGCTCGGCGTCATCGGCGACTTCAAGAATCCCTACACGACGATGGCTTTCCATGCCGAGGCGCGCATCGCCGGCGAACTGCTGAAGTTCGCCATGTCGGGCCAGCTCTATCGCGGCTCCAAGCCGGTGATGTGGAGCGTCGTCGAGCGCACGGCACTTGCCGAAGCCGAGGTCGAGTACCAGGACTATGAGTCCGACACGATCTGGGTGAAGTTTCCCATCGTCAGCCTGGTGCGGCCTGTCGATGATGGCGAGCCCAAACTGACAGAGGGGGCGCTGGACCTGTTGCAGGCGCACGTCGTCATCTGGACGACCACGCCGTGGACGATCCCGGGCAACCGCGCGGTCAACTACTCACCACGCATCGGCTATGGCCTCTACGAGGTGACGGCGGCCGAGAATGCGTTCGGCCCGCAGCCGGGCGAAAAGCTCATCTTCGCCGATGCGCTGGCCGACGAATCCTCTGCCAAGGCCAAGGTAACCTTGAATCGCATTCGCAGTGTTTCTGCGGAAGAGCTTGGAAGTCTTACGCTTTCGCACCCGTTCAAGGGCTTTGGCGGAGGCTATGAGTTCCCCGTGCCGATGCTCGCCGGTGACCATGTCACCGACGATGCCGGCACCGGCTTCGTCCACACTGCGCCTGGCCACGGCCGCGAGGACTTTGACGCCTGGATGGATGCGGCGGCGGACTTGCGCGCCCGCGGCATCGACAGCGCCATCCCGTTCACCGTCGACGATGGCGGCTTCTTCACCAAGGACGCGCCGGGTTTAGGTCCGGATCGCGAGGGCGGAGCCGCACGCGTCATCGACGACAACGGCAAAAAGGGCAACGCCAACCAGGCTGTGATCGACGAACTGATCAAGCGCAACGCGCTGTTCGCGCGAGGCCGCCTGAAGCACAGCTACCCGCATTCCTGGCGGTCCAAAAAACCGATCATCTTCCGCAATACGCCGCAGTGGTTTGTTTACATGGACAAGGACCTCGGCGACGGCTCGACGTTGCGCAGCCGCGCGCTGAAGGCGATCGACGACACCCGTTTCGTGCCCGCCGCCGGCCAGAACCGCATCCGCGCCATGATCGAGGAGCGCCCTGACTGGGTGCTGTCGCGCCAGCGCGCCTGGGGCGTACCGATCGCCGTCTTTGCCGATGCCGACGGCAATGTGCTCAAGGACGAGGCGGTCAACCAGCGCATCATGGACGCCTTCGAACAGGAGGGCGCCGATGCCTGGTTCGCCGCCGGCGCCAAGGAACGCTTCCTCGGCAATCACGATGCATCCAAGTGGAAGCAGGTGATGGACATCCTCGACGTATGGTTCGATTCGGGCTCGACGCACGCCTTCACGCTGGAGGATCGTCCGGATCTCAAATGGCCGGCCGATGTCTATCTCGAAGGCTCCGACCAGCATCGCGGCTGGTTCCACTCCTCGCTGCTCGAAAGCTGCGGCACCAGGGGCAGGGCGCCTTACGACACCGTCGTCACCCATGGCTTCACCATGGACGAAGACGGCCGCAAGATGTCGAAGTCGCTCGGCAACACCGTCGTGCCGCAGGACGTCATCAAGCAGTCAGGCGCCGACATCCTGCGTTTGTGGGTGGTGACGACGGACTATTGGGAAGACCAGCGGCTCGGCAAGAACGTGCTGCAGACCAATATCGACGCCTACCGCAAGCTGCGCAACACCATCCGCTGGATGCTGGGCACGCTTGCCCATGACGATGGCGAAGAGGTGCCTCTGGACAAGATGCCGGAGCTGGAGCGGCTGATGCTGCACCGGCTGGCCGAGCTGGATGACGTCGTGCGCTCGGGCTACGACGCCTTCGAGTTCAAGCGCATCACCCGCATGCTGCTCGACTTCATGGTGGTGGAACTGTCGGCCTTCTACTTCGACATCCGCAAGGATGCGCTCTACTGCGACGCGCCGTCGAGCGTGAAGCGCAAGGCCTCGGTGCAGGTGGTGCGGCATCTCTTCGACTGCCTGGTGAAATGGCTGGCGCCGATGCTGCCTTTCACCATGGAAGAAGCTTGGCTCGACCGTCATCCGGACGCCGTCTCGGTGCATCTCGACCAGTTTCCGCATATCCCGGCGGACTGGAAGAACGAGGCGCTGGCGGAAAAGTGGCGCAAGGTGCGCCAGGTGCGGCGCGTCGTCACCGGCGCGCTGGAGATCGCACGCGCCCAGAAGGTGATCGGTTCGTCGCTGGAAGCGGTGCCGGTCGTGACCATAAACGATGCAGCGCTCGAAGCGGCGATATCCGATGTCGACATGGCCGAGATGGCGATCACCAGCGATCTGGTCATCGCCCATGGCGACGCGCCGGCCGGCGCCTTCACGCTCGACGACGTCAGGGGTGTCGCCGTGGTGGTCGAGAAGGCGGAGGACCGCGGCCTGGTGAAATGCGCACGCTCCTGGCGTTACACCGCCGATGTCGGACAGGACGCTGCGTTTCCCGACGTTTCGGCGCGCGATGCGGCGGTGCTGCGCGAGTTGAAGGCGCTTGGCCGGCTTTGAGCCGGCCGGAAAGGCACTATCGGTGCACAAATGCCACGCCGGGCGGGCGAAAACCGCCCGCGCGTTGCCCTTAACGAGTGGTTGAGGTAAACACGCGAAACTCCGGAAGACAAATTGTCGCCGGATTTCCGTCGCAAGAGCTTGGACGATGGGGACCGGACATAAGGCCGGTGGCAATCGAGAGGCTGTCTACAGTGGGACTTTTTGGCATGACCGAGAGATATAACGCGCGCCTTGCGCTGCTGGCGCCGCTTGTCGCATCGGGCTTGGCCTTGTCCGGCTGCATGGGCTCACCGACCTATGGCACCGACAAGACCGCCGGCGAACAGCTGGCTGGCGATATTTCCGGCGCCTTTTCGTTCGCGCCCAAGCGCAAGGAACAGATCGACTACAAGCCGCGTCCGACGCTGGTGAAGCCGGCGCCAGGCCAGAAGGAAGCGCTGCCGGCGCCGCAGGACAGCATCGAGACGGCGAGCGCCGAATGGCCCGAATCGCCAGAGCAGCGCCGCGCCCGCCTGCGTGCCGACGCGACGGCCCACCAGAATGATCCGGGCTACCAGTCGGAGATCGTCGACGATGTGCAGACCGATCCGGCTTCGGTGAAGAAGGCGATGGAAGACTCCGCTTCGAGCCACCCGCCACGCTGGTCTCCGGCGGATTCGGACAAGGGCCGCGCCGCGGAGATTCAGCGCCGTCTTGCCGACAGCAAGCAGGGCGACCCGAACACCCGCAAATATCTGAGCGAACCGCCGGTGCAGTATCGCGTCGCCGCCGACACCGCGCCGCAGAACGAGCTTGGCGAGGACGAGTACAAGAAGGAACGCCGCCTGAAGAAAGAGGCGGAAGGCAAGAAGGGCAGCGGCTGGTTCGACTGGCTGCCGTCCCTGTAAAGACGGGTTACGCTCGTTGCTCTTTGCGTTGCGCCTGGTTCAGTCGCGCCGCTCCCGGAAAAATCCTTTGAGCAGCAGGGCCGCTTCGGTCTCGCCGATGCCCGGATAGATGTCGGGCGCATGGTGGCAGGTTGGCGAGGCGAAGAAGCGCGCGCCGTTGACCACCGCGCCGCCCTTGTCGTCGGCAGCGCCGAAATAGAGCCGACGCAGCCTGGCGAAGGAAATGGCGCCAGCGCACATGGTGCACGGCTCCAGCGTCACATAGAGATCGTGGCCGGTAAGCCGTTCGATGGACAGCTTGCGGCAGGCTTCGCGGATGACCAGCATCTCGGCATGCGCCGTCGGGTCGGCAAGCTCGCGGGTGCGGTTGCCGGCGCTGGCAACGACCGTGCCGCCACTGGCGATCACCGCGCCGACCGGCACTTCGCCGCGCAAGGCGGCGGCTTCAGCCTCCTTCAGCGCCAGCGCCATGAAATCCGGTCGCTTCACGCGATCTCCATTCCGATTATCTCCTCGCCACTCCAGGCTTTTGGTTTTCGTTTGTCTTGCCGGAAAACCGGTGTCCACTTTTCCCTGACAAACTCCGGTGATCCTGTTATTGAGCGCATGACCCCGAAAATCGGACTCGGTTTTCGGAAATGATCATGCGCCAAATCAAAAGTGCTACAGCGTTCGTTGCGCGCCCAAAAGGATGCGCCACGCTGTAGCAGCGCAAACGGACAAAGGCCACATGGACGACAACGACAAGAAATTCCGACCCAAAAAGGGTCCGGTCAGGAGCGGCTCGAAAGCCGCGGGACCGCGCAGCCGCGACGCCGTCAGCAAAGGCGGCAAGCCGTCCTTTGGCGCCAAGAAGCCCTATGCGCCGCGCGGGGACCGGCCGATGGCCGCCGAAGGCGAGCGCCCGAAGCGCGACTTCAAGGGCGGCGACAAGCCATTCAGCAAGGGGCCGCGTCCCGAAGGCAAGCCTTTTGAGAAGCGCGAGGGCCCACGCAAGCCCTACGCACCGCGTGGCGACCGCCCGATAGCGGCCGAGGGTGAGCGCCAGCCGTATGAAAAGCGCGAAGGACCGCGCAAACCCTATGCGCCGCGTGGCGACCGCCCAATCGCGGCTGAAGGCGAGCGCAAGCCTTATGAAAAGCGCGAAGGCCCGCGCAAGCCTTATGCGCCGCGCGGCGACCGCCCAATCGCGGCCGAAGGCGAGCGCAAGCCTTATGAAAAGCGCGAGGGCCCGCGCAAGCCCTATGCACCGCGCGGCGACCGCCCGATGGCGGCCGAGGGTGAGCGCAAGCCCTATGAAAAGCGCGAGGGACCGCGCAAACCTTATGCGCCACGTGGCGATCGTCCGGCTGCCGCGGCAGCGGAGGGCGGCGAAAAGCGTTTCGACCGTCCCAAGCGAGATTTTAGCGACCGCACTCCGCGCGACGCCGGCGATCGTCCGAAGCGCGACTTCGCTGACCGCCCCAAGCGTGACTTCGGTGGCGACCGTCCCAAGCGCGACTTCAGTGATCGGCCGCAAGGGGCATCGGGTGCCGGCTTCAAGCCGCGTCCGCGTTCCGCGGAAGCGACGGAAGAGGCAGGCGAGCGCATCGCCAAGCGGCTGGCGCGTGCCGGCCTTGCTTCGCGCCGCGATGCGGAGGAGCTGATCGCCGCCGGCCGCGTCAAGGTCAATGGCCGCGCGCTGACCTCGCCGGCTTTCAACGTCATGCCCGACGACATCATCCATCTCGACGGCATGGAAATCCCGCCGATCGAGCGCACACGCCTGTTCCTGTTCCACAAGCCGGCCGGCGTCGTCACCACCAACCGCGATCCCGAGGGCCGCAAGACCGTCTTCGACGTGCTGCCGGCTGAATTGCCGCGGCTGATGACCATCGGTCGCCTCGACATCAACACCGAAGGCCTGCTGCTGCTCACCAATGATGGCGGCCTGTCGCGCGTTCTCGAACTGCCGGCCACCGGCTGGCTGCGCCGCTACCGCGTGCGCGTCCACGGCAAGGTCGAGGAAAGCGCGCTTGCAGGCCTGCGTGAAGGCATTGCCGTCGACGGCGTTTTCTACGGCGCCATCGAAGCGACGCTCGACCGCGAGCAGGGCACCAATGCCTGGCTGACCATCGGCCTGCGCGAAGGCAAGAACCGCGAAGTCAGGAACATCCTCGGTTCGCTCGGTCTCGATGTGACGCGACTGATCCGCATCTCCTACGGGCCATTCCAGCTCGACGATCTCGCCGAGGGCCATGTGCTGGAGATCAAGGGCAGGGTGCTGCGCGACCAGCTTGGCGAGCGTCTGGTCGAGGAATCCGGCGCCAATTTCGACGCCGAGGTCACCAAGCCGTTTTCCAACAAGCCGGTGCGGCGCACCGAAGTCCGCGAACCGGAGCCGGAACGGCCGAAATTCACCCGGGACGGCGAGCGCCGGCCGATTGGCGAGGGCGGGCTGATCAAGAACCGCAAGCGCCGCGAAGGCAGCCGCGACGAGGCGCTGGGCAAATTGTCGACAAGTCCGGACAGGGGCGCCGGGCCGGAAAAGAGCTATGGCGAGCGTGGCCCGCGGCCCGAACGCAGCTTTGGCGATAAGCCCCGTGGCGGCTTTGGTGACAAGCCGCGCGGTGGTTTTGGCGGCAAGCCGGGCGGCGGCAAGAAATCCGAGCGCGAGCAGCGGCCGATCGAGCCGCCCGGCCAGCGCAAGGCCAATGTCTGGATGGCGCCGGGCGCACGGCCGATCGGCAAGGGCAGGGCAGAGGCCGACGCCGCCAAGGCGGCTGACGCCAAGGCGCGCAAGGCATCGTTCAAGCCGTCCTATGGCAAACCGGCCGGCGCAAAGCCGTTCGGCAAGCCGCGTGGCGAGCGTCCCGGCGGCGCCGGTGGCGGTGAGCGGCCGCGCAGCGGCCCCAAGGGCCCCAGGACGAGATGAGGCCCGGATTATTATGAGGCCCGCATCATAATGAGGATCGTCGGCGGTGAGTTTCGCGGGCGTCCCCTGGCGACGCCTCGCAGCAGCGCCATTCGTCCGACGACCGATCGCACCCGCGAGGCCGTCTTCAACGTGCTGGCGCATCGCTTCGCTGAGCAACTGGACGGCGCCCGCGTGCTCGACCTGTTCGCCGGCACCGGTGCGCTCGGCCTCGAAGCGCTGTCGCGCGGTGCCTCCTACGGTGTCTTCATCGAGGAATCGGCGGAAGGCCGTGGCCTGATCCGCGACAATGTCGAGGCGTTCGGCCTGACCGGCCGCACCAAGATCTTTCGCCGCGACGCCACCGGCCTTGGCGAGGCCGGCACGCTGGCGCCGTTCGGCCTCGTCTTCGCCGACCCGCCTTACGGCAAGGGCCTCGGCGAGCGCGCCCTGCAATCGGCCAGGGCCGGCGGCTGGCTTCGCCCCGGCGCGCTGTGCGTGGTCGAGGAGGCGGCAGTGGCGCCCTTCGAGCCGGGCCCCGGCTTTTCCGTGCTGGACGAGCGCAACTATGGCGAGACCGTCATCCGCTTCATCGAGGCCGCCTGATACGCCCTGCATCCATGGCCGGCCTCTTTGCCGCCGCCTTTGCCGGCAACATGACGAACAATTCACTTTGCTTGTCGCCAGCACCTTGCCTATCGTCCTGCCAGGAAATCGGAGCCATTGATGACATCCAGGGTTGAATGGCTGCGCGCAACGCTGCTGGCGACGTCAGTTACTTTCGTTATGACCGGCCCGGTGCTGGCCGACAGTGCCGTGTCGTCCAACACGATGCCGGACGCGTTCAAGGTGACGGATTTCCTGCTCGAGAACGGCATGGAGGTCGTCGTCATTCCCGACCACCGTGCACCGATCGTCACCCACATGGTCTGGTACAAGATCGGCAGCGCCGACGAGCCACCCGGAAAATCCGGCATCGCCCATTTCTTCGAGCATCTGATGTTCAAGGCGACGACCCACCATGCCGCCGGCGAGTTCGACCGCGCCATCTCCGACATCGGCGGCTCCAACAACGCCTTCACCTCCTACGACTACACTGCCTTCCACGAGACGGTGGCGCCGTCGGCGCTCGAGTTGATGATGAGCTTCGAGGCCGACCGCATGCGCAACCTCATCCTCACCGACGATGTCATCAAGACCGAGCGCGACGTCATCCTCGAGGAGCGTCGCTCGCGCATCGACAACAGTCCGGAGGCGGTGCTGGACGAGGAAGTCGATGCGACGCTATGGCAGAACCAGCCCTATCGCATTCCGGTCATCGGCTGGATGCAGGAGATGCAACAGCTGAACCGCACCGACGCCACGGCCTTCTATGACAAATACTACCGGCCCAACAACGCCGTGCTGATCGTGGCCGGCGATATCCAGCCGGATGCGGTGCGGGCGCTGGCCGAGAAGACCTTTGGCAAGGTGGCTCGTGGCCCCGATCTGCCGCCGCGCATCCGCCCGGTTGAACCGGAGCAGAACACCAAGCGCACGGTCACGCTCTCCGATGCCCGCGTCAGCGTGCCGAGCTTTTCCACGCAGTGGGTGGTGCCGTCCTATCATTCCGGCAAGCCGGGCGAGGCGGAGGCGCTCGACCTGCTGGCGGAGATCCTCGGCGGCGGCAACCGCAGCCGGCTTTACCAGGCACTCGTCGTCCAGCAAGGCATCGCGTCCAACGCCGGCGCCTATTTCCAGGGCACCATGCTCGACGACACCAATTTCACCGTCTACGGCGCGCCGCGCGGCGACGCCAAGCTCGCCGACGTCGAAGCGGCGGTCGATGCCGAGGTGGCGCGCATCGTCAGGGATGGCGTCACACCAGCGGAGCTGGAGAAGGCAAAGGACCGCTATGTGCGCTCAATGATCTTTGCCCGCGACAAGCAGGATTCCATGGCCAACATCTACGGCTCGACGCTGGCCACCGGCGGCAACGTCCAGGACGTCCAGCAATGGCCGGACCGCATCCGCAAGGTCACCGCCGACGAGGTCAAGGCCGTCGCCGCGCGCTATCTGGTACTCGATAGGTCGACGACCGGCTATCTGCTGCCGCAGCAACAGGCGGGGAATTGATGATGAAGTCGATCCCCATGCGCGAGACAGCCCCGTCATCCCGTCACTTCGCGGCCACCTTCTCCCCGCTGGGGCGAAGAGGCTGGCGCCACCGTTGGCAAACTCCTCTCCTCAACGGCGAGAGGTCCGCCGAGCGAAGCGGAGGCTGGGTGAGGGGGAGCGCCGACTTCCGCAATTGGTCGCTGCCGACAATTGCTGCATGGCGCGCCCTCGCAACGCTCTTTCTCTCCATTCTCTTCCTGATCCTGCCGGCACTGACGGCGCGCGCCATGGACATCCAGTCCGTCACCTCGCCAAAAGGCATCACCGCCTGGCTGGTCGAGGACTATTCCGTGCCGGTCGTCGCCATCCGTTTCGTCTTCCGCGGCGGCTCGACGCAGGATCCGGCCGGCAAGGAGGGCCTGGCCAATCTGATGACCGGCCTGTTCGACGAAGGTGCCGGCCCGCTCGACAGCGAGGCCTTCCAGATCAGGCTCGACGATGCCGGCGCCGAGATGAGCTTCGACGAGAGCCGTGACGGCATCTACGGTTCGATGCGCATGCTGGCCGAGCAGCGCGACGAGGCGTTCGACCTGTTGCGGCTGGCTGTCAACGAGCCGCGTTTCGACCAGCTGCCGATCGACCGCATCCGCGCCCAGATCCTGTCCGGCATCATCGCCGGCGAGAACGATCCCGATACGGTCGCGCAGAACAAATGGGCGCGCGCACTCTATGGAGATCATCCCTATTCACGCTCCGACCAGGGCACCAGGCAGAGCATCGCCACCATCACCCCGGATGATCTGAAAGCCTTGCACAAGGCGGTGTTCGCGCGTGGCGGCCTGCATGTCGCCGTGGTCGGCGCCATCGATCCCGAGACCCTGAAGAAGAAGCTCGACGAGGTGTTCGGCGACCTGCCGCAAAACCAGGCGCTGAAGCCGGTGGCCGATATCGACCCGAAGCTGGCGCAGCATGTCGAGGTCGATTACGATCTGCCGCAGACCTCGCTGCAGCTGGCCTATCCCGGCGTGAAGCGCAAGGCGCCGGATTTCTTTGCCGCCGTGCTGATGAACGAGATCCTTGGCGGCGGCACCTTCACCTCGCGCCTGTTCCAGGAGGTGCGCGAGAAGCGCGGGCTGGCCTACAGCGTCAACTCCTCGCTGGTCAACCAGGACCACTCCAATGCGCTGATCGTCAGCACTGGGACCCGCTCCGACCGCGCGGCCGAGACGCTGGGGATCGTTCGCGACGTGGTCAAGCAACTGGCCGAGGAGGGCCCGACCGAAGCGGAGCTGGCGGCGACCAAGAAATATCTGGTCGGTGCCTATGCCATCAACAATCTGGACTCTTCGAGTTCCATTGCCGCGACATTGGTCGAGCTGCAGCTCGACGATCTCGGCATCGACTACATGCAGCGCCGCGCCGCCTACATCAACGCGGTGACGCTCGATCAGGTCAAGGCGGCGGCGAAAAAGCTGCTGTCGACTGAGCCGACGATCATGGTCATCGGCCCGAAACTGGACGGGGCCGGCAAGGGATGAGCCCGACCTTCGGCATCGCCTTCGGCGGCGGCGGTGCGCGCGGGCTGGCGCATATCCATGTAATCGAGGCGCTGGACGAGCTGGGCATCAGGCCGGTGACTATTGCCGGTTCGTCGATCGGCGCCATCATGGGTGCCGGCATGGCCGCTGGCATGACCGGCAAGGACATCCACCACTACGCCCGCTCGATCCTCGGCCGCCGCGCCGAAGTGGCGAGCCGCATGTGGCGGGCGCGGCCGGGCACGATCGCCGAAGCCATGCAGGGCGGCATCCGCGTCAGCCAGTTCAATGTCGAGCGCATCCTGAAGGCTTTTCTACCCGAGGCCATTCCCGAAACCTTCGCCGAGCTCAAGATCCCGCTCAAGGTGACGGCGACGGACTATTTCGGTCACAAGCTGGCCGTCTTCGACGACGGCGACCTACACTCGGCGCTGGCCGCTTCAGCAGCCATTCCCGCCGTGTTCCGCCCGGTTACGCGCGACGGAAGGCTGCTGATCGACGGCGGCATCTACAACCCGGTGCCGTTCGACCTGATCGAAAACGATGCCGACATCATCATCGGCGTCGACGTGGTCGGCGCGCCGGAAGAGGCCGACCGCAAGCAGCCGACCTCCGTCGACCTGATGTTCGGCGCCACGCAGCTGATGATGCAGTCGATCATCGCCAACAAGCTGAGACAAAGCCGCCCCGACATCCTGGTCCGCCCGGCAGTCTCGAAATACCGCGTCCTCGATTTCCTGAAGATCGACGCCCTGATGAACGATACGGCCGACATCAAGGACGAGCTGAAGCGGCAGGTGGAGAGGGTGGTGGAGGCTAGAAATGGCGCTGCCGTCAAGGGGCGGCGAGGGAAGAAGGCCGGGTGACGGACGGGCGCGACGTTGCTGTTGTCATACAAGCATGGAAGCCGACTACGACTTCGCCGCCGCCGGCGCATACTCCAGCGACACAACGCCGTTGCTGAACGGCTTGGCCGAAATCAACTCGAGCGCCACTGGCTCGCCGACGGGGAATAGCGGCTTGCCCTGGCCGACGGCGCCGGGGTAGCTGAGCAGCCTAACGCGGTCGACCAGGCCGTGGCGCAGCAACTCCTGCGCGACGCTGAGGCTGCCATGCACATAGATGTTGCCGCCGCTGCCTTGCTTCAGCGTCCTCACCGCTTCCGGCAGGGGTCCCTTCAGCAATTCAGCCGGCTTCCAGTCGAGCGCCTTCAGGCTGTTCGAGGCGACATATTTTGGCAGTGCGTTGAACCGATCGGCAAAATCCCCGGTTTCCTTGGGCCATGAGCCAGCAAAGATCTCGTAGGTTGCGCGCCCCAAAAGCATGGTGCCGCTGTCGGCAAGCTCGTCCTCCTTGAACCTGTTCATCTCGTCGTTCCAGGTCACACTGGGCAGCTTCTCGACCTCGGCAATGCCATCGACGCTGATGAATTCGGTGACGATAAGTTTTCGCATGGCGTTCTCCTTCTTCCGTCAAAGGACGAACCGCATGGGCCTTCTGCGACACGCTTCGTGAAAAATGTCGCGGCGCTTTGTCTGAGGGCAGCTTTCAGCGCGAGCTTACGAAAGACCGATTCCATGGGAAAAGTTCGATCGGCCTGGACTAAACCCCCAAGATCGGATTTTGGTGGTACATCGCAAGCAGTTATTCCCAAGAGCGCATTGCAGGAAGATCATGGGGTTTGGGGTCTTCATCCACCGCTCGGATTCGATCTATGATGACAGCCCCGCTGAGCAATATCAGTTTCCGAGCCAATATCTGCGCCGTGTGGAAGCATGTGTTGGCGATTGGATCATCTACTACGAACCCAGCAAGGTAGATGACACCCGTGGCTATTTCGCCATAGCCAAAGTCCAGCAGGTTATTTCAGACCCTGTGGCGCCTGGCATGTACCTCGCATTGATCGAGCCAGGATCCTATCTCGATTTCGCCAATCATGTCCCGTTTAGCGGGATGGACGGTCTCGTTGAGGGCGGCCTACTCAACGACCAAGGGCGGATTTCCGGTCGCGCCCAATCGGCGGTCCGTCCACTCAGCCGAAGCGACTTCAACCGCATTGTCGATTTGGGTCTAGGCACGAGCGACTCGTTGCTTCCGCGCGTCGATAAGATTGGTACATCTGTCGGCGGCTTCCAGGATGAGCAGCCTCCATTTCAGTTCGAGCAGAACCGCGATCGTGTGAGTTACATCGGGTCGCGAATCGTGCGCGACCGCATTTTCCGTCGTATCGTCTTACGCGCCTATGATGAGCGCTGCGCGATCACGGGTCTCAAGCTGATAAATGGCGGTGGCCGGGCAGAGGTTTCTGCCGCGCACATTCGACCGGTCGAGGCGAACGGACCTGATGTCATAAACAATGGGATCGCACTGTCCGGCACTGCGCATTGGATGTTCGATCGCGGATTAATCAGCTTGTCCGATGATCTGGAAATCCTGATCTCACGACAGGTCAACGACCCCGACAGCGTGCATGGGTTCATAAACAAGTCTCGCCGCGCGCTTCCGCCTCGTCGACAACTCGAACGCCCACACCCTCATTTCCTGCAATGGCACCGAGAGAACTGCTTTAAGCAATAATGTAGCCCAAAGGGCTAATGAGCGATGGCGTCTCAGTCCTTCGCCCGCTCCACATAAGCCCCATCGGCGGTCATCACCACCACGCGGGTGCCGGGGGCGATGTGCGGCGGCACCAATGTGCGCACGCCGTTGGACAGCACGGCCGGCTTGTAGGACGACGAGGCCGTCTGTCCCTTGGTCGTCGGCTCGGTTTCGACCACTTCGAAGGTCGCGCGCTGCGGCAGCACGAGGGAAATGGCAATGCCATTGAACTGCGACACCTGCACGGCCATGCCTTCCAGGAGGTAAGGCGCCATGTCGCCGACCACGGCTTCCGACACCGCCACCTGGTCGTAGCTTTCCGGGTTCATGAAATGAAAACCTTCGCCGTCGCGATAGAGGAAGGTGTGCTCGCGCTCTTCCACATAGGCGCGCTCCACCTGCTCGGTGGTGCGGTAGCGCTCCGAAACCTTCACCCCGTCGCCGATGCGGCGCATGTCGAGCTGCGTCACCGGCGTGCCCTTGCCGGGGTGGATGTTTTCGGCAAAGAGGATCACATAAAGCTTGCCGTCCTTGTCGACGACATTGCCTTTGCGGAGCGAACTGGCGATGACTTTCACCACGGCTTACAATCCTGAAATGGTTGATTGGTACAAATCGGCTTCAGCAGCCGTCCGCTGCGAACTAGCGCATCTTGGCCGCAACCGCCAGCCCCATTCCATATGATCTGAGCCCCATGACCGATACGTCGCCCGATGCCTCGCCCTGGTGGACGCCGCATGTCCACGCCGACCGCCGCCCGCGGCTGATGCTGCGCAACGCCATCGCGGCCGGCCTGCGCGACTGGTTCGCCCAGCGCGATTTCGTCGAGGTGGAAACCGCGGCTCTGCAGGTCTCGCCCGGCAACGAGGCGCATCTGGCGGCTTTCGTCACGGAAGTGGTCGGGGCGGACGGCGAGCGCTCGACGCTCTATCTCCATACCTCGCCGGAGTTCGCCTGCAAGAAGCTGCTTGCCGCCGGCGAGCAGCGCATTTTCAGCCTCGGGCCGGTCTACCGCAACCGCGAGCGCGGCCCCTTGCACCATCCTGAATTCACCATGCTCGAATGGTACCGGGTGGGCGAGGCCTATGAGAGCCTGATGCAGGATTGCGCGGCGCTTCTGGAACTGGCCGCGACAAGGACAGGAACGAAGCGCTTTTCCTTCCGGGGGCGCGACTGCGATCCGTTCGCCGAGCCGGAACGGCTGACGGTGGCGGATGTCTTCACCCACTATTCCGGCATCGATCTGCTGGCCACGGTCGCCGCCGACGGCGCCACCGACCGCGACGCGCTCTACGCCGCCTTGACCCGGGCCGGCCTGCGCACCGCGCCCGACGACAGCTGGGCCGATTTGTTCAGCCGGGTGATGGTGGAAAAGATCGAGCCTTTCCTCGGGCAGGGGCGCGCGACCATCCTTTGCGAATATCCGCTGGCCGAGGCGGCATTGGCGCGGCCGAGCCCCAAGGATCCACGCGTCGCCGAGCGCTTCGAGCTCTATTGCTGTGGCGTCGAACTCGCCAACGGCTTTGGCGAGCTGACCGATGCCGATGAGCAGCGCCGGCGTTTCATCCTCGAGATGGACGAGAAAGAGCGCATCTATGGCGAGCGCTATCCGCTGGACGAGGATTTTCTCGCCGCCCTTGCCATCATGCCGCAGGCCAGCGGCATCGCGCTCGGCTTCGACCGCCTGGTGATGCTGGCGACCGGGGCCCAGAAGATCGAGGATATCATCTGGACGCCTGTCGCCTGAGAGACTGTTTGGAAATTCTACCATCTAGCGGCGTTTTCTGCGCTTCCGTTGCTCACGGACCAAATGTCCGCTGCGCTACGGTTCTCGAAACCACCACCATATGACTCGCCAGAGCGAATTTCGAAACTGTCTCTGAGGAGTGGTCGTGTACCAGGCCTAAGAGCTTGCAACCGGTCGCCGCTGGCTGCGCCGCGACAGAAGGTTGGCGACGACCAGCAGCACGATGGAAAGCCCCATCATCAGCGTTGCCGCGGCGGTGATCGCCGGGGATAGTTTTTCGCGCAAGCCAATGAACATTTCGAGCGGCATGGTGCGCTGGTTGGCGCTGGCCAGGAACTGCACGACGACCACCTCGTCGAACGAGGTGACGAAGGCAAACGCGGCACCTGAAAGCACACCGGGCAGGATCAGCGGCAGCATCACCCTGAAGAACGAGGTCACCGGTTTCGCCCCGGAGATGGCGGCGGCGCGCATCAGATTGCGGTCGAAGCCGGTCAGGCTCGCGCCCACAGTGACGACCACGAAGGGGCTGGCAAGTGCGGTATGCGCCAGGATGATGCCGGCATAGGTGCTGGCAAGGCCGACGCGGGCGTAGAAAAGATACGAGCCGACGGCGGTGATCACCACCGGCACGATCAGCGGTGACAGCAGCAGCGGCATGACGATGCGGCGTCCGGGAAATTTTTCGTCGGACAGCGCGATTGCGGTGAGCGTGCCCATTACGGTTGCGATCAGCGTCGTGCCGAAAGCCACGATCAGGCTGTTGCCGATTGCCGCCTGCCAGCGCTGGGTACCGAGGACGACCTCGTACCAGCGCGTCGAAATCCCCTCCAGCGGAAAGATGAAGAAGGTGCCGCTGTTGAACGACAACGGTACAGGGATCAGGATCGGCACCACCAGGAACAGGATGACCAGGCCGCACCAGAACCACAGCAGCCCGATGCGGATGCGTTCTCCAAGCGTTGGGTAGGGAGACAGGAGCATGGCTACACCAGCTTGAAGCGGTCGAGGCCGAGGATGCGGGCGAAGATGCCGAACAGCGCCAGCGTGAAGACGAGCAGGATGAAGCTGAGCGCCGCCGCCATCTCCCAGTTCAGCTCGACATTGACGTAGTTGGCGATGAAATTGCTGATCAACTGGTCGCTGGCGCCGCCGATCAGCGCCGGCGTTATGTAGTAGCCGAGGCACAGGATGAAGGTCAGCAGGCAGCCAGCCATGATGCCGGGAAAGACCTGAGGCAGGTAGACGCGCATGAAGGCGGTGAAAGGCTTTGCGCCGAGCGAATAGGCGGCCTTCATCTGCGAAGGCTGGATCGTGCGCATGACGCTGTAGATCGGCAGCAGCGTGAACGGCAGCTGGATGTGGGTCATGGCGATGATCAGGCCGATGCGGCTGTACATCAGGTCGAGCCGGGCGTCGGCGACGCCGAGCCACAACAGCAGGTCGTTGACCAGGCCAAATTTCTGCAAAAGCACAGTCCAGGCGGCTGTGCGCACCAGGATCGACGTCCAGAATGGCAGCAGCACCGCGACGATGAGGATGGCGGCAAGGCCTCTTGGCACGCTGGCGATGAGATAGGCCAGCGGAAAGCCCAGGATCAGCGTCGCCAGCGTCACCGCGGCGGCGACGAAGAACGTCCGCATGAACACCTGCAGGAAGATCGCCTGTTCGGGCGGTACGCGTTCGATGCCACCATCATTGTTCCAGCGCAGATCAAGCGCGCTCATGAGATAGAACGAGGTGACGCTGTGCGTGCCGTTGGCAATGGCTGGCCAGGTGCCGGGCTGCGACCAGAACGGCACGGATTTCACCACCTCGAGCGGCGGCTTGTCGCCTGCGCTTTCCAATTGGCGCACTGTCTTCAGCACTTGGCTGCGCGCGCCCGGCAAACGTGCGTTCAGGCTCTTGGCGAGTTCGTATGCAGTGCCCTTGGCCTGGCTGCTCCTGAGGTCCGCCGCGAGCGCCACGAAGGCGGCATCGTCAGGCAGGCCTTGGCCGTTCCAACCGCCGAGTGCCTGGGTGGTCTGCGGCAGGGCATTGGCAATCGTCGGGTCGTAGACGGCGCGCGACAGCAAAAGCACGATCGGGATGCCGAAGCTCAGCGCCAGCAGCACCAGCAGCGGTGCGGCCAGCGCCAGCGCGCGAAGCCGGTCGCCGAATTCGGCGCGCCGCAGTGCTGCCGCCACCGACTTGGCCGGACCGGTGGTTGACCGGTCGCGGATTGCCCGCGACTGGTCGAGATGCGTTGGCTCCAGAGCCGACATTTTGCTTACTGCGCCAGCCAGGCGTTGAAGCGCTTGACCAGATCCTCGCCATAGTCGCCCCAGAACTCGGTGTCGGCGACGAGGTAGGCGCCAGCCAGATGGTCAGGCGCGTTGGGCAATTTCGGCAACGCATCGGCCGCGACGAAGGACGCGGCATCGGTCCGCACCGGCCCATAGGTGATATAGCTGGCGAGCTTGGCATTGTTTTCAGGCTGGCTGATATAGGCCAGATATTTGTAGGCGAGGTCCGGGTTCTTGGCGCCCTTGGGAATGGCGATCATGTCGTATTCGAGGATCTGGTTGTTCCAGACGATCTTGAACGGCTTCTTGTCGGTGTCGATGGCGTTCTGGATGCGGCCGTTCCAGGCCGTCGTCATCACCACTTCCTGCGAGGCGAGAAGCTGTGCCGGCTGCGCGCCTGCATCCCACCAGACGATGTCCTTCTTGATCGTGTCGAGCTTCTTGAAGGCGCGGTCGACGCCTTCCGGCGTTCCCAGCACCTTGTAGACATCGGCCGGCGCGACGCCATCGGCCATCAGCGCCCATTCGAGATTCTGCGCCGGGAATTTGCGCATGGCGCGCTTGCCCGGAAACTTCTTCGTGTCGAACAGATCGAGCACCGAGGTCGGAGCTTCCTTCAGCACGGTCGGATCGTAAGCCAGGATATCGCCATAGGCGTCGAGGCCGACACCGCAGTCGAGTGCCGACCCTTCGATGAACTTTTCGCGCGGTGCAATCTTGGAATAGTCGAGACGCTCGAGAATGCCTGCGTCGCAGCCCTGCAGCACGGTCGCGGTCTCCACCGTCACCAGGTCGATCGGCACGTTGCCGGTGTCGACCATGGCTTTGACTTTGCCGAGATCGCCGAGATATTCCTGCTCGACGATCTTGGTTCCGGTTTCCTTGCTGAACGGCTCGAACCATGCCTTGCGTTGCGCGTCCTGCCAGGCGCCACCGCTGGCCATGATCGACAGTTCGTCGGCGACAGCCGCATGTCCTATCGCCATCCAGGCGGTGGCCGCAGCGAGCGCGAGCAGCCGGGTCTTTGTGATTTTCATCTGATCTTACTCCCCTGTTGTTTTTGACTTCGATCCGCCCGTTCCGGCATCGGCCGGAAAGGCGCGGCAATCACCGAGCGTGCAGGAAACCATCACCGGCTCTCCATTCGCCATGGTCGTTTCCGGGCCGACCTTGACGGTCAGCACCTGTCCATTTTCGAGCCTGGCCAGCAGCCGTTGGTGGTCGCCGAGATAGATGCGGCCATCGACCGTCGCCGCCAGTCTGTTTTCTGCGTGTCCGCCGTCCGCGAGGCTGAGCCGCTCGGGGCGGATGGCAACATGGCAGTCAGCACCGTCCGCGACGCCGATGGCTTGCGCGGTGATCGCGCCGCCGCCATCCAGCGCGATGCGGCATTCCTTGCCGATCACCCGCTCGACCTTGCCCGCCAGCGTGTTGTTCTCGCCGATGAAACTCGCAACGAACGAGCTCTGCGGTGTGTTGTAGAGATCGTCGGGTGAGCCGAGCTGGGCGATGCCGCCATTGTTGAACACGGCGACACGGTCCGACATCGTCAGCGCCTCGCTCTGGTCGTGCGTGACATAGACGATGGTGACGCCGAGCATCGTGTGCAGCTGCTTGATCTCGAGCTGCATGTGCTCGCGCAGCTTCTTGTCGAGCGCGCCGAGCGGCTCGTCCATCAGCACCAGGCTGGGCTCGAACACCAGCGCACGGGCCAGCGCCACGCGCTGCTGCTGGCCGCCGGAAAGCTGTGCCGGCCGCCGGTCGCCGAACGGCCTGAGCCGCACCATGTCCAGCGCGCGGCTGACGCGGGCGGCGATGTCGGCCTTGCCGATCTTGCGCACGGAGAGTGGGAAGGCGACGTTGTCTTCCACGCTCATGTGCGGAAACAGCGCGTAGTTCTGGAACACCATGCCGATGTTGCGCTCATAGGGCGGCAGCCGGTCGACCGAGCGGCCTTCGAGCGTGATGACGCCGTTGGTCGGCCGCTCGAAACCGGCAAGCATGTTGAGCGTCGTCGTCTTGCCTGAGCCGGAGGGACCGAGAAGGGTGAGGAACTCACCGCGTGCGACACTGAGGTTCAGCCGCGTCACCGCGAAGGCACGACCGTCATAGGATTTCTCGACATCGACGAACTCGACGAATCCCTGGCGGCCGGCATCCGCGCCGGGCCCCGCGCTTTCGATCGACAAGGCTGCCGCTTTGGCCATCACCGGCCGGCTTCTCTTGTGCGGCTACAGGGGCCACGAGTCGAAACGCGCTGTTGTTTGCCGTGCATGTCTGGGTCTCGCATAACGCTGGCCGCTCAAGGGGCGGCTATCCAAACTTGTATGCTCATACAATCTATGTCTAACAGACCATAGATGCAGACAAGTTTGCCCGTCAAGCGTCTTTTTGTGCGATTGTGTGAGTTTTAAGCAGCCATACTTCGAATTAAGGGCCAGACAAGTGCTATTGTCCGGAGCGTTGTCTTATGCTAGATGCGCCGTAGCCAGATCGTATCAACCTACCGAAAGCCGCATGCTTCAAGACCTCAAGCTCGCCTCGGATGAAGGTCCGGTCTATCGCCGCCTTGCCGACGCGATTGCCGAACGCATCGCTGCTGGCACGCTCGCCGTCGGCGACCGGCTGCCCCCGCAGCGCGAGATCGCGCGCGCTCTCGGCATCAACGTCACCACGGTGACGCGCGCCCTGTCGACGCTGCAGCAGCGCGGTCTGCTCGAAGCGCGTCCCGGACGCGGCACCACGGTTGCTGCCCGCGACACCGGCGAGAGGCCGGGCTTCGTCTCGGCGCCGAGCGATGACACCGGTGTCATAGACCTTTCCGTCAACCGGCCGGCAACCTCCGCCTATCTCGACGCGCTGGCGCTGCTTCTGCCGCGCCTGTCCAAGGACCGCTGTTACCCGACGCTGCAGGATTATCATCCGGCCGAGGGGCCGCTATGGGCGAGGGCGGCGATTGCCGAATGGATGCGGCCGGTGGCCGGCGACGGCGATCCCGGCCGGGTGGTGCTGGCCGCCGGCGCCCAGCACGGGCTCGACTGCGTGCTCGGCGCGGTGACCAGGCAGGGCGAGGTCGTGCTCGCCGACGAGGTGACCTATCAGGGCATCAACGCGCTGTGCCGCGTGCATGGGCTGGATCTCAGGGGTGTCAGCATGGACCGCGGCGGCATGCGGCCCGACGCATTCGAAGCCGCCTGCGCTCAGCTTCGTCCCCGCGCGGTGTTCCTGGTGCCGACATTGCACAATCCGACGACCATAACGCTGAGCGAACAGCGCCGGCACGAACTGGTCGCCGTCGCCCGGCGCCACAACGTCCTGATCATCGAGGATGACGTCTATCGCCCGCTGGCCGACAATTCGCCACCATCGCTGGCCAGCATCGAGCCCGAACTGACCGTCCATATCGGCGCCTTGTCGAAATGCCTGGCGCCGGGTCTGCGGCTCGGCTTCGTCATCGCGCCACGCACCATAGCCGGCCAGGTCGCGGCGGCTTTGCGTATCAATTGCTGGAGCATTAGTCCGTTGACGGCGCTCATTGGCACGCGGCTGATCGAAGAAGGCACGGCCGCCCGCATCATCGAGGCCCAGAAGCAGGAACTGCGCCAGCGCCAGGCGGTGCTGAGCGAAATCCTCGGCCGCTACGATGTCCAGAGCCACGCCACTTCGACCCATGCCTGGCTACGACTTCCAGAGCCTTGGCGGGGCGCCGGTTTCGCCCGCACTTGCCTGGAGCGCGGCGTGGCCGTGCTTCCCGGCGATGCCTTCGCTGTCGGCCGCGAACCGGTGCAGCATGGGGTGCGGATCAACGTCGGTGCCGCCCGCTCGCTGGACGATCTCCGCACCGCGCTGACCATGATGGCCGAACTGCTTGCAGCCGGCCATTTGCAATTGCCTGGCTTCGTTTAGGAACCCAACGGTGGCAGCAGAAGAAACGGTCGAAATCGCCGTGGTCGGCGCAGGCGTTGTCGGGCTGGCGACGGCGCTCCGCCTTGCTGCTGAGGGGCGCGAAGTCCTGCTCATCGATCCCAATGAGCCGGGCTCCGGCGCCTCGTTCGGCAATGCGGGCACGATCGCCGAATACGCCTGCATGCCGGTCGGCAATCCGGCCGTGCTGCGCGCGCTGCCGAAGCTGCTGCTCGATCCTGACAGTCCGTTTTCGCTGCGTTGGCCGGCCCTGTTCCAACTGGCGCCGTGGCTGGTCAGCTTTGTCAGACAATCGCTGCCGGCTGCCACCCGCGCCAATGCGCTGGCGCTCGCTGGACTGCTGGCTGACGCCTTGCCGGCCTGGGAGGAGATGGAAGCGGAGGCCGGCCTGGAGGATCTTTTGCGCCGCAATGGCTGCCTCTATCTCTATCGCCGCGAAAGCGATTTTGCCGCCGGGGCCGGTGGCCGGGCAATGCGTGCCGGGTTCGGTGTTCACCAGGAGATTCTGACGCCTGATGAGGTGGCAACACTTGAACCCGGCCTGCCGACCAGCGGGACGCGTGGCTTGTTCTTCCCGGATTCGACGAACGTCACCGATCCGAAGACGGTGATGCTGCGGCTGTTCGGCGCAGCGATCGCCCGCGGTGCGACGATGAAGCAAACGACAATTACCGGACTGCAAGTCGAAACCGGCGCTGTCCGGCTCAGCGGTCCTGGCTTTGGCATCAAGGCGGGTACGGTGGTGATCGCCGCCGGTGCATGGTCGCGCGCACTGGCCGCGCAGGCCGGTGACAGCGTCCCGCTTGAGACGGAGCGTGGCTATCACTTGGAATTCCGGACCGACGCTCCGTTGCTGACCCGGCCTGTCTGTCCCGTCGATCTCGGTTTCTACATGACCCCGATGGCTGGTCGGCTGCGCGTCGCCGGCACGGTCGAACTCGGTGGGCTTGCCGCGCCGCCAAATCCACGCCGGCTCGCGCTACTCGATCGCGGCGTCAGGCAATTCTTTCCCAAGCTCAGCTCACCTTCATCGGAATGGCTCGGCTTCCGCCCGTCTCTGCCGGATTCCCGGCCGGTCATCGGTTCGTCGCGCGGCAGCCCAAGGGTGATCCATGCTTTCGGCCACGGCCATCTCGGTCTGACGCTCGCGCCGATCACGGCGCGTCTGGTCGCCGAGTTGATCGGCGGGCGCGGTGACCCGGCGCGCCTCGCACCCTTTGCGGCGGATCGTTTCGTAAGCTGATCAATCGGATCAGAATCCGATCGCTGGTCCCCGTTAGTGCGCGAATACCTGCTCCAGCGAGCGAAAGCCCTTGAATTCCAGCGCATTGCCCGAGGGGTCGCGGATGAACAGCGTCGCCTGTTCGCCAGGCTCGCCCTTGAAGCGGACCATGGGCCGTTCCAGCCAGTCGATGTCGTCGCGCGTCTCCAGCCGCGTGGCCAGTCGCTGCCAGTCGTGCATCAAGAGCACGGCGCCGAAATGCGGAATCGGCACGGTGATGCCGTCGACCTTGCCGTCGCTGGCCGCCGGCGCGGCCTGTGGCCGCAAATGCGCCGACATCTGGTGGCCGAACAGGTCGAAATCGACCCAGGTCGTTGACGAACGGCCGATCGCGCAGCCCAGCACCTCGCCATAGAAAGTTCGGGTTTCATCAAGATCACGGACCGGGAAGGCGAGATGGAAAGGCGTCATCGAAAAATGCTCCGAGCGGGCTGCGGGCCGGGTGGCGATGCCTTGGTTCGCGATGCGAACCGAGAACCGTGGCATTTTGATTGAAGCTTATGCCATTGCACAAGCCGGACCGGAACAATAGATGGGTGGCAGCGGCCAAAGCTCGCCGTACCAGCAGGATCACGCCATGACCGACATATCAGATGCAGCGAAATTGACCGACCGCGTCGCGGCTTTGGTCGAGGCTGCCAAAAAGGCTGGCGCCGATGCCGCCGACGCGGTGGCCGTGCGCAGCCGCTCGACCGGTGTGTCGGTGCGGCTCGGCAAGGTCGAGGGCACCGAATCCTCCGAGAACGAGGATGTCTCGCTGCGCGTCTTCGTCGATGGGCGGGTGGCGAGCGTCTCGGCAACCGCCGCATCCGATCCGAAAACCCTGGCCGAGCGTGCCGTGGCGATGGCGAAAGTGTCGCCGCAGGATCCCTATCAGGGGCTGGCCGACCCGGCATTGCTCGCCAGACAGACGCGCGATCTCGACCTGTTCGACGGCACCGAAGTGTCGGCCGACCAGTTGAAGGAAGCAGCACTGGCGGCGGAAGCGGCGGCGCTTGCAGTCAAGGGCGTGACCAATTCGGCCGGTGCCAGCGCCGGTGCCGGCCTGGGCGGTTTGGTGCTGGCCACCTCGCACGGCTTCCTCGGCCACTATGTCGCCTCGCGTTTCTCGCGCTCGGCCAGCGTCATTGCCGGCGAGGGCACCGGCATGGAGCGCGACTATGAATTCTCCTCGCGTCAGCATTTTTCCGATCTGGATGCGCCCGAAGACATCGGCCGCAAAGCCGGCGAACGCACAGTGCGCCGCCTCGGCGCACGCAAGGCGGCGACCGGGCCGATCGACGTTGTGTTGGACCCGCGCGTCGCGCGCGGCATCGCCGGCCATCTTGCTGGCGCCATCAACGGTGCCTCGGTCGCGCGCAAGACGTCGTTCCTGCGCGACATGATGGGCAAGCAGGTGGCCGCGTCCGCGATCACCGTCACCGACGAGCCGCTCAGGCAACGCGGCCAGGCCTCGCGCCCGTTCGACGGCGAAGGCATCGAGGGCGAGAGGCTGTTGATGGTCGAAAAAGGCGTGCTCAACCACTGGTTCCTGTCGACATCGGCCGCGCGCGAACTTGGTCTCGTCACCAATGGGCGCGGCGCGCGCAGCGGCTCCTCCGTCTCGCCGTCCTCGACCAATCTCGCCATCGAGCCGGGCGAACGGTCGCCGGAAGAGCTGATCAAATCGCTCAAGACCGGCTTCTACGTCACCGAGGTGTTCGGCCAGGGTGTCGACATGGTCACCGGCGAATACAGCCGTGGCGCCTCCGGCTTCTGGATCGAGAATGGGGCGCTAGCCTATCCCGTCGCGGAGGTCACCATCGCCTCGAACCTGAAGACCATGTTCCTCAACATGGTGCCGGCTGATGACCTCGACCGCAATTTCGGCACCGCCGCCCCCACGCTCCTGATCGAAGGCATGACCCTTGCTGGAGCATGAGCTGATCTCTGCCGGAGCGACCGAGGATTTGGTGCTGCTGCGCGATGCTGCCCGCGAGGCGGGGGTCATCGCCATGCGCTATTTCGGCAACAACCCGCAAGTCTGGATGAAGGGTGGCACATCGCCGGTCAGCGAAGCCGACCATGCCGCCGACGCCTATCTGCGCCAGACGTTGCTTGCGGCGCGGCCGGACTATGGCTGGCTGTCGGAAGAAACCGCAGACGATCCGGTTCGGCTTTCTGCACGCCGCACCTTCGTCGTCGACCCGATCGACGGCACGCGCGGCTTCCTGGAAGGCCAGCGCACCTGGTGCGTCAGCGTTGCCGTCGTCGAGCATGGCCGCACGCTTGCCGGGGTGCTGGAATGCCCGGCGATGGACGAGACCTACTGGGCGCTGCCCGGACAGGGCGCCTTCCGCAACGGCACGCGCATTGCGGTGCGCAAGCTAGCGGATACGGCCGAAATTTCCGGGCTGAAGCAGTTGACCGACCTGATGCCGGCCGAATGGCAGGCGCGGCTGAAGCGGGCGCCCTACAGCCCTTCGCTGGCCTATCGGCTGGCCATGATCGCCAATGGCGCGCTGGATGCTACGTTCGTCAAGCCGAACGCACATGACTGGGACATCGCCGCTGCCGATCTCATCCTGCGCGAGGCCGGCGGCCAGTTGCTCGACCAGCATGGCCGCGCCCCGCTCTATGCCGGCGAGGTCACCCGCCATGGCGCGCTCGCCGCCGGCAGCGGTGAACTGCTGGCCGTGCTCGCCGGCGTCATCGCCGGGCTGGACGCGTGAAAGCGTTTTCGAAGGTTCCAAAGTCGGCGGCTTTGGTCTAGACCTGTCACAAACTCACGATATGTGAAGGACCGACATGGCCGCGGAAGACGGAAAAAAACAGCTTTTGCACCTGGTGTTCGGCGGCGAATTGAAGAAACTTGGCGGCACCGAGTTCCGCGATCTCGACGGGCTCGACATCGTCGGCATCTATCCGGACTATCAATCTGCGCACACGGCGTGGAAAGCCAAGGCCCAAGCCAGCGTGGACAATGCCCATATGCGTTATTTCGTCGTTCATCTGCACCGGCTGCTGGACCCCGACAGCAAGGCCGTCGGTTGATTTCGATGGAGCATGATCTGGCGAAAAGGCCAGCGAATGAGGCCGCGCCCAAGGCCAGGGGGCGCAGCCGCACGACCAAGGCCTTCTGGCGCAAGATTCGCGAACCGCTGGCGCAGTCGCGATTCGTCAAGAACGCCATAGCCAGCCTTTTCGCCCAGTTCGTGCGGCTCGTGCGCCTGACCAATCGCGTCGTCGAGGGATCGGCGCGGTTTTCGGGCGGGACCTATACCGAATTCGAGCCCGGCATCATCGCCCTGTGGCACGGCCAGCACCTGCTGACGCCAGCCTACTACCCCAAGCGCAAGCCGCTGGTCGCCATGGTCTCGCGCAGCGCCGATGCCGAGCTCAACGCGTTGATGCTGCAGAAATTCGGTATCGAGGCGGTGCGCGGTTCGGGCGGGCGTGAAAATGCCAGGCATATCGACAAGGGCGGGGCAAAAGCGCTTATCGCCCTCAAAAAGTCGCTCGCCGCCGGCAAGAACGTTGCCATGATCGCAGACATTCCGCACGGTACGCCTCGAGACGCAGGGCTTGGTATCGTTCTCCTGGCGCGCCTCTCGGGCCGGCCGCTGCTGCCTGTCGCCATCACCACCAGCCGCCGCAAGGTGCTGGAGAAGAGCTGGGACAAGACCACCATCAACCTGCCGTTCGGTCGCTCGTCGATCGTCATCGGCACGCCGATCTTCGTGTCGGCCGGCGCCGATGACGCCGAAATGGAGCGCAAGCGCCAGGAAGTCACGGCCGCGCTCAACGCCGCGACCGCCGAGGCCTACCGTCTCGTGGATGGCCCACGATGAGCGGTCGCTGGGCGCGAGCCATGTTGTCGGCATACCGTTTCGCCGGTGCCGCCGCCTATCCGCTGGTCGGGCCCTATGTCGCCTGGCGCACCTCGCGCGGCAAGGAAGACCGCAGCCGCCGCCGCGAGCGCTACGGCGTCGCCGGCCGCCCGCGTCCCGATGGGCCGATGATCTGGATCCACGCGGCAAGCGTCGGTGAGACCATAGCCGTCGTGCCGCTGGTCGAAAGCATTCTCGACTACGGCGTCAACATCGTGCTGACGACCGGCACGGTCACCTCGGCGCAGGTCGCCGACGAGCGTCTCGGTGACCGGATCATCCACCAGTATGTGCCGCTCGACCTCAAGCCGGCGGTCAGCCGGTTCCTCGATCACTGGCAGCCGGATCTGGCGATCATCGCCGAATCGGAGATCTGGCCGATGACCATCCTCGAGCTTGGCGCGCGCCGCGTGCCGCAGGTGCTGGTCAATGGCAGGCTGTCCGACCGCTCGTTCACGTCTTGGAAGAAGCGGGCCAACATCGCCGAGGCGCTGTTCGAGAACCTGGCCCATGTCGTTGCCCAGTCGGATGTCGATGGCGAGCGCTTCCGTTCGCTCGGCGCCCGCCCGGTAACCGTGTCTGGCAACCTCAAGTCCGATACCTCGCCGCCGCCTGTCGACGAGCGGGTGCTGGCGACGCTGCGGCGGCAGATCGGCGCCCGCCCGACCTGGGCGGCAATCTCGACCCATGACGGCGAAGAGGTGGTCGCCGCCGAAGTCCATGCGACACTGCACAGACGCCACCATGGTCTTCTGACCATCGTCGTTCCGCGCCATCCCGATCGCGCCGAGGCGCTGGCAGCGCAGATTTCCGGCATGGGCTTGAATGTGGCGCGGCGCAGCAAGGGCGACAGGATCGCCGCCGACACCGACATCTTGCTTGGCGACACGATCGGCGAGATGGGGCTCTATCTCCGGCTGACCGAAATCGCCTTTGTCGGCCGCTCGCTGACCTCGGAGGGCGGCCAGAACCCGCTGGAGCCGGCGATGCTCGACACTGCGGTTCTGGCCGGGCGCAACGTGCAGAATTTTCGCGACGCCTATCAGCGCCTGCTCGACAGCGGCGGTGCCAAGCTGGTGCGTGACCGCGACATGCTGGCCGGGGCCGTCAATTTCCTTTTGACCAACGAAGTGGCGCGTCACGAGATGATGGCGGCGGGAGTAGCGACCGTCGACGAGATGCGCGGCGCGCTGGCGCGCACATTGAAATCGCTCGAGCCCTACATCCAGCCGCTGGTCGTCAAGTCGCGCCTGAAGGGCGCGAACGGGCGCTAAAGTGGCTTCCGAATCACCACCATTCTGGTGGGAAGAGCCGGACTGGCGGGTCCTGGCGCTGTCGCCGCTTTCGGCCATCTATGCGCTCGTCGCCGGCCGCGGCATGCGGCGGGCCCGGCGCGAGAAGATCGAGGCGCCGGTTTTGTGTATCGGCAATTTCACGGTCGGCGGCACCGGCAAGACGCCGGTGGCCATCGCCTTGGCCGAACAGGCCAGGCGCATGCAGCTCAAACCCGGTTTCCTGTCGCGCGGCCATGGCGGTTCGTTCGCCGAGCCGCATGTCGTCGATGCGCATCACGACAGCGCCAGGCATGTCGGTGACGAGCCGCTGCTCCTGGCCGAACACGCGCCGGTGGCGGTGACACCGAACCGCGCTGCCGGCGCCCGGCTGCTGCTGGAAAAACACGGTTGCGATTTCCTGATCATGGACGACGGGTTCCAGAGCGCGCGCATTCACATCGACTATGCGCTGGTGGTTGTCGATGCGCGCTACGGAATCGGCAATGGCCGCGTCATTCCGGGTGGCCCGCTCCGGGCCAAGATCGTCGACCAGCTGGTCTTCACCAACGGGCTGTTGAAGATGGGTGAGGGTACCGCAGCCGACGCAGTGGTCCGCCAGGCAGCGCGCGCCGCCCGGCCGATCTTCGAGGCCCATACCGAACCGAGCAACGCGCAGGGGTTTGCCGGCAGGCGGTTCCTCGCCTTCGCCGGCATCGGCCATCCCGAGAAATTTTTCGATACGCTACGGGAAGCCGGTGGCGAGCTGGTGTTGACGCGGCCGTTTCCGGACCATCATTTCTATGGCGAGGACGAGCTTGCCGAACTGGCGGCGACGGCTCGCGCCGAAGGGCTCGGCCTCATCACCACCGCCAAGGATGCCGCCCGGCTGCGCCACGGCGCCTCACAGGACTTTCTCGCCAGGCTCGAGGTGCTGGAGATCGACACCGTGTTCGAACTCGACAATGTGCCGGAACGCATCATTCACGAGACGCTTGATGCCTGGCGCCAACGCAAGCTGAAGGGCTGACCTGCGGCCGGTCGTCTTGTCGTGGTTGCCGTTTTGCGACAACGACTTGCGCAAGGTCAACGCCGGCTGCGCAACTCCGGATGCGCCTCGATCTCGCGGCGCAGCGAGGCGGTGGCGTTGATGTAGGGCTCTTGCCTGGCGACGCTCCAGTATTTCAGCTCGTCGAGCGGGATGCTTTCGCCGGTCACCGCGCAGCGCACGAAAGCGCCCGGGCTGGTAACCTGGAAGTCGCCATCGAGATAGCGGATACGGGCTTCCTTGCCGCCAGGGCCTTCGAAACGGTTCATCATGCAGTGGCGCCAAGGTTCATGGGGATTTCATCGCCATAAATTGGCGGCGAGGTCAAGCATGTGACAAGCCTGAGACAATGCTGATCCCCTATTGTCGACCGGAAAAGCGCTGTTGGTAGGGCACAATGGACATTTCTTCGGCCCGTCTTGCTGACTTGCTCAAGGAGGTGGTGACGCCGCAGGCCGTGCCGTTGGCCAAGGCCGATCCGGTCAAAACGGCGCTGGTGAAGGCTATTCTGGCGCCGCCGGCGCCGTCCGGTTCGCTTGCGCGACCCGTGGCGACACCGACTTTGCCGATGCTGTTGCCGGCAACGGCCGGAAGAGCGCAGCAGACGGCCTCGGCCCAAATGATACAGGCCTATCTGGCGCTCACGGAAACGGACAGCGAAACAGCCGGCGATGCCGCATCGGTGGCCACTGGAGCCGGGAGGCGAGAGGTCGGCGACACCGCGCAACGTGGCTTGGCGCTGCCTCTGGCAAGGGTCGATGAGAGGGCGGCCGCAAGGCCGGCAAGCTTGCCGTGGCTGCCGCTTCTCTCAGTCGTGGTTTCACCGCCGCGCCGCGCTTCCATCGCCAGTGCGGCTACTGTGCCAAGGCCGGCCGGCTCGCGGCAGGGCGATTCGGCGCGGCTCGAACACAGGCAGGTGAGCGTCGGTCTGATGTCACTGGCGGCTGGGCTGTTGGCCGCGGCGGTGGTCGGGTTCGCTCTGTTGGTGCTGCGCTAGCCGTCAGCCTCGATGAAGGCTTCCATCTTTTCCATGCCGAGTCCTGCCTGCACCGCGATCCGGCGCGCCAGTTCTGCCGCGGCGGTACGCGGCCGCCCTATCGGCCGGTCGAGCCAGTAGGACACCGGGTTGAGCGCGGTGCGCTCGTCGACGGCGGTGATGCGGCCCGACTTCAATTGATGCCCGGTCAGCGGTGGGCGCGCCAGCGCGATGCCGAGCCCATAGGCGGCGGCGTCGAGCACCAGATTGTAGTCCTCGAAGCGGCGGTCCTGCGGGCGCGGGCGGTAATCCATGCCTTGCGCGGCAAACCAGGCGCGCCAGGCCGAAGCGTCGGAATCGTTGATCAGTGGAAATTTGAGCAGCCGTGCAGGGTCGCCGCGGCCAATCTCCCGGGCAAGCTCGGGCGATGCGACGGGGAAGACATGTTCTTCGAAAAGCTGCACCGAGACGCGGCCCGGAATGCCGCCGCGGCCGCAGCGGATCGACAGGTCGATGCCTTCATCGGCAAGATCGGCCTGGCGGATATCGACGTCGAGCACGATGCGCAGCTTGGAGGGATTGTTCTCCAGCGCCGCCATACGCGGCATCAGCCACAGCCCGCTGACCGACGGGATCGATGTCAGCCGGACCACGGCGGTGCCGCGCGGCTCGACCCAGCGGTCGGAATGGGTTGAAATCAGCGCGAAAGCTTCCGCCGTGCGCAGGTGTAGGCGGTTGCCTTCGATCGTCAGCGAGACACCGCGCGCGCCGCGATCGAAAACCTTCAAGCCCAGCCAGTCTTCGAGCTTGGCGATCTGCCGGCTGACGGCGCCGTGGGTGATGTTGAGCTTTTCGGCCGCGGCCGAAAAGCTTCCCGTCCGCGCCGCGGCGTCGAAGGCGCGCAGCGTTTCGAGCGGCACCATTGTGTCTGAGCTGTGATCCATAGTCACAGCTGATCCTCGATTTGGTCGTTTGTCAACTGGCCAGAAAAGGCGTTTTTTGCATTTCAGGGCACGAGAACACGAGGACAGTGAGATGAGCGCAATGACCAGCACGTTGAATCCGACACAACGGATGGACACCACGGCAGCCGTCGCGGTGGCGCTGACGGTGGTTGGCTGGGCCTCTGCCTTTCCGGCGATCCGCGCCGGCCTTGCGGCCTTCGGGCCGCTGGAACTCGGTGCGTTGCGCTTTGCCATCGCCGCGGTGCCGGCGGCGATCTTCCTCGCCGTCCAGCGCCCCGCGCTGCCCAGGCTCGACGAATTGTGGCGCCTGGTCTTTGGCGGCGCCATTTTCGTGGCGCTGTACACGGCAATGCTCAATTTCGGCGAACTGACCGTCTCGGCCGGCGCTGCCGGCTTCATCATCAACGTCAGCCCGATCTTCACCGCCATCATGGCGATGGCGCTGCTCGGCGAACGCTTCTCGAAGTGGGCCTGGGCTGGCACCGCCATTTCCTTCGCCGGTATCGGCATCATCGCCGTCGGCGATGGGAATGGCCTGCATTTTAACGCAGGCGCGCTGCTGGTCCTCGGTTCGGCGCTCTGTTCGGCCGTCAACACCATCGTCCAGAAGCCGCTCTTCGCCCGTCACCACCCGCTGACCATTTCGGCTTCGAATATGATACTTGGCGCGCTCTGCCTGTCGCCGTTCCTGCCGAGCGGCTTTGCGCAGGCAGCGGTCGCCAACACCGCCGGCCTTGGCGCCGTGATCTTTCTCGGCATCGTGCCCAGCCTGATCGCCTATGCAGCCTGGGCAACCGCGCTGTCGCGCCTGCCGGCCGCACGCGCCTCGAACTTCCTCTATCTGGTTTCGCCCATGTCCGCCCTGATCGGCTTCTTCTGGCTGGGCGAAGTGCCGACACTGCTCGGCGTGCTGGGCGGCGCACTGGCGCTGGGCGGTGTGATAGTGGTGAATTTGAAGAGGTAATTCAAAGGAATCCAGGACTTAGTTGAATCAAAAGAGCCGCCGAAAAGCGGCTCTTTTCTTGCCGCGAAGCAGCGGGGCGGGGTCTGCGCGCTGCGCCCTTCACCGCCGCCCGAACAGCCTCTCGATGTCGGCGAGCTTCAGCTCGATGTAAGTCGGCCGCCCATGGTTGCAGGTGCCGGAGCCCGGCGTCGCCTCCATCTGCCGCAGCAGCGCGTTCATCTCCTCGGCCTTGAGCAGCCGGCCGGAGCGTACCGAGCCGTGGCAGGCCATTGTCGCCGCGATTTTGTCCAGCCGTCCTTTGAGCGTCTCGACCGTGTCATTGTCGGCGATCTCGTCGGCGAGGTCGCGCACCAATTGCCCGACATTGGTCTCGCCAAGCATCGACGGCGTTTCGCGCACCGCGACCGCACCCGGGCCAAAACGCTCGATGCCGAGGCCGAAGCGGGCCAGGGTCTCGGAATGCATCGCCAGCCGTTCGGCATCTTCTTCCGGCAGGTCGACGATTTCCGGCAGCAACAGCATCTGTGACGGCACGGCGCGCGAATGCAGCGCATTCTTCAGCGCCTCATAGACCAGCCGCTCATGCGCCGCATGCTGGTCGACGATGATGAGCGAATCCCTGGTCTGTGCCACGATGTAGTTCTCGTGCACCTGCGCGCGCGCTGCTCCCAGCACCGCACCAAGCAGCGTCTCTGCCGCTTCGCTCTGCCCGGCACGAGCATCGGCGCTGGCAAGTGGGTCGGCATCGAACGTCGCCTGCTCGTTTTCACGCAAGCCGCGCCGATCAAAGCCGCCGCCCTCGAAACCCATGTCGAGCGGCCGCTGCGGCGAGCGCGCCGGGTCGAAGCCGGTTGAGCCGGAGGCATGGTATGACGCCTCATAGCTTCGGTGGCCATTGGCTGGACCGCCGTGACCGTAGGATGCGGCGCCCGGCCGGAACGCTGCCATCATGCCGGCTGCCCCCGTGGTGGCGGCGCGGATACCGGAATCGGCCAGTGCTTGCCGGACAGCGCCGACGATCAGCCCGCGCACCAGTCCTGGATCGCGAAAGCGGACATCGGCCTTGGCAGGATGAACGTTGACGTCGACGATCGCCGGATCGAGCGTCAGGAACAGCACAGTCACCGCATGGCGGTCGCGCGGCAAGACGTCGGCGAAGGCGCCGCGAATGGCACCGGCGATCAGCTTGTCGCGCACCGGGCGGCCATTGACATAGGCATATTGCTGCAGCGCGTTGGCGCGGGTGAAGGACGGGATCGACACATGACCGGTAAGGCGGACACCCTCGCGCTCGGCGTCGATGGCAATGGAATTGTCCGGAAAGTCGGCGCCCATCACCTGGGCGACGCGGCGCAGGCTGCCTTCCGGACTGTCGTCCGTCGCCGGAAGTTCCAGCGTCGAGCGGTCGGAGCCCGCCAGCGTGAAGCGCACGGCGGGGAAGGCGATGGCGATGCGCTTGACCACGTCGCTGGTGGCGGAGCTTTCGGCGCGCTCGCCTTTCATGAATTTCAGCCTTGCCGGCGTGGCGAAGAACAGGTCGCGGACCTCCACTGTGGTGCCGCGATTGGCTGCCGCTGGCTTGATTGCCGAAACGCGGCCGCCCTCGATGCCGATTTCGGCGGCGCTGTCACTCGTTACCGTGCGCGAGCGGATAGAAAGCCGCGACACCGAGCCGATCGACGGCAGCGCCTCGCCGCGGAAACCGAGCGAGCGGATATCGTGTATGTCCTCGGTGAGCTTGGAGGTGCAGTGACGCGCGATGGCCAGTGCCAGCTCCGGTTCGGGGATGCCGGACCCGTCGTCGGTGACGCGGATCAGATTCAGCCCACCGCCGGCGGTGACGATCTCTACCCTGCCAGCACCGGCGTCGAGCGCATTCTCGACCAGTTCCTTGACCACGCTGGCCGGACGCTCGATGACTTCGCCGGCGGCGATCTGGTTGATCATCGTTTCGGAAAGCTGGCGAATGGGCATGGAGACATTATAGGCGGATTCGGATCCGATGCGGAAGCTTTCGATGCCGGCAGGACAGAGAGGGGGAAGGATCGCGGCGGTCTTCATTGGCCTTGCAAGAGTCAGCCCCCCTCACGCCTGCGCCACCAGCCAATCCCTTACCTTGCGCGCATTGTCGCTGAGCTCGCGGTTCCTTGGCCAGATGACGTAGAATCCGATGCCGGTCCTCAGCACATGATCCGTCACCGGCACCACCAGGCCTGATGCCACGAGGCGCTCGACGAGATGCCGCCAGCCGAGCGAGATGCCTTGTCCCTCCATGACCGCCTGAATCACCAAAGCGTAATCATTGATGCGCAACCCGCGCTCGGCATTACGGAGGCTGGTTCCGGCTGCCGCGAACCATTCGTCCCAGTTCGGGGCCTCGCGGTAGGGCTCCTCGAGATGGATGAGCCGATGCATGGCAAGTTCGGCGACAGTCTCTGGCAGCCCAAACTTCGCCAGATAACTGGGGCCCGCGACCGGGAAGATCTCCTCGTCTGCAAGCGACAGCGAATGATAGTCCGGCCAGTCGCGCGGCACGCCGCCGCGCACGCCGAGCGGGATGCCCTCGGCGATGATGTCGAGGTCGCGGTCGGCGGTCTGGATGCGCAGATCAACGCCCGGCAGTTCGTCGCGGAATTGCTGTAGGCGCGGCATCATCCAGAACGAGCCAAAGGCGGTCGAGGCGGCCAGCGTCACATGGCCTCCGGTCGCCTGCAGGCGCAGATCCTCCGCCGACTTGCGGATATGCGACAGGCCGAGCGAAACGTCGGCGTGGAATCGCTCGCCGGCCTCCGTCAGCAGAACCTGGCGGTGGCGGCGCTGGAAGAGCTTGGCGCCGAGTTGTTCCTCCAGCCCGCGCACGGCGTAGGATACGGCCGCCTGCGTCATGCCGAGCTCGCGCCCGGCGGCGGTGAAGCTAGACAGCCGGCCGGCCGCCTCGAAGACGATCAGGCTGCCGGCGGAGGGCAAGAGGTGGCGGAGGCTTCGCATAAGGAGAGTTTATACAAGAGATCAGGATTTTCCAGCGTCACAGCTATATTCCGTCTCGCTAAGTTGACGGCTGTTGGAGGAATGAGTTGCCATGAATGAACCGGCCGTTGCAGTGACCGAACACGCCAACCGCAGAAGCGGCGGTCGCCTTGGGCGCAAGGCGATACGTGGCGCCCCCATAGCCTCGTTTCCTACGCTGGTGCGCCAGATCCCCGCCTATCAGATGGTGCCTGACGAGGCGGTCGAGTTGATCCACCAGGAATCGCTCTTGATCCTCGAAGAGGTCGGCTGCGAATTCCGCGACGATGAGGCGATCGCCCTGTGGAAGGCCGCCGGAGCCGATGTATCCGAGACGCGTGTCCGCATCGACCGTGCGCTCTTGATGGAGTTGGTCTCGAAGGTCCCGCCGGAATTCACCCTCAATGCCCGCAACCCCGAGCGTACTGTCCACGTCGGCGGCAAGAATTCCATCTTCGTGCCGATGTATGGCGCGCCCTATGTGCGCGACCTCGACAACAACAGGCGCTACGGCTCGCTCGCCGACCTCAACAATTTCCACAAGCTCGCCTACATGGCGCCGGCGCTGCACTCGTCGAGCTCGGTCATCTGCGAGCCGATGGAAATTGCCGTGCCCAAGCGTCACCTCCACATCATCCATTCGGCGCTGAAGCACTCCGACAAGCCGTTCATGGGCATCGTCACCTCGAAGGAGCGCGCCGAAGACACGATGGCGATGGCCGGCATCGTGTTCGGCGAAGAGTTCGTCCGCGACAACCCGGTGCTGGTGTCGATCACCAATTGCAACTCGCCGCTGGTGTGGGACGCCACCATGCTGGACGCCATGAAGGTCTATGCGCGCAACAACCAGCCGTTGATCCTGGCGCCCTTCGCGCTGTGCGGCGCCTCGACCTCGGCTTCCGCCGTCGGCGCGGTGGCGCAGGTCAATGCAGAAGCACTCGCTGGCGTCGCCTTCACGCAGCTTCTGCGTCCGGGGTCGCCGCAGATCTACGGCCAGTTCATGGTGACGGTCGACATGAAGACCGGGGCGCCGATGGGCGGCACGCCGGAGGCCGCCCAGATGATGTACCTGATGGGCGCGCTGGCACGGAAATACCGGCTGCCTTGGCGCACGTCCGGCTTCCATGTAGGCTCGAAGCTCAATGACGCCCAGGCCGGCTACGAGGCGAACATGCTGATGCACGCCGCCATCCTCGCCGGCGCCAACTACATCTGGCACTCGGCCGGATGGCTGGAGGCGGGTCTCACCTGCGGCTATTCGAAATTCGCCACCGACTGCGAGCAGCTCATCGGCTGGTACAAATATGCAGGCGGCCTTCCGTTCGACGATTTCAAGGAAGCGATGGCGGCGATCCGCGAGGTGGGGCCGCAGGGCCATTTTCTCGGTACCCAGCACACGCTCGAACATTTCGAGTCCGCTTTCTTCATGCCCACCATCATGGACTTCAATTCGTACGAACAGTGGAAGGCCGAAGGCGCGAAGGACCACGACACGCGCGGCCGCGAGAAGGCGCGCAACATGCTGGCCGACTATGAGGAGCCGAAGCTCGACGAGGGCATCGCCGAGGGTCTCAAGGATTTTATCGCGCGGCGTGAGGAAAAACTGCCGGACAGCGTTAGTTGATGTGACAGGCGAAGACCTGACGGAACAACCAAGGGAGGAAAACATGACGCTCTTCAGAAGCAATGGCGACCGCGTGCCGGGCGCTATCGAGACAATGGCAAAAGAGACGCGTGCAGGCCGCATGGACCGGCGCGAATTCCTGGCCCTGGCCAGCGCCTTCGGCGCATCGACGGGTTTCGCCTACAGCATGATCGGCCTTGCCGCGCCGACAAAGGCCTTGGCCGACGAACCGAAAAAGGGCGGAACGCTACGTGTCGCGATGTCGGTTAAGGCACAGAAGGATCCGCGCACCTATGACTGGACCGAGATGGCAAACGTCACCCGTTGCTGGCTGGAGCCGCTCGTCCGCTATACGCACCAGTTCACTTTCGAGCCGGTCCTGCTCGAAAGCTGGGACGTCAATGACGACGCCACCGAATACACACTGCATCTGCGCAAAGGCGTCACCTGGAACAATGGCGATGCCTTCAACGCCGATGACGTGGTCTCCAATCTGAACCGCTGGTGCGAGAAGGGTGCATCCGGCAATTCCATGGCGGCACGTGTTGGCGCGCTGATCGACACAAAGACCGGCAAGGCCAAGGATGGCGCTATCACCAAGGTCGATGACCTCACGGTCAAGCTGAAGCTGTCCGAACCCGACATCGCGATCATACCGGGCTTCACCGACTATCCGGCGCTGGTTGTGCATCGCGACTTCGACAAGGATGGTGCCGACCCGATCAAGAAGCCAGTCGGTACCGGACCTTTCGAACTGGTGTCCTATGCGGTGGGTACGAAGGCGGTCGTCAAGCGTCGCGAGAACGGCAAGTGGTGGGGTGGCGAAACGCCACTCGACGGTGTCGAGTTCATCGACTACGGCACCGACTTCAACGCCACGCTGAATGCCTTCGAGTCCGGTGAGATCGACCTCGATTTCGAGACGCCGGCCGATTTCATCGACGCCCTCGACAAGATGGATCTGGCGAAATCGGAGGTGGCAACGGCGACCACGCTCGTTGCCCGCACCAACATCACCCACAAGCCCTATGACGACCAGCGGGTGCGCAATGCGCTGCAGATGGCCGTCGACAACAATGCCGTCATGCAGCTCGGCTACGCCGGGCTCGGCACGGTCGGCGAGAACCACCACGTCGCCCCGATTCATCCCGAATACTATCCGCTGCCCAAGAAGACGCGCGATGCCGCCGCCGCCAAGAAGCTGATGGCGGATGCCGGGCAGGCCGACTTCGAGCATGAGCTGATCACCGTCGAGGACGAATGGCAGAAGAACACCGGCGATGCGATCGCCGGCCAGTTGCGCGATGCCGGCATCAAGGTCAAGCGTACCGTGCTGCCGGGCTCGACCTTCTGGAACGACTGGACGAAGTATCCGTACTCGATGACCATCTGGTACATGCGGCCGCTGGGCGTCCAGGTGCTGGCGCTCGGCTATCGCTCGGGCGAGGCCTGGAACGAAACGGCCTATGCCAACCCGGATTTCGACGCCAAGCTGAAGCAGGCGCTTTCGCTGGCCGATCCCGCCAAGCGCAAGGAGGTGATGAAGGACGTCGAGCAGATCCTGCAGGATTCCGGCGTCATCATCCAGCCGTTCTGGCAGAAGCTCTACTGCCACATGAGCAAGAAGGTGAAGAACTACGGAATGCACCAGACCTACGAAATGGATTTCCAGAACGTTTGGCTGGACGCCTGATTTAACTCCCGAGACTTCAAGCAAATGCCGCCGGCACCCTCTGACAAAAGGCGCCGGCGGCCCCGTAAATGACAGGCAATTGGCGCAGGCAAAATGTCCGACGACGAGATCATCCTATCCGAACTTTCCGACGACGAGTTGGTGCAGCAGATGCACGACGACCTCTATGACGGGCTGAAGGAAGAGATCGAGGAAGGCACCAACATCCTGCTCGAGCGTGGCTGGGTGCCCTACAAGGTGCTGACGGAAGCGCTGGTCGAAGGCATGCGCATCGTCGGCGAGGATTTTCGTGACGGCATCCTGTTCGTGCCGGAAGTGCTGTTGTCGGCCAATGCGATGA
>NZ_JBFUDB010000009.1:0-437994 GCF_056404935.1 Mesorhizobium sp. P2_A8
AAGTGCTACGGCGCCTTCGGCTCTGAACACCTTCAGCAGACGCTGGACCTGACGCGTCGTCATATCCAGCACATGCGCCGCCGAGACAACCGTCATGCGCCGCTCCAAAACCTTCGACAGCACCTCGATGCGTTGCAGCTCGCGCTCGCTCATTAAGATCAGTCCCAACCCGCCATCTCCCTCGCTCATGGACGAGCAGGGCGACATTCCTACTTTGCAGAATCAAGACATTTCTACTTTGCGGCAATATAAAAAAGTCGCATAAGATAGATTATGGAACTAGCACATTGGGCTGAAGCTGGAAATTGCCGATGTTTTCCATTGGCTTGATGCCAGCCGGCGTGTTGCCTTGATCCGTCCGGCAACGCTAGGCTGCTGCGATGACGAGGTCAAACCAAGCGATTGAGTCTGCGATCGAAGTGTTCGTGCACGGACACAGCGCCGGCAAAAGCCGTACCTTTCCCTACGAGGCAAGTCGCGTCGGGCCTGTGTGGTTGATGCGCGACGCTTCGCGCAAGAACCCTCGCGACTACCGCAAGGAGGAATGGATAGCGTATGACGTCGCTGCCGAGGATGTCGACGCGATTGCTCGCCAGCACGCGCGCGGAAGATTCTATGTGGGCGCCATGATCGCGACAGCGGAGCCGGACGAGCCGACGCGAAGCGCATACAAGGCACTCGGCTATCGGCTGCTCGGAACGGAAGGCTTTTTCGTGCGGCAATTGGGCCAGGTTCCAAAGCCGCCACCGACTGCGATTTCGATCGAACGCGTGCGCACAGCTGACCTGGCAGCGCGGTTGGGAAAGACCACGCGCAGGCAGCCAATCCCGGACGATTTGCTCGGCGATGACGCTTCACTCCGCCAGTATGTGGCAATCGACGGAGCTGACATTGTTGGGCGTGTGCGCAGCGTCGACGCTGTCGGCGCTAGCTGGTGCGCGGACATGTTTGTCGATCCCACGCACCGGCGCCGTGGCATCGGCCAGGCGCTGCTCCTCGGAATGTTGTGGGACGATCAGGCCCATGGTTCGAGATGCTCCGTGCTGACCGCTACCCACACGGGGGCGCTTCTATACCCTCGCGTTGGCTATGAGCGGATCGGAACGCTGTTCATGTTTGGCTCAAGGAGCGCAGCGTTGTGATGAAAACTCCTTCCTATCATACTGACTCATAAGGCATTTCTATCACCATGCCGTCATAGGCGGGTTCGACATTGGCAGGTGTCTCAGCCATCACCGTGGCGTAGTCCAGCGGCACGTGCATATGCGTTAGCACGGCGTGTTTTGGCGCCAATCGCTCGGTCCATTCCAGCGCTTCGCCAAGCGACAAATGACTGGGATGCGTCCTGTACTGCAGTGCGTCGATGATCAGCACGTCGAGGCCGCGCAGCCGTTCGACGGTGGCATCGGGAAAATCGCTGATGTCGGGACAATAGGCGAGCGCGCCGATGCGAAAGCCGAGCGATATGATGTCGCCGTGGACCTGCGGCAGCGGCTCGAGGGTGAGGGCACCCCCCTCTCCTTCGATGACCACCGGCTTGGCGTGGTCGATGAGATGCGGCCTGACGATCGGCGGATAGGAACTGCCTAGCGGCGTCTCGAAACAGTAGCCGAACGCTTCCCGCAGTCGAAGCATCGTCGGCTTGTCGGCATGGATATCGATCAATTGGCGCTGGTCGAGGACGAAACCACGCAGATCGTCGATGCCATGGATATGGTCGGCATGCGGATGCGTATAGACGACCGCATCGATGCGTCTGACCGAGGCCATCAGCATCTGCTGGCGGAAATCCGGCCCGGTGTCGATGACGACGCTGGTGCGGTTGCCATTCGCGGCAATCCGCTCGACGAGTGCGGCGGCGCGCGTGCGCCGGTTCTTCGGGTTATCCGGGTCGCATTTGCCCCAGTCGCCGGTGATGCGCGGCGTACCTGGCGACGAGCCGCAGCCGAGAATGGTGAGGCGCAGCCGGTCAGTCATCGTTCAGGCGCTTTGCTCGGCAGGTCGTGTCATCTTGCCGAACAGACGGAAGAAATTGTTCGTCGTCAGATTAGCGATTTCAGCCTCGCTGACGCCAATCGTCTCGGCCAGCACCTTGGCCGTGTGCGCGACATAGGCCGGCTCATTGCGCTTGCCGCGAAACGGTACGGGCGCCAGATAGGGAGCGTCGGTTTCGACCAGCAAGCGATCATGCGGCACATCGGCGGCAATGGCGCGCAACTCGGCCGAGTTCTTGAAGGTCAGGATACCCGAGAACGACACGTACCCACCGAGCGCGACGCCAATTTCAGCCAGCCGCCGCCCCGAGGAAAAACAGTGCAGGATGAAGGGGAAGGCGCCCTTCCCTGTTTCGTCTTCCAGAATGGCTGCCATGTCATCATCGGCATCGCGTGAATGGATGACCAGCGGCAGCCTTGTCTCCCGCGCCGCGGCGATGTGGGCACGAAACCCCTGCGCCTGTGCCTCGCGCGGCGCCTTGTCATAGAAATAGTCGAGACCGGCCTCGCCGATTGCCACCACCTTCGGATGGGCCGCCAAACGGACGAGATCCGCCGAGGTCACGTCCAGCTCTTCCGCGGCATTGTGCGGATGGGTGCCGACCGAACAAAAGACTTCGTCGAAAGTGTCTGCGATTTCAAGTATTTGTGGAAACCGCTTCACGCGCGTCGAGATCGTCACCATGCGGCCGATACCGGCCGCTTTGGCGCGGGCGACAATGGCCGCCCGCTCCTCGGCGAAATCTGGAAAATCCAGGTGGCAGTGACTGTCGACGAGCATCAGGCGTCCGCGTCCGGCTGTTCGACGTAACGCGGAAACACCCCCTCCGGCGCAGGCAACGCAACCCCGGAGACGAGCGCATGGTCTGCCGCGACATGCACGAAATCGCGGCTGTCCGCGGTCACCGCCAGCAGGTCGAGCAGTTTGTTGGCCGATCCCGGAATGAAGGGTTGGCACAGCAATGCCACGCGCCGGACGACTTCGGCGGTCGTCCACAGCACGGTTTCCATGCGGGCCGGATCGCTCTTTTTCAGCGCCCATGGTGCCTGTCCGGCGAAGTAGCGATCGGCTTCCGCCACCACGCCGAAGATCGCCGCCAGCGCCAGATGGATGCCTTGTTCCGCCATGGTCTTGCGCGCCACGGCAAGCACGTCGCTTGCCTGATCGAGGATCGCCTTGTCCTCATTCGTCAGGGTGCCGCGTTGCGGCACCACGCCGCCGCAGTTTTTGGCGATCATCGACAGCGAGCGCTGCGCCAGATTGCCGAGGCCATTGGCAAGATCGGCGTTGGTGCGGTTGACGATCGCTTCATGGCTGTAGCTGCCGTCCTGGCCGAACGGCACCTCGCGCAGGAAGAAGTAGCGCACCTGGTCGAGCCCGTAATGCTCGATCATGGTGAACGGGTCGATGACGTTGCCGACCGATTTCGACATCTTCTCGCCGCGGTTGAACAGGAAGCCGTGGCCGAAGACACGTTTCGGCAACGGGATGCCGGCAGACATCAGGAAGGCCGGCCAGTAGACCGCATGAAAGCGAACAATGTCCTTGCCGATGATGTGTGCATCTGCAGGCCAGAAGTGCCAATCATCAGCGTTTTCATCAGGATAGCCGACACCGGTGATGTAATTGGTCAGGGCGTCGACCCAGACATACATCACATGCTTTTCGTCCCCCGGCACCGGCACGCCCCAGTCGAAGGTGGTGCGCGAGATCGACAGGTCTTTCAGACCGGATTTGACGAAGCTCATCACCTCGTTGCGACGCTCCGCCGGGCCGATGAAGTCGGGCTGGCTTTCATAGAGCGCAATGAGTTTGTCCTGATAGGCCGAGAGGCGGAAGAAGTAGCTCTCTTCCTCGACCCATTCGACCGGCGTTCCCTGCGGCCCATAACGGACATTGTCGGGACGGACCTCCGTCTCCTCCTCGCCGTAGTACGCTTCATCGCGCACCGAATACCAGCCGGCATAGCCGCCCTTGTAGATGTCGCCATTGGCGGCAATCGCCTTCCAGATCGCCTGCGACGACGCGTAGTGGCGCTCTTCCGTGGTGCGGATGAAGTCGTCATTGGAGGCGTTGAGCGCCTCTGCCATGCGCTTGAAATCGGCCGAATTGCGATCGGCCAGTTCGCGCGGCGAAATGCCTTCCCGCTTCGCGGTCTGCAGCATCTTGATGCCGTGCTCGTCGGTCCCGGTTAGGAAAAATACGTCCTTGCCGTCGAGCCGCTGGAAGCGGGCAAGCGCGTCGGTTGCGATCAGCTCGTAGGCATGGCCGATATGCGGTTTGCCATTTGGATAGGAAATCGCGGTCGTGATGTAGAATTTGTCGCGTGACATGAATGAACCGTCATGAATGTCTGAATGGAAAGGCGTGGCGGTGGATATCGCATCGGGGCGGCGATTGCCATCCCGAGGCCCCGTCACATTCGCATTGCAGAATTCAGGCGGTCGATCATGGTCAGGCGTGCTGCTTCTTGTCGAGATTGTCGGTATCAGTCTCAGATATAGCGTCCAGCGCCTCATGCCAAGTCCCGGATCGCGCGTTCTGCCTTGATGACGTTTCCAGCCAGCAGCGCTTCGCTGACACCCGCAGACCACGCCCAGTGGGACCCGTTGCAAAGAGAGGCCACGATCCCGTAGTTTCGTGGCGGTGCACAGGCAGACCGGCATGGCCACGACCTCTCAATACGATCCGCGACAGAACCTTGATTTGCGCTTGCGTCAGGCCGGCGCGAGCAAAACCGTCTACGCCCTCGTCAGCCCGGAGATCGAAACAGTGAAGGCCGAGTTGTTCGGCAATAGCGGGGGAAATGGCCCCGATCCGATCCGCGTCGCCTATCTCGATCAGTTTCGCCATGCCTGGACTGGAAAGCAGAACGCGCTGCACAGACAGTTCTTCGACGCGTGGCTCGGCTGGGCGAGGCCGATGGTACCTCTGAACGCGGCTGACTTTCCATTCACCTATCCGACCGCCGGTGCAAGCGAGCCGCTTTTTCACCTGATTTCCGACTACGGCAATCGCGCACGGGTCGAACGGTTTGCACCTCGGCTTGTGATCTTTCGGGGCGAGTATGAAGGCTACAAGGCTTACGCGGAAGCCTGCGGCGTTCCGGTGACGGAACATGAGCGCCACGCTTGGAGCGATGTCGCCGACACCCTTGATCCCCAGGACCTGCTCTGTCTCAGCCAACCCTCGGCCATAGACGGCATGGTGTGGCCGGAGGCCAATGCCTTTCTGCGCAGGCTGAGCGTGCGCGCGAACCCGCCCCAAATTGTCCTCGATCTGACATATGTCGGGGCAACCGCCGAACCGCCGGCAGAGACGATCCTCGCCGACGCGCCTTGCGTGATCGCCGTGGTGATCAGCCTGTCCAAGCCGTTCGGCGCCTACTACGACCGCATAGGCGGGGTGTTCTGCCGATCGGAGAATCTCGGCCTTTTTGGCAATCAATGGTTCAAGAATCTGACGTCGCTGCAATTGGGGATCCGGCTCATGGAGCGGTTCGACGTGTTCGCCATGGCGCGCCGCTACGCCAGTATTCAACAGAGCGTAGCCGAACATGCCGGCCAGGCTCTCGGCCTAACCTTGATGCCGGCGGACGTCTTCATTCTTGCCCAGGCGTCGCCAGGCGCGGACGCCGATCCGGAACTGGTCTCCTATCTCACGCGCGCGCCCGGCGCGATCGATGCCCGGCCACGCGTGTGCCTGACGCCAGGCATGGCGGAGCGGATCGGCATGGCGAGCCCGAATTCGGGGCCGTTTTCATGAAACATTTGATCCCGCTTGTGACGAGCGACGATGTCCACGCTCACTGCTTGGTGCACTGGAAAACAGAAGCATTCCGATCCTCGCATCGAGAAGGCGGCTATATTCACAGCATCGTCAATCAGTACGCCCGCCTGCCGCGCTTCAGCTGCGAGACCACCAACGACCGCCTGGAGCGCGCGCACTTCTGCACCTGGTGGGGGCTGACGATGCGCCGGGATGATTATGCGGCTGCGGCCATCGAGGATCTCTACCTCCTGCACGAAATTTGGCACGCCGCGCACATGCCCTTCATTCCGGGTATCGGATTCGAGGCTTTCCACGGCAAGATGGAGCGCAACGAACTCGAAGCGAGCGTGGCTTCCGAACTGCTGGTCTATTTCAAAATGGATGGGCTGAGAGAAAGCGCGTTTCCTCATCCCATTTACGCAGACCGATTTCTGAACGATCCGGCCATGCGGCTCCTGTGGCGCGAAAATGAAGTCGTCGCCACCAACACATTGCTCGAAGCGCGTCGGAATGTCATGTATTCCAAACCCGAAGGCGACATGGACCTGAGCGAGCGCTGGATTCGCAAATTCACCATGCAAAACCGGCAATGGTCGATCGTCTGGGCCGATCGCTACCTCGATATCGAGGACCATATGTATCGCTTCCAGCAGATGGCTCTCGGCGGCGACAGGATGGGAGCCGCCGACTTTCACGCCGACTGGATCGAAGCCGAGGCCGCCACGGATACGGTGGATCACGTTCCTTTCCGCGACCAGGCGCTGCTGTTCGCCACCATCTATTGGGCCAATCGCGCAAAGTATGATGCCGCGCTCGCGGTGCAGCGAGCGAGCCAGCACGCACGGCGCCCCGAATAGCCGCGATCCGACTGCTGGAGGAGAACACGGCGGGCGCCTGAAAGCGGACCGCCCATGCCGACAAACCTCCCCGGAATGGCGATAGCCATCCCAAGGCCGTGCATGCCGGCCAAAAGTGGCCCCGGTTTTGGGCCAACGGATTGCGCAAAGAACCATCACATCCGCATTGCGATGTTCAGGCGCTCGATCATGGTCAGGGCGTGCTGCTTCTTGTCGAGATTGTAGGTGTCGGTCTCGGATATGGCGTCCAGCGCCTCATGCCAGGTGTCCGACAGCGTTTTGGCCCGGGCGAGATCGCCGGCCAGGGCAGCCTGGCTTGCCGCGTCCGATAAAAGGTCGAGCGCCCGGCGGTTGAAGATGTCGAACTGGATCGCCTGGTCGCGACCGGCGACAGCCTCGGCCAGGCGAAACGCGCCGCCGACATCGCCCTTTCTTGCACCCACCAGGGCATCGAGCGTCGAGGCGATTTCCAGCCCGCCATACTGCGTCAGCAGGATCGCGCTGCGCGCGCTGCCCCCTGCCCGCTCGGCCAGTGCCGCCCGTGCCGCCGGGTCGTCCGGCGGTGGCGGTTCGGCCGTTTCCAGCACCGCCATCAGCTCGTCGGCGTCGAGCGGTGTCAGCCGCACCACCTGGCAGCGTGACCGGATCGTCGGCAGCAGGCTGCCCGGCGCATGGACGATCAGGATGAACAGCGTTCGTGCCGGTGGCTCCTCGAGATTCTTCAGCAAGGCATTGGCGGCATTGGCGTTCATGTCGTCGGCCGGATCGACGATGACGACCCGGTAGCTGCCGTCATGCGAGGTCAGCGACAGGAAGCGGCTGACCTTGCGGATTTCATCGACGGTGACGACGGTCTTGAAGCTCTTGGTCTTGTCGTTGAGCGGGCGGGTCAGATGCAGCACCGAAGGATGCGCGCCAGTGGCGATCTGGCGAAACAGCGACGAGGCCGGATCAGGAATGGCAAGACTTTCCGGCGCTTGCGCGAAGTCCGGGTGCTTCAAGAGATGATGCGCAAGATGGAAGGCGAGCGTCGCCTTGCCGATGCCGACCGGCCCCGAGAAGATCAGCGCATGCGGCAGCTTTCCCGCACGGTAGGCGGCGGTGAGCATCCCCGCGACCTGCCTGTGTCCGACCAGACGGGCTGTTTCGGATGGCTCGGGCACGCCGTCCAGCGTGTCGTGCTGCTCGGGGGCGATGCGCTCGAAGATCATGCCGGCGTTGCCTGCCTGTTGCGCGAAGGCGTTCTTTCCTCCAGCGCCGCGAACACCGCGGCGGTGACGACATTCTCGACCGTGTCGGGATCGGCGGCTGCGTCGACGACGATACAGCGTTCCGGCTCGGCCGCGGCGATCGCCAGAAACGCCTCTCGGCGGGCCTGATGGATAGCCAGCGTCTCCTTCTCGAAGCGATCGGCGGTTGCTTCGGCGCCGCGCCGCAGCGTTGCGCGCCTGAGGCCTTCCGCCGGATCGATGTCGAAGATCAGCGTCATGTCGGGCATCATGCCGTTGATGGCGACCTGCTCCAGCGTATCCATGAAGGCCGGGTCGATACCGCCGGTGACGCCCTGGTAGACGCGTGAGGAATCCAGGAAGCGGTCGCAAAGCACGATGGTGCCACGCTCGACCGCCGGCCGGATGACCTGCTCGACATGGTCGGAACGCGCGGCGGCGAACAGCAGCGCCTCCATCTTCGGCCCGAACGGTTCGGCGGCGCCGGAAAGCAGCACATGCCTGACCGCTTCGGCGCCGGGCGAGCCGCCTGGTTCACGGGTGAGCAGGACATCATATCGCTTGGCGCGCATCTTCCTGGCTAGCCGCTCGATCTGCGTCGACTTGCCTGCTCCTTCGCCGCCTTCGAAGGTGATGAAAAATCCGCGCGCCAATCGAAAAGCCTTTGCCATGCTTGCGGGTGTTATTGCGCTCTAGATAGTCCGCGTTGGGGGAAACGTCTATGCCGACGGCGCTAGCGCAGCCAGCCGATCGCCAGTTCCTTGACGGCGTCGAGCGCGCGTTGGGGCAATGTGCCAACGCCGATCGACTCGGCGGCGAAAAGCGGCGTCTCCTGGCTCAGCGTGTCGCCGATCCAGACGCGCAGCGCCCCCACCGGCTGTCCTTCCTCCACAGGTGCTGCAACTGGGCCGTTGTAGACGATCTTGGCCGTCAGCTTGTCGCGGTTGGTGATCGGCAGGAAGATCTCGATCGGGCCCTTGGCCTTCAGCGTCACACCGGATTTGGCGCCGCCAAAGACCTGGGCTTCGCCGACCACCTCGTCCTTGGCGAAGATTTCGGTCTTCTCGAAAGAGCGAACACCCCAGTCGAGCAGCTTTCGCGCCTCTTCAGCACGTTCCTTGTCGCTGGCCAGCCCGCTCATCGCCGCGATCACTCGCGTGCCATTGTGACTGACCGAACCGACGATGCCGAAGCCTGACGCCTCGCTCGCGCCGACCGCCAGGCCGTCGGCGCCAATGTCCATCGCCAGAAGCGGATTGCGGTTCCGCTGCGAAATCTTGTTCCAGGTAAAATCCTTCTGGCCATAGTAGCGATAGAAATCCGGATAATCGCGCCACAGATGCACGGACAGCAGCGCCAACTCGCGCACGGTGGTCTGCTGGCCGTCCGCCGGCAGGCCCGTCGAATTGACGAAGGTCGATGTCTTGAGGCCGATCTGGCGGGCGCGTTCGGTCATCTGCGCGGCAAAATTGTCCTCCGATCCGGCCATGCCCTCGGCGATGACGATGCAGCCGTCATTGGCCGCCTGCACCGTTACGCCCTGAATGAGGTCCTCGAGTCGGATCGAGGATTTGAGCTTGGCGAACATCGTCGATGTTCCCGAAGGCGCACCGCCTTTGCGCCAGGCGTTTTCGCTGACCACGAAGGTATCGTCGAGCTTCAGGCGTCCGGACTTTATGGCGTTGAAAACCACTTCCATTGTCATCAGCTTGGCCATCGAAGCCGGCGGTATCGCCTTGTCGGCATCTTTCGAAAACAGCACCGTCCCGGTCTCGGCGTCGATCATGAAGACCTGCGTGGCCTTGGTCTCGAAAAGCTGCGCGCTGGCTGGAGCCAGGGAAAGCAAGAGCAGGCAAAAAACCAGAAGCCCGGCGAAAGGCTGGAGCAAGCGCAGTTGCATGATGTTCGACCCGTTGGCCGGAACGTCCGGCAAGCCCGCAAAAAGTATCGGGCTTTTTCCGCGGCGGATCAACCGCGCTGCGCAAATACGAACTGGCTTCCGCTCAGTTGCGCACGGCCAGTGCGTCCGGCGCGCCATGCGACCAGGCCGCCTGCAGCAAGTCATCCAGATTGCGGTGGCCATCGGGGTAAAGATTGACCGAATACCAATCCTCGCCATCGAGTTCTGAACGCTGGATCTCGATCTTGCCGAATGCGGCAAGCTGAGCGGCAATGCGCCTGGCCTCCGCCGCATCCTCGAACGAACCCGCCGCTACGTAGTCGGAACCGGCCGGTGGCGACTGCCGCTTCCACGATTGAAGCACATCGGCCGGTGACATGCCGTCGCCGCCGAGCGCTGCCAAGGCGTTGGAGGCGCGTTCTACCCGCTCGTCCGCATAGGACAGCGAGGCCACGGCAAACGGCGATTGCGGCGGCAGGTTGATCTCCGGGCGTTCCGGCACGATCGGGCCGAAATCCGGCAACACCAGATCGCCATAGGCCGGCGTCTGCGCCGACATGACCGGCTGAACCATCCCTGAATCGGTCGATTGGCCTGAATCGGTCAACTGGCCCGGAAACGGTACGGCGGCGACACCGACAGGCAGGCTCGGCGACGGCCCGTTCATGGCGACCATGACGCCGGTCGGCAGTCCATCCGACGGATCCGGCGCCCTGTTGCCGGGATGGTAGGAGGCCATCAGATACTGATCGTCATCGCCGTCGAGCGGAGCGCGGCCGACATATTCGACCTTCACTTGCGCAGTGCCGATGTTGGCGTAGTCAAGCATCTGGGCAGCGCGCTCCGACACATCGATGATGCGGCCTTCGTGATAGGGGCCGCGATCGTTGACGCGAACAATGACCGAGCTGCCGGTCTTGAGATTGGTGACGCGGGCATAGCTTGGCAGGGGCATGGTCGGATGCGCCGCCGTCAGATGCGTCATGTCGTAGACTTCACCATTGGCGGTCAGCCGGCCGTGGAAGGCGTCGCCATACCAGGAGGCCAGACCGACCTTGGCGTAGTGCTTGTCTTCCTTGGGGTAATACCACCTGCCCCGGACCTGGTAGGGCTTGCCGAGCTGGTCCCGGCCGCCGCCACGCTGCAGACGCCCGCCCCGGAAGGCCACGCGCGGGCTTGCCTTCACGCCATATTCGGATTCGGAGAAATATTCCTTGGAGCGGGTCTTTTTGTAGACCATCGCTTTCGGTTCAGGCTGCGACGCGCAAGCCGCCAGCAAGGCAGCCGAGACCGCCAACAACGCGACGGTAGCAGCGCGACGAAGACGCGGGCGCGTCATAGCCTGCATTTTTCTGATGTCCCCTACAGTCTCAGCCAAGACGCCGCTTGAGCATCAGAGGAGCCAACACACTCTCTCGATCAACCAACGACGCCTTGAACCCCGATCCTTTGTGCGCAGGAATTGTTTATCACGGTATTAACCGATTGTGGCCGGAACCGGGCAAGATTGTGGCGGGGCTCCTGGCTGAGCATCCTGAAAAGTCACGATTTTTTTCGTCGTGCTGCGTGAAAGTCATGTCGTCCCCTGCCGCAGGGCTCCTCCCCAACTTCTGCCGGGACACGCCTGCCGGTTGACAGGTCTTTGCCGAGCACACTAGAGCAGTGGACCGCGACTGCCGGAGGAATGGCCGAGCGGTTTAAGGCACCGGTCTTGAAACGTGGTGAAAGCCATCCCTACTGGTCTTTGACGGTCCCGAATAGCCCGGTTTTCCGGGCTTTTTCTTTGCCGTCATCAGCCCGTCATCCTACCCCGTCCCTGCCCTTCCCTTGGTGTCCGGTGCCAATTGCGGTGCCAAGTCTTTCCTGCAACAACTATCGGCTAGTCCATGCGAAATGGACGCGACACTGGCGAGGCAGCAAATGGCGACACTTACCGAGTCCTATGAGGTCATTGGGCGAGTGCTCGCAAAGCTAGTTCTTAGCGGGCTGCGGAGGCAGGGTCTTGAGGCCGACCACGTTATGACGGACCTCAACACAGAAAAGCGACACCACTTTGTTGACGTAGTCAGTTGGTTGCACGCCGAAGGGCTGATCACTAGCCAAGCTGCTTTTGTTAATGGTGGCTATGCGGGCGTCCAACTTACCTCCAAAGGTATCGCTGCCGTCGAGAAGGGAACGTTCGACGGTAACTCCATCCGCGAAACCGTAGAGGCGAAGCCGGAAGGTGGCCTCAGCTCAGACACATACAGCAAGATAGGCGCCCTCGTTGGCGGCTGGATGGGCGCTATTATCCAGACGGCACAATGAAAAAGCCCGCCACCGTGAGGCAGCGGGCCAGAACCTCCCGCCGGCGGGAGGTTGTTAGAGATTTTGCCGACTGTCGGCAGAAAGGTCCCGACGTCGGGACCTATTTCGGAACGTTCTGAAACTTCCCGTCGACGGGAACAATCCCCGGCGCGACCAGCTTCAACTCGCCAGCGGTCTCGCCGCGCCACTGGGGAAGGCAGGGAGACACCGGCACATCGCCGGCCATCTTCTCCGCAAGGTCGCGGGCAATCCAGAGCATAGAATCGACGGCTTGGTCGCGGTCGTGGTCGACTTTGGCGAAAACCCGGCCACAGATGACGTCGAGCAGATCGTGCAGGTGCTTTGCGTCCGCTTGCAGATCATCGAGGGTCTGAGAAATCACCATCTTCCTATCCTCGCTATGCCCGGCGCGATGATCGTTAGTTGATCGGGATCGCGACCGGTGCGACGTCGGCCAAGGCTGCGAAGCATTTCCCTGCCTTGGTCGTGACCTTCTCCGGTGAAGCCAAGACCACCATTCCAGCCCGCTTGCTCGTTGTCGGTGGCAGTCCAGCCTTCAACTCCTACGCCAGTCTGTCCGGTGGCGTTGCCCCAGCCTAGGTACGGCTCGGCCTCGCCCTGGTCGTCGTGCGGCTCATCCTGTATGTCGCCGCCGTGCTCGTTCTCTTCCTCGACGTCTTCGCACCAGTGCCCGCCCTTTGACCAATTGGCGGTAGCGGAAGCGTCGTGCTCGTCGCCGCTTTCCTCTAAGTCGCTGTCGTCGGCTTCACGGTCATCGTGAGGGCTGCCGCGACCGTCGTCGTTTAACGTGCTGTAGAAGCGCGGTCCGCCGTTGCCCCAGCCAAGCCACGGCTCGTCGTCGGCTGTGTCTTCAAGGTCAGGATCAGGCGACATGGCGTCGAGCATATCGATCAGCCTTTCGATCGAATCCGCGATGGCCTTCCGGTTGGTGAGCGGCACGAGCAGGGTTTCGGGATCAGCGGCCAGCGATGCCGCGACGTAGGCCTCGGCCTTCTTGGTGAGATCGAGGTCATCCATGGCGGTCGGCCTCCGCATTGTCGATTATGCGGGCGCCAGCGTCGTGCAGGGCGTTGGAGAGGCGAAGGAGCCTCAATGCTAGGTGCAGGCGCCCAAGGCGCGTGCGGAGCGCCGCTGCGGCCAGCAGCAGGCATATTGCGGCGTAGGTCATGTCAGCCTCCGCTGGACGAGCAGCATTTGGCCGGAAAACCTTCCGATGATTGCTATCACTTCGGCAGCTGGCATAGCTTCGCCGGCAGCCGGAAACGTGAGTTTCGGCATTGCGGTAACTCCAAATGGTGACATTTACACCATTAACGGTAATGCCATACCCGATTTGATGTCAATAATGTTTGGTGATAAAAACACCATATGAAGCCAGTTCAATGTCGCATGGGGCGTGCAGCCCTCAATTGGAGCACCCTCGATCTTGCCAAAGCGGCCGGAGTTGGAGGGAATACCGTCAATCGTTTTGAGGCCGGCCAGGACGCCCGCGTGAGCAGTGTCGACAAAATGCGCACTGCCCTCGAATCTGCCGGCGTCGAGTTCATCGCCGAGAATGGCGGCGGTGCCGGGGTGAGATTGGCACGACGGTAGTGGGCCTTTTCTATTGGACTAAGGTCTGACGTAACCGCTTTAGTTCCGGTATCGTCCGTTGGACGTTCCGTATTTTAGCAAAATCTAATATAAGGTTTCGCTACCCAGCCGTAGCGCAACACACGGCCATTTGAATTGCGGCGCTGGCGGTGACAGCTTACCTACCGCCTCATGAACCGAACGAAACTCACGCTCTGGATTGTGCTGTTGCTGGCGGCGGTGCTGATCTTGGTCGCCATTTATCTGTTCGTGCAGGCGGATGCACCAGACTGGACAACGCGCCTGTAGACGCTGGTGACCTAAGCTCCAATCCACGTCTTCATGTTCGCCACGACAGCATCTTGAACGCCGGTTGCCGGGATGGTGGAGAACGAGACGGCCTCGAAGAGATTAATGGCCGCCTGACCGGAACCGCCCTTACCGCCGAAGTTGATTGCCCCGGTGAGCGTGGTGTTGCCAGAGCCCGTCGCTGCCGACCACGAACCGCCGTCCTGACGGCAGTAGAGGTTGCCGCCCTCGTGCCGCCACTCGACGACATGACAGGTGCCGAGACTCCCTTGCGCGAAACCCGAGCCGGACCCCGGAGCCCACGCCCCTTGATTGTACGCGTTGACCTTGCTCGAATTCAGATAGATGCCGAAGTTGGTATTGCCGTCGCCGAAAACAAGGTTGTTAGAGCCGCTGGCCGACCACTCTGCATACGACGCGATCAGGTAGCCCGCCGTGGCCGTTATGAGGCTGGACATAACCCCGCCGGTCATGAGCTGATTGACGTTATCGAAGTGGAGGCAGGTTCGACTGTTCGGCCCAGCCGTAGTGACCGATATGTTCGTAGGAGACGCCGCAATATTTCGGGAACCCTGCCCGGTCTGATCGTTGAAAGAAGAGGCGCTTGACGTGCCCGTGTAGCGCGAGCCGCCGACGAACGAAGTCAACAGATCGCGTGACATGGACCACGCACCGGACGGCGAAAGACCATCAAGCAAATATGTCGGCGCCGCTGCGTCGGCGAACTGATCGATGAGGATCGAGAATGGCCCGGCGTCTGAGTTGTTGAACCAAAGTGCAATACCGAACGTGGCAACGCCCGAGACATTGGTGAACGGCGTCAAGGCGAAGTCGGAAAGCTCCTCGGTCCAGGCCACGCCATCGTCCGACGTGGCATAATCGGCCGTGGTGCCGTCTGCGGAGGTCGTCAGCCGGTGATAGGCGCTGTACTGCGTTCCATGGGCCGGAGCGCCGCTATCTGCCGTTGTGTGGCCTGTTTCCTTGTTCCAGCCATTAGGGGGCGTGCCGTAGACTTCATAGACCGTGCAGCCGGTCGAGCCGTCACCGCGCAGGCCGGCAAGATGGAAGTCATTCCCGTTCTTGACCCCAAACCCGACCATTGCAAGCTTGCCCTGTTTGGAGAGCTGGGAAAAACTGGCGGTCGTGCGGAACGTGTATTGGCGGCCGGCGGCAATGGAAGCCATGGGATAAACGAATTTCCCGAACGAGCCGGGTTTCACTTTGCCGGTGACAGTCGTGTTGCCGCTGGCCGTGGTTGTGACAATTGGCGGGTCGATAAACCCGCCGTCGCTGTCGCCATTGCCGCCGCCGACTGAGACCACGGCGCCCTTGCCGCGACCGCCTAGCATGTGAATGAACATGGGTGATCTCCTAGAAGGGCCAGGCCAGCGCCAGGACGACGGCGGCGGAAAGGGTGAAGGCGAGCCAGGCGATCATGCCTTGCCGCCCGGCTCGACATGGGCAAGCTGGCGCAGGCCCATATACTCCATCGCCCCGGCCAGCTCGGTGAAGAAAGCGTCTACATCCTGCCAGGGAAGCGCGATCCGGTGGACTCCGTCCGGTAGATCGAACTGGAGCCCGAGGTACTGCCCGTCCGGCGAGCAACCCAGCCACATCCCGCTCGATGCCACGGCTTTGAAGTCGCCGAACTGCGCCATAAACGCTTGGCGATTCTGCTCGACGCGTTCGGCATGCTCGGGCGGTGCGCGCCACCATGCTTCAAGTTTCTCGGTCATCCGCGCCTCGGCTTTCTGCCGTTCGACAGCAGCGAGCTTGCGACGGCGAAGCGCTGCAGTTTCCTCAGACCGCTGTTATCGGCGGCGATCAGGTCAAAGACGTCGTTGGGACCGAGGCCGAAATCGAGCTTGAGGCTAACCATTTTGCTGGCCCCGCCCGCAGGCGCCAACTCGGCGAGGCCGCCAGCGGCGAAGCGCGGGATCTGCATGGATCGGTTGAAATTGTCAGCCAGCCCGCCAAGGCTGAAGCCCCGGAAGCTGTCCATCGCCGGCAAGAACCCGTTGTTCAGCTTGTGGAAGAAATCAACGCCGAGTTGCCTCACCACTTTTGCCTGGATGACATATTCGCCAGCACTAAGCCGCGCCAGGATCGAATCCGTGCGAGGCCCGCCGGGACCGCGAACCGAGCCGCCGCCGGCAAAGCCAGAGGCCGACGAGCCGCCGCTGTCGCCGCCGCCAAGCCCGACAAGCTGTTTCGCCAGATTGATGGCCGACTGGATTTTCGAAACAATGCTATCGACCAGGGACGATATGCGACTGAGCACGCCACTGGCGATGCTGACCAGGCTGTTGAAGATGCTGGTGATCCGCTGCGGCAAGGTGCCGAACCAGCCGGCGATCCTGTCAACGATCTGCTGCGCGATCGATCCGAGGCTTTCGACCAGGCCGCCCCATGCTGCGACAATGGCGTCGACAATGCCGTTGAAGGCGTCCACGGCCGATTGCTGGCCCGTCTGAAAGGCGCCGACGATCTGCGACCACAAGTCAGTCGCGCCCTGCACGATCGCTTGCCAAGCTGCCGCAGCGCCGCTGGTGATGAACTGCCAGGTCGCTGCGGCGCCGGCTTTGATGTCTTCCCAGAAAACGGCGATGGCGATACCTGCGCCAACAGCCGCAGCCGCAATTGCCAACGGGACGGCGCCCACCGCTCCTGCCAGAAGGCCGATACCGGCCACAACGGCGCCTATGGTTGAGCCGAGCAGGGTGAACGCACCCACGGCTGACAGGATGGCCGCGCCAAGCGCCAACTCGCCGGCTGTGATGTCGGTTCCGAAAATCCGGTTGATCTGATCGGCAACCAACTGTGCCCCTTCGCGAAGCAGCTTGAATGCCGGCAAGATCAGGCCGGTGAAAACACCTGAGACATCGTTGCCGAATTGAATGACGGCAGCCGACCACTCCTTGATCCAAGGGTTTTTGACCGCGGCTGAGTTGCCGGAAAGCAGGTGCAGAAGATCGCCGAGGACGCTCAGCACTTTCTGATTAATGACCTGGCCGAACTGGACCAGTGCATCGCGGTTGTTGGCGATGAGGTCGGCGAAGCCATTCGCCAGAGCGGTCAGACCAGGCGCGAAAATCAGGCCGAGTTGAAGACGCGCACCGGCAGCTGCTTTACTCACCGAATCGAGACTGTCGCCGAGGTCGTCGCCGATCGCCGCCTGTGCATCGGTCAGGGTGACGCCGAGTTTCTTGGCCTGCTCGCCGAGTTCGAACAATCCCGCCTTGCCTTCGTTCAGGAAGGGCAAAAGCTCGGCGCCCGCTTTGCCGAAAAGCTCAATTGCAAGCGCACTCTTCAACGCCGAGTCCGGCATCCGCGCGAAGGCGTCGGCCACATCAAGCAAAATCGCTTCGTTGGTCCGCAGTTTGCCGTTGGCGTCGCGGACCTTGACGCCGAGCTTGGTGAAGATGTTGCCGGCGGTGTCGACCTGTTTTGCAGCATCCTTGGTCTTGGCGCCGAAACGGGTCACCGATACGCCGGTCGCGTCGATCGTGTCGCCGGCCTTGTCGGTTCCTTTGGCCGCTTCGGCGATCGCCTTGTTGAGTTTGCCCATTCCCGAAACGAACTGCTCGTTTGAGACGTTGGCCATTTCAGCGGCGAATTGGAGTTTGGTGAAAGCCTCGGTCTGCAAACCCGTCGTTTCGGCTGCTTTCCCGGCATTGTCGGCAACTTCGCCGGAAGACTTGGCCAAGCCGAACAGTGCCACACCAGCACCGCCCGCTGCGACCGCCAGGCCGGTGCCGAGCAATGCTAGGTTCTTGCCGACAGTCACAAGGTCCCCTTTGACCTTGGAGAGCGAGGCCGCGAACTTGTCGAAATTCGCTTTGTTGGCGGCTGCCTGGATGTCTTTGAACGCCTTCTCGCCGGCATCGCCGAGCGCCTTCAGTTGCTTCTCGATGGTGTCGCCACCGTCCAGCGCAATCCTTTGCGTGATCGTGTTCTTGGCCATCTACATGTCACACTTCTTGTTGGCTTTGTCGGTCGCGATCATGCGCGCGCCGCCGTGGGCGGTTCCGCCTGGTCGTAGTCGTTTGCATAGGGGTCTTTGCCTTTGCCGAGCAGGCGGTAGAGGGTGTCGAAATCTTTGATAACGATCTTCTTGCGGCGTGCCGCGTCGACCGCCTTGCGGAGGTCCGTCTCGATTTGGGCACGAAGCCCGATCATCCAGCCCTCGACCGCCCCGGCGATGAGGACCGCGTCGTTTCCATAGCCTAGTTCGGTACATTTTTGATGTAGCCAAGAGCCGACCGGACTTTGTTGAAGCTGCCACCACGCCACCAGAACGCTGACGACCGACAGTTGAAAATCGAGGTCATGTTCGGTTGCTTCGCGGTCGAAATTGTCCAGTTCGATGCGGCGCCTCTGAGCCTTCATCAGAGCAATGCGCTCGCGCCGTAAATCGTCGGAATCGGCGCCATCTGCCAAGCTGGCGATGTAGGCCAGCACGCAGTCACGCAAGCCGTACTTGCCTCGGCTCTCGCGCGGAAACAGACCTTCCTCGGCAAGCTGTCGAATGCGCCGATCGGTGAGATCCAGAACATCCCCGACTTCCGAAGCGGTAACAGTCAAAGTCTTGAAATTCACGGCTTTGCCTTCCCAAGCGGAAACGGAAACGACATTTTTGAATCTGCACCTAGAGGTGTCATGTGCTCAGCCGCCCCGCATACAGTTTGACCGGCCGGGAGGACCCGGAGACGCGATGCAGGCGGACCAGCCCGGAAGCCGGTCCGCCCGCGACGCAAAGCCATTGAGGAGATTCCCATGTCCTTGGCCGCGCCATTCGTGTTCATCGGTCAGGCCTTCCCGTGATCGTGCAGGGCATCGAGCCGGGCGTTGGTCCGCGAGACAGCCTTCGCCCATGACGTGGCCTTGGGCATCCTGTTGATCTCGGCGTCGATAGCCGCAAGCTCTGGCTTCAACTCGCTGAGCGTCGGGATATGGTCTGGTGTGGTGCGGCCGAGGATGAAGCGGGGCGCGGCTGCATTAGCCTGGATGGTGTCAGCCTTGCGCTCTCTGGCATGTCGGGCCTGTGCGCTTGCCGTGAACAGGTTCGCTAGGTCATCTCGGCTGCGCAGGTCTGCTACATGCTCGCGCTGGTCATCCGAGAGGCTGAAGAAGCAGCCGGCATTGGATGTCGCATCGAAGAACGCGACGACATCTTCAGCGCTGTTGAAGCCGGAAGCATCGCCGCGCTCAACTGCGGCGCGCCAACGCGGGGGGAAGGTTGTGGGGATCATTGCCGGGCTCCTATGGGATGGATGCGGCCAGGCCGGAAACAACGAACCTGGCCGCGTGGTGCTGCCACGTCTCTGAAGCGTGACTGCGCCATTGCTGAATAGGTGAGCCGGGCGGTGCGCATGGCCTCGCCCGGCTCTTGCTCGATGGTGAAGGACCGCACCATGCATGAAACCTCAGTCTTCGATGGCCGGGCCGACGATGCCGAGCAGTGCTCGTACGTCTGCATCCGGTCGGTGATCGATGCCGGCCGCTTCGGCCAGGGAGACTTCGGCACGCTCGACATCAAGGATCTGGTCGGACAGCCTGGAGAGAGCGGCATTGCGCTGCTCATCGTCCATCGCGATCCCGTCGTTGGCGACGGCGTCGATCTCCTTGTCGAGTGCCTTGGCGATCTGGTCGCCTATTGCCCAGCAAATAAGCCCGAGCGCGTCGGCGGTCTGGCCCTTGCCTAGCCAGCCGACAAGGTCGCTTTTGAAAGTTGGAATCGTTACGGCTTGCGTCGGCCACCGCACTTCGTCGCCATGGTTGACAACGGCGTCGACACCGGGCTTGCCCCTTGCTGCGAGCTTGCCGATCTCGGCGCGGATCTTCTGCTTGGCTACCGCGCTCGGCCAGGGTGCGACCCATGCAGCTTCCATTTCGCCTTTCAGGCTGGCGAGTTCGGCGCGTGCGGCATCGACGGTAGCGAATTTGCGCAACTTGCCGGTGAAGGCCTCGAACGGCTGGCCAGGCCACGCGGCTGCCAGATAGCGCTCTGAGCGCTCGACGAAGGCCGTTGCCTGCTGCTGCTTATGAGCGAGCACATCGCGGCGCGTGTTGATCTGTGCCAGGCTTGCTTCCGCCGCCGCCAACTTGGCGCGAGCCTCGACGACATACGATGGGTCGCTGCCATCGCTGTCTCGGACAGGCCGGGGATACCCCATCGTCATCGCCGTTTCAGGATCAGTCAGCTTGCGGACAAGCAACTGCGCCTCGGTCCGTGTCGACTGAGCGTGACGAAACGCATCATCAAGACCGCGATAGGCGCTAAGGGCATCCTCTCGCGTCTCGCGCAGCCTCACCAATTTGGTGCGAGCTGCGTCGGGCAGCATGTCGGCTGCGTCAGGCGCGGCGCCAAACTGCTGCATGGTCACGCCGTGCTCTGTGGCGTTGGTGAGCTCGATCGCGCGTTGCCAGCCTGGAGCGTTGCGATCGGCCGCCTCTCGTGCCAGGCGCCGGCTATCGTCAAATGTGCGGCCATACATGCCAGTGTAGCGTTCGTCGTAGGCCATTGAGGTTTCCCTTGGGTGTTCGTTGTTGGATTGAGGGTGCACTGCGAAACGCGACGAACGAAGCCCCTAAAACGCGACAAACGCGACGACGCTATCTGCTCTGACGAAGGCTTCGCAGCTTGGAGACGCTGACCATCCAGCGTGTGCCGGCGTGTTTGACGCCGATGCGCTTGTCGCGACACAGCTTGCGGAGCGTGTCCTTTTCCATGTCGAATTCCTGAGCCGCGACGGCGAGGTCGATTAGGTCGTCTGGAAACTGCTCGTCTGCTGCGGTCGCGTCACGCTCGGCCCGCATAGTGCCCACCAGTGTCACGGCGGCGGCCACTTGGTCGGAAAGGCCTCGAAGATGTTCGGCGAGGAGGTCGAGCGGGTCCGGGGCACCGTTGGGGATATGGTAGGATAAGGATGTCACGCTTTCCGTGACGGTTTGTTTGGTCGAATGGCCTATTTCGTCACGGTTTTCGACACAGCGTGTTACGGTTTTCGTCACAGGCTCGCCCTTTCCGTCACGCTTTTCGACACAGGACCGTCACGCTTTTCGTGACAGGGTTTTGTTTTTCCGTTGCGGCCAAGAGGGTTGTTCGAGCCGGTCGTTTGCACATGGAAATCCCGGGCGGGTTGCCATTCGCGATAGAGCTTCCTCCCGTCACCCTGTGTGCCCGGCATCTTCAATTCGGTGAGCTCATAGGCAGGCGACTTCGCTGCACCCTCAACGCCAAGGCAGGCTTGTTCGGTCTGGACAATGAAGCCCTTGCGCTGGAGATCATGGAAGGCGTTTGCTGCGGTGCCCGGTCGGATTCCCATCCGGGCAGCCGCCTGCCTGACACTCAGACGGATCTTGCCGTTGTTGTTGTTTTCAACGCCGTGCCATTCGAATTTCAGCCACGGATACAAGGCCTGCGCCGTCGTGCTGAGAGCCCGCCAAGCCGGCTCCTCATGGGTGCGCCGGATTAGCTTCGTCCAGTGCTCGCCCGGCGGCTGCGGCTTGCGGTTCATCCCGTCGCCCTCCAGCCCGACAGGATCGTCTGCAGGGATTCCAGCTCGGCCGCGTTTACCGTTTCGCAGCGAGCCCAGGCTTCCGGCTCAATGAGTTTTTCGATCTCCTGCTGCACGCACTCGCGCAGGTCGCGCGGGTCCATAGCATCAAGTTCCCAACAATGCGCCCCGTGGTTCTGGACGAACCAGTCGTAGCGCTTGTCAGTGCGTTTGTCGGACGCAGGGAAGTACGGTAGGCCTTGCGTCTGTTCTGGTGTCAGAGCGATGCGCCGGAACCTGACGTGCGCACCGCCATACTCAACGAGGCGCCGCGGCAGATCGGCCTCGGACATGTACATGCCGCTGGGATCGAAGTCCCCGGCATAGAGGACAATCAGAGGTCGCCCGTCATCATCTGTGGCGATGTCGTTGACCGTGGTCGCACTGGCGAAGCCGTGCATGACACGGAAGCCGACAGCGTAGTGGTCGAGCACCGGCTTCAGGACGCCGCGAACGGTCCCTTTCTCGGACCACACCTCGACGCGATATGGCTGCTGGTTCCAGAAGTCGCGACGATAGGACAGCGCGACGACGCGGGCGTACTGCGCAGGGTCGTCCCAGGTCGAAACCCGCTCCAGTTCTCGGGTCTCGTCAACGATCCAATCCCACGGGATGTCGTCTTGCTCTCTCGCAATCCGCAGGAGGCGATAGACCTTCTGCATGTCGTTGGTCGACATCGACGAGATCAGCCCGGCCGTGAACAGCTTGTAGCCGATGCCTCGGCCGGTGATCGGCTGCATCTCCTCGGCGATCTTGTGCATCGCCTCGATCATGTCGAGCGAGGCTTGCGCCATGCCCCGGACCTTTTTCAATCCCGGTTGAATTTGCTCTGTCATGCCGCACCGCCTTGCCGAAGCCGGCGATGTTCAGCCTTATGGCATTTGCGGCAAAGCCATTCGATAAGGAGTGGTTGCCGGTGATCGGGATGATGGGCTTCGGCCTCGGCGGCGCCGCAGCGAGAGCATGCTTGCGGAGCGATGATGCCCCTCCTGATCGCCGATTGCGTCGCCGAGTGCGCCCATGCCGCGACAGGATGTCGATTGCGCCAGCGCTGTTGCTTGGAAAGGGGCTTCGCGATATTGTCGATGTCATTGCTGCTTTGAATGTCTTCGCGAAGCTCGCCCTGGCCGGCGGGCTTTCGCATTTCAGGTGCCGCTCGCATTTGCGCCTCCTGCCCGGATGAGATTGGCAAGGCGGACAGCTTCACAAGCGCCGTGCAGGTCGAGCGGGTAGCGCTCTCTCAACTCGACGACGGCCGGCCGAGGCCGTTGCGCCTTCGGCGTCTCGACAATGAAACGAGCCGCCTCCTGGATGACGAAGTTGGGATCGAGGTCGGTCTGGCCCATTATGCCGCCTCCCCTTTCAGAATGCGGTCGAGCGCCGCCTTCGGGACCAACAGTCGCTTCCCGATCTTGATGATGGGGATCTCACCCCTGCGCACGGCTTCGTAGCCGGCGTTACGTCCAATCCCGAGAGCTTGGGCCGCTTCGGCGACAGTGATGGTTTGACGGGCATTTTCGGTAACTGCAGTCATAGTCAGTTTCTCCGTTTCATTCCCGTCGGGACCATCCCGAACGGGTTAGTGTAAGAATGCACTAATAACTAAGCGAGGGCTTTACAAACGTCAAGTGCGCACTTACACTAACCAACAATGACGGCGCGGGACGTAGCGCCACGGGTTGGGAGAGGAAACGGAAATGATGCTGACCTATTCAGCGGCCGAAGCGGTTCTTGCCGGGATGTATGGCCTCGACTCAAACGTGCAGGAGAAGGCGTTCCGCGCGAGGCTGAAGCATCTAAAAAGGCTAGGCGTTCCGCTCGGGTCAAACCCTGGTCGCGGGACCAAAATTTGGTATCACGACGAGCAGGTTTACCAGTGGGCCTTCTGCCTGGAATTGGCGGAATTCGGTATTGATCCTACGTCGGTCGTGGGGTTCATCCGGGACTCGTGGGCCGACATCTTTCGGCATTTCAAAGAGGCGCGCGGGCGGCAGGGTACGAAAGAACTCTGCTTCTGCTCCGAGCCGCGATTTATGGCTGCTCCGCTTTCCGGTGGCGGTCTGGGCTTCGAATACTCGTGGCGCGAAGCAGGCAGTGTGCGTGTCGACGGCGTCCGCAGGGCGCTCGTGATCAATCTGACTGCAATGGTCCGCGAGATCGACATCCTACGCGTTCGCGCTGACAGCACGAGGAGCGACGACGATGCGCGGTAACATCACGCGGCGCGGCAAAGCCTCCTGGCGCCTCAAGTTCGATCTCGGCACTGACCCTGTTACCGGCAAACGACTGACACAGTTCGCGACCGTTCGGGGCACCAAAAAGGAAGCCGAGGCCGAGCTGTCCAAGCGCCTCAATCAAATCGACGAAGGCACGTTCGTCGAGCGATCCATGTCCACGGTTGCCGAATATGCGCGGCATTGGTTGAAGACCATCGCGCCATCGAAGACGGCGGCGAAGACGTTGGAGCGCTATGGCGAGATCGTGGAGCAACACATCATCCCGCAGGTCGGCGCCGTCGCGCTGCAGAAGCTGGACGGCACGCGGATTGATCAGTTCTATGAGCATCTGCGCACCGCCGGGCGCCGCGATGGCAAGGGCGGCTTGGCCGCGCAAACCATCCAGCACATTCACCGGCTGCTTTCGCAAATCCTGTCGTCAGCGGTGAAGGCAAGGAAGCTGCGCCAATCGCCGATGGCGGCTGTGCAGACGACGCCCAAGGTGCGCCGCGAAGAAATCCAAGTGCTCGATGACGACGAATTGAAAGCCCTCCTAGGCCACCTCAAAGGCCGTTCGATCTACATGCCGGTGCTGATGGCTGCGTCGACGGGAATGCGCCGTGGCGAGGTGCTGGCTCTGCGGTGGAAGGATATCGATCTCGACCGCGCCACGCTTCAGGTTGTCCAAGTCGTCGAGGAAACGAAGGCCGGTATTGCCATCAAGGAACCGAAGACCGACCGCAGCCGCCGCACGATCGCCCTGCCCGCGCGTCTGGTGGTCGAGCTGCGCCGGCACCGCAAGGAATTGGCTGAGCATCGTCTGAAACTCGGCATGGGCAAGGATGAGAAGGATCTGGCGTTCCCGACATGGGACGGTCGCATTCGGACCCCTCGCCCGTTCTCGAAAGAGTTCGCTCGTGAAGCCGAAACCGCAGGCGTTCCGCAAGTCACCTTCCATGGCCTTCGGCATACCCACATCACGCATCTATTGCGCAGCGGCGTTCCTGTGCATGTCGTCTCGGCCCGCGCCGGCCATGCGAACCCATCGGTGACGCTGAACATTTATGCGCACTTGCTGCCAGGACAGCAGGAAGGCGCCGCAGCGGTGGTTGACGCGGCCCTCAATGCCGCTTTACAGGAATGAAGCGCGAACCAGTCGGGAACGCCTTCGGTGCCAATCCGGTGCCAACAGGTCAAAAGCGGCCAGCAGCGCAAAGCCTAAGTGATTGAAAAATCACGACGGAGGAATGGCCGAGCGGTTTAAGGCACCGGTCTTGAAAACCGGCGTGGGTGCAAGCTCACCGTGGGTTCGAATCCCACTTCCTCCGCCAGATGTATCGCCTAACAGGCTGATTTTGTAAGGTATTTGTCAGCGCCGTTTGCCTCCTTCCCAATGCGTTTCCCAAGGAAAATGCAACCGAAGGAGACAGGGAAATGATCCACCTCGCCATATGCCTGCTGCTTGCCGCAGCGGCCCTACGCACGCGCGTCGTGCGTCTTCACCTTGCACGCCGACTGCTGCGCGCCGCGAACGCCCTGGGCGCCGCTGGTGGCCGCGTTATTGATCAGGTGCAGAGGGAGATCGGGCAATGAACGCTCACACGCCCACTCTACAGCCCCTTGGAATGCCCAAGGGAATGGACCCTCGCGAATGGCGCCAGTCAGTCCAGAAGCGCCTGAACGATCACCTCGACCGCGCCATGAGCCTGATAACGGCGCTGGATCTCATGGAAGCCGATTGCGATCTAGAAGACGGCGGCGACGACGAGCCAATGATGGGCGCCATTGAACTGCGTAGCGGCTCGCAAGAGGATTGGGCGGGCGATCGCCCAAGGCTCCCAGGTCATGACGAATGCGAGGCCGAAAACGAGTATGGCGGCGACACCAACGACGAGGCGCAAGGCGGTCAGCTTGGCGAAACATGGGAGGACAGCGAGCCATCGCTTGGCTGGACGAACCATATTGACCAGCGATTGAGCATGAAGGTCGCATCTGTGTGGTTCGAAGACGGCGAGCAAGACGCAGGGGAAATGGCAGAGCAGCCAGACCACTACTGAAATCGAAAACGGTTTTCATTTTGGCCCGCTGCCTCACGGTGGCGGGCTTTTCATTTGGCTGTGGGGACTAGGCGGGATTAGCGGGCAAAATGCCGTCGCTTTCGAGTGTCAGCAGATGTGGTAAGGTTGATTGTCGGCGAGTAGCAGAGGTCCAGCAACAATGACTTTGAGGCGAACCAGAGCTTACGGCACATCCGGCTTGGTTCTAGCGGTTTGCATTGTAGTTGCTTGGCAGAACGCCACTGCCGCTCAAGATTGCGACGCAGCCGCGACGCCTGGCGTCAATTGGCAGGACTGTGACAAAAAGCTTCTCATCCTAGAAGGCCAGGACCTGAGCGGGGCGAACCTGATCGGTGTTGATTTCACTTCGACCGACCTCAGGAACAGCAATCTCCTTGCGGCAAATTTTGAGAAGGCAACGCTTGTGCGTGCTTCCCTGGCCGACTCGACCGCCAAAGGCGCCCGGTTCGACAAAATCGAGGCCTACAGGACCGACTTCAGCCATATGGACGCGCAGGGCGCTGTGTTTACGAGCGCGGAAGTGCAGCGCTCGAATTTCCAGGACGCCAATCTGACCAATGTTGATTTCACAAAGGCGGAATTGGGGCGAGCGCAGTTCCATCACGCCGATATCAGCGGCAGCCGCTTTTCGTTTGCCAATCTCGCGCGGGCGGACTTCCGAGGAGCGACGTTCACCGCGCCGATAGACTTTGACCGCGCTTTTTTCTTTCTGACCCGTATCGAGGGCCTCGATCTTTCCAATTCGGCGGGTCTATCCCAGTGGCAGATCAACATGGCTTGCGGAGACGCCCGGACCGAGTTGCCTTCTGGCTTGACGAGGCCTGAAGATTGGCCCTGTAGCGAGCCATAGGCTCGGCGCCGTGTCGCTGCCGGGGCTGAAATCGTCAAGCGCGCCCTTGCGGGGGCGAAGCTTTGGCGAAACTCGATTGAAGGACGACGAGATCTGGATGCGAAGACATTGACGGGATCACAGGTCAGGCGCAACTTGAACGCACCGACCGAGCACGGGAGGAAGAAATGAGCCGGGTCAAGGACGTTTGCGATCGAGCACGATCGCTATGGCTGCGGGTGGTGCGATCGACCCACCCTGTCGACGATGTCGAGGACGAGTTGTATCGGCTGATCGACGGCAAAACCAATGTCATCGCCGGGACCAACTTCCAGGCGTCCCGCTTCGACATCGAGACCCATCTATCGCGATGGGAGAGCTACAAGCCGCCGAACCGTAACTGAAAACTATTCCGGTTCGGAGGGAAATTGCCATCGGTATGGCATTGGCCGGTTTGATCACCGCCTCTTCACCTTCGGCGTGATCTCCTCGACCCGCACCTACTTGCGCGATCACACCATAGGCTAACGCGATCCCGCAGTTCACAATACACTACAAGCGGTTGATTCCCTTGGGATGTAGCCGCTCCCATCAGGAGGTCCGTCGCGTGGGGGCACGCGGCGGACTGCTGGTGGCCGGCGGCGCTGGCGTGAGGTTGCGGAAGAAATCGGGTTTGAAGGCGTGTCATCCACCGTCTTGAACGCGCCGCTCGGCGCTCGATCAGATTACTGTCGCGCATATTAGCAAGCCCTTGACTGCCAGCCGCGCCGCGCCAGAATCTATCCATGGCGCGGGAAATCAATATCGGTGACAGGGTGGCAATCTTCGCCACTGTGGGCAAACGCATCGACGATCGCGTGACCCTGCACATCCTTACGGCCAACAATCCCTGTTCGATCGTCGATCCAAAGGCGAAGCCAGGCGACAGGATGAGATTCGAGGGCGATGTCGTCTTTGTCGACGAGGGTCTGGGCCGTGTCACCGTGCAGGTGCTCGGGCGTGTCACGGTCGAAGCCACTACGGTCGAGTTGGTGAGGAAGTTCCGACGGCCGAAGGGTACAGAGCCGCTGCTCGACAAGCACTTATAGAGGCCGCGAACTGGGAGCAAATGGCAAAGACATATGTTCGTGAACCGATGGGAGGACTTCGATGATCAACAGTATGCGTGGTTTGATCCCTGGCCTGACTGCCCTCGTGGTCACCTCGTCATTTGCGCAAGCAGCAGGCGACAGCATCGCCGGCGGGAAAGTAATGGCGAAATGCCAATCGTGCCACGGCAAGGATGGCCTCGGCAGAGCTATGCCCGTCGGCGGCGAAGCGCCCAATATCGCCGGTCAGAAGTACGACTATCTCGTCCACTCGCTGATGGCCTACAAGGCCGGAGAGCGCAAGAGTTCAATGATGTCGCTCGTCGTCAAGAAGCTGAGCGATGAAGACATCGCCAATGTTGCGGCTTACTATGCCGCGATCAAGATTACCGTCGAAGCTCCGCAGTGACAAGTATAACCAAGGCCAGCGATGTGGAATCAGGGCGGCGGACTTCGGTAAACGCCCAAGGGGATGGCCGGTGCGGGCGCCTCCCACCCAAGCATCTCTGCACCGGCCACTGCGACAGCGGGAAAGGCCCCGCTCGGACAAGTTTATATTATATTAGAGGTCACGCAATTGAGGCTGAAGTCCCTTGGTTGGCGGCCCTAAAGGCCCGCATAACTCGCCAGTCGGGCGCAATCAAGCATCTGTCGGACACTTCCTCCGCCAGAAAAATCGAAGAAAAAGCAACAAGATCAATAGCTACCAACAAGAACATGCGCCGGCGAGGTCGGCCAGCTGCCCTTGTCGAGGATGCCCGCGACCAGTCAGCCATGTCAGCTTCGGTTCACGCGTTGGCGGCAAGGCTTTTTGCGCAGGCCCGCTCCGAGCCGACTGGTGTTCGGCAATATTTTGCCTAACATAATACTCGGACAATACTGAATGGGGAAAGGCCATGGCCAATCAGAGTGCTATCGAGCAGGCAGTCCTGGAGCTGGTCAATCGCGCGCGGCTCGACCCTGCTGCGGAGGCCGCACGATATGGCATCAGCCTCAATGAGGGGGTCCCGGCCGACGAGACCATCTCCACGGCCATGAAGCAGCCGCTGGCGATGAACGATACGCTGCTCAGTGTGGCGCGGGCTCATAGCCAGGACATGATCGACAACGACTACTTCGCGCATGACGATCTGGGCGGCCACGATCCATTCGAACGGATGACGGCCGCTGGCTACAGCTTCGATCGGGCCGGCGAAAACATCGCGTTTCGATCTACTTCCGGCGTTCTCACACCGGCGATGACGCTGCAGCTCCATCAAGATCTGTTTGTCGATGCGGGCATCCCTGACCGTGGCCACCGGGTCAATTTGATGAATCCGGACTTTCAGGAGGTTGGTGTCGGTCAGGCCCAAGGCCTCTATGAGGGCTTGAACGCGACGATGCTGACCGAAGATCTTGGCCGGCCAGGCGCCAACCGCCAGTTTCTCACCGGTGTCGCCTTCAACGACACCGTGACTGCCGACCAGTTCTATTCGATCGGCGAAGGGCGCGCCGGCATAACGGTCTCCGTTGGCGGCGGACCGAGCACGGCCGGCGGCAGCGCCGGCGGCTATTCCGAAGAGGTGACAGCCGGTCTCAAAACCATCACGTTTTCTGGTGGCGATCAGGTGACGCCGGTGGTTCTCACCGCCACGATCGCTGCCGGCTTCAACGCCAAGATCGACTTGATGGGCCAATCGACCATCCGCACGTCGGTATCGGTGACAGCGGTGAACGGCATTTCGACCATTGTCGGACTTGGCACGAATGCCTTGACGCTGACCGGCACCGACGGCACCCAGGCCATACATGGTTCCTCGGGAGGCGACCTCCTGGACGGCAAGGCTGGCGCCGACACGATGAGCGGCGGCATCGGCAATGATACCTATTATGTCGACAATGCCGGCGACCATGTCATCGAGGCCATTGGCCAGGGCACCGACAATGTGCAGGCCTATGTCAGCTTCAACATGGGCGGTCAGGAGGTGGAGAACCTGGCGCTGCGCACCTCCGCTTCCATCAACGGTACCGGAAATGCTCTTGCCAACATCATCAACGGCAACAGTGGCAACAACATCATCGACGGCATGGGCGGTGCGGACACCATGAGCGGCGCTCAGGGCAACGACACCTATTATGTCGACAATGCCGGCGACCATGTCATCGAGACCATCGGCCAGGGCACCGACAATGTGCAGGCCTATGTCAGCTTCAATCTTTCCGGTCAGGAACTCGAAAACCTGCAGCTGCGCAGCGCAGGGAACATCAACGGCACCGGCAACTCCATTGCCAACATCATCAACGGCAATTCCGGCAACAACATCATCGACGGGCTCGGCGGCGCCGACACGATGAGCGGAGCACAGGGCAACGACACCTATTATGTCGACAATGCCGGCGACCATGTCGTGGAGACCATCGGCCAGGGCACCGACAATGTGCAGGCCTATGTCAGCTTCAATCTTTCCGGTCAGGAACTCGAAAACCTGCAGCTGCGCAGCGCAGCTTCGATCAACGGCACCGGCAATTCCATCGCCAACATCATCAACGGCAATTCCGGCAACAACATCATCGACGGCCTTGGCGGCGCCGACACGATGAGCGGCGCTCAGGGCAACGACACCTATTATGTCGACAATGCCGGTGACCATGTCGTTGAGACCATCGGCCAAGGCATCGACACTGTGCAGGCCTATGTCAGCTTCAACCTTTCCGGTCAGGATCTGGAGAACCTGCAATTGCGGACCCCCGCCTCCATCAACGGCACCGGCAACGCTCTTGCCAACATCATCAACGGCAATTCCGGCAACAACATCATCGACGGAATGGGCGGCGCCGATACGATGAGCGGCGCTCAGGGCAACGACACCTATTATGTCGACAACGCCGGCGACCATATCGTTGAGACCATCAGCCAGGGCACCGACAATGTGCAGGCCTATGTCAGCTTCAACCTCTCCGGCCAGGAACTCGAAAACCTGCAGCTGCGCACTTCGGCGTCCATCAACGGCACCGGCAATTCGATTGCCAACATCATCGGCGGCAATTCCGGCAACAACGTCATCAATGGGCTCGGCGGCAACGACACGCTGTCCGGCGCGCAGGGTCAGGACAGCTTCGTCTTCACCACCGCCGTCGACGCCTCGACCAATGTCGATACCATCACCGACTTCTCGGTGGTCGACGACACCATCCAGGTCGACAATTTGATCTTTGCCGCGCTTGGCGGCAACGGCACGCTGACGGCCGATCAGTTTGTCGCCAACGCGTCGGGCACCGCTGCCAATGCCAGCCAGCACATCATCTACGAGACCGACACCGGTTGGCTCACCTACGACAGCAACGGCAACGCCGCGGGCGGCTCCACCCATTTCGCCACGCTGGCCGCCAACCTGGCGGTGACCAACGCCGATTTCGTCGTGGTGTGAGGGAAGCCTCATCCAACAATGAGAAGCAGGAAACCACCCGGCTTCCTCAATGGCTCAGAATTTGTGATGCGCAAGAATTGCGACTGGATCGTTCAGATTCTCGCAAGGGCAACGGACTACCCGGCTCGTACGCAACAACAAACCACCGTCAAAGCGCGGCGGTACATACGTGAATTAAGCAGAATTTCAGCCTGTCAGTAAGAACCGCGTTGAACGCATGCACGACATACAGTACCAATTTAGCGGGCTTTGGGCATAGGATTTCGAAAACAGATGCTCAGCAGTTGACCGTCAGCATTCGGCTGCGCGGAAAACGATTGTATATTTCGGAATGCGACTTTGGCCGATCATGATGGCGGCAGGCATGGATGGTCGCTACTGTCACCAAGCCGAGAAATTTTGGACGGTCGCCGGGTCAAGACCAGGCCGGTCCACGGAAAGGCGCTATCGTCGTGGCATTCGTCGGACCTCAACAAGCACGACCCTGTCCCCGCGGATCCGCAGCGCCGGCAGCGAAACATCAGGAAGTTCTTCGGGGGGCACTCGAAGTGGCAGAACGTCTGTGCGGCTAGGGCAAGGCGAACGACAGCGAATAAGGCAGTCGGACAGGCGCAGGTTCTGAACCTCGCGGCCATTATGGATAATTAAGCGGTACGGCCGCTGGAAGGGCAAACGGGGAAGGCAATGCCAAACGTCACCGAAACAACGGATGCGGCAGCGTCCACCGCCACGAGCTACACCCTGGCAGTGGGCCAGACGGCGACCGGCCATCTGTCTTCCGGCGGCGACCATGATTGGTACCGGGTCCATCTGGTGGCGGGCCAGACCTATACATTTGCGCAAGTCGGCGAGGGCGCGCTCGGCGACAATGTCGGTGATACCTATTTGTCTCTCATGAACGCGGCCGGAACATTGATCGCGGCCGACGATGACAGCGGCCCAGGTTACTATTCGACGGTTACCTACACGGCGACGGCCACGGGCGACTACTTCATCAATGCCGGCTCATCATTCGATTGGTATGCGGGGCAGTATGGCGTTTCCGTGGTGAGCGGAACCCGGGCTAGCTATGACGAATTGATGGGCGCCGGCGCGATCCTGACGCCCGAAAGCAGTTGGAGCACGACGCCCGGGCAACCGGCGACCGTGACATGGGCTGTGCGTACGACGGACGTCAATTGCACGGACTCGCAAGGGTTTGCTGCCCCCTTCAGCCAGTTGACTGCCGCGGAAGTCGCTGCCGTCAAGTCTGTGCTTGCCATGTATTCGTCTGTCTGCGGCCTGACTTTCACGCAAGTCAATCCCGGCGGCACCAGCAACAACGCGACGATGCTGTTTGGAAACTACACATCGGAGGAGGATCCTGCAGGAGCCTACGCAATCTATCCGGGAACGACGGCGCCGGGCGACATTTCCGGGGACGTGTATTTGAACACCGACGCCATCCACACGGAAAGTCTGCCGATCGGCTCTTACGATTATCAGACGATCCTGCACGAAACAGGCCACGCGATCGGCCTGTCACATCCCGGCGATTACAACACCACGCCTGGACAGACTCTCAGCTACGGCCAAGACGCCCAGTTCATCCAGGACAGCAACCAATACACCGTTATGAGCTATTTTGACGAAACCAACACCGGGGCATCGGCCTATGGGACATCGGACTTAAATGACTACCCTGACACACTGATGTTGTATGACATTCTGGCGGTTCAGCAGCTCTACGGCGCCAATATGACGACGCGGACGGGCAACACCGTCTACGGTTTTGGTTCCAATGCAGGAGACGTGTACAACTTCGCCATAAACACCTCGCCTGCGATCTGCATTTGGGATGCCGGTGGTGTCGATACACTGGATGCGTCCGGCTTCAGCCAAGCCCAGCTCATCAGTTTGGCGGCAGGCAGTTTCTCCAATATCGGCGGCCTCCGCGGCAATGTTTCAATTGCCTTTGGGGCGACAATCGAGAATGCCAACGGCGGTTTCGGCACCGACACGCTGATAGGCAATTCCGGCAACAACGTCCTGGATGGCCGTGCCAGCGCCGACACGATGCGGGGCGGCCTGGGCAACGACACCTATTATGTCGACCATGCCGGCGACCATATCGTTGAGATCATCGGCCAGGGCATCGACAACGTGCAGGCCTATGTCAGCTTCAACCTTTCCGGCCAGGAGCTGGAGAAGCTGCAGCTGCGCGGTGCAACGAACATCAACGGCACCGGCAACTCCATCGCCAACATCATCAATGGCAATTCCGGCAACAACATCATCGACGGCCTCGGCGGCGCCGACACGATGAGCGGTGCTCAGGGCAACGACACCTACTATGTCGACAATGCTGGCGATCACGCGGTTGAGACCAGCGGCCAGGGTACCGACAATGTGCAGGCCTATGTCAGCTTCAACCTTTCCGGTCAGGATCTGGAGAACCTGCAACTGCGCAGCGCCGCATCCATCAATGGCACCGGCAATGCTCTTGCCAACATCATCAACGGCAACAGTGGCAACAACATCATCGACGGCCTTGGCGGCGCCGACACCATGAGCGGCGCTCAAGGCAACGACACCTACTATGTCGACAATGCCGGCGACCATGTCGTCGAGGCCATCGGCCAGGGCACCGACAATGTGCAGGCCTATGTCAGCTTCAATCTTTCCGGCCAGGAGCTGGAGAACCTGCAGCTGCGCACCTCGGCCTCCATCAACGGCACCGGCAACTCCATCGCCAACATCATCAACGGCAATTCCGGCAACAACATCATCGACGGCCTTGGCGGCGCCGACACGATGAGCGGAGCACAGGGCAACGACACCTATTATGTCGACAATGCCGGCGACCATGTCGTTGAGACCATCGGCCAGGGCACCGACAATGTGCAGGCCTATGTCAGCTTCAATCTCTCCAGCCAGGAGCTGGAGAACCTGCAGCTGCGCAGCGCAGCTTCGATCAACGGCACCGGCAATTCCATCGCCAACGTCATCGGCGGCAATTCCGGCAACAACATCATCAATGGGCTCGGCGGCAACGACACGCTGTCCGGCGCGCAGGGTCAGGACAGCTTCGTCTTCACAACGGCGCTCAATGCCTCGACCAATGTCGACCACATCACCGACTTCTCGGTGGCCGACGACACCATATGCGTCGACAATTTGATCTTTGCAGCGCTTGGCGGCAACGGCACGCTGACGGCCGATCAGTTTGTCGCCAACGCGTCGGGCACCGCTGCCAATATCAGCCAGCACATCATCTATGAGACCGACACCGGCTGGCTCTATTATGACAGCAACGGTAGTTCAGCAGGCGGCTCGACCGTTTTTGCCACGCTGGCCGCCAACCTGGCGGTGACCAGCGCCGATTTCGTCGTGGTGTAAAGAGGTCTGCCGGTTCGTCCGAAGCGGAGGTGGCCACCGCCGCCAAAGTCCATCGCAACGAATCCGTCCCTACCCTCGCCGGCCAACTGCAAGTAAAAACGGTCAGTTGTACTGGTTCAGAAAACCTCGTAAGTTATACGGTGGGGTATTAATCTTGGCTGGGAGAACGTCATGGCTGTGGTCAGCGGTGGTACGGTTTTTGGGCTGAATTTCGATACGCTGCAGGTGGGAGCACTGCTCGACTACGACTTCGAGGACCCGCAGCCTCAATATGCAAGGTTTTTTGACGACGCGTCGAATTACACACTCTTTCAGGGCTCTGGATTCACTTATAGCGCCGGCGTCCCTACCGGTGGAACGATCACATCCGTCCTGTATGTCGTGGCTGGCGGCACGGTGTTGCAGATCACGGGCCTGAACGTAGCAGCCACCGACGTTGTGAGCTTCGTCCTGACCAATGACACGATGGGCCTGCTCAATCTTGCGCTGAGTGGCAATGACACGCTGAACGGAACGCCTCTGCACGACGTGCTCTATGGATTCGGCGGCGCCGACACCTTGAATGGCGGCGCAGGCGCCGACACCATGCAGGGTGGCATCGGCAATGACACCTACTGGGTCGACAATGTCGGCGACCACGTCATTGAGGTGAATGGCCAGGGCACGGATAATGTGCAGAGCTATGTCAGCTTCAACATGAGCGGCCAGGAGATCGAAAATCTGGCGCTGCGCGGCGCGGCCTCGATCAACGGCACCGGCAATTCCATTGCCAATGTCATCAACGGCAACAGTGGCAACAACATCATCGACGGAATGGGCGGCGCCGACACGATGAGCGGCGCTCAAGGCAATGACACCTACTATGTCGACAATGCCGGCGACCATGTCATTGAGACCATCGGCCAGGGCACCGACAATGTGCAGGCCTATGTCAGCTTCAACCTCTCCGGCCAGGAGCTGGAGAACCTGCAATTGCGCGGCGCCGCATCCATCAACGGCACCGGCAATTCGATTGCCAACATTATCAACGGCAACAGTGGCAACAACATCATCAACGGCCTTGGCGGCGCCGACACGATGAGCGGCGCTCAGGGCAACGACACCTATTATGTCGACAATGCGGGCGATCACGTGGTCGATGTGATTGGTCAAGGCACCGACAATGTGCAGGCCTATGTCAGCTTCAATCTCTCCGGCCAGGAGCTGGAAAACCTGCAGCTGCGCAGCGCAGGAAACATCAACGGCACCGGCAATTCCATCGCCAACGTCATCGGCGGCAATTCCGGCAACAACATCATCAATGGGCTCGGCGGCAACGACACGCTGTCCGGCGCTCAGGGTCAGGACAGCTTCGTCTTCACCTCAGCGCTCAATGCATCGACCAATGTCGACCACATCACCGACTTCTCGGTGGTCGACGACACCATCCAGGTCGACAATTTGATCTTTGCAGCGCTTGGCGGCAACGGCACGCTGACGGCCGACCAGTTCATCAAGAACACCACGGGTCTTGCCGGCGACGGCAACGATCACATCATTTACGAGACCGACACCGGCTGGCTCTATTATGACAGCAACGGCAATGCGGCGGGCGGCTCGACCCATTTCGCCACTCTCGCCGCAAACCTGGCGCTGACGAATGCCGATTTCGTCGTAGTCTGAACTTTAAGCGGGGGCACGTGGCAATTCAGATACAGAACCGTGGCGGCTCCCGTGCCGCCCCAACGGGCCTGTCCGCGCCCAGCCGGGCGCTGAGGTCGTGCGCCGCGGCGCTGGTTTGCGTTGCCCTGTTCTCAGGAATGATCAATCTGCTTGGCCTGACCGGCTCGCTCTACATGCTTCAGGTCTATGACCGCGTCCTGCCTTCGCATAGCATTCCAACCCTGACAGTGCTCTCGATCGCCATGGCGGGTCTTTATATCGCCTATGGTTTGCTTGATCTCCTGCGGCTCAGGCTCCTTGCACGGATCGGCAGGCGTTTCGATACAAGCCTGCAACCCGCTGTCTTTGCTCTCTCTGTCTCGCTCCCTCTCAGGTCCGGCCAGGAAGGCACACGGCTTCAGCCGATCGGCGATCTCGACCAGATACGCAGCTTCATCTCGGGATCGGGGCCGACAGCATTCTTCGATTTACCCTGGCTGCCCTTCTATCTGGTCGGCATCTTCTTCCTCCACCCGCTGCTTGGAGCGCTTGCGACAGGCGGCGCGATCGTGAGCGTGCTGCTGACGCTGGTTGCCGAAGGGCTAAGCCGGGGACCCGCCAAACGAGCGATGGAATCGTCCATTTCCCGCAGGCAGCTTTCCGACGCCGGGCGCCGGAATGCGGAGGTGGTCCGCGCGCTTGGCATGGGACCTCGTATCAGCCGTCTCTGGCAAGACCGGAGCGAAGCGTATCTTGCCAATCAGTTGCGCATTACCGACGTCGTCGGCGCCACCGGGACCGTGTCCCGTACGTGGCGGATGATTCTGCAATCGCTGATGCTCGGACTTGGCGCTTACCTGGTGATCGAAGGCGAGGCGTCGCCTGGCGTCATGATTGCGACGTCGATCATGCTTGCCAGGGCACTGTCGCCCGTCGATCTCGTCATTGCCAATTGGCGGCCATGGGTTTCTGCCAGACAGAGCTATGGCCGGCTCAAGCAGATGCTGCGCAATGCCGATGCACAAGAAGCGCCTCTGACGCTTCCGCGACCGCGGGAGACGCTGTCGGTCGAGGCCATTTCGGTCGGTGCTCCCGGCCAGCAAAAACCGATCATCCAGAATGTGGCGTTCTCCTTGCAGGCGGGAGCCGGGCTGGGCGTCATCGGAGCAAGCGCGTCAGGCAAGTCCACGCTGGCGCGCGCGCTCGTCGGCGCATGGACCCCGCTTCGCGGCACTGTGCGTCTCGATGCGGCCGCACTTGATCAATTTGATGAAGAAGCACTTGGACGCGACATCGGATACCTGCCGCAGGACATCGAGTTGTTCGAGGGTACAGTTGCCGAGAACATCAACCGTTTCAATGCCAATGCGAGCGCGGATGCCGTCGTTGCGGCGGCAGAAGCTGCCGGGGTCAAACAGATGATCCTCCGGCTGAGCGACGGCTTCCAGACGCGTATCGGCGAAGGCGGCTCCGCGCTGTCCGGAGGCCAGCGCCAGATGGTAGGTCTGGCGAGGGCATTGTATGGCGACCCGTTCCTCGTAGTACTGGACGAACCGAATTCCAATCTGGACGGCGAAGGCGACATCGCCTTGGGCACCGCCATAAGGGGCGTGCGCGATCGAGGTGGCATCATCGTCGTCATCGCGCATCGGCCCGCAGCTTTGGCGAATATCGATAACGTGCTGGTCATGGCCGGCGGAACGGTACAGGCGATGGGACCACGGGACGAAGTGCTGGCGAAGATGACGCGCCCGGCCAATGTGCGGCCTGAACAGAACCCGGGCGGCGAGCGTGTACCAACGGTCGTGACCTTGCATGACAGGCGGCCCTGATGACCCAGGCGGCAACGCACGCAGCAACCCTGCCCGCATTGCAACGCCCGTCGATGCGCGATGACGGAGTTCGATCGACCATTGGAACCGGCCTTGTCGTTGTCGCGGCACTTGTTGGCGGCATCGGCATCTGGGCCGGGACCACATCCCTTGCCGGTGCGGTCATCGCCAACGGAACGGTGGTGGTGGAATCGAATGTGAAGAAGGTGCAGGAGCAGACCGGCGGAACCGTCAGCGAAATCCTTGTGCGAAATGGCGACAAGGTTACGGCCGGCCAGATCCTGGTTCGCTTCGACGATACGGTGGCGCGCGCAAATCTCGGCATCGTCGGCCAACAGCTGGACCGCGCGCGGCTGCAAATGACCCGCCTGGAGGCAGAGACCATTGGCCGCGACGAGATGATCATCCCGGACGATCTGTCCGCCCGGGCCAGCGATCCCGCAATGGCGATCCTCATCGCGGGTGAAAACGCGCTGCATCAAAGCAACATGACGCTTCTGGAAAGCCAGAAGGCGCAGCTTGGAACCCGCAACGATCAATATCGCGAACAGATCGAAGGCCTCAAAGCCCAGCGCGCCGCAGCCCTGGAAGCTCTTGACCTGGCGACCAACGATCTCACCATTATCCAGGATCTCTACGCCAAGAGGTTCGCATCGTTGGACCGCCTGACCGCTTTGAAGACGCAGACGATCCAGCAAAAGGGCGAGGCTGGAAGGCTCCTGGCTGCGATCGCCGAAGTAGAAGGGCGCATCAGCGAGAACGCGCTGGCCAGGATCCAGCTCGACAACGACTTTCGCAAAAGCGCCAATGCCGACCTGCGCGAGGCCGAAGGCAAGGAGGCCGAACTGGTGGAGCGCAAGCAGGTGGCCATAGACCAGCTGGGCCATATGACGATAAAGGCCCCGCAATCAGGCGTGGTGCAGGAACTTGCGATCCACACGGTTGGCGGCGTTGTCGCATCTGGCGAGACCATGATGCTGATCGTGCCGCAGACGGACGATCTGGTGATCGATGCCCAGGTTCCGCCCTTGCGCATCGACGATGTCAGCCTTGGCCAGGCGGTCGTCATCCGCTTCTCGGCCTTCGACCGCAACACCACGCCGGAGTGTCATGGAACGGTGGATCGGATCTCCCCCGATCTGGTCAAGGACGCAGCCAACAAGACTGCCTATTACGAGGCCCGCATCAACATTACAGACGAGGCGACCTGCCTGAAAACGGCAACCCGGCTCATTCCGGGCATGCCTGCCGAATTGCATATCCAGACCGGTGACCGCACTGTCTGGTCTTATCTGATGAAACCCATCACCGATCAGCTCTCCCGGGCCTTCAGGGAATAATTGCCCCAAGATCGTTAGGCGCAGATTACCTCCAGTTCGGACCGACCCGCAGGCGTGTGCCCGTGAGCGGATTCTATCCCTGTCCTGTGAAGAGGGATTGACGTTTGCCCTGCGGCCGTTTTTCAAAGACGACAATGCTGTCATAGACACAGATCGAGTCTGTTGCATTGGTGAAGGCGTTCGGCGGCAAGGCGCCGCGCGTGTGATGCGCGTTGATCTCGTCGAGCTTTCCCTTGGCGAATTCCATGAACGATCCCGGCTTGCGCAGCCCGCCGCCATAGTCATCCCAATAGCTCGTATGCGTGTCCTCGACGAAGTAGACCCCGTTCGGCTGCACGTGATGATAGAGATGCTCGAATGTCGCGATGACGTGATCCATCATGTGGCTGCCATCATCGATGACGATGTCGATGGGGCCATATTTCCCGACGATCCGATCGAGAAGTTGAGGGTCGTCCTGACTCCCGATGAAGACCTCAACCCCTTCGGACTCGTGCGCCTTGCATGCAGGATCGATGTCTATTCCGACGATTCGCGCGCCCTCGCCAAAATAGGCACGCCACATCTCGAGCGATCCTCCCTTGTAGACGCCGATTTCAACGACGACCGGCCTTCGGTTTCGGAACCGTTCGAAGTGGCGTTCGTAGACGTCGAAATAGTGCAGCCACTTGTACATCTCCTTGCCGCTGTTGTTCAAAAAGTACTGATGCAGGAACCCGCCCATCATAGCCTCTTCATCAGCTTCGCAATTTGCCGCCGCCAGTTGCCCTTATTGTGACTGCCACCGCCTTTGCCGGCGAGGTTGGCTCTGAGCCGCGCAAACACGGGCTCCCATTCGTTTGCAACCAGGCAAAGCGCTTCGCCAAGATTTGCCTCGATCTCGGCAAACTTCATGTTTGCAAAGCGTTGGCCCGCGTCGACAATCCATGAACGATCATATCTGCCCTTGCCGAAGCCAGATATGACGGTGAGCCCGGTCCAGGGCGTGGCAATGGTGAACACGTCGAGGTCCGGCCGCAGCGTCTTGAGTGCCGGAACCAATTTCCAGACATCGCCGGTGTGGAATTGCGTTGTTGGCGGAACCTTTTGCGTCGCATCGTCCAGGGCGGCGGTGTCGTGCACGAGCAGAACCGAGCCGGCGTCGCAATAGCGTTCAAGGTTCGCGAAATCGCGCAGCACCTGGTCGAAGGTGTGCAAACCGTCGATGAATCCGACGCCGACCGGGCGGCCGGCAAGCAAGGCGTCCGCTCCACCGCGATCAAAGAAGGCGTCACTCGTCTCCGGAAAAATGTGCGTCTCCGCGCCGAGCACCACCGTCGCGCGTGGATTGGGATCGATGCCTATTGCAAGGGTTGGAGCCTTGATCTTGGAAAGCGATACGCCGTCAAAGACGCCTATCTCCACCACCACGGCGGGCTTCAGCTCTGCATAAAGGCGCTCCAGCCAGTCGTAGTAGAAGGGCCCCGACATCCGCATGCTGGCCAAGCCGGTATGGGCACCCACGCTATCGGCGGCAAGCGCCAGTGCGTTGCGGTATTGACTATCAGCCGCTTCGTTCTCGCCGATGGCACGGTGCGCATCACCCATGGCCGTGAAATAGGCGGCATCCCGATGCTGATTGTACCGCGAAAGAACGCCGGCGGCCAAAAGCACGCGCGACGTTGCCAGCTCGGCGGGTGCATGGCTGCTTGCCATGCGGGCGACGTCTGCCGCCGCCTTGTAATTCCCGCGCTCCAACTCGACCTTGGCCAACTCGACAAGCACCGCGGCTGCCTGGTTGGTCGGCGCGGGTTCTTCCGACGGTTTCAATTGCGCCCTGAAGCCCGCGGCCGTGGCTGGCCCGGCGCCGTGTGGAGACACAATCAGGGCGCGGGCAAGGTGCGGCGCAAGCGCTGGAGGCAGCGATCCCACGAAAGCCGAGGGGGCGTGAAAGCTAAAGTCCTCGCGACCCCTCAACGCGTCCCTTTCGGCCTTCCAGAGGAGCCAGTGTTTGGGCTGCTCGACGGTTGCGTTGGTGGCGACACCTCCATGCAACTGGTGAAATGTAGCCTCGCCAAGCGTGAGGATGAGCTTTGCCCGCGGCATCTCCATCGCACGTTCCAGCGTGTCGATGTTGACGAAGCCGCCTCCCGGATAGGTGAAGCGCTCATCCATGCCGCCGATCGTCTGCCAGCTCTCCCGGCTCATGAACAGGGCATTGGCTTCGGATATCGGGGTGAACCACGGATCGACCGACGACTCGTCCGTCGTCCCGATCTCGAACAGCCGATACCCATCTTCCGGCCATCGGATCGATTGCAAAAGCGAATCCTCGATGGCCTTCGTATAGCCATTGCTACGGGCATTCACCTGGGTGTCGCTGCCAAGATACCAGCCAGGCGCGGCCACGACTGCCGTCGGAGCCATGCCCAGGCCGATGCGAGCGAAATGCACCAACCCGGGCGTCACGATCCGCGCGCCGTCGATCATCACGCCGATCTTGTCCCCCCTCGCCTCCTTGATCCCGCGGTTGACGGCAGCAGCGGGCGAGGGTGACGCGTCGTCGATGCGCAACAGCCGAAAGTTCGGCCCATAGTCCGCAACCAAACCCTCGCCAACGGCCGGTGATGATCCGTTGTCGATGACGATGACCTCGTAATCGTCCGCCGTCACGCCTTGCTGATAAGGCGATGCGAGCGAAAGCAAGGTTCGCGGCAGTTCTCGGGGAATGTTGTAGGCGACAACGACGACGGACAGGTAGTTCGTTTTCATCGCGCTTCCGTGGCTCAGTTGTCAGCCATTGGCTTCTGCCACCAACCGCCTGTCCAGTCTATCTCGTGGAGCTCGGCTTTGATGCCGTTGCGCGCGCGGTAGTCCTCGACCGCTTGCCGGCATGGAGGAAGCGCAAGGTCGTCGATGATCGCGAATCCGCCGGGCGACAGCCGAGGATAGAGCGCATCGAGGCTGTCCGTCGTCGACTCATACATGTCGCCGTCCAGTCGAATCAGGGCGAATGGACCGGCTTTCAGGCCAGGCAAGGTGTCTCCAAACAGGCCTTTGACGAAGACCACCTGGTCGTCCAAGAGGTCATAGGCGGCAAAGTTGGATTCGACCTGTGCCTGATCGATCGCCAACTGCCGGAACTCGTGCAGCGTGTCACCCCGATCAGCCGGAAAATTCTCGGGGTCCGGCGGTGGCAAACCGTCGAATGAGTCCGCAACGTAGACCTTCCTGTCCTTGATCCCGTTGGCGGCAAGCACACCTCTCATGAGAATACAGCAGCCGCCGCGCCAGACGCCGGTTTCAATGAAATCCCCGGGCACGTTCTCATCGATGGCGCGCTGGACGAGATCGCGCACATTCGTCAGACGCCTGATGCCCGCCATCGAATGAGCAACCGTCGGCCAATCGCGACCCACGAGGCGATCCTCGCGCTTGAAAGGGGTCGACTCTCCCATTTTCGAGGGATCCATCACCTGCGAACCAGAGCCGTAGATTGTATTGGCGATGATCTTGATCAGAAGATCTGTATAGAGGCGGTTCATCGTCGACCTTTCAAGGCATCACCGGTTCCGTATCGAAATACGCTGTTGCGGATATCCAGCCGAAGTGCAACAGGATTTGCACGATCCAGCCCAGCCGCGCGATGCAGGCGAGCTGCAACTAATTGTCCAACGGAGTCCCCTGAATGCTAACCGCCAATCAAGCGATGGGCATGATCGAGACGCTCGACACTGCTGTTTTCCAAGTCAATAGCGGAAGCACGCTCAGTGACCAAACAAGTTTCCTGCGCGTGCAGAACTTCGCCCGATCGATGCTCGGCCGCTACGTCTACCTCGAGGTTGGCTCGGATATCGGCGGCAGCCTGTTACCGCACCTGATCGATCCGACCTGTGAGGCGGCGATATCGGTCGATCTGCGTCCAGCGACCCAGCCCGACGAACGTGCCGAGGTTTTTCACTACCCCGACAACACCGCGGCCCGGATGATCGCCCTGCTGTCGGACAGGCTTCCGCCCGCCGCATTGGCCAAACTGACCACCATTGATAGCGACGTCTCCGCTGTACCTCCGGAGTCGATCGGGCCCAAGGCAACGCTCGCGCTTATCGACGCAGAGCACACGAACACGGCCTGTTTTTCGGACTTTGTCGGCGTCCTGTCGCTTATGAAACCGGACTGCATCGTTTCCTTCCACGACGCCAACCTGATCGCGGACGCGATTGTCAATGCGGAGCGCTTTCTCGATCGTCTCGGCATCACGCACGAGACGGTGTTCCTTCCAGACACCGTGGCCGTGATAGGCCTCGGCAGGCTGGCATCCGCGGTCCGGGATCAGCTCCAGCCTCACGCGTTGGACCGGGAGACTTCCCTGGACCGATGGCAACGGCAGCTATGGTCTCACATAGCCAGCGTGCACTCGCGCCAAAATGATGCCGAGCTGGAGCATCTGCGCTCGGACAATTCGCGCTTGGTCGAGGAGATTGAACGTACGCGAGAGGCGTGCCGGGACGCGCAAGCTCGCCTGGACGCCATGTTGTCGAGCACGACGTGGCGTGCATCTACCCCGGTCAGGGCGGTGGTCGATCGTATCAAACGTGGCTTTGCACGCTGATTGGCGGGAGACCGCTTCAGCCTTTTGAAAGGGAGATGTGGTTCTTCTCATGAGCTGGAAGCGCAAGTGGCGCACTGGCGAAGACAAGGCGACAGAGGCGGGCGAATGGATATCTTTGGCATCAAGTCGCTGTTGATCTGCGCGCTGATCTTCATTCCGTTCGAACATCTGTTTGCCGAGCGGCCGCAGAAGATCTTCCGCAAGGGCTTGGCTGTCGATCTGATTTATGTGCTGTTCAACGGCTTCATCATAAAGGCAGCCATCATCATGATGGCGGCCAGTGCCCTCGGCGCCGCTGCAATCCTTGTCCCGCAATCGATAACCCAGGCCGTCAGTGGTCAGCCCATATGGCTGCAGGTTGCCGAAATCATCCTGATCACAGACATCGGCGTCTATTGGACGCATAGGGCCTTCCACGAAATCCCTGCGCTCTGGAAGTTCCATGCAGTTCATCACGGCATTGACGAACTGGACTGGCTCGGGGCTTTCCATTCCCATCCGATCGACGCCATCCTCACGAAGGCAATATCGCTGACACCGATCTTTTTCCTTGGCTTCTCCGAAGCCTCGATCGCCGTCTTTTCGGGCATCTACTTCTGGCACACGCTGCTTGTTCATTCGAATGTGCGGATTTCGTTTGGACCCTTGAAATGGCTGGTCGCCAGCCCGCAATTCCATCGCTGGCACCATGCCAACCAGCGCGAAGCCTACGACAAGAACTTCGCCGGTCAGTTGCCTCTGCTGGACGTGGTGTTCGGCACCTACAATGCCACCGGCAACAAGGTGCCGGAGAAGTACGGCGTCGATGATCCGATCCCCTCTACCTACTTTGGTCAGACCGGCTATCCGCTGCTGCGCAGGAAGCTGTCGAACCGAACAGCGCCGAGCACCGAAGCCTGATGGCCAACATCGACGGGCACCTGGGTCATTCCTGAGAACGCAATACGCGGCGCTTCATACCAACCTGCTTTCGGCAGGTCGCAAGACGCCGCACAGCTGGAAGGCTTTTTGCACCGAATCGGCTAAGCCTTGAGGCATGAACGAGACCTCACTCTATGCGCCGGTGAAGCGGTTCCTCGAAACCCTCGACTTTGTCGTCAAGGGCGAGATCGGCGGCTGCGACATCGTCGCGCTGCGCGACGGAGAGCCGCCCATCGTCGTCATCTGCGAGCTGAAGCTGCAGTTCAATCTTGAACTGGTGCTGCAAGGTGTCGATCGCGCGACGGCCTGCGACGAGGTGTGGCTGGCCGCGCGCCTGTCGGCCCGGGGCAAGGGACGCGAAGGCGATGCGCGGTTTCGCAATCTCTGCCGCCGGCTTGGCTTCGGCCTGCTTGGCGTTACCGCCAATGACCGGGTCGAGGTGCTTCTCAGCCCGATCGCCGTGGCGCCGCGCAAGAATACGCACCGTCGCTCTCGCCTGGTCGACGAGCACCAGCGCCGTCGCGGCGATCCTGTCGCGGGAGGAGGATCGCGCAATCCGATCATGACCGCCTATCGCCAGAGCGCCCTCGCCTGCGCCGCCGCCATGGTGGATGGACCCAAGCGCCCGCGCGATCTGAAGGCGCTGACGCCGATCGCGCCGAAAATTCTGCGGCACAATGTCTATGGCTGGTTCGCGCGCGTCGACCGCGGCCTCTATGATCTCACGGATGCCGGCCGCGCCTCGCTGGTCCGTTGGCCGCAGGCATCGCACGATGAATCTCGACACGTAATGTTGAACGCTCCGGCCATCTAATTGAGGATGCATGCCGGGTCCGAGGTGATCCCCTTGGTTGATTTCTCCGACAAAATATGCTGCTTCTCCCGCCCATGAAGAAGCTCTGCATGACCGCCCTGGCGTCCGTGACACTGAGTTTTCCAGCCAACGCAATGGACAGTGCATTGCGTGCCGGGTTGTTGAAACTCGATCCCCAAACCCGGCTCGAACAGCGTTGCGACGCCGAAGTGCTCGACCGGATCACCCACGACGATCGCAAGTTCAAGGCCGATCGCGTCGTCGCCTACGCCTTCGCGACACCCGAGATGGGCGCTGATGCAATCAGGAGCCCGGGTGCCGCATTTCGCAGCAAGGGGCAATGGTACCGGCTGAAATTCAAGTGTCAGACGGCGCCGGATCATATGGAAGTCTTGCAGCTCCGCTATCGGATCGGCGACGAGATTCCGGAAGCCGATTGGGCAAAGTACAATCTCTACGACTGATTTTTGATCGGCAGTGGTGGTTTTGCCCGGCTGCAGGCGAGCGCCGCCGATCCTCAATCCGGCTTCGGCGCAAAGATGGTTCGGGCACGTCGTAACGAGTGATCCCTTGACGTCAAGGGACCACCAAGTTAGGGCCGTCTGGATAATCGACGAACACTCGGCAAATCAGCAAGGGCTTCCGGTCGATGGACATTTTCAGCGCTGCCAGCCTGACCGCCCTGCTCCAGGTCATCGCCATCGACCTCGTGCTCGCGGGAGACAATGCGATCGTCATCGGGCTGGCTGCCGCCGGCCTGCCGACCGAACAGCGCAAGAAGGCGATCCTCATCGGTGTGCTGGCGGCAACGGTGCTACGCATCGGCTTTGCCGCGGTTACCGTCAAGCTCCTGGCGATCGTCGGCCTGCTGCTGGCCGGCGGTATCTTGCTGCTGTGGGTCTGCTGGAAGATGTACCGCGAGCTGCGCACGTCCCATGCCGACGAGCTGGAAGCGACCGAAGCGCTGTCGAACTCCGATCTCGACAGCGACAAGATGGTGGCCGGCAAGACGAAACGTAAGACGCTCGGCCAGGCAGCGTTGCAGATCGTCGTCGCTGACGTGTCGATGTCGCTCGACAACGTGCTGGCCGTCGCGGGTGCTGCGCGCGATCATTTCCCGGTGCTGGTCATCGGCCTGGTGTTGTCGATTGCACTGATGGGGCTCGCGGCGACTTTCATTGCCAAGCTGCTGCATCGCCACCGCTGGATCGCCTATATCGGTCTGCTGATCATTCTCTATGTGGCGGTGGACATGGTCTATCGTGGCGCAGTGGAAGTCTGGCCGCATGTAAACGGCGCGGTCGGCTGAGGCCCCCCTCCTGCCGCTTCTTCGATCCGGAAAAGTATGTTCCGCAGCGCAATCGCCGTGCGTTTTGCCGCATCGAAGGCGTGCCCATACCAATGCCGCAATAAGTGTGGTACTGCGCCGGCAATCCTGAAAAGCCCGGAAACGCTATATGTCCGCTCCTCGCGTGAGTTTTGTCAGTCTTGGATGCCCGAAGGCCCTTGTGGATTCGGAACGCATCATCACGCGCCTGCGCGCCGAGGGCTACGAGATAGCACGCAAGCATGACGGCGCCGACCTGGTCGTGGTCAACACCTGCGGCTTTCTCGATTCCGCCCGCGACGAGTCGCTCAACGCCATCGGTTCCGCGCTTTCGGAAAACGGCAGGGTCATCGTCACCGGCTGCCTTGGTGCCGAGCCGGACGTCATTCGCGAGAGGCACCCCAATGTGCTGGCGATCACCGGGCCGCAGGCCTATGAGAGCGTGATGGCTGCCGTTCACGAAGCGGCGCCACCGTCGCACGATCCCTATATCGACCTGCTGCCGCCACAAGGCGTCAAGCTGACCCCGCGCCACTACGCCTATCTCAAGATTTCCGAAGGCTGCAACAACCGGTGCACCTTCTGCATCATTCCAGCACTTCGTGGCGACCTCGTCTCGCGCCCCGCGGCCGATGTGCTGCGCGAGGCCGAGAAACTGGCCAAGGCCGGCGTCAAGGAGATCCTCGTCATCTCGCAGGACACCAGCGCCTACGGCATCGACATCAAGTACCAGACCAGCATGTTCGGCGATCGCGAAGTGCGGGCGAAATTCCTCGATCTTTCCGAGGAACTGGGCAAGCTCGGCATCTGGGTGCGCATGCACTATGTCTACCCCTATCCGCATGTCGCGGACGTGATCCCGCTGATGGCCGAGGGCAAGATCCTTCCCTATCTCGACATTCCGTTCCAGCACGCCTCGCCGCAGGTGCTGAAGAACATGCGCCGGCCCGCCCATGGCGAAAAGACGCTCGAACGCATTCGCGGCTGGCGCGAGGTCTGCCCGGATCTGGCCATTCGCTCGACGTTCATCGTCGGCTTCCCCGGCGAGACGGACGAGGATTTCGAAATGCTGCTCGACTGGCTGGACGAGGCCAGGATCGATCGCGCCGGCTGCTTCAAATACGAGCCGGTGCGTGGCGCCCGCTCCAACGACCTCGGTCTCGAACAGGTTCCGCAGGAGATCAAGGAAGCGCGCTGGCATCGCTTCATGCAGCGCCAGCAGAAGATCTCGGCGACGCAACTGGCCAAGAAGGTCGGCAAGCGCCTGCCGGTGCTGATCGATGAAGCGCATGGCACATCGGCAAAAGGCCGCACCAAATACGATGCGCCCGAAATCGACGGCTCGGTGCACATCCAGTCGCGCCGTCCGCTGCGTGCCGGCGACATCGTCACCGTCAAGATCGACCGCGCCGATGCCTATGACCTCTACGGCTCGGCGGTCTGACGCTCCGCGCATTTACTACATTCAGCAATAGTTCGGCCTTTTAACCCACTCCGCCACGATCCGCAGTATGGCTTCCCGACCGGGAATGCGGAAAATTCGGATGGACGTCAGCCCCGCCAGGCAGGACTACATCGCCACGCTGGACCTGCTCAGGCTGGCTGCGGCGCTGGCTGTCGTGCTCTTTCACTATTTCTTTCGTGGTGCGGCCGCCGAAGGCTTTCTCTCGGAGGGATATCCGCTTGCCGCACCGATCGCCATCCATGGCTATCTCGGCGTCAATCTGTTCTTTCTGATCAGCGGCTTCGTCATTGCCTGGTCTGCGGAAAACCGCAGCTGGGACCAGTTCGCGATGGCGCGTTTCGTTCGCCTCTATCCGGGCTTCCTGTTCTGCATGACGATCACTTTCGCGATCGTCATCCTTTCCGGCACACCGCTGCTTCCGGCCTCTTTTGTCCAATATGCCGCCAATCTGTCGATGTTCGCGCCGGCCTTCGGCCAGCCTTTCATGGATGGCGTCTACTGGTCGATCGTTCTTGAACTGGTTTTCTACGGTTGGGTGACGCTGGCCCTGTTCACCGGGCTCTTCCAGAGACGCAAGCTGGAGCTGATCTTCATCTGGCTGGCGATCTCGGCTTTCAACGAATTCTTCCTCGGCAGCGGCGCGGCAAGGTTGCTGTTCATCACCGAGTTCGGGCCGTTCTTCGCCGCCGGCGTGCTGGTCCACCACCTCCATGCGCATGGCCGTTCCCTGCCCGCCTTGCTGCTGCTTGCAGCCGCGTTCCTGATCTCATGCGGCACGCTATCCGTGACGCAGCACTGGATGCTGGACCACTACGGCCTTGCTGTTTCGTCGGCCAATCTCGTCGTCGCCAATGTCGTCATGCATGGCGCGCTCATCGGCGCGGTGCTGTTGCGCCATCGTGTCCAGTCATCGGCCCTCACCCTGGCTCTCGGCGGGCTGACCTATCCGCTCTATCTGCTGCACCAGAACATCGGCTATCTCGCCATCAATGCCGCAGCTCCTCTGGTCGGCAAATGGCTTGCTGCCTTTGGCTGCATCGCACTCATGCTCATTGTTTCGTGGGCGATCTGGCGCTGCTGCGAACAACCGGCGCAGCGGCTGCTCAGGATTTGGCTCGGCCGCGCGGTCGATGTCGGCAGCTCGGCGAGATTTCGCCGCACCCAAGCCGGGACGCAAGCCGCCGAATGAAAAAGGGCGCCACACGGCGCCCTTTTCTTTTTGGTATCCTGTGCCGTTTACTGCGGCAGCTTGTCGTCGACACCCTTCACATAGAAATTCATGCCGAGCAGCGTGCCGTCATCGGCGACCTCGCCATCCTTCAGCCACGGCGTACCGTCCTGCTTGGCGATCGGTCCGGTGAAGGGATTCCAGCCGCCGGCGATCTTCTTTGCGGTGGCTTCGGCCATCGCCTTCACGTCGTCGGGCATGTTGGTGTAGGGCGCGAGCTTGACCGCGCCGTCCTTGATGCCAAGCCAGACATTGTCCGGCTTCCAGGTGCCGTCGAGGGCAGCCTGGACCCGGCTGATGTAGTACGGCCCCCATTCGTCGGTAAGCGAGGTCAGCTGCGCGTTCGGCGCGAACTTGATCATGTCGGAGGACTGGCCGAAGCCGTGCAGCTTGCGCTCTTCCGCCACCTGCAGGGCGGCGGTCGAATCGGTGTGCTGGACGATGATGTCGGCGCCCTGGTCGAACAACGCCTTGGCGGCGTCGGCTTCCTTGCCCGGATCGAACCACGAGTTCACCCAGACGATCTTGGCCTTGAAGTTCGGGTTGATCGACTGCGCGCCGAGCATGAAGGAATTGATGCCCATCACCACTTCGGGGATCGGGAAGGAAACGATGTAACCGGCGACGCCGGCCTTCGATTCCTTGGCGGCGATCTGGCCGAGCACATAGCGGCCTTCATAGAAACGCGCGTTGTAGATGCCGAGATTGTCACCGGTCTTGTAGCCGGTTGCGTGCTCGAACATCACCTTGGGGAATTTCTTGGCCACCTTCACTTCCGGGTCCATGAAGCCAAAGGAGGTGCCGAAGATGATCTTGCAGCCTTCGCGCGCCAAGCGCTCGAAAGCGCGGTCGGCATCGGGGCCCTCGGAGACGTTTTCGAGATAGGCGGTTTCGACCTTGTCGCCGAGCGCCTTCTCCACCTCGAGACGGCCCTGATCGTGCTGGTAGGAATAGCCGAAATCGCCGATCGGGCCGGTGTAGACCCAACAGGCTTTCAATTTGTCGGCTGCCTCTGCGGACGCCGCCAGCGACAATGCCGCTGTCGTGGTCATCAGGGCAATAAGCAGTTTTTTCATTGTGTTACCTCTCTGTGTTAAGCCTTGGAGCTTCCCGTTTGTTTTTATTGTCAACGATCCGGAACGAATGGCTGCCCCAAGGAAGCCGGCGTGTTCATCATCGTCAGACGCTTGTTGCGCGAGATTAGAACGAGAACCACGACGGTTGCCAGATAGGGTAGCGAAGAAAGAAACTGTGAAGGCACTGGAATGCCAAAAGCCTGTGCATGAAGCTGGCCGATCCACACCGCGCCGAAGATGTAGGCGCCGGCCAGCACCCGCCATGGCCGCCACGACGCGAACACCACCAGCGCCAGCGCGATCCAGCCGCGGCCAGCGCTCATGTTCTCGACCCATTGCGGCGTGTAGACCAGCGACAGATGGCCGCCGGCGAGACCGGCACAGGCGCCGCCGAAGATCACCGCGAGATAGCGGTAGCGGATCACCTGGATGCCCAGTGCATGGGCTGACGAATGGCTGTCGCCGATCGAGCGCAGCGTCAGTCCGGTCCGGGTCTTAAACAGGAACCACATCACGGCGGCGGTCAGGGCGATCGAGATGTAGAAGATAGGGTCCTGACCGAACAGCAATCTGCCAATGACAGGGATCGAAGTCAGGCCGGGGATGTCGAGGTTGGGCAGCCTTTCGCCGGGCTGGCCGACAAAGCTCGTCCCCATCATGCCGGAGAGGCCGAGGCCGAGCAGGGTCAGCGACAGGCCGGTCGCCACCTGGTTGGTGGCCAGCGACAGCGTCATCACGGCAAACAGCAGCGAGAAAACCGCGCCCATGGCGATTGCCGCCAACAAGCCGATCCAGGGTGATCCTGTGAGATAGCTGGCGCCGAAGCCGCCGACGGCGCCCATGATCATCATGCCCTCGACGCCGAGATTGAGCACGCCGGAGCGCTCGACCACCAGTTCGCCGATCGCCGCGATCAACAGCGGCGTTGCCGCGGTGGCTATGGTCAGAAGGATGTTTATGGTGATGTCCATCAACGGGCTTCCTTCAACTTTGGCGCGGCTTCGAGTTTCGCGGCACCTTCCGGTTTGGTCAGTGCCAGGCCAATCAGGCGGATGCGGTAGTGAATGAGCGTGTCGCAGCCGAGCACGAAGAACAGCAGCATGCCCTGGAACACCCGCGCCACCTTGTCGGAGATGCCGAGCGCGCTTTGCACCGCCTCACCGCCGAGATAGGTCAGCGCCAGCACCAGGCCGGCGGCAACGATGCCGAGCGGGTTGAGGCGGCCAAGGAACGCCACGATGATGGCGGTGAAGCCGTAGCCGGGCGAAATGACGGGCTGCAGCTGGCCGATGGCGCCGGAGACTTCCGAGATGCCGGCAAGGCCTGCCAAGGCACCCGACAGCAGGAAGGCGAAGAACACCATGCGGTTGAGGCCGAAGCCGGCGAAACGCCCTGCCCGCGGGCTTGAGCCCAGCACGCGAACTTCAAAACCCTTCAGCATCCGGCTCATCAGGATCCAGACCAGCACGGCGGCGACCAGCGCGAACACAAAACCCCAGTTTGCCCGCCCGGCATCCGGCAGCAGCTCCGGCAGCACGGCCGAGTCGTTGAACTGAATCGTTTGCGGGAAACCATGACCCTGCGGATCGCGCCACGGTCCGCGCACCAGCCAGTCGAGGAAAAGCTGGGCGACATAGACCAGCATCAGGCTGGTCAGGATCTCGTTGGTGCCGAAGCGCGTCTTGAGCAGAGCAGGGATCGCCGCATAGGCGGCACCGCCAACCATGCCGAGCAACAGCATCAGCGGCAACACAAGCGGACCTTCGAACTGCGGAAACAGCACCGGAATGATCGAACCGGCGATGCCGCCCAGGATGAACTGGCCTTCGGCGCCAATGTTCCAGATGTTGGCCTTGTAGCAGACCGACAGGCCGACAGCGATCAGGATGAGCGGCGCCGCCTTGATCGCCAATTCATGCAGCTGCCAGACCTGGCTCACCGGCTCGATGAAGTAGATCCGGAACGCGGTCAACGGATTGACGCCGAGCAGCGCGAACATGATGGCGCCCGCGATGATCGTCAGCGCGAAGGCGATGAATGGCGACAGGGCCGAGAACAGCGCGGAGCGCTGCGGGCGTTTGACGAGTTCGAGGCGCATCATGCCGTCTCCAGCGTGTGTTCGGCGTGGCCGGGTTCAGCGCCGCCCATCAGCAAGCCGACCTTCTCGAAGGTCGCCTCGGCGATCGGCAGCGGCCTGGACAGCTCGCCATTGTGCATGACCGCGATCGCATCCGATATCTCGAACAGCTCGTCGAGATCCTGGCTGATCACCAGCACCGCCGATCCGCTGCGCGACAATTCGATCAGGGCCTGCCGGATGTGGGCGGCAGCGCCCGCGTCGACGCCCCAGGTCGGCTGGTTGACCACCATGACGCTTGGCCGGCGGTCGAGTTCACGGCCGACGATGAATTTCTGCAGATTGCCGCCGGAAAGTGCCGCGGCCTCCGGATCGGGCGCGCTCTTGCGCACGTCCATCGCCTCAATGATGCGTTGGGCGGCGGCGTAGATGGCGCCGCTCTTGACCATTCCGCCGGAGCCGACAAACGCCTTGCCGTCAGTGGCATGGCGCGACAGCAGCAGGTTTTCGGAAAGCTTCATGCGCGGCGCGGCACCGTGGCCGAGGCGTTCTTCCGGCACGAAGGCGGCGCCCAGCAAGCGGCGTCCGGTGATGGTGAGGCCGCCCGCATCCTTGCCGCGAATGCGCACGGAAGCGGCATCCTGCTGCAACACCTCGCCGGAGACGGATTCGAAGAACTCTCCCTGGCCGTTGCCGGCGACACCCGCGATGCCAATCACCTCGCCGGCGCGGACGTTCAGGCTGATGTTCTTGAGCGGTATAGAGAACGGCGTTGCCGGTTTGCGGCTGAGGTTGCGGATTTCGAGAAGCGGCTGCGCCTTGTCGATCCCCTCGACCGGCGCACGCACCACGGCCTGGACCTCGTTGCCGACCATCATGCGGGCCAGCGAAGAGGCTGTTTCCTCGCGCGGATTGCAGTGGCCGACCACCTTGCCATGTCGCAACACGGTGGCGCGGTCGCAGATGCGTTTGACCTCTTCAAGCCGGTGCGAAATGTAGAGGATGGATTTGCCTTCCGAGCGCAGACGCTCCAGCGTCTCGAACAGCTTGTCGGCCTCCTGGGGCGTCAGCACCGAGGTCGGCTCGTCCAAAATGATGAGCTGCGGTGTCTGCAGCAGGCAGCGGATGATCTCGATGCGCTGGCGCTCGCCGACCGACAGGTCGCCGACCATCGATTCAGGATCGAGGGGCAGGCCGTAGCTGTAGGAAAGCGCTCTCGCCTTCGCCGCGATGCTGCTGATCGGCGAACCGTCATCCAGCGACAGCGCGATGTTCTCGGCCGCGGTCAGCGCCTCGAACAGCGAGAAGTGCTGGAACACCATGCCGATGCCGAGCTTTTTGGCGAAGCCCGGGCTGGAAATCCTGACCGCCTGGCCGTTCCAGAAGATCTCGCCGGAATTGGGCTCCAGAGAGCCGAACAGCATCTTGACCAGCGTCGACTTGCCGGCGCCGTTTTCGCCAAGCAGAGCGTGGATTTCACCCCTGGCGATGTCGAGATCGATATGATCGCACGCGGTCAGCGTACCGAATATCTTGGTGAGGCCACGGACCTCGAGCAGGTTCGTACCGTCCTGATTTGCACTCACAGTGCCTCCCATCTGGTTAGCCAGATATGTTCTGTGTTCCCGCAAGCATGGTAGGCGCGGCCTGCTCCCATCGGAAAGCGGCACGCGTCTTGAAAGAGCTTCAAGAATTTCAGCGGAAATTCAAGGGATAGCAAGGCAGAAGGGACGAAGCTGTGTTGAGATGCAGGTCAGGCCGAGCCGAAAATGCTGGTTTCCGAGCACCGGAGCGGAGCGCATTTGAAGTACGTGAGCACCGGAAGCGCAGGAAGCCGCCATTTGCAGGCCGGTGTCACCTGAATCTCAACATAGTCTAAGGGATGAGAATGGTCGTCCCTGTTGTCCTGCGGCCTTCAAGGTCGGAATGCGCCTTGCCGACGTCCTTGAGCGCATAGCGCTGATTGATCTTGACCTTGACGGCGCCACTGAGCACGACCTCGAACAAGGCGGCTGCTGAGGCGTCGAGGTCCTCGCGTTTTGCATTGTAGACGAACAAGGTCGGCCTTGTGGCGAACAGGGAGCCCTTCTGGGCCAGCAACGACATGCTGAACGGTGGGATAGGTCCCGAGGACTGGCCGAAGCTGACGAACATGCCGAGCGGCCTCAGGCAGTCGAGCGAAGCCGGAAACGTGTCGTTGCCGACCGAATCGTAGACGACGTCGCATTTGCGGCCGCCAGTGATCGCGGCGACGCCCGCGACGAAATCCTGTTCCTTGTAGTTGATGACATGATCGAAGCCATGCTCCTTGGCGAGCTCGATCTTGTCGGTCGAGCTGGCGGTGCCGATGACGGTCGCGCCGAGATGTTTAGCCCATTGCCCGAGAATAAGCCCGACGCCGCCGGCGGCAGCATGAAACAGGATCGTGTCGCCTGCTTTCACTTTGAAAGTTCGGCGCAGCAGGTATTCGGCGGTCATGCCTTTCAGCATCATCGCGGCCGCCTGTTCGTCGCTTATGCCGTCCGGAATCTTCACCACCCTGTCGGCGGCAATGACGCGTTGTTCGGCATAGGCGCCGACATTCGTCGAATAGGCGACCCGGTCGCCCGGCTTCAGCCAGTCGACGCCCTGGCCAACCTCCAGCACGACGCCGGCAGCCTCGCTGCCTGGGATCAGCGGAAATCCGCCAGGCGGCGGATAAAGGCCCGTGCGGTGATAGACGTCGATGAAATTGAGGCCGATCGCCGTATGCCGGATCAGGATCTGCCCCGATCCCGGCTTGCCGGGATCGGTGTCCTCATAGGTCAGAACTTCTGGGCCACCATGGGCGTGGATGCGGATCGCTTTGGACATGATTGGGCTTCCTCAAGGAGTGGCTGATCAGGCCTTTTTGGCACCGAGATTTGGAAAGAACTGCATGATGCCACCGATACAGGCAAGATAGAGCCCGGTGATGGTGATGCCGATCTTGGTGAAAGTGCTGACCTGCTCGCCCAGCACGCCGATCTGGTCGTAGAAGGCAGCGAGTGCCGCCTGCGCCAGGGCAAGCGCGCCGAAAGCGCACCACAAAAGGGTCATCGCCAGATTGATGCGCCGCAGCCGCACCACCCGCACCGGATGGATGAAATTGATCGGCACGAAAGTCAGAATACCGGCCACCACCACCACCGCGAACGAAACCCACTGTCCCGGTTCGATGACGAACAGCGTGAACACCACCATGTTCCAGACCACGGGGAATCCCTTGAAGAAATTCTCCTTCGTCTTCATGCCGGTGTCGGCATAATAGATGGCGCTGGAGACGACGATGATCGCCGCCGACAGGAATGACAGTCCCTCGCCCATGAAGCCGCGCTGGTAAAGCGCGAAGGCCGGGATCAACACGTAGGTCACGTAGTCGATGATGTTGTCGAGCAGTTCGCCCGACCAGGTCGGCAGGATCTCCTTCACCTCCAGCTTTCTGGCGATCGGCCCATCGATGCCGTCGACGAACAGTGCCAGGCCGAGCCACCAGAACATCGCGGTCCAGCGCTGTTCGCTCGCCGCCACCAGCGACAGGAAGGCCAGGAACGAGCCCGAGGCCGTCAGCAGATGGACGGAGAACGCCCTCGCCTGCGGCCAGGTGACTTTCTTCTTCGGTCGCGGAATGCGATCAGTCAACTTCTTGGCGGTAATCTTCCTGGCCGATGTGTTCTTGCTCACGGGCCCCGCCAATCCAGCTTGCAGATTTCGGCCGAACGGCCGGCAAAATTCCAATTGCGACCGAAAGCCCGCATCTTGCTCTTGTCGGACCGCGCGACGATGATCTCGGGCGCGATCCAGTACTCCGAATTGCTGATCACCGTATCCTTGTCGCGATCCTTGCCGGGGATCGGTGTCACCGCACCGTCGATGATCTTCGGTATCTGGAAAATGCGTGTCTTGTCACGCGTCTCATAGGTGATCGGCACTTGTTCGACGCCGAGGAACTTGCCGACAAGGATGGAGAGCAACGATGTGGTTCCGCCCGCCTTGCCGGTGAAAATCTTCGTCAGCGCCTTGACCGCGTAGACCGAGGCGCGCTTGTCGATGAACAGGCCCGCGGTCCAGTTGCCGCGGCTCATGTAACCGGGGATTTCCATGATCAACCCGAGATTGAGACCCGACAGGTCGACGTCGCTGAAATGGCCGGCATCGATGCGAAACCCCGCCCAGGTCTGGCAATAGCCTTCGGTCGGCGGATGATTGCCGAGGGAGAGCACGCAAGGGCAAAAAACCGTGCAATTGCAGGAGAGTACGAGCTCTCCATTCATCGCCCAGCTCGGATCTGCCATCGATTTTCCCCCACTCATAGCGAGACTACTAGCAGCGCCGCTGCCCAGACAAGCAGTATCGCACCGGCCAGTCGGGTTGGAACCCTGCTTGCCGTTTGTTTTTCTATCAGGGTGAACAGCCCGATCAACGCCATCCAGAAGACGTTCATCACCCCGATGGCGAACATCACCAGCATCAACGCCCAGCAGCAGCCGAGGCACCACACCCCTTGCACGATGCCGAGCCGGAAGACGCGGACAGGCCTCGTGCTCCAGTTCGCGAACAGGATGGAGAACGGGTTCCTGCATTTCTTCAGACAGGCTTCCTTCATGCCGCTGAACTGGTACAGGCCCGCAATCAGCAGGGCGAGCGCGCCGGCAATGCCGATGACCGGGTCGAGCAAAGCACCGGACGAGGTGGATGCATGGGCGCCCAGGGTCAGCGCCGCGAACATCGCCGAGGCGGCGAGCCAGACGCTGAGGTAGCCGGCAACCAGCACCAGCGGATGGACGACCGGCTCGCCCTTGATTCGAGCTGTGTCGGCGATCTCGCAATAGGTGCGGATCATCGGCGCGGCCGAGGGCAGCATGGTCGCGATCGCCATCAGGAACCACATCAAAACCAGCGCGCCGGTTTGTTGACCGAGACTTCCGTCCAGCGGCGCCGGCGAAAGGCAGAGCGCGAAGAACCGCTCCAGGAAGTCCGGCAACGGCAGTCGCGGCAGGTCGCGCAGGAGAGCGTCGCCGGGGGCGCTGGCGCCGGCAATCCGCCCTTCGGCGCTGCGGACCGCCATCGCGGCGAGGAACAGCCAGGCAAGCAGGATACAAGCGCCGACAACGACATTTACCGTGACGCGAGGATTACGCGCGATGTTCGCCATGGCGCGGCCGGCGCGGTCGAGATGGCTGAAGTCGTCGTGCTGGCCGGTCATGACATTCGAATGGGCCGAATCGCCGCGTTGATCAAGCGGCATGAATTGACCTATATGCTGATCGACTGGCAGGTCGGGTGGGCTGCCTCGCATAGCAAGCCGGAAGCCGATCTTGGAGCATCAGAAAACTGCGCGGATACTGGTTGCTGGCACGGGGCCGGCAGGGTTGATCGCGGCGCTCGCTTTCGCCGATGCCGGTTTCCCGGTGACGCTCGTCGGGCCCGAAGCTTCTGCCCCCGACGGCCGCACGACGGCCTTGATGAACCCTGCCTTGCAGGTGCTTGCGCGGCTGGGCGTGCTCGAAGCCATCAGGCCCAAGGCAGCGCCGTTAAAGGTGATGCGCATCGTCGACGCGACCAGCCGGCTGATCCGCAGCCCCGTCGTCACCTTTCGCGCCAGCGAGATCGACGAGGACCAGTTCGGGCTGAACCTGCCCAACAGCGTCCTCAATCCGGCGCTTGCCGGCACTGTGGCCGCCCATGCCGGCATCGAATGGCGACGGGCGATGGTGGCGAGTTGGCATCTCGATGCCGAGTATGTCCGCGCCGTCCTGACCGACGGCAGCAAAGTGGATGCTTCCCTGGCGGTCGCCGCCGACGGCCGGCTGTCGCCGGCGCGCCAGGCGGCAGGCATCTCGACCTCCGCCCGCTCCTACCCGCAGGCGGCTTTTGTCGTCAATTTCCGTCACAGTGGCGACCACGCCTTCACCTCGACCGAATTCCACACCGAGACCGGTCCGTTCACGCAGGTCCCGCTGCCCGGCAATCGCTCAAGCCTTGTCTGGGTGGTGAAGCCCGAGACCGCAACGGAACTCGCCGCATTGGACGATGCAACGCTTTCGCTGCGGGTCGAACGGCAGATGCAGTCGATGCTGGGCCGGGTGACGGTCGAGCCGGGCCGGCAGATCTACCCGCTGTCGGCGGTGACGCCGCTGCGTTTCGCGCGCGAGCGTGTGGCGCTCGTCGGCGAAGCCGCCCACGTGTTTCCGCCGATCGGCGCGCAAGGCCTCAATCTCGGTATCAGGGATATCGACGATCTCGTTGGTATTGCTGGTGAAAACCGTACAGATCCCGGCGCTGCCAAGGCCCTTGCAGCCTACGATTTCAAGCGCCGCCCCGATATTCTGGCGCGCAGCAGCGCGGTCAATCTGCTCAACATGTCGCTGCTTTCCGACATGCTGCCGGCCCAGATGGCCCGTGTTGCCGGGCTCGGCGTGCTCGGCGGCTTCGCGCCGCTTCGCGCCTTTTTCATGCGCGAGGGGCTTCGTCCCGGCAGCGGCTTCGCGGCGCTGGCCGGCGGCCTGCGAAGGCCAGCGCGCTGACAGCGATCTTCCGGACATTCCGACAGTCTGCGTCATCGACGATCGTCGACATCAGCCGCATGCGGCAAAACCTTTGCGCCACATCCCGCGTAGCTTCAGGGCGTTCAGGCGCTTCGGGATTGAATTGACGCGCAGTCTGCGCCAGATAAAGCTAAGGAATTCAGTGGTGAGTACGATGAAAACAGCCAAATTCGCAATCGGACAGGTGGTTCGACACCGGCTGTTTCCCTTCAGGGGCATCATTTTCGACGTCGATCCGCAATTCGCCAACACCGACGAATGGTACGAAGCCATCCCCGCCGACGTGCGGCCGCGCAAGGACCAGCCTTTCTATCATCTGCTCGCCGAGAATTCGGAAACCGAGTACATCGCCTATGTCTCCGAGCAGAATTTGCTCGAGGATCAGTCGGGTGAACCGGTCCGGCATCCGCAGATCAAAGAGATGTTCGACAAGAGGCCGGACGGGCGCTACGAGCCGAAACGGCAGTCCAGGCACTAACCGACCAAGCGACCGGCGCAAAAAAAGCGGGGCATGACCCCGCTTTTTTATGACCCGACAAATATCGGCCGATCAGTTGGCTGTCTTCGCCTTGTCCTGCTCTTCCTTGAGCTTCTTGGCGAAATCCTGGTTGTTCTTGGCGACAAAATCCTGAAGCTTCTTCTGCCGGTCTTCGATGTCGGACTGCTGCAGCGGCGGGCCGTCATAGGCGCCGCTGAAGCCCTGCAGGGCAACCTTGATCGGATTGGGCTGGTTCTGGAAATTGACCGAGGTCAGCGTGATCGCCTGGCCTTTCTTGAACGAGGCGACGAGCTGGTCGGTCAGCGGCACTTCGGCCACGCAACGATCCGGGAAGCAGATGACGTAATCAAGCTTCACGGCCTTGCCGGTATCGATCTGCAGGCCAATGCCGGGAGGCACCAGACGACCGGTCGGGACCGTTACCTGGAACACCTTGCGGTTCACCTTGCCCTTCAGCTCGATCAGGCTGACGCCGGTGATCAGCTGGCCGTTGCCGGCCGTGGTGATGTTCTGGACGTTGCAGATGTCGACGTCTTCCTGCTTGGTGCAGGCCTTGAACCAGCCTTGCGGAATCTGCTGTTGCTGCTGAGCGGAAGCAGCGGGAAGTCCTGCGCCCAGAAAGCCGACCACGCCAGCGGCCATGACCGACAGGCGGTACGCGTTGCTGTTCAGGCTCGTCATGTCGTGCATTTCCTCTCAAATGATCCCAGGACCGGCTTCTTCGTGCCGTGCGGTCCAGCTACCTGTTGCCGAAATGAGGCAACAGGATGACTTCGGACGGCGTGTTACACTGCAAGCGATGTCGAATCCAGCCCGCCACTTGTAATTCTTGATGACGCCGTTGGCCGGCGCACAGCTGCCTCATGCTAGGGTGCGCACCGAATCATCAAGCCGACCCAGTAAGGAGACGGTCATGGGCCGCGTTCTTGTTTGGCTGATCACCGCGATATCATTTCTCGCCCTTTCGCATCAGCCGGCCGCCTCGGAGCCGAAGCACGCCATCGCCATGCAGGGCGAACCGGCGCTGCCGCCCGACTACACGCATTTCGACTATGTCAATCCGGATGCGCCGAAGGGTGGCACGATCACCTATTGCGTCGTCGGCAGTTTCGACAACCTCAATCCCTTCATCCTCAAGAGCCTGCGCACGACGGCGCGCGGCATGATGGACCAAAACTACGGCAATCTCGTCTTCGAGCCGCTGATGCAGCGCAACTACGATGAGCCTTTCAGCCTGTACGGCTTGCTTGCCGACACCGCAGACATGGATCCCGAGCGCAAGAGCATCGAATTCCATCTCAACCCGAAAGCCAGATGGTCGGACGGTGAGCCGGTGACGCCGGAGGATGTGCTGTTCACCTATGATGTCTACACCGACAAGGGTCGCCCGCCCTACAGCGCGCGGATGAGCCTGATCGCCAAGCTGGAAAAGACCGGCGACCACAGTGTCCGTTTCACCTTCAACGACAAGGCCAATCGTGAGACGCCCTTGATCATTGCGCTGACGCCGATCCTGCCGAAACATGCCTTCAACAAGGAGACCTTCGACAAGACGACGCTGAAGCCGCTGATCGGCAGCGGGCCTTACACCGTTGCGCAGGTACAGCCTGGACAACGCATCGTCTTCAAGCGCAACCCGGACTATTGGGGCAAGGACGTCCCCGCCAAGCGCGGTTTCGACAATTACGACCAGATCACGATCGAGTACTTCCTCAACGCCAACGCCAAGCTCGAAGCGTTCAAGAAAGGCCTTTGCGCCATCGACGACGACAGCGATCCGGTCAAGCGAGAGCGCGATCTCGATTTTCCGGCCTTCCACAAGGGTGACGTGGTCGCCGAAACCTTCGACACCGGCATTCCGCCCGTGGTGACCGGTTTCCTGTTCAACATGCGGCTGCAGAAATTCGCCAACCCGGTGGTGCGGCGTGCACTCGGCATGCTCTACGACTTCGAATGGGCCAACAAGAACCTGTTCGGCGGCAAATATGCGCGCGCGATGAGTTACTGGCAGAATTCCGAGCTTTCCGCGCTCGGCCATCCGGCCGACGACAGGGAAAGAGCACTTTTGGCGCCCTACCCCGGCCGCGTGCCGGCCGACGTCATGGACGGCACGTACCGGCCACCGGTCACCGATGGTTCAGGGCAGGATCGCAAAGTGCTGAAAGCGGCCTTCGATCTCTTGAAAAGCATCGGTTATCACGTGCAGGACGGGACAATGCTCGATGCCGACGGCAAACCCTTCGGCTTTGAGATTCTGGTCGCTTCGCAGGACGAGGAGCGTCTTGCCGGCATCTACCAGCGCACGCTGGAGAAGATCGGCATCGATGTGACAATTCGCAGTCTCGACGGCGACCAGATCCAATCGCGCAAGCAGCGCTTCGACTTCGAGGCTCTGATTGGATCAAGCGGCTTCAACAACTCGTTGTCGCCCGGTATCGAGCAGCTTGGACGCTGGGGATCCGAAGCGGCCAAGGCCGAAGGCTCGTTCAACCTCGCCGGGGTCGCCGATCCGGCGGTGGACGCGGCGATCGACGCGATGCTGCGAGCCCGGTCGAAAGAAGATTACGTCGCCGCAGTCCGCGTTCTCGACCGGTTGCTGATCTCCGGCAATTACATGGTGCCGACGCAGTACAACACGCAGCAATGGATTGCCTACTGGAACTATCTGGAACATCCGCAAAAGACGCCCATATTTGGGTATCAACTGCCAAGCTGGTGGCGCAAGCCGAACTGAAGATTCAGGAGATCGAGATGGGCGAGCTGAACGCCATCACCGTCGACGTGGTGTCCGACGTCGTGTGCCCATGGTGCTTCATCGGTCAGAAGCGGCTCGACAAGGCGATATCAGCTGTTGGCGATACCGAGGTGCATGTCCGCTGGCGGCCGTTCCAGCTTGATCCGACCATTCCGCCGCAAGGCAAGGATCGGCACGAGTACATGCTGGCCAAGTTCGGCAGCGACGAACGCATCCGCGAAATTCATGCCCGCATCGAACCGCTGGGTGAAGCCGAGGGTATTTCCTTCGCCTTCGACGCCATCAAGGTGGCGCCGAACACGCTCGATGCGCACCGCCTGATCCGCTGGGCGGGTGTCGCCGGCGACGCCGTGCAGAACAGGTTGGTGCGCCGCCTGTTCCAGCTCAATTTCGAGGAAGGTGCTGACATCGGCGACCACACCGTGCTGGTCGAAGCCGCGCGCGAGGCCGGCATGGATGCATCCGTGGTTGCCACGCTCTTGCCGACCGAGGCCGATGTCGAGGCGGTTCGCACCGAGATCGCCACCGCGTCGCGCATGGGCATTTCAGGCGTGCCGTGCTTCCTGCTCGAGGGCAAATACGCCGTCATGGGCGCGCAGGACGTCGACACCCTGACCGATGCCATCCGTCAGGTGGCGGCTGCCAAGGCGCGCGGCGAATTGGAAAAGGTCGGCTGAGCCACCCCTCCTCCGCATCCGTCAAGAGCAGACGTCACTTCACCGTCACCTTGGCCTTGCTGATAAAAAATCCGTGGCCGTTTGTGGCCGTGCAGGTCAGCCCCTTGGTCGACGACTGGCACGAGAACGGCCCGGCGCGCCAGCTGTTGCCATAGGCGAGCCTGGTGACATCGCTGCAGCAAGGTTGCTCGCCGGGATCTTGATCAGTGTCGCCGGCCCCTTGGGGCCCAGGATGATGGTGACATAGCTCGGCTCGACGCGTGAGCAACTGAGTTCCGGTCCGCCGTCCTGTGGCTGATAGGTGCTGGTGCCGCCCTTCGCGGTGTAGATGCAGCCGATGTTGTCGGACGGCGTGTTGAACTCGATCTGGCCCTCGTCGCCCGCCGGAATGCTCTGTTCGGCAGCATGCGCCAAGGGCAGCCAGGCGAAGAGGGACAGGATTGCGGCCGCGCGTACGAGCATTGGGAAGCTTCCTTGTTTGGAGAACCGGACATGCATGGGTGCCGACAGGACCCGGCAAGGTTCAATCCCGAACGAAGGAATTGTCAAACGCGTTTCCGGATCTGACCAGGGTGGAATGCCGCCCCGCGCGGGTGACGACCTGATGAATCATGTTCGTTTCGAGATCGGCGAAGCGGTGATCGACAGACGCTGCTGCAACGACCATTTCCAGTCACTTTTCAGCCTCCGACAAGGAGAGACGGCAAGCGTGGCGAGAGCGCGAACGGCACATTTTCGGTGATTCCGGTCAGTCCCCAACGAGAAAATTTACCACTCCACGCGATTTTCAAGTTCACAAAACTGTGTGGAAAGCTTCCCTTAGGGAAGCTTCTCCGACAGCCCGTTCGAGCCAACAACGTTTTGAAATCAATGGCGATATTCCGATTCTTCCGATCGGTTTGAGAGCCTTGCAACCCTGCAATCTGTTGCCTCAGCGCAACGGCCGCCGGGGTAATCCCTTTGGCCAGCTTTAAAAATTAATAGAAAATGATCAATTGGTGTTACCATCCGTAACAAAAGAAAAAAGGTTTGGGCGGGATCGTGATTCGGGTCGTTAGACCATCGCAAGAGTCAGTACCGGAAAAAACACCTCGCGATGCCGCAAGGCCATCGCTTCTGACGCCGGTATCGTCGATGCGCAGCTTCTGGGGCCTGATGCGGGCCTACTGGGTCTCGGACCGGTGGAAGGAAGCCTGGACGCTGACGCTGGTGATCGCGCTGCTCACGGCGCTGTCCAGCAAGGCCGGTGTCTGGTTCGCAGAAACCTCCGGCGAGCTGGTCAATTCGATCGCCTTCTTCCACGACGCCGCCAACACCACCCCGCTTCGCACGCTGCTGGTCAATGCCGGCATCCTCGTAATGCTGGTCGTGCTCAAGGACGCTGGCTTTACCGGCATCCGCAATCTTGTGTCGGCGACATTGCACCGCAAATGGCGCGGCTGGCTGGACAGCCGCTTCAATGAGGCATTGCTGGACACCAACCATACGCATTTTCATGCCCAGCATGCGTCGACCGGCAGCGGCACGCCCGCTCCCGACAACATCGACCAGCGCGTCCAGGAATCCATCAAGGACATGACCGGCGGCGCCATCGGGCTTGCCATGGGCGTATTCAGTGTCTTCACCTCGTTCTACTTTGTTGGCGGCGCATTGCTGAAAAACTCGGTTGAGGTGAAGGGACTTGAGTTCTTGGGAAGCTATGGCAGCGCCGCCCTTGCTCTCCTGGCGGTCGCCATTTACGTCCCCTTCAACACATGGATTGCGGTCAAGCTCGGCGGCCTGCTCGAACGCCTCAACGTCAGGATGCAGCAGGCCGAAGGCAGCTATCGCGGCGAGCTGACGACGTTCCTGCGCCGTAGCTTCCATGTTGCGGCGTCTCAGGGCGAAGGCGTGCAGAGGACCATGCATGGCCGGCTCTATGTCGATATCGACGGCACATGGACGCGGCTGAACATCGTCAACACCATCTACATGTCGTTCGAGCTGATCTACAATTTCATCGGCGCCCGCATTGTCGCCTACGGACCCGGCCTGGTGCCATTCATCCACAACGGTCTCGATCTCAAGGGCTACATAACCGGTTCAGAGCTGGTCAATTCGCTGATCGGCCAATGTTCGTGGTTCATCCACGTCATGCCGGCCATCGCCACGCTGCGTGCCAACAGCCAGCGCGTGACCGAACTCGCGGAGGCGATCGAGAACGTCCAGCACCCGCAGGAGTTCTACAGCCAGACCGGTCGCTCCGACTTCCACTATGCCAGCCAGAACCCGGTTTTCGGCCTGACCATCCAGAAGCTCGAGCTGGCGCATCAGGGCGAGGACGCGACGCCTTTCCTCAGCGCCGCCAATCTGCGCTTCCGGCGTGGCGAGTGGACCTTCCTGAAGGGCGAATCGGGTTGCGGCAAGACCTCGCTGATCAAGGCGATCAACGGCCTGTGGCCCTATGGCCACGGCACCATCGTCTTCCCCGAGGGGGTGAAGAGTTTCTATGCCGCCCAGGAGGTCAAGCTGCAGCCGGTGTCGCTGAAACAGCTGGTCTGCCTGCCGGGCTCCGAGCACGGTCATAGCGACGCCCAGGTCGCGGCGGCGCTGTACAAGGCCGGCCTTGGCGACTTCATCTCGCATTTGGCCGAAGGAAGCCGTGAAGGCAAAAGCTGGGATCAGGTTCTGTCGGGCGGCCAGAAACAGAAGCTGGTGGTGGCTCGCATCGTGCTGCAGCAGCCAGGGCTGCTGTTCCTCGACGAGGCGACCGGCGCGCTCGATCCGGAGGGCAAGATTGCCTTCCACCAAGCCATCAAGGACAACTGTCCCGATGTCACGGTAATCAGTGTCATGCACGAGGCGGTGGCACCGAGATCGCAGACCGGCAGCGAATTCTATCACAGCATCGTCGCGATCGCCGACGGCGTCGCCACCAAGAAGCCCCTGGTTCCGACCCTGCCCGTCGAACTCACCACCATTCTTGCCCAGCCAAGGCCGGTCGAGGACAAGTGGCTGCGCTTCTCGCGCCGGCTGAAGCAGAAATAACGACGCTTCAACCTCGGTCGGCCAGGTTCATGCGCCGGCCTGTGATCACAGTCTCGCGATCGAAGCCGTTCGGCACCGTTTTCCGTCCTCACTGCGATTGACTCGGCAAGGCGCGCTCCTATGTTGCGCCCGCTTGCAGATAGTCAAACGCGAACCCGCAAGCGGAAAGGTCACCGCGCCATGCCTGGCGACAGTCACAGTCGAACGAAACCGCCGTCCGCCTAGACGTGACCTCTAATGGTTCACGTCCTGCCGGACGGCAAGGAGTGAGCCATGAACGAATTTGCCCCGGTGGCGAGCGACGAAGCCGTTGCAATCGCCCGTATCCTAGCCAACGATCACGTCGCCGACATTGTCGAGGCCCTGAACAGGGAGCCCCGAGAAACCGCGACGGAACTGCTGTGTGAAGTGACGTTCGAGCGGCTGGTCGACATCTTCGATCAGCCTGAGCTCGACCGCGCGCCCGAACTCATGGAGGCGCTGCCGCGCGCCAAGGCGGGCAAGCTGCTCACCGCCATGTCGGTCGACCGCGCCGCCGACATCCTGCGCGAACTGGAGGAACCGGCCCGGTCCGAGTTGCTCGGCGGGCTTGCCCCACCGCTGCGCGCCACGCTGCTTGCCATTCTCGGCTATCCCGAAGGCAGTGCCGCATCGATCATGACGACGGAGTTCGTCAGCGTGCCCTCGGACTGGACCGTGGGCCGCACGCTCGACTATATCCGCAAGGTCGAGCGGACGCGCGAAACCGTCTACGCGATCTACATCGTCGATCCGGAAACCCACCTCCTGGTGCGCTCGACCGGCCTGCGCCGGCTGATCACCGGTGAGCCGGAGGATTCGATCATGACGGTGGCGCCGGATCGTGCGCCGGTGACGGTCTCCCCGCTGACCGATCGCGAAACCCTGGCGCAGACGATCTCGAAATACGATCTGCTTGCCGTCCCGGTCGTCGACCACGGCAAGATCCTCGGCATCGTCACCATCGACGACATCATCGATACGATGGTTCAGGAGACGACCGAGGACGTGCATCGTTTCGGCGGCATGGAGGCGCTCGACGAGCCGTACATGAAGATGAGCTTCCTCGCCATGATCAAGAAGCGCGGCGGCTGGCTGTGCGCGCTGTTCATCTCAGAGATGCTGACGGCCAACGCCATGCAGAGCTACGAGGGCGAGCTGGAAAAGGCGATCGTGCTGACGCTGTTCATCCCGCTGATCATGAGCTCGGGCGGCAATTCCGGCTCGCAGGCGACCTCGTTGGTCATCCGCGCGCTGGCGTTGCGCGAGATCGGGCTTGGCGACTGGTGGCGGGTGGCGCTGCGCGAACTGCCCACCGGCCTCGTTCTCGGCGCCATGCTCGGCGTGGTCGGCATCTGCCGCATCGCGCTCTGGCAATATATGGGCTTCTACGACTACGGCCCGCATTGGCCGCTGATCGCCACCACGGTCGGCGCGGCATTGGTCGGCATCGTTACCTTCGGCTCGCTGTCGGGGTCGATGCTGCCGTTTGCCTTGAAACGCATCGGCTTCGATCCGGCCAGCGCATCGGCTCCGTTCGTCGCCACGCTGGTCGATGTCACCGGGCTGGTGATCTATTTCTCGGTGGCGCTGGTGATCCTGCGCGGCACGCTGCTGTAGCAGTTCCTAATCTCCACCGTGGCAAGACCCTTGCCACGGTGGAACGTTACGTCCCGGCATGGCGGTCAATCCACCCGCACGCCGTCCTTCACGCGATAGGTCGGCTTGTACATGGTGACCAGCTCTTCCGCCGCTGTCGGATGCACCGCCATCGTGCGGTCGAAATCATCCTTGGTCAGCCCGGCTTTCAGCGGAATGCCGAGAAGCTGCGCCATCTCGCCGGCATCCGGCCCCAGTATGTGCGCGCCGAGCACCCGCTTCGACGCGCCGTCGACCACCAGCTTCATCAGCATCTTCTCGTCGCGGCCCGACAGCGTATGCCGCATCGGCCGGAACGTCGCGCGGTAGATCTCGATGTCGGGGAAGCGTTTGACGGCATCATCTTCCGACAGGCCGACCGTGCCGATTTCGGGCTGTGAAAAGACCGCGGTCGCGATCGTCTCGTGGTCGGGCGCCGTCGGATTGTCCTTGAAGGCGGTTTCGATGAAACACATCGCCTCGTGGATCGCCACCGGCGTCAGCTGCACGCGGTTGGTGACGTCGCCGATCGCCCAGATGTTGTCGATGTTGGTGCGCGAGTATTCGTCGACCGCGATCGCACCGGTTTTCGTCATCTCCAGGCCGATACCTTCCAGGCCCATATTCTCGGTGTTGGGGATGCGGCCGATGGCCAGCATCACCTGGTCGACCGTCAGCACCTTGCCGCCGGTGACGAGCGCGTCGAGCCGGCCGTCCGGCCGCTTGCGGATCCATTCGGACACGGAATGGCAGAGGATGTTGATCCCCTTCTTTTCCATTGTCTCGTGCAGCATGCGCCGCAGGTCCATGTCGAACCGGCTGAGGATCTCCTTGCCGCGATAGACAAGCGTGGTGTCGACGCCGAGGCCGTGGAAAATGTTGGCGAATTCGACGGCGATGTAGCCGCCGCCTTCGATCATGATTGCCTTGGGCAGCTTCTTGAGATCGAAAGCCTCGTTGGAAAAGATGCAATGTTCGTGGCCGGGCAGCGCCGGATGCGCCGCCGGGCGGCCCCCGGTGGCGATCAGGATCTGGTCGGCGGTGACGGTGCGATCCTCGCCGAGGAGATGCACGACATGCGGATCGACGATCATGGCGCGCGAGTGAAAGGCCTCGCCGCCGGCGCCCTCGACGTTCCTCTTGTAGATCGCCTCCAGCCTGCTGATCTCGCGATCCTTGTTGGCGACCAGCGTCTGCCAGTCGAAACTGGCCTCCGGCACCGTCCAGCCGTAGCCGGCGGCATCGGCGAAATGCTCGGGAAATTGCGAGGCATAGACATAGAGCTTTTTCGGCACGCATCCCCTGATGACGCAGGTGCCGCCATAGCGGTACTCCTCGGCGATGCCGACGCGCTTGCCGAGTGCCGCCGCCACACGCGCCGCCCTCACCCCGCCCGAGCCGCCGCCGATGACGAAAAGATCGTAGTCGTAACCGGCCATGCAGCGGCTCCTCAAGCTTCAGAAATCCAGAGACAGGTAGGCCGCCAGGCAGCAAAAGAAAAGCCCGGACAAGCCGGGCTTCATCGATGGCCGCTAGAGCATGATCCCGAAAAGTGGAACCCGGTTTTCTCGGACAAACGGAAACCGTTTGTCCAGAGATCATGCCCAAACAAAGAGCCAGAGCCCCAGCCCGATTCCATCGGGATGGAATAGGCTCTAGGCCGTTTGGAAACGCAGGATCAGTTCTGCGTGTCGTCTGCCGGGGCCGAACCATCGGCGGGTGCGGCGCCATCCGCAGGTGCTGCTCCGTCTGCCGGCGCTGCGGCATCGGCAGGTGCTGCCGGCGCCGGCGCCTTTGCCTTGGCCGCCGCGGCCAGCGTTTCGCCGACCTGCTGCGCGAGATCGCGGGCGAGGCCGTTCTGCCAGATGTCGGCTGCCTTCACCAGTTCGCGTGTCACGATCGGACCGCTGTCCAGCAGCTTCTTGCCCGAATCGGAACTGTAGAAGGTGGCGATGTCGTTCAGTTCCTTTTCGGAGAACACTTTTGCGTAGGCGAGTGCGGCTTCCTTCTCGAGGTCGGCGCGGCGCGAGGCCAGCGTCAGCGCCTTCTCGTTGATGGTCTTGCCGATCAGCTCCTGCATGTCCGGGTTCTTCTGGATCAGCTGCGATTCGAGCGCGGCCGCGGCCTGCGGCAGGATGTTGTCGAACGGGTCGGTCGCATGGATCGCCGCGACCGCCGCGCGGGCGGCCTTCAGGTGCGCATCCGTGACATCCTGCGAAAACGCCGGCGAAGAGAAGGCCAAAACAGCCGAAGCCGCCAGAACGGCGCAAAGGCTGCGAACCCGGTTATGCAACATCATGATCGGTAGAACTCCCTGGTTTTCGGGCGGCATGGACAGTTTGGATACCGTCGCCGCCGGCGATGATGGCCGCTGAAGCCAGCCCGATGAAAAGACCATGCTCGACCACGCCCGGAATGGCGTGGAGAGCATTCGAAAGCGCTCTTGTATCCGGAATGCGGCCAAAAGATGCATCGAGGATAAAATGGCCGCCGTCTGTAACAAAAGCCTGGTCCCCCGTCATCCTCAATATAACCGGACCGGACAGGCCAAGCTTTTCAGCCGCCGCGCCAATCGCGATTTCGGTTGCGCGCAGGCCGAATTGATTGACTTCGATCGGCAGAGGAAAACGGCCGAGCGTCTCGACCATCTTCGACCGGTCGGCGATGACGATCATGCGCTGGGACGCCGCCGCCACGATCTTCTCGCGCAGCAGCGCACCGCCGCCGCCCTTGATCAGGGTCAGTTCCGGGTCGACTTCGTCGGCGCCATCGACGGTGAGGTCGAGCTGCGGCGTTTCCTCCAGCGTCGACAGCGGCACGCCAAGCTCGCGGCAGAGCGACGCGGTGCGCTCCGAAGTCGGCACGCCGATGATGGTCATGCCGGTGGCGACCTTCTCGGCAAGCAGCCGCACGAACTCTTCGGCGGTGGTGCCGGTGCCGATGCCGAGCCGCATGCCGTCGCTCACATGGGCCAGCGCCGCGCGTGCGGCTTCGACCTTCAACTGTCTTGCATCCATGCCGTTTGCTGCCCCGGAACTTGCTGTGGGGCTCCTACCATTTTTGCCGGTCGGGTCAAAGCCTTTGGCAGCAGCCTACTGCTGTTGGCGAGCTGGATACTGTGCAACGCGCGCGGTCAAGCGCAATGCGCGGTCAGCTCCGATAGGAATTTTTTCTTGACTTGGTGAGGGCAGCTATGTTACATATTTGCCCATGGTGCTGATTTGCGCCAACGACCCGCCGCCGAGGCGGGTTTTTCTTTTCTGGCGGCCGCCGCGAAATGTCCGGTGGGCCTGCTTGCTCTCGCGAGCTCGCCCAGCAAGCTTGCCTTGACGCCCCGCAGCCTTTATCGCCTGCCCCATGCACAAACCCCCGCAGGACAGACCATGACTCGCCCGATCATCGTGTTCGACCTCGACGGTACGCTGATCGATACAGCGCCGGACCTGCTCGACAGCCTGAACCACAGCCTTGCCGCCAGCCAGATCACGGCGGTCGACGAGGCCGGCTTCAAGCGCTATGTCGGTCACGGCGGCCGCGTGATGATCGAGCGGGCGCACGCCGCCCAGCAGCGATCGCTCGACGTCGAGGAGCACGACCGGCTGCTAAAACTTTTTCTTGATCACTACACCGACAACATTCCCGGCAAATCGCGCCCCTACCCCGGTGTCATCGAGGCGATCGCGCGTTTCGAGAATGACGGCTATCTCCTGGCCATCTGCACCAACAAATACGAAGCCAACTCGCTGGCGCTGATCGAGGCGCTCGGCCTGACGAAGCATTTCGCGGCTATCGCCGGACAGGACACGTTCGCGTTCCGCAAGCCTGACCCGCGCCATCTCATCGAGACCATCAAGCTCGCCGGCGGCGATCCGCACCGCGCCCTGATGGTCGGCGATTCGCAGACCGACATCGACACCGCCAAGGCCGCCGGCATTCCGGTGGTGGCCGTCGATTTCGGCTACACCGACCGCCATGTGCGCGAGTTCGAGCCCTCGGCGGTGATCTCGCATTTCGACGCGCTGACGCTCGATCTGGCTCAAAGGCTGATCGCCGCTGCCGGACAGTGAGCGGAAAGCGGCCGGCATCACGTCGGAGATAGCCCTGAAAGGGTGACAAATCCGATCCTTGCCGGAACACCTTACACCGCCTTGACTTCCCGCACCTGCCTCCCTTATATCGCGGCTCGCTTGGCCTTCGGGCAACGAGCGGGCGATTAGCTCAGCGGGAGAGCACACCCTTCACACGGGTGGGGTCGCAGGTTCAATCCCTGCATCGCCCACCAAAATCCGTACGGTAGTCGATTTGCGGCTGCAGCCAGCGCTGCCTCACGCGGCAACTTCCTTGAAAGCGTCGTTTATCAGTTTGGCCCGGCCTCCCGTCAGGGTGTCGATAACATGGCGTGCCCGACCTCGCTTGTCGCCATGGTGGTGAAGTCGGCGATGTCTGGCTGTGGAGATGCGCCGGTCGAGCCGCGATCAGCGCTTCATCGAGTGCAGGATGGCCTGCATGTGCTCTTCCAGGTCGAGTTCCCCCCGAGCCTCAACGGTCAGCAGGTACTCGGCCTTGGCCCGGCGATCGCCTCGGCTGATCGCCGGATAGGAGCAGATGGCCAGCAATGCTTCCTGTTCAATCCGGTCTGCCCTCTTGCGTTCGTGGCTGCTGCTGCCGGCTTGATGAACAACCCTGTGAAGCCCGACATAGCTGACGTCATGGGCTCCGATCAGCGCCCGCAATTCGGGTGAGGCACCTTCCCCTTCAGCAAACGTCGGTCCAACCACCGAGGCCACGGCGGTGAACGCAAGAAGTGTACGGCGGGTAACTTCGGGCATGCCTCATATCCCTGCTGTCTGATCATGAAGGCACACCATAGCACCGGCACAACGGTTCGCAGAGATGCGCTGGGACGCGACCACGCTGTCTGCTGACAAAATGTATTCGCTCCCGCAGCCCGCCCTCCTGGTGCTGGCCAGTCGGGGCCCTGAAAACCGAAAGCGCGCAGCGTGTGGGGCCCCACAAGCCCCCTCTCACCCGCCTGCCGATCAACCGGGGGCGGAGCGATCAATGGGATGACAACATCGCCCGCCGCGTGCCTTCGCGCTGTCAACCGCACCCCAGCAGCAAGTGTGGCCTTAAGTCGCAACAACTGGCTTCCGAAAGCAGGGCCCCGGCCTTCATTGACGCTGCGACCAACACCATATGATGATCCATAGCCCTCCAATACGAGAGAAGCTTGCCCTGACGCTGCCGCACTGCGGCCGTCAGCCGGCAATGGCCATGAACCAGGAACCTTAAAACAATGCCTGAAAATACCAGACCAACTTCGAGAGACGTCCCCCTCATTCAGCTGGGCGTCTATCAGTGCCGCTTCCCGGTGAGCGAAGACCCGTCAGTACCCGGCGGTTATCGTTTTTGTGCTGGGCCAACTTCGCCGGATCGCGTCTATTGCGATCACCACCACAGCATCGTGACTGCCGTCGATCCTCGTCGAACCCGTTCAGGTCTCCACCCCGCTCAGCGACGCGCCGCGTAACTTAAGCGGGCGGCGGCCCCTGGAACAGGTGGCAAGGGCTCGGCGTGATGCGCTCCACATCAGTTGGGGGCATCGTCGGAGGCAATTGCACGAGACGCAGAACCATCAGCTTTCCATTGAATTCGCTGGAGCCGCAAAGCCACCGGGCGCGTCGCAACCCGCAGCTGCGCTCGAGTGGGGCAGGCGCGACCGCATTAGCCGCAGATAATATTCGCCGGCAGGTCCCGGGTGGTCTTATTTGACGGTCGAAAACGCAAAACGATCGAAACGGAAGACTGCCGTATACTCGTTGCGCCGCTCCGGCGTCCCGGCAGGATTGCGGAAGATCGCGCCGCAGGTTGTCTGAATTTTCGGAATGGCGTCGCACAGGAAGTTCTGCTGCACCCAGCTGGTTCCTTTATCCAACCATGCGCCTCCCCCGCTCAGCTCACGACCGAGGATGAGCGACCTGATCTCCGAACCGGTAAGCCGGTCCTTCGCATCCAGATCGACCTCTTCCGGCAGCTCCGGCAAACCGGCCTTGTCAAGGCCATCCAGCAGACGCCCGATGTCAGCCGGGTTCTTGAACACAAAATACCTCTGCGTGACCAGCTGATTTGCCCCTCCATCCTTTCGTTCCAACATGACGCTCCTTAGCCTGTCACTATAGGCCGCGACCTGGTCACTGCGCCCGAGATGTGCGTAGGCCGAAACCAACACCTGCAGGCCGTAGAATTTCGGCCATGGATCGGGCGATTGGAGATCGATCCTTTCAAGGTAGTCGACAGCTTCCTCGAAACGACCCTGGCCAAATTCAGCCAGCCCAGCCTGGTAGTGCCGATGGTCATTGCCGCCTGGGTCGACACGGTTGGCCGCGACGAGATAGTCGCGCGCCTCGTCCGGCCTGCCATTGAAATTCAGGGCTTCTGCCAGCCCGACATAGTTCAGGGGATCGCTCGGGTCGAGCGCCACTGCCTTGAACATAAGCGCGACTGCCTCGTCGGACCGGTGCTCGCGAATCAGCAAACTGGCGACGAGTTGATAGTAGGAGGGCGAAGGATGCTTGGCCGCCTCCTCCAGGTGCTTGTAGACGTTGTAAAGCGCCACCGTTTCCGAAGAGGCCAGAGCTTTGACCCGCGGCCCGTCCATGTCCCAATAGGCCCATGCGAGCGCGGCTGCCGCCACGCCGAAATTCGGATCGAGTTCCAGCGCCTGCTGGAAAAACCTCACCGCCTGCGCAAACTCGTCTGGAGTGTTGCGACGATTGTAGATTTCCATGCCCTGGAGGTAAGCTTCGTAGGCTGCGGGATTGCGCGTGCCGCCCGCGACATCTGCCTTGCCTTGGGTGCTGACGAGACGGAGCTTGAGCGCGCCTGCGATGCTGACGACGACCTTGTCCTGCAGCGCAAACACATCCGTCCACTGGCCGTCGAAACGTTCTGCCCAGAGATGACCGGTGGTCGAGCCGTCGATCAGTTGCGCGTTGATACGCATGTCGTCGCCGACCCGACGTATCGAGCCCTCCAGTATGTAGCGGACACCAAGCGCTGCGGCGACCTCAGCGGCTTTAGTCTCCTTGCCCTTGTAGGTGGAAGCCGCGTTTCGCGAGACGACGAACAGGCCGGGCACGCGTGCCAGTTCTGTGGTCAGGTCCTCGGTGAAACCGTCAGCCAGATAACCTTGCGCCTTGTCGTCGCTGAGATTGTCAAATGGAAGCACGACGAGGGATGGCCGGGTGTCGGCTTTCGCATTGGCCGTCAGAGAGGTGGCCCGAAGCTGTGGCTCCCACGGTCGCCACCACGCTGCTGCAAGGCCGACCGCGACAACAAGGACCCCAACAGCGACGGCCAGATTGCGCCTGAAGCGTGGGTGTCGATTGACAGCCATCGGCCTTCCCGCCACTGCGGGATCGAGCAGCACCCGGTACGCCTGCACCGGTTCGGCGATGTTTTTCAGCCTCTGTTGGCCCATCGGCTCAAAGCCGAAAGCCAACTTCTTCTCAACCTCCTTTGCGACCTTTGCCGAGACACAGATGCCGCCAGGTTCCGCTAGTTGTTGGAGCCTGGCAGCGACGTTGACGCCCTCGCCATATCGGTCCTCGCCCTCGACAATCACCTCGCCGAGATTGATCCCGATCCTGACGCGAATCCGCTGATCCTCGGAAACGGCGGCGTTGCGTTCCGCCAGGGCATTCTGCAAAGACACGGCACATTCGACCGCGTCCACGACGCTGCCGAATTCGGCCAGCAGTCCATCGCCCATCAGCTTGAAGATATGGCCGTGGTGGCGCGCAATCTCAGGCTCGAACAGTTCCTTGCGTTGAGCACGAAGGCGCTCGAACGTGCCGGCCTCGTCGCGTTCCATCTGGGCGGAATAGCCCACAACATCGGCAGCGAGAATGGCGGAAAGCTTACGGTCCATCGATCTGGCCTGTCCCCCGTGGAGTATAGACCTGGTCACACTGAAATGAAACGACCGACCTCCCCAGCGGCCGGCGCGGTTGACCCCGGAATGCCTGGAAGACGCGAAAATGGACGGAAATCAAGCTCGGAAAGTGCCGACACCAAGGTAGCGCCCCAACGTCCGCCCATCTCTGTGCTATATTGCAATTTCAACACGCACAGGAAGTGTGTGCCGAACACGGGCTGGAGCCGGAAGTACCGCCGCGCTTTCGTTACTGGATTGACCGCGAGGAGGATCAAGCATGTCTGACCGCGCCGACGTAGGCCCTCTGCAACTGGGCGAACGAGCGCCCAATTTCGTACTCGACGCGATTACTCGCGAGGGCAAGATAGCCATCGACGACTTCCGCGGCGAGAAGCCAGTGCTGGTTGGGCTGTATCGAGGTCTGCATTGTCCGTTTTGCAGGCGTCATATCGCGACGGTTTCGATGCTCACACCAGCCCTTAACGCAAAGGGCATCGAAAGCCTCACGGTGGTGAACACGCCCATCGAGCGGGCGCGCCTTTATCTCCGCTACCATCCGATGGTTGGCTTGCTTGCCGCATCCGATCCGGAGCGCGTTTCACACCGCGCCTTTGGATTGCCCAATATGCAAATAACTGAGGGCGAGACCGCATTGCCGCACAAGGTCTCAATGAGCGATGTGAAGGCGATGCGGCTCAACGTGCCAGGCGAAATGCCTGAGCCGATGGATCCGTTTGCCACGCTCGAATATCTGAACAAAAAAGACAATTACGATATCACTGAAGCGGACCAGCAAATGATGGCGACCGGTGTGGGCCAGCTCATGGGCCAGTTCCTGCTCGACCGCAACGGCGTCGTTCGCTGGACGTTCTCCGAGGTTTTCGATGGCGGCTTGGGCGCCCACCCGAACTCCGAGGCGATGATGTCGGTCGCGTCGCATATTGATCAGTAGCGGCGCAGTGCGCCGAACGGGTGCTGGGATAGCAGGTGTTATGCATCCCGTTAGTTCGAGCCGGGGTCGACGCGCTTCGGCGCGAAGCGTTTCGCCCCACTCGTCGATGCTGATTTGGCTATCGGTGGTGGGCGTCCCGAATGACTTGCGATCGCGACGGGAACCGCCAAGAGCGCGTGTTGCACTTCAGGTGGGAAAGCGATGTCGCCTTGGCATGGCCGCTCTGAATCTTTAGGCTGAATCTGGAATCACACGACGAAGGATTGAGGGACTTGGTGGATCTCGACAGCCACATTGCGAATGCTGCGCTTGATCGTAGTTCCCCGCGAGTCGTCGCGGTTCTTACAACACGCAACGAAGAGCGGTTCGTCGCCGGATGTCTCGAGAACCTCTTTCGTCAAGGCGTGCAGGTCTACGTCTGCGACAATCAGTCGACGGACCGAACGCTTGAGATTGTCCAGCGCTACAGCGGGGCCGGATTGATAGGGGTCGAAAGCATCCCGCATAATGGCTGGTATTGCTGGGAGCACCTTCTTCGTCGCAAAGAGGAACTCTTTCAGTCGCTCGAAGCAGACTGGTTCATGCATCTTGACGCTGACGAGATCCACCTTCCGCCGACTTCGCACCCATCGTTGGTCTCCGCCATTGCGGCGGCCGACGCACTCGGCTGCAACGCGATCGAGTTTTCCGAGTTCACGTTCATTCCAACTCGGGAGGCCCCCAATCACGACAATCCCAATTATCAAGACACGCTGCGCACCTACTACCCGTTCCGGCCGTCCTCCCCACACTGCGTCCGTGCGTACAAGAAACAGGACGGCCCCATGGAGATTGCGTGGTCAGGCGGCCATCGCGTGCGCTTCGCCGGTCCGGTGAGGCTCTACCCCGCGCGGTTTCGCATGAAGCATTATCTGTTCCTGAGCGCAGAGCACGCCGCGCGCAAGTATGCTGGCCGCCGGTACCTGAGCGAGGAGGTCATTGATCTTGGTTGGCACGGATGGCGACCCCGCTTGCGATCAGAGGATATCCGGCTGCCGGACGCTACCCAGGTGCGCGCCATTGTGACGGACGACGATCTGGACGAGGCCAATCCATGGTCGGCGCACTGGCTTGAGCGGTACGCCTCGTGAGCGATGTACGCCTCCCCCGCATCCTGGCGATCGCGGACCGACCCGGCTGGGCGATCGATCGCAAGACTCAGAATCTCCGGCGCGTGCTGGCAAGAAGGTTCGAGATCGTCGAACGATTTCAGCATGATGTGACTGAGTCCGACGTGGACGCGGCGGACATCGTGCTGATCTTCTATTGGCTCCAGATCGCGAAGCTGCCCCTGCCGGAATCGACCCTCGCCCGCCGGTCTGACAGCCTGGTTATCGGGATCTGCAGCCACGCAGAGCTGGAGGGCGAATTCCGCGAGCGCGGGCTCGCTACCCTGAACCGACTGGCGCGCGCTGTCTTTGTCAACAATCGGCGGCTAGAGCATGAATACTCTCCCCTATTGGGTGTTCCGGTCCACTACACGCCCAATGGTGTCGACACGACATTCTTTTGTCCGCCACAAGTACCACAACCCCGTTCCGGCGAGCTCCGCGTCGGATGGGCGGGAAGTCTCGGCAACCATGGTCCGGCACATCGCGGCTTCCACGACGTCATCGAGCCCGCGGTCGCCGCCGTGCCGGGCGCGCGACTATTGACTGCCATTCGGGAGCAACACTGGCGTAGCCATGACGAGATGCTCGACTTCTATCGAGATCTCGACGTTTATGTCTGCGCCAGTCGCAGCGAAGGCACTCCCAATCCTTGCCTGGAGGCGGCGGCGTGCGGTGTCCCCGTGGTGACGACCCGGGTGGGAAACATGCCTGAGCTTATTCGGGATGGCGACAACGGGCTGTTCTTCGATGGAACTGCGGAGCTTGCGAACAAGCTCGCCCTGTTGCGGGATACGCCATCACTCCGGTCGCGGATGGCCGTCCGCATGATCGAGACGATCCGAGAGTGGGATTGGGGCGTGCAGGCGGAGAACTACGCGCACATGTTTGCCTCGTTGCTTCCAGCGGACGGAGCGGTCGGGCCTGTGAGATCTGCGGCTTCAGACGTGCCCTGCCAAACCTGACCTTTGTAGCGCCCTTCGAGATTTCCCGGACCCTTCTTCCTCCATAGCCTAGCTCAGCAACGATGATGAGGCGGCGCTGCACGGGGCTTCATCGAGCACTCGTCTCACCTGCCATTTGCCCGACAGGTCGCTGACCGCTTCCCACGTTGGCCACTGATGCGTAGTCGCAGTAATGGAAGGTTGCGAGATAGCCGGGGACTGCGCGCATGAACTCCTGTTGATGGGTCCAGGCTCTGCACTCGGCCATCGAGGTCATGGGTTTCACCAGGGGGAGCCTGACCAACTCCCCCTGGTTGGTCAGATGGATTGTAACAGCGATGGCGGCGGACATGGCCGGGTCATCCATCGACTTGAGGTTGGCGACACAATAACCGCCGGGGTTGGGACGGACGTCGTCTGAGGCAACCTCGTTGACATGGTCAGGGCCACAGAGTCTCGCAATGCGGGAATCCGCTTTTGCAGCCGTTTGCCCTGCCAAAAGACAAGCGAGAGCGATGACGAACCTGGTCCGTTTCATGTCAGCCTCCTGTCCAATCCAGTGCCGCCAGGATCGCTTGGAGGCGACGGCCGAATGGGCTATGCTAGGAAGCGCGCCAAGAGGGTGAAATGTCCCGAACGGCCCCTGAAATTGACCTGAAATCTGCTGAAACGGTCACGTTCCGCGGTTTTGTTTTTCTTGCGAGCAGCAACGAACTCCGAACCGTCGAAGGCAAAGCGGTCAATCTTCGCAGCCAGTCCGTCGAGGTGCTCTCCGTGCTCGCGGCGCGACCAGGCGCGATCGTGTCCAAGGATGCGATGATGCAGGCGGTTTGGCCCGATACCTTCGTGACCGAAGACAGCCTCACTCAATGCATTGCCGATATTCGCCGCGCGTTGGCGGACGACGCGCACGCGATCGTGGAAACCGTCCCACGGAGAGGCTACCGGCTGAATGCCGATCCGTCGGAAGCGGCGAACCCAAACGCCGCAGCCGGCACGGAACGTGCCAAGACCCGATCGCAGCGCGGCTTCAGTCTTGCTGCAATCGTTCTCTTCGCTGTCGCGATCGGCGCATACTACGGCACGGAAGCATGGCGAGCCGCTCCAGTTCCTTCGAGCGACATGCCCAGGATTGCGATCCTTCCCTTCGACGACATGAGTGCTGGCGCGGACAAGGGATATCTCAGCGATGCCGTCGCCGAGGGGATCATCACCGAGCTTGCGCGGAGCAAGACCTATGCCGTCATCGCCCGGAACTCGAGCTTCAGGTATCGCGACCAGCCGGTCGACATCAGGCAGATCGCAGACGAACTCGGCGTCGACTACCTGCTCGAGGGCAGCCAGCAGAAGATCGGAGACCGGCTGAAAGTGTCCGCCCAGTTGCTGAATGCGCATGACGGATCACATGTGTGGGCCAACACCTACAACCGGGAGATTGGCGATCTTTTTGTCGTCCAGGAGGAGATCATCCGCACGCTTGCGGATCGGGTCGGCCAGAGTGTCGAGCGCCCCCTGCCAAAGAGCGACGCCGCGCAGGTCAGCGCGCTCAGCTATTACCTGATGGGGAGGGACAGGATCACCGAGGATTTCTCAGCCGCGCGGAACGAGCTGCTGCGGGAGTTCAGCCTCAAGGCGATCGAAGCGGATCCGAACTCCCAGTTCGGCTATATCGGGATGGCCTGGTACTATCGCAATGACTCGGTATTCTGGCACAAGCAGGAAAATGACCCCGACGAGGCGTTGAAGCGCGCCGCCGAATACGCCGACAAGGCTCTCCTGCTCGCTCCTGATGACGCCGGAGCGCACTTTGCCCGCGCCCAGATCCAGAACGAAGCTGGAGAGTTCGAGCAGGCCATTGCGCGGTACGACCGGGCCATTGCCCTGAACCCCAGCGACCCGAATATCCTCGTCCACAGTGCAGGCGTGCTGCTGAACGTTGGGCGCATCGACGAAGCGATCGATCGGATCGAGCAGGCCAAGGGCATCGATCCTTTCTATCCTGACTGGTTCAACTGGCAGATGGGCTGGGCGCTCTATGAAAAGAATGATTGCGGGGCTGCGCTGGCGGCGATGCGGAAAATGTCCCCAATCCCGATCGGCGCACACCGAATGCTTGCGGGTATCTACGCTTGTCTGGGAAACCAGCGAGAGGCAAAGGAAGCGCTTGCGGTTTTCCTCAAAGACTCGCCCGGCGACTCCATCAGCAAGCAACGCAGGCAGTGGGAGAAGACCTACCTCGTCCCCGGAGCCCTCGACCGCTGGATCGGACACATGCGGTTCGCGGGGTTGCCGGAGTGAAGGCCGACCCGTATGCGGCGACCGCCTGCTGATTGGGTTTTGACGCCAAAGCGAGTAGCGTTTTGATCAGCCTCATATCCGGCAGCCTTGAAGAAGTTTCTGTACTGCTGGGGCTTAAACAGGTCGCAGATTTCGCTGAGTGCGTTGCAGATGGCGTCCAAGGATCGCGTTGCACGTTTGCTGAGCAGCGCTTTCAGCTTTGAGTACGCCAATTTCGATCGGGTTGAGATCGGGCGAGTATGGCAGCAGAAAGAGGAGCCAGGCGCCGCATCGCCCGCGGAGGTATTCGGCTCGCGGGCTCTTGTGGAAGGCGACGTTGTCGAGGATGACGACATCGCCCGGCGACTGGCTTTAGCCCGGTGGCGGGCAGCCACAGGGTGGACATTTCAGCCCACATGGAAAATGATCCTGTTGCCATGCACAACACTGCAGTGCTCTGATCTCGACGAAAAGCCTGAGCGTAGAAGCGGATCAACCGACCTCCGGGTCCAGTGAGCGAGGACGCAAATGGACACCCCAGAGAATGGGCGATTGGATCGCGACGCGGGCGGGCGACCCTGTCGATCGGCCGGCTGGCTTGCCCGCGCCGCCGTGTCGGCGGCATTCCTGCTCGGCATGGCTTTCAGCAGCACTGCGTTTGCGCAGGACCAGCAGCTACCCGTGGTGACGGCGGCCAAGCCGGTCGTCCGTGAAATCGTCGAAGACGACGAGTTCGTCGGGCGCTTCGAAGCCGTTGACCAGGTCGCCATCCGTTCGCGGGTCAGCGGCTATCTGGACAAGGTCAGCTTCCAGGACGGCGCACTGGTCAACAAGGGTGACCTGCTCTTCACCATCGACCAGCGTCCGTACCAGGCGGCTTATGATGCCGCCAAATCGCAAGTGGACGTCGCCAAGAGTCTGCTCGAATTCTCCAAGATGCAGCTGGATCGCGCCGACGAACTCGCCAAGACCGGCAATATCTCAACCGCGACGGTCGACGACCGCCGGCGGGAATACCTTTCGGCGCAGGCGCAGATGCAGGGCGCGACGGCTGCGCTGACGACGGCCAGCCTGAACATGGAATTCACCGAGATCAAGGCGCCCTTATCCGGCCGCATCGACCGCCGGCTGGTGTCGGTCGGCAACCTCGTGCAGCCGGATTCCACCTTGCTGACGACCATCGTTACGCGCGATCCGATCGACTTCTATTTCGACGTCGATGAGCGCCTGTATTTCAGCTACGCCCGCGACGCGAAGCAGCGTGGCGGCAGCATGCAGGAAGGTGCCGGCGGGCTCGATGTGGTGGTTCGCGTCGCCGACCGCGCGGAGGCGGTATTCAAAGGCAAGCTCGATTTTGCCGAGAACCGGATCGACAACGCGACCGGCACCATGCGGGTGCGTGCAAGCTTTCCCAACGCCGACGGCATTCTCCAGCCAGGCATGTTCGGGCGCATCAACGTGCCGGGGTCGCTGCCGCATAGCGGTGTGCTGGTGCCCGACGAGGCGATCGGCGCCGATCAGGATCGCCGCATCGTGTTCCTGGTGGATGAGGCCGGGATGGTGTCGGCGAAGCCCGTGCGCACCGGCCCGCTTCTCGACGGCTACCGGGTGATCCGCGGGGGCCTGACCGGCGACGAGACGATCATCGTCAACGGGCTGATGCACGCCAGGCCCGGCACCAAGGTGAAGGTCGAGATGGTGACGTTGCCGCCCAAGGCCGAGACCGCCGAGTTGCAGCAATGAGGTTCGCACATTTCTTCGTCGACCGTCCGATCTTCGCATCGGTCGTTTCGATCGTCCTGCTGATCCTCGGCGGGATCGCTTATACCCAGCTGCCGGTCGCGCAATATCCCGAGATCGCGCCGCCGACCATCGTCGTTCGCGCGCAGTATCCGGGCGCCGACGCCGAGACGGTCGCAGCGACGGTGGCAACGCCGATCGAGCAGGAGATCAACGGCGTCGAGGGCATGCTCTACATGTCGTCCTATTCGTCGGGCGACGGGGCGATGGGGCTGACCATCACATTCAAGCTGGGCACCGATCTCGACCAGGCGCAGGTGCTGGTGCAGAACCGCGTGTCGGTCGCCGAGCCGCGCCTGCCCGAAGAAGTCCGCCGCCTCGGCATCACCACCACCAAGAGCTCGCCCGACCTGATGATGGTCGTGCACATGCTGTCGCCCGACGATACCTACGACCAGCTCTACGTCTCGAACTACGCCCGCTCGCAGGTGCGCGACATACTGCTCAGACTCGACGGCGTCGGCGACCTCACCATCTTCGGCGAACGCGAATATTCGCTGCGCATCTGGCTCGATCCGGAAAAACTGTCCGCCCTGGGGATGACCTCGGGCGATGTGGTGCAGGCGCTGCGCGACCAGAACGTCCAGGTGTCGGGCGGCTCGATCGGCGCGCCGCCGACCAGCACCGGCACGGCGTTCCAGTACACGGTCACCACGCAAGGCCGCTTCAACGACGCACGCGACTTCCGATACGTGATCGTCAAATCGACCGACGACGGCCGCCTGATCTCGCTGCAGGACGTGGCGCGCATCGAGCTCGGCGCCAAGGATTACGTCACCAACTCCTATCTCAACGGCAAACCGGCGGTGGCGCTCGCCATCTTCCAGCGGCCGGGCACCAATGCGCTCGCCGCAGCCGCGGAGATCCAGGACAAGATGAAGGAGCTTTCCCGCGACTTCCCGAAGGGGTTGAGCTACGACATCGTCTACAATCCGACCGAGTTCGTCGCCGAGTCGATCCAGGAGGTCTACAAGACGATCCTCGAGGCGATGCTGCTGGTCATCATCGTCATCATCGTCTTCCTGCAATCGTGGCGCATGGCGATCGTACCGATCGTGGCGATCCCCGTGTCGCTGATCGGCACGCTGGCGGTGCTTTACGCCGCCGGCTTCTCGCTCAACATGCTGACGCTGTTCGGCCTCGTTCTGGCGATCGGCATCGTCGTCGACGATGCGATCGTCGTGGTCGAAAACGTCGAGCGCAATATCGCCAGAGGGCTGGCGCCCAATCCGGCGTCGCACCTGACCATGGACGAAGTCGGAACGGCGATCATCGCGATCTCGCTGGTGCTGATAGCCGTGTTCGTGCCGACAGCCTTCATCCCCGGCATTTCTGGGCAGTTCTACCTGCAGTTTGCGATCACCATCGCGGTGTCGACGGCGATCTCGGCATTCAATTCGTTGACGCTTTCGCCGGCGCTGGCCGCACTGCTGTTCAAGCCGCACCACGCCGCGGCGGCGCCGCCGCGCTTTTTCCTGGCGCGGTTCGGACTGGCGCTCGCCGACGGCTTCAATCGCGGCTTCGACAGGGTCGCCCATTGGTATTCGAGCATCATCCGCGTGCTGGTCGGTTCGTGGATAACGATCGCCGCCATGCTGGCCGTTTTCGCGGCGCTCATCTGCGCCACGGTCTACATGGTGCAGGCGGTGCCGCGCGGTTTCATTCCGTCGCTGGACCAGGGCTATGCGATCGTCGTCGTCCAGTTGCCGGACGGCGCCTCGCTGTCGAGGACCGATGCGGTCATCCAACAGGCGTCGCAGATCATCCAGAAAACGCCAGGCGTCGACTACGCAGTCGCCTTCGCCGGCTTCTCCGGCGCGACCTTCACCAACGCCAGCAACGCGGGGGTGATCTTCGCCAGGTTCAAGCCGTTTGACGAGCGACTGAAAGCCGGCCTGTCGGCGACCCAGGTCATCGGCAATCTGTTCGGCAGCCTGCAAAGCATCAAAGAAGCCTTCATTATCGCACTGCCGCCACCGCCGATCCGCGGCATCGGCAATGCCGGCGGCTTCAAGCTGCAGATCCAAGAGCGCGACAGCGCCGACATGCGGCAGATCCTGGCACTTGCCAACGAAATCGCCGGCAAGGCCAACAAGACGCCGGGGCTGACGGGCGTGTTCACCACGTTCTCCGCGTCGAGCCCGCAATTCTTCCTGGCGATCGATCGCGACAAGGCGCGCATCCTGAACGTGCCGATCCCCAACATCTTCGAGACGCTGTCGATCAATTTGGGGACCGCCTACGTCAACGACTTCAACGCGTTCGGGCGCGTCTACCAGGTGCGTGCGCAGGCCGACCAGGCGTTCCGCCTCGATCGCGCCGACATCTTGAAACTGAAGGTGCGCTCGGCGACCGGCGCGCTGGTTCCGCTCGGCACGTTGATCGAGATCCGCGACGTCACGGGCCCGGCGCTGGTCCAGCGCTACAACATGTACGTCTCGGTGCCGCTGCAGGGCAACGCCGCGCCCGGCGTTTCCACGGGCGACGCGCTGGCATTGATGGAAGGGATCACGGCAAAGACGCTGCCGGCCGGTACCTCCTATGAATGGACCGAACTCGCCTATCAGGAGCGCAACACCGGCAATGCCGCTGTCTATATCTTCGGACTGTCGGTGCTGTTCGTGTTCCTGGCGCTGGCGGCGCAATATGAAAGCTGGGTGCTGCCGTTCGCCATTGTGCTGGTGGTGCCGCTCGGCGTGCTCGCGGCGTTGCTCGGCGTGTCTTTCCGAGGGCTGGACAACAACATCCTCGTGCAGATCGGCCTCATCGTGCTGATCGGGCTTGCCGCCAAGAACGCGATCCTGATCGTCGAATTCGCGCGGCAGGCGGAGGAACGCGGCCTGACGGCCGCCGAGGCTGCCGTCGAAGCCTGCCGGCTCAGGCTGCGGCCGATCCTGATGACCGCCTTCTCGTTCATCCTCGGCGTCGTGCCGCTGATGATCGCAACGGGCCCAGGCGCGGAAATGCGCCAGTCGCTTGGCACCGCGGTGTTCTCCGGCATGCTCGGCGTCACCTTCGTCGGACTGTTCCTGACGCCGGTGTTCTACGTCACGCTCAGATCGCTGTTTTCACGGCGCAAGCCCCGTGCCGAGGCCGAGCCTTCGGGGCCGGTAGAGGCGCCATCGGAGACGGCCGCCGAGTAGGTTACGAATTCGCCGCGTCGGGCGCGGTCTATCGCTCCAGAAAATCGGCGCGGCGCGGCGACGGCCACGATCTGGACGACCTCGGCGTCGAGGTGCGGCGGAGACCCTGCTCGGTCTGATCCAGCCCAACAGCCGCATCCAGTTCAGTGAGACGATGCCGGGCGGCGAGGCCAATGCGGTCTTCTATCTGGTCGACCAGGCGGGGCTTGAGGGCATAGTGTCGAAGCGCCTTGGCAGCAAATATCGCAGCGGCAACACGACGGCATGGCTGGAGACCCAAAGCTATACCGTAAGCGACCTCGAATTGCTCGGCGTCGAGCGGAGCCCAGCCACGCATCGTGATGCGACCCATCGCGGTTTTTTGGTGCCCGCGCTTTCGTCGCGGCCTGACCTGAATCTCAACAGACCTTGAATGGTCACGCATTCCAGTTGCGGAACAAACCGGCATGGCAGCGAGTTTCTGTCCGACGAAACTTTGAGGGAAAGCCATGTCCAGATTTCTGCTGGCGACAAGCGTCGCCGTTCTTCTCGCCGGCGGGCCGGCCCTTGCCGCGGACGAGAGCCCGTTGCCACCACCCAATGCCAAGAAGCTGTCAGAGATCCTCGCCAAGGTCGAGCAGCGCGACGGCTTTCGCTATGTGAAAGAGGTCGACTGGGACAGCGGCGCTTACGTCGTCACCTACTACACGTCGGACAAAGCGAAGGTCGAAATCACCTACGACCCTGTGACCGCCGAGCCAAAATAAAGGTCCGTCGGCAGACATTCTTGTCCCGATGCGGATGCGCCGGCCCGCTCTCCGCGCATTTTCAACGGCCAACGGTTCCTCGCCTAAAATTGCCCACTCTTGGCGTATGATGTGGAAGCAGGACGCTGACCGCGTCTTCGGGTGTTGGCTTGGGGGCACACATGCGATCTTCCGTTCGACCCTGTTTTCTGGCTGTGCTCGCGACCATCCTGGCCTGCGGCATCCTCGGGACTGCTTCGGCGCGGGCCGATGGACCGTCCTTCGACTGCCGCAAGGCAAGCCTGCCGGCGGAAAAGGCGATCTGTGCCGATCCGCAGCTGTCGGCCATCGATCTGCTGGTCTCCAGGGCGTTCAAGGATTTCGAGCCGGCGTTCGGCGGCGACAAGCGCAAGATCGCCCGCGGGCTGATTGCCGACCGCAATGCCTGTAAGGCCGATACCGCCTGCATCGTCAGCGCGCTGAGCAACGCGCTGCAAACCTATGGCGCTGCGCCGCCGTGGGTGCAGGACTACAACATCGCGCTGATCGGCAAGAAGGCGCTGGAAGCCGCCGCGCGAAACCCGAACGGGACCGACCAGCCCCTGCCCTCGGCAATCGGCCAATGCGCGTCCACCCATATCAAGACGCTGACCACGCGGCTTGGCGACGATCCACTGGAAACGCCCAGCCCGGATGGTGGCAGTGCCGCGACATTCACCAATGACGGCACTGCCGTCTCCTATGATCGCGACCCTGGCCTGGCCGCCTCGAAGGTCGGCGAACCTGTCGAGATGTGTCTGATCTCCATTCCCAGGGATTGCCCCAAGGACGATGAGCGTGGCCGTATTTACTACGGCATCGATCTCGCCATCAAAGGTTCATGGGCGCTGCCGGACTCAGAGCATCTATGTGGCGGCGCCTGAGCAGGCCTTCGCGTTTCGCGACGACTATCCAAGGGCGCCTCCCCTTGCGTCAGTCCCGCTTTGATGGCTGACTGGACGCTTGGGCGCCGCATGGGGGATGGGGCATGGCGACGGCGAAGTACGTTCTAAAGCGCATATTGATGATGTTGGCCGGCTACCTGGTGGCGGTACTGGTCGGCTTGATCGCGGTCGCGGCGATCTATGCCGCACTCAGTTCCCTGCCCAACGCGCCCAGCTATTTCGACGTCATGGGCGTCTCGCCGATAGCGGTCCTGGTGGTGCCGCCGCTCGGCCTGTTCGTCTATTTCCTGACCATAGTCGTGACCGCGCTGCAGACGCTCATCTTCGCGCTGATTGCCGAGCTCTTTTCGTTGCGCAACGTCCTGTTGCACATGGTCTTCGGTGCCGCGGCCGCCGCCGCCGGTTTCTTCCTGATCTGGCCAAGTTCAGCGGAGGATATGGACCCCGAGCGCTGGGCCGACATCGGCATCATCGCCGCTGCCGGCCTTGTCGCCGGATTGGTCTATTGGCTGATCGCCGGGCGGGACGCCGGCTTCCGGCGGCCGCTGTTGGAGCGTTAGCTCAACTCGACGGTGAGCGAACCGCTTCGGTGGCTTCCAGGGCCTGCTTCAGTCGCGAATCGCGATCGTAGACGTCGCCGAAATATTCGACCTTGCCGGACATGTCAGGCCACGCGGTGAAATAGGCGACGTAGACCGGGATCTTGCGTGTCACATCCTCGGTCGAATGCCCGTGCTTCAGCTTCTCGGCGATATAGTCGACCGAGGTGCCTAGCACCGCCGCCGCCATGCCGCGCGGATCCTGCAGCCGCACGCAGCCATGGCTGAGCGCGCGCATGTCCTGCTTGAAGAACGACTTCTGTGGCGTGTCGTGCATGTAGATTGCATGCTTGTTGGGGAACAGGATCTTCAGCTCGCCCAGCGCATTGGCCTCGCTCGGCTGCTGGCGCACGCTGTAGGGAATGTTGGCGCCATAAGCACCCCAGTTGACCGCCGACGACGGGATGCGCTTGCCGCGCGAGTCGGTCACCTCGTAACCGGCCCGGTCGAGATAGCCGGGATCGTTGCGCAATCTGGGCAGCATCTCGTTGACGATGATCGACTGCGGCACGCCCCAATAGGGATGGAAATCGACCTGCTTGATCTGGTCGTAGAAGAAGGCGGTCTGGTTGGTGGTCCGGCCAACGACAACGCGCGTCTTCAGCTTTTCCTCGCCATTGTCGATATAGCTCGCGGTGAAGGCCGGCTGGTTGATGAAGACACGCGGGCTGCCGAGGTCGGAGGGCAGCCAGCGCAGTTCTTCCAGCGCCACTTCCACCTTCAGCAGCTTGTCGGCCTTGGAGGTCCCGGCCAGCGTCGCGACGGTGCGCGGGCCGATGACGCCGTCACCCTTCATGCCTGCCTTCTGCTGCAACGCCTTGATGATTGGAACCAGTTCCGGGTCATAGACTTGGCTGGTGGCCAGCCTGGACAGGACCTCGCCATAGGCGCCGCCCATCTCGTCGTCGAGATTGCGCGCGATCAAGGTCAGCAGCTTCGGCAATTCCGGGCTGGTTTCGCCCGGCTTCAGCAACAGCTTGGGGTCGACGACGATTTCGTTCTCGGCGCTGGCCTGCAGCGACTCCAGTTCGACACGCAGCGCCTGGTATTCCGGATTCTGCGGATGCCGCGATTCAAGGTAGGTGCGCACTTCCTGGGTGTGCGCCAGCGTTTTCAGAACGCCCGCCAGGTCGATCGGCTTGGCCGGAAAATCATAGTAGCCGGTCATGCGGTTGGGCTCGACGCGGCCGTTCTGGGCGTCATGGGCATAGCGCAGCACGCGGGCCGACAGCGCCATCTCGAAGCGGACGAGTTCTTTCAGTTGCGCATTGGCGTCAGCCGGCGACGCGCTGGCAGCGGGCACTTCGACCGTATAGTCGGCGGGCGTGAGGCCGTAGCTTGAAGCCTCGCCGAGCACCCGCACCGCATCTTGCGCGCGGCTGTTGAGGCTGGTTCCGGTCACCCAGATGAAATCCGGATTGGCCGAGTAATAGGCGATCAGCGCCTTGGCGATGTCCGGCTCGGCATAGAGTTCGTAGTCGCTCAAGCCGGCAACCGCATCACGGAAAGCCGCACCCGTAGCTGAAGGCACGAAAGCGGCGTCCTGCGGCGTCGCCGGCTGCGGTGCCGTCGCCAGCGCTGAAAAGTCGATGCGAACCAGCCGATCGGCCTTGTAGGTGTAATAGGACGGGCCGCTGATTTTCACACCGCCACCGCCGCCTGGTGCCTTGGGCTTATACTTTGGAGGCGGAGGCGGAAATTCGCCTTGCGGAGCGTGCTTGATGCCACCCCCGAAAAGCATTTCGAAAAGCCCTTGCGCGCCTGCCTGTGGCACACCGAAGGCCAGCGTCGCCGAGATTGCCACCAGCGGCATCACGGTTGCTTTGTTTCCGAGGAATTTCATGGACCACCCGCTCCGGTTGTAACCGGCTCCCGTTCCGCACCGCTAGACGATCTCGCGCACCGCATGGCGGATGTAAGGCGCGACTATACTGATTCATACTGATTTGGTTAAGCTTTCATAAATTTCCGAAAGCCTGTTGCAGAACGGTTTCACAACATCGTGACGGCCAAAGCGGGATGCCTCCACTACGGCCGGGGCGATCCATTGCGGATCAGGCGTTGGCGCCACCATCGATGGTCAGCGCGGCGCCAGTGATGAAACGGCCTTCGGGACCTGCAAGCCAGGCGACCATGCCAGCGATGTCGTCGGCCTTGCCAAAGCGCGGTGTCGCCATCTTCTGCCGCTGGTGTTCGGCATGCGGGCCGTTTGCCGGATTCATGTCGGTGTCGGTCGATCCGGGATGAACGACATTGGCGGTGATGCCGCGCGGGCCGAGGTCGCGTGCCAGCGCCTTGGTCAGGCCGACAAGCGCCGCCTTGCTGGCCGAATAGGCGGTGAGGCCGGTGTCGGTTGCCCGCTCGGCGAGATTGCTGCCGATCGAGATGATCCGGCCACCCTCGCCCATATGGGCTGCCGCTGCCTTGGAGGCGATGAACGAGGCTCTCAGATTGACCTCCATGGTCTCGTCGAAATCGGCGAGCGACAATGTCTCGATGGAAGCCGCGCGCCAGATGCCGGCGCTGTTGATCAGGATGTCGAGCCGGCCAAATTCAGTCGCAGCGTCATCGACGGCCTTGTCTATGGCCTTGGCATCACGGTTGTCGGCCTTGATCGCGATGGCGCGCCCGCCGGTTGCCTCGATTTCCCTGACGACCGCGACGGCCTGCTCCTCGCCATTGACATAGGTGATTGCGACGCTGGCACCATTGGTGGCGAGCCTTCGCGCAATCGCCGCGCCTATGCCGCGGCTGCCGCCGGTGACGAGCGCGGCCTTGCCGCCCAGTTGGTTGCCCGCCTGCTGATTGGATGACATCGATTTCTCCTTTTTTGTAATGATCGACACATAAATACCTGTCAGCCTTGCCCGGCAGCGTCAACTGAATTATGTATCGATCAACACAGAAAAGAGCGTGATGTCTGAGCGAGGTCGTCCCCGCACCTTCGATCGAACCGCAGCCTTGCGCTGCGCGATGCAGGTTTTTTGGGCTCGCGGCTACGAAGGCGCATCGATGAGCGACCTGACCGCTGCCATGGGCATCAACTCGCCCAGCCTCTACGCCGCCTTCGGCAGCAAGGAGGCGCTGTTCCTCGAGGCGACAGACTTTTATTCGCGCACGGAGGGTGCCGACATCTGGCTGGCGCTTGAAGAAGCACCGACGGCGCGGCTGGCGATCGAACAGTTTTTGTGCCTGACGGCGAAAGCCTATGCGCAGACCGATCGCCCGCAGGGCTGCCTGATAACGCTCGGTGCTTTGCACCAGGACTCCAGCCGCGGGGCCATCTGCGAGGAGCTGCGCCGCCGCCGCGCCGAGAACCATTCGGCCCTGCGCAAGCGTCTCGAGCGAGGCGTTGCCGAAGGCGAACTGCCGGCGGACTTGGACTGCGACGCTGCTGCTACCTTTTACGCCACGGTTCAGCACGGCATGTCGATCCAGGCCCGCGACGGCGCCTCGCATTCGGCTCTTCTGGCAACCGTGGCCGGCGCAATGGCGGCCTGGCAGGTGATGGCCGGGACGGATGGAGCGTGACAAACGCCGGTCATTGTGCTGGAAATCCAACAGCCAGCCAAATGCGCGGTCGGGAGGACTAGCCTCATGAAAAAGGGTTACCGCGAACTGCTGGATGAGGCGAATGCTGAGATCGAGGTGGTGTCGCCGGAGGAAGCGGCCGGGCTGCTCGACGATGAAGACACCATCTTCGTCGATCTGCGCGATCCACGCGAGGTCGAACGCGACGGCAGGATTCCCGGCGCCAAACATGTCACCCGCGGCATGCTGGAATTCTGGATCGACCCCGAAAGCCCCTACCACAAGCCGTTCTTCGCTTCAGGAAAGAGCTTCGTCTTCTTCTGCGCCGGCGGCTGGCGCTCGGCGTTGGCCACCAAGACAGCGCAGGACATGGGGCTGTCGCCGGTCAAGCACATCCTTGGCGGCTACACCGCCTGGAAGGGGGCCGGACTGCCGGTCGAACCCGGCGAGAAGAAGAAATAGATTCGATCACCGTCAGTGCAGCAGCGACGGCTCCCGATGCTCCGCGACGAAGCCGACCGCGCGTCCGACCACGCCCTTGTCTGCCAGAATGCGGCGGTGGCCGAGCCCATCGGCCCAGTAGAGCCGCACATGGCCGCCGGCGCCGGCATAGCGTGTTGCATGATCGGCCGGAACCTCACGGTCGTCCGGTGCATGGATGACCAGCGTCGGCACCGGTGCATGCGCGAGCTGGCGGTCGCCGGTGAATTCATGCAGCGGCCGGCCGGAAAGATGTTCGACCCGGTCAGCCATGGCGGCCTGCGAGCGCGGGCCGACATTGAGCATGCGGCTGAAGTCGGCGAAGATCGCCGGCAGCGAGCTTGGCGCCGCGATCAGCACCAGACGTCCGGCCACCAGCGGCGGGATGTTCTTGACCGATCCAGCGATGGCATTGGCGGCGACGGCGCCGCCGAAGGAGTGACCGACCGCTGCCACGAATGGGCCGAACCATTCGCCGGCAACCCGCATCGCATCCACGGCATTGACCATGTTCAGCCGCCGGCCCTGCGATTGGCCGTGGCCCGGCAGGTCGAGCGAAACGACCCTGTAGCCGGCTGCGCGATAGCCTTCGATCAGCGCCCGCATATATTCGGTGCGCGAACGCCAGCCATGGACGACAAGCACCGTGCCGGCCTTCGCCCTGCCCGGCTCCGGGCGGAATTCGTGCACCATGACGCAGCCGGTCGCTGTCTTCAGCCGGTGATGGCGTGCCTCGGTCATGAACTCGGCGGCACGGTCGACGGCGCGCCGTTCGCCGTCGCTCAGCGCCTTCACGTTCGGCGTGCGGCAGAACAGTTCGAAAGCCGCGCGCCCGGTCAGGCGCGGCGCAATACGCTCGGCCGCACCAAACACACCCCGGATGACCTTCAGCCCGATTGATGCCATAGTGAGAATCCATCCATACGTTCAAGCATGAACATAATAGTTCAAAGATGAACAATAAACAAGAGTTACCTTGGGACAACCCGCGTTTTCGCAACTGGGTCGCGGTGGCGCGCGCCTGCCATGTGCTGGAACGCACGCTGGCGGTGAAGCTGGCGCCGCTCGACCTGAAGCCGGCGCAGCTCGACGTGCTCATGAACCTCTACCGCCACCCCGGCATGTCGCAGCACGACCTTGCCCGCAAGCTGCTCGTCGGCCGCTCCAACATCACCATGCTTTTGCCGCAGCTGGAAGCGCGTGGCCTGTTGCGCCGCGAGGGCGACGAGAAGGACAAGCGCATCCTGCGGCTTGCCCTGACCGAGGCTGGGGAAGCGCTGCTGATGCAGGCGCTGAAAGTGCATATGGCGCTGATCGAAAAAGCGATGAGCCAGTCGACGCCGGAACAATGCGACATGATCGGCGAGCAGATGCGCAAGATTTATGACGTGCTGAAGGACGCCTAGCCGCCCTTTCAGCCCTGGCCTACCACATCGTCTTCTTCGCCCGCTCCGGCCACTCCTTGTCGTAGGTCTTGCCGTCGATGGTCTTGCGGCTGGTGATTTCCAGGATCTGTCCGGGCGTCGGCAGCGACTTGGGGTCGACATGCCTCGCCGGTTTCCACAGCTCGGAGCGGACAATGGCGCGGGCGCATTGGAAATAGACCGAATCGACATCGACGACGGTTACCGAGCGCGCCGCCTTGCCATCGACAGTGAAAGATGCGCACAGCGCTGTATCCGTCGTGATATGAGCCCTGCCGTTGATGCGCAGTGTCGTGCCGGAGCCCGGCACCAGGAACAGCAGACCGACGCGCGGATCGCGAATGATGTTTCTCAGCGAATCGGCGCGGTTGTTGCCGCGCCGGTCCGGCATCATCAGCGTTTTCGGATCAACGATGCGCACGAAGCCGGCGAGATCGCCGCGCGGTGAACAGTCCAGCCCCTCCGGTCCGCTGGTTGCCAGCGCGACGAAAGGCGATGCCTTGATGAAGGCTGCATATTCGGGAATGACGTGGTCGAGTTCCTTGACCAGCGAGGCTTCGCCCGGAATGCCATAGAGCGCCTCGAGCTGCTCGACCGTTGTGATGACGGACATTGTCTTCGTCTCCAAACCTTTGCCGGCGCTACTCCACATCGATGACGATGTGACGACAACGACGGGATCATCGGTCCCGGCTCAAGCCCTTTTCCGCAAGCTCGGCAAGATAGGCATTCCAGCGCGCATCCTTCTCGTGGCCGAGCGTGTGCAGGTAATTCCAGGTGAAGATACCGGTGTCGTGGAAATCATCGAAGGTGATGCGCACGGCATAATTGCCGACCGGTTCGATCTTCAGGATCGCGACATCGCGTTTGCCGGGAACCGTCACCCGCTGTTCGGGCGAATGTCCCTGCACCTCGGCCGACGGCGAAGCGACGCGCAACAGCTCCGCCGGCAGTTCGAACGGCTGATGATCGGGAAAGGTGACGGACAGCAGTCTGCGATCCTTCGAGACTCGGAGTTCCCTGGGTGCGGTCATGGTGTTCGATCCCGTAGCAATCACCCTTCCCTACGCTGCTTCGCCACAGGGGAAAAGGCCGTTTGAAGTGAGCCGACATGCGATGTCGGCCAGGGGATGTTACCAAAGATCGAGAAGCGGTATCTTGAATGACCGGCCGGATCGTATCACATAGCTGTATATAACGAAGCCGTTCACGGCCACGGGAAGCGCTTGAAGCATGGACATGATCGATCCTTTTGGTCGCACGATCAGCTATCTCAGGGTGTCGGTCACCGACCGCTGCGATTTCCGTTGCACCTATTGCATGGCCGAGGACATGGCCTTCCTGCCGAAGAAAGACCTGCTGTCGCTGGAAGAACTCGACCGGCTGTGCACGGTCTTCATCGAAAAAGGCGTCAGAAAACTCCGCCTCACCGGCGGCGAGCCGCTGGTGCGAAAGAACATCATGCACCTCGTGCGCCAGCTGTCACGGCATCTCGAAAGCGGCGCGCTGGAAGAATTGACGCTGACCACCAACGGCTCGCAGCTGTCGCGTTTCGCCGCCGAACTCGCCGATTGCGGCGTCAGGCGCATCAACGTCTCGCTCGACACGCTCGATGCCGACAAGTTCCACAAGATCACGCGATGGGGTCACCTCGACAAGGTGATGCAGGGCATCGATGCCGCACAGGCTGCCGGTCTGAAGGTGAAGCTCAACGCTGTGGCCTTGAGGGATTTCAACGATGCCGAGCTGCCTGAGATGATGCGCTGGGCGCATGGCCGCGGCATGGACCTGACGGTCATCGAAACCATGCCGATGGGCGAGATCGAGGGCGACCGCACCGACCAGTATCTGCCGCTGTCGCTGCTGCGCGCGTCGCTGGAACGCCAGTTCACGCTGACCGACATTCCTTTCAAGACCGGCGGCCCGGCCCGCTACGTGCATGTCGCCGAGACCGGCGGACGCCTCGGCTTCATCACGCCGATGACGCATAATTTCTGCGAGAGCTGCAACCGCGTCCGGCTGACCTGCACCGGCACGCTCTATATGTGCCTCGGCCAGGAGGATGCCGCCGACCTGCGCGCGCCCTTGCGTGCGTCCGAAGGCAACGAACTGGTCGCCGCAGCAATAGACGAAGCCATCGGCCGCAAGCCCAAGGGTCATGATTTCATCATCGACCGCCGCACAAGCCGTCCCTCCGTTTCGCGGCACATGAGCGTCACCGGCGGCTGATCTTTTCGGGAAATTGATGCAAGATCGCCCTCGGTCATTGGTCTCGAGGCGAGATATGCAGAGGTGTTGCTCATTTCTGGCGGTTATTGCAACAATCGCAGCGACCAATGCAGTTGCCGCGCCGTTCACCTATGTCAACGAGCGCTTCGGCACCGTCTGCACCTTTCCCGACGAGATCTTCACCGACCGCCAGCCTGAACCGGACAATGGTGACGGCCAGGAATGGCTGAGTGCCGACGGCGCCAGCCTGATCTGCTCGGGCATCCTGAACATCGATGATGACACGCCGAAGGGTTTCGTGGCGGCCGAGAAGGCCAGTGACGAAATCGGCTACAAGGTCACCTACAGCAAGGCCGGCAAGGACTGGGCGGTGTTGTCGGGCTTGAAGGATGGCAAGATCTTTTACGAGCGGCGCCTGTTCGGCCGGGATGGCGTCATCCGCACGGTCTGGATCGATTATCCGCAGGCCCTGAAACCGAAATACGATCCGCTGGTCGGCGCCATCGCCGGCAGCCTCAAGGGACCATGAGCATTTCGGCCACACCGCCGACAAATCTCTGTTCGCGAATGTCCGCCTGATTTACCGGTGGTGTTTTCCCGCTTAGCCTCCGTCTCGTAGCGGTCTTTCGCTCGGGGGAACACACCATGCGCAAACTTCTTCTTTCTTTGGCATTGCTTGGCCTCGCCGCCCTGCCCGCTGCGGCCCAGTCGATCGGCGGCACCTATACCGTCGCCGGCACCAATTTCGACGGTTCGGCCTACGGCGGCGAAGCCACCATCACGCTGACCAGCGGAACAACGTGCACGATCCACTGGGAAACCGGTGGCTCATCTTCCGACGGTATCTGCATGCGCAACGATGACGCCTTCTCCGCCGGCTATGTCATGGACAAGGACATTGGCCTCGTCGTCTACAAGGTGATGGACGACGGTTCGCTGCACGGCCTGTGGACGATCGCCGGCAAGGAAGGCAACGGCACCGAAGTGCTGACGCCGAAGAAGTAAGGTCTGCCACTATGGCAAGCGATATTCTGGGCTACGGAAAATTCTGTGGCCCAGCCCTTTGGTATTGCTGTCTCATATCCGGCTGCTACAGGCTTGCTGCAAAGCAGAACCGGTAGTCGTCTTGCCCCTGTCTCCAAATCTTCGCGGCGCGTTGTTCATGGTGGTGGCGATGGCCGGCTTCACCCTCAACGACGCCATCACCAAATACTCGTCGCAATCGATGAACATGGCGCAAGTCATGCTGATCAGGGGAGCGTTTGCGACGCTTTTCGTCGGCTCGCTTGCCTGGCAGCGCGGTGCCCTTGTCCGGTTACGCTCGATGCTGGAGCCAATGGTGGCGCTGCGCGTCCTCGGCGAAGCCGGCGGTACGGTGACGTTCCTGATCGCGCTCGCCCATTTGCAGATCGCCAGCGTCTCGGCTGTCCTGCAGGCGCTACCGCTGGCAGTGACGATGGGAGCGGCACTGGTCTTCAACGAGGGCGTCGGTTGGCGGCGCTGGCTGGCCATCGCCGTCGGATTCGCCGGTGTGCTGGTCATCGTGCGGCCTGGCTTCGAAGGGTTCAGCGTCTATTCGCTGGTGGCGCTGGCCTGCGTTGCCTGTTGTGCGGTACGCGATCTCGCCACCAAGCGGATTCCCCAGGCCATTCCGACCCTGCTGGTGTCGACCGCCACGGCGCTTGCCATGACGGTGCTGGGAGCCCTGTTGCTTTCGCCGATGGGCGGCTGGACCCCGATGACGGGGAAAAGCACGGCCTTGTTGGCGATGGCCGCGGTGCTCGTGCTCATCGGCTACCAATTCATCATCATGGCGATGCGAGCCGGCGACATCTCCTTTATCGCGCCGTTCCGCTACACGGCACTGATCTGGTCGATCCTGCTTGGCCTGTTCATCTTCGCCGATATTCCCGATCTGCCGATGATCATCGGTGCCACGATCATCATCGGCTCCGGCCTCTATGCACTCTACCGCGAGCGGGTCGTCGGCCGGCGCAAGATCGTCGCCGAAAGCACAGGGCCAACCATGGTCCCGGATGGAATCTAGCAGGCTCTTGTGATTTCCGGTGGCTGGCGTACAGGCTCGATGGCATGAAGCGAGATGTTGCGGGGATCATTCTGGCCGGCGGCCAGTCACGACGAATGGGCGGCGGCGACAAGAGCCTGTTGCCGCTTGGCGGCGGTCGCGTGCTTGACCAGGTCGTGTCGCGCTTTGGCCCACAGATCGCACCCCTGGCGATCAGCGCCAACGGCGATCCGGCACGGTTCTCCCGCTTTGGGCTGCCGGTACTTGCCGACATTGTCACGGGCTTTGTCGGACCGCTTGCCGGGGTCCTGACCGGCCTTGAATGGGCTGCCGCCAACACGGCTTGCAAGGCAATCGTCACCGCTGCCGGCGACACGCCCTTCCTGCCGCTTGATCTTGTCGAGCGACTGACCACTGCCACCGTTCAGCGCACCGGTTCGATTGCCGTTGCTTGCTTGGCCGGCAAGCGGCACCCGACCTTCGCGCTGTGGCCGACGGATTGTCGCGACGCCTTGCGGCACTTTCTGGTCGATGAGGATATCAGGCGGGTTTCGGCCTTCATCGACCGGCATGATTTTATCGAGGTGGAATTCCCGGTTCCGCAATCCGCGGGCCAAGCGGTGGACCCTTTCTTCAACATCAACGAGCCCAATGACCTTGTTCGGGCCGAACGTCTGTTGCAAAGCATGAAACCATGAACAGGCGCGTCTTCGGCATCACCGGCTGGAAGAATTCCGGCAAGACGACATTGACCGAAAAGCTGGTCGCCGAGCTTGTCCGGCGCGGCTGGACAGTGTCGACGGTGAAGCACGCCCATCATGATTTCGACATCGACAAGCCGGGTGCCGACAGCTTCCGCCACCGGCAGGCCGGCGCGACGGAAGTCGCGATCGTGTCCGGCAATCGCTGGGCGCTGATGCACGAACTGCGCGGTGAGGATGAGCCGACACTGGAGGCCATTCTGTCACGGCTTGCCCCTTGCGATCTGGTGCTGATCGAAGGCTACAAGCGCGAGGCCCACCGCAAGATCGAAACCCGCCGGCTGGAAGCCAAGGACCGTACGCCGCTTTCGGCAGGTGATCCGAATATCGTCGCCGTCGCCGCCGATTTTGCGGCCGAAGGCGAGCACCTGCCGATGTTCGATCTCGACGACGTGAAATCAATAGCCGACTTCATCGAACTGGCCACCGGACTCGTTGCTTGAGAGGTAACGTAGCGGCAGAATAGTCTTGCCCATTTTTGTGGTTTTGCAGTTGCTTTTTTCTCGGAAAGAGTGGGAGTATCGCGCCAGCGGGCGGTCAAAAGCACCGCCCCACAGAGCCGTTTGGAACGACGGCCGGGACCATAAGAGAGGACTATCATGCGTATTGCACTGCGTATCGCGCTTGCCGCATCGGCTGCGCTGCTGACGCTCGGCGTAGCCCAGGCCCAGGAAAAGACCCTGAGGATCGGCACCGAAGGCGCCTACCCGCCTTTCAACAACCTCACCGCCGATGGCCAGCTCGTCGGTTTCGACATCGACATCGCCAAGGCCCTTTGTGACCAGATGAAGGTCAAGTGCACCTTCGTCGCCCAGGATTGGGACGGCATCATTCCCGCGCTTCAGGCCGGCAAGTTCGACGCCATCGTCGCCTCGATGTCGATTACGCCAGAGCGGAAGGAAAAGGTCGACTTCACCAACAAATACTACAACACGCCCTCGGCCCTTGCCGCGCCGAAGGACACCACGCTGAAGGGCGTGACCAAGGAAGATCTCGCAGGCAAGACTGTCGGTGTCGCCACCACGACAACGCATTTCAACTATGCCTCGAAGACCTACACCGACAGCACCGTCAAGGGGTATCCGAGCAGCCCGGAAGAGCAGGCCGATCTCGCCAATGGCCGGCTTGACGCCATTGAAGACGACATCGTCGTGCTGAGCCAGTGGCTGGAGACTCCGGATGGCGCCTGCTGCAAGATTCTCGGCACGCCGTCGCCGCAGCCGGTCGAAATCTTCGGACCTGGCGCCGGCATTGCCGTGCGCAAGGGTGAGACCGATCTGGTCAACCAGTTCAATGCTGCCATCGACGCCATCCGCGCCAACGGAAAGTACAAGGAAATCAACGACAAGTACTTCAAGTTCGACGTCTTCGGCGGCGATTCCTGATAATATACAAAGGCGGCGGGAAATTTCCCGCCGCCTTTCGCTCTTCCCTGACCAGAGTGGAGACAAGACCCGTCAATGCCAGCCCAGAGCATATGGACACTTCTCAGTTGGGGACCCGATGGCTGGCTTGATGATATCGCTTATGGCGCACTGGTCACTGTGGCGCTTGCGCTCGCCACTCTGCCGATTGGGCTGGCGATCGGTTTTTTCATAGCACTGGCCAAACAGTCCGAAGAACCCTCGCTGCGCCTTGCCGCCAACATCTACACCACGGTCTTCCGCGGCCTGCCGGAACTGGTGACGCTTTTCCTGTTTTTCTTCGGCATGCCAATTCTGCTGCAGCATCTCATCCGATATTTCCGGCCCGACGCGACAATCGACGTCAACGGTTTCGTCGCCGGCATGATCGTGCTTGCGCTGATCTTCTCGTCCTATGCCAGCGAGGTTTTCCTGTCCGCATTCCGCGCCATACCGAAAGGCCAGTATGAGGGTGGCTATGCCATCGGCCTTTCGAATTGGCTGACCATGCGCAAGGTGATCTTGCCGCAGCTGCTTCGCATCGCCTTTCCCGGTTTAGAGAACTGCTGGCTTAGCCTGCTCAAGGACACGTCGCTCGTGTCAGTCGTTGGTCTCGCTGAGACGTTGCGCAATGCCGGTGTGGCCGCTCGCGTCACCAAGCACTCGTTCATGTTTTACAGTGTGGCGGCCCTGGTCTTTCTCGGCCTGGCAGTCGTGTCGTCCTTCGCCACCAGCGCCATCCTGCGCTCGCTCGGCCGGCGGGAGGCACAACGATGAGCGCCACAGCCACCATGGTCGAACGGCCCCCGCCCCGGGCGCGCGGCTGGCCGCGCCCCCGCATCGCGGGCTATGCGCTCGTCTGCCTGTGGATAGCCTTCGGGCTGGGCATCGTTGCCTATCTGGTTCTAGCCTGGAATCCCGCCTTCTTTGCCAAGTATGCGCCGGCCTATCTGAAAGGGCTTGGGGTCACCCTGTCGCTGGTCGCCATAGCGATGGTGCTTGGTGCGATACTGTCGGTCCCCGTCGCTTACGGTCGCATGTCCAAGAACCGGATTCTGTCCGGCCTCGCCTACTGCTACGTCTACTTCTTCCGTGGCACGCCGCTGCTGGTCCAGACTTTTCTCGTCTATTACGGCGTCGGCTCTTTCCGGCCTCAGCTCAGCGAATACGGTATCTACCTTCCGGTTATCAGCGATGGGCTGACTGTCGCCCGGTTCACGCTTTGGGATTTTTTCAAGGACGCTTTCAACTGCGGCGTCTTTGCCTTTGCGCTCAACACCGCCGCCTACCAGGCCGAAATCCTGCGCGGCGCCATCGAGAGCGTGCCCCGCGGCCAGTGGGAAGGTGCTGCTTCCCTTGGCCTGCACAAATTGCAGACACTGCGCAAGATCATCCTGCCGCAAGCGTTGATTGTCGCCTTGCGGCCTTATGGCAACGAACTGATCCTGATGATCAAGGCTTCGGCCATCGTCGCCATCATCACCGTCTACGACCTGATGGGCAACGCCAAGCTCGCCTTCGCCAACTCCTTCGACATCCAGGCCTATATCTGGGTCGCCGTCGTCTACCTCGTCATGGTCGAGATATTGCGCCATGGCGTTGAATGGATCGAGCGCCGGATCACCATTCACCTTAAACGCTGACTGCTTTCCATACCGCCTGCACCAGTCGATCAGGCCACAGGCGCCTTGACGAATTGCGCGTAGAGCCTAGAGCTTTCGCAGCAAATTCGTTTTCCGTATGAAGGGCAAGCTCATGGCATCTGTGGCATTTCTCGGTCTTGGCGTGATGGGCTATCCGATGGCCGGGCACCTCAGGAACAAGGGCGGCCACGACGTCACGGTCTACAACCGCACCAAGGCCAAAGCCGAGCAATGGGTTGGCCAGCACGGCGGCAGCCTGGCGCTTACGCCGGCGGAGGCGGCCACGGACAAGGATTTCGTCTTCTCCTGCGTCGGCAATGATGACGACCTTCGTTCGGTGACGACGGGTCCGGAAGGCGCCTTCCAGACGATGAAGAAAGGTTCGGTCTTCATCGACAACACCACGGCCTCGGCCGAGGTCGCACGCGAACTGGCATTGGCCGCGATGGCCGGCGGGTTTTCGTTCCTCGACGCGCCGGTCTCCGGCGGCCAGGCCGGCGCCGAGAACGGCGTGCTGACCGTCATGGTCGGCGGCGAGCAGGAAGCTTTCGACAGGGCCAGGCCCGTTATCGATGCCTATGCCCGCATGGTCGGCTTGATGGGATCGGCCGGTGCTGGCCAGCTCACCAAGATGATCAACCAGATCACCATCGCCGGCCTTGTCCAGGGCCTGGCCGAAGGCATCCATTTCGGCAAGAAGGCCGGGCTCGACATCGAGAAGGTGATCGAGGTGATTTCCAAGGGCGCTGCCGGTTCCTGGCAGATGGAGAACCGGCACAAGACGATGAATGCCGGCAAATACGATTTCGGCTTCGCCGTCGACTGGATGCGCAAGGACCTTGGCATCTGCCTGACCGAGGCCGACCGCAACGGCGCCAAGCTGCCGGTGACCGCACTTGTCGATCAATTCTACAAGGATGTGCAGGCAATGGGCGGCAAGCGCTGGGACACGTCCTCGCTGCTGGCGCGCCTGGAAAAATAGGGTTCGCGATGGCCGAGCTTTCGCCCCAATCGAGTGCCGACGAAATCGTCGCACATCTGCGCTCGATCGGTTCGGAGGAAAATCGCCTTGGCATGCTGCGCTACGGCATCAAGATCGAACGTGCGCTCGGCATCTCGCACGGGGTGCAGCGGCAGATTGCCAGGAAAATCAAGCGCAACCACGAGCGCGCTTTCGCGCTGTGGCAGACCGGTATCATGGAGGCGCAGTTCATCGCTTCCGTCACGGCCGACCCGAAACGGTTTTCTGCCGCGGATGCAAGGCAATGGGCGTCGAGTTTCGACTCCTGGGATATCGTCGATGGCGTCTCTGATCTCTTCGTCGACACGGACGCCTGGAAAGAACTGATCGGCGAGTTCGCGGCCGATGAACGGGAATTCGTTCGACGCACGGCTTTTGCCATGATGGCCTGGTCTGTCGTCCACCGGAAGAAAGAGCCGGAGGCGACCTTTCTCGCCTTCCTGCCGATCATCGAAGCGCATGCCACCGACAGCCGCAACTTCGTGAAGAAGGGCGTGAACTGGGCCCTTCGTTCGATCGGTAAACGATCGATGGATATGCACGCTGCTGTCCTTGCTGTCGCCGAAAGGCTCGCGCAATCGACCGACAAGACCGCGCGCTGGATCGGCAAGGACGCTGTGAAGGAACTATCGGATGCCAGGACGCTCGAACGCCTCGCCGCCAGGAAAGGCTGACGGACGTAAAATCCGCTTCACGGAAGTGACAGGCTCGACACGCGCCAATTTCGAAAACCTGTTCGAACAGCCGGGCGCGCCGAAATATTGCTGGTGCATGGCCTGGCGCCATCTGCCCAGCCGAGAGCATGTCCGGAACGACGAGAAGAAGCGAGCCATGATGGCGCTTGTCGATGCCGGCGCACCGGTCGGCATCCTCGCCCATCTTGAGGGCAAGACCGTCGGTTGGTGCTCGGTCGCGCCACGCCAGACCTATCGCAGGCTTTCACGCCAACAGGACGACAGCGAGACCGATATCTGGTCGATCGTTTGTTTTTACGTGCCAAGGGTCCTGCGTGGAGACGGATTGGCAGCAGCACTGCTGGACGCGGCCATCGATCACGCCTTTGCCAAGGGCGCCAGCTCGGTCGAAGCCTATCCGGTCGATCAGGCGTCGCCGAGCTACAGTTTCATGGGCTTTCGCGACATGTTCGCGGCGCGCGGGTTCCACGAGATCGGCATGGCCGGTTCTCGCCGACATGTGATGCGGCTCGAGCGTTGACGTCGCTGGTGGCGGCGTCTTTACTCGAGACCCAAAGGAAGCGTCCGATGAGCAAGCATATCAGATCAACCATGGCGCTCGCAGCTGCGCTGTCTGTGTCGATTGCCGCCAATGCCTCGGCCGAGACCGCACACATAGTCTGGAAGGATTTGCGCCCGGCGACGCAAGTCGCGGCCGAAAACGTCGGGCTGCCGATGATCGCGGCAAAATTGCCCGACCATGGCGAGACTCTGTCCCTGAGCCTGCAGGACAAAACCATCCAGCTGGCCGGCTATGCACTGCCGGTCGATCGCGACGGCGATCTTGTCTATCAGTTCCTGCTGGTGCCGTGGACAGGCGCCTGCAGCCACATGCCAACACCGCCGCCCAACCAGATCGTTCTGGTCACGCCGGCCCACCCCTACAAGATGTCGGAAGCCTACCAGCCGGTCTCGGTTACCGGTGCGCTGAAGCCGGACATGGAGAAAAGCCAGCTGTTCATTCTCGATGGCGTCAGCGTCATCCAGTCCGGTTACACCGTGCGCAAGGCCGATGTGGTGAGTGTCGACAGCGTGCCGGACACGATCACGCTGCCGGTGAACTCACCCTGGAGTTTCCTCAACAAGAAGAAGAACTGAGACGTCCCTTCGGCTCAAGCGGCGTTGGCGCCCGATTCCTTGTCCAGCACCATGTAGTCGAGCGGGATCTCGGTCGTGTACTTGATCTGCTCCATGGCGAAGGACGACGAAACGTCACGGATCTCGATCTTTGCGATCAGCCGCTTGTAGAAGGCATCGTAGGCGGCGATGTCGGGCACCACGACGCGCAACAGATAGTCGACATCGCCGCTCATGCGGTAGAACTCGACCACTTCTGGAAATTCCTGGATGACCTCGGAAAACCGCCGCAGCCATTCATGGCTGTGCGAATTGGTGCGGATCGACACGAAGACGGTGACCCGGACATTGACCTTCTCATGGTCGAGAATAGCGACGCGCCGCTTGATGACGCCCTCTTCCTCGAGCTTCTGGATGCGCCGCCAGCAAGGTGTGGTCGACAGCCCGACTTTCTTGGCAACGTCTGCGACCGCAAGTGTCGCGTCCTCCTGCAAGAGCCGGAGAATTTTTCTATCGAGGCGGTCCATATCGTGCTCCCAAGGGAATAGATTGCCTATACTCTGCCTTATCCAGGCCTTTCACAAGAAAGAAATTCTGCCGATCGGGCAAAAAGCGAGTGATTTCTTGCTGAAAGGTCAATCGAGACGATAGCGGATTTCCGATCTCAGAAATGGCAGCAAATCCATTTCAAACCATGGATTCTTCTTCAGCCAGCCGCTGTTGCGCCATGACGGATGCGGCAGCGGCAGCACTTTCTGACTGCCGGGCGCGTCCCAGATGGCACGCCAGTCCATCACCGTTTCCGTCAGCGAGGCCCGGCGCGCCGCACCCATGTGCCAGGACTGCGCATAGATGCCGATCGTCAGCACCAGATCGATCCGTGGCATCAACGCCATCAAGGGCGCGCGCCAGGCCGGCGCGCATTCGCGCCTCGGCGGCAGGTCGCCACCCTTGGCATCCTGGCCGGGAAAGCAGAAGCCCATCGGCACGATGGCAAATTTCTCGATGTCGTAGAATTCCTCGCTTGTCACCCCGAGCCAGCTGCGCAGTCGGTCGCCCGAGGCGTCGGTGAATGGCATGCCTGACAGATGCACCTTGGTTCCCGGCGCCTGGCTGGCGATCAGGATGCGGGCGCTGGACGATGGTCGCAGCACGGGGCGCGGTTCGTGCGGCAGTGGCCGGCCGATCGGATTTTCGACGCAGATGCGGCAAGCCCGCACCGCCGCGGCCAAGCTTTCGAGCGCATCCTCGTTGACCATGGTCTCGTCCGAAAACCAGCTTCCACTTTTCGGGCTCATGGTTAGGCGGCGGCGCTCGGTCGGCTGGAAACCGCCTGATGCCAGCGCAACACATTGGCGCACTCCTCCGGCACCTTGATGCGTGCCGGCTTCATGAAGTCGACGGCGATCAGGCCAGTGATGTCGGCAATCGAATAGCCGTCGCCGGCGATGAACTCTCGGCTGCCCAGCTCATCGTCCAGCAGCCTGAGGAACGCAACGGCCTTGGGCTTGTTGGCTTCGCCCCATTCGGGAATCTGCGGGATTTCCCAATCCTTCATGGCCGGATGGATATGCCGGAAGGCCTGCGCGACGCAACTAAGCAGGTTGAATTCCATCCGTCTTTGCCACATCTCGACCCGCGCCTTGCCGAGTGCGCCACGCCCGAACAGGGCCGGCTCGGGATGCAACTCCTCGAAATAGCGGCAGATGGCGACGGATTCGGTGAGGACGGAGCCGTCGTCGAGTTCAAGCACCGGCAGGCGTTGCAAAGGGTTGCGCGAGCTGACCGCTTGCTGCTTGTGCTCCAGTGCGCCCATGTCGACGGACACCAGCGGAACCGCGATCCCCTTCTCGGCCAGGAAAACGCGGACTCGCCTCGGATTGGGTGCGCGGCCGCCATCGAACAATTTCATTCTATCTATCCTCCCGGTTTTCCAGACAACTGCTGGGTTCATTTACCGATGCGCTTCACCAGAAGCGAAAAATCTCGCGCATGGCATCGCCGATCGACGCCAGCGTGCCGTGCTTTCTCTCGACGGCTTCGCCGTGATGGCTGTCGCGCCAGTCTTGCGGCTGGTCGAACGTGCCGGCCCAGATGCCGGCCTTTGCCGCACGGGCGATGGCTTCCTCGCTCTCGAAGTCGCCAAAGGCAACCGCCCAGCCCGCCTCGACCTGCGCACGGTTGAGGTCCTTGCCGCCGGCGGTGCAATTGCCAAGCAGCCGGCCATAGCGATCAAGCTGCCAGCCGGTACAGGAGACGGGTTTGCCGGCGATCAGCCGCACCAGCGACTGGCGCGCAAGTGTGCCGCAGGGATAGTCGGCGCCATTCCTGCGGCAGGTCTGCGTATACTCCGGAGCATCGATGCCGCGCATGCGGATGCGTTCGGCGCCAAGCGTGATCGAATCGCCGTCGTTGACGATGGCCGCACCTACCGTCTTGCGCGTTTCCACACGGTCGAGCCGGGCGGACAGCAGGATCAGCAGCCCGAAAATGATGACGGTAAGCCCGTAGTCCAGCAGCCGACGCCATGGGCTTCGGGGTGGCGAAACGTATCGCCGGCGCGGCCCTGGCCCCCATGAACGGCTCATATGGCAAACGGTTGGTTAATCATTCGAACGTAGCTTAACACTTGGAAACCGCTGCTCGCATAAATCGAAGTTTCATGCCCTTGCAACGCTCGAACACAGCGGACAAGTTCATAGTGGACCGCAGGAAACCTCATCGCAACAGCGATGTGGCGCGCGCGGTGCGCAAGACGCGCGACCGTCTTTCGCAGCAGGCCGGCAATCCCGATTTTGATCGTGAACTCCTGAAGCTCCATGCCCGCGCAATGACAAGCGGCGCCATCGCCATCCCGCTGCTCGTCCTGGTGATCGCGGCAGCCGGCCGGCTTGCCGGCGTCGGCAACGAGATCGGGCTCTGGGCACTGTTCACGCTCGCCTGCTACACCATCGTTACATTCCTGGCGCGGCGCATCGAACGCACTGAAGCTTCCGACCTCAACCCCTTGCAAACACAAAGAGAACTGCTGATCGGCCACTTCCTCTGCGGGCTCGGCTGGGGGTGGTTCGTCTGGCTTGGCTGCAGCACTTGCCAGGTCGACCAGTTCCATGTCGTCAAGGCGGTGGTGCTGCTCTTCGCGATGGCGGCAACCGCGGTGATGACGTCATCCCTGCGCGGCGCCTTGCTGGCGACCTTTGCCGTTCCGGTGGCGCTCTACGCCTATGCCGGCATCAAGCTGTGGATGCCGGTCGAGGTGATTATGGCCGGGCTGTTGGTCGTGTCGCTGCCCTTCTTCGCCTATCTGGCCCGCGATCTCAACCGCGCGTCCCTGATGCTGTTGTCGTTCCGCTCAGAGAAAGATGCGCTGGTCGCTGAACTGGAGACGGCGAAATCGATGTCAGACGAGGCGCGGCGGCGGGCGGAAGACGCCAACCTGGCGAAGTCGCGGTTCCTCGCTTCGATGAGCCACGAACTGCGCACGCCGCTCAACGCCATCCTTGGCTTCTCCGAGGTGATGTCGAACGAAGTGCTCGGACCAATGAGCAATCCCACCTATCGCGACTACGCTCATGACGTGCACGAATCCGGCCAGCATCTGCTCGACCTCATCAACGAGATCCTCGACCTGTCGCGGATCGAGGCCGGCCGCTACCAGCTCAACGAGGAGCCGGTGATGCTTCTCAACATCGTCGAGGATTGCTGTCACATGATGGAATTGAGGGCGCGCAACAAGGATATCCGCGTCGTCCAGGATTTCGAGCATGAGTTGCTGCGCCTGTTCGCCGACGAGCGGGCGGTGCGCCAGATCACGCTCAACCTTCTGTCGAATGCCATCAAGTTCACCGCCACCGGCGGCGAAATCCGCGTCCGCGTCGGCTGGACGGCGGGCGGCGGGCAGTACATTTCGATCAAGGACAATGGTCCCGGCATCCCCGAAGACGAAATCCCGGTGGTGCTCTCGGCCTTCGGCCAGGGTTCCATCGCGATCAAGAGCGCCGAGCAGGGCACCGGGCTTGGCCTGCCGATCGTGCAAGGCCTGCTCGCCATGCATGGCGGCGAGTTCCAACTTCACTCCAAGCTGCGCGAAGGCACCGAGGCGATCGCCATCTTCCCGCTGAGCCGGGTGATGGAGGAACTGCCCGCGCTGCCGACCGCGGCGGTGGCGGCCGTGGCGGCGCGGCGGCGGTAGCAGGCGTCGCCCGGATATAGCGTGCCTGGCGCCTAACCCCGAACCGCCGCCGCCATGCCTGAGCTGGTCAGCGCCGCCGCCTTGACGAGACCTGCGGCAAGAGCGGCCCCTGCCCCTTCGCCGTGGCCGATGCCCAGGTCGAGCAACGGGTGAAGACCGAGGCGTTCGGCGGCGCGGGAATGTGCGGGCTCCGGCGACAGGCTGGCAAGAAGACAATGGTCGAGTGCTGTGGGGTTCGCGGCATGCAGCACCGCAGCCGCGGCCGTTGCCGCAAATCCGTCGAGCAGCACCGGAATCTTCTGCACCCGTGCCGCCAGGATGGCGCCGGCAATCGCCGCGAACTCTCGGCCACCGACCCGGCGCAGCGCCTCTAACGGGTCGCCGAGATGGCCGCCATGAAAGGCCAGCGCCGCATCGACCACGTCCGCCTTGCGTGTCTGCATCGCCGCGTCGGCGCCCGACCCCGGGCCGACCCAGTCGGCGCCTCCGCCGCCCAACAGCGCGGCAAACAGGGCAGCTGCGACGGTGGAGTTGCCGACGCCGAGATCGCCGAGGCAAAGCAGATCGGTGCCGCCGGCGATCGCTTCCATGCCGAAGGCCATGGTGGCGGCGCAGCCGCGCTCGTCGAGCGCGGCATCCTCGGTGATGTCGGCGGTCGGGATGTGCAGGGCAAGATCGAAAACCTTCAGGCCGAGATCGTTGGCAATGCAGATCTGGTTGATCGCAGCACCTCCGGCGGCACAAAGCTCGACCGCGTTGGCGGTCGCCGCCACCGGCCGGGGCGAAATGCCATGCCGGGTGACGCCGTGATTGCCGGCAAAGACCGCCATCAGCGGCCTTGTCACTGCGGGTGGAGCACGCCCGCTCCAGGCGGCGAGCCACGCGGCGATGTCCTCGACGCGGCCAAGCGAACTCCTGGGCTTGTCGGCCCTGGCAAACAGCGTGCGCACACGCGCCTCGGCCGACGTGTCGGCCGCCGGCAGGTTGGCCAACAGGTTGCGAAAATCTTCGAAAGGCAGCGCGCTAGTCATGTCGTTGGTGGTCATTCCCTGAAGTTGGTGAGCGGCATAGCCGCCTTGCGCTGTTGGCACAACCTCTAGGATCAACCCTCCACCCTTTGCCGCAAAGGCGGCTGCGCACGGCGCAATTGTGAGGGCTTGCATTGGCTTTGCCGTTGCACCATGTGGAGATGGAACAAAGGGATCCGGATGGAAACCCTCAAGAGAAAGTCATGACGGCCATCGAATCCCCGTGCATCCTGGTCTGTTCGATCGACATGAAAACCGGCTTCTGCTTCGGCTGCGGTCGCACGCGCGAGGAAATCGGCGCCTGGATCGCAATGACGCCGGAAGCACGCCGCAGCGTCATGGCTGAATTGCCCGCCCGGCTGGACACGGTCGAGCGCCGGCCGCGCCGGGAAACGCGCCGCACCCGCATGGCGCGCGAACGCGACGTGCTTTCGTGAGACGCAGATGAGGTTGTTCTGGATACTGATTGCCGTGATCGGGGTGGGAGCAGTCCTGCTCATGGTCAACGATTCCGGCGGCAGCACGCTCGGCGTCGAGAATTACGATTTTGGTCGGCTGATCTGGCTTGGCGCCTTCGGCGCCCTGATCGGCGCCGGCCTGCTTCGTTCGGGCAGGCCGTTGGGCGCCATGGCCCGCAACCTCGGCGCCTGGGCGGCAATTGCGCTCGCGCTGATCGCCGGTTACCAGTATCGCTATGAACTGCAGGATTTCGCCAGCCGGGTGACCGCCGGCCTTGTTCCCGGCAGCCCGCTCGCCCTGGGCGTCGAAGACGGCCACGCCACGGTGACGCTCGACAAGGCGGAAAACGGCCATTTCGAAGCTCGCATCCTGATCAACGGTAATCCTGTGCGCGCCGTGGTTGATACCGGCGCAACCAGCACCGTGCTGACCTCCGAGGACGCCCAGGCGTCCGGGTTCAATCCAGCGGCGCTCAACTACACCATACCGGTTTCGACCGCCAACGGCATGGCGCGCGCCGCGGCCGTGAAGACCGATCAGCTGGCGATCGGCGGCATTGTGCGCAAGGACATGTCGGTGATGGTCGCGGCACCCGGCATGCTCAGCCAGTCCCTGCTCGGCATGAACTTCATCGGCTCGTTGTCGGGCTTCGATGTGCGCGGCGATCGCATGGTCCTCAGGGATTGACCCCGACCCGACGCGTCAGGCCGCTTCAGCCGCCCCACCCAACTCGACGGCTGCGAAAGCCGTCTTCAGCACCTCCGGTCCGGCACCCGGCCGCGTCGCGTCGGTGGACAGGATCTGGCGGTAACGGCGCGCGCCGGGCAAGCCATGGAACAGACCGACCATGTGGCGGGTGACATGGCCAAGCCGCCCGCCCTGCTCGATATGGCGGGCCGCGTATTCTGCCATCGAATCGATCAGCGCGGCGAAATCGAACGTTTCGGACTTGGCGCCATAGAAGGCTGCGTCAACGCCGGCCAGGATGCCGGGCGTGTGGTAGGCGGCGCGGCCGAGCATGGCGCCGTCGACATGGTCGAGATGCGCCTGCGCCTCTTCGATCGATTGAATACCGCCGTTAATCCCAATGAATTCGCTGCGCTTTCTGGCCTTCAGTCGATAGACGCGACCATAGTCGAGCGGCGGGATGTCGCGGTTTTCCTTGGGGCTCAGCCCTTCCAGCCACGCCTTGCGCGCATGCACCCACAGCGCGTCCGCGCCGGCGTCGAAAACACCGTCCGCCAGTGCATCAAGTGCGGGTTCTGGGTCCTGTTCGTCGACGCCGATGCGGCATTTGACGGTGACGGGAATTGTCACCACAGCTTTCATCGCCGCGACACAGCCGGCGACGAGGTCAGGCACTTTCATCAGGCAGGCGCCAAACGTGCCCGACTGGACGCGATCGGACGGGCAACCGACATTGAGATTGATCTCGTCATAGCCGAAGGCCTCGCCAATGCGCGCCGCCTCGGCAAGCTTGCGTGGATCGGAACCGCCGAGCTGCAAGGCAACCGGATGTTCCGCCTCATCGAAGCCGAGCAGCCGCGCGCGTGCGCCCTGGATGACCGCGTCGGCCACCACCATCTCGGTGTAAAGCAGCGCACGGCTCGTCAGCTGGCGATGGAAGAACCGGCAATGCCGGTCCGTCCAGTCCATCATCGGCGCAACGGAAAGTTTATGATGTAACATATTCATTTTATTATCTTTTTTCTGTCTCAGTCCGTCCAATACCCCGTTGGAAAGACTGGGAAATTTAGCGACATATGCATATCAAAACGTAACCGATGTTACGATTTTGCCGCCGCAGCTGAAAGCCACCTTTGGTAAATACGTCTCTCACTGCACACGTGGTGCACACAAAGCCTGAGTGACGTTGCCGTCAGAAATCGCAACCAATGCGTACGTGCGAACGCAGTCCCCGTCGCGGTTTGGAGTATGCTGCGGTGGATTTGATTTCGCACAAGGACCCCAGATCCATACGTCATCTAGCTTTTGCCCATGATCCTCAATCTGCTCATTGGCACAGTCGTCATAAGTCTGACGGTTCTCGTCCACACATTTGGTCTGATCGCCGTCACACACGCGATGGGGCACCTGGTCGCGCGGTTTCGCATGCACGGGCGCCGCAGCCGCATCGTCGCGATGATCAGCGTGGTGATGGGCCTCTTTGCGGTCATGACCGTAGAGGTCTGGCTCTGGGCAGGACTATACCGGTTGCTCGATATCTTCGAGGACTTCGAAACCGCCCTGTATTTTTCGACCATTACCTTTTCGACGGTTGGCTACGGCGACATCGTGCCTGCCCATGCGTGGCGTGTCCTGGCGGCTCTTGAGGGCGTGAATGGGTTCCTTCTCATTGGCTGGTCGACAGCCTACCTGATCGCAGCAGGCACCCGCATCGGGCCGTTCAAGGCCGGCGAGCATTTTTGACTGCAGCTGATGCTCCGATTTGCTCCTGATCAATGAACGCACGGCAATCTGTTAGTAGGTTCTCTCGAATGAGTACCCACGAATTGCTCAACGATGGGCAAGAAGGAGACGTCTGCGCTCTGCTTCTTTCGGCGAATTGACTATGTGCTGCGGGAACCGCAGACCGGTCAGATCGGAGGAAAGATATCAAGGTTGGGAGGATTAAGTATGGGCGAAGATCAATCCGGCCATCATGCCGACCGCATCCAGGCCGCGATCGCCTCGGATGCTGCAGCGAAGTCCGCGCTGGTTGCCTCCTGGCGACGGTCTTCCAATTTGCATCGGCTCGATCCAGCCGACTGCACGCCCCCACGCTATCTGACGGAGGCGGAATTGGGGCAGGCCCGGCAACGCATCGAACCTCTCGTGCAAGCTGCCCAATCGAGTCTGGACCGTCTCTATCTGGCGGTAGGCGGCGTCGGATGCTGTGTCCTGCTCGCCGATCGTGACGGCGTGCCGGTCGAACGGCGCGGCGCGGCCGTCGATGACGAGACGTTTCACTCCTGGGGCTTGTGGACTGGCTCCGTTTGGAATGAGGAGTGCCAGGGAACCAACGGGATCGGTACCTGTCTGGTCGAGCGGCGCGCGCTGACAATTCACCGCGACCAGCATTTCCATACGCGCAACACCCTGCTTAGTTGCACCACCGCTCCGATCCATGATCATGAAGGGCACCTTGTTGCAGCGCTTGACGTATCGTCCTGCCGGGCAGATCTGACGGAGGCGTTCGCCAATCTCATCTCGATGGCTGTCGTCGACGCGGCGCGTCGGATCGAAAGTGAAAACTTCAAGATGGCGTTCGCAAAGGCGCGCATTCTACTTGCACCGGTGATCGACAAAGGTTCCGGTGCGCTGATTGCCGTCGACGCGGACGATCTCGTGGTCGGCGCGACCCGTTCGGCCCGCTTGGCGCTTGGCCTTACGCAACAGTGTCTCGACAAACCGATGCCCGCCGCCGATCTGCTCGGCTGGGCCGAGAGTGACTCCAAAGTTCTTGCTGAAGCAGAGCGCGGAGCGCTCCAGCGAGCGTTAGCACGGGCGGACGGAAATGTCTCCGCGGCGGCTCAGGCGCTGGGTATCAGCCGCGCGACGCTTCACCGCAAACTCAACCGCCTGGATGTCCACCGGTCACACTGAACACCCTTGGCGACCATGACTGTCGCAATTCTGCGACACATCATGTCCAACCGCAGTGACCGGTGCGGTGACAACTCCAGGCGGAAATCGCAAGTCTCTTCCGAAGCGTCGCATCCCGCGACGTCAGCTTTGGGAGGAAGACACATGAACAAGGTTGAATTCTCACGCCCGGTCAAGGCGCCCTTCGACAAGCGCTATGGCAATTTTATCGGCGGCAAATGGGCCGAGCCGCGGTCCGGCCGCTACTTCGAGAACTACTCACCGGTCAACGGTCAACTCCTGTGCGAAGTCGCACGCTCGGATGGCCAGGACATCGAGGCCGCGCTCGATGCGGCGCACGCCGCCAAGGATGCCTGGGGACGCACCAGCGTGGCCGAGCGGTCGCTTATCCTCAACCGCATCGCCGACCGCATGGAGGAGAACCTCGATCTCCTAGCCTGTGCCGAAACCTGGGACAACGGCAAGCCGATCCGCGAAACGACCGCGGCCGACCTCCCTCTGGCCATCGACCATTTCCGCTATTTTGCCGGAGCGGTGCGCGGCCAGGAAGGTAGCCTCTCCCAGATCGACGACGACACCGTCGCCTATCATTTCCATGAGCCGCTCGGCGTCGTCGGCCAGATCATCCCGTGGAACTTCCCGCTGCTGATGGCATGCTGGAAACTTGCTCCGGCGCTTGCCGCCGGAAACTGCGTGGTACTGAAGCCTGCCGAACAGACCCCGGCTGCCATCTTGCTATGGGCCGATCTTATCGGCGATCTGCTGCCGCCGGGCGTGCTCAACATCGTCAACGGCTTCGGCCTCGAGGCCGGCAAGCCGCTCGCGTCGTCGCCGCGCATTGCCAAGATCGCCTTTACCGGCGAGACCACGACGGGCCGGCTGATCATGCAGTATGCCAGCCAGAACCTGATCCCCGTGACGCTCGAGCTCGGCGGCAAGTCACCCAACATCTTCTTTAGGGATGTCGTCGCCGAAGACGACGATTTCTTCGACAAGGCGATCGAAGGCTTTGTCATGTTCGCGCTGAACCAGGGCGAGGTCTGCACCTGCCCGAGCCGCGCGCTCATCCATGAATCGATCTACGACAGATTCATGGAACGCGCCCTCAAGCGCGTCGAGGCGATCGTGCAGGGCGATCCACTCGATCCGGCGACGATGATCGGCGCTCAGGCCTCGTCCGAGCAGATGGAAAAAATCCTGTCCTACATCGACATCGGCCGCCAGGAAGGCGCCGAGTTGCTGACCGGTGGGGCACGCAATCTCCTGCCCGGTGACCTGGCGGGCGGCTACTACGTGCAGCCCACGGTGTTCAAGGGTCACAACAAGATGCGCATCTTCCAGGAGGACATTTTTGGGCCGGTGGTTTCGGTCACGACCTTCAAGGACGACGACGAAGCACTCAGCATCGCCAACGATACGCTCTACGGTCTCGGCGCCGGCGTCTGGACACGCGATGCCAACCGCGCCTACCGCTTCGGCCGGGCAATCCAGGCTGGCCGCGTCTGGACCAATTGCTATCATGCCTATCCCGCGCATGCGGCCTTCGGCGGCTACAAGCAGTCCGGGATTGGCCGCGAGACCCACAAGATGATGCTCGACCACTACCAGCAGACCAAGAACATGCTGGTCAGCTACAGCCCGAAGAAGCTCGGCTTCTTCTGATCACTGCGCTCATGCGCGCGGCTCCATGGGGGCTGCGCGCGTGGCTGGAAAGCAGATAAGACCATGCTTGCAAAAGTCACGGCGACACCGGCAGCCCTTGAACTGATGGCGGAGATTGTCACCGATCATGGCCCGGTGCTGTTCCATCAGTCCGGCGGCTGCTGCGACGGCTCTTCGCCGATGTGCTATCCGGTGGCGGGCTTCATCATTGGTGACCAGGATGTGCTGCTCGGCCACATCGGTGAGGCCCCCTTCTACATCGGAGCCTCGCAATTCGAGGCCTGGAAACACACCGATCTCATTATCGACGTGGTGGCTGGTCGCGGCGGCATGTTCTCGCTGGACAACGGGCGGGAGAAGCGGTTCCTGACGCGGTCGACGATTTGCGCTGTCAGATGAGGATGTAGGCCATCCATCAGGTCATGGACACGGTCGTCATCGGCTTGACGGCCCTGGCCCAAAATCAGGTCAAGCTGACGCTCAGACGGCTACGGAATGTCTCGCCTTGCCGGTTTCGAAATATTTGTCGAACTTGGCCGCGATGCTTCTGACAAAGGGCCGGCTTTCCCCAGGCACGACGAAGCGGTCACCGTCAAGTTCAAGCAACCGCGCAGGATCATGAAGGGCGGTGGAACTCGCCTTGACGAGAAGTCTTTGGCCGGCTTCGCCAAAGCGCTCCACCAAGTCGATTGCGGAGAAACCGAAATCGCACATCAGGCGCTCGATGATCCAGCCGCGTACGCGGTCGTCTTGGGAAAGCACAATGCCACGGACAGCGGCCAACCCGCCGTCCGCGACCATGCGCCCGTACTCGGCGGTTGAAGGCATGTTCTGTGCGTAGCCTTGCCGAAACTGGCTGATGGACGATGGGCCGAGGCCGATCAAGGTTTCGCAGCGATCCTCGGTGTAGCCTTGAAAGTTCCGGTGCAAAGTCCCGGCGCGGGCCGCAATCGCCAGCGCATCGCCCGGTCTGGCGAAATGGTCAAGCCCGATTGCCTCGTATCCATTGTCCACAATCGCCTGCGCGGCCAGTTGCGATTGAGCAAACCGCTCCGCGGGACCCGGCAACCAGGCCTCGTCGATCATCGTCTGATGTTTCTTGAACCACGGAACATGGGCGTAGCCAAAAAGCGCGATCCGGTCCGGCTCCAGGGTCAGTGCCTGCGCAACCGTGGAGGCGACGCTCTCCCTGGTCTGGTGCGGCAGGCCGTAGAGCAGGTCGAGATTGACGGATTCGACGCCGCGCGAACGAACGCCGTCCACGACCGTCTTGGTCTGCAGGAAGCTCTGCTCGCGGTTGATTGCCTTTTGCACCTTCAAATCGAAATCCTGAACCCCGAGGCTAGCCCTTGTCATGCCGATTTCGGCAAGCGCGTCGAGGCGGGCATCCTCCATATCGTTGGGTTCGATTTCGACGCTGGTCTTTGCATCGGGCAGAAAGGCGAAGCTGTTGCGCAGGACTGTTCCCAGCGCCACCATATCCCCAGGTTTGAGCATTGTCGGCGAACCGCCGCCGAAATGGACGGCACGCACGCGGCCCTTGCCTGCGACAAGATCGGCGACTGTGGCGATCTCGGCATGCAGTGAACGCAGGTACGTGGTCACCGGCTCGTAGTGGCGTGTCTGCTTGGTATGGCAGGCGCAGAACCAGCAAAGCTTGTCGCAATAGGGGATGTGCAGATAGAGCGAGATCTCGTCGCCCTCGCCGAGCGCCTGCAGCCAGTCACGACAGACGGCGGCGTCAACGCCTGAATGAAAATGCGGCGCTGTCGGGTAGCTGGTATAGCGCGGCACGTTCTCACCAAGTCTGGCAACTAAATCTGGCCGCATGTCTCTGTCCGCTCCACTTTGCATGGAGCCACATTGATCCCGATACTGGCCGGCAGCCTTGATTTCGGTCAATACGTCTTGCTGCGGACAAACTGCCGCAAGGCTTTTTCTCAGGCCGATGCTATATCCTGCCTGAACTTCTGGATTTCTCGGGCAATCGTGGTGACAGTGCGTCAGGATGTTCACAACGCCGGCATTCCCGTGCTTTGCCAATCGTGCGAAGCGCGCCACCATGGCGTTTGCGGAGCGCTCGATCCTGATCAATTGGTGGGCCTGGCCAAGACCTCATCGAAGCATACCGTTGAACAGGGCGCAGAACTGATAGGCGACACCGAGGCCGTCGACAGCTATTCGAACGTGCTTTCAGGCGTGGTGAAGCTCACAAAGAGCCTGTCGGACGGACGCCAGCAGATTGTCGGCCTACAGTTCGCTCCCGATTTTCTCGGGCGGCCCTTCAAGGTGGAAAGTGCAATCAACGCAGAAGCCGCCACCGCCGTTTCCGTCTGTTCGTTTCCCAAGGCCGCCATCGAGCGGATGATGAAGGAATCTCCGGAACTCGAGCATCGACTGCTCAAGCAGACGCTGAACGAACTCGACGAAGCCCGCGACTGGATGGTGACGCTGGGTCGCAAAAGTGCTTCTGAGAAGGTGGCGAGCTTTCTCCTGATGATCGCCAGGAACATTGACCCTACGCTTGACCCGGCCGCGCAGTCGACAAGTTTCGATCTGCCTCTGACCCGCGCCGACATCGCCGATTTCCTGGGTCTGACGATCGAGACGGTGAGCCGCCAGTTGACCAGGCTGCGATCGGATGGGGTGATCCGGATCGAGAACAACCGGGAAGTCACCGTCGACAATTTGACCCGGCTGCAGCGACGCTCTGGCGTCTAGGATCAATCGACGACCCCGATCATTGGCAAGACGTGCTCGCGTTCAAAGGCGATATGCCGGCGCAAGCTTTCGAAGAAGCCGCGCAGCATGAAGCCGACAGCCTCGGCATTCTCGACCGTCTCGCCATGGCCGATCGCCAGCAGGATTTCAGTCACCTCGCCGGCAAAGCATTCGTCCTCGACATGTTCGGCACGCAATCGCCGGGTTGAAGCAAGGTTGGCATCGCTGCTGCTCAACGCAGCCTCGTAGGCCGGAAAGATGACCGTCTCTTCATATTGATGGATGTTTCGCAACAGCGGGACGATCGCGTTTGCCGTGCTCAGGCATTTCAAACGATCAACCTTTGGCAGCGTGTCGGCGATTTTTTCGAGGGCCTCGCAGAGCAGCAGCTTTTCCAGATGCGCGCGCTTCATCACCGCCGCCGGAACTGCCTCCCGGTCAGATCGAGCTGCCAGTATCGAATTTTCACGGCTTGTTTCGCTCAGCGACGATCCCAGCTCCTTCTCCCTGTTCAACGGTAGTCTCCTGATCGTTTGCGCGATCGACGCTGCCCAATCCAAAAAGAATTGGCCTTGACATGGATCAAGGCGGCGAGGCGGCGACTGCGGAATTGGTGTCGACGCGGATTGGCGTCCGCGCATCACAATCCGGGTCGGGGACATCTCATGAAGTTCGGCACTCAAATCTTCGCTTTGAGCCTGTTCACGTTCGCAGCTCTTGTGGCCGCCGGCTTCGGGGTGGACGAGCCCTTCCGGCAGCATATGTGGGTGCTGTTTTTTGTGCTGCTCGGCTTTGTCGCCATCCTCCTCCGCAACACGAGTTTTGAAGCTGCCGCTCCGATCGACCCTGCCGCCTATATGGATGGGCCTGTCCGCTACGGCACCATCGCCACCATGTTCTGGGGTGTCGTCGGCATGCTGGTCGGCGTGGTCATCGCGCTGCAGCTTGCCTACCCAGATCTCAACATCCAGCCCTGGTTCAATTTCGGCCGCCTGCGTCCACTGCACACATCCGGGGTCGTCTTCGCCTTCGGCGGCAATGCTTTGCTTTGCACGTCTCTCTATGTCGTGCAGCGCACCTGCCGCGCGCGGCTGTTCGGCGGCGATCTCGCTTGGTTCGTGTTCTGGGGTTACCAGCTCTTCATCGTCATGGCAGCGACCGGTTACCTGCTCGGTATCACCGAGAGCCGCGAATATGCTGAACCCGAGTGGTATGTCGACATCTGGCTGACCATTGTCTGGGTCGCCTATCTCATCCTGTTCCTCGGCACGATCCTGAAGCGCAAGGAACCGCACATCTACGTCGCCAACTGGTTCTACCTCTCCTTCATCGTCACCATCGCGATGCTGCATGTGATCAACAACCTGTCGATGCCGGCGTCCTTCCTCGGCTCCAAGAGCTACTCCGCGTTTTCCGGGGTCCAGGACGCCCTGACGCAATGGTGGTACGGCCACAATGCCGTCGGCTTCTTCCTCACCGCCGGCTTCCTCGGCATGATGTATTATTTCGTGCCCAAGCAGGCGAACCGGCCGGTCTATTCCTACCGCCTGTCGATCGTCCATTTCTGGGCAATCATCTTTCTCTATATCTGGGCCGGGCCCCATCACCTGCACTACACCGCCCTGCCCGACTGGGCGCAGACGCTCGGCATGGTGTTCTCGATCATGCTGTGGATGCCGTCATGGGGCGGCATGATCAACGGCCTGATGACGCTGTCGGGCGCCTGGGACAAGCTGCGCACCGATCCCATCATCCGCATGATGGTGATGGCGATCGCCTTCTACGGCATGTCGACCTTCGAAGGTCCGATGATGTCGATCAAGACGGTCAATTCGCTGTCGCACTATACCGACTGGACCATTGGCCACGTGCACTCCGGTGCGCTGGGCTGGGTCGGCATGATCTCCTTCGGCGCAATCTACTTCATGGTGCCGAAGCTGTGGAATCGTGAACGTCTCTACTCGCTCCGGCTGGTCACCTGGCACTTCTGGCTGGCGACGCTCGGCATGGTTGTCTACGCCGCCGTCATGTGGGTGTCCGGCATCATGCAGGGCCTGATGTGGCGCGAATACGACGAGCAGGGCTTCCTGGTCTACTCCTTCGCCGAAACCGTGGCAGCCATGCACCCCTACTATGTCATGCGCGCCATCGGCGGGGCCATGTACCTGTCCGGCGCCCTGATCATGGCCTGGAACATCACCATGACGATCCTTGGATACCAGCGCGAGGAGGAGCCGATGGCCGGCTCCGTTCCCGCCCTTCAGCCTGCCGAATAAGGAGCCAGAAAATGGGCTTGATGGACAGACACGCACTGATCGAGAAGAACGCTACGCTTCTTCTCGTCGGCTCCCTTCTTGTGGTGACGGTCGGCGGCATCGTCGAGATCGCGCCGCTCTTTTATCTCGATAACACGATCGAGAAGGTGGAAGGCATGCGGCCTTACTCACCGCTCGAACTTGCCGGGCGAAACATCTATGTGCGCGAGGGCTGCTACCTCTGCCATAGCCAGATGATCAGGCCGTTCCGTGATGAGGTCGAGCGCTATGGCCATTACAGCCTGGCGGCCGAGTCGATGTACGATCATCCTTTCCAGTGGGGATCGAAGCGCACCGGACCGGATCTCGCCCGGGTTGGCGACCGCTATTCCAATCTGTGGCACGTCGAACACCTGATGGATCCACGGTCCGTGGTGCCGGAATCGATCATGCCGAGCTATGGCTTTCTGAAGGACAAGCCGATCGCGGTGAAGGATTTCTCGACGCATCTGGTCGCCAACAGGCGCGTGGGCGTCCCCTACACCGAGGACATGGTCGTTAACGCCAATGCCGATTTGATGGCGCAGGCGGACCCAAATGCCGACACGTCCGGCCTTGAGGCCCGCTATCCCAAGGCCAAGATCGGCGACTTCGACGGCAATCCGCAACAGGTGACGGAGATGGATGCGCTGGTCGCCTACCTGCAGATGCTGGGCACGCTGGTCGATTTTAAGAATTACGACGAAGCCGCCGGCTACCGCTGAGGAGTTTTATCGATGGATTACAATTTGATGCGGGAGTTCGCTGACAGCTGGGGCCTGGTCGCCATGGCGCTGTTCTTTGTCGGGGCGGTTGCCTTCGCGCTCCGCCCCGGCAGCCGCGCGCTGGCCGATGAAGCTGCCCGGATTCCCCTTGAGGACGAGTGATCATGAGCGACAAGCACATCGATGAGATCTCTGGTGTTTCGACCACCGGCCACGAGTGGGATGGCATTCGCGAATTGAACAACCCGCTTCCGCGCTGGTGGGTCTGGACATTCTACATCACCGTGGTCTGGGCCATCGGCTACACCATCGCCTACCCGGCATGGCCGCTGCTGCACTCGGCCACCAAGGGCGTGCTCGGCTATTCCAGCCGCAACGAGGTCAATAACGAACTGGCCGCGGCCGAAGTCGCGAAGGGCAAATATGTCGCGGCGGTAGAGTCAAAGACCGTTTCGGAGATTGCCGCGGACGATACCTTGCGCGAATTCGCCGTCGCTGCCGGCGGTGCCGCGTTCAAGCTCAATTGCGTGCAGTGCCACGGCTCGGGCGCCCAGGGCTCGGCCGGATTCCCCAACCTCAACGACGACGACTGGCTGTGGGGCGGCACGGCCGAGCAGATCCAGCAGACGATCACGCACGGCATCCGTTTTGCGTCCGACCCGGATTCACGCCTGTCGGAAATGCCGGCCTTTGGTGACATCATTCCCGCTGACCAGATCGCCCAGGTCAGTGCCTACATCGCTAGCCTCTCCGGCAAGGTCCAGGACGCCAGTCTGATCGAGCCTGGTGCCAAAGTCTTTGCCGAAAATTGCGTGGCCTGTCATGGCGACAACGCAAAAGGCAACAAGGAACTCGGAGCTCCCGATCTGACCGATGCGATCTGGCTCTATGGCTCCGGCGAAACAGCCATTGCCGCGCAGGTCCGCGCACCGAAACAGGGCGTGATGCCGGCCTGGGGCGGACGCCTGGGCGACGTTAAGGTCAAGGAACTGGCGGTCTACGTGCATTCGCTTGGCGGTGGGGAATAGGAAGGGGAGCCTATTCCCTGCCCTTCACCGCTCAAGCGACGAGGCCCGGCTCTGCCGGGCCTCGATCTGTTGGCGTGTAGGCGCCGATTGACCTGCATCAACGCGGCGCAATCCGGTCGGCGGCAAAGTCCACGCAAACGCTTGGCATAGCTGCCTGAGAGAATCAGGCCGATTGCCCCGGCGACATGAGAAGCTGCGCGACTGGAGATACCGGTGCTGGACAATACGCAGGTAGAACGGCTCGAAGCCGAGGCGGTCAACTCCGCCCGAGTGCGCCAGCCAATGTATGCCGCGCGCAAGAAAATCTTTCCCAAGCGCGCCTCGGGCAATTTTCGCCAATTCAAATGGATCGTGATGGCGATCACGCTGGGTATCTATTATCTCACGCCGTGGCTGCGATGGGATCGGGGTCCGTTTGCACCGGACCAGGCCGTGCTGCTCGACCTCGCCAACCGGCGCTTCTACTTCTTCTTCATCGAGATATGGCCGCAGGAATTCTACTATGTGGCTGGCCTTCTGGTCATGGCCGGCGTCGGTCTTTTCCTGATCACGTCGACCGTCGGCCGTGCCTGGTGCGGCTATACATGCCCACAGACCGTATGGGTCGATCTGTTTCTGGTCGTCGAGCGCGCGATCGAGGGCGACCGTAACGCTCGTATCAAGCTTGATGCTGGTCGCTGGACCACCCGTAAGCTTGTGCTGCGGGTATCGAAACACGCCATCTGGCTGGTCATAGGCGCGGCGACTGGTGGCGCCTGGATTTTCTATTTCGCCGATGCGCCGACGCTGGTGGGCGAACTCTTCACCGGCACGGCAGCGCCTGTCGCCTACATCACCGTCGCCGTACTGACGGCGACGACCTACACGTTCGGCGGGCTGATGCGCGAGCAGGTCTGCACCTATATGTGCCCATGGCCGCGCATCCAGGCAGCCATGCTCGATGAAAGTTCGCTAACCGTCACCTATAATGACTGGCGCGGCGAACCGCGCACACGTCATGCCAAGAAGGTCCAGGCCGCAGGGCAGCCGGTCGGCGATTGCGTCGACTGCAATGCCTGTGTCGCGGTGTGCCCGATGGGGATCGACATACGCGACGGTCAGCAGCTCGAATGCATAACCTGCGCGCTGTGCATCGACGCCTGTGACGGCGTCATGGACAAGCTCGGCAAGGAGCGCGGGCTGATCTCCTACGCGACGCTTTCCGACTACAACGCCAACATGATGCTGGCGACCGCGGACGGCGCCGGTTCGGTCAATCCGGCGCTGGTCAGGACGGATGACGGTCTGTTTTCAGACAGGGTAGCGCATTTCCATATCCGCAAGATCTTTCGGCCACGCACCTATGTGTACATGGCTATGTGGTCGCTGATCGGACTGGGCCTGCTCTTTTCGCTGCTGACGCGCGACCGCCTCGAGATCAATGTCCTGCACGATCGCAACCCGCAGTTCGTAACGCTCTCCCACGGCTCGATCCGCAATGGCTACACCGTCAAGCTGCTGAACATGATCCCCGAACCAAGAACGATTATCGTCACCCTTGGAGGTTTGCCAGGCGCAGGGATGAGCATCGTTGGCGTCGACCTCCCCGCAGGTCGCTCCTTTGCGGTCCAGGTCGAACCCGACCGGCTGAAGATGTTGAAGGTTTTCGTGAGTCTGCCCGCCGACCAGATTCATGGCCAGGCGCAGACCTTCACGTTCCGGGTCGAAGACAAGGTCAGCTTCGAGTCCAACGAATACACCGCCACCTTCAACGCGCCGGAGATCGCCAGATGAACGCCACCACGCGAAAACCCCGCGAATTCACCGGCAGGCACATGCTGGCCATCATCCTTGCTTTTTTTGGCGTGGTCATCGCGGTCAATCTGACGATGGCGACGCTTGCCAACACAAGCTGGACCGGCCTTGTCGTCGAAAATACCTATGTGGCGAGCCAGCAATTCAACAAGAAGGCTGAAGAAGGGCGTGCGCAGGCAGCCCTCGGCTGGACCGGCAACTTGACCATCGCCTGGGGTGAAGTTCGCTATGGCCTCACCGACGCCACCGGCAAGCCGGTGCCCCTGCATGGCGTGCAGGTCCTGTTTCGCCATCCGGCATACGAGAAAGAGGATGAGTCCGTCACGCTCGCCCTCGCCTCGGGCCAGGACTTCGCAGCACAGCACATGCCAAGGGATGGTGTCTGGATCATCGAAATCAACGCCGATGCCGGCCTGGCAAGACCTTATCGCGACGTGCGCAGGATCATGATTTCCAATGGAGCGCTGAAATGAGCTGCTGTGCACCGGGCGCTGAAATGGCGCTGGATCTGGTCAGCGCCGCTTCAGTCCTGCCGTCAAGCCAGGAGGTCAAGCTGGCGAGTCGATCGCTTGGCGACGACCTTCATCAGACCGACCTGTCGGTACCGACTGTTCACTGCGGCGCCTGCATACAGACGATCGAAACAGCATTGGGAAAACTCGATCACGTCGAGGCCGCTCGCGTCAACCTGTCAACGAGGCGAGTCTCCATCCGCTGGCGCGGCGACGAGGTTCCGCCATTCGTCGCTGCGCTCGGGCGCCTCGGCTACCAGGCACATCTGTTCGAAGCCGACACGGAGTCAAAGGACAAGACGCTGTCGGAGCTCATCCGCGCCGTCGCCGTTGCCGGCTTTGCGGCGGGCAACATCATGCTGCTCTCGGTATCGGTCTGGTCCGGCGCCGAAGGCGCCACGCGCGACCTGTTCCATTGGGTCTCGGCACTGATCGCCATCCCCGCCCTTGCCTTCGCCGGCGGCATCTTCTTCAAGTCGGCGCGGAATGCGCTGCGCCACGGCCGCATGAACATGGACGTGCCTATCGCTGTCGGCGTGTCGCTGGCCTACGCCATGAGCCTCTATGAGACGATCACCCATGGCGACCACGCCTATTTCGACGCGTCGGTATCGCTGCTGTTCTTCCTCCTGATCGGTCGCACGCTCGATCACGTGATGCGCGAGCGCGCCCGGACCGCAGTAAAGGGCCTGTCACAGTTGGCCGCGCGCGGCGCCATGGTGCTGCGCGGCGACGGCGCACGGGACTATTTGCCGGTTGGCGAGATCGAACCAGGGATGCAGCTGCTCATTGCAGCCGGCGAGAGAATCCCCGTCGACGGCAAGATCATTCATGGGGCGTCGGATCTGGACTGCTCGCTGGTCACTGGCGAAAGCACGCCGCGAAACGTTGCGCCAGGTGAAACCGTGCAGGCCGGTGTCCTCAACCTCACCGGCTCGCTGACGATCGAGGCGACAGCTGCCGCCAAGAATTCGTTCCTGGCGGAAATGGTTCGGCTGATGGAAGCCGCGGAGGGCGGTCGCGCGCACTATCGCCGGATCGCCGATCGTGTTTCAGCGCTCTATGCGCCGGTGGTTCATCTCACCGCCTTCGCGACATTCCTAGGCTGGATGGCGGTGACTGGCGACTGGCACCGGGCGATGACGATCGCCATCGCTGTTCTCATCATCACGTGCCCCTGCGCGCTTGGCCTCGCCGTTCCAATCGTTCAGGTGGTTGCAGCGCGGCGCCTGTTCGAGAACGGCATCATGGTCAAGGACGGCTCGGCCATGGAACGCCTGGCGACAATCGACACGGCGGTGTTCGACAAGACCGGAACGCTCACGCTCGGACAGCCTCGGCTCATCAATGCGGCCTCGATCGATCCCACCATGCTGGCCGTCGCTGCCGACCTGGCAGCGCATTCGCGCCATCCATATTCAAAGGCCATTGCCGTCTGCAGCAGCCAGCACAAATTCGATAGAGTGACCGAGCACCCGGGTTTCGGGATCGAAGCCACCGCCGCCGGAAGCACCTGGCGGCTGGGTCGCCGCGGATGGGCTGGATGGAAGGCCCGGACCGGTGGCGAGGGCAAGCATGGCTATGGCGGAACGGTGCTGACAAAAGATGGGTTCATTGTCGCCACCTTCGATTTCGAGGACGCGCTGCGCGCCGACGCCAGGGCGACGGTCGAGCAATTGAGCCGTACTGGCGTTTCCGTGGAAATGCTATCGGGCGATACGGCAGGCGCCTGTGGCGAAGTCGCGAAAATGCTGGGTGTCGACGACTTCGTTCCCTGCCTGCTGCCGTCCGGCAAGGTCGAACGCATCGAGAGCCTGGCGAGAGACGGGCACAGAGTGCTAATGGTTGGCGACGGCCTCAATGACACGCCGGCGCTGAGCGCGGCCCATGTCTCGATCGCACCGGCCACCGCCGCCGACATTGGCCGCAACGCGGCGGATTTCGTATTCCTGCGCGAAAGCCTTCTGGCGGTGCCCCTTGCCCTGAGCGTCTCGCGCAAGGCGGGAAGCCTGATCCGGCAGAATATCGCCATAGCCATCGTCTACAATGCCGTTGCGGTGCCGATCGCCATTCTGGGCCACGTTACCCCCCTTATCGCGGCGATCGCGATGTCTGCGTCGTCATTGCTCGTGATCGGAAATGCCATGCGCCTGCAAGGCTTCGCGACGGGTGCGTCGCCCGCAATTGCACGGCAGGACAGGCCCGTGCGGGCCGGCGCCTTGGCCCAATCCTCATGACGACGCTCGCCTATCTCATTCCGGTAGCGCTATTCCTTGGCGCACTCGGCCTGTCCGGCTTCCTGTGGGCGTTGAGAAGCGGCCAGTACGACGATCTCGATGGCGCGGCAGAGCGCATTCTCATCGAACGCGACGACGGCGCCGAGAATGCTCCTCGTTCCAAGTGACTTAGATCAAAGCGCTGCGGGTCGGGATGTCCCATCGTCTTCCGAAGAAAATCAGGAGGGTAGGATGCAAGCCGAAGCCATCATGACGAAGCCAGTCATCACGACGGATGCGAACGCAACGATCGCCGAAGCGGTCGAGCTCATGCTTTCAAACAAAGTCAGCTGCCTCCCGGTAACCGAGAGCGACGGTGCCCTGGTTGGCATTGTAAGCAAAAGCGACTTCTTGCGCCGAGAAGAACTTGGGACTCAGCGTGTGCGGCCACGCTGGCTGGAGTTTGATCTTGGCCCGGGCACAATCGCCGATGACTATGCGCACTCGAACGGACGGATCATCCATGAGGTGATGACCACAGCCGTCATTTCGGCGGCTCCAGGCGCCTCGATTGCACATATTGTCAACTTGATGATGCAACACCGCATCAACAATGTGCCGATTGTCGATCGGGAAAGGGTCGTCGGCATCATCACGCGAACTGATTTGCTGCCTGTCCTGATCCGCGCAATGCCGAAACAGGACACCACGTCACTCGATGACGACCTGATCCGCAATGCGATACTTGCCGAACTGCAGGGACAATCGTGGAGTGGTCGTGACTTGATTGATGTTAGGGTCAGCGATGGCGTCGTCGAACTGACGGGGGCGATTGTCGACGAGCGTCAACGGAAAGCTGCGATCGTTGCGGCGGAGAACGTTGCCGGCGTCGGACAAGTCAAGGACAGCCTCTTCCTCCGTACAGATCCGCTCTCGGTGATGATGGTTTCGTAGTTGCGGAAAAGCGGGGACGCAAAGCAGAGTCCTGTTGGGTTCTGCTCGCTTCCTACATCGCTTGGACGTGAGGCCGTTGGCGAGTTCCTGCGGCGTATAGCGCCCTTCATGCTTGGCGAGCACGCTGTCGGCAGGCGCCCGCCCTGACGGAAATGCGATGGCCGTTGCCCTCTGTCTTGGTGGCCTTGGCCACCGAGCGAATTCAGATCTATCTGTAAGACAATACCGGCGGCTGATCTTCAGAGAGCCGCCAGTGACTGCGCAGGCTTGCAGAAAGATGCGACACCAAAACTGCAGCATATCGAACTTGGCTCACAAGACTGAACCCATCCGAGGGCTGTTGTTTCCCCGATTAACATCCGCCAATTTGCGCCAGCGCAAAGAAACGCTGCGTCAGGTCAGATAGCTTCTACTCATCTGCAACAATAGAAAGACAGGAGACTGACATGATCACGCGACGCGAGGCCCTTTTCGGAGCAGCCATTGGCGCTGCCGCCGTGACGGCACTGCCGGCATTTTCGGCAACGGTTACAAAGGCAGACATTCAGGGGCTCCCCCGCGAAAAGATCCAGCTCGTGGCACCGCCTTTCGTCCATCCGCATGATCAGATCGCCAAGAGCGGACCGAAGATCCTCGAGTTCACCATGACGATCGAGGAAAAGCCTGTCGTCATCGATGCCGATGGCACGAAGCTCAATGCGATGACCTATGACGGCTCGATCCCCGGCCCGCTGATGGTCGTGCACCAGGACGACTATGTCGAACTGACGCTGATCAACCCCGACACCAACTCGCTTGCCCACAACATCGACTTCCACGCTGCGACCGGCGCACTGGGCGGCGGCGCGCTCACCTTGGTCAATCCCGGCGAACAGGTGACACTGCGCTTCAAGGCAACGCGAACAGGAACGTTCGTCTATCACTGCGCGCCCGGTGGTCCGATGATCCCGTGGCACGTCGTCTCCGGCATGAACGGCGCAATCATGGTGCTGCCGCGCGACGGGCTCAGGAACGACAAGGGCGAGCCGGTCAAATACGACAAGATCTTCTACATCGGCGAGAGCGACTTCTATATTCCGCGCGACGAGAAGGGCAATTTCAAGAGCTACGAATCGGCCGGCGACGGCTACGACGACATCGTCAAGGTCATGCGTGGCCTGATCCCGACGCATGTCGTGTTCAACGGCAAGGTCGGATCCCTGACCGGTGACAACGCCATGAAAGCCAAGGTCGGCGAAACCGTCTTGATCGTCCATTCACAGGCCAACCGCGATACGCGGCCACACCTCATCGGTGGACACGGTGACTATGTCTGGGAACAAGGAAAATTCGCCAATCCGCCGGCCAAGGATCTGGAAACCTGGTTCATCCGCGGAGGTTCGGCGGGCTCGGCGCTCTATACGTTCCTGCAGCCGGGTGTCTACGCCTACGTCAATCACAATCTGATCGAGGCTGTGGAACTCGGAGCGACCGCTCACTTCATGGTCGAAGGCGAGTGGGATGACGATCTGATGACGCAGGTCGAGGCGCCCAAACCCATAGCCACCAACTGACGGCACTCCAATTTACCCGGACAGCGTCGCTGTCCGGGCATGGACAAAAGCCATGTCTCTTTTCATCCTGAAGGTTGTCTCGGTCGCCGTGGCGGCCGCAACGGTTCCGATGGGCTTGTCCGCTATCAGCCGGAACGGACATCGACAGTCCCACCCCGCCGCCACGACAGTTACCTTGGCCGCCGGTTCGATCACCTATCCCCTGCCGGGCGAGTTCCTGAGGAATGGACGCCCGCAAGCGAATCCCCGTCTCAGCCGACAGTTCAATGAACCCATCGAAATCATGACCTATCAGGTCAGTGTGTCCGACTATGCGGACTGTGTGGCGGCTGGCGGCTGTCAGCCGGCACAGGAGACGCGCGCGATCGCGGCCGATGCTCCCGCTACCGGAGTGAGCTATCTCGACGCCAATGCCTACGCCCAATGGTATTCGAAGGCGACAGGCGACGACTGGCGGCTGCCTTCTGATGAGGAGTGGGCGTTTGCCGCGGCCGAGCGGTTCGCAGGAGAATTTGAGGGTGTCGAAAACGATGCCAACAATCCCGCCAGGCGTTGGCTCACCAGCTACAAGGCCGAGGTGGACCTCAATCGCAAACCGGACCCCTTGCCCAGGAGCCGTGGCTCCTTTGGTGTGAATTCCTTAGGCCTCGCCGACTTTTCCGGCAACGTCTGGGAGTGGACTTCGACCTGCTATGTCCGCACCACGTTGGCCGCGGATGGAACCGATGTCGTGAGTTCGGTCGACAATTGCGGCGTCCACGTCCTTGAAGGGCTTCACAGGGCGTACATGTCGAACTTCGTCGGCGACGGGAAAAGCGGTGGCTGCGCCGTTGGCACACCTCCCGACAATCTTGGATTCAGGCTGGTCCGGGACCATCGAGGATGGGCGAACCGTTTCCTCGGCTACCTCGGCATTGCGTGAAAAAACAGAAGCGTCCGCTTCATCGCGTTTCGCCTGCTCTCCCGTCGCCTCACTGTGCCTTTGGCGTCATCAACGCGGTTCCGTAGATCAGGATGAAGCTTGCAAATGCCGCCACCCATGCGGTGCCGGCCATGTCGATCACCACGCCATAGGGCACAAAGGCGGCCAGGATTCTCAATGATCCCGCCAGAAGGACGGTCACGAAGATGAACGAGGCGCCTTTCCCAGCCTTGAGCTTTTGCCCGGTGTGCCCAAGCGTCGCGCGGGTCATCACGGCAAGTGTCATTGAGCCCACCGCGCCAGTCCCGAGCGCGTGAAGTCCTGCCGCCGCCGGCACGGCATCGGGAAAGAAGATCGACGCCGATACCAGGGCAAGACCGATCGGCACGAAGGCGTAGGCAAGATGCAGAACCAGCACCAGCGGATCCCGCAATGTGCGCTCGCCAGCCCAACGCGACAGACGCCATGCCTGGCAGACTGCCGCGACGGCCACGAGCGTTGCCGACACTCCGTGATCGGGAGCGAGCGTCCACGCAGCCAGCGCAATGGCTGAGATGACAAGCGATGCGATGTCGAAACGATCGAACGGCGCGGGAAGCCTTCCGGGATTTTCGCGGACGAGCCAGTTGCGGGTGAAGCTCGGAATGATGCGCCCACCGATCAGCGAGATGAGCATGATCGCCGCAGCCATGCCGAGCCTGCGGCTGATATCGGATGTTCCTTCGAGGTGCGCCTCGATATGGAAAGCGCCGTTGCCGCACGCCAGAACGGCAAGCGGCAGCAGCACCTTGAGGTTGCGCCAGTTGCGCCCGGCGACGATCTCGCGTGCCGCCGCCGCGGCGACCGCAAGCAGAAAAGAGCCATCGATCACAGCGGCTGTTTGCCAGCCGATATCCGCCGAGAAGAAGACAGCGATGCGGCCGGCAAGCCACAGGACAACCAGCGTCAGCAGCGGCAGGCCTTGCACGGGCAGCCGGCCGGTCCAGTTGGGAATGGCGGTCAGCAGGAACCCGGTGACGATCGCCGGCAGATAGCCAAACAGCATCTCGTGGATGTGCCAGTCGACGGGAGCAAAAACACTATGAGCATCGAGTTCGCCCGCATACATCGGCAGCCAAAGCAGAATTGAGAGCGCGGCATAAAGCGACCCGAGGAAGAAGAAGGGCCTGAACCCATACGAAAGAAATGCGGGCCCGGTGTAGGCTCGAAGGCGGGGAATCCCCATGACTTGCATCCTCAAATGAACGGGGCCGGATGAACCGCCGTCCTCGGTCCAACCGGCCCGCGCCTGCCGTTTCATGCGGCAGGCATGGCTGTATTCGATTTCTGGTCAGTTGGCGGGAATCTGGGTGAACAGGTCGGCGAACACCGTCTTTGCTTTGCCCGCGTGCTTGACCGCCTTGGCGGCATCGAGGTTGACCGGCTTGCCGACAACGATGAGTGCGACCATGCCCATGCCGTAATGGGGCGCGCATTTGACACCGTAGACGCCCTCCTTCGTCAGCGTGACGGTGATTTCCTCGTTGGTCTTTCCCTTGAAAGGCTCGGCACCATCCGGGATCATTCCCTTGATCGACTCCGCATCGTGGCCCTTGTCGGTCGGCACGAACTTGACGGTGTCGCCAGGTGCCGCCTTGACGAAGGCCGGCTGGAAAACCATTGCGCCCTTTTCGCCCTTGTTGAGCATTTGCACCACATGCTCTTCCGCGCTTGCGCCGCTGGAGAGCGCCAGGATGGAGATTGCTGCAGCGAGGATGGAGAATTTCATCGATTTGTCCTTTGTTTCGTCTTGGCGGCGTTGCGCCGTTCCATGCCATTTAGCCCAATGCGGCCGGGGACAATTTGCGCTGGCGCAAACTCGGGATAAGAAAGGGTTGCCGCACGATTGGTGCGGACTGTAGGCCTGTGAGGAATCCGCTTGGTTGCGCTGGACCGATCGCTGATATCGCAGCTGCCGCTCTTCCAGGGGATGGCACCCCAGGAGCAAAGCGAGATACTCAAAGGCGCTCGATCGTCACGCTACGCCAAGGACTCGGCGATCTTCGAGCAGGAAACCGAGGCCCATTCGTTTTTCGTGCTGATCTCCGGCCACATACGCGTCGTCCGCACCACGCCGGATGGGCAGCAGATCATCGCCAGATACATCAGCGAAGGCGAAATTTTTGGTGTCGCCGCAGCACTTGGCCGGACGACCTATCCCGCCAGCGCTATCGCGGCGGTCGACTGCGTGGCGCTGGCTTGGCCCAACGCTCTTTGGCCGGAGCTGGCGCGACGGTTTCCGGCGTTTGGGGCAACCACCTACAGGACGGTGGGAGCCAGGCTGCAGGAGACCCAGACACGGGTGATGGAAATGTCCACGGAGCAGGTGGAGCAGCGGGTCGCGCATGCCTTGTTGCGATTGGCAAACCAAACCGGCCGAAAGACCGACAACGGCATCGAAATCGATTTCCCGATTTCAAGGCAAGACATTGCCGAGATGACGGGAACGACGCTGCACACCGTCAGCCGCCTGCTTAGCAAGTGGGAAGACAACGGAATAGTTGTCAGCGGGCGCCAGAAAGTCACCGTGAAGGATGCGCATCGCCTTGTGGTTCTGGCCGAGAACCGGGGCAAGAGGTGATCCTCACCGTTCTCCTCGAACAGCCGATTCCAGGTCCAAAATGAAGCGGGTCTCGTCGATCCGATGTTCGCGGCATGCTTCGGCCACCGTATGGAAAGTGCCGATCGGGCAGCCAACGCAAAGCATCCTGTAGCTCAGCATGACTGCCACCGTTGCCGGCCATTTTCTCATGATCTCGTCGACAACCATGTTCCGACCGATCGAACTGAGTTCCTTCACGATAGGGTCTCCGCGATTTGCGAAGCCCCGTGATATATCCTGTGCGCGCCGCCTTCGTTGCGCTTTCGCAACTTCACAGAACTGGCGTTGAATCCTGGCGGGATTATTTGGGGTACGACAAGCGCCCATGGGAAGGGCCGGGATTAAGGTCGCAGGACCGTCAGATGGCAGTACCAACGACGGCACCAATACCGGCGGTCAGCGCCATTGCCAGCGCCCCCCAGAAGGTGACGCGAACAGTTGCCCTCAACACATTGGCGCCGCCGGCTTTGGCCCCAATAGCGCCCAGAACCGCCAGGAACAGGAGTGAGGCAACAGACACCGTTGCGGCAAGCCAGGCGGCCGGCGAAACAAACACCATCGCCAATGGCATGGCCGCGCCAACCGAAAATGCAGCCGCGGAGGTCAGCGCGGCCTGGATTGGCCTGGCTGTAGTCACTTCCGAAATACCGAGCTCGTCACGAGCGTGGGCGCCGAGCGAGTCCTTGGCCATCAACTGGTCGGCGACCTGCAAGGCCAGCGTTGGCTCCAGGCCACGTTTGACATAGATCTCCGCAAGCTCCTGTCGCTCGAAGTCCGGCTGCGTCGCCAGCTCCCCCTTCTCGCGGGCAAGGTCGGCTTGTTCGGTATCGGACTGCGAACTGACCGAGACATATTCGCCGGCCGCCATCGACATCGCACCGGCGACCAGTCCGGCAACCCCAGCCACCAGAACATTGGAGGCCGCGGCATTGGCGGCCGCCACGCCAACGATCAGGCTGGCCGTCGAGACGATGCCGTCATTGGCGCCGAGCACGGCGGCGCGCAGCCAGCCGACGCGCGATACGAGATGGTTTTCATTGTGCAGCCGGCTCATGTCATCACCGCGCGCGCCGTCCGGCAGGTCGCAGCATTCTGACCAGCACATCCGATTTCGCATAGAAATGTTGCCACAGCGCCGCTGCGGCATGGAGGCCGACGACAATGATGATCACCGGCTTGGCGAGTTCGTGAATCTCGCCCATCGCCCGAAAGCTGAAGTACCAAGCCAGCGCCCCGGTAATCGGCATCCCGAAGATGAAAAGATACAGCAGGAAATGGGCGGCCGCGGCAATCCGCTTCAGCAGGGCGCTTTCTTCGGGCGGCGCCTCCGGCACGCCATGCCGGAGACGTAGCGCAAACCTGCAGATCGCCAGCACCAATACTGCCAGACCGACATAGACATGAATGTTTGCGTTGAAGATGTCGCCAGCTGCCGGCTCGGTACCGCGCGAGAACGCCCGATAAGCCGGCTTGATGTCTTCACCGATTATAAGCTGCAGAACGATCAGCACCGCGATGGTCCAATGCAGCACTATCTGGGTTCCGGTGTATCCGGCGGGCTCGTTGGCAACAGTCATAGGCAGCTACCTCGCTTGAGAGAACCTTCCTACCTCGCTGCTTATGCGACGATCTTGATCTAGGACAAGTCAATTTGCCTTCCCCTTGAGCTTTCGCGACCCCTTGCAGCTCGACCTCGGCTGACAGCCAGTTGTCAGCTTGGTCGTGGGATATTGCATCCGAAGCGGACGACCAGATGGATCGCCGTGCGAGATTCAACGTGGAAACACAATTGCGATGAAACAGATTGCCCTGTCACTTTTCGTCATCGCCACCTCTGGCGCTTACGTCTGGGATCAAGCCGGCCAAGAACCGGCAAACGATATGCTTGGCTCATCTGACATGCTTGGCTCAGCGCTGCCGGCCAACGCGCCAAAGGAGCCCGACGCGCAGTCGGCGGAGCCGGCGCCCACCGTGGCGGCGCCGATGTCTCGGATTTTGCCGGCGCTCGACCCTCGGTTCAGAACAAGGTTTCCGATTGGCAGGGAAACGACGGCGGGCATAGCAGTTCCCGCCGAACGGCCAGATGATCCGTTCAAGCAGACAGTAGTTCCGGTCGCGCCCCAACCATCGCCAATGCCAACGGAGCAGCCTGTGGCGCCGGCTGTCACCGATCCCGCGTTGTCAACGCCTTCATTCGCCATAACTCCCGCCGTCTACATACCAGTCCCCCAGCCGAGGCCGGCATATCCGGATGCGCCCGCGCGTCTTGTCCCGGTGGGTATGAAGGTCGCCACACAGGGCTATGCCGACGGCGTCTACACCGGCCCGCCCGCCGATGCCTATTACGGCATTATCCAGATTCAAGCCCTCGTACAGGGTGGGCAGCTTACGGCGCTGAAGGTGCTGAAATACCCATCCGATCGCCGCACCTCCATCAATATCAACAGGCAGGCGCTGCCCATGCTGCGCGACGAAGCGATCCGCGCCCAAAGCGCCAATGTCGACATTATTTCGGGTGCGACGCTGACCAGCAGGGCCTTTATCCAGTCGCTGCGCGGCGCGCTGAAGAAGGCGTCGTCCTAGGTCCATGCGTGAAACGCGTATCTTGATGGGAATGCCCATTACGGTCGACGTCGGCGGCGCGTCGGGCGCTGAGCTGATCGAGACGGTCTTCGGGTATTTCGAGCATATCGACCGGCGCTTCAGCACATACCGGGCCGACAGCGAGATCATGGCCATCAACCGCGGCGACGCCCCCGTCGTCGAATGGAGCGGCGAGATGGCCGAAGTGTTTGCTCTCGCGCGGCAGACGCATGACGAGACGGACGGATACTTCGATATTCGCAAGCCCGACGGGTCGCTCGATCCTTCCGGCATCGTCAAGGGCTGGGCCATCCGCAACGCGGCAGCCATCGTTCAGCGAGCCGGCATCCGCGATTTCTTCATCGAGGCGGGAGGCGACGTCCAGTCCAGCGGCAAGAATGCCTCGGGCCAGGACTGGAGCGTCGGCATCCGCAATCCCTTCAACGCTCATGAGATCGTAAAGGTCGTCTATCCCCGTGGTCGCGGAGTGGCGACGTCTGGAACCTATGTGCGGGGTCAACACATCTACAACCCGCATGGGCTTGGCCGTCCGATCCAGGACATCGTCAGCCTGACCGTCATCGGCGCCGATGTGCTCGAAGCCGATCGTTTCGCCACTGCCGCCTTTGCCATGGGCCGGGACGGCATTCTCTTCATCGAGCAGACGCCCGGCCTGGAGGGCTATGTCATAGACACCAACGGCCGCGCCACACCGACAACCGGGTTCGGAGCCCTTTGCCTGCCATGATCAAAACCATCGATCGATTTCTCGATCACCTGACCATGTACAGGCTGGTCCTCTACTATCTGATGACGCTGGTCGGCGCCGCGTTCGTGCTCGGCTTCGCCAAGCTGGTGCCGCATGATCCGGTTGCGCTTGCATTCACGACAGCCCTTGCGCTGGCCGCCTGCTGGCTCGCCAACAAGGTCTTTGCGCATGTCTTCGCAGTCCCCGCCAACAACGAGTCCGTCTATATCACCGCGCTCATCCTTGCGCTCATCCTCGATCCGGTAGCCACCACCGACATCGAGGGGATCGCGGCAGTGGCATTCGCGTCCGTCTGGGCGATTTCGTCCAAATTCATTCTCGCCATCGGCCGGAAGCACCTCTTCAATCCGGCTGCGCTCGGCGTGGCGTTATCCGGGCTGTTGCTCGACCAACCCGCCACCTGGTGGATTGGCGGCAATCTGCCGTTGCTTCCACTCGTGCTGGTTGGTGGCATGCTCATTGTGCGGAAACTGCGCCGGCCTGATCTTGTCTCGACCTTCGTTGTCGTGGCGCTGGCGACCATTCTGGCAACCAGCGACCCGTCGCAGTACGGGACCGCACTTGCGGAGACACTGGGCTCGTCGCCCCTGCTGTTTTTTGCTTTTGTGATGCTGACAGAGCCGCTGACGGCACCGACGATGCGATGGCCGCGCATCGCCTTTGCCGCCATCGTCGGCTTTCTGTTTGCTCCCAACATCCATATCGGCTCGTTCTATTTCACGCCGGAACTGGCGCTGCTCACCGGCAACCTGTTTGCCTATGCGGCGGGTCCCAAGGGACGCTTCGTGCTGACTTTGGAACGCATCGAGCAATCGGCTGTCGACAGCTTTGACTTCATCTTCCGGTCGCCGCGCAAGCTCGCCTTTGAGGCCGGCCAGTATCTCGAATGGACGCTTGGCCTCGATCGTGCCGACAATCGCGGCAACCGCCGCTATTTCACGGTCGCCTCGGCGCCGACGGAGGAAACGATCCGCCTCGGCGTCAAGTTCTACCCGCAATCAAGTGCCTTCAAGCGCGAACTGATGACCATGAAGCCAGGCAGCACGATCCACGCCGCGCAACTGGCCGGCAATTTCACGCTGCCCGCCCAGCGTGAAACCAAGATCGCTTTCCTGGCCGGAGGCATCGGCATCACGCCGTTCCGCTCGATGCTGCAATATCTGCTGGACCGGCAGGAGGCGCGGCCGATCATCGTTCTGTACGGAACCGAGAGCCAGGGCGACATCGCCTATCGCGACGTGCTCGCCGCCGCCAGGCAAGAGCTTGGCATCAAGACCGTGCATGCAGTGGCGCGCGGCACGGAGCGGGGCCAGTATGCCGGCTACATCGACGAGCGCCTGATACGTCTGACTATGCCCGACTATCTCGAGCGCACCTTCTACATTTCCGGCCCGCAAGCGATGGTCAAGGCGCTGCGTCAGAAACTGCTGGCCATGGGCGTTCGCCGCTCGAAGATAAAGGTCGACTACTTCCCGGGTTTTGCCTGAAGCACGCTCAACTGTGTCGCGGCAAGGAAATGCTCACGACCAGACCCGGATCGGCGTTGGCCATGGCAAGGCGTCCGCCATAGGCTTCGACGATGTCGGAAACAATGGCCAGGCCAAGGCCGCTGCTGCCGCCCTTGCTGTCGAGCTGGACGCCACGCGACAAGGCGGACTCGCGATCGGCATCCGCTATGCCCGGGCCATCATCCGCGACAGTGACGATTACCTCGCCGGCGGTTGCGGAGGCATCGACACGGACTGACGACTTTGCGTACCGGGCGGCGTTCTCGACCAGATTGCCGAGGATTTCCGACAGGTCGCCTTCGTCGATTGGCGCCAGCAGATCTTCCGCGACCCCCATCGTGAAAGAAAGCTGCCTGCCGCTTGGCGTCCGTTTGACGACGGCAACGACGCCAGCCGCGACGTCCGACACCCCACAGGATGCCTTGCCCGAGACTCCGGGCGCGAGGCGGGCGCGCGCCAGCTCCCGCTCGACATGGCGGCGGATCGCGCCGGTGCTCTTCTCGATCTCGTCGGCCAGATCCGTCTCGCCTTTTTTTCTCAACGCGCGGATGTCGGCCGAAAGAACTTGCAGCGGCGTCTTGAGGCCGTGCGCCAGATCGGTGGCGCGCGAGCGCGCCCGAGCGAGAGCCTTCTCCTGCGCATCGAGAAGACGATTGATTTCCTCAGCGAGCGGCTGCACCTCGCTTGGTGCCACCACATCGAGCCGCGCCGTTCGCTGCGCAATCACGCTTCCGACGGCGACCCGCAAGGTCTCCAGCGGTGCAAGGCCGATGGTGATCTGGATGAAAAACGCGGCCATGAGAACTGCAGCGAGCATCAGGAGAGCCGGGGCAAGGTCGCGAACATATTCGCTTACAGACACCTCAACGGTTCGATGATCTTCCGCCACGATGGCACGAAAGGAGCGGCCTCCGGCATCGATGATCGTGCGCTCGACCGCAATAGTGAGTTCTCCGCCCGGGCCCGTGAACTCCTCGACCGTTGGCAGCCCACCACTTGCGCTCCGGGCGGGCAGGAGCAGCTTGGCGTCCCACAATGATCGCGAACGCTCAAGGCTGCCTGTGGCGATGTCCTCCACCTGCCAGTAGTAACCGGACAGTGGATTGGCAAACCGTGGGTCGGTCAGCACCGGGGTCACCACAAGGCGGCCATCGCTTGTGAAAGTCGTTGCGCCGATCAATTCGTTGAGGTCGACCGTCAGCTCGCCCACCACGCGCCGCTCGACGTGAAGTTCGAACAGATAGCGCAAACCGGCGCCGGCGATGCCGAGCGCGACAAGAATCGAGATGGTTGCCGCCAACCACAGCCGGAAGCGGATTGAGTTGCCCATCAGGCGGGATCATCGGGCATCAGATACCCGAACCCGCGTCTCGTCTCGATGACATCGCTGCCGAGCTTGCGTCGCAATCGCGCGACAATGACTTCGATCGCGTTCGGATCGCGGTCGTTGCCTGAATCGTAAAGATGCTCAGCCAGTTCGGTCGGCGCCACCACCCGCCCTGCATGATGCATCAGAAACGCCAGGAGCCGGTACTCCAGCGGCGACAGGGAAACGGGAATGCCGCGCAGCGATATACGCATCTGGCGCGTGTCCAGAAGCAGCGGGCCGGACCTCAGAACCGGTGCCGCCTGCCCTGCCGAGCGACGCAGGATGGCGCGCAACCGGGCGAGCAGTTCTTCCATTTCAAAAGGCTTGGGAAGATAGTCGTCAGCACCGGAGTTGATGCCCTCGACCCGCTCCGTCCACATCCCCCTTGCGGTGAGGATCAGAACCGGAAACCGGCGGGCGTTGGCCCGCCACCGCTTCAAGATCGTGAGGCCATCGAGCTTGGGCAATCCAAGATCCAGAATCGCGGCGTCATAAGTCTCGACATCGCCTGCGAACCAGGCGGCTTCACCATCCTTTACAACATCGACCGCCATTCCGGACGCCTTGAGGGCGGTCGCGATATCGGCAGCGATACGGGGCTCGTCTTCGGCGAGGAGTATCTTCATCAGTCGCCCTCCCCATCGCGCATGACGACACCGGCTCCGGCGTCGACGTCGACGGTCTTTCGCCGGCCATCGGCACCGACGACCTGGAACCGGTAGACCCATCTGTTGGCGTTGCGGATGAGATCGACCGCAACAACATCGCCTGGGGCTTTGGCGCGGACAACGTCCAGTATGTCGGCAAGGCCCTTGATTTCGCCGTGCTCGTACAAATCCCGCGCCCGGTCATGGTCGCCGTCATCGTCCTCATCGGCACGGGCAGCGACAGGCATTGCCAGGACCAGTCCAGCGAGACCCAGCACCGCCAAACGCATCAACAGGCTTTTCATCGGCAAGGCATGTCGCACGTTCAAGCTTTCAATTTGCTGTCAATCATCCTCAGCCCGCAGCAAGCGAAGGGTCCATATCAAGGCATTATCGCGTCCAATCATGGCCGCGCCGAGAAGGATACCAGACCATGCGCAGTTCCATGCTTGTCCTTGCAGCACTTGCAGGCCTCACGATCTTTGCCCTGCCGGCGGCCGCCGAATCGGACGAAGGATCATGTGGGGCGCCATCGTCCGTTGACCCCTCTAACCCGATCGACCTGCAGGCCATCCCGATGCAGGACGCCACCACTCCGAAAGCCATCAAGGGTGATGACGATGCGTGTGACGACCGGCAGGGCGATGAGGCCGACGAAAACGACTAGATCTCTCGTTCGCAGTGCGTGGCCCGTCAAAGCACATAACGCTCACAAATGTCGTCGGCCAAAGCTCGCTGCAAGGCTGGCAATTGTCCCAGGTCCCAACCAATTTCTGGAGAGTTTTCGTGGTCCCCATTCAGCACATCCACCCCATTCTTGTTCATTTTCCTATTGTCCTGATCTACACGCTTGTGGTTATCGACCTTGTGGCGCTGGCCGGTGGCAGAGCCGTCACCAGGAAATCGGGCGCCGGCACGGTCTCAACCTTCGTGGCCCTGGCTGCCGGAGTGTTTGCCATTGGGACCTGGTTCTTCGGCGGTCTTGCCCTCGATCACGCCGAAGCAGCCGGCTTCAGCAGCGATATCGCGGAAATCCACGAGAGCCTGGGGGGTATCACTGCCTTTGCCTTCCTGATCTGGGGACTGGTGCGGCTCGCACTTTGGGCCCGGAATCGCGAGTTTCGGGCTGTGACGATCGCCATACCTTTGATCGAAATTTGCGGAGCAATTCTGGTCACTGCGACGGCCTACTATGGTGGACTGCTTGTCTACGAGCTTGGCGTGAACGTCGCCAAGGCCGCGATCGCTGGCTAACGGGAACGCGCCCGTCACTTGCGAGCCAACCTTTGGACCATTTGCCTCGATGGCAAAATGATTCAGATCAAGGCGCTTTGGGCATGTGAAGCCTAAGAAGCCGGGAGGTTTGGAGAAACTCCGGAGAGCGAACATGCAAGCCGCAGCCATAATGAGCAAACCAGTCGTCGGCATAAACCCGTCCGCGTCGATCGCTGAAGCGGCCGGGACCATGCTCTTCAAAAGGATTAGCGGCTTGCCCGTCATTCGCGGCGACGGGACCCTGGTGGGGATCGTCAGCGAGGGCGATTTCCTGCGTCGCGGGGAACTGGGCACGGAGCGCAAGCGCTCGCGCTGGCTTGAGTTTATCCTCAGCCCCGGAAAGGCGGCCGATGAATATGTCCGCGCCAATGGGCGACGGATCGAGGAGGTGATGTCGCAAGATGTCGTCACGGCATCCCCTGCCGCATCGCTCGCCGAGGTCGTCGAGCTCATGACGCGACACCATGTCAAACGCGTTCCGGTCGTCGACGCTGGGAAAGTCGTCGGCATCATCACCCGCTCTGATCTTCTGCGGGCATTGCTCGGCGTCCTTCCTGATGCAGCCCCTGCAGTCATCGATGACGAACAGATTCGCCAAAACATCATGACCGAGCTAGCGATGCAGAAATGGGCCGGTAAGGACTTGATCAACGTGAAGGTGAACAAAGGCGTAGCGAAACTGAGCGGTGCCATCTTCGACGAACGTGAGCGCCAGGCCGCCATTGTTGCGGCGGAAAACGTGGCCGGCGTCAAAGCTGTCGAGGACGCTCTCTTCTGCGCAGATCCCGTGTCCGTCATCCTTGTTTCGTAGCGGTGGCAAGAGCGACACCGTTGATGTCGCGAACTGCCGAGCCAGCGGGCTTCAACGTTGCATCCACGATAGACCCACCAGCGAAACAGGTCAGCGCTTACAGGTGCCACGGCTTTCAAGGGGCAAAGGCGCGTCACGCCTGCGTTTGGGCGCTCGTCGCCAGATTGGCGGGATATCTGCAGCGAGGCACCATTGCCAAGGTGACCTGCCGGTTCGCCCTGGCTTCACCGCGCTCAGATCGCGACCAGAGGCATCAATGGTCCAAGGAGCAGCAGGGCGAATGCAACAAGCGCCGTGCCCACAACTCTTTCTGCCATCCTTTTTGTGCCGCCAAAGTGCCTGCCTAGCAAAAGCCACAGCGATCCTGTGGCAGCTGTGGTCATAAGGAGTGCAATCCAGAAAGCTCCCAGCGCTCGCGGTTCAATGTTCATTGGCACGATAGCCAGGCAGTAAATAAAGGCCTTCGGGTTCAGGGCGCTGGTCGCCGCAACAGAAATGGCATCACCGTTTTTGGAAGCGTTGGTCCCGGCGCTCGTCATCAGACGTAGGCCAAGAATGACGAGCCATCCGGCTGCAACCAGTCTCAGTATCTGAATGGCATCCGACGACACAAAGGGACGCAGCGAAAACCAGCACGCGGATGCGATCCCGTATCCACATGCCTGAGCGGCCAAAAGTTTGATCGCATTCGCCCGTTTGACCGACCCCGCCATCAAAAGAGCGTTGGTGGGCCCCGGTGCAACAAAGAGCAGAAATGCTTCTAGAAAGACCAGATCGTCCACTGAAGTCATGACGTCCTCAAGGCTGATCTGCTCGATGCACTACCGTTGGCCGGCTGCGTGCTGCAGTCGTGCAATCAGGTCGCTGTTGCGGCAATAGTCTGGCGGGTTCTCGGCTTGCTGATGTTCGTCGAGCCAGGCCGAGCACTCGTCCTGATGCCCACAGGAACGGCAGCGGTTCACTGCCCGATTTGTGACTGCCGCATGGTCTGCCACGACCTTCAAATGTCTGTCGACGCCGACCGTCCGCATCATGCGACCCATCAGAGCCGTTCTGGCGTCGACCGAAATCAGGTAATCGAGAAAGCTCATATTGATCACTCCTGCCTACTCGCCATCATTGCCATGTTGGCGGCAGGTGGCGTTGATCTCGATCAACAGGCTGTGTGGCGCAAAACCGAAGCGACAAGGCGGTCTAGAAAGGGCCGTTGACCGGCAAGCAGTTTTGCCCGGGCCAAGTCCAGATCCAGCCATGCACTGCGATCCACCTCGGGAAATGACTGTATGCGGCCGCTGCGTCGTGGCCATTCCATCTCAAACATGTTGCTGCGCAACGTGGCGGTATCGAAATCGCCTTCCAGCGCGAAAGCAGTGATGATTTTGCTCTTTCGCTGGCGCAACTCTCCCAGATTGAGCAGGGCTCCGTTGGGCTTCCAGCCTGTCTCTTCCTGGAATTCGCGCCGCGCCGCGGCTTCTGGCAGCTCGCTGTCGTCATACTCGCCCTTGGCGATGGACCAGGCGCCAAGATCGCGGCTTTGCCAGAAAGGGCCGCCCGGATGGACGAGCAGCACCTGCAGCCCATTGCTTGATCTGCGATACGGCAGAATGCCCGCGCTTCTTTTCATCATCGCCTCAAGCCTCCCACACCGGCCTATAACCTCGAGTAGGCCGCATGAGGTTTGGAGGCTCTATCGATCATCTGCCCCGCCCTCTTCCGCTGCGATTGGCGGCTCTCCCGTCCAAAGAACCAACGCTTGGTCGCCTCCGAGGCCAGGAGATAGAGCGCGGTGATGGCGACAAGCCCGGCAAGCACGGGCAGCGGCAAGGGCACGAAGCCGAACCAGGCAGCAAACGGCAGATAGGGGATCATGATCGCAACAACCCCGACAGCCAGCGTAAGCCAAGCAAGCAACGGGCTCGGACGGCTTGCCCAGAAAGCTCTGTGTGTGCGCACAATGAGCACGATCGCAAGCTCTGTCAGCAACGATTCGACAAACCAGCCGGTCTGGAAGGCAGCCGCCGTGGCGTGAGCGACGAACAGCAGGAACGCGAACGTGGCGAAATCGAACAGCGAGCTGACCAGGCCAAAGCTGATCATGAACCGCCGCACAAAACGGATGTCCCAGTGGCGAGGCCGGCGCAGTTGGTCGGCATCGACGTTGTCGCTGGCAATGGCGAGCGAAGGGACGTCAGAAAGGAAATTGTTGAGCAAGATCTGCGCTGCCAGGAGCGGCAGGAAAGGCAGGAAAAGAGAGGCGACAGCCATGCTGATCATGTTGCCGAAATTGGCGCTGGTGGTGATCGAAATATATTTCATCGTGTTGGCAAATGTCTTGCGGCCGTCATCGACGCCGCGCACGAGCACACCCAGATCCTGCTTGAGAAGGATAATGTCGGCGGCCTCGCGCGCGACATCGACAGCGGTGTCGACCGAGATGCCAATATCTGCCTCATGGAGAGCAGGCGCATCATTGATGCCATCGCCCAGATAACCAACCACATGCCCCCTGCTCCGCAAGGCCTGAACGATGCGCTCCTTCTGGTTGGGATCGATTTCGACGAAGAGATCGGTGTGCTGAACGCCTGCAAAGAGCGCGCTCTTGGTCAATTTCGAAAGCGCCTCGCCGGTCATAATCCTGTCGGCGCGTAGGCCGACCGCCTGGGCAAGGTGCGCGGCAACGTAGCGATTGTCGCCCGAAATGACCTTTACCGCGATGCCGCGGTGGGCGAGATCGGCAAGCGTCTCCTTGACGCCTTTCTTAGGCGGGTCGAGGAAAAGCAGGAAGCCGGCGAAGGCGAGATCGATTTCATCAGTCCTGTTAAACGTTTTCCGGCTCTCAAATCGACGGATCGCCACGCCCAGCACGCGGTAGCCGTCCGCGCTCCAGCGCCGGAATTTGTCGTCGATCGCCGCACGGTGCGTTGCATCGAGGGGTTCCAACCCCTTGGCTGTGTGGACGAACGCGCAGATTTCGAGGACATTTTGTACGGCGCCTTTGGTGATCAGAAGGTCTTCGGTGCTCCGCACAATTACGGATAAACGCTTACGGATGAAATCGTAGGGGATCTCATCGACCTTCGTGAAGGCAGCCAATGATCCTCCCTCGCCCGGCGCACCGGCGATCGCTTCGTCCAGCGGGTTCTTCAGTCCGGTCTGCAGGGTCGCGTTAAGACGTGCCCAAAGCAGGATATCGGTTGACGGATTGCCGTCGACATCAAGCCATCCGTCGAGGTGAATCACGCCTTCCGTCAGCGTGCCGGTCTTGTCGGTGCAGAGCACGTCCATGCTGCCTAGATTCTCGATGGCGTCGAGACGGCGCACGATGACGCCATTGGCAGCCATCGCGCGAGCCCCTCTAGCCAGCGTCACACTGATGATGGCCGGAAGGAGTTCCGGCGTAAGACCAACCGCCAGTGCCAGTGAAAACAGCAGCGATTCAATCAGTGGTCGATGCAGCATCAGGTTGGCGAAGAACACCAGGATGACAATCGCCAGCATGATCTCGGTCATCAGATAGCCGAACTGTCTTATCCCCCGGGCGAAGCCCGTTTCCGGGATTTTTCGCTCCAGGGCTGCGGCGATCGACGCAAATTCGGTGCGGGCGCCTGTCGCTGCGGCAAGCACGGTTGCAGTACCGCTACGAACGGAAGTGCCCGTGAAAACCGCATTGGTTCGCTGCGAAAGCGAAGCCTCTGGCGCCGACCGCCCCGGCGCCTTCACGACGGGAAAGGTTTCACCGGTCAGCACAGCCTCGCTGACATTGAAATCGCGCGCGTCCAGAATGATGCCGTCCGCAGGAATGAGGTTTCCTGCCGAAAGCCGGATCAAGTCGCCCGGCACGATATCTTCGGCAGCAACCGAGCACTCTACGCCATCGCGCAACACTATCGCCTTGCGCGAAATACGCTGTTTCAGCGCTTCGGTCGCCCGCGACGCGCCATACTCCTGGGTAAAACTCAGGATGCAGCTTGCCAGCACGATGGCGCCAATGATCGCGGCCTCTTGACCCTGCCCGACAAAGGCCGACACGCCGGCTGCGAAAATGAGGATCAGGACCAGCGGGCTGCGGAACTGGCGGGCAAACACTGCCAGGCCGGATGCGCTCGACTTCGACGCCGGTGTGTTTCGACCGAATTTTGCCAGCCGCGATGCGGCCTCGGAGGCGGCAAGCCCCGATGGCGACGTCTCGAGGCTCCGCAGAAGGTCATCGGTCTCGATCGACCAATAAGCGGCGCCGTCCGGTGCCACGGATTGCTGGTCAGCTTCGCTTGCCATCAATACGACATGAAGCGGCTGATGCCGCTCTCTTCGATGAGCGTGCGGGTGACGCCGCCAAACGCCCATTCCCGCAAGCGGCTATGGCCATAGGCGCCCGAAACGATCAGGTCCGCATGGATCGAGCGTGCGAACGTCAGCAGGCGGTCGCCATCAGCCTCGCCGGTGATCAGCTCGGTTCGCGCGTTGATGCCATGGTGTCCAAGAAAGGCGGCGACATCGTCGAGGCTGTCACGAATGCTCTCGTCACGGTTGGTGTCAATTGTGGCGACGACGACCTCGTTCGCCTTGGCCAGAAAAGGCAGGCCATCGGCTATCGCCCGCCGTGCCTCCCTGGTGTCCTTCCAGGCAACCAGCACGGTTTTTGCGCGGATATGCTCCATATTGCCTGCAGTGACCAGAACCGGCCGCCCGGTCCCGAGTGCAAGGCTGCCAATATCAACAGCGCGAAAGACGTTGTCTCCATCCCCGTCGCCGGTGACGATGAGGTCGGCCGCTCTGGCCGAAACGCTGAGGAACCGGGTCGGACTGCAGACGGCTTGTCCCCATTCGCTTGTAATCGAAGCCGGCACAAGTCTCTCGAACACTTCGCGCAATTCGGCAAGCCGCTTTTCGATCTCCGTTCGCTGGATCTGCATGATCTCGCCTTCGTAAACCATGCCCTCGCCTGTCGCGACCAGAGGTGGGACATCAGCTGCCGCCAGGCCAATAAGATGCGCTCCAAATCGCTCGGCAAGTTCGATCCCAACCTGAACAATGGGCGCAGGAGCCGCATCGATGGCGAGGTTCACGATAATTGACTTGTAGGACATTGCGGCGCCTTTCGCTGAAACGGTGCTATGCGTGAGGGATCGCATGCGCCAGCGCCCGGTGCCTTGACGCGCGTCAAAGACCCGCCAATTGCGCCCGGCAACTGAATCTCTTGCGGAAACGTCGTCTCGATGTGTTTTGCGTGTGCCGCAGGAAGTGATAGTTAGCCCCTGGTAGCACCGTCTCGAACCCAGGAACTTCAGGTGATCAAAGACGAAGCGCTCAGTTTGTCGCCCGGTGGGACGACACTGAAAGCCCTCTTGTCGCGGATGTTCGATCAGGCTCCGGGCTTTATCGCGCTCATGCGCGAGCCAGGTCACGTTTTCGAACTGACCAATGCCGCTTACCAGCGATTGATCGGCAATAGGCAAGTGATTGGCAAGTCGGTGCGGGAGGCCTTTCCCGAGCTCGAAGGACATGAGTTTTTCGAACATCTGGACCATGTGTACATGACGGGCGAGCCCTATATTGGCCACGGGGTGAAGGTTGGCCTTCGCAACAAAGCCGACGGGCCGGTGGAAGAGCGCATCCTTGATTTCGTCTATCAGCCGGTCAAGGCCGACGATGGCCGTATCACCGCGATCTTCATTGAAGGCACGGATGTCAGCGAACTCTCCTTTGCAAACGCAGCTCTTCTGTTGCGTGAAGATCACCTGCGATCGATCCTGGCAACGGTGCCAGACGCAATGGTCGTCATCGACGAACAGGGCGGCATTCAATCCTTCAGCACTGCGGCCGAAACGCTGTTCGGCTACCAATCAGGTGAAGTCATTGGTCAAAACGTGAAAATGCTGATGCCCGCGCCCTACCGCGATGAGCACGACGCCTATCTGCTTCGCTACCTGACGACGGGCGAGCGCCGGATCATCGGGCTCGGCCGCACCGTTACCGGGGCACGCAAGGATGGCACGACCTTCCCTATGGAGCTTTCCGTCGGCGAGATGCATCCGGGAACCGGACGCTTCTTTACCGGCTTCTGCCGCGACCTGACCGAACGCCACCGGGCAGAAGCTAGAATCCAGGAGCAGCAGCAGGAGCTCCTCCACATGGCGCGGTTCACCGCGCTCGGCGAAATGGCCTCGACACTTGCCCACGAGATCAACCAGCCGCTCACCGCCATCACGAATTACCTCAAGGGCAGTCGTCGGCTGCTTGAAAAGAGCACGGAAGAGAACGCGCCCATGCTGCGGGATGCCGTGGAAAAGGCAGCTGAGCAGGCCCTGCGGGCGGGAGACGTCATTCGTCATCTGAGGGATTTTGTTGCCAGGGGCGAAAGCGAGCGCCAGGTCGAACGACTGCCCTTGCTGATCGAGGAAGCCGCATCCCTGGCCTTGGTTGGTGCGCGAGAGATGAATCTTCTCGTCAGCTACAAGCTAGACCCTGCCGCCGAACTGGTCTTGACCGATCGCATCCAGATTCAGCAGGTTCTGCTCAACCTGATGCGCAACGCGGTTGAGGCCATGCAGGATGCAGCACGACGCGAATTGAAAGTCACGACTATTGCCCGGGATGATGGGATGGCCGAGGTAAGCGTGATCGATACAGGCCCAGGTCTCGCGCCGGAGGTCTCGGCGCAACTTTTCCAGCCATTTGTGACCACCAAGAAGCAAGGCATGGGTGTCGGCCTTTCCATTTGCCGCACCATCGTTGAATCGCATGGCGGTCACATATGGGCCGAGGCGGTGCCGGCCGGTGGAACCGCGTTCCGGTTCACCTTGCGCATCGTAGAGAAAGAAGAGGTCACAAATGGCCGACAGTGATCTGGTGCACGTGGTCGACGACGACGTCGACGTTCGCAAGTCGCTCGGTTTTCTTCTGGCCACAGCAGACTTCGCTGTACGCCTGCACGAATCGGCCACAGCTTTTCTGTCGACGGCGACGAGCAGTCTCGACGGCTGCATCGTCACCGACGTCCGCATGCCGGGCATAGATGGCATAGAGTTTCTGCGACAGCTCAGAGCAGGCGGACATACAATTCCGGTCATCGTGATGACGGGCCATGCCGACGTGGCGCTCGCCGTTCAGGCAATGAAGGAAGGCGCTTCCGATTTCATCGAAAAGCCATTCGACGACGAGATGCTGATTGGCGCGATCCGCTCCGCGCTGGCCAACCGGAACCAGGCAAACGCGGCGCATCCCCAATCTTCGGACATCCGCACGCGTCTGGCGACCTTGTCGGAGCGCGAGCGGCAGGTGCTGGACGGGCTTGTGTCGGGTCTGCCGAACAAGTCCATCGCCTACGATCTGGGAATCAGCCCGCGCACGGTCGAAATCCACCGGGCCAATGTCATGAGCAAAATGGGCGCGGGCAGCCTGTCACATCTTGTGCGCATGGCGTTGATCGTGGAATCCAGACCCTAGGGAGACCCTTCGAGAGGGTTGCCAGTTCTGGCTTGGGCCTGCTCCGGCTTCCAATCGCGCCAGTGCGTCGGCCGGATGTCGACACGGGCGCCGGTGGTGGCGTTCTTCCAGCCTTCTCTACTCCTTACGCACGGAAATACGAGCGCATGCGTCCCCTCCTCGTCGACGACGGCGAGTTCGAGGTCGCGACCATACGGTGCGCTTAGGATAGAGTTCCACATTGTCTTAGCTTTGACGGAAACGGCGCGGCGCGCTTTGACCTGGATCATTTCTGAAATTGCGCGATGCGTTGTGGGCAAGTAAGCGCGTCGGTCGTTCCGAGCGGTCGAGGTCCAATCATTTGGTTGTGTAGGCGGTAGGCGCGCGCCGCTTGGCGACCGGCCATGCCAACCCGGCCATTGTGCGAGTTGCAAAACGGCCGGCCGCTGTCTGCATGCTGGCATCCTCGCAGCTGTTTGATCGTGATCAAGGCCCAGTTTGGCGAAGCGCCTATCATTCGAAGCAGAAGGAGATTGCCATGCAGTACATCAAGGTCGACGAAGCGCTATGGGCGTCCAGCATGTTGCCCGAGGGCATCCTGGAGCGTTGGTTCATTTCCAGCGGCGACACAATCAAGGCCGGCGAGCTAATAGCCGAAATTCGCGTCGAAGACGCGCTTCACGAGATTGTCGCGCCAGCAAGTGGCCGCGCGACGATTGTCGCCACAGCAAATGCCGTCATCGAACCCGGTTCGATCTTGGCAACGCTGGAGTTCCAATCCGCGTGAAGCATTCGACGCCTCACCGCGACGATTGCGCTCATCAACAATAACTCAAGGACGTATAGACATGCAGACCCAACATGCCGTCGCTTGGCTCGACCATCGCGAAGCCAAGGTGTTTTTCTTCAACCGTGAGACAGCCGAAAGCGTGAGGCTTGTCACCACGCTGGCGCATCATCAGACCCACAACAAGGCAGGCAGCATCGACGGCAAGCGAGCGCCCGAAGACGATGCCTTCTACCACGATGTGGTCAACGCCCTGCAGCCAGCCAAGGAATGGCTGATCGTGGGACCAGGATCGGCAAAAGATGAACTGGCCAAGCACATCCGTGACCACCATGCGCACTTGAAGGATCGCATTGTCGATGTTGAAACGGCGGATCATCCTACGGAGGCCCAGATTGTGGCACACGCGCGGTCGTTCTTCCGTGCCGCTGACCGGATGTTGCCCTAATTAGCTCAGTCTGGAGTTGCTCTGATGGCCCGCGATCGGCTGCGAGGTCGATTGCATTTTACAGAGCGGCTTGCATGAACTCCGATCGCGCAGCGAACCGTCTGGTTCGGTTGACCGTTGCGCCCATGGCCCCGATCACGGCTGCTGCAAGCTGCTGATGTAGGCGATTATCGCCTCGATCTGGTCAGGGCTTGCAACCCATTCGGGCATGTCCGGATGGCCGGTCGAAATGCCCTCCGCGAGGGCTTCCTCGAGATCCGTGATCGGATAGCGCTTCGATAAGGTGCGAAACGCCGGCGCGTCGGGATGGGTGCTTTGATCGGTTTTTCCAATGGCGTGGCAGCGGGCGCAATTGAACTCAACCAATGCCTGGCCGCGTTCCGTCAGGCTGTTGGCCTGTGCAGGCACGAATCCAAGCAGCAACGCCGCAGGTGCGCAAACCCATCGAAACCGCCGCCGGCGACGCCCGTTGCCCATATAGCTGCTCATGGTTGCAGGCCTCCGCCTTTCGATCTACGCGGCTGTCTTCGCCGCTGCGTCCTCGATTGCGGTTTTGGCTTCCTTGCGCACGCGCTTGGCCGTTTCCGACGCGAGCTTGGAGGTCAGGCCCGCGACCTTGCCGGCTTCGGTTGTGTATTCCAATGTCGCATTCTGCAGGAAACTGGAGAAGATGTCGAAGGCGTCGTTGAACTCAGCGCCGTCGATCAGGTCACCGGCCAGCTTTACATCCTGCTCGTAGCGATGTTTCAGAAACCCCAGCGTTTCGATGTGATAGCGCATCATTGCTTTGAAAGCATGCGTCTGAAGAGACGCCGCAGCGAAGACGACCTTCTGGCCATTCTCCACCATCGGCAATAGTTGCATGCCGAATTGCGACGGTTGGGGATGGATCTGCATGATCGGTACTCCATTGTGAGGGTGGAAACAAAAGTGTTCGCCATACGACGCTAACGCTATTCGTCGCTGGGTCCTTGATCCGGATCAACAGATGCAATCGGGCGCCACCGATGTCGTTCCCGCGTTTGACACGCATCAAGGTCGTTGTCCGTTCTTCGTGGCTAGCTCGCTCTGACGAAAAAGGGGCTGCAGCGATGGCTTTCAAAACGATCATGGTTCAACTGGACGTGGACACCATCGCCGCGCCACGCATCTCCATGGCCTGGGATCTTGCGCAACGACATGATGCCGATCTGATCGGCTTCTGTGCAGCCGAGCCGCATTTTGTCATGCCAACCGGCACCGATGACCAGGCCGCGACCAAGGGGTTGTGGTGTCAGGTGGAGGAGATTGAGGGCCGCCTCAATTGCTTGAGAGAGGAATTCCTGAGCACAGTCAACGGCAGCAACCGTGCCTCGTGGCGCGGAGAAATAGGAAATCCCACGCGCCAGCTTGCACTCAATGCGCGTGCCGCCGACCTGATCCTAACTGGCTCGCCGACGGTCGATCTGATCGTCGACCATCATCGTATGCTGGATCCGGCAAGTCTCATCCTTGCAGCCGGCCGCCCGATACTCGTGGCCTCGGAAACCTTTGCGCCGATCAGCGCTGCAAGCATCCTGATAGCATGGAGCGACACGCGGGAAGCGCGCCGCGCTGTCGTCGATGCAATGCCCCTTTTGATCGAGGCCAGCAACGTTGTGGTCGTCTCCGTGGACCGGGGAAACACCGCGCCTCGGGACGATGTTGCGGACGTCGAGCGCTTCCTGGCGCGCCACGGCGTGAAGGCGCGATCGGAAGTTTTGGATGCGCGCCGCTCCGAGCCGGCGGACTTGCTCCTGCGGATTGGGCACGAAATTGCGGCTGATCTGATTGTTCTGGGTGGCTATGGGCACAGCCGCGTTAGGGAAATGACCTTTGGCGGCGTGACGCGTTCTGTGCTGCGCAGCGGCTCGTTGCATCGCTTCATCTCGAACTGAGCAAAAAGACATCTCAGGCTCTCCGATATTGACATGAATCAAGGTCGGCCTTTCCCGCAAAAGGCTACCTCTAACCCTTGCCAAGTTGAGCGTAGCCGATGACGTGCGGCGCAAGAAACCGCGAGCAAACGCGGGCGGGCGCAGAGCGATATGTCATGCAGGCAACAAGACTTGGTAAGGGCCGCCGCACTGTAATTGCGCCGCTGGATCAAATTCCAGGCGGCGGAGACGGTGCGGCGGCACGAGCGATTGTTCAACAGGCAAAGGAAAGTCGACATGAACTATCAGCGGTTCTTCGAGGAAGCGATCGACCAGCTCCATGCCGAGCGGCGCTACCGTGTCTTCGCCGATCTCGAGCGGATCGTGGGCAAATTTCCCCGCGCGATCTGGCGTTCCAATGGCCGCGCCGAGGAAATCACCGTCTGGTGTTCCAACGACTATCTCGGCATGGGCCAGAACCCCGATGTCATCGCCGCGTTCCAGAACGCGGCCGGCAAGATGGGCTCGGGCGCCGGCGGCACCCGCAACATTTCCGGCACCAGCAACCCGCTGGTCGAGCTCGAAGTGGAACTGGCCGACCTGCACGACAAGGAAGCGGCCCTGGTCTTCACCTCCGGCTTCGTCTCCAACGAAGCCTCGATCTCGACGATTGCGCGGCTTTTGCCCAACTGCCTGATCATCTCGGACGAGTTGAACCACGCTTCGATGATCGAGGGCGTGCGGCGCTCGGGCGCCGAAAAGAAGATCTTCCGCCACAATGACGTCGCGCATCTCGAAAGCCTGCTGCAAGCGGCGGGTCGCGAACGCGCCAAGCTGATCGTCTTCGAGAGCGTCTATTCGATGGATGGCGACATTGCGCCAATCAAACAGATCGTCGAACTGGCCGAGCGCTACAACGCCATGACCTATATCGACGAGGTCCATGCGGTGGGCATGTACGGACCGCGCGGCGGCGGCATCACCGAGCGTGAGGGCCTGGCCGACCGCATCGACATCATCGAAGGCACGCTGGCCAAGGCGTTCGGTACGCTGGGCGGCTATATCGCCGGCAACAGTGCTGTCATCGACGCGGTGCGCTCCTACGCGCCGGGCTTCATCTTCACCACGGCGCTGCCGCCGGCCATTGCGGCCGCCGCAACCACCTCGATCCGCCACCTGAAGCGCTCACAGGCCGAACGCGATGCGCAGCAGCGCCAGGCGACGCGGACCAAGGAAATTCTGTCTGCTGCCGGCCTGCCGGTGATGGAGTCGCCGACGCATATCGTGCCGGTGCTGGTTGGTGACCCCGAACTCTGCAAGATGGCCAGCGATCGCCTGCTCGGCGTGCACGGCATTTATATCCAGCCGATCAACTACCCGACCGTGCCGCGCGGCACCGAGCGGCTGCGCATCACGCCGACGCCGTTCCACACCGATGCGCTGATCGCGGGACTGCAGGATGCGCTGGTCGAGACATGGGACGCGCTTGGCATCCCCTATGGTTCCGCAGGCCGTCCGTCAGTGGCCAAGAGCGACCGCATCATACCCCTGCTGGTGCAGAAATCCGGCGGCTAAAAGCCGCCGCCCGCCCAAACGGTCTTCATCCTGAGGGATTTGATCCGGCTCAATGCTCGAAGCTTTTCGACGCCTTAAGAATGGACCTCAAATCTTCGAGGAGCATCGCCATGGGTCATAGTCCACACACGTCCTTTGCTGACTTCGCGCACGCTGCCCAACAGGCGCAGCAGTGGGTCAACGAGCTTGCCAGGGATCTTTGCTGGAGCGAGCCGAGCGCGTGCCGCCTCCTGAGGTCTGTCCTGCACACGGTGCGGGATTGGCTGTCGCAAGCGGAAATGGCCGATCTCTCGGCCCAACTCCCAGTTTTGATTCGCGGCATCTACTTCGAAGGCTGGACTCCATCTGCGCCTGCGCATGAGCGTACGAAGCGTGACTTTGTTCTCAGCGTCAGAGACAGTTTCGGCTACGATGAGGAGATCGACTTCGATGTCGCGATCGGTGCCGTTTTCAAGCTTCTCGACCGTCACATTTCGCATGGCGAGATCGTGCAGGTCCGAAACTCGATGAAGAAGTCGCTCAGAAAATTGTGGCCGGTGGATTGACCCATGTTCCGAGACCGGGAAGACGCTGGCGCGAAGCTTGGCCTGGAGCTGAGCAACCTTAAACTGCATCGCACATTGCCGCGTGGCGGCGTGCCTGTCGCGGTGGAGGTGGCCAGAGTTCTCAACGCTCCTCTTGACCTGCTGATCGTCCGCAAGGTCGGCGCCCCAGGCAATCCTGAGCTGGCTGTTGCAGCAATCGTCGATGGCGACCCCGGGGAGGTCGTGTTGAACCGGGAGATCGTCGAGGCCTATGCGCTCGATGAAGGCGAGCTACGCGTCTTGATTGCAAATGAGCGTCCAGAACTCGAACGCCGGCGCGCTGCGTATCGAGGGAAGACCAAACCGATCTCGATCGCGGGAAAGACCGCGATCATCGTGGATGACGGGGCCGCGACCGGTACGACCCTGAAAATCGCGATCCGCGCCATAAAGCGCCGTTCGCCGAGGGAAATCATCGTGGCAGTTCCTGTTTCGCCGCAAGAGACGGTCGCAGAACTGGCATGCGAAGCAGATCGTGTGGTTTGCCTAAGTCAACCAGGACAGTTCCGTGCCCTGAGCTACCATTACCTGCGGTTTCCGCAACTCACGGACAGCGATGTCGTCGCTGCGATGGACGAGGCTGGTCGGTCGCAAACGGCCGGGCAACACCGAAGTGGACAACACGTAGCGGGCCCCGATTCAAAAACCGCCACGAAATCAACGCCACGGAATAACCGAGAGAAATAGGAGATCACGTCATGCTGGTCCGAACCCTTTCTGCCTTGGAATGCACGAAAATCCTGACGGCCAATCGCGTGGGCCGCCTAGCATGCGCAAAAGACGGACAGCCCTACGTCGTGCCCTTCTACTACGCCCATTCGGATGCTCATCTTTACGCGTTTTCCATGCCGGGCAAAAAGATCGAATGGATGCGGGCCAATCCGCTGGTGTCCGTCCAGGTTGACGAGCATGGCCAGGGGCGAGGATGGAGAAGCGTCGTTGCCGACGGCCGGTACGAAGAGTTGCCGGATCGAATTGGCCACAAGCTCGAACGCGATCATGCCTGGTCGGTGTTGAGCAAGCATGCCGACTGGTGGGAACCTGGCGCACTCAAGCCCGTCATTCCTCCCACAGCCGACAGTGCTCCGCACGTTTTCTTCCGGATTCTCGTTGAACAGGTGTCCGGACGAGAAGCGAGCGAGTAGTCGCCCCGTTAGGTCTTGCGAGAATTGAAGAGGGCCGGCGCAATCTGCACCGGCCCCTTTTTCTGTTGAATTGCTATCGCGCCATCAAGACCGGCAGCGATTGACCCTCAAGCATTGACTTGGTGACCCCACCAAAAATCCGCTCGCGCAGCCGGGAATGACCATAGGCGCCCATGACCAGGAGCTCGGCAGCCATATCGCCGGCACGCTGGCGAAGCACTTCGGCGACCGAATGGTTCGCGCTCGGCAGGCGCTCGACCGTAACTTTCACGCCGTGCCGGGCAAGATAGGCGGCGGCATCGGCTCCGGGTTCCGCGCCGTGATGGAACTCGTCCTCGATCGGGTCGACCATAACGAGGTGCACCTCTACCGCGCCCTTCAGCATATCGAGCGACTCGCGGACGGCGCGCGATGACTCAAGGCGCGCGTCCCACGCGACCAGGATGCGTTTCGGCTTCAGCGTCGGGCGCGAGCCTTCGGGAACAAGCAGAATGGGCTTTCCCGATGAGAACAGCGTGCCCTCGATCACTTTATCCTTCAGCGCATGGCTTGCCAGCAGATCCGGTCCCAGAATGGTCAGATCGGCGTAGCGGGCACGCCTGCCGATGACATCGTCAGCCCATCCCGTGTCGGGATAGTCGTCGCTCAGATCAGCCGATACCGGGGTCTGTGAAAGAAAGGCGCCGACTGCCGATATTCGTTTCTCGAGCCTTTTCAGCTCGGCCTGACGCTCCTCGAGCCAGGCTGGTGAGACGATAGCAGCATACTCACCACCCGAGGGCGGTGCGGCAAGCTCAAGGACGAGCACCGAAAGGTGGGCATCGATCTGTTCGCACAGAGAGGCGGCGAGCTTGAGATCGCCATCCCCCTGGTTCGGTCCGGTAACCGTAAGCAATGTCTTGAAGGACACGGCGGCAACTCCTCATTTCGCGTGAAGGTTCAATCGTTGCTGAGGCATAGCCGACAGGAGCCGGTGCGTTCATTGCGCTGGATCAAACGTCTTGGCTGTGGCGGCTATTTGATCCGCATCAACGTGCTGGCCCGCCAAGGCTGTAGGCTTCAGCCAATTAATCAGGGAAAACGCAGATGAGATTCCTGGTCGCGGCGGCTCTCGCTGGCATGACCTTCCATACGGCCAGTGCGCAGGACCTCGGCGACGGCAAGTCCGAATACATGAACTCGTGCGCCGTCTGCCATGGCCCGGACGGCAAGGGCGATGGACCGTTGGGCGACGAACTGTTGAAGCGTCCGAGCGACCTGACGCGCATCTCCAGGCGCAATGGCGGCGAATTCCCTTACTGGCGCGTCTATGCCGTGATCGACGGCCGCGCCATGGTGCCGGCGCATGGCGAGCGCGACATGCCAGTATGGGGCAGCCAGTTCCTGCCTGCCGACGTGAAAAGATACGGCCCGAACGCCGGCGAAATCGTCACCAGGGAACGCATCCATGAATTGGCAGGTTATGTCCAGACATTGCAGCAATGAGCGCAGATCGCGGAAACGAATTTCGCAGGACAAATTAGGGAGGCCGGCCATGATCGTTGAAGACCAGCAAGCCACAGCCGCTTTCCTGCTTGATCCTTCCTCCTATGGCGCGACCGGGCCTGTCGAGGATATTGAGACCCACATATCGCGTCTCTTTCTGGTTGGCCAACGCGCCTACAAGATGAAGCGGGCGGTCAAGCTGCCCTATGTCGATTTCTCGACGCCGGCCCTCAGGCTGGCCGCCTGCGAGAAAGAGGTGGAACTCAACTCGAAGACCGCGCCCGGCCTTTATCTGGGGGTGCGGCGCATCACGCGGCAAGCCGACGGCAAGTTGGCTTTCGATGGCACCGGCCAAATGGTCGATGCGGCAATCGAGATGGTCCGCTTCGACCAGTCGAAGCTCCTAGATCGGATGGCAACCGCCGGAGAATTGACGCCGGCGCTGATGACCAGGGTCGCACGCATGATCGTGGGCTACCACCGTTCCGCGCCGACAATCCACAATGGCAGCGGCTCATCCAATCTGGCCGGTGTGCTCGACATCAATGAAGCCGGCTTTGCCACCAGCCATGTTTTCGCAAAAGCAGAGGTCACGAGCTTTGCCAAGGCCTTCCGCACAACCCTCCACCGGTATTCGGAATTGCTCGACCGCCGGGAAGCCGCGGGCAAGGTCCGCAGGTGCCATGGCGATCTGCATCTGCGCAACATCTGCCTTTTCGACGGCGAGCCCCGCCTCTTCGATTGCATCGAATTCAACGACCAGATCGCCAGCATCGATGTTCTGTACGACCTTGCCTTCCTGTTGATGGACCTTTGGCATTGCGGTTTTCCGAAGCTCGCCAATCTCGTGATGAACCGCTATCTCGACGAGGCCGACGATGAAGACGGTTTCATCCTACTGCCCTTTTTCATGGCCGTGCGGGCTGCCGTGCGCGCCCATGTCACCGCAACGCAGGTCGAGGAAGGCAGCGCCGATTCCGATCGACTGGCTGCCGAGGCCAGATCCTATTTCGACCTTGCCCATACACTTCTCCAGGAAACATCGCCGCAGCTCGTTGCCATCGGCGGCCTCAGCGGCTCGGGCAAGACGACCGTTGCGGAGGCGCTGGCCGTCCATGTCGGTGCGCCGCCCGGGGCCCGCATTGTCGAAAGCGACCGCATCCGCAAGGCCATGCATGGGGTGCCGGCCGAAACGCGGCTGCCGGACAAGGCTTATCGGCCGGAGGTATCGGACCGTGTCTATCGCGACATGGCAGGGCGGGCCGGCCTGATCCTTGCGGAGGGCGGTTCGGTTGTCGCTGATGCCGTATTTGACAGGCCTGCCGATCGCGACCGTATCGAGAAGGCGGCAAGCGTCAGGGGTGTAGCTTTCGCCGGGTTCTGGTTGGAAGCGGACCCGCTTGTTCTATGGCAACGGGTCAGTGATCGCAAGGGCGGCCCTTCCGACGCCACCATAGATATCCTTTCGCGGCAATTGCAGCGAAACGCCGCCCAAACGAGTTGGCGCAGGATCAATGCCGATCGGAAGCTTGCCGACTTAGTCACAGAGCTGAGAAGGTTTTCCGACAGCGATGCGTCCGACACCCTGCGCACGGCCTCATGAAAGGTACGGCAGATGATCGCCCTTAGTGCAGTTGGAGCCTAGCCTCGACAAGGCCGGGCTCGTCCGGAAGATGGGCGATTGAGAAGCCGAATTCGCGGCACATGGCCAGCATCGTCGTGTTCTCGCTGAGCACGATGCCTTCTATCCGTCCGATCCCGTCGGCCTTTGCATAGGCGACGATCTGCCTGAGCAATTCCCAGCCCAGACCGTGACCCTGCAGATCCGAACGCACCAGCAGAGCGTACTCGGCGCTAAGGTGATCGGGATCGCAGGAAAGCCGGCTGATGCCCGCCAAAGCGCCGGTGGCTGTCTCCAGAGCGACGAAAGCCATGTTGCGGTCATAGTCGAGCTGGGTGAACCGCTTCAGCATCTGGTCGGAGAAACTCTTTCGCGGCGACAGGAATCGCAAGCGCAGATCGTCCGGTGAAATCCTGGCAAGGAATTCCGGATAGAGCGCGATGTCGGCCGGCTTGATCGGTCGGATGTGATAATGCGTGTCGCCTCCCAAAAACGCCTTGTCCCAACCCGACGGATAAGGCCTGATCGCAAGCGCCGGGTTTGGCCCTAGCTCCTCCACGCGTCCCGGCTCGATCTCGATGCGAGCGTCGAGCGCAATCACGCCCTCGGCGTCGGCCAGCAGCGGATTGATGTCCATCGAAACCAGGCACGGAAAGTCGACGATCATCTGCGACAGGCCGTTGAGTGCTGCAATGATCGCTTGCCGGTTCGCCGGCTTGCGATCGCGGAACCCGGCAAGCAGGCGGCCGATCCGCGTTTGCCCGATCAGGTCGCCGGCAAGAACGTCGTCGAGCGGCGGCAATGCGATCGCTGTATCATCCATTACTTCGACGGCAACGCCACCGGCTCCAAACAGGATGGCCGGTCCGAAGATCGGATCCTGGCTCATGCCGAGGATGAGTTCCTGGGCCTGTTTTCGCACCACCATCGGCTGAACGGCATAGCCTTCAACATCGGCTTGCGGTGCGTGGCTGCGCACGCGCGCCTCGATTGCGCTTGCTGCAGCTCCGGCGGCTGCGGCATCGGCGATGTTGAGCACCACCCCGCCAATGTCCGATTTGTGCGAGATCGCCTTGGACAGCAACTTGACGACGATCCGTTCGGACGTTTTGAGGAGCCGCAAGGCTGCCACTTCCGCTTCGGCAGGAGTTTTGGCGACGACCGTCTCGGGCACCGGGATGCCGTAGGCGGAAATTGCTGCCTTGGCTTCAGGCTCGGTCAGCATTCGCCGCCCCTCCCTCGCGACCTGCCTGAATATGGCGAGCACGGCTTCGCGGTCGCTCGTGACGTCCTCGCTGCGGCTCGAAGGCGTGCGCATCAAGGCACGCTGGGCACGCGACCATTCGCTGAGGTAGGAGACGGCCGTTGCCGCGTCAGCCGGAGTTTCAAAACTGGCAATGCCGGCATCCTGAAGGATTTGTCGCCCGGAGCGCGCCGTATGCTCCCCGAGCCAGCAGGTCAGGACCGGTTTGCCGGCGATCATCCCTTCCCTTGTGAGTTCCGCCACCGCGCTTGCCGCGGCAAGCGGCGAACCCAGCCCCGTTGGACAATTCATCACCAGGACGACGTCCGTGCCGGGGTCGGCCGCCACGGCTTCGACGGCGGCCCTGTATCGCTCAGGCGGGGCGTCACCGATGATATCGACCGGATTGGCGTGCGACCATGTCGGCGGCAATACGGCGTTCAGGCGTTCGATAGTGGCCGCGGAAAGCGCGGCCAATTCCCCTTGGCAGTCGATAAGCTGATCGATGGCCAATACCCCTGCCCCGCCGCCATTGGTGACGATGCCGACGCGGGCTCGTTTGAGCGGAGGGAAGCGGGCGATCGTTTCAGCGGCATCAAACAGCTCGGTCAGGCCTTTGACACGCAGGATGCCTGCGCGCAGCAATGCCGCATCGACGACACGATCGGCCCCCGACAGTGCGCCGGTGTGGGTCGCAGCCGCTTTGGCCGATTGCTCGTGCCGGCCCGATTTAATTGCGATCACCGGCTTGATCCGCGCCGCCGCACGGGCGGCCGAGATGAACTTGCGCGGATTGGGAATTGTTTCGAGATACATCACGATGGCGCGCGTGTGCATGTCGCCCGCCAGCATGTCGAGACAATCTCCCACGTCGACATCCGCCATGTCACCGAGCGAGACGATCTGCGAGAAGCCGACATTGTTGTCAGCCGCCCAGTCGATCAGCGACGTGGCAATTGCGCCGGATTGCGACAGCAGCGCGATGTTGCCAGGCTTGGCGGCCATATGCGCAAATCCGGCATTGAGCTTCAAAGGCGGGATCATCAGACCGACCGTGTTCGGCCCGATGATGCGGAAAAGATTGGGCTTGGCAGCGTCGAGCATGGCCTGACGCAGGCCGTTCTCGCGCGTAAGCCCGGCGGTGATTACGACCGCGGCCCGTGTGCCCTTGTCACCGAGCTCGCGCACGATGCCGGGAACAGTGTCCGGCGGCGTGACGATGACACCAAGCTCTGGAACACCCGGCAGGTCGGCCGCCTTCGCATAGCAGCGTCGACCGGCCACTTGAGAATATTTCGGGTTTACCGGCCAGATCTCGCCTGCAAAGCCGCCGCTGACGATGTTGTCGAAGACGACACGGCCGACCGAGCCGTCCCGCACCGACGCGCCGAAGACCGCAACCGACTTCGGGGCGAACGCATGGTCGAGATTTCGGATTGTCACCCCCAATGTCTCCTATTCCTTGCAATCATCGCCAATCGATCTTGCCCGTTCGTTGCGTTGGATCAAAGCGTTCTCCGGTCATCGCGACTAGCTCTTGCGCGAGGTCGCTCGCAAAGTGGCGACGAGCTGTTGCGGTCAATGATTGGAGAGTTGGATGAGTTATTATTTCAGCAAGATCGTCGCCATGCCGTTTGCAGCGGCAATCGACCACGTGACCGACAAGCTCGCAAGCAAGGGGTTTGGCGTTCTGACCTCGATTGATGTCCAGCAGACCCTGAAGGCCAAGCTTGGCGCAGAATTCAGGCCCTATGTGATCCTGGGCGCGTGCAATCCGCATTTCGCATGGCGGGCGCTTCAGGCCGAAGACAAGATCGGAACCATGCTGCCCTGCAATGTCATCATCACGGAGGTCGGACCGGGAAAGGTGGAGGTCGCAGCGGTGGATCCGGTCGCTTCAATGGGCGCTATCGGCAATCGCGAGCTTGCGCAGGTCGCGAATGATGTGCGGCGCCTGCTCGAGGAGACGGTCCGCGAACTCTAGCGCCAAAGGGGGTCATCAAGCTTGAGGGACATCGCATGAACGAGTCCACCCTGCGGCGCGCATTGCTGGTCATCGCCATCCTGGGCCTCGCCATTGGTTTAGGAGCCTGGCGAACCGGGCTCGGCCCCTTTGAAGCCGACATGATCTGGACGGTGGCGACCTTGCCCGTGGTGGCGGCTCTCGCGATTTCCATTCTGCGCGATTTCTGGATCGGCCGCTTCGGCGTCGATGCGATTGCCTTGGTATCGATGTCCGCCGCGCTTCTGCTCGGACAACCCCTGGCGGGCGTGGTGGTTGCGATCATGTATGCCGGCGGCACGGTGCTTGAGGATTTCGCCCGCGGCCGTGCGGAACGGAACCTCAAGGCATTGACCGACCGGTCACCGCGTGTCGCCCATCGAACGTCAAAGCTGGGGACCGAGACCATCTCCGTTGAAGACGTTGCCGTGGGCGACGAGCTATTGGTTCGGGCCGGCGAACTGCTTCCCGTCGATGGCATCCTGCTCGATGCTTCGGCCTCTCTCGACGAGTCCGCAGTGAGCGGAGAACCGCTGCCGGAACGGCGAACAGCGGGCGATCTTCTGCGCAGCGGCACCCTCAATGCGGGCGAGACCTTCAGCATGCAGGCTTCTGCCTTGGCAGAGCAGAGCACCTATGCCGCGATCGTGCGCATGGTTGCTGCAGCACAGACGGCGAAATCCCCGTTCATCCGCATGGCCGACCGCTTTGCGCTGTTCCTGCTGCCAGCCACTTTGCTGGTCTCAGGTGCCGCCTGGTACATCTCCGGCGATCCGATTAGAGCATTGGCCGTGCTGGTCGTCGCGACGCCCTGTCCGCTTATCCTTGCTGCCCCCGTTGCCTTCATCGGCGGCGTGTCGCGCGCGGCCCGTGCCGGCATCCTGATGAAAGGCAGCGCGGCTCTGGAGGCGCTTGCGCAGGTCCGGACCGCAATCTTCGACAAAACGGGAACCTTGACCATCGGCGGAGCTGAGCTCATCGAAATCGAAGTGGCGACCGGTCGCGACCCCGACAATCTGTTGCGGCTACTCGCGTCTTTGGAACAGGCCTCGCACCATGTGCTCGCCGACTCAATTATCCGGGCGGCGCGTAGCAAGCAGTTGACGCTTTCGCATCCGCGTGATGTCCGCGAGCATCGCGGTGCGGGCCTGAAGGGCCGGGTCGACAACATGGCGATCACGGCGGGATCGCGGACTCTCGTGCTCACCGACAAGCCGCTGCCCAGCTGGGCGAAAGGCGGCGAAGAAAGATACCGCGACGAGCCCGTGCTTCGGGTTTTTGTGGCACTCGGTGGACGACTTGCCGGGATTTTCACATTCGGGGACGCCCTGCGCGTTGATGCGCATGACGCACTCGGCAAGCTGCGCTCTGCCGGCATTGCGCGCATGATTATGCTCACAGGCGACGATAGAGTGGCGGCCAAGCGCATCTCCGCCCGGCTCGACCTCGACGCCATTGTCGCCGACGCGACCCCTGCCGAAAAGGTCGCGGCAGTCGAGGCCGAAAAAGCGCGGGCACCCACAATGATGGTCGGCGACGGCATCAACGATGCCCCTGCCCTGGCGGCCGCAACGGTCGGTGTCGCCATGGGCGCACGTGGTGCGACCGCCTCCTCCGAGGCAGCTGATGTCATCGTGCTGACCGACAGGCTGCAGCCGGTCGCCGATGCCGTTCGGATTGCACGGCGAACGCGATCGATCGCCTTGCAAAGCATCATCGCCGGGCTGGCGCTGTCGGGGCTGGCAATGATCGCGGCGGCCATGGGGCAGATCACCCCGGTTGCCGGAGCGCTGCTCCAGGAAGGGATTGACGTAGCGGTCATCCTGAACGCGCTGCGCACCCTTGGCGATGGCCATCTGTGGCGCGCATAGTGGTTGAGAGCAAAATCGGTAGATGACCATGGCACAGCAGAATCTGGTGGTTTGCAGCAAATGTGGTGGGGTCAACCGCCTGCCACCGGGCCGCAATGCCGTGGAAGCGAAATGCGGAAAGTGCGGGAACCGGCTGTTTTCGGGGCATCCCGAAGATGTCGATGCCGCGATCTTCGACAATCAGATCGCGCGCAGCAGCTTGCCCGTTGTTGTCGACATCTGGGCACCTTGGTGCGGCCCCTGCAAGATGATGGCGCCGGCTTACGAAGCCGCAGCAAATGAACTTGAGCCGCATGTTCGCCTGATCAAACTCAACTCCGACAAGGAGCAGGCTGTTGCGGCCAGGCTCGGCATTCGCAGCATCCCGACCATGATCCTGTTCCATGGCCGGCACGAAGTCGCGCGCACATCCGGCGCAATGACGGCAGGCCAGATCGTCAGGTGGGTTCGCGACCGCCTGCCGACGGTCGCCGCCTGAAATCGCCGCGCCAATGGATCCGCTCATCGCCCGGCTTGGACTGGCACTTGCGATAGGTCTTCTCGTCGGCTTGGAGCGTGGCTGGCAGGAGCGGGATGCGCCCGAACGCAGTCGCACGGCCGGCATCCGGACATTCGGCATATCCGGCCTGCTCGGCGGCGTGCTCGCCGCACTCGCCAACGCACTCGGCGCGGTATCCGTGCTGGTCGGCGGATTCATCGCCTTTGCGGCAATCTTCGCCTGGTACAAGGCGCGCGAGGCTGCCCATGACGAGGATTTCAGCGTCACGAGCGTGATCGCCGGCCTGGGCGTTTTTGCCCTTGGCGCGCTTTCCGTCGCCGGCGATTATCGTGCTGCTGCTGCCGGTGGGGCGGCACTGGCGGCAATCCTGGCCAGCCGCGAGGTCCTGCACGGCCTTCTGAAGCGACTGACCTGGGTCGAACTCCGTTCGGCGCTGATCCTGGCGGTGATGACGGCGATCGTCTTGCCCCTGCTGCCAAACCGGACGATGGACCCGTGGGGCGGTTTCAATCCTTGGGAAGTCTGGTTCCTGACGGTGCTGATGGCCTCGATTTCGTTCGCCGGCTACGTGGCTGTTCGCATTCTGGGAAATACACGTGGTCTGCTGGTCAGTTCGCTCACCGGTGCAATCGTCTCTTCAACAGCGGTGACCTTGGCGCTTGCCCGCAATGCCGCGTCGGCAAGCAATCCGCTGCCGCTCGCCGGGGCGGCATCCCTGGCTGCAATGGTTTCGGTGCTCCGCGTCTGCGCCGTGGTTCTGATCGTCGAGCCAAGCGTGCTCGCATCGGTCGCCATTCCGGCGATTGCCGCGGCGCTTGCCTTCGCTGTCTGCGGCGCGCTGCTGCTGACTCGCGACAGCGGGAACGGTGAAGGCAGCGCGATCGCGCGCAATCCATTCGAACTGGGCCCTTTGCTGCTCTTTGCCTTGTTCTTTGCGATCGTGGCGACCGCGAGTGCCGGGCTGGCCGCTCAATTCGGCGGGAGCGGTCTGCTGGCGAGTTCGGCGCTGGCCGGCGCATTCGATGTCGATGTCTCGGTGCTTGGCGCGCTGCGCCTGGTCAAGCATTCCGTGTCCGTCGAGACCGTGGGCCAGGCGGTGCTCGCGGCACTGGCAGCAAACGCGATCGGTCGCCTTTCGCTCGCAGTATTTGCCGGTCCGGTCAGGTTCTGGTTGCCACTCGCCTTCGCAACTCTGATCGCCGCGGCCATGGGCATCTGCGCCCTGCTGTTGCTTGGGCCTGGATAGACGTGCTGTTCTCGAGCATCTTTGATGCGGATCAAGGGCCAGGTCGCGCCACCGATCTATGAAACTCCGTGAAAGGAGTTCGCCATGACCAGTTTGAAGGACCTCACCCCGAAATTCCGCAATGTCCGGTTGCTGCTCGCGCGTGAAAAAAGCCACCCGGAAGGCGACCGTGAAGAAGGCTATGACGTGCTGGCTCCATTGACCGGCGAAGGCCGGATCGATGCCGACGAATGGAAGTCGCACAGGGCCTCTTGCCGTGTTCGCCGCTTTCGCACCGGTGAGGAGGATCTGATCGGCCGGCTGAGGCGCAAGCCCGGCGGACAGTGGTACTTTGACTACGCCGAAGGCGATCGCGACGACGAGATCGGCTTCCATCTCGGCGACGAACGGTTTGTGACCGGTGAATACGTGTCGATCGAGCGCAACGGCGCCATGCACACCTACCAGGTGGCAAGGGTTGAGCGGCCTTGATGGCTAGCTCCTGGCGGATCGCGCGAGTTGGTTTTGGATCATGCAGGAAACGCTGATCGGGACAACGACGTATACGAAACCAAAAAAACCCGCCGCCCCTTTGGCGCGGCGGGTGCCTCATCAAACCACGGCCTATTTGACCAGGATTGTTGCCCACATTCCGTTCATGAAATGGCCGGGAATGTTGCAAAAGACGGCATAGTTTCCGGGCTTGAGGTCGAGCGTCAGCGATCCGGTTTTGCCTGGATCGAGTTCAGAGACCTCGCCGAGATGGCCTGCCGCATCCTCGTTGACGCGATTTTCATTTGCTACATAGGGCAGCGTGGTCTTTTTGACATCGGTCACCGGCACCACAATCATTTCGTGGACCGCGTCCTTGGAGCTGTTTTGAACCTCGAAGGTCACCTTGCCCGCGGGCACGACGGTTTGATCCAGCTTGATCCTCATCGTTGCCATGCTCATGTTTGCCGGCATGCCCATTCCCATCTTTGCGTCGGGGTTCGCGACGCCGTCCTTGTCCCATAGCTTGACGTTTACGATCGCGTTGGCAAAGGCGGGTGCCGACACGGCTAGGAGAACGAGGACCAGTCCGGTCTTGAAAGGCTGCATGTTCGAAAGGCTCCTGATCGCTTGCGGCGACCCCACAAGCGCGTTTGGGGAATCATTCATGGTCGCGGCACCCGGCTAAAACAGCCAAGCTGACAACGTGCTGACAGCGGAGGCAGGGACCAAGGATGAGGCATCACCTTCACCAAACATGGCCAAAGCGGCCTCACCGGTCGCTCCGTTGCATCGTCGTTACCTTGCGCTGTTTGCCGGGTGGCCTCGCGCTGGCAAGCCCTCGCCATCGCGAAGGCCTGGTCCGAGTCATGATCATGGGGGCGAAAACGCAAAGCCGAGCCGATGGACATCGCCTGACGATCTGCCAGCGCACCAAGCCCGGTTCGCATCCTCGATGATCGCGAGGCTTAAGACGGTCACGTATCTTGTGTTGACCTTGCCTTCAGGGGTAACCTTGCTGTTGTGCGGCGGCCAAAGCGACAAGACTGGCGATTCCGGCAACCTTGTGAGACTGCGACAGTCTTAGGTAGGGCAGCCTGGTTCAGGGCCTATGGATCGACGGTGAATTCAGCCCACATGCCCGCCCCATAGTGACCTGGCACGTTGCAGATAAGCAGATATTTTCCAGCCTTTAGCTCGACGGTCAGGGAGCCTGATTTGCCGGGATCGAGCTCCGACACCTCGCCCTTGTCGCCGGCCTTGTCTTCGTCGACCCGGTTCTCGGCCTCAAGGTAAGGAAGCGGCTTGCCGGGTTCGGCAAGGTACATCACGATCATTTCGTGGACGGTGTCCTTGGAGTCATTTTTCACATTGAATGTGACCTCCCCGGCCTTCACAGTACCGGGCAAAGCCTTGATGCCCATGGTCGCCTTAGCGAGATCGAGTCCGGGCGCCGCATAGGCGAGCCCCATCGGCATCTCCATACTCGCGCCCTTGTCCCACAGCGAGATCTGGACAGGCGAAGCAGCCTGGACGGCGCCGGCTCCGCCGGCCATAAGCATCGCGGCGGCAAGCCCGAGCGCTGCTCTCCTCGATATGGTTTTCATGGCGATCTCCTTCAGGACGGCAGCAGAAGCGCTCTACGTCTCGACCGTCATCCTGCTCGCGAGGTCATCCACCGTCCTTGCGCCAAATCAAACTGATCGGCGCAAGCCCATCAACGGGGCCGATGATCTGTCAGCCAGTTGTCAGGTTCAATTGGCTATGTCGCACCAATGACGGCGAAATCACTGTCTGGCACGAACGATCGAAGTCCCAACCGCAGGCGCAACATTCGCGCCCAACCTCCCGAATGGAGCCATCATGTATCGCACACTCGTTCTCGGCGCTCTCGCCGGCATGGTTGCAGGACCGGCCCTCGCCGCCGGCGGCAGCTGCAGCACCGCCCCGAAATCGCAGTTCAAGCCCAAGGCAACGCTGGAGGCGCAGTTGACCGGCGAAGGTCTCACCGTCCGCCAGATCAAGGTCGAGAAGGGCTGCTATGAAGTCTATGCGGTCGACAAGGCCGGCAAGAAGGTGAACCTGGCTTACAATGCCGAGACCCTTGAAAAGCTCGACAATGCCGAAGCCGGCGAAAATTGATCCGAACGTTTCGATAGCCACGGACGCGCAACCATCTCAAGAGATGGTGCGCGTCTGGGACCGGGTCGTGAGGAGTTTCCACTGGGCGCTGGTGCTCAGCTTCGTCACAGCCTGGCTCACCTCCCATTCCTCAGAGGACATTCACCATTGGGCCGGCTACGTCGCCGCAGCACTGGTCGCTATGCGGCTCTTGTGGGGCGTCCTAGGTACGCCCTATGCCCGGTTCTCTCAATTCGTGCGCGATCCGGCGACGGTGCTGCGCTATCTCTGGGCAATACTGAGCGGTGGCGAAGCCCGCTATATCGGCCACAATCCGGCTGGCGGCGCGATGGTGGTCGTGTTGATCGCCGCGATGGCTTCAACTGCGTTGACGGGCTGGCTGATGACGACGGACGCCTATTTCGGAGTGTCGTGGGTCGAAACGGCACACAGCCTAAGCGCGCACGGCTTACTTGTGCTGGTCCTTTTCCATATAGGCGGCGTTGCGCTGGCAAGCTTTCGCCATCGCGAAAACCTGGTACGGGCCATGATCACGGGGCGAAAACGCAAAGCCAAGCCGGCGGACATCGCCTGACGACCTGTCAATGCACCAAATCCGATTCGCGCCCTCGACGGATCTCGAGAGGTGCAAGTGGAGCGCAGGTCCGAGCGACTTTGGTGCGGCAATCCAAAGCCAGAAACAGCGCCCGAGTGCCCCCGTACAGAAAACGGTTATTGACCCGCGTCAAAGCTGCCGGCCCGTTTTTGCTGTTCACTGCCTCCCATCAGAGCCTCAAATCTGGGAGAGCATCATGACTACGGCTGATTTCAACATCCCTGTTGCGAAAGTCGCGACCGCGGCGCCAACGAAACTTCGACTGGGTTCCCTGACCGCATTGGTGATCGGTTCCATGGTTGGCTCCGGCGTGTTCAGCCTGCCGCAGAACATGGCGGCAGGTGCCGGTCCCCTCGCAATCCTGATTGGCTGGGCCATCACCGCGGTCGGCATGCTGGCGCTGGTTTTCGTCTATCAATCGCTGGCGACCCGCAAGCCCGAGCTCGATGCCGGGCCCTATGCCTACGCCAAGGCCGGCTTCGGCCCCTTTATCGGCTTCAACAGCGCCTGGGGTTACTGGATCAGCGCCTGGGTCGGCAACGTTTCCTACGCAGTGATCGTGTTCAGCGCGCTCTCCTATTTCTTTCCGGCCTTCGGCGATGGAAACACCTGGCAGGCGGTGCTCGGCGCATCGGTCCTGCTGTGGCTGATCCACATCCTGGTTCTCGCCGGCATCCGACAGGCGGCTATCATCAATCTCATCGTCACGGTGGCGAAGATCGCGCCGATCGTCCTGTTCGTCGGGGTCGTTGCCGTCGCCTTCAAACTGCAGGTCTGGTCGCTCGACTTCACAGGTCTCGGCAACGCCAGTCTCGGCTCGATCACCGCGCAGGTGAAGAGCACGATGCTGGTGACGCTTTGGGTGTTCATCGGCATCGAAGGCGCCAGCGTCTTTTCCGGCCGTGCCGAGCGCCGCAAGGACATCGCCACGGCGACAGTTCTCGGTTTCTTCACCTGCCTCGCGCTCTACGCCCTGGTGTCGCTGCTGTCGCTCGGCATCCTGAACCAACCTGAGCTCGCCGCGCTGAAGAACCCTTCCATGGCTGGTGTTCTGGAGGCGATTGTAGGTCCTTGGGGCGCCATCCTGATCAACATCGCGCTGGTCGTGTCCGTGATCGGCGCCTTCCTGAGCTGGACACTGCTCGCCGCCGAAATTCCGCATGTCGCCGCCAAGGACGGCACGATGCCAAAATTCTTCGGCCGCGAAAGCGACCGCGGCGTGCCGTCGATCTCGCTTCTGATCACCAACCTGCTCGTTCAGGCCTTCCTGGTGATCACGCTTTTCGCGCAAAGCACCTACCAGGCCCTGTTCTACATCGCGTCGGCCGCAATCCTGGTTCCTTACATCTTTTCTGGAGCTTACGCGGCCAAGCTCGCGCTGACGGGCGAGAGCTACGAGAGCGGCGAGCAGCGCGCCGGTCCGCTTTTTGCGGGCTTGCTGGCAACGGTCTACGGGCTGTGGCTCGTCTATGCAGCGGGGCCGGCATACCTGTTCATGTGCGCGATCCTCTATGCGCCCGGCATCATCTTCTATATCTGGGCCCGGCGCGAAACCAGTCAGCGCGTGTTCCATCCTGTCGAAGCAGCACTCGCCGCAGCCCTTGTCGCCGTCGCCATCCTCGCCGTTTACGAGATGTGGATCGGTGCCGTCAGCCCGCTTTGAATGGATTGGTTCGATGACGAAGCTGGGTGTTCATTCCGAAGTCGGCCGTCTGTGCGAGGTGATGGTCCACCGTCCCGACCTCAGCCTGCGCAGGCTGACACCGGAAAACTGCAAGGCGCTGCTCTTCGACGACGTGCTGTGGGTCAAGCGGGCTCGCCAGGAACACGATGTCTTCGTCGATGCGCTGCGCGAACGCGGCGTGCTGGTGCATTCCTTCGGGGAGCTCCTGGCTGAGACAATGAGCCTGGCCAAGGCACGCGACTGGCTTCTCGACCGCCGGGTTCATCCCGGCGTCGTCGGGCTCGACATGGTCGGCGAGCTGCGCGGATGGCTCAACGAAATGCCGTCAGAGCTGCTTTCGTCTTACCTTGTCGGGGGCATTGCGCGGGCGGAGCTTCCTTTCGAGCCGAAAGGCCTGACCGGAAGGACGCTCGCGCCCCAGGAATTCGTGCTGCCGCCGCTGCCGAACCAGCTTTTCACCCGTGACAGCTCGTGCTGGATCTACGGTTCGGTTTCTGTCAATTCGATGTACTGGCCTGCCAGACGCCCGGAAGCGGCCAATGTCGAAGCCGTCTACCGTTTCCATCCCCACTTTCGCGACAGCGGTATTCCTTTCGTGTCGCCGGATTTGGGAACAGGCACCAGCCTGGAAGGCGGCGACGTAATGCCGATCGGTGGTGGAACAGTTCTCATCGGCATGGGGGAGCGCACCACGCCGCAAGCCGTGGGTGACCTGGCACGCAACCTGTTCGCCTCCGGTGAAGCGACGCGCGTGATTGCCGCCTTGATGCCCCGCGACCGTAGCTTCATGCATCTCGACACCGTCTTCACCTTCTGCGACCGCGATCTCGTCACCCTGTATCCGCCGGTGGTTGACCGGTTGCGCACCTTCTCGCTGCGGCCGGGCGATGGCGAGGCGGCGGTCGAGGTCACCGATGAGGCAAAACCGTTCACGGCTGTGGTTGCCGAAGCCCTTGGACTGAAATCGCTGCGCATCATCGCCACAGGCGGCGACCGCTACGAGGCTGAGCGCGAGCAATGGGATGATGGCAACAATGTCGTTGCGGTCGAGCCCGGCGTGGTCATCGGCTACGACCGTAACGTCTACACCAACACGCTGCTGCGCCGCGCGGGCATCGAAGTGATCACGGTCGAAGGCGCCGAACTCAGCCGCGGCCGCGGCGGCGGGCATTGCATGACCTGTCCGATTGCCCGCGACCCGATTTGACCCGAAAGGAAATCCCGATGTCGATCAATCTTCATGGCCGTTCCGTCCTGACCCTGGATGATCTCACCGCCGACGAGATCCGCTTTCTTCTCAAGCTGGCTTCCGACCTCAAGGCGGCCAAGCTCGCCGGGCACGAGATTCCGCGTCTTGTCAGAAAGAACATTGCTTTGATCTTCGAAAAGGATTCGACGCGCACTCGCACGGGATTCGAAGTGGCGGCGTATGACCAAGGCGCTCACGTCACCTATTTCGGCCCTACCGGCAGCCATATCGGCCACAAGGAATCCATGAAGGACACCGCTCGCGTGCTCGGCCGCATGTATGACGCGATCGAGTATCGCGGCTTTGGCCAGCACCAGGCTGAATTGCTGGCCACATATGCCGGCGTGCCGGTCTACAACGGTCTTACCGACGAGGCGCATCCGACGCAGATCCTCGCCGATTTCATGACCATGCGGGAATTCACCCACAAGCATCTTTCGGACATGACCGTCACCTTCGTCGGTGAGGGCCGGGACAATGTCGCGCTGTCCCTCGCCCTGGGAGCAGCCAAGGTCGGCATCGACATGCGCATCGCCTCGCCAAAGGAACTCTGGCCGGACGAGGAGTTCTGCGCTCATGTCAGGGACCTGGCGGAACGCAGCGGCGGCCGCTTCCGGCTCGACGAGGACGTCACGAGCTGCGTCCAGGACGCCGACTTTGTCTACACCGACGTGTGGATGTCGATGGGTGAGGACAAATCGGGCTGGGCCGAGCGCATTCGCCTTTTGACGCCCTACCGCGTGACCAGCGAGGTGATGGCTGCCGCCGGCAACGCTCACGTCAAATTCATGCATTGCCTGCCGGCATTCCACGACACCGATACCGAGATCGGCGCCTTCGTTGCGAAGGAATACGGCATCGACTGCATGGAGGTCACCGACGAGGTGTTCGAGTCGGCAGCGTCCATCGTCTTCGACCAGGCCGAAAACCGGATGCACACGATCAAGGCCCTGCTCGTGGCAACGATCGGCAACTGAGATGCTTATCGTCGTTGCTCTAGGCGGAAACGCGCTCTTGCGTCGTGGAGAACCGATGACAGCCGGCAACCAGCGCGCCAACATCGTGCGCGCCGCGGCTGTATTGGCGAATCTGGTCGACGCAGGGCACTCAATTGTAGTCACTCACGGCAACGGTCCGCAGGTGGGACTTCTGGCCCTGCAGGCAGCGGCGACTTCGGATGGCCGCACATTTCCACTCGACGTGCTTGGCGCCGAAAGCGCAGGGATGATCGGCTACGTCATTGAGCAGGAACTCGGCAACCTCCTCAAGGAGAGGCTATTTGCTACCCTGCTGACACAGGTGAAGGTCAATCCGCACGATCCCGCTTTCGCTCACCCGACGAAGCCTATCGGCCCGGTCTACGACGAGGCAACCGCACATAGGCTTGCCAGCGAGCGCGGTTGGCAGATAGCGCCCGATGGCGACAAATGGCGCCGTGTCGTGCCCTCACCCAGGCCCCTGGAAATCCTGGAAGCGTCTGTAATCTCGTTCCTGGTCGAGCGCGGCGTGATCGTCATCTGCACCGGCGGCGGCGGTGTTCCGGTGATTGCCCGGGACGACGGCACGCTTTGCGGCGTCGAAGCAGTCATCGACAAGGACCTGGCAAGCTCGCTGCTTGCCCGCCAGTTGAAAGCTGACATGCTGCTCCTGTTGACCGATGTCGACGCCGTTTATGTCGACTACGGAACAGCAGCCGCTCGGCCGCTTCGGCGCGTGACCCCCAAGGGGCTATCCGGGAAGAATTTTCCGGCCGGCTCCATGGGACCGAAGGTCAACGCTGCAATCGAATTCATTGAAGCGACAGGCAAGCCTGCTGCTATCGGCAAGCTCGATGACGCCGTCGAAATTGTCAGTGGCGAACGTGGTACCTGGCTGGATGCTGAGATTCTTGCCTAATTCGCCTGTTGCCGGAGTGGCTGAACACTTCCTGCTGTGGTCGTCGATGGTGCCCCTCACCAAATCAGGTCCGAAGCACCCGGTAGATCGCCGGGATGACCAGCACCGTCAGCAGCGTCGAGGAGGCCAAACCGAACAGCAGTGAGATCGCCAGCCCCTGGAAGATCGGGTCGGTCAGGATTACCGCCGCACCAATCATGGCGGCGAGTGCGGTGAGGAGGATCGGCTTGAACCTGATCGCTCCGGCCTCGATCAGGACCTCGCTCAATTGCCTATCCGGCGACGCTGCGTGGCGGATGAAGTCGACCAGCAGGATCGAATTGCGCACGATGATGCCAGCCAATGCGATGAAGCCGATCATCGAGGTGGCGGTGAACGGCGCGCCGAACAGCCAGTGTCCGCCGAGAATGCCGATGAAGGTCAGCGGGATCGGGGTGAGGATCACCAGCGGCACCTTGAACGAGCCGAACTGGGCGACGACCAGAATGTAGATGCCGAGCAGAGCGACGCCGAAGGCAGCCCCCATGTCGCGAAAGGTCACCCAGGTGACCTCCCATTCACCGTCCCACAAAAGCGTCGGCCGGCTTTCGTCCTCCGGCTGGCCATGCAGCGAAATTGCGGGCTTCTGCAGTCCGGTCCAGTCCTGCGCGTCGATGGCCCTGCTGACGGCGAGCATACCGTAAAGTGGCGCCTCGAAGCTGCCGGCAAGCTCGGCTGTCACCATCTCGGCGGCGCGGCCATTGTGCCTGAACACCGGGAACGAAGCGCGCTCCGGCGTCACCCGCACGACATCGCCGAGTTCGACGACGCCGCGATCGCCGGGCAGGACATTGGCCGGAATGGGTGTGGTCAGGAAGCGCTCGTCGAGCGTCCTTTCGCCCTTCGGCCGCTCGATGCGGATCGGAATCGGCTGGCGGCCACCGCCGCGGTGCGAATAGCCGACGGTCTTCCCGCCATTGAGGATGGCGAGCGTGTCGAAGACGTCGCTTTCCTGGACATGGAAGAACTCCGCATCGTCGGTGGAAATCGTGGCGCGCAGCCGGCGTGCCGGCTGTCCCCAGGAATTGTCGACGTCGACGATGAAGGGCACGGAGCGGAACGCCGCCTCTACCCTGGCGGCAACCTTGCGGCGTGTCTCGCCGTCGGGGCCATATATCTCGGCCAGCAAGGTCGCCATGACCGGCGGACCGGGCGGCGGCTCGACGACCTTCAGGCTGGTGCCAGCGGGAACGCCCAGCGAGGCGATGCGGCCGCGGATGTCCAGCGCGATATCGTGGCTCGAACGGCTGCGTTCTGATTTCGGCGATAGGTTGATCGCGACGTCGCCTTGCTGCGGCTCGCTGCGCAGGAAGGAGTGCCTGACAAGGCCGTTGAAGTTGAAGGGGGCAGCGGTTCCGGCATGGGTCTGGGCCGACCGGACTTCGCCAAGTTCAAGAACCTTGCCCGCGACGGCTTGCGTCACCTGATCGGTTGCCTCGACAGAGGCCCCCTCCGGCAGGTCGATGGTCACCGAGAGTTCAGACTTGTTGTCGAAGGGCAGCAGCTTGACCGTGACATGCTCGGTGTAGAAAAGTGCGAGCGAGCCGAGCGTCAGCACGCCGACGCCAAGCAGGAAGGCCCAGCTCGCCTTCTTCGAGGCCAGGATCGGCCGGGCGACCATCGTGTAGGCGCGGCCGAGCGGACCGCCGCCGCCATGATCCTGGTCGGCATGCACCGGCGCGCGTCCGGCAAATTTCATCATCAGCCACGGCGTCACCGTCACCGCGACGAAGAAGGAGAAGATCATCGCCGCCGAAGCATTGGCCGGGATCGGGCTCATATAGGGACCCATCATTCCCGAAACGAACAACATCGGCAGCAGCGCCGCGACCACGGTCAAGGTGGCGACGATGGTCGGATTGCCGACTTCCGCCACCGCTTCGATCGCCGCTTGGCGGCGCTCGCGGCCATCGCCCATCGCCCAGTGGCGGGAGATGTTCTCGATCACGACGATGGCGTCGTCGACGAGGATGCCGATGGAAAAGATCAGTGCGAACAGCGAGACGCGGTTCAGCGTGTAGCCCATGACGCGGGAAGCAAACAGCGTCAGCAGGATGGTGACGGGGATGACGATCGCCACCACCATGGCCTCGCGGCGACCGATGGCGATCCAGACCAGCGCGATGATCGAGATCGTCGCCAGCCCCAGATGATAGAGTAGCTCGTTGGCCTTCTCGTTGGCCGTTTCGCCATAGTCGCGCGTGACCTCGACCGACAGGTCGGTGGGGATAAGGCCACCCTTCAGCATGTCGACCCGGTGCAGGATCGCCTCGGCGACCGCGACAGCGTTGGAGCCGGCCCGCTTGGCGACCGCGACGGTCACTGAAGGCACGCGCGTCACGCCCGTCCCCGACTTTGTCAGCGTCGAGACCAGCACGTCGCCGGTGTCGGTCGCGAAGGCGACGTCGGCAACGTCGCGGACATAGATAGGGCGGTTGTCGCGCGAGGTCAGCAACAGATTGCCGATCTGGTCCGGCGAGCCAAGCGTCTCGCCGGCGACGATGTCGATCTGCTCGCCTTGATTGCGCACGCGCCCGGCCGGAAAAGCCTTGTTCGCGCCCGAGACCTTGGCCGCAAGCTGCTGCAAGGTCACGCCGTAGAGGGCGAGCTTTTCCGGGCTGGGGTTGACGCGGATGATCTCTCCGGCGTCGCCGACCAGATAGGTCAGGCCGACATTATCGATCTTGGAGATTTCGGTGCGCAGTTCGCGCGCGATGCGGGTGAGATCGTTAGCGGTCATATTCGCGGCCGCCTCCGGCTTCGGCGACAGCGTCAGCGTGACGATGGCGACGTCGTCGATGCCGCGACCGACGATCAGCGGCTCGGGCACGCCGACGGGAATGCGGTCCATGTTGGCGCGGACCTTGTCGTGGACGCGCAGTACGGCGGCGTCGGACGAGGTGCCGACAATGAAGCGGGCGGTGACCATCACCTGGTCGTCATGGGTCTGCGAATAGACGTGCTCGACGCCGTCGATGCCCTTGACGATCATCTCCAGCGGCTCGGTGACCAGTTTGACGGCGTCGTCGGCCTTGAGGCCATCGGCGCGCACGAATATGTCGACCATCGGCACCGAAATCTGCGGCTCCTCCTCGCGCGGCAGCGTGAGCAGCGCCACCAGCCCGAAGGCCAGGGCGGCAACCAGGAACAGCGGCGTCAGCGGCGAGGCGATGAAAGCCCGCGTCAATCCACCGGCAGTACCGAATGACGCAACACCCTTCATGGTGTGACCACGACGTCGCCGGCCGCAAGGCCGGTCAGGATCTCGACATAGTCGCCGTCAGCGCGCGCCATCCGCTCGCCAGCAACCACTGCCCGCTCCGTCTCCGTGCCGGCGGAAGCGACGCGCACGAAATCGATCCCCGAACGGGTCGCGACCGCCGCTGCAGGCACCAGCAGCGCCGAACGTTCAGCCACCGGCAATTGCACCAGCACCCGAGCGTCGATGAAATCGGTATCGAGATTGTCGACCTCGACATCGGCGATGACACGGCCATTGTCGATCTGCGGATATATCTTGGCGAGGCGGCCAACAGACTCCTTGCCGCCGGCGTTGATGCGGATGCCGGCGCCCTGCTTCAGGGACGCCGCATGCCGCTCCGGAACGGCCAGCCGCAGGAACACGCCGCCACCGCCGATGGTGACCACCACTTCTCCGGCCATAATGACGGCACCGCGCGTCACCGGCACGGTCAGCACGCGGCCGTCGCCGGGGGCAAAGACATCGCCTTCGGCGCCCTGCTGCACGACCACCGAACGCTGCGCCTCGGTCGCGGCAAGCTGGTTGCGCGCGACGTCGACCTCGGTGCGCAGCTGATCGAGGCGTTGCGCGGTGATGACGCCCTTGTCGACCAGTGTCTGGCCACGGGCGAGTTCCAACTGCGCCGTTTCAAGCTGTGCCTGCAGGGCGCGAAGCTGCGCATCCAGCGCGGCGACCTGAAAGGCGATCTTGTCATCCTGGACGGTGGCGATCTTCTGCCCCGCCTTGACCTGCTCGCCCTCGGTCACGCCCAGGTCGACGATGAGGCCGCCGATGCGGGCGCGGGCCGGAACGGTGTCGCGCGCCTCGACGCGGCCATAGACCGCCTTCCACTCGGTCACCGTCGTCGGCGCCAGCGTCAGCGTGCCGGCAAGCGCCGGAGATGCCGCCAGCAACGCGGCGAACAAAAGAGGCGTGCGCATATGGATCTTCCTTAGAATGCGCATCCCGGCTTGATGCCGAGCTTGCGGAAGACCATCGCGGCCGGGCAGAAGCCGGTGAACGACGACTGCAACATGTTGACCCCGACGAAGACCGTCAGCCAGACAAACAGCGGCGAGACAAAGGCGGTGAGCACGACGGATAAAAGCACCATGATGCCGGCGAAAGCGAGAACGGAACGGTCGAGGGACATCGTCATCTCCATTTGTACATGATCATATCTAAATATAGGAATGTTATCGTTGGCCGCAAGAGGCTGCGCCAGATTTGCCGCTGGCGGTTGCGGGCCTTCGCCGCGCCCGCTTACCGCCGTCCGCAAGAAGCCTAGCCGCGGCTTGCGCCGGTCAGGCTCCCGGGACATCCGCAGGCGCCTCGACCTTGATCTGTTTGAGTTTGTCGATACCCAGCGCCTGCAGCGCAAGCCGCTCGTAGAAGGGTTCGGACTTGCCTGCCCTGATCTTGTGCAGGAAATACTTCTCGAAGCCGACCTTGGCGGTGTGCACCCATTTGCCGGACGACGACCAGTTGACGTTGCGCGGAGGAATCTGCGGCTGCGCCACGAACGCGACGCCGGAATCGCCGAAGTCGGCGAGGCAGACGGCGTTCCAGGTGCCCTGGGCGTCGGGCTCCGCGCCCTTTACCAGCCGGCCGATGTTGCGCGCCGTCGCCGTGACCATGGATTCGATCATGAAGCCGGTCTTGGGAACGCCCACCGGGACCGGCGTCTTGCCGATAGGCGGGATGGCGACGCAGACGCCGACCGCGAATATGTCGGGGAAGGCCGGGTTGCGCTGGTGCTTGTCGACGACGATGAAGCCGCGCGGATTGGTGAGACCTTCGATGCCGCGCACCGCGGCAACGCCACGGAAGGCCGGCAGCATCATGGCGTAGGCATGCGGCAATTCATGCGCCTGCCTGACCGACCCGTCGTCGGCGATTTCCTGGACGAACATCTTGCCCGGCTCGACCTTGTCGACCTTGGCGTTGCAGATCCATTTGATGTGATGCTGGCGCATCTCGCTCTCGAGCAGGCCTTTGGTGTCGCCGACGCCGTCGAGGCCGAGATGTCCGATATAGGGTTCCGAGGTGACGAAGGTCATGGGAACGCGATCACGCACCCTGGCGTCGCGCAGGGCTTTGTCGAGGATGAAGGTGAATTCGTAGGCAGGCCCGAAGCAGGACGCGCCCTGGACCGCGCCGATGACAACCGGACCTGGCTTGGCGACGAGCGCGTCGAAGGCCGTCTTGGCCCTGAGCGCGTGATCGATGTGACAGACCGACTGGGTGTTGTGCTCTGGCCCGAGGCCCTCGATCTCATCGAAAGCAAGCTCAGGGCCGGTGGCGATCACCAGATAATCATAGGCGATGGATGAGCCGTCATTGAGTTCCACTGTTCGTTCGGCCGGATGAACGCGCCTGGCTCCCTGCGGATGGAAACCAATGTTGCGCCGTGCCAGCACCGGAGCGAGGTCGATTTCGACGGCCTGCCTGTTGCGCCAGCCAACGGCGACCCAGGGGTTGGACGGCACGAATGAATAGTGGCTGCCATTGTTGATGACGGAGACTTTGTGTTCTTTGGCCAGCTCGTCGCGAAGCTCGTAGGCCATGATGGTGCCTCCCAGTCCGGCACCCAGGACAACAACATGCGCCATGCTCTTTCCTTCCTTTGCGGCGTCGCTTTGGCGCAACGCCGACATTGCTGTTCCCACGCAGGCATTGGCTAGTCCTGCGCCATTTTGACCGGAAGCGACTTGATGCGGATCAACCGAATGTGTTGTCGGGAATCTCCCGCGTATCGATTCATCGGCTTGACAGACGCGGTCGCCGGACTATTATTATTTGTAACTCTTAATATGATAATGTGTTCACATGCGCAACATAAGAATCACTGAGCTGGACAAGATGGCGCGGGAAGCCTCCGAACTGCTCGCGGCGATGGCCAACGAGAAGCGCCTCATGATCCTGTGCCACCTGCTGGATGGCGAGACGAGCGTCAACGAACTGGCGGAACTGGTCGCAATGAACCAGTCGGCACTGTCTCAGCAGCTTTCAAAATTGCGTGCGCTCAAACTCGTGGACACAAGGCGTGATGCCCAGCAGGTCCATTATCGGCTGGCTTCGGTGGAGGTCGAGCGCATCCTGCAAACGCTCTACGGCATCTATTGCGATCCGGAGACGAGAATCGCCAAGGTTAGGTCCCGGTGACTCCACAGCGCCGGCATGAATCGATGATTCGCCGAATATTACCCGGCTCAGCGGCCTGCCAATGGTCGACTGGCCGCAGGCAGCTAAACACACCCTCGGAACGGCGTCCCCCGGTCGCGATTCACCCTCCCGCAATGCCCACAACATAATTCTTGCCATAGGCTTCAGCGCATTTCGGACATGTCGTGTAGAAGAAATACACGTCACTTGGCTCTGCATTTCGATCGCGCGCAATCTGCCGCATCTCTTCGTCCCAGGTCCTCGCTTGGCTGAACGGCCCCTCGAACACCTTCGTTATGAAGTCCCCGCTCAGCGTGGTCATCTCTTCGCCGGCGACCGGCTTCGAAACCGCGAACAGATGCTCGCTGCTCCAGGGGGAGATCTCTCTGCTCAGCACAATGAACTGACCTTCGTCGGAAGCGTCGGCGTCTTCCATGTGCTTGTTAACGCGCGCGAACACGCTGCCCATGTTCATCGGGATATGCATGACGCTGTGGGTTGTGGCTTTGACGAACCGCTTGTCCTTGAAGTGCAGGTCCTGGCTGTCCCACCCCTCGGGATTGAATTTGGGGCAGCAACCCGTCGTGTTGACGCTGGCGTCGTACCGCGGGGTTTCATTCGTCTGCATGGTTATTCTCCATTTGAACAGCCATCTGACGGGCAACGACACCGGCCATCCTTGATCCGTGTCAAACGCCCTGAACCCGCACCGAAATCATCAAAGCAGCTGCCGCCCTTGTTCCTCGACCGCCTTTAATCGGACCACTGAAACCGAACAAAGGGCCTGTGCCACGACTTTGGTCGAGACGCTGCCGAGGTGACGGCGGATTGCCGAGGACGCCCGCGCTCCAACCACGATATGCCCGACGTCATTGTGCTCAGCGTAGCTGAGGATCGCATCGGCGGGGCTGACCGCTTCAAGCACATGATAGCTGATGCGGTCTTCCGGCAGATGCAGTGGGTGGGCCCAATCCTTCAGCGCCACGAGCCGCTTCAAATAGACCGAGCGCCCTGTCTCGTCGGTCGCCGGCGTCTTGCCGACGATTTCGGTCTTCAGGACAGTCACGCAGGCCAGCCACGAATCCTCGCGCGAGGCCAGCACACGGGCGGTCTCGCTGAGAACCTCACCCGCCAGCGCATCACTGCCATTGGCCAGGTCGACTGCGGCCAGAACAATCGACGGTCCCGCCTGTGTCCTTATCGAACTCGGCCTGCCGACGAGCGACCTGTCATCTGTCTTGCGAAACAGGCTGGTGATCGCAGCCCACCCCCCCTCGTTCTGGGGCCTGCGCCTGGCGACCACGACCTGGTCGGGGTTCCTGAGATCGGAGAGAATGTGCGCCGCCTCGATGTATCGTCGAGACCTGTCAACTTCCATACATTTCAGAATGACAGCTTCCAGCCAACGCGGAATGGCGTCGTTGATATCCCGCGGCAATCTAGGCGCATGATAGAGCCTGCGCTTCATTCCCGCCAAAGTCGCCGGCCGCCCGAACGGCTCATCGCCCGTAGCCAACTGATAGAGGATGCAACCCAGCGCAAACAGGTCACTTGCGGGATCGGATCGCTCCCCGAGCACCTGTTCGGGTGAAATATAGGCGGCGGTGCCCATCGGCACGGAGCTTTCCGCGCCGAGAAGATCGGGAAGCTCCGCGTGCCGGGCGAGCCCGAAGTCGAGGAGCACCGCGCCGCGCTTGGCGAGAATGACATTCTCCGGCTTGAGATCGAGATGAACGACTTTCTGCCGGTGCAGGGCGGCGAGTGCCGTCGCTATCTCGATGCCGATCCTTGCCACCTCGTCCAAAGGCAGACGCGCGCCACCGACGATATCTGCAAGGCCCGTTCCGACCACGAACTCCATGGCTATGTAGGGAACCTGCGCCAGGCTGCCGGATGCGGCGAAACGCGGCACATGTGGTCCCGACAGGCGTTTCAGGATCAGCTCCTCTACCTCGAAACCGATTATGACGGAAACATCCGCGCCCGGGTCGAGAAAAGGGATCTTCAGCACAAGCGGAAAATCATAGCGTGGGTTGGTCGCCCGCCAGAGCGAGGCCATGCCGCCGGAGGGGAGCTTTTCGACCAGCTCGAAACCATCGATGACTGCGCCTGCGTCAAACCTTTGCATCAAGTACGTCTCCTTGAAGCCTAGCGGCCGATCTTCAGCCGCATGCCAAGCCATCCAGGCAAGCCGGCGGCTTGGATCTTGCGGGCTGTTTCTTCGTGATCATAGGGAACACGAACCATCGTGACCTCTTGCCGCTGCGTGTCGACAAGAACAAAGCACGCCGCCGGGTTGCCATCGCGGGGTTGCCCGACAGCGCCGGCGATCATCAGGTGGCGCCTCATCTCCGACAAGGGTGCAGCCACATTGTCATACGGCTGAAAATGCATGGGCCGGCGACCCGGAAGCGCGTAGTAGATGGCGGGAATGTGGGTGTGGCCGCAGAAAACGAAGCGGGCGTCGCTTGCCGAGAGGCAGCGTTCCGCTGAGTCCACGTCGCGTATGTAGAGCCACTTTCCCGGTCGCTCGGCACTTGCGTGCACATACAGGCGGTCTTCGGATTGCAGCGAGAGCGGCAATCGCGCCAGGAAATCGAGATGCGCCGAGGCGATGCGTTTGCGAGTCCACTGGACGGCGAACCGCGCATTCTCAGTCATGTTGCTCAGGTTCAGCGCCACTGCTTCGTCGTGGTTGCCCATGATGCAAAGCGCGCCATCAGCCATCAGATGGGCGGCCTTCTCGATCACATAGACGGGATCGGGACCGTAGCCGACCAGATCGCCGAGCAATACCAACTCGTCCGGACTACCGCGGTCGTGAACAGCTTCCAGAACTGCGTCGAACGCCTCGCGATTGGCATGGATGTCAGACAGGATTGCAATGCGCATTCAACCTCATCCCGGGCCCAAACAAAACATAGTACGGCGCATACCGCGAGTGATTTGATTCTGCTCAAGGCCCACGCGCGCAGTCGCCGGCTGGCCACGCTCCGCAGCACCCAAGAGATCGCCGGGTGAAAAGCACGCACGGAGGGACACGAAATGAGAAAACAAGTGTTGTCCAACGCCTGACCGGCCGGACCTTGATGCGTATCAAGGCGCAAGGTCGCACTTCCGGCGATCCTGCGATAAATCTCATCGGAGGCACGGCAATGACATTTAACACCATCATGGTTCAGCTCGACGTCGATTCCCCGGCAGCGCCGCGAACGACCTATGCGCTGGAGTTGGCGCGACGCTTCGAAGCTACCCTGATCGGTTTTGCGGCGGCCGATTCATATGTGTTTGTTCCAGGCGACGATGGCGGCGTGGCGGCAGCCGAAATCATGCGGCAACGCCGCACGGATATCGAGGATCGCCTGAAGACTCTGAAGGAAGAATTCCTCAGTGTCGTCGTCGGACACGATGCCTCCTGGCGCGAGGAGATCGGCGATCCAACACGTCTGCTTGCGATGCATGCACGCGCCGCCGACCTCGTCGTGACCGGGGCTCCCGCACGGGGCGTTCCCAGCGACCGCCACCGGATGGTCGATGTCGGAACGTTGGTGCTGTCGGCCGGACGGCCCGTGTTGCTTGCGGCTGACAAGGTTGCACCGCTTAAGTCCGAAAATGTTCTGGTGGCTTGGAAGGATACCCGCGAGGCGCGGCGCGCGGTCACCGATGCAATGCCCTTTTTGACCGGTGCACAACATGTCCTTGTGGCGACGATCGAGGAGCAAAACCAGAGAAGCGCACGCGAAAGTGTCGGGGATGTGCTCCGCTTCCTGATGAGACATGGCGTCAAGGCAAGATCGGAAGTTCTGGACGTCGGCCAAGTGGACGCTTGCGAAGCCGTGTCCGAAGTCGCCCGGGCGATGGGTGCCGACCTTGTGGTCGCGGGCGGCTACGGCCACAGCCGTATCCGCGAATGGGCGTTTGGCGGTATGACCCGCTCCTTGCTGAAGCAAGGGGCGATTAACCGGCTGCTCTCGAACTGACCCATTGGGAGCAGGAAGCGATACGCAGATACGAGGCGAAAGCGAACGGGAGTCCAATGATGGCAAAGAGAACGGACAAGGTCGAGGTTGGCATGGATCTGGCCGCAAGGTGCCGCGTTACCGAAACTTGGCAAGACGATCTGGGGGACCGGTGGGGCCACGGTTCTGATCGAGGGCCACGACATCCCGGTCACACTCAAGATAGTCCACTTTTACCCGTTCGATGACGGCAACTAGCGCGTGACGAGAGCATATGGCGGCGCGACTGTCGGACCTGATCTCTTGAAGCCGCGGCTGGATTTGGGGAAGGCCGTTGGCGGATGAGTCACACGGTTTGGCGGCCCTAAGAGTGCATGCCATCGCGGCGGAATGGCTGAACGTGGCTTGGCGGTGCCGAATTTGCTGCAGCGTCTGCAGTCGTGCGTTTGTAAACAAGGCGTATGACAAAGGCGAAGTATGCGACCTGCAGAATGAGCAGGTCGATAATCGTCCAGCCTACCGCGCTCCAGATTGAACCCGTTGCCGCGTAGGCCCACAGACACACGATACCCGACGTCAAAAACATTCCGACCAGGAATTGCGGAAGATACATCGCTGTCCACCGGCCGTTCCGATGCAAGAATTCGAAACGACTCCCTATTGCTATTGCCCAAAGCGAAGGAGGACTTAAGCTACCGGCGCGACCGGCCCCTTGATGTGGATCAACATCCGCGCGTCTAGGTAGTTTCCCCTAGGGACAAAACCGAATTTCGCGACCCACGGATTCGCGCGATTGCTGTGTCACGGAACAACCGGGAACACAGCCATGCACGCTTACACCGCCTCCAGAATTTCATTGCCGTCGCATTCTGCTCAGCCAGGCCTGCCGGCGGCATTTGGCTCGGAAACGCAACAGCCCGTCAGCTTCTTTCCCGCCGGCTCGGAGATTTATGCTCAAGGCGAGAAGGCGGGTGCTTTTTACCAGGTCGAATTCGGCGCCGTGCGCATCTATCGCCTGCTCGCAGACGGCCGCCGGCAGATCAGCGCCTTCCACCTCGCCGGAGAGACTTTCGGTTTTGAAGCCGACACGACGCATCATTTTTTTGCCGAAGCGATCAACGCCAGCGGGGTGCGCGCCTTCCGCTTCAGCGCTGGAGCAGACATGTCCCATCAGCTGCTGCCCCTGGCGCTCAAGGGCCTGACAAGGGCGCAGGAACACCTCCTGGTCCTCGGCCGCCAGAACGCTATCGAACGCGTCGCCGCTTTCCTCGTGGATATGGCAGAGCGGCAGGGCGGGTTGCGGCAGGTCGAGTTGCCAATGTCACGTATGGACATCGGCGACTATCTCGGCCTGACCATCGAGACCGTATCGCGGGTCTTCACCCGGCTGAAGGACAAGGGCGTCATCCGGCTGCTCAACCTGCGCAGCATCGAAATCGTCAAGCACGACGCGCTCCACTGCATGAGCGAATGAAAGGCGCCTGCCTGCGCAAGAGACGACAATGACGCCGAAGAACCGGCCTCAGTTCAAGGACCAGATGACGATGGACAACACACTTACCACCCATACCGGCTTTCGCTTCGAAGTGCGCCGTGCGCGCCCAGAAGATGAGCCAACGCTGGCCGAGTTCTTCACCCATGTGACCGCGGACGACCTGCGCTTCCGCTTTCTCGGCGCTGTGAAGGAAGTTTCGCATGAACGACTGGTGGCGATGACGCGTTCAGACGACGCCCATATTCATAATTTTCTGGCATTCTCGACCGACGGCATGTTGATCGCGGTTGCGACGCTGGCAAGCGATCGAGCCGATCGAAACGGCGAGGTCGCGATCTGCATTCGCCAGGATCGCAAGCATCTGGGCGTTGGCTGGGAGCTGCTCGCCTATGTCGCGAAATATGCCGAGGAACTCGGCCTCAAGGCGATCGAGTCGATCGAGAGCCGTGAAAACCGTGCTGCGATCGAGGTTGAGCGCGACATGGGTTTTACCGTCACCACCGATCCCGACGATGCGACGCTGGTCCTGGTGCGGCGGGAGCTTGGGGCGCGATCAGTCGCCTAGCTGCCGCGGTCCCATACAGTCACAGGCAAGATGACAAATCATTCTGCAAAACACGCGATCAATCGCTGTTTATCTCGAGGCACCACCTCAGGAACTCGCGGAGGACGGCAGGCCGACTCACCGCCCGCTGCGCAAAGCCACTTTGCAGGATTTCACGAGGAAGATTGACGCGGCGGGCCTGCGCCAGCAGCTTTTCGTCCTAGCCCGTAGTATTCGAAGACGCGAACCCTCCCAGCTTTCTGCCCGGCGCGGATCACAGTTTCTGTAACCCTGATCCAATTGGATTCGCCTCGTCGAAGAGTGACTGGCCGGCGACAAGCACCGCTGGCGGCCTGGAACGGGGTCGCTGCCTGAAAAAGGTGCGTCGCAACTACTGCGCCGTCTTCAATTTCCTCAACAAGGTAGGTCTTCATCGCCTCCCCAGACGCTAGTTTCGCCGGCGAGCGCCTGGCTTGGGGGGGCGGTCATAAGTGATCTGTCCAAACGCCAATACGGCCGAAAAGAACACGAATGCGAGGACTACGGCGGTTATGACTACGATCGATTCGATAGGCATTGCGAGCTTCTCCATTTGCGAGAAGCCTAAGCCGAGCCGCGTTTCGTTGCCTTGATCCAAGTCAACAGGCTGAAGCGCTGGTATTGCGATGGATTGTCGGAGCATTGCTTCGAACTGGCGGCGGCACGCGGGCGTTCATCGCTGGATTGGCCGCCATGATGAAGAAGCGGTCGAAGTGCTGGATCAAGCCGCACTTGGTTCAGAATACGAGCATCTTCGCGGCCACAGCGCTTTCTTCATCCGCTGGAATGACAAGAACATCGACGCGGGAATTCGCGGCGCTGACCACCTCCTCGCCTTCCCGGTTTCGCTCGTCGTCGAGACCGACGCCAAGCCAGGCCGCGGCGGCGCTGATCCTTTCCCGGATCAGTGGCGCGTTTTCGCCAATGCCGGCAGTGAACACCAGCGTATCCAGTCCTCCCATGGCAGCGGCCAGCGATCCTATCTCACGTCCGATGCGGTAGACGAAGAGATCAACAGCCTCGGCGGCGGCAGGGTCGTCTGAGCCGATCAGGGTCCGCATATCCCCAGATATCCCGGACACACCGAGCAGACCGGATTGCTCGTAGAGAAGCGTGACCAGTCCTTCCGCAGACAGCCGCCGTTCCTGCAGCAAGTGGAGGATGACCCCCGGGTCGAGCGCGCCGCAACGCGTGCTCATCACCAGGCCGTCCAGGGTCGAAAATCCCATCGTCGTGGCGATGCTTCGTCCCGAATTCATTGCGCACAGACTGGCGCCGCTGCCGAGATGGGCGACGATCGTACGGCCCCCGGCGCGCGCGGCGTAGCGGTCACGCAGCTTCGCAGCAATATGGCTATATGACAGGCCGTGGAAACCGTAGGAAACGATGCCCGCCTCGGTCATCGCGCGCGGCAGCCCGTATATTTTTGCAAGCTCCGGCCGGGCCGAATGAAACGCGGTGTCAAAGCATCCGATCTGGAGGGCCTGCGGCAAGAGTTCAGCAGCCAGTGCGACAATCTCGAGATTGATCCGCTGATGGATGGGCGCCAGCGACTCTAGCAGGCGCAATGCTTTGAGCGTGCGTTCGTCGAGCAGCGTCGCTTCGGTGAAGTCACGCCCGCCGTGAACGATCCTGTGGCCGACCCTGTCGATGCGACGCAGGAGATCGTTATCGGCGAGCACGGAGGCGACCGCCGCGAACGCCTTGTCCATATCGATCGGTGCTTCGCCCAGGCTCCTGTCGATCTTGGACCTGCCGACGGTGGCCTCGACACGCAGCCGCGGTTGTTGACCGATAGAGGAGACATTGCCGCGCAGCAGAAGCGGAAGTTTGTCGCGCTCTTCGAAGACGGCGAACTTCAGGCTTGAAGAACCGCCGTTCAGGACAAGGATCGCATCGGTCATGAAGCCATCCGATATCTTGCCGCCCCTATGCGCTTGCGAACGGGCATCCGTTCAATCCGGACGCTTCGGCCCCGCATCGGCATCCTGTTCCCATTTCCACTCAAGGATCTCCGGCATATCCTGCCCATGGGCGCGAATATAGGCTCGATGTTCAAGCAGCTTGCTGTCCATCGCCTGCTTGATGCCGACCTGCATGCTCTTCAGTCGCGGAACCCAATCTACGACGCTTTGGACGATATGAAACCGGTCGAGACTGTTCAGCACCGTCATATCGAAAGGTGTCGTGGTCGTGCCCTCCTCGTTGTAGCCGCGCACATGGATGTTGTCGTGGTTGGTGCGTCGATAGGTCAGGCGATGAATAGTCCAGGGATAGCCGTGATAGGCAAAGATGACAGGCTTGTCGGTGGTGAACAGCGCATCGAACTCGCGATCCGACAGACCGTGCGGATGATATTCCTTCGGCTGGAGTGTCATCAGGTCGACAACATTGACCACCCTGATCCTGAGATCCGGAACCTGTTGCCTGAGAATCTGCACCGCGGCCAGCGTTTCGAGGGTCGGGACGTCGCCTGCACAAGCCATCACGACGTCGGGCTCGGTCCCATCGTCGGTTGACGCCCAGTCCCAGATGCCGATCCCTGCCCGGCAGTGAACGATTGCCTTGTCCATTGACAGCCATTGCCATGATGGTGGCTTGCCGGCGACGATGACGTTGATGCGGTTCCAGGTCTGCAGCACATGGTCGGTCACGCACAGCAAGGTGTTGGCGTCCGGTGGCAAGTAGACCCGCACGATATCGGCCTTCTTGTTGAGAGCGACATCGATGAATCCTGGGTCCTGATGGCTGAAGCCGTTGTGTTCCTGATGCCAGACATGGCTCGACAACAGATAATTCAGCGATGCGATCGGCCGCCGCCAGGGGATGTCGCGGCAGGCGTCCAGCCATTTCGCATGCTGGTTGAACATGGAATCGACGATGTGGATGAACGCCTCGTAGCAGGAAAACAGACCATGGCGCCCGGTTAGCAGGTAGCCTTCGAGCCAGCCCTGGCAGGTGTGCTCGGAGAGGATTTCGAGAACCCGGCCATCGCGCCCCAGATGAACGTCTTCGGGCAGGATCTTCTCCATCCAGCCACGCTCAGTCACTTGAAACACGTCCTGAAGGCGGTTCGAAGCAGTCTCGTCCGGGCCGACGATCCGGAAGTTTTTCGAGGCCTCGTTTAACTGCATGACATCACGCAGGAAACTGCCCATGACCCGCGTCGACTCGGCTTTGACGCCGCCGGGGCGCTCGAGCGCAATGGCGTGGTCATGCAACCCGGGCAGTTCGAGAGACCTGCGCAGCAGGCCGCCATTGGCGTGTGGGTTTGCACTCATACGCCGCGTGCCCTGGGGTGCCGTGGCACGAATCGCGGCGACAGGAGCGCCGGCGGCGTCGAACAGTTCCTCGGGCCGGTAGCTTTTCAGCCACTCCTCGAGCAGCTTGAGATGGGCGGGGTTTTCCGCAAGGCCTGACAAGGGAACCTGGTGCGAGCGCCAGAAGCCCTCTGTCTTCAGACCGTCGACCTCTTTCGGTCCCGTCCAGCCCTTGGGGCTGCGCAGCACGATCATCGGCCATATTGGTCGCGACGTCGGCGACGCCGAGCCAGCACGCGCGGCTTGCTGGATCGCGCGGATGCGGTCTAGCGCATCGTCGAGCACGCTCGCCATCCGCTCATGCATCAGGGCAGGTTCGTGGCCTTCCACGAACAGCGGCTCATAGCCGTAGCCGGCAAACAGCGCGCGCAATTCGTCCTCGGGAATGCGGGCCAGAATGGTTGGATTGGCGATCTTGTAGCCGTTCAGGTGCAGGATAGGCAGCACCGCCCCGTCGCGCGCGGGGTTGAGGAATTTGTTGGAATGCCACGCGGCTGCCAGTGGTCCCGTTTCAGCCTCGCCGTCACCGACGACACAGGCGACCACAAGATCCGGATTGTCAAAGGCCGCGCCATAGGCATGCGAAAGGGAGTAGCCCAACTCGCCGCCCTCGTGGATCGAGCCGGGCACATCCGGTGCTGCATGGCTCGGTATGCCGCCGGGAAACGAAAACTGACGGAACAGCTTGTGCATCCCCTGCTCGTCCATCGCAATGTCGGGATTGAGCTCGCTGTAGGTGCCCTCCAGATAGGTGTTCGCCACCATTGCCGGGCCGCCATGGCCGGGGCCGCAGACATAGATCACATCTGCGTCCCTGAGCCGGATCGCGCGATTGAGGTGCGCATAGATGAAGCTCAGGCCGGGCGACGTTCCCCAGTGGCCGAGGAGACGCGGCTTGACGTGCTCCAACCGCAACGGTTCACGCAGCAGCGGATTGTCGAGCAGGTAGATCTGGCCGATCGTGAGATAGTTCGCAGCTCGCCAATAGGCGTCAATGTCGCGCAACTCCTGTTCGGACAACCGTTTGGTGTTGACTGATGTTGCCGAATGTTCGGTCATCTGATTTGGCTCCGTTGCTCATTTTGCGAAAGCCTGCGGATTGCGCCTCAGACATGGCACCAACGCATCGTTCGCCTTTCGGTTCATCACTGCTCGGCCCGACCGTCAAAGCGCGCGCTCCGCAAGCTGGGCGTTCGCGCTGGTCGGAACCACGGTCAGACTTGCATCAATGATCAGGTTTTCAGCCGCTCCCGCCAGAAATGTTTCAGGAACTCAAGGCAGACCAGCACTGCCAACCCGGCCGCAAGCGTCACGGCGAGGTCGTCCAGGTGCAGCGGTCCGAACTGGAAGAGATCACTCGCGAGCGGCCACAGAAGCGTCCCGCCCAGCGCCGCTGCAACCACAACGACGACAAAAGCAAGCGATCGATTTGGCCGGAAAAGAGCAGTCAGCAGCAACTCGCTGAACGTACGGTTGACGAAAATCAGCCCAACGATCGTCAGCACCAGCGAGAAGAACGTCAGGGCTCGAATCTCGTCTTCAGGCATTCCCCAGTGCAAGGCGAAGAGGAAGATGCCCGCAACAAGCACGAATGCCAGCAGTCCCTGCACAACGCTCCATGCGATCAACGAGCGCGAGAAGAGCGCCGCTTCCGGATCCCGTGGCGGACGCTTCATCGCGTCGTCTTCCTCGGTTTCTGCTTCAAAGACCAATGAGCAGACCGGATCGATCACCATCTCCAGAAAGGCAATGTGAATTGGCCCGAACAGGATAGGAAGCCCAAACAGCAATGGAAGCAGGGCCAGCCCAGCGATCGGCACGTGCACGGCAAGAATGAAGCCCATTGCCTTGCGCAAGTTGTCGTAGATGCGGCGGCCCAGCCGGATGGCTTTGACTATCGACCCGAAATCGTCGTCGAGGAGGACGATGGACGACGCCTCCCGCGCGACATCCGTGCCGCGACCGCCCATGGCAATGCCAATGTTTGCGGCTTTCAGCGACGGAGCATCGTTGACGCCGTCGCCCGTCATGGCGACAATCTCGCCGTTGGCCTTCAAGGCTCTGACGATTGCCAATTTCTGCTCGGGCATGATCCGCGCGAACACCGCCGCGGTTTTCACGCGCGCCGCCAGGGCTGCGTCATCCAGTGTCTTGAGCTCTTCACCGCTGACGACATCGTTGAAATCGAGCCCGGCCTGACTGGCGATTGCTCTCGCGGTCGCGGGATAATCCCCGGTAATCATGATCACTCTTATTCCGGCGGAGCGGCAATTGCTCACCGCGTCCGGAACCCCTGAACGCAGGGGATCGGCAAGTCCGACGAGGCCCATGAACTTAAAATCGAAACCAGTCTGTTTGTCCGGCAGCTGATCGCCAGCATGACAAGAACGCGCCACGCCTAGGACGCGCAGTCCTTCCGTTGCCATGGCGTCCACAACATCCTTGACCGAAGCGACACGATCCGCAGGTAGACGACAGAGTGCCGCGATGGCCTCCGGCGACCCTTTGGCGGCAATCAGGCAGTCGGCGCCTCCAGTTGACGACTGCCAGGCATTCGACATTGCCAACAGTTCAGGGCGCAACCCGTAGGCGCGGGCCAGTTTCCGATCGGTGCTGTCTGTGCGCTTGGGCAATCGCTCCTGCGCGAGTTTGTGAAATGCCCTTTCCATCGGATCAAAAGGAATCTCGGCACTGGCTAGCATGCCGATCTCGACCAACTCCCCAAATGCCGCCGGCATCTCTGTGTTTGAGTTGTTCAGCAGGCGAAACAGTTTGCCATCGGGCGTTCTCAGTTCTGCAATTGTCATGCGGTTTTCGGTCAGCGTTCCGGTCTTGTCGGTGCAAAGGACCGTTGCCGAGCCAAGCGTCTCGATCGCTGCTGCACGACGCGTGAGCACGCGCGCCTGCGAGATGCGCCATGCGCCCATAGCCATGAAGATTGTCAGCACCATGGGAAATTCCTCGGGCAGCATCGACATGCCGAGCGCAATACCGGCCAACACCGCATCGAGCCATCCGCCACGCAGCAGGCCATAAAGCACGACCGCGAGAACACTGACCGCGCCGCCGACCAGCGCGAAGATGCCGACAAGGCGTTTTGTCTGTCGCTGCAGGCGGGGTGCTTCGGTCTCCATCGTGCTAAGCGATTGCCCGATCGCACCGATTTGGCTGAGCGGCCCGGTTGCCAGAACTTCGCCGATGCCTGACCCGCGAACGACGAGTGATCCAGAAAAAGCTAAAGGCAAGTCATCGCCCCCTGGCCGGCGTTCGGCTGGCAGATCGCTTTCGCTGGCTGCAATCTTTCGCACCGGCACGGATTCTCCTGTCAGCAAGGACTCATCGGTCTGGATATCCCGACTCTGGATGAGCAAGATATCGGCCGGAATCCGATCCCCCTCGCCCAGCACGACCGTATCGCCGCGCACCACCTCGCGACCCGCAATCCGCCTGCGTTCGCCATCGCGTATTACCAGGGCGCGCGGACTTGTCAGGTCACGCAACGCCTCGAGAACACGCTCCGTTCGCGCCTCCTGAACGATGGTAATCCCCACCGACAAGGTGGCAAATGCGAGCAGTATCAACGCTTCCTGAAGATCGCCAAGAAGCAGGTAAACGCAGCCTCCACCCAACAGCAGGGCAAGCATCGGCTCGCGCACGACCTCGATAGCAATTCGCAAGGGCGTCCGACGGTTGGATCTGGGCAACTCGTTGAACCCTTCGGTGACAAGCCTAGCTTGTGCCTCGGCTTCGCTGAGGCCGGTCAAGGCAATGGTCGATGAGGTGGCTCGAGACATTTTGGCTTTCTTCCATCACCAGCGCACTGTTTGGGTGCGCCGTCAGGCTCTCAGATGCTGCTGTCGCCGGTGTCGAGCGCCCTGCGCATGCGCCTGATCACCGCTGCTCGGCTCCGTTCGTCGGCCGCGGCGCTGACCGCCTCGTTTACATCCAGGAGAAGCTTCGAAAGGTCATTGTGCCAGTCCAGACGGGCAATCTTTTCCGGCCTCAAACGGCGGGGCTCGTTGACCTCGACCGGCAAACTGCGACCGGGGGTCAATTGGAAAGCATCGTCCAGCCTCGGGATGATGATCTTGTCGTCGGGTATCAGTCCTGCAAGCCTTACGCGCAGGCCGCCGAGTCCAGCTTCCTCTCCATGCGTCAGGAACACCTGCTGCTTCACTGGAGTTCGGGCCTTGAGCCAGGCGACCAGTTCACTGGCATCGGCGTGGCCGGAATAGAGGTCGAACAGGCTGATACGCGCCTTGACCTCGACTTCCTCACCCTGGATGCGCACACGCTGCGCGCCGTCGAGCAGGATCCTGCCAAGCGACCCTTGGGCCTGATATCCTGCCATCATCACCGTGGCGCTCCTGCGCCAAAGATTGGCCTTGAGATGATGGCGGATACGCCCCGCATCGCACATGCCGCTGGCGGCGATCACCACGAAGAAGCCGGTGAGGCGGTTGATCGCCTTGCTCTGTTCCACCGTCTCGGTGAAGCGCAGCTCCTTCGAGTTAAGGGCCTGGCGTAGCACGTCACCATGTTCGATCTCGTTGGCATGGCGCTCAAAAATCGCACTGGCGCGTGTTGCCAGCGGCGAATCGACGAAGACCGGGGCTGACGGCACCTCCCCCACTTTCATGAGCAAATGCAGATCGACCAGCAGTTCTTGTGTCCTCTCGACAGCGAAAGACGGAATGATGAGCGGGCCGCCGGCCGCGGCGGCGTCACGCACGATATCACCGAGTTGGGATCGCCGCTGTTCGGGCGAAACGTCCGGCCGGTCGCGGTCGCCATAGGTCGATTCGCAGATCAGATAGTCAACGCCGGCTGGCCCCTCGGGATCGGTCTGGAGCAGCTTGTGGCCTGGACCGATGTCGCCCGAAAATACGATGCGCAGCGGCGCATCGTGTCGATCGATCTCGAGCTCAACCGATGCCGAGCCAAGCAGGTGGCCGGCGTTCCAGAAGCGGGCGCGGAGGCCTTTGGCGACCGTGGTCCATTCGCCATATTCCAAGGCCCGGAACAAGGTCATGCACGCGGCCGCATCCTGCTGGCTGTAGATCGGCTCGACGGGCGGGCGACCGCGCTGCGCGTTGCGGCGGTTCAGGTGCTCGACCTCCATTTCCTGGATATGCGCCGAATCCGGCAGCATGACCGAGCAGAGATCGATGGTGGCGCGGGTCGTATGGATGGGACCAGAAAAGCCCTGTTTGACCAGCTTCGGCAAAAGGCCGCTGTGATCGATATGCGCGTGCGTCAGGATGACAGCGTCAATCGCATCCGGTGGAAACGGGAACGCCCCGTAGTTCAATTCCCGTTCGGACTTCGATCCCTGGAACAGGCCGCAGTCGATAAGGATGCGCGAATGCGGCGCCTCGATCTCATAGCATGAGCCGGTGACGCCATGGGCTGCGCCGTGGAAACGCAGGATAGGATCCGTGCCGCCTCTCATCTCGCCACGACCTAATGCGACAGGAGGACAGGCAGGCGCAGATCCGCGAGAATGCCTTCGGTGGCACCGCCAAGTACGAAGTCCCTGACGCGGGAGTGGCCGTATCCGCCCATGACGAGCAGGTTGCCGCCGATCTTGAGAGCATGCTCCTGTAGCGCTGTTCCGATTGAACTGTCCCCTGCCTGGATAGAGGCAGCCTCCGCCACCAGACCACGCGTCCTCAAGCCCAGTGCAAGGCGTTCGCCGATGCCTTGTCCCGGAAGCGGCTTTTCGTCGGTCACGGTCACAACGGTGACCATCGAGGCACGTTCAAGAAACGCTCGCGCGTCGGCAACTGCCCGTGCGGCCACTCTGCTGCCGTCCCAGGCGATAACGACATGTCCAAGCACCCCGACGTCCGTGGAGTCGGGAAGAAGCAGGGTCGGTCGACCCGAGCCGAACAATATCGCCTCGGCTAGCATCCGCGCCGTCTGATTGTCCGGCGCCCAGCCGACCAGACAGACATCGAAATAGCGGGAGTGCTTCGCGGCAACATCGCCCATCAAGGCCGGTGGTGCTGTCAATTCCTGCGTGGTGAGGGTCACACCGGCGCGGGCGGCCTCTTGGTTAATTGCCTCGAGCAGAACTTTACCGCGCTTGCGACTGGTCGCCTCGGCTTCTTGTATCTTGTAGGGAAGGTCCAGCAAATAACTTGAAAGCGCGTTCGAAACGTCGGGAATGTCGACGTCGATGGCAACGGCATGCAGCGCCGCGTCGATCTGCTTGACAAGAGCGACCGCGTTCGCCGCGATTTTCGCGGAATTCGTGTCTGGATAAGTCGCCAAGGACAGGGATGCCATCAGTTGCATCAGAATCGCCTCCATTGCTGCAAAGGCCGAATGACCATCGTTCGCAACATCTTGTAGTCACAATGGACGCAACGAGCTTTGACCCAGCGCAAATGCGGCCCCTCAATAGGGAGCTCGTAGTTCGCAGCTTCATCGATCCCGGGGACTTCGAAGGGATTCGAGTTTCTGACCCCGTAGTTAGATGGCAAAAATCGCTCAGGCGTAGGAACGGAGCCTGAACTGGCGGTTCAATGAGCGGGGGGAAGGCGGTAGCGCTCTTCCGCTACCACTCTAAACCCGCACCCATTTGACGCTACGCGGGAAGCCTTCTGGTTGTCGCATCAGATGATCCCCAGCCGTCATGCTTTTCAGCGGCGCAAAAGCCAAGGCCTGAACGCCAATAGACTTAGGTCTCGCGCGATCTCATCCGCTCCGATCGAAGGTGGCATGTGCAAGGCTGGTTGTACGAGATTGCGCACCTTGCCGGCCATGACAATCGCGTTGCGATCCGACATGCCGCGAACATCTAGCAGCCTTACGTCAGCCCAGACATTGTTCAATTTTGCGGCGACGCGATCGGGCATCAGATCAAGGTCATGGCCCGCATGAACATTGGCGAACAAACAGCCGGAAGCATTTTTCAGGCGTGTCTGAACAAGGCCGAAAAATGTCTCGGCGCATAGGTGATCTGGAATGCGTCTTCCAGAATACGCATCGAGGACAATTGCGTCGTAGCGATGCCGGTCGGCACGCAGGAAATTGCGCCCGTCAGCAACATGACAATCGACCTCGCGAGGAAGTCCGAAATACTTGTGAGCGATCCGGAAGGCGCTTGGATTGATGTCAACTATTGTCACGTGCACGCCGGCTCTGTCCAACATGGTGCCCAGGCTGCCGCCGCCGCAACCGATCATCAATACATCCGATGCTTGCATTTGCGCGAGAAGGCCAAAGATCGCGTGTATGTAAGGCACCACACTTACGCCATCTGGGTCGCACTCGCTTTGGTAGCAGCCACCCTGCCGATAGATGAACGAGCCGGTGTCCTTCGCGCGAAGAACTTCGATATTGCCGAAATCACTGTGATATTTTGCTATCCGGATCATGATTTAGCCATCGTAGCCAGGGTTCCAAATCCTGCGGTTCAACCAAGCATGGTCTTGATCTTGAGGACGGCTTCTGAGGGCTGAGGTCCTTCAAGGTACGCGCCCCGGTTTGCGTCGTCTGCCTGGGATAGCCAGCCATGAACGGCTGACACCTAAAGATGATATCTAAAACATCATTTATTGACTATAGCGCATTTCAATGTATGCTGCAACGTGTAGAGCTTATGTCTCAAAGCTGAAAAAGGGGCGATTTGTGATAACTGCTCCGCAGTTGCGCGCCGCCAGGGCGCTGCTCGGCATCGATCAGCGCAGACTTGCCGAATTGTCCGGCCTTTCGGTGCCGACAATTCAGCGCATGGAAGCCAGCGAGTGGATGATCCGGGGTAATGTCGATTCCCTGATGAAATTGATCGCAGCGCTTGAGACCGCCGGCATCGAGTTGATCGGGGAAGGTGCGACCAGCCAGGCTGGCGGGCGTGGGGTGCGGCTCAAGGTGGGCTTCAACCCAGCCAGGATTTCCGGCGCCGACGATGCGGAGACCGGCTCCGGCGAGAGCCTGCCGTGACGCCGATGGTTGCCCTTCCCTTGTGGGGCGTCGCCGCGCTTCTGGGAACCGCCATAGGGGCTGTCGCGGTCAGCCGGCGTGGTTCGGCGACACGTCTGGTCTATGGCGCAACGCTTGGCATCTCGGCCGCCCTGTTCGTGATCGTCACAAGCGCGCTGGCAGGCGATCCTGCCGGCGTCTCAACGATCACGCTGCCACTTGGACTGCCATGGATCGGTGCTCACTTCCGTCTGGATGCGCTCTCGACCTGTTTTCTCGTCGTCGTCAACCTCGGCGGTGCGCTCGCCAGCCTCTACGGACTGGGCTACGGCCGCCATGAGGCCGCACCGCACCGGGTGCTGCCGTTCTTCCCGGCGTTCCTCGCCGGCATGAACCTCGTCGTGCTGGCGGACGATGCCTTCACCTTCCTGCTGTCCTGGGAGTTCATGTCGCTCGCCTCGTGGGCGCTCGTCATGGCGCACCATCGCGACCAGGACAACACGCGGGCCGGTTACATCTATCTGGTGATGGCGAGCTTCGGCACGCTGGCGCTGCTACTGGCTTTCGGTCTGCTCGCCGGACCCGCTGGAACCTATACATTCGACGCAATGCGGGCCGCCGAGCCAAGCCGGTTCATCGCTGCCGCCGTCCTCGCCCTCATGCTGCTCGGCGCCGGCTCCAAGGCCGGCCTCGTCCCTCTCCATGTCTGGCTGCCGCTCGCGCATCCGGCGGCGCCGAGCCATGTCTCCGCCCTGATGAGCGGCGTCATGACCAAGGTCGCCGTCTATGGCTTCATACGCGTTATTTTCGACCTACTCGGCGAGCCGGCATGGTGGTCAGGCGTCGTCGTGCTTTTCCTTGGCGGCCTGACGGCGGTTCTCGGCATCCTCTATGCATTGATGGAAAAGGATCTCAAGCGGCTCCTCGCCTACAGCACGATCGAAAACATCGGCGTCATCTTCATAAGCCTCGGCCTCGCGCTTGCCTTCAAGGCGAACGCGATGCCGTCGGCTGCGGCACTGGCGCTCACCGCCGCACTGTTCCACGTTCTCAACCATTCTTTCTTCAAGAGCCTGCTGTTTTTCGGTGCCGGCGCCGTCCTCACGGCGACCGGCGAAAGGAGCATGGAGAAGCTGGGCGGTCTTATCCATCGGATGCCGCTGACCAGTTTTGTCTTTCTGGTCGGCTGTGTTTCGATCTCCGCGCTTCCGCCCTTCAACGGCTTCGTCTCCGAATGGCTGGCCTTCCAGGCCATCTTGCAGAGCCCTGACCTGCCGCAGTGGGGTCTGAGGGTTATGGTGCCTGCCGTTGGTGGCCTGCTGGCATTGTCGGCGGCGCTGGCGGCGGCATGTTTCGTGAAGGCGTTCGGAATTACATTTCTCGGCCGGCCCCGGACCGCCGTGGTGGAGCGTGCGCACGAGGTCGATCGCTATTCGCTCGCGGCAATGTTCATCCTCGCGGCACTTTGCCTGCTTGCCGGCATTCTGCCGGGCCTCGTCATAGACGGTCTTTCACCGGTAACGCTTTCGCTCATCGGCAACCGCATGCCGGTGCAGATGGCGCAACCATGGCTGTCGATCGTACCGATCGCCGAGAGCCGCAGCTCCTACAATGGCCTGCTGGTGTTCCTTTTCATCGCTGCTTCCGCATCGCTCGCGGCAGTCGTGATCCACCGCTTCGCCTCGCATGCGCTCCGCCGGGCCCCCGCCTGGGGCTGTGGTTTCCCGGACGTTACGCCGGCCGCGCAATACACGGCAGTCAGCTTCGCGCAGCCCATTCGCCGCGTCTTCGGCACATTCGCGTTCCGGGCCAAGGAAACGGTAGAGATGCCACCGCCCGGCGCGACTGGCCCGGCGCGTTTGACTGTCGAAATGCACGATGTGGTCTGGGAGGCTTTTTATCAGCCGATCGCTGGCGCCATCGATTTTGCAACCCTGAGGCTGAACCGCCTGCAGTTCCTGACCATTCGACGCTATCTGACTCTCGTTTTCCTCTATCTCGTCATCTTGCTCACGGTGCTCGCGCTATGGCCCTGATCCTTCAGTTGGCTGTCCAGGGCGCACAGATGATGCTGGTGCTTTTGCTTGCACCGCTGCTGACCGGCTTCGTGCGCAAGGTGAAGGCGAGACTGCTGCGGCGCCAGGGACCTCCCCTGATCCAGCCCTACCGCGATCTGTTGCGGCTTATGCGCAAGGAAGTCGTCCTGGCGGACAACGCATCCTGGCTGTTTCGCGTCATACCCTACCTGATCTTCGCCGCCACCTGGGTCGCTGCCGCGCTCATCCCGACATTCGCAACCGGCCTCACCTTCAGCTGGACCGCCGATCTGATAGCCATCGTCGCGCTGCTTGGCAGCGCACGCTTCTTCCTGGCTCTGGCAGGGATGGATGTCGGCACCAGTTTCGGCGGCATCGGTGCAAGCCGCGAGGTCATGATCGCTTCGCTGGCCGAGCCCGCCATGCTTCTGATCGTGTTCAGCCTGGCGCTCGTCGCCGGCGCAACACAACTTTCCACGGTCGCCACCTTCATGAGTTCACCCGAGGTTGGTCTGCGGGTATCGCTCGGCATGTCGCTCATCGCCCTCGTAATGGTGGCGATCGCCGAAAACGCCCGCATACCCGTCGACAATCCGGCGACCCACTTAGAACTGACGATGGTCCATGAGGCGATGATCCTGGAGTATTCCGGCCGCCATCTAGCGATGATCGAGTTCGCCGCATTCCTCAAGCTGCTGCTCTATGTCTCGCTGATTTCCTGCGTCTTCGTTCCCTGGGGACTGGTGACTGCCCAGGCCGGGCCGGCGTCCTACGGTCTGGGCGTCGTCGCCTATGTCGGCAAGCTTGCTGTCTGCGGCATTCTCCTTGCCGTATTCGAAACCGCCATCGCCAAGATGCGCGTCTTCCGCGTTCCGGATTTCCTGGGAGCAGCGCTCATGCTGGCCCTGCTCGGCACACTCTTGCTGTTCGTCTCACGGAGCCTTTGATGAACGGTCTCACCTTCGACATCGCTCATCTGCTTGCCGGCGGCCTGGTGCTGGTCAGTTTCATGATGTTGTATCAGGATCGCCTCTTTGCACTGATCAACGTGTTTGCATTGCATGCGGTCGTCCTCGCTCTGTCCGTGGCCTGGCAGGCCTACATCCAGGACGCCCATCATCTCTACGTGACCGCCGCGATCGCCCTCGTGTTCAAGGCGATCGTCATTCCCGTCGGGCTTCATCGCATCATTCAGCGGCTCGGCATCCATCGCGACATCGAGACCGCAGTCGGCATCGGTCCGACCATGCTGGCGGGAATTGGTCTGGTGACGCTCTCCATGGTCCTGATGTTGCGGGTCACCCCTGAGGCCGATCCGCTGGCGCGCGAGGATCTGGCCTTCGCGCTGTCAATCATTCTGCTGGGGCTGCTGGTGATGGTCACCCGCCGAAATGCCGTCAGCCAGGTTGTCGGCTTCATGTCGCTCGAGAACGGCCTGGTGCTGGCCGCCACGGGCGCCAAGGGCATGCCGCTGGTCGTCGAGATCAGCGTCGCCTTCTCGATCCTGATCGCCTTCATCGTCATCGGCGTCTTCCTGTTCCGCATCCGCGAAAGGTTCGACTCGGTGGATGTTGGTGCGCTCGACGACTATCGGGGAGAACGCCGTTGACTGGGGTTTCCTTCGATGCGGTGGCCGCCATTTTGCTGATACCGCCAGCGGCTGCGGCACTCATGGCCGTGCTACCGAACTATCGGGTGACGGCACGCCTGAATGTCGTCGCCAGCTTCCTGACCTTGCTTGCCGCGCTGTCGCTTCTTGTCACCGACCGGCCGCAGCCGGGGCAGTATCTGCTGGTCGACGATCTCAACATCGTTTTCATCGTGCTCAACACATTCGTCGGTTTCACCACCAGTGTGTTCAGCGCCTCCTACATTGCGCACGAGTTGGACACCGGCCGGCTGACCGCAACGAACTTGCGATTTTACCACGCCATGTACCAGGTCATGATGTTCGGCATGAACCTGGCATTCGTGTCGAACAACATCGGTCTGATGTGGGTGGCGGTGGAGCTTGCCACGCTGACCACCGTGCTCATGGTCGGCATCTATCGCACCCATGAAGCGCTGGAGGCGGCCTGGAAATATTTCATCCTGGGTAGTGTCGGCATTGCGCTCGCCCTCTTCGGCACCATCCTCGTCTACATGGCCGCCCAACCGGTCGTCGGCGAGGGTACGAATGCCATGGTCTGGACAGTGCTGATCGAACATGCCGCCCGCTTCGACCCGGCTTTGCTCAATGTCGCCTTCGTCTTTCTGCTGCTCGGCTACGGCACCAAGGTCGGCCTTGCCCCCTTGCATGCCTGGCTGCCCGACGCGCATGCGGAAGGCCCAACGCCGATTTCCGCGGTGCTGTCGGGCTTGCTGCTGAATGTCGCGCTCTACGCCGTGCTGCGCTTCAAGCTGTTGCTGGCCGCAAGCCCGCAGGCGATACCCCCGGGACCGTTGATGGTCACGATGGGGCTCACCTCCCTCATCTTCGCCGCCTTCATGCTCTACCGCCGCCGCGACATCAAACGCCTGTTCGCCTACTCTTCGATCGAACATATGGGCATCATCGTCTTTGCTTTCGGCATGGGTGGTCCGCTCGCGAACTTTGCCGGCCTGCTGCATATGGTCATGCACAGCCTGACCAAGTCGGCGATCTTCTTTGCGGTCGGCCACATCGCGCAGGTCAAGGGGACGCAAAAGATCGCCGACATAAGAGGGCTGACGGAAAGCCATCCCGGGCTTGGCTGGGCGCTGGTCATCGGTGTCGTCGCCATCGCCGGCCTGCCGCCGCTCGGCATCTTCATGAGCGAATTCCTGGTCGTGAGTTCGACTTTTGCCAGGCAACCGCTTCTGGCGATCCCGTTGGTGTTCGGGCTTCTGCTCGCCTTCGGCGCCCTGCTGCTGCGGCTGACCGGCGTCGCCTTCGGCGAGCCGCGCGGCGGCACCGCGCCCGTCGAGGCATCCTACGTGCCGATGTATTCCCATCTGGCGTTGGTATTTGGCGCCGGCGTATATCTGCCATCGCCCCTGGTCACGTGGTTCCAGCATGTCGCGGCCATTCTGGGATGAAGCGGATGAGCAAAAGAAGCATGCCGGCGCTGGTCGACCTCATCGAGGCCGGCCGTCCTGTCGAACATCACGCGCCTTCGAGGCGCGCCGTGGTGGCCCCGAAAATCTGGAGCCTTGCCGTCGAGCAACTCGCTGAGGGCCGCTGGAGCCTGCTCGGCCTCTGGGGGGAGCCGAACACCGTCCACATGGCGCTTCTCGACGAGGTTCGCGACATCGGCGTCATTAGTCTGCAATGCCCTGGCGGCCGCTACCCATCGGTCGGCCAGCGGCATCCGCCCGCTTTGCGGCTTGAGCGTGCTGCCGCTGACCTTTTCGGGTTGCTGCCGCAGGGGCTTCCCGATACCCGTCGCTGGCTTGACCATGGCCATTGGGGGGGCAGCCATCCCCTGGCGACGCGGCCACAGCCTCCAGCCGCGGCGTCTTCCTACCGCTTCCTTGGCGCGGAAGGCGATGGCCTCCACCAGATTCCGGTCGGACCCGTGCATGCCGGCATCATCGAGCCTGGGCATTTCCGATTCACCGCAAGCGGCGAAACGGTGGTGCGGCTGGAAGAGCGTCTCGGCTATGTTCACAAGGGCATAGAAGGCCTGATGGCGGGTTCGCCCGTCGATCGCGCCGCCGGACTGGCAGGCAGGACCTCTGGCGACAGCACAGTGGCCTATTCGCTTGCCTTTGCCCGCGCGGTCGAAGCGGCGCTCGGTGTCGAGGTCCCGCCGCGTGCCCTCTGGCTGCGGGCACTGATGGCCGAGCTGGAGCGGCTTGCCAACCATCTCGGCGATATCGGCGCCATCTGCAATGACGCGGCCTTCGCACTGATGCACGCCCATTGCGGCGTGCTGCGCGAACGCGTTCTGCGCGCCAGCGATGCCGCCTTCGGCCATCGTTTGATGCGCGATTGCATCGTGCCTGGAGGGGTGGCAAGCAACCTGCGCGAAGAGGGAGAGCGCGCGGTTCGGTCGGTGATCGCGGAGATCAGGCAACGCTTTCCTCGCCTGATTGAACTCTACGACAACACCGCCTCGCTGCAGGACCGCACCGTCGGAACCGGCCGACTCAAGGTGGAGCTTGCCCGGCAATATGCAGCCGGCGGCTATGTCGGCCGCGCCTCCGGCCGTCACTTCGATGCGCGGCGCAGTCCCGGCTACCCCCCTTACGACGAACTCACTTTCGACGTACCTGTCCTTGAGGAGGGAGACGTGAATGCCCGCGTCTGGATCCGCATTCGCGAAGTCCAGCAGAGCTTGTCGCTGGTCGAACAAATCCTGCAACGGCTGCCGGGTGGCCCCGCGGCGCGCGCCAATGTCCCCCCTACGAACGGCCCGCGTGAAGGTATGGCGCTGGTCGAAGGATTCCGCGGCGACATCCTCGCCTGGCTGCGCATTGGCGAAGGCGGCCTGGTCGAGCGCTGCCACTTGCGTGACCCGTCATGGTTTCAATGGCCGCTTCTTGAAGCGGCGATCGAAGGCAACATCGTTGCCGACTTTCCGCTCTGCAACAAGTCGTTCAACTGCTCCTATTCCGGCCATGATCTCTAAAGGCACGCCATCATGCGCAAGCTTCTCTTCGAAAGCCTGATACGACCCCCGCTCACCGAGCGCCCACCCTTGGCACGCGAAGCCGCGATCGACGAACTCGCCAACGCCCTTGATGGTGCCGCTCGCAAACGGCTGGGACGTAGCCTGTCGATCCGGGCGGTCGACGCCGGTTCCTGCAACGGTTGTGAACTCGAAATGCACGCGCTCAACAACGCTTTCTACGACATCGAGCGCTTTGGATTCCGTTTCGTCGCGTCGCCGCGCCATGCCGATGTGCTGCTTGTCACAGGGCCGGTCACTAAGAACATGCGCGAGGCATTGAAGAGGACCTGGGATGCGACACCCAACCCCAAATGGGTAGTCGCACTCGGCGACTGCGCCAGGAACGGCGGCTGTTTCGCTGGCAGCTATGCCGTCGTGGGCGGCGTGTCGGAGGTGCTGCCTGTCGATCTGCATATTCCAGGCTGCCCGCCGCCCCCAATCGAAATTCTGAAGGGCCTGCTCGCCTTGATCGAGGGGGGAATGCAACGACTGGTGCTCCCTGGTTGAATGTCGATGCTGTCACTTTTGGACCAGCCTTCCATCCAAGGCATCGGACGGCGACCGTCGATCGATCAATGCTTGCGCGAGGGGAAATTCGCAGATCCGGAGATTCAAGGATGATTACCGCCTCGCAGATGCGCGCAGCCCGGGCGCTGCTTGGAATTGACCAGAAGACCCTGGCTGAACGTGCAGGAGTTTCGTTGTCGACCATTCAACGCATGGAAGCCTGTGCGGGTGATGTGCGGGATGTCGCCGACACACTGATGAAAGTCATCAGCGCATTCAGGGCAGCGGGGGTCGAGGTGATTGGAGATCATGAACGCAGTGACGGCGGCGGCAAGGGAGTACGCTTTGCGCACCCTGTTGGCTTAACGGGACGAACGCATTGATCGTCTCAGCGGCCCCTGAGATCGGCAACGACTGAGCGGCTTACCCGCAAGATAACGCAGATCATCTGAACGTCGGGAAAGGCGCTCTTCCGACACGAACCCCCGAATAAGCGCTGCGATCAAGTTTGCACCACTGCGGATCCAGACCCGCCAACTTCTTTCATAAGCGCGCGCAATTCGGCTGGAGGCGCAAGGCAGAAGGTTCGAAAAGCTTCCATGAACCCCAGGCAAATTGGACGCCGCATGGACAATAAGGGTCACGGACATCGCAGCGAACGTGCGCAATGGAACGGTCAATCTCGTCGGCAAAAGAGCGTCCGAATAGGGCTCTCGGCCGCTCCGTCGTGGGAACGAAAAAGGAAGAGAAGCAGAATTTTCGTGTGCGATTTTTGCACACGGCATCCCGCAACTATCTGATATTACTTATCTATCTACCCCATCCATCATTGGGGCAATGGCAAGCCTATGTTCTTGATATTTCGCGGCTTCTTTCGTCAAAACCAATTCCGGGTCGTTCCTGGCGCATGATCGTATGCCACAACGTGACGCCTTCGTCACGTGTCGACTGCACGGCATGGCCGTGCTTGCTGACCCAGAACATTCTCCGACTTGCCACGGACATATCCGGCCGGCCTGCACTAGGATTGCGTTCGCAAGACCAGCGGAGGTCAGCATGAACGATCCAGCCGGGAGAAAACCTGTTTACGATCCCCAGCATCTGGAGCCCCTGCTGGTTTCGCGACAGCACGCGGGCGATGTCGATGGCATGACGGCTCTGTTCGAACCCGACGCGGTGATCGACTGTGGAGGCGGAAATTTGCTGCGCGGCAAGGAGGCCATTCGCGGCTACTGTGTCGAGATTGTCGCGTCAGGACGAAAGTTTGCGGTGGGACAGCAGCGTCCCGCCCTCCTATGCGGCGATCTTGCGCTCACATCGACCCGGCTCCCCGATGGCGAAGTGACCAGCGAGGTTGCCCGGCGGCAAGGCGATGGCAGCTGGCTTTGGGTGATCGACCGTTATTCCGTCACTTGAGGCAAGCGTCCGATGCGATGTGGACGAACTTCGACGCCCGTCATCTCGGAGCGCACCAAAACAAGGCCCGCGCCGCCACGGTGCGAGACCTTGTGAGATCATCAACAGAACAGGCGCTTACCGCCTCAGCGCATACACCTTGGCTTCGCCTTCGCCGCCGAGCGGCAACGCCATGTCATCGTCGAGAAGGCGCGTAATGCGGGCAAAGCCTGTAAACGCTTTCCTTGCTTCCTCGGCCGACATCTGGCCCGACAAGGCGGCCGAGCAGCAATTCAGCGCGCAGTGATAGACCGGACCGCGCCGTCCCGTCGGCCATTTCCGCAAGAACACCATGGCCTCGGCAACACTATCGATTTCTTCAGCAGGGTGTCCCTGCCCGCGCGAAATCCGCACGGGCGAAAAGAAATGCAGATAATCCATTGTTTCCTCCCGGTCGACCGCTGCACGATCGAACCCAATGAAACGCTCCATCCGCAGGTTGGTTCCGTGCAAGAAGCGGAATTTTGAAAAATCGCGAGAGGCCGAAATTCGAATCACTCGACCGACAAATGCAAAGCGGCCCACCATCGCGTTCGATCGATAATCGCGGTTCTCATTGAATATCTTTAAGGCCAAAGCCGGCAAATGGATTGCTTGTCGGTTCCCCTGCGTCAGGCTTACCTTGCGGGGCCAACGCGCGGCGGCGCGCGGGCAATCAAGGGGAGGACATTTTAATGACGATACAAGGCGCATCACCTGATCTGTACAATGAGGATCTGGCTCCGGCCAAAGTTCGAAACTGGGGACCATTCTCGATCTTCAACGTCTGGACGTCGGACGTTCACAGCCTCTGGGGCTACTACCTGGCCGCCAGCTTGTTCCTTTTCTGCGGCGGCTTCGTCAACTTCATCATCGCCATCGGCATCGGTTCGCTGATCATCTATGCGCTGATGAACATGGTCGGCTATGCCGGCGTGAAGACCGGCGTGCCCTACCCCGTGCTTGCCCGCGCCTCTTTCGGCATCTGGGGCGCCAACATACCGGCGCTGGTGCGCGCCATCGTCGCGTGCTTCTGGTACGGCGCGCAGACTGCCGCCGCCTCCGGCGCCATCGTGGCGCTCTTGATCCGCTCGCAATGGTTCGCCGATTTCAACGCCAACACGCATTTCCTAGGTCATTCGGGCCTGGAAGTGATCTGCTTTGTCGTCATCTGGGCGCTGCAGCTGCTGATCATCCAGCGCGGTATGGAAACAGTGCGCCGCTTCCAGGACTGGGCTGGTCCGGCGGTCTGGGTGATGATGCTGATCCTGGCGATTTACCTGTGCGTCAAATCCGGAACCTTCGCCTTCACCAGCGACATCCCGATGGACGTGCTGTTGGAGAAGACCAAGGATGCGGGCGTGCCGGGCACGCCGGGTTCGTGGACCGCGCTGTTTGCGGTGGCCGCGATCTGGGTAACCTATTTCTCGGCGCTCTATCTCAACTTCTGCGATTTCGCCCGCTATGCGCCCGATCAGGCATCGCTGCGCAAGGGCAACATCTGGGGCCTGCCGGTCAACCTCATCCTGTTCTCGCTGGTCGCCGGGGTCACCACCATTGCCGCCTATGACGTCTATCACGAGGTGCTGCTGCACCCCGACCAGATCTCGGCGAAATTCGACAGCTGGTTCCTGGCGGCCCTTGCGGCCCTGACCTTCGCCGTGGCGACGCTTGGCATCAACGTCGTCGCCAACTTCGTGTCGCCGGCCTTCGACTTCTCCAACGTCTTTCCAAGGCAGATCGACTTCAAGAAGGGCGGCTATATCGCGGCGCTGATTGCGCTCGTGCTCTATCCCTTCGCGCCGTGGGAAGGCAGCGCCGCCTCCTTCGTCAACATCATCGGCGCGACGATGGGACCGATCTTCGGGGTGATGATGGTCGACTATTATCTGATCCGCAAAGGTGAGGTCGACGTCGAAGCGCTTTATCGCGAGGACGGCGAATTCCGCTTCCAGGGCGGCTGGCACGTCAATGCCTTCATCGCCGCCGGCATCGGCGCCATCTTCTCGTCGATCCTGCCCAACTTCACCAACTGGCTGCCGTCCTGGTGGGGCGTCTATGGCTGGTTCTTCGGCGTCGCCATCGCCGGCATCATCTACTACGTGCTGCGCACCGCGGCACTCGGTGCCGGCGCCAAGACCGCGAAGGCCTGACAGGCATTATGGGGGGCGGCGCAATGCCGCCCCCAATTTTATGCGCTGACCATCTCGGCCAGTTTGCGCACCGTGTTCCAGTTGCGCGACGTCCCGATGCCCAGACGCTTGTGGTTGGTTGCCGCAAGCAGCCGCGAACTTGGCCTCTCGCGTGAAAAGGCAACCCATATGTCGCCGCCGACCGACAGCACCTTTTCGTCCTCGGCGGCATAGGCCTGGAGCGCCGCGACAGCATCCATGGGCGCGGGCTGGCGCATCACGCGCACCGCGACCTGGTCGCCGGCTTCGATGGACTCGCCCAGGAACGGATTGCCGGCGGCAAGCGTCAGCCACTCCTCGGCACCGCGCACGATGATCTCGACATGCCGGCCGAAGGCTGCTTCCAACCGTTGCTCCAGATCGGCGATGGCCGTTGCCGACGTCTCGAAGACGAGATTGCCGGTCGCCACCAAGGTGCGAACATTCTTCAGGCCGAGGTCTTCGGCCATCGCCTTGAGGTCGGCCATGACCACCCGCCGCCCCTGCCCTAGGATGATGCTGTAGAGAAGCGCGACATAGGTCTGCATCGCCCTGCCAGCCAGTGGTCGCTACACCAGCCGGCTCTGCTCCACCGCCGCCTCGATGAAACTGGCGAACAGCGGATGCGGGTCGAGCGGCCGGCTTTTCAGTTCCGGGTGATACTGGACGCCGATGAACCAGGGATGATCGGGGTATTCGACCGTTTCCGGCAGCACCCCATCGGGCGACATGCCGGCAAACACCAGGCCGCAATCCTCAAGCCGCTCCTTGTAGTCGACATTGACCTCGTAGCGGTGGCGATGGCGCTCGGAAATCTGCGTATCGCCATAGATCTCGGCGATCTTGGAACCCTTGGCGAGATCGGCCTGATAGGCGCCGAGCCGCATCGTGCCGCCGAGATCGCCGGTTTCCCGACGCTTCTCCAGCATGTTGCCCTTCAGCCATTCGGTCATCAGGCCGACCACCGGTTCCTCGGTTGGGCCGAATTCGGTCGATGAGGCGTGCTCGACGCCGGCCAGCGACCGCGCGGCCTCGATGCACGCCATCTGCATGCCGAAGCAGATGCCGAAATACGGCACCTTGCGTTCACGCGCGAACTTCGCCGCCAGGATCTTGCCCTCGGAGCCGCGCTCGCCAAAGCCACCGGGAACCAGGATGCCATGGACCTTTTCCAACCAGGGCGTCGGATCTTCCTTTTCGAAGATCTCCGATTCGATCCAGTCGAGCTTGACCTTGACGTGGTTGGCCAAGCCGCCATGCGAAAGCGCCTCGATCAACGATTTGTAGGCGTCCTTGAGGCCGGTATATTTGCCGACCACGGCGATGGTGACCTCGCCTTCCGGATTGTGGATGCGGTTGGACACCGCCTGCCAGGGCTCCATGCGCGGCTTCGGCGCCGGATCGATGCCGAAAGCGGCAAGCACTTCCGAATCGAGCCCTTCCTTGTGGTAGGCCATCGGCACGTCGTAGATGTGCGGCACGTCCAGCGCCTGGATTACCGCGCTTTCCCTGACGTTGCAGAACAGCGACAGCTTTCGGCGCTCTTCCTTGGGGATGGCGCGATCGGCGCGAACCAGCAGGATGTCGGGCGCGATGCCGATGCCACGCAATTCCTTGACCGAATGTTGGGTCGGCTTGGTTTTCAGCTCACCCGCCGTCGGAATGTAGGGCATCAGCGTCAGATGCACGTAGACGGCGTTGTTGCGCGGCAAGTCATTGCCAAGCTGGCGGATCGCCTCGAGGAACGGCATCGCCTCGATGTCGCCGACCGTGCCGCCGATCTCGCACAGCACGAAATCATAGTCGTCATTGCCATTAAGGACGAAATTCTTGATCTCGTCGGTAACGTGCGGGATGACCTGCACGGTGGCACCAAGATAATCGCCGCGCCGCTCGCGCTCGATGATGTTCTTGTAGATGCGGCCGGTGGTGATGTTGTCCTGCTGATTGGCCGAGCGCCCTGTAAAGCGCTCGTAATGGCCAAGATCGAGATCGGTCTCGGCGCCGTCATCGGTGACGAAAACCTCGCCATGCTGGTACGGCGACATCGTGCCCGGATCGACATTGAGATAGGGGTCGAGTTTTTTGATGCGCGCGCGATAGCCTCGCGCCTGCAAGAGAGCCCCAAGGGCCGCTGCGGCAATGCCTTTTCCAAGTGAGGAAACCACGCCGCCTGTGATGAATACATATCGCGCCATGGGAGTCATCGCTTAACGCGGCCGGATTGATTCCGCCAGAGAAAAAACCGCCGCGAAGGTTTTTTCCCAAAAAGGCGTGATGTCCTATGCATGTCGCCCAAAAGTGTGCAGCGGTTTTGGGACAACGACATGCATGAAACGAAGATCTAAAGCGCGTCGACTGTTTCCGTTTCAACGCGACGCGCTTAGAGGCAAGGCAAAACAAAAGGGCCGGCAAGGCCGGCCCTTTCGGCATGAGGGACGCAGGCGTCAGATGATGACGACCTTGGTGCCTACCCTGACGCGGCTGTAGAGGTCCATGACGTGCTCGTTGATCATGCGGAAGCAGCCGTTAGAGGCGCTGGTTCCGATCGATTGCGGCGCGATGGTGCCGTGGATGCGCAGATGCGTGTCCTTCTTGCCGTCATAGAGATAGATGGCGCGCGCGCCGAGCGGGTTCTGACCGCCGCCAGGCATGCCGTCCTTGTACTGGCCATAGTGCTTCGGCTCGCGCTTCTGCATGTCCAGCGTCGGGATCCAGCGCGGCCATTCCTGCTTGTCGCCGACCGCAACCGTGCCCTTGAACTGCAGGCCCTCGCGGCCGACCGCAATGGCGTAGCGGCGAGCGGTGGAAGACGATTCGACGAGATAGAGGCGGCGGGCGCTGGTGTCGATGACAATGGTGCCCGCATCGTAACCGGTGAATTCCACGTCCTGCGGGACGAACTCCGGCTTCACCTTGAACTGCTTCTTGGCTTCCTTCTTGGCGAGCGCCTGGTCCAGCACACGCGTCTCGGGGAGATATGAAATCGAAGAAGAGGAGGTGCCGCCGAAGAGGCCAGCGAACAGACCGCCGCTCGCCTGCTTCTGGCCGACGACTTCGCTGCGCAGCTCGCCGTTGTTGCCGGTCAACGCGACATTCATCGCTTCGGCCGGGAGCGACTCAGCCGACTGGATCGGTTCGATCGGTTCGATTGGCTCAAAGACCTTGGCAGCCTTCTTGGCCGGCTTGGCGTCAGCCACTTCGGTTGCGCTCTTGCCCCGCTTGGCGAGGAACGCCTGCCGTTCCGCGTCGGCCTTGGCCTTCGCCGCTTCGCGCATTGCCAGCTTTCTGGCTTCGAGCGCCTTGGCCTTGGCGGCTTCCTTGTCGGCAACGATCTTGGCCTCGATCTTCTTGATCTGGGCGAGATCGTCGGGTGTCGGGTTCTTCTTCTTCTTGAGAAGCTTCAATTGCGCCGAATCACTCTTGACGGCGACGTTGATGGCACTGGTTTTGTCAGCCGATACGGCCATATTGGCCGGCACACCGGCGAAAGCCGGGGAACTCATGCCGAGTGCGGCGCAAAGTCCCAGGAAAATGAAGCTGCGAAGCTGCATGGCGAAGATCCGATCGTTCTATGCTGTTGCCCACGGCGTCGCCCAGCGCCCCCCAAGGGCGCCGGAAATGCCGCGCGCAATCTATAGTCGAATAAGCGCGGATGCCTCAAGCGCGAGGCCGCGCCGCACCCACTCGAATCTTCGTGATCGTGCCGCATTTGCCGCGACTGTGTTCAAACGACAACAGGTCGCGGCTTCAGGCGTTGGAGACTACTGGTTCGGGACCTGCGGGGTCGCCGGTGCAGCGGGAGTGGTGCCGTTTGCCGCCGGCTGAGTCGAACCGGCGGCAGGCGCCGTCGCCGGAGGCTTTGCGGCGGCGTCATTGCCGGACGGCGGCGTCGGCGTGGCATTGCCGGCAGGCGCCGGGGTGGTCGTCCCGGGCAATTGGTTGAGCACGCCCTTGCCGGCGCCGTCCGATGTCGCGGGCACACGGTCAAGGATGTCGATCGGCTTCTCGCCGTAGCGGGCGACGATCGACAGCGTCAGCGAGGTGGCGAAGAAGGCGGCCGCCAGGATCGCCGTCGCACGCGTTAGCGCATTGGCCGCACCGCGCGCGGTCATGAAGCCCGAGCCGCCCCCGATGCCCAGGCCGCCGCCTTCGGAGCGCTGCAGCAGCACCACGCCAACAAGGGCGAGCACAACCATGAGATGGATGACGATCAGTACGGTTTCCATAGTTTATCCTGGCAAGGCCTTGCCCGGCCGCGGACACGACCGGTGAATTGGAGGCGGCTCAATACAATGCTTTGACGGCATTTCCAAGCCCGTGGCCGGAATATGGGAAGCAACGCTCCCTTTGCAACGATTTCCGGCGCCGTCTGCCCCTAGGCGATGTTGCGATAAGCCTCGGCGATAGCAAGGAAGTCCGCCGCTTTCAGGCTGGCGCCGCCGACCAGCGCGCCGTCGACATTCTTTACGCCGAGCAGTTCGACAGCGTTGGATGGTTTGACCGAGCCGCCATAGAGAATGCGCATCTTGGCCGCAACGCTGCCGAGCTTTTCCGAGAGCTTTTCGCGGATATGCGCGTGTGCTTCGGCCACATCGGCCGCAGTCGGCGTCAGGCCGGTGCCGATTGCCCATACCGGCTCATAGGCGATGATTGAGTTGGACGGGGTGGCGCTTGGTGGCACAGATCCGGCGATCTGCCGTGACAGCACGTCGAGCGTGGCGCCCGCTTCACGCTGTTCCTGCGTTTCGCCGATGCAAATGATGGCCACAAGCCCGGCGCGCCAGGCGGCGGAGGCCTTGGCCTGGACCGTCGCGTCATCCTCGCCTGCTTGCTCGCGGCATTCGGAATGGCCGACGATGACATGGCTCGCACCCGCATCCTTCAGCATTTCCGCCGAGATGCAGCCGGTGTAGGCGCCGCTTTCCTTGGTGTGGCAATCCTCGCCACCGGCATGGACCGGCGTGCGTGACAGAATTTCCGTCGCGTGCGCAAGCAGGGTTGCTGGGACGCAGACCAGCGCTTCGGTCTCCGCGTCGAGCCCGCTCATGAAGCCATTACCGATCATCCTGAGCTCATTGAGCGAGGCGCTGGTGCCATTCATTTTCCAGTTGCCGGCAACGAGTGGGCGAATTCCTGGCGTCATGGGTTTGCTTCTCCGGGCAATATTCGGCTTTGGCCCTCACTACCAAAATCAGGCCACAAAGCAATCGACAGTGGCCCGGAAGGGCGCTATTGCGCTTGTTTCAGACTCGGCGCACGCGAAAATGCGCATAAATCGGAATTGTCCATGCTTGGTATATTGAGAGACGCGGCAGGAACCTGGGTCGCGAAAACGCTGCTTTCGCTGCTAGTTGTGAGTTTCCTCGCCTGGGGCATTTCCGGGCGGGTGATGGGTGGCTTCGCGGGCCACGATTCGGTCATAACCGCCGGCGGCACCAAGGTGTCGCTCAACGAATATCGCTTGGCTTATGATCGCCAGCTCGCCGTCATGTCGCAGCAGTTCGGCCAGCGTCTCACCCACGAACAGGCAAAGGCGCTCGGCATCGACAACCAGGTGCTGGCGCAGCTCGTCTCGGGAGCCGTCCTCGACGAACAGGCCCGCAAGCTGGGCCTCGGCCTCTCCAAGGACCGGCTGGCCGAGTTGACGCGCGAAGATCCGGCCTTCAAGGGCCCTGGCGGCCAGTTCGACAGGCGAACCTTCGAATATATGTTGCAGCAGATCGGCATGCGGCCTGAGGATTATCTGAAGAACCGTGCCCAGGTGGCGGTGCGCCAGCAAATCGTCGAGGCGGTCTCGGATGGCCTCAAGGCGCCGGACACTTTCTTCAAGGCGGTCGCGCTCTATCGCGGCGAAGACCGCACCATCGACTATTTGACGCTGCCCAAGGCACTGGTCGAGCCGATCCAGGCGCCGTCCGACAGCGTGCTCTCGACCTATTTCGACACAAACAAGAAGACATATGCGGCGCCCGAATACCGCAAATTCTCTTATGTCAGGCTCGAACCGGTCGACATCATGGATACGACCGCCGTCACCGACCAACAGGTCAACGACGACTACAACAAGAACAAGGCGCGCTACACGACGCCGGAGCTGCGCACCATCGAGCAGCTTGTGTTCAAGACGCCAGACGCGGCCAAGGCGGCGCTCGATTCGCTCAAGGCCGGCGCCACCTTCGACAAGCTGGTCACGGCGGAAGGCAAGACCCAGGCCGACACGCTGCTCGGCACGCTGGCCAAGGACAAGATCGCTGACAAGGCCGTCGCCGACGCGGCCTTCAAACTCAATGCCAATGAAGTCAGCCAGGTTGTGCAGGGCGCCTTCGGTCCGGTGCTGCTGCGCGTCACCGAAATCAAGCCCGAAGTCGTGAAGCCGCTGGCCGAAGCGTCCGACCAGATCCGCAAGGATCTGGCGCTGGGCGAGGCAAGCCGCATTCTTCTGGATGTGCGTGACAATTACGAAGACACCCGCGCCGCCGGCGGTTCTCTGGCCGACGCCGCCACCAAGCTGAAGCTGAAGGTTGTCACCATCGACGCCATCGATCGCAGCGGGCTGCGGCCCGACGCGACCATCGTGAAGGACCTGCCGCAATCGCCGGAATTGATCAAGGCTGTCTTCGACGCCGAACCCAAGACGGAAAACGACGCCTTGACCACGGCGGACAACGGCTTCGTTTTCTATGAGGTGGCTTCCATCACGCCGGCCCGAGACCGGACACTGGACGAGGTTCGTCAGAAAGTCGTCGCCGACTGGACGGCTGCCGAGACGACCAAGCGGCTCGCCGCCAAGGCTGACGAGCTCGAGAAGCGGCTCAAGGCCGGTGTCACGCTCGACGTCATCGCCGGCGAATTGAAGCTGGAGAAGCAGACCAAGCGCGGCGTCAAACGCGAGGCTGACGACGTCGATTTCGGCAAGGAGGGTGCGGCGGCGATGTTCGGTGTCGGCGAAGGCGGCACCGGCCTGATCCCCTCTCCCACCGGCGACGGACAGATCCTGTACAAGATCGCCGAAGTGTTCGAGCCCGCCGGGGCCGATGCCAGTTCGGTGCCGGACGACGCGCAGAAATCCTTCACCTCCGGCATGTCGGATGATCTGCTCGACCAACTGGTGGCACAACTGCAGACGCAATACGACGTTCGCATCGACCAGGCCGCCGTTGCCCAAGCCTCGACAAGATGAGCGCGCTGAAAACCCATATCGCCAAGGTCGCGACCGGAAGCGCGCTTTCCTTCGAGGAAGCACGCGAGGCCTTCGACATCATCATGTCGGGTGACGCAACGCCCGGCCAGATCGGCGGCTTCCTGATGGCGCTGCGCGTGCGCGGCGAGACGGTGAGCGAGATTTCCGGCGCCGTTGCAACCATGCGCGCCAAGATGCTGCGCGTCGACGCACCGGCCGGCGCCATCGATATCGTCGGCACGGGCGGTGACAATTCCCACAGCGTCAACATTTCGACGGGGTCGGCGTTCGTCATCGCCGGCAGTGGGGTGCCGGTCGCCAAGCATGGCAATCGCGGTCTGTCGTCGCTGACCGGCGCCGCCGACGTGCTGGGTGCGCTCGGGGTCAAGATCGACATCTCGCCCGAATTCATCGGCCGCTGCATCCATGAGGCGGGGGTCGGCTTCATGTTCGCGCCCGCGCACCATCCGGCGATGAAGCATGTCGGCCCGACCCGCGTCGAGCTTGGCACCCGCACCATCTTCAACCTGCTCGGCCCGCTCATCAATCCGGCTGGCGTCAGGCGGCAGTTGGTCGGTGTGTTCCTGCCGGAATGGATCCTGCCGGTGGCCGAGGCGCTGAAGGCGCTGGGCGCGGAGCATGCGTGGGTCGCTCATGGCGACGGCTATGACGAGATCACCACCACCGGCGAAACACATGTCGCCGAACTGATCGGCGGCGAGATCCGCAGCTTCACGCTGACCCCCGAAGCGGTTGGGTTGGCGCGCCACACCAAGGACGAGTTGCGCGGCGGCGACGCGGCGTACAACGCCAAGGCCTTGCGCGATATGCTGGGCGGGGCTGCCGGCGCCTATCGCGACACCGTGCTGATGAATGCCGGCGCCGGACTGGTCGTGGCCGGCAAGGCGACGACGCTTGGCGACGGCATCGCGGCAGCGGCGCAAGCCATCGACAGCGGCCGGGCGCTGCAGGTGCTCGACAGGCTGGTCGAGATTTCGAACGGATAGAGCGTGTCTGACATTCTTCGCAAGATCGAGGCCTACAAGCGCGACGAGATCGCGGTGGCAATGGCACGCGTGCCACTTGCCGAAATCAAGGCGCGGGCAAAAGATGCCGACGCACCACGCGGCTTTCTTGCCGCGCTCGAGGCGAAGCGCAAATCCGGCGCCTTCGCGCTGATCGCCGAGATCAAGAAGGCAAGCCCGTCCAAAGGCCTGATCCGTGCCGATTTCGATCCGCCGGCATTGGCGCAAGCCTACGCTGAAGGCGGCGCCGCCTGTCTTTCGGTACTGACGGACGCGCCATCTTTCCAGGGCGCGCCCGAATTTCTCACCAGAGCGCGAGCCGCCGTCGCCCTGCCGGCTTTGCGCAAGGATTTTCTGTTCGACCCGTACCAAGTCTACGAAGCCCGCGCCTGGGGCGCGGACGCCATCCTAATCATCATGGCGAGCGTCGACGACGCCTTGGCCCGCGACCTCGAATCGACGGCGTTCGAACTTGGCATGGATGCGCTGGTCGAAGTGCATGACGAAGCCGAGACGCAGCGCGCGCTAAAGCTGTCTTCGCGGCTGATCGGCATCAACAACCGCAATCTCAGAACATTCGAGACCAGCCTCGAAACCTCCGGGCGGCTGGCGTCGATGGTGCCGGCCGACCGCCTGCTGGTCAGCGAGAGCGGTATCTTCACGCATGACGATTGCCTCAGATTGCAGAAGAGCGACATCGGCACCTTCCTTGTCGGCGAGAGCCTGATGCGGCAACAGGACGTCACCACGGCGACGCGCCTGCTTCTGACGGGCAAGGCACCGGTCGAGGCGATCTGACGATGACGGCCGCCCTCACCCATCTCGGCACGCAGGGCGAGGCCAACATGGTCGATGTCGGCGACAAGACGGAGTCGACGCGCACGGCGATTGCCGAGGGTTTTGTCGCGATGCAGCCCGAGACGCTGACCATGATCCTCGCCGGCAATGCCAAGAAGGGCGATGTGCTCGGCACCGCGCGCATCGCCGGCATCATGGCGGCAAAGAAGGCGCATGAATTGATTCCGCTCTGCCATCCGCTGCTTCTGACCAAGGTTTCCGTCGACATCGAACCGGATCACGCTTTGCCGGGCCTGAAAGTCACCGCGCTGGCACGTGTCACCGGCAAGACGGGCGTCGAGATGGAAGCACTGACCGCTGCTTCCGTGGCCTGCCTGACCATCTACGACATGGCCAAGGCGGTGGACCGAGCCATGGTCATCTCCGGCATCCGGCTGGTCGAAAAGACCGGCGGCAAGTCGGGTGACTACAAGGCGCGCGCCTGATGGCGCTGGTTCCCGTCGCGGAGGCGCTCGAACGCCTGCTGGAAGGCGCTACGCCGCTGGCCGGTGAAAGCGTTCCGCTCCTCGAGGCGGTGGACCGGGTGCTGGCCGAGCCGGTCGTCGCCCTGCGTACTCAGCCGCCCTTCAACGCCTCAGCCATGGATGGCTACGCGGCCCACGCCACGGATGTGACGTCGGCGCCATCGAGACTTTCGGTGATCGGCATGGCGCCGGCTGGGCGCGGCTTTGACGGCACGGTCGGCAAGGCACAGGCCGTGCGCATCTTCACCGGTGCGCCGCTGCCTGACGGAGCCGACACCATCGTCATCCAGGAGAATGTCCGCGACCTCGGCGGCGGCGACATCGAAGTGACCGAACCGACGACGAAGTGGCGCAACATCCGCAGCATCGGCCTCGACTTTTCGAAAGGCGACGTCCTGCTGGAAAAAGGCCGCGTGCTCGACCCTGCGGCATTGTCGCTGGCGGCATCGGCCAACCATCCCCGGGTCAACGTGGTGAAACGGCCTCTGGTCGCCATCATCGCCACCGGCGACGAATTGTTGCCGCCGGGCAGCGAACTCGGTCCGGACCAGATCATCTCGTCCAATGCCTATGGCGTCGCCGCGACGGCACAGTCGGTCGGCGCTCGCGCACTCGATCTCGGTATTGCTGCCGACCGCAAGGAGGCCATCGCTGCGCTGGTGCAGAAAGCTGTCATGGCCGGCGCGGATGTCATCGTCACGCTTGGTGGTGCCTCGGTGGGCGATCACGACCTGATCCACGACGTGCTGACCGGCGAAGGCATGACGCTCGGCTTCTGGAAGATCGCCATGCGCCCCGGCAAGCCGCTGATGTTCGGCCGCCTCGGCCACATCAGGTGCATCGGCCTGCCCGGCAATCCGGTGGCAAGCCTGGTCTGCTCGCATTTGTTCCTGAAGCCGCTGCTGGCACGGCTCGGCGGCCGCAATCATCGCCAGGACATACGCCGGGCGCGATTGGGAGCTGCAATGTCGGCCAACGACCTGCGCCAGGACTATGTGCGGGCGGTGGTCAGGGAAGATGACGGCGCGCTCGTGGCGACGCCGTTCGGCATCCAAGATTCCTCGATGCTGAGAATGCTGGCCGACGCCAACGGGCTGGTGGTGCGGGCGCCGTTCGCCCCTGCAGCGGCTGTGGGCGAAGCATGCAGTGTGCTGATGCTGCGCTGAAGCGCCACCAGACAAGCCGTTCATAAAAAAACGAAAATGATCTCTGCGCTATTCCGAGATCAAGGTCCGGGTCAGCGGATGCGCTGGGTCGGCAAGGCCATCGATGATGTTGTAATGATGCTGGTCTGGCTCGACCACGGCGCTGGTCGTCGCGCTAAGGCCGGTCCAGATGTTGGCAAGCAACGCGTTCTGGCGCAGGAACTCGGCGCGTTCACCACCACCGGCCCAGCAGGTGATGCGGGCACCGTCCATCGGGCGCAACAGCGCCGGGCTTTCGGCCAGCGCCTCGGGCTCGTCGATTGCCAGGGTCGCGTTCATCTCGGTCTGCATGATCGGACGCAGGTCATGGACACCCGAAATCGAAACGACGTGGCGTATGCGCCGCGCCACGTCTGCCGCCAAAGGCGTGGTTGTCGTCACCATCCGGCTGGCGAGATGGCCGCCGGCCGAATGCCCGGTCAACATCAACGGCCCGTCGACCATTTCGGCCGCCTTGCCGATCGCCGCGCCGATCTCCTGGACGATGCCGGCGATGCGTATTTCAGGGCACAGCGTGTAGGACGGCATCGCCACGGCAAAGCCACTGCTGACCGCGCCGTTGGCGAGATGTGACCAGAAACTCTTGTCGAATGCCATCCAGTAACCGCCATGGATGAACACCACGAGCCCCTTGGGCGTGGCGCTTGGAAGGAAGAGATCGAGCCGATTGCGCCGTCCCCCGCCATAGGCGATGTCGAGCCTTGCCCGGCCCTCTGCCGAAAGCGCGCCACGAAACGCTTGCGCCGGTTCGACCCAAGCGGCCGGCCAGCGGTCGCTGCCGGCGATGTTCGCGCCGTTGGCGTAGGCGCTGTCCCAATCGGCAATGTGACGCTCGAACATCCGCACCCCTCCCCAAACGGCATCGTTTCTCCGCTAGCAATGGCCACCGCCGCGTCATGCGTCAATGCTCCAGGACAAAACATTTTAGGCTTGAAACAAATTTCGACTGGTGCGATCCTGCCCTGATGAACAGCCGACAATGGGAGGTCTGCTGTGCTGCCCAAAACCTGCAGATGTCCGCCCTTTCGGCCGATGTTGAGCAAGGTAGCGACTGGCGGCACGAAGCCTCCTCTAAAAGCAGGAATTCCAAATCCACCACACCAGCCAGAGCCTCGTGCACTGGCCAGGCAGCAGACAGGATAGCGGCGACATGCTTGGGCCTTCAGCGCATATCGACACGTTCACGCGCGATCACCTGCCGCCGCCGGAGCAATGGCCGGACTTCCTGCTCGACGGTTTCGACTATCCCGAACGTCTCAATGCCGGCGTCGAACTGACCGACAGGCTGGTCGAGAAGGGCCTGGGTGACCATACCGCGCTGATCGGCAATGGCCGCCGCCGCACCTACAAGGAACTGTCCGACTGGACGAACAGGCTGGCCCATGCGCTGGTCGAGAACTATGGCGTGAAGCCCGGCAACCGGGTGCTGATCCGCTCGGCCAACAACCCCGCCATGGTCGCTTGCTGGCTGGCTGCCACCAAGGTCGGCGCCGTGGTCGTCAACACCATGCCGATGCTGCGCGCCGGCGAGCTTGCCAAGATCGTCGACAAGGCGGAAATCACAATCGCGCTCTGCGACACCAGGCTGATGGACGAGATGACCGCTTGCGCCAAGGACAGCGCGTTCCTCAAGCAGGTTATCGGCTTCGACGGCACCGCCAACCATGATGCCGAACTCGATCGCGCGGCTCTCGACAAGTCGGTTGTTTTCAGCGCCGTCAACACCGGCCGCGACGACGTCGCGCTGCTCGGCTTCACCTCGGGAACGACAGGCGTGCCGAAGGCGACGATGCATTTCCACCGCGACCTCTTGATCATCGCCGACGCCTATGCCCGCGAAATCCTCCAGGTGACGCCGGACGACATCTTTGTCGGCTCGCCGCCGCTGGCCTTCACCTTCGGCCTTGGCGGTCTCGCCATCTTCCCGCTGCGCTTCGGTGCGGCGGCGACATTGCTGGAACAGGCAACGCCACCCAACATGATCCACATCATCGAGACCTACAAAGCGACCATCTCCTTCACCGCGCCGACCGCCTATCGCGCCATGCTGAAGGCCATGGATGAGGGTGCCGACCTGTCATCGCTACGCGTCGCCGTTTCGGCCGGCGAGACCTTGCCGGCTCCGGTCTTCGAGGAGTGGACGCAAAAGACCGGCAAACCGATCCTCGACGGCATCGGCGCCACCGAGATGCTGCACATCTTCATCTCCAACCGCTTCGACGACATGAAGCCGGCATCGACCGGCAAGCCAGTGGGCGGCTACGAAGCGCGCATCGTCGACGACGAGATGCGCGAGGTGCCGCGCGGCGCGACTGGCAGGCTGGCGGTGCGCGGCCCGACCGGCTGCCGCTACATGGCCGATTACAGGCAGAAAGAATATGTCCGCGACGGATGGAACCTTACCGGCGACACCTTCACGCAGGACGAGGACGGCTTCTTCCATTTTGCTGCCCGCTCCGACGACATGATCGTCAGCGCCGGCTACAACATTGCTGGCCCAGAGGTCGAGGCGGCGCTGCTGGCGCATCCGGATGTCGCCGAATGCGCTGTGATCGGCGCCCAAGACGCCGAACGCGGCCAGATCGTCGAGGCGCATGTCGTGCTGGTGCAAGGCGTGGCACCTGACGCGTTGACCACCAAGCGCCTGCAGGACCACGTCAAGGCGACGATCGCGCCCTACAAATACCCGCGATCGGTGAAGTTCATCGCTGCGTTGCCCAAGACGCAGACCGGCAAGATCCAGCGCTTCCGGCTGCGCACGGAGAAAATCAATTGAGCGAACCATACGATCCGGCTTCCGAAGGCGCACAGATGTCGTTCAAGGAGCGCATGTCCTACAGCGACTATCTGCACCTGGAGAAAGTGCTGGAGGCACAGACGCCGCTGTCGTCGGCGCATGATGAGATGCTGTTCATCATCCAGCACCAGACCTCCGAGCTCTGGATGAAGCTCGCGCTGCACGAGATCGGTGCTGCGATCCGCTCCATCCGCGGCGACCGCCTCGAACCGAGCTTCAAGATGCTGTCGCGCGTCGCCCGCATTTTCGAGCAGTTGAACAACGCCTGGGACGTGCTGCGGACGATGACGCCCAGCGAATACACCGAGTTCCGCGACGCGCTCGGCCAATCCTCGGGTTTCCAGTCCTGGCAGTATCGCGCCATCGAGTTCATGGCCGGCAACCGCAACCTCGCCATGCTCGGCCCGCACAAGCACCGGCCGGATCTCAGCGGGAAGCTTGAGGCTATTCTGGCCGAGCCGTCGCTCTACGACGAAGCGCTTCTGCTGCTGGCGCGCAACGGATTCGACATCGGCGCCGACGCCAGGCGCACCGACTGGCGTGAGACGCGAACCGAGAATGAAGAGGTCCTGGTCGCCTGGCAGACAGTCTACCGCGACCCGCAGCGCTACTGGATGTTCTATGAACTGGCCGAGAAGCTGGTCGACTTCGAGGATTACTTCCGCCGCTGGCGCTTCAACCACGTCACCACGGTCGAGCGCATCATCGGCCTGAAGCGCGGTACCGGAGGCACGTCGGGTGCTTCCTACTTGAAGAAGATGCTCGAGGTCGTCCTGTTTCCGGAGCTCTGGACGGTCCGCACCCGACTCTGACCATCGTGCGCACTTTTATGCATCAAGCAGTAATGAGAGTCAGGTCAGGCCGAGCCGAAAACGGTGGCTTTCGAGAACCGGAGCGGAACGGACATTCGGGTCCATGAGCACCGGAAGCGCGGAAAGCCGTCGTATGCAGGCCGGTATCACCTGAATATCAACACACCTCAAGTGACTGCAGTCTTGACCGCGAACCGCGCGTCCCGCCAGGCGCCGGTGCGCAGGATGTCCTCCAGCACCTCGACCGCCTGCCAGACATCCCTGTAGCCGACATAGAGCGGCGTGAAGCCGAAGCGGATCGTCGACGGCGCGCGGAAATCGCCGATCACGCCGCGCTCGATCAAGGCCCGCATCACCTGGTAGCCATGCGGGTGGATGAACGAAACCTGGCTGCCGCGCTCTTCTCCGTTGCGCGGGCTTTCGAGTTCGAGGCGATAGGCGCCGCATTTCGCTTCGACGAGTTGGATGAACAGGTCGGTCAGTGCGATGCTTTTCTTGCGTACCGCCGCCATGTCGACATCGTTCCAGAGGTCGAGCGCGCCCTTGAGCACCCGCATCGATAACACCGGCTGCGTGCCGCACAGGAAGCGGCGGATGCCGGTGCCGGCCGCATAGGCCTGTTCGAAGGCGAACGGCCGCGCATGCCCCCACCAGCCGCTGAGCGGCTGATAGACATCTCCGTGGTGGCGCCTTGCGGCATAGATGAAGGCCGGTGAGCCCGGGCCGCCATTGAGGTACTTGTAGGTGCAGCCAATGGCGAAATCGGCATTAGCCCCGTCAAGCTCGACCGGCAGCGCACCGGCGGTGTGGCAGAGGTCCCAGACAATCAGCGCACCGGCCTGATGAGCCCTGCGCGTCAAGGCTGCCATGTCGCGCAACTGACCGGACTTGTAGTTGACGTGGTTGACCAGGATAACGGCGACGCGTTCATCGATGAGCTCCTCGATAGCAGGCGCGTCGACGCCCTCAAGCCGCAACACGGTACCTGGCCGCGTCGAGGCAACGCCTTCGGCCATATAGAGGTCGGTTGGAAAACTGTCGCCCTCGGCGACGATGACCGACCGGTCAGGCCGCATTGCAAGTGCCGCATGCAGCACCTTGTAGATGTTGATCGAGGTCGTGTCGCAGACCACCGTCTGGCCGGCCGCGGCACCGATCAGGCGTCCGAGCTGGTCGCCGAGCTCGACCGGCATGTCGAACCAGCCGGCGGTGTTCCAGGCACGGATGAGATCCTGCGCCCATTCCTGCGTCGCGGCCTTCTGGATCTCTTCGAAGACGGCGGGTGAAGCCGCGCCAAGCGAATTGCCGTCGAGGTAGATGACCCCTTCCGGCAAGACGAAACGATCGCGCATGGCACGCAGCGGATCCGCGGCATCCATCGCCTCGATTGCAGCGAGATCGAGAGTGGCATTCATGATCGACTATCCCCGCGCATGAGCGTACTCGGATGAGCATCAGGTGAAACCGTTAGCCGATCATGGGCAGTCTCCTAGGCGCTGTCAAACGTTATATATAATTTACGGAACGAGAGGTTTTCATATATAATCGTCGCCCAGGCAGTACGGATGGACGGCGATGCTGGATGACGAGCACTTCTCGAAAACGGAAGCAGCTTACAGGCTGCTGCGTCGCGATATCCTCACGACCCGCCTGAAGCCCGGCGCGCCGCTCAAGCTCAGCGCGTTGCGGAGCAGCTACGGCATTGGCTGGACCCCGTTGCGCGAGGCGCTGTCGCGGTTGGAGGCCGAGCGCCTGGTGACCGCCATCAGCAATCGTGGCTTTGCCGTCGCACCAGTCTCGCGCGTCGAGCTGGAAGATCTGTCACGCGCGAGGCTCGTGGTCGAACTGCCGCTGCTCCAGGAATCGATCGAGAAAGGCGGCCGTGAATGGGAGGATGCCGTTGTCGCGGCCCATTACCGGCTGTCGCGCTGCAAGACAGCGGTCGACGACCCGTCCGACGGCGTGGTGGACGAATGGGACGAAAAGCACGAGGCTTTCCACGCGGCACTGCTCGGCGCGGCAGCATCCCCATGGCTGCTGACCTTCCATTCCACGATCGCGGATCAACTGCGTCGCCATCACCGGTTTCTAGGCCTTGCACCAACCCTGCGAGCGGTCGCTGGCCTGCAGCATGGTTATGAGGAGGCCGTGGCGGCGTTGCGCCAGGCTGTCGCGATCGAACATCACACCGCGCTCATGGAAGCGGCGTTGGATCGCAACATCGAGCGCGCGAAAACCCTGATGATCGCCCACATCGGCTACACGTTGCATGTCTATGTCCATGCTGGCGACGGCAGCACGAACAAGCGGTAATGCAACAGGAACAGGCTAAAGCCGACTTGGTCAATTTCTCCGGCGAAGTTGGCATTTTGGCTTCGTTTCGTTCACGGCAGGCCAACCATCGGTGACGTGACCAAAGCCCTCTCGTTGAGCTTCATCTGTAACGGATGCCAAGCCCGACACAGGGTGGGCCAAAGCCATTAACCATAACATTTTCAATCGAACCAAGGCTGTGGCGGTTGCAGGCAAGCGTGGAACGCCGCACGCTACCGCGCGGCAAATGATTTCAGCCGTCTTAACAAATTCATTAAACTTTAAACGGTTGCGGAACACAACTGGAACAGATAGTGTTTGTTCTGGGTTTGTTTTTCCGATTCCGATTTCAGGTAACCTGGGGGCTGCCATGCTGACGCGCAAACAACATGAACTGCTGATGTTCATCCATGAACGCCTCAAGGAAAGCGGCATTCCGCCATCCTTCGACGAGATGAAGGAAGCGCTCGACCTCGCCTCCAAATCCGGCATCCACCGGCTGATCACGGCGCTGGAGGAGCGCGGCTTCATTCGCCGGCTGCCCAACCGGGCGCGCGCTCTGGAAGTGCTGCGGCTGCCGGACTCGATCGCGCCTGGCCTCAACGCGGCAAAAAAGTTCTCACCAAGCGTCATCCAGGGCAGCCTCGGTCAAGGCGGCCTTGGCCGGCAAATCAAACCGTCGCCTTCGCGGATGCCTTCTGCCGGCAATGACGACGACGTCGTCTCCGCCGTGTCGATCCCGGTGATGGGCCGCATCGCCGCCGGCGTGCCGATCGACGCCATCCAGCACCAGACGCATTCGATCTCGGTGCCGCCGGACATGATCATGGGCGGCGAGCACTACGCCTTGGAGGTCAAGGGCGATTCGATGATCGAGGCCGGCATCTTCGACGGCGACACGGTCATCATCCGTAACGCCGATACAGCCAGCCCGGGCGAGATCATCGTGGCGCTGGTGGATGAAGAGGAAGCGACGCTGAAGCGGTTCCGCCGCAAGGGCGCCTCGATAGCCCTCGAAGCCGCCAACCCGGCCTATGAAACCCGCATTTTCGGACCGGACAGGGTCAAGGTGCAAGGCAAGCTCGTCGGCCTGATCAGGCGCTACTGAGCAGGGCTTGCAGCCGGCTTTTCGGGTTTGCGATAGGGTGGAAGGCCCCTCGCCTCGCGCGAGAATTTGCGTTGCGTGTGCCAGGGCCGGTATGGCCTGTCCACCGCGAAGCTGACCGTTGCCGGCGTCGTCGCAGACTCCCGATCGAAGAAGACGGCGGCGCTGCCTTTGCGAGCCAGTTGTCGCTTGGTGATGACAAGCACCAGCGGATTGTGACAGGGGTCATAGGCCGTGGCGTCATTGATGACGATCAGGTCTGCGAAGCCGCAGGCCTTCCAGGCGTCCTTCCCGTCTTCGACATGCGCGATGATCACACCGGACGGATGCTTGGCGAGACAAACGCCTGACGTGCAGTAGAAAGGCGCGCCCGGCGGCAGTTCAGCGGCATCCGCTATGTCGAACTGCCCCTCTCCTTTGCTGAACACCTCCGGCACGATGATGGTTTCCGATGTCAGCGCGCGTTTCCAGTTGTCGACCGTGAATTCGTTCGGACGGGCGCGGCTGACGGCCAGCTCGCCGCCCCCGATCGGCAACGCAACCAGCCTGGCGTCCTCCGAGATCAGCACGTCCGGTGGGCGCGTATTCGAGACGGTCAACAGGCCGGCAAGCGCAAAGGGAAGGGCTGCGAGCCGCAGCCATGTCGTCGCCATCGTCGCAATGACCAAGGCAATCGCCACCAGCAGGACAGACTGCTGCGAAATCAACCCGACGGCGTCGACCGGCGAGCGCTCGGAAATCCATCCGGACATGGCGATCATCGCCGTCAGGCCCTTGCCCATCACATAAAGAAAGGGGCCGTCGGCACCGAATGGCATCGCCAGAGCACTGAGGACGGCGAAGGGCATGACTACAAGTGACACGATCGGCATGATGGCCAGATTGGCGAACAGGCTGAGCGGCGACACCCGCTGAAAATGCCAGATGGCAAACAGTGCAGTCGCGCCGCCGGCGATGATGGAGGTCATCGCAAGGCCGCCAGCCGCCAGCAGGAATTTTTGCGTGAGAAACCCAGGCAGCGATCGCCGTGGCGGCGGAGGTCTCGTCTTTCCCGCTCGATGATCCGACCACCCGGCATAGGCGCCGACAAGCGCAGCCGTCGCCGCGAACGACATCTGGAAGCTCGGGCCGGCCACTTCGTGCGGCGACACCACAATGACGGCGATCGCCGAGATCGCCAGATTGCGCATGGTCAGCGCCGCCCGATCGAACAGCACGGCAATCAGCATCACGGCCAGCATGATGAAGCTGCGCTCGGCGGCAACGACGACGCCAGAGATGATCAGGTAGGCGGCGATCGAGAAAAGTGCCGCGGCGGCCGCGTATTTCTTCACCGGTCGACGCGCGGAAAAGTCCGGAAACAGGGCGAAGGCGCCACGCAGCAAGCCCATGATTGTGCCGGCGACCAGCGCCATGTGCAGTCCGGAAATGGAGATGATGTGGTAAATGCCGGTCCTCCGCATCGCTTCGTTGATGTCATCGGGAATGCCGGCGCGCACGCCGACGATCAGCGCCGCGGCAATCTCGCCCTCGGCGCCACCGACACTGCCCCTGATATGGTCGGCGATGGCTTCGCGGGCATTTTCTATCCCCGAGGAAAGGCGGGCCGACAGCGGCATCTCGTTGCCATCGGTGGCGGCCATCTTTGGATTGCCGAGAAAGAACCCGCTGCCGCCGATGCCGGCGAAGTAGCTGTCGAAGGAGAAATCGTAGCTGCCCGGCCGTACCGGGCCTGTCGGCGGCAACAGCTTGGCGTAGCCGGCGATGAGGGAGCCGGCGGTCATCTCTGCCGGGATCTTTCGCGCCGAAAGCCGAACCCGCTCCGGCGCATAGCGCAACTTCGGCCGGGCGGTCGATGTCACATCGATGGTGAGCCGAATGCGGCCGCTCTCCATCCGGTCGAGCGAGACCACCCGCCCCGTCAGTTGAGTCGAGATTTCCGAACCCAGAATCTGCGTTCCCGCCCGCCATGTCTCGACCTTTGCGGCGAGCAAGCCCAGCGCACACAACAATGCTGCCATGAGGCACAGATGGGTTTTCGGCCAGGAACGCGAGACAAGCGCACAGAACGCCGTCAGTGCAACGACCGCGACAGGCTTTGGAAAGTCAGGCTCCGCCGCCAGCGAAAAATAGCCGATCGCGCCGATTGCCAGGCAGACCGGCACCAGCAGAAAGGCCACGCCTCGGTCGAGCTCCAGGCCCGCTGCCGTGGCCAGGCTGTGTCGCAGGCGAGGCAGTGATATCGGACCGATTTGCCGGCGCACGCGCACGATCCTGCCGACTTCGGCAACGACCGGGATATCGGCTTGCAATGGCAGGTTGCCGGTGCCCGGCACGAGAGGTGATGGCGGCGGCAACGAAGCCGGCTGCGGCGGCGCAAACAGCGACCGTTCGCTGACGCCGATAGCAGCGTCCTCGCCCTGATTCGAGCCCCGGCCTGGTCCAGCCATCGGGTCTGCCCCTTGCGCCCTCGACACCCTATGCTACATGAACGCCGACCGCGCGAAAGTCCGCGCAACCGCACCCGCTTAAGATGGTTTCCGAGAGTTCCATGTCCGACAAGGTCGTCACCCGTTTTGCCCCCTCGCCCACCGGCTACCTGCACATCGGCGGGGCACGCACGGCGCTGTTCAACTGGCTGTATGCAAAGCACACCGATGGCACGATGCTGCTGCGCATCGAGGACACCGATCGTGAGCGTTCGACCGATGCTGCCACCGCGGCCATTCTCGACGGGCTTTCCTGGCTCGGGTTGACCTGGGACGGCGAGCCGGTGTCACAGTTCGAGCGTGCGCCGCGCCACCGTGAGGTGGCGGAGGAGCTCGTGCGCATGGGCAAGGCCTACTACTGCTACGCGACGCCGGCCGAGTTGGAGGCGATGCGTGAGGCAGCACGGGCCAAGGGGCTGCCGCCCCGCTATGACGGCCGGTGGCGTGACCGCGACCCGTCCGAGGCGCCTGCAGGCATCAAGGGCGCAATCCGCATCAAGGCGCCGACCGAGGGCGAGACGGTGGTGCACGACCGTGTCCAGGGCGAGGTGCGATTTCCCAACAAGGATCTCGACGACTTCATCATCCTGCGTTCGGATGGCAACCCGACCTACATGCATGCCGTGGTCGTCGACGACCACGACATGGGCGTCACCCATATCATCCGTGGTGACGACCACCTGACCAACGCCGCCCGCCAGACGGTGATCTACAACGCCATGGACTGGGGCGTGCCGTCGATGTCGCATATCCCGCTGATCCACGGCGCCGATGGCGCCAAGCTGTCGAAGCGGCACGGTGCCCTTGGGGTCGAGGCTTATCGCGCCATGGGCTACCTGCCGGAAGCGCTGCTGAACTACCTGGCGCGGCTCGGCTGGAGCCATGGCGACGACGAGATCATGTCGATCAAGGACATGATCTCCTGGTTCGACATCGGCGATGTCAACAAGGGCGCGGCCCGCTTCGACTTCGCCAAGCTCGAGGCGCTGAACGGCGTCCATATGCGCCGCATGAGCGATGCCGAGCTGTTCGATATCTTCATCGCCACCTTGCCCTATCTCGAGGGTGGTCCAGCGATGGCCGCACGCCTCGACGACAACAACAAGGCGCAGCTGCTCGCCGCGCTGCCGGGCCTGAAGGAGCGCGCCAAGACGCTGGTCGAGCTTGTCGATGGCGCCGCTTTCCTGTTTGCCACCCGGCCGCTACCAATCGACGACAAGGCGGCACTTCTGCTCAATGACGACACACGCAAGGTCTTGCGCGGCGCTCACGAAGCTTTGAACGCGCTTTCGGGCGACTGGACGGCCACTGCGGCTGAGGCCGCGGTCCGCGATTATGCGCAGGCTGGCGGCCACAAGCTTGGCGCCGTGGCCCAGCCTTTGCGCGCTGCATTGACCGGCAAGAGCACCTCGCCGGGCGTGTTCGACGTGCTTGCCGTGCTCGGGCGCAACGAGAGCCTGGCTCGCATAGCGGATCAAATCGATTAGGAGCAATCTGGCCCAAGAAGATTGGCATTGAAAGGCGCGTTTCGCAGTGCAACATTAGGCCTTGGCCCAATCTGGCACGCACCTCCTAAAATGCGGTGGCGAATACGCGCATTGCGGTGATTTCGACGTGTCGCTCTGCAGAATTTTGCCTTTGCCGGCATGAGGAAACAATAAGGAGTTTGCAATGACCGAAGCTGCGAAAAAACTGGATTTGGGCGGCACGACCCAAGAGGCCACGGCAACGCTTGAATTCGCCGGCAAGACTCACGAATTCAAGGTGCGAAGCGGCTCGGTCGGGCCCGATGTCATCGACATCGCCTCGCTCTACAGCACCACCGGCGCCTTCACATACGATCCCGGCTTCACCTCGACCGCAAGCTGCGAGTCCGAGATCACCTTCATCGACGGCGACGCCGGCATCCTCTTGCACCGCGGCTATCCGATCGACCAGCTGGCCGAACATGGCGATTTCCTCGAGGTCTGCTATCTCCTGCTCTACGGCGAATTGCCGACCAAGGCGCAGAAGGACGATTTCGATTACCGCGTGACGCGCCACACCATGGTGCACGAGCAGATGTCGCGCTTCTTCACCGGCTTCCGCCGTGACGCGCATCCGATGGCGGTGATGTGCGGCGTGGTCGGTGCGCTGTCGGCTTTCTATCACGACTCCACCGACATCTCCGACCCGTACCAGCGCATGGTTGCCTCCATGCGGCTGATCGCCAAGATGCCGACGATCGCGGCGATGGCCTACAAATACCACATCGGCCAACCCTTCATTTACCCGAAGAACGAGCTGAACTTCGCCGCCAACTTCCTGCATATGTGCTTTGCGGTGCCGTGCGAGGAATACAAGATCAATCCCGTGCTGGCGCGCGCCATGGAGCGTATCTTCATCCTGCACGCCGACCATGAGCAGAACGCCTCGACATCGACCGTGCGTCTCGCCGGGTCTTCGGGCGCCAACCCGTTCGCCTGTATCGCTGCCGGTATTGCCTGCCTGTGGGGCCCGGCCCATGGCGGCGCCAATGAAGCGGCGCTGAACATGCTGGGCGAGATCGGCCATGTCGACCACATCCCGGAGTTCATTGCCCGCGCCAAGGACAAGAACGACCCGTTCCGGCTGATGGGCTTTGGCCACCGCGTGTACAAGAACTACGATCCGCGCGCCAAGATCATGCAGAAGACGGCGCACGAGGTTCTGGGCGAGCTTGGCATCAAGGACGATCCGCTGCTCGACATCGCCATGGAACTGGAAAAGATCGCGCTGACCGATCCCTATTTCATCGAGAAGAAGCTCTACCCCAATGTCGACTTCTATTCCGGCATCACGCTGAAGGCGCTGGGCTTCCCCACCACCATGTTCACCGTACTGTTCGCGGTCGCCCGCACCGTCGGCTGGATCGCGCAGTGGAAGGAGATGATCGAGGACCCTCGCCAGAAGATCGGCCGCCCGCGCCAGCTCTATACCGGCGCGCCAGAGCGCGACTACGTGCCGATCGCCAAGCGCTGATCGAAGCTTTCCAGACTAAGAAAGGCGCCCGTCAGGGCGCTTTTTTTATGTGATGAAGCACGACACCCGCCGCGATCTCACCGGACGGCTTGCTGGTCGCCATACGCCGCGTGATCTCGGCAAAGCCTTGCTTTTGCCAGGCGCGCATCCCGCTATCGGCGAACAGCGCTTCCAGTTGCCGGGCCAGATTGTTCGGCTTGACGTACTCGTTGTAGAATTCCGGGACCAGCGCGCGATCCGCAATCAGGTTGGGCAGCAGCGCCGACCAGACGGACAGCAGGTAAGGCGCGACGACACGGGCGACAGGATCGAGCCTGTAGCAGGAGACCATCGGCACACCCGCCAGCGCCAGCTCCAGCGATACCGTCCCGGACGCGATCAGCGCGGCGTCGGCCTTGCCGAAAGCCTGCCATTTGCGCTGGGGATCAAGGATGATCTCGGGCTTCTCGTCCCACCTGGTGACCGAGGATCTGACCAGGTCGGCGACATGCGGCACTGTCGGCAGCAGCAGCCGCAGACGATGTCCGCGCGCGCGCAGCATCGATACTGTCTCGCCGAACGGGTCGAGCAGCCGCCGCACCTCGCCGCGCCGCGAACCGGGCAGGACGAGCAATGTCTTGACGTGGTCCGGAGCGAGGTCGCGTAACGGGTCCTGCGCCTTGGCCGCGGCGAGGACGCCCGGATCATGGGTGAGGCGATGCCCGACATAGGTTCCGGGCGGGCCGCCAAGCCGCTCGAGCTCCTTTACCTCGAACGGCAGGATGCAGAGGATATGGTCGACATAGGGCTTCATCGCCACCGCCCTGCCCGGCCGCCAGGCCCAGACGCTCGGGCAGACATAGTGGATGATCGGGATCGACGGATTGGCCGTACGCACCTTCCTGGCGACGCGCAGCGAAAAGTCGGGGCTGTCGATGGTAATGAGGCAGTCAGGCTTCTCATCCGCAACGGTTTTGGCCAGCTGGTTGATCCGCCGCATCAGGCGCGGCAGGTCGCGCAGGATAGCGCTGAAACCCATGAGTGCGATCTCGCCGGCATCGAATGGCGACACCAATCCCAGTGCCTGCAAATGGCGGCCGCCGAGACCGACGAGTTGCACCTCACGCCCGGTAGCCTGCTTGAGCGAACGCACGATGTCGGCGCCAAGCAAGTCGCCGGACTCCTCACCGGCAACGATTGCGATCTTCAATGCCCTGTCAGCCATGGTGCGGCTCCGCAGCAGCAGGCAAACCAATGACGAACAGACCGAGGGCGTTGGCGCGCGCTATGGTTTCAGAGCCTTCGAGAACCAGCGACCGTCCTGCCTCGACGGCAATGCCGGCAAGCCCGGCCGCATGCACCGCCTCGATCGTCTGCGGACCGATGGAAGGAAGATCCGCGCGCAGTTCCTGACCAGGCTTGGCGCATTTGACGAGGACGCCGCGGGTCTTGCCCGCTATACGGCCGTGGCCGCGCAGCAGCTTCGCACGATCGAGCAGTCCGGCTGTCCCCTCGATGCCTTCGAGCGCGATGGTCCGGCCGCCGACCGCGATCGCCGCCTGGCCAATATCCAGCGCCCCTATGGCCTTTGCCGCCGCAAGGCCAGCCTCGATGTCGGGCCAGTCCGATTTTCGTGGCGCGGCTTTGGTCAGGACGCCTTTGGCGGCGACAAGGTTCGGCACGATTTCGTGGGCGCCGACGACCTTTATTCCACGCGCTTCGAGGCCGCGAGCCACGACCTTCAGCAGGCCATCGTCACCACGCGCCAGCGCCATGACCACCAGGGGGATCACCGCGAGCAGGCTGAGACTGGGACGCAACGCAAGCAATCGTGGCCTGCGCTTGATCTCGCCGGCAAGCACGAGATGGGTAATCCGGTGCCGCCTCAGCAATGGTATCAGCGAGCCGATAGATTCGAGAGCGAGGCTTTCATGCTCATACCGGGAAAGGTCGGCCATGCGGTTCACCTCACCTTCCATCAGGATGACAAAGGGAGGGTAACCTCGTTCCGCCGAGCCGGCCGCGACTTCGACCGGCAGACTGCCACCACCGGCGATGATGCCGACCCTGGAACCCGGCGGAAGATCAAGACCCGCTGATGCGGTCTCAGTCTTCGTCATCGACATCGTCGCCATCGCCGCCTTTGAGCGACGGCACCGCATAATGCCGCTTGCCGCGACTGGTGATGAAATCGATGATCTTCATGGCGGTCGGTGACGACGCGAACTCCGCCTTGGCGAATTCGATGTTCTCGCCAACGGTTCGGGAACGATCGAAGATCATCCTGTAGGCCTTGCGCAGCAGATGGATTTCGGACCTTGGCAGGCCGGAACGCTTCAGGCCAATGATGTTGAGGCCTCGCAAGCTGGCGCGGTTGCCGACCGCGATGGCATAGGGGATGACGTCGCCCACGATCGCAGAGCAGCCACCGAGAAAGGCATTGTCACCGACGCGGACAAACTGATGAACCGCCGTCAGGCCGCCGATGTAGACACTGTTGCCGACTTCGCAGTGGCCGCCCAGCGTCGCCCCATTGGCGAATGTCGCATTGTTACCGACGACGCAATCATGGGCGATGTGGGCATAGGCAAGGAAATTGCCGTTGTCGCCGACCGTCGTCTCGCCGCGGCTGGAATCGGTACCGAGATGCATGGTCACGCCTTCGCGGATCGTGCAGTTCTTGCCGATGACCAGGGTGGTGCGGCCGCCCTTGTGCTTGGTGTTCTGCGGCGGTCCGCCCAGTATCGCCATCGGGTAGACCTTGGTCGACGCACCGATGGTGGTCGCGCCCATCACCGAGACATGGCTGACCAGTTCGACGCCGTCGCCGATCACCGCGTCGGCGCCGACATGACAAAACGGGCCAATGCGCACGCCTTGGCCGATTTGGGCGCCTTCCTCCACGACAGAGGAAGCATGGATAGATGTCTTGATTTTCATAAGCATTCGATCGTCAGTCGCTGGTGACCATCATGGCTGAAATCTCGGCCTCGGCCGCCTTGGCGCCGTCGACCATGGCTTCACAAGCGAATTTGAGCAGGTTGCCGCGTTTCTTGATTTTCTTGACATAAATCTTCAACTGGTCGCCGGGGACGACCGGTTTGCGGAATTTGGCGTTGTCGATGGTCAGGAAATAGACCAATGACGGCTTTTCAGTGCCCAGGCTGCGGATACAGATGGCGCCGGCCGTCTGCGCCATCGCCTCGACGATGAGCACACCCGGCATGACCGGCTGCTCGGGGAAATGGCCCTGAAAATGCGGCTCGTTTATGGTCACGTTCTTGATGCCGACAGCAGACTCGTCGCCGTCGATGTCGACGATGCGATCGATCATCAGGAACGGATAGCGGTGCGGCAGGAGCTTCATCAGCCCCATGATGTCGACCGCTTCCAGCGTCGTCGACGCGATCATGTCAGCCATTGCCTCCCTCGCCCTGTTTGCGGGTCCTGGCGAGCTTGCGCAGCATGGCTATCTCCCGCATGGCTTCCGCCATCGGCTGTGCCGGATAACCGCCCCAGATCTCGCCTGCAGGGACATTGCTCATAAATCCACTTCTGGCGGCAAGCTTGGCCCCAGACCCGATGGTCAGGTGATCCGCAAGCCCGACGCCGCCTCCCATGGTGACGTTGTCACCCACGACCACTGAACCCGAAATACCCGAAAGCCCGGCTATTATGCAATTGCGGCCGATGCGAACGTTATGGGCGATCTGCACGAGATTGTCGATCTTGGTGCCCTGGCCGATGATCGTATCGGACATGGCGCCGCGATCGACGGTGGTGTTCGAGCCGATCTCGACGTCGTCCTGGATGACGACACGGCCGACCTGGGGCACACGTTCGGGGCCCTTGGCGCCGCCGACGAAGCCAAACCCATCCTGGCCGATCCTGGCGCCGCCATGGATGATGACGCGGTTGCCGATCAAGGCATACTGGATGCTGGCGCCCGGGCCAACATACCCGTCGCGGCCAATTTGACAGGATTGTCCGATGACCGCATTGGGCGCGATGACGGTGCCGGCACCGATCGAAGCACTCGGACCGATGACAGCACCGGCCTCGATAACCGCGCCGGCTTCGACATGCGCGGTCGGATCGACATGAGCATGCGGCGAGACACCGGTTTCACTGGTCATTGGCCCCGGTGTCGCGGCTGTCGGAAAGAGCAGACGCCCGACCAGCGCGAAGGCCTGTTGCGGACGTGGATGGACCAGAACGGCGATGCCAGCCGGCGCCTTGCTGGCGAATTCCGCCGGACATAGGACCGCGGCCGCCCGCAGTGACGGCATCAGCGCCGAATTGCGTTTGCCATCGACGAAAACGAGCGCATTCTCGCCGCCTTCGTTGGCCGGCGCGAGTGCCTCGATCGAAATATCGGATTGGCCGGAATCGACAAGCACCGAGCCGGTCAGATTCGCGACTTCGCCCGCCGTGTACCGGCGTGATGGCGCGAAGAACACCGGATCGGTCATTCCAGAAGCTATATCCAGCTAGGTCGGAACATTTCTCCCGGACCTTAAAAATCCGGGAGCATCGTTGGCCGCCGATCAGAAGCGGGTCGATATGCCGAAGTTGAATTCCTGCACGTCGTCGGTTGCTTCCTTCTTGACCGGGATCGCATAGTCGATACGGATCGGACCGAACGGCGACGCCCACATCAGACCGACACCGACCGAGGCGCGCAGTTTCATGTCAGTCGATGTCTGAGCGGCGACGGTGTCGCTGATCTTGGTGCCATAGAGCGTTGCTGCGTCCGCGAACACGGCGCCGCGCAAGCCAAAGCTTTCCGGAATGACCGGCAGCGGGAACTGGGCTTCGGCCGAGGCGTTGAAATACGTCGTGCCACCGAGGTGGTCACCCGTAAGACTGTCCGCCGGGCCAATGCCACCATATTCGAAACCGCGGATCATGCGGTCGGTACTCTGGAATTGGTCGAAGATGCGCAAACTGCCATCGCCGCCGTAAGACTGGACATGACCTGCACCAGCCGACACGAGGCCAACCAGATCGAACTGCTCCGAGAGCGTCTGATAGACGCTACCGCGCCCGGTAAGCTTCACATACTTGGCATCGCCGCCCAAGCCGGCAAATTCGGCCGTCGTGTTGGCGTAAATGCCTTCGTGCGGGTTCTTCATATCGTCGATGGTGTTGTAGACCAGACCAAGGCTGACCGACGATTTGATCCAGGGGCTTTCGTCGATACCCTGAACGATCGCCTTCGAGATGTCGCAGTCACCCAGCACGCCGTCTGCATTGTCATCGCAGTTGTCGTCGTACTCATATTTTTCCCGCGAGATGTTATACGCGAGCTGCGTCGTGATGCTGTTGGTGATTGGCAGGCCGAAGCGCACCGTAGCGCCCGTGGTATCGCTATCGTATTTGTCGTACTCCCGCGTCTGCTTGAAGATGTCGAAGCCCGCGGCAATGCGCCGTCCGAGGAAATAGGGCTCGGTGAAAGACAGGCTGTAGTCGCGCGAATTCTTGCCGCCACCAGCCGACACCTTGATGAACTGGCCACGACCGAGGAAGTTGCGCTCGGTGATCGATCCTTCGACGGACGGACCGGACGTATCACCACCGGTCGAATAGCCGGCGCCGACAGAGAACTCGCCGGTGGACTTTTCGACAACGTCAACAACCAGCACGACCTGGTCGGGCTGCGAGCCCGGCACGGTCGAGATATCGACTTTGTCAAAGTAATTTAGGGCTTCCAGGCGCTTCTTCGCGCGCTGGATGAGCACCTGATTGAACGCATCGCCTTCGCTGACGTCGAACTCGCGGCGAATGACATAGTCACGCGTGCGGTCGTTGCCGCGGATCTCGATGCGCTCGATATAGGCCTTGGTGCCCTGGTCGATCGTGTAGACAACCGAAATGGTGTGGTTCTCGAAATTGCGGTCGCCGCGCGGTGTCACCTGCGCGAAGGCATAGCCGGAACCGGCCACCTTCTCGGTCAGCGCTATGATGGTGTCCTCGACGTCCTTGGCGTTGTAGACGTCGCCCTTGCGGGTTTCGACCACCGATTCCAGCGACTTGCTGTCGACTTCCGGGATCGTGCTTTCGACACTGACATCGCCGAACGTGTAGCGGTCGCCTTCCTGGACGGTGATGGTCACCGTGTACTTGTTCGTCGCGTTGTCGAGTTCGCCGACAGCGGACACGACCTGGAAATCGGCATAGCCGTGATTGTAATAGAAGCGGCGCAGCAACTCCTGGTCGGCGCGCAGCTTGTCGTCGTCATAGACGTCGTCGCGCAGGATGAAGGAAACCCATGACGAACGCTTGGTATTGATCACATCCGACAGGCGGCGGCTGGAGTAGGCGCTGTTGCCGACGAAATTGATCGCCGCGATCTGGGTGCGGTCGCCTTCAGTAATGTTGAAGACCACGTTCACGCGGTTGTCGCCAAGCTGCATGACCTGCGTGGTCACAGTCACATCGTCGCGACCGATACGCCTGTAGGCAGCCTTGACCGCCTCGACGTCGGAATCGAGCGTCGCCTGCGAAAACGTTCCGCGCGGCTTCAGCTGCACCGCCATCGCCAGCGCATTGTCCTTGAGCTTCTTGTTGTTCTGGAACAGCACCTGGTTGACGACCTGGTATTCGGAAACTTTGACCACCAGCGTCGAGCCGACCTGGTTGATCTGCACATCCGAGAATAGGCCCGTGCCGAACAGCGCCTTGACCGCACTGTCGATATCGGAACTGGAGAACGCCTTGCCCGGTTTGATGGAGATGTAATTGCGGACGGTATCAGCGTCGATACGCTGGTTGCCGCTCACTTCGACTCTGCTGACGACAGCGGCTTCGGCCGCCGATGTGGCAACGAACTGCACTGCGAGCGCGCCTGGCACGACAAGAGCCGCGGACAGGGTCACCGCGGAAGCGGCGCTCAGAAACTTGGATGCTGCCTTCATCGGGCTTAATAACCTTTTCTCGTAGTCCCCACGGCGAGAAAACCGGACGTGCGGTAATTTCTCGTACCGTATTAACCGGATTTTCCCTACACGCAAGGCTTCTGGTTAATTTGTATTTACTTAACCCTGCGGCGTGGCTTTCGCGTCACTCATATCCCCGTGCATGGTAAACGGCGTCTCAACATCGACCATGCCAAAGCCAAATTTCTTCATGATTTCAGCAGCCAAACAGATCGTTCCAGAAAACGAAACCCATGAAGCCCAGCACCAGAAGCAACCCGACCCGATAGGCCATTTCCATCATCCGATCCGACACCGGACGGCGAATGACGGCCTCCACCCCGTAGAACAAGAGATGGCCGCCGTCGAGGGGGGGAATCGGCAAAAGGTTCAGAAACCCTATGCCGACAGACAGCAGTGCAATCAGTTGCACGAGCCATTCGAACCCCAGTTTCGCGGCCTTGCCGGCCATGTCGGCGATCTTCACCGGGCCGCCCAGCTGACATTTATCCTCACGCCCGACAACGAAACGCTGCAGGAACTGACCGGTGCGCTGGATGACATGCCCGGTCTCCTCGACTGCCGCTGCAACCGCACCGACGGGCGTGTAGGTGATGAACCTCGGCTGGCCGAGTTCCTTGTTGTTGACGACGCCGATCACGGCGACCTTGACCTTGTTGCCGAGCGCGTCTTCCTGGTCCATCAGCCGCGGCGCCGCAGTCACCGTGACCTCCTTGCCGTCACGCAGCATGACGAAAGTGATGGTGTCGCCGGCGCGTCCCGAAACCAGGCGCTGGACGTCGCCAAAGGTTTCGACCTTGCTGCCGTCGACGCTGACGAATCGGTCGCCGGGCAGGATGCCGGCTTTCGCCGCCGGGCTGTCTGCGGTCACCTCTGCGACCATCGGCTCGGCGACATAGCGGCCATAGGCGGAAAACAACACGGTAAAGACGATGATCGTCAGCAGGAAGTTGAACAGCGGCCCGGCGACCACCGTCGCCGCGCGCTTCCAGATCGGCTGCGTGTGAAAGGCGACCTTGCGCTCCTCCTCGGTCAGCGTGTCCATCTCTTCCGAAGTGGGCTGGCTCGAGGTGGCATTCATGTCGCCGACAAATTTGACATAGCCGCCAAGCGGTATCGCACACAGTTTCCAGCGCGTGCCGTGACTATCGCTGAAGCCGAAAAGCTCCGGGCCGAAGCCGATCGAGAAGGCCTTGACCCCGATGCCGCACCAGCGCCCGACAAGATAATGGCCCATTTCATGGACGAACACGACCACCGTCAGCACAAAGAGGAACGGCAAGAGCGTGCCGAGGACGAAGCCTTGGGTGCTGAAAAGCGCGTGAAGAATATCGTTCAAGATAAACCCTCAAATTCTTCCGCGGCGCGGATAGCGCCGTGACTGTGGCATCAATCCAGGCGAATCCAAGGCGCGGCGCGCAACGGCCCTGAGATGACACCACTCAAACCGGAAACAGCCCCTGCGCCGGATGATCGGCGGTCGCCGAAATCCAACCGATGACGTACAGGGCGAAAGCTGCCGCGACAAGCCCGTCGACACGATCCATGACGCCGCCATGGCCCGGGATGAGCGCACCCGAATCCTTGCGGCCGTGGCGGCGTTTGACCCACGATTCAAACAGGTCGCCGGCCTGGGCGACAATCGACAGCACCAGCGCCAGCAGGCCGAGCAATGCCAGATTGCCGACGCCGGCAACCGCGGCCAGGATGATCCCCGCCACAACGCCGCCGGCTGCGCCGCCGAGCGCGCCGCTACGCGTCTTGCCGGGAGAGATCGACGGCGCCAGTTTCGGGCCGCCTACGGCACGGCCGACGAAATAGGCAAAGATATCGGTGGCCCAGACGACCGCGAACAGGAACAGGATGGCGACAAGGCCTGACTGGTCGCCATCGCGCAGCAGGGCGAGCGACAGGCCGGAAGCGCCGGCATAGGCAAGGCCAGCCGCGTCCCATTGCCCGATCTTGCGAACCGAGGCAGCAATCGCCGTTGCGCCAACCATGACCACGACAAGTGGCAGCAGCCACCACGCGGCAAAGCCAGCGATCAAGGCGCCAATGAAAACAACGAGCAGCGCTTCCGGCAGGAAACCCAGACCCGTGGCCACGGCAGGGCGCGACATACGTGTCCATTCATGGAAGATCACCGCCGCCATCACGGCGCACAGCAACCGGAACGGCAGGCCACCGAGCCAGGTCAAGCCGAGGGTGATGATGGCAAGCACAACTGCCGAAATGACGCGAAGCTGGAGATTGCTCATCCTGCGGCCGGTCGCGAGGCAACGTCCTGCGGGCCAAGTCCGCCGAAACGACGTTCGCGGCCGGCAAATTCGCGCAAGGCCTCGGCCAAGTGCTCGCGGCTGAAGTCGGGCCAGTAGCAAGGCAGGAAGACGAGCTCGCTATAGGCAGCCTGCCACAGAAGGAAATTCGACAGCCGCAGCTCGCCGCTGGTGCGGATGACCAGCTCCGGGTCGGGAATGCCTTGGGTGTCGAGAGCGCCGGCGAAACTTTCGGCGGTGATCGCCTCGCTGTCGAGTTCGCCACGCGCCACGGCCGCGGCAAGCTTGCGCGCCGCGCGCACGACCTCGTCGCGTCCGCCATAGTTGAAGGCGATCACCAGCGTCAGCGCTTCATTTGCGGCAGTCAGCGATTCGGCCTCGTCGAGCAGCCCCCTGATGTCTGGCTGCAGCCCAGCCCTGTCGCCGATGATTCGGACCCGCACGCCACTTTGGTGCAATTCGGCCAGATCACGGCGGATGAACAGTTTCAGCAGGCCCATCAGGTCGCTGACCTCGGACTTCGGCCGCGACCAGTTCTCCGACGAGAAGGCATAGACGGTCAGGAAGGAGATGCCGAGCCCGGGTGCAGCGCGCACCGTCTTGCGCAGCGCCTCGACGCCGGCGCGATGACCAGCAAGGCGAGGCATGCCGCGCGCCTTGGCCCAGCGTCCGTTTCCGTCCATGATGATCGCGACATGCGCGGGCGTTGCCATGTTCTCGCTTTCGGGTCAGCCGATGGCCAAGACCCTAAACCTGCATGATTTCAGCTTCCTTATCGGAAAGCAGGTGGTCGATGGTGCTGATCGTTTCGTCTGTCAGTTTCTGGACCTGGTCGGAGCGCTTGCGCTGATCGTCCTCGCTGATGTCGCCGTCCTTCTCCGCCTTCTTCAGGAAGTCCATGCCGTCGCGGCGCACATGGCGCGCGGCGACACGGGCGTTCTCGGCGTAGCCGTGCGAGATCTTGACCAGCTCCTTGCGGCGCTGCTCGTTGAGTTCGGGCAGTGGAATGCGGAGATTGGTGCCGTCGACGATCGGATTGAAACCCAGATTGGATTCGCGGATGGCGCGGTCGACCGCGCCGACCATCGATTTGTCCCAGACCGACACCGAAATCATGCGCGGCTCCGGCACCGAAACGTTGGCGACCTGGTTGATCGGCATGGTGGTGCCGTACGCCTGCACCTGGATCGCGTCGAGCAGATTGCTGGAGGCGCGACCGGTCCGCAGCGAAGCCAGATCATGCTTGAACGCGGCGATTGCCCCGTCCATGCGCCGCTTGAGATCGTCGTACTCACCACTCATCTTAGTCTCCTCGACCCGTCTGCCGCGGGTTCACTGCTTCGGGGCAAGGCCCCGTGTTCGAGCCTGATTTTCGAAAACCGGCTTCCCCTTCTTCGGGATCAGGCCCCGGATCAATCGTCCGCGACGACCGTGCAGCGGCCGCCGCCCCTTAGAATATCGCCAAACCCACCTTTTTCGTGGATCGAATAAACGATTATCGGAATGTTGTTTTCGCGCGCAAGTGCAATCGCTGCCGTATCCATGATGGAGAGGCCGCGTTTTATGACTTCGCCATGGCTGATGCGCTCGAAACGCGTCGCATTCGGGTCCTTCTTCGGGTCCGCCGAATAGACACCATCGACCTGGGTGCCCTTGAACAGCGCGTCGGCGCCAATCTCGGCTGCGCGAAGTGCAGCGGCCGAATCAGTGGTGAAGAACGGATTGCCGGTGCCGCCGGCAAAGATCACCACCTTGCCCTGGTTCATGTAGGCGGTGGCCTGGCGCTGCGAGAAGCTCTCGCAAAGTTCGGGCATGGCGATCGCCGAAAGCACGACCGCGTCGACACCGATCTTGTTCAGTGACGTGCGCAGAGCCAGCGAATTGATGACCGTGGCAAGCATGCCCATGTGGTCGCCGGTGACGCGATCGCCGCCCTTGGAGGCAACGGCCACGCCGCGAAAGATGTTGCCGCCGCCAATGACGACGCCCACTTCGATGCCCAGTGCGCGTGCCTCGGCGATATCGGCAGCGATGCGATCCACGACCGAAACGTCGATGCCGAAATGCTGTTCGCCCATCAATGCTTCGCCCGACGCTTTCAGCAAGACACGTCGGTAGAGGGGCTTCACCGTCATCTGGTCCTCGTCATTTTGCATGTGACGCGTTCCGGGTGGCCACCCTCGCGCAGGCGCCGCCCCGAAACAATGGCGCGATGCCGTGTTCCGATACACGAAGGGCGCCGCGATGTCACGCGGCGCCCGAGCCCGAAAATTGTCTCGGCTTTTGTTTAACTCACGCCGGCAAAAGTGCCTTTCATGAGCAGGTCCGGGAAGTAGCCGGCCGGCTTGCCGCCGACCGCCTGGCCTCCGGTGAGACCGCCCTGGATTTCCGGGCCGAAGAACGAGTACGGGAACGGCGTGACCGGCCGGCTGACCGCATCGAGCCTTGCCAGAAGCTCCAGTGGAATTTCGAAATCCAGCGCGCCGAGATTGTCCTTGAGCTGATCCAGCCTGGTCGCACCGATGATCACCGAGGCGACACCGGGCCGCGTCGCTGCCCAGTTCAAGGCGATTTGGGCCATGCCGCGACCGAGCTCGCCGGCGACCTTCTCCAGTTCGGCAACGATTGCCCAGTTGTGGTCGGTGAATTTCTGGAACCCAGGATTGGTCGAACCGCGCATCGTCTCCAGCCGGCCACCGGCCTTGCTGATTGTATCTGAACGATATTTGCCACTCAAAAGGCCGCTTGCCAGCGGGCTCCAGACCATGATGCCGGCGCCGTAGCGGGTGCCGAACGGCACGAATTCATGCTCGATGTTGCGCTCGGCCAACGAATATTCGAGCTGGAGCGCCGAAACCGGTTCATAGCCGCGCTGCTCGGCGACGGACTGCGCCCTGCTTGCGTACCAGGCGGGGACGTCGGAGAGGCCGACATGGCGGATCTTTCCGGCGCGCACCAGATCGTCCAGCGTCCGCATCACCTCTTCCGGCGACGTCAGCCTGTCCCATGCATGCAGGAAATAGAGGTCGATATAGTCGGTGCCGAGCCGCTTCAGCGAGCTTTCGACGGCCCGGATGATGTTCTTGCGGCCATTGCCGCCCGCATTCGGATTGCCCTGCTCCAGATTCATGCTGAATTTGGTGCTGATCACCGCCTTGTCGCGCAGACCGCGCTCGGCGATGAACTCGCCAAGCCAGGTCTCGGAGGTGCCGCCGGTATAGGCGTCGGCCGTGTCGAAGAAATTGCCGCCGGCCTCGACATAGACATCGACCAGGGCGCGCGCCGTCTCCTTGTCGGCGCCCCAGCCCCATTCGGTGCCGAAGGTCATGGTTCCGAGTGCCAGCCGGGTGACACGCAGCCCGCTGTTGCCGAGGGTGTAGTAGGACATGGCCATGATGTCGTTCCGATCCTGATCCAATGGTCAACGCCGATCCTGTCCGGGGGTCGTCTTGACCCACGGGTTGCCACGCTCATGCGTCATGCGGAATGTGAAGCCGTCCACTATCCAGCCGGCGCCCGATCGCGTCAGGTGGTGTTCATAGGTGCCCCACACTTCCCACAGCGGGTCTCCATTGCCTTCCATCTTGTTCCAGGCATAGCCGTTGGAGGAGACTGTCGCGGCCTCGGCGCCAAAGGCGACCTGGTGATTGGTGCGCAGATGCAGGCTGGTCTTGTTCCCCCGGAGGTTCGCCGCCCAGGTTCCGATCAGGTCGTCCGAGGCGATGGTGGCCGACGGTTGTCCGCTCAGGCTGCTGAAGTCGACGGTGACGCGGTCGGCGAAGTAACTGCGGGCGAGTCGCCAATCCTGGGCATCGACGGCGCGATCGATAGCATCGGCGATGCGGATGACGGCACGCTCATCAGCGAGCGTCGTTTCGCGGGACGGTTCGGCCCGGCCGGCATCGACTGGCGCCAGCGCAAGTCCCGCCGCGAAGGTAATGTACTTCAATGCAGTCATGTCTCTTCTCCTTTTCGCGATCGGCCCGCCGCGAGCTGTTGGGGACAATGTGGGCGGGCGCGCCGGCGTCGAGAAGATTGCATTATCTGCATGGACTATGCGATATCGTGCATGAATGGATCGCGATCTGCTCAGCCACCTTCCTGTCATTGTCGCCGTGGCGCGGCGTGGCGGCTTTGCCTCGGCCGCCGCAGAACTTGGCATGAGCCCTTCGGCGGTCAGCCACGCGGTGCGCCTGGTGGAAGAGCGGATCGGCCAGCCGCTGTTTGCCCGCACCACGCGCAGCGTCGCGCTTACCGAAGCTGGCGAAGCGCTTGTCGCGGCTGCGGAACCGGCATTGGAAGACATCGCCGACAGAATCGAGCGCATTCGCTCGGTGAAAGGCAGGGCGAGCGGGCTGCTCAAGATGAACGTGCCGCGCCTGGCGCTGCCTCTCGCCTTGATGCCCATCCTGTCGGCAATGGCCGAGCGCTATCCCGAGGTGACGGTGGAAGTGTTCACCGACGAGCGTCTGAGCGATATTGTCGGCGAAGGCTTCGACGCCGGCATACGGCTGGGCGAGATGATCGCGGAGGATATGGTGACGGTGCGGCTGACTGAGCCGTTCCGAACGGTCATCGTCGCCTCCCCACTTATGTCGGCCGGCATGGAAAACCGCGGACGCTGGCAGACCTCTCCAGTCACAACTGCGTCGGCTATCGGTTGCTGCGATCGCGTGCGCTCTACCGCTGGGATCTGTCCGACCATGGTAAGGATATCAGCGTCGAAACGCGTGGCAGCGTTGTCGTCACCGATCCGCTGTCGGCGCGCGACATGGCGCTGGCCGGTATCGGCCTCGCCTATCTGTTCGAGCCGCTGGTGCGAGCCGACATCCAGACCGGCCGATTGGTCGAAATCCTGCGCGAAGCCGCGATCGACGAGCCGGGGCTGTTCCTCTACTTTCCGCGCCGGGCGTCCATGGCGCCGAAGCTCAGGGCCTTCATCGATACCGCACAAGAAATCGGCCGGGCATCCCTGCGGACACCCGGCCGAAAAAAATCGTCAGAAGAACAGCCGCCTCGGTAGCTTACTTCTTGACCGCCGCCGCGACTTCCGCCGCGAAATCGGTCTCTTCCTTCTCGATGCCTTCGCCCAGCGCAAAGCGCAGATAGGCGGTGATCTTGGCCGGCGCACCGATGTCCTTCTCGGCATCCTTCAGCGCCTTCTCGACAGTGATGTCGGGATTGAGCACGAAGGCCTGCTTCAGGAGTACGACTTCCTCATAGAACTTGCGCAGACGGCCCTCGACCATCTTCTCGATGATCGCTTCCGGCTTGCCGGACTGGCGCGCCTGATCCGAGAAGATCGCCTTCTCGCGCTCGATTGCCGCCGGATCGAGTTCTTCGGTGGTCAGCGCCATCGGGCTGGTGGCCGCGACATGCATGGCGACCTGGCGCGCGAAGGCGTTGGCGGCATGCTCGTTGCCCGTGGTCTCGATGGCGACCAGCACGCCGAGCTTGCCGAGGCCATCGGCAACCGCGTTGTGGACGTAGGTCGCGACTGCGCCGTGCGGAACCGTCAGCTTGGCGGAGCGGCGGAAGCTGATGTTCTCGCCGATTGTGCCGACGGCGTCCTTGATAACCTCGGTGACGGACTTGTCCGAACCCGGATACTTGGCCGCCGCGACCACTTCGGTCTTGCCGCCGTAGGCGAGCGCGACCTTCGCGACATTGCGCACCAGCTCCTGGAACTGATCGTTGCGGGCAACGAAGTCGGTCTCGGAGTTGACTTCAACGACGGCAGCTTCGCGCACGCCGGAATCGACGCCGATCAAGCCCTCGGCCGCTGTGCGGCCGGCCTTCTTGTCAGCTTTCGAAATGCCCTTCTTGCGCAGCCAGTCGATGGCCTCTTCCATGTTGCCGTTGGTCTCGTTCAACGCCGCCTTGCAATCCATCATGCCCGCGCCGGTCAAGTCGCGGAGTTCTTTGACCTGTGCAGCCGAAATGCTCATTGTCGCCTCTTTGTTTTAAATGCACCGACGCACCATCGAACCTCGATGATGCGTCTGTTTAGCGTGCCAAAATATGAGAAAGATGAAGGCCGCAACCGGCCTTCGATTATCAAGCTTCGGGGGCTTCCGACGCCGGGGCCGGATCGAGCGCCGGTTCGACCGGAGCTTCGACCGAAGCGCCGATGTCGACGCCGAGCGCGCCCTGCTGGCGGGCGATGCCGTCGATCGCAGCCTTGGCGATCAGGTCGCAATAAAGCTGAATGGCGCGGGCAGCGTCGTCATTGCCGGGGATCGGGAAGTCGATCTTGTCTGGGTCGCAGTTCGAATCGATGATGGCGACGACCGGGATGCCGAGGCGCTTGGCCTCGAGGATGGCGATCGCTTCCTTGTTCGTGTCGATGACGAACATCAGGTCGGGCGTCGAGCCCATGTCCTTGATGCCGCCCAGGGCCTTGTCGAGCTTCTCGCGCTCGCGGTCGAGGTTGAGGCGTTCCTTCTTGGTCAGGCCCTGGGCTTCGCCGGCCAGCATCTCGTCGAGCTTGCGCAGGCGCTGGATCGAGTTCGAGATCGTCTTCCAGTTGGTCAGCATGCCGCCGAGCCAACGCGAATTGACATAGTATTGGGCCGAACGCTGTGCCGCATCGGCGACGATGTCGGACGCCTGGCGCTTGGTGCCGACGAACAGCACGCGGCCACCCTTGGCGACAGTGTCAGAAACCTGCTTCAGCGCCTGGTGCAGCAAAGGCACCGTCTGGCTGAGGTCGATGATGTGGATGTTGTTGCGGGCGCCGTAGATGTAGGGCGCCATCTTCGGGTTCCAGCGGTGAGTCTGGTGGCCGAAGTGAATGCCAGCTTCCAAAAGCTGGCGCATGCTGAAATCAGGCAGAGCCATTCTTAGTTCCTTTCCGGTTAGCCTCCACGGACACAGGCATTTTTGGACTTTGTCCTCGAACGCCACCGGAGGTTTCAGCCGGATTTCTCCCGGGCAGACACCAAAGTCCGTGTGTGGAATGAGCGCGCATATAGAGGGCTTGCGTGACAAACGCAAGTCGTGGGGCGTTCAGGTAGTGTCTCAGTTTGAATTTCGGCTGTGGGTGGTTTCCCGCCGTACGTCTCGTCGACCGGAACGAGCAGCAAGCGCCAATAGCCCAAGTTGCGGGCGTTCTTATCGCTGTCGCTTGTATGAGGAATGGCCGATAATCCCTCTCCGATAGGAGAACCTACGGTGAAGCGCCGCCTCGCTGCCATTCTTGTCGCCGATGTGGTCGGCTATTCCCGCCTCATGGCGGCGGACGAAGCGCTGACCCTCGCTGCGCTAAAGGCGCGACGGAAGATTATCGTCGAACCGCTAGTTCGCGAAAACGGCGGGCGGATCGTCAAGTTCATGGGCGATGGCGTGTTGGTAGAGTTTCCTAGTGCCGTCAATGCGCTGCGCTGCGCGCTCGGCCTGCAGGAGGGAATGGCCGAGACGAACGCCGATCTGACCGAGGAACGGAAGATCAAATTGCGTATCGGCATAAATCTCGGCGAAGTCGTTGGCGACGGTACTGACATATTCGGCGATGGCGTAAACATCGCGGCGCGACTTGAGACCATGGCCGAACCCAGTGGCATTTGCATCTCGGGCAAGGTGCAGGAGGAGGTCCGCGGCAAAGTCGACTGCGCCATGGAGGATATGGGCGAGCAGACACTCAAGAACATCGATCGGCCGGTGCGGGCATACCGGGTGAGGACGAAGACAGGGGTAGCTGGCCCACTGCCGGCCGAGGCTCCCTCCACGAAGCATTCGCTCGCCGTGCTCCCGTTCGACAATATGAGCGGCGATCAGGAGCAACAATATTTTAGCGATGGAATTACCGAGGACATCATCACAGAATTATCCCGCTTCGCTTCGCTGTTCGTTATCGCTCGAAACTCATCGTTTCAGTATCGCGACAAAGCTACTGACGTGCGACGGATCGGACGCGAACTCGGTGCGCAGTACGTCGTCGAAGGCAGCATCCGCAGGACAAGCAATCGGGTCCGTGTGACTGTCCAGTTGATCGAAGCAGCTACTGGAAATCATCTCTGGGCTGAGCGTTATGATCGTGACTTGGACCAAATCTTTATCGTCCAAGACGAACTGGTACGCGCTATTTCCGCAGCGATTCCCGGTCGACTCGATCGCTTTGCTGTTGAGCATCTCCGGAGAAAGGCACCAAACAATCTCACCGCTTACGACTGCGAACTTCGCGGCCGCTGGGCGTTTTTTCATCTGGCAGAAGGCCTATCAAGTGCGCTTGATTGGTATGAAAAGGCGGTCAAGGCAGATGCCACCTATGCCATGGCGCATGCCGGCCTCGGTATGACTTGCATATTCGGTATCCTAAGTTTGGGATTGCCCCCGGAAAGCACGCTGAATCGTGGCAGAACGCACGCACAACAGGCAGTTTCGCTCGACGAGAATAATCCAACAGTCAATGCGTATGCGGCATACACGTACCACATATCGGGTGATCATCGGTTGGCTAGAAAATATGCCGAGCGCGCGGTGGCCCTCAACCCCAACGACCCGTTTGCGCTTTACGCCTTTGGTTGCGCTCTAAGCTATACAGGGGAACCCGAGCAGGCGCTTGAGTGGTTCGCTAGGTCAGAGCACCTTGAACCCTACGCCTCCGATGATCAGCGTCTCGATACGCTCTGCGACTGCCACTATATGCTTCGCAACTATGAGAAAGTGATCGAGATTCACGAGACCTATCAGAACGTCCCTGCATTCCTATACCTGGTCTTGGCTGCCGCATACGCACAATCGGGACAAACTGACGAGGCGGAGGCCGCCGTCACGGAATATGAACGAAAGCGGCCTCCCGGCCACGACTTGAAATCCCACATCACATTTTGGATGCGAATGTGCTCGCGACAGGCGGATAGGGATCACTGGCTCGAAGGCTTCCGGAAGAGCGGGATCAACGTCTGAAGTACGGTGAATTTCCCGAGACGGCAGAGTCCGGTTTGGGTCAGGGCATGCCGCGAACGAAGGGCAGAGAAGGTCGTGAGCCGAAATTCAAATTGAGACGCCACCGGCGTTCCACCACTCAGCGTGCGGCAATCAGCGCTCCGGTGCCGATCATTGCGCTGCCAGCAAACCTGTTCATCAGCCTCATGCGTCTCGGCGTCCTGAACCAGCCCGAGGCCCGTCCGGCAAGTGCAGCATAGATGCCCATGGTGATGACGTTGACACTGATGACGACAGCGACCACCAGCAGACCGTCGGCAGGGGTCATGGTGTTGAGGTTCAGGATCAGCGGCATGATCGAGGCATGGAACAGGATAGCCTTCGGATTGCCTAGCGCAATGGATGCACCGAGGAAGAACGACCGTGACAATCTCGCCTGCGACGCCTGCGGTTCATCCGATTGCGTGGCGGCAGCTCGCCACATCCTGATGCCGAGAAAAACCAGGTAGGCAGCGCCCGCGTATTTCAGCAGGAGAAAAACCCATTCGAAAGTCTGGGCCAACGCCACCAGTCCGAGCAACGCCAGGGTGACCAGCACGGCATCGCCGGCGGCGACGCCAACTCCGGCCATGAATGCACGAAGAAACCCGCGCGATACGCCGTTGGTGATGACCGCGAACATCGCCGGCCCTGGTGTTGCAGCTGCAAGCGTGATCGCGGCGCAGTAAGCCAGAAATGCCGTTGGTGTCATGGTCGAGCCTTTCCGTTGGGCACCCGCACCCGCCGGAAGATCGCGACGATCTCCTCGCGGCTGCATTCTGTAGCGCCGAGCCGCACCGCGCGGTCGCGCTCAAAGCCGGTTATGTCATAGTGCGGCGCTGATGTCCTGGGCGGCCCTTGATAGGATGAGCGCTTGACGCCAAGCTGTGCGGCAAAGCGATGCAACTCATCGGTGTCATCAGCCATCAGATGGCACCAGCGATGGCCCGCCCAGTTCCAGATCGCCGCGTCGACATAGATCGCCATGAGGCTTGCTGCCTGCCTTCCATTCTTTCCAACCGAATGACGATCGGCCGTTCGCATGTCAGGGACGATAGAATGGATTCGGATAGAAAATGAAGCCGCCATTGGCCGCAAGCTCAGCCACGGTGCCCGTGACTGTGTCCTGCATGCGACGGTGCAACTCGGCAACAGCAACGTCGACCGAGCCGGCATGCTCATGCAGGCCGAGTGGATCGGGTACCCGGATATGGGCGCAACGCGGCCCGGCCGGCTGCGGAATGAATCGGTTCATCGTGTCGTGCAGTCCGCTCCGGCAATAGTCGTTGCGGATACGCTTCAGATGCTCGGCGATCTCCTCCTGGGTGATGCGCGGATTGGCCGAGGCCCAGGGCCCGACGCGTTGCAGCCTCTGAATCATATCGGTGAGCGCCCAGACCTTTTTTTGCCGTTCAGCGTCGCCGGTGTTTTCGCGCTGCCAGCGACGCGCCCGCCGCAGAAGCTCGGTGATGTCGGTGACAACGGCGTCGGCTGAAATGTCTTCGCCGAGCCGGCGGCCCAGTTCGGCGACCAATATCTGCTGGCGCTCGGCATAGGTCGTGCGTTCGTCGGATGGCATGCCCCACGCGGCTTCGTCGCGCGCCAGCAGCGTCGAATAGATATGGTGGATCCGTTGCGGCAGCGTGTCGGCCGCGCGGCGTTCTATTTTCAGGCTTTTCTCGACATAGGTGCATTCCTTCGCCAGCGCTGCTTCGACATTCCTGGTGAAGGCCAGTTTCCAGACGACCGGCGCGATCCAGACCTGGAAATTGGAATCGGCCATGCGGCCACGCTTCAGCGCTTCCAATCCCATCTCGACGGCACCTGGCAGCAGCGCCGCAACGATGTTGGCATGCCAGCCGACGCCGCCTTCGGGATGCAGCAGCACGCCATGGCCTTTCAATGCCCAGGCGACGGAGTGTTCTTTGGCTGCCTCACTGTTGCCGGGGATCTGGGCGATCAGATTGTTGGCCAGCCAGAATTTCTGCATCAGCCGGCCAAGGCCGTTGACAACACCGTTCGTTGCCCAGGAGGCCGCAAGCGGGCTGACCTGCGACACGATCTCCTTGTCGATCATCCAGTCGGTGAAGAACTCGGGATGATTGGGCGTGATAAAGGTTGCCTTCCCTGTCCCGCAACTGGCCCTCAGCCGCTCGAGGTCGGCGTCGGGAAAGTCGATGTGACGGACATTGGCGACGCCACGCAGTCCGGCCACGCGGTTGAACGGCAAGATATCGCGAAGGCCGGGAATGCCATGCAGCATGACAATCCGGTTGACGAACGTCATGATCTTGATCAGCGCCGGATTGGGCCGCGGCGCCACGAAGACATCGATCCTGCTCAAGTTGCCCCCCTCGCGCCTCGACGCTGGAAAGGAAGTTGAGAGCCGATTGCGGCAGGTTCAAGTCGTTCGCCACGACAACGCCGTGTCGTGGTCGATCAACCGGCAAGCTGAACCACTATTTGGTCGGGCAGGTTTTCGATTGGTCGAACAACGAAAGATTGACCAGCTTGCCGGTCATAGAGAAGTCACCATAGTCCATGACGAGGTCGCGGGTGATGCCGTTCTCATGCAGCTTGAAGCTGATCCGGTACTCCGGCACCTCTTCGCCTGTCTTGTCGCTGTCGTCGAAATAGGCGATGTCGACCGGCCAATATTTGTCGGTTGCGAGCTTCGCCAATGCCGGAGCCTCCGGGTCGGCCTTGTCGGCATCGGTTTTCTTGCCGACGACGACGGTGGTGGTCATCACCTTGTTGGCGTCTTCGGAACCGTCGAACAGGTTGGTTTCGTAAAAATTCTCGCCCTTTTCGGCCTTGCCGATCAGTTCGACCAGATGTTGGGTCGGGAATTGAGTCGTGGCCAGTTCGAGGCTGTTCTTTTCAGGCTTGTCGATATCGACCTTCAAACCCTTGGTCTCTTTCGTGGCGATGCCCTTGACCTCCTTGTCGAGGTTCTGGTCGACGAAGGACTTCGTCACGAACGAGAAAGTCTTGCCTTCAGCGTCTTCGAAAGTGGTCGTCTGCTGGTCGGTCAGCCTCGTGTTGTCGTTGGTGACGATCTGGGTGACGAAACGGAATTTCACCGTATAGCCCTCACAGGCTGAGCCGTTGAACTCGTAGACCATGCGGCCGGATATGCCTGTGATGCCGGATTGATCGGACGCCTTTTTGAGGGTGAGGTCGTAAACGGCGCGGTGGGCTTGCAGCGCCGGCACGGCGAAAGCAGGGCCGATCGAGAAGACTGCCGACAAAAGCACGGCATGGAATGCAAGGCGCGTTGCGCGCATGAGGTACTCCGATCGTCGCGGCTGATGGCAGGCCGCAGGGAAAGATGGTCCAGCTTAAAAAAAGTCGTGGCGGAAGCGAGGCAAAAATAGCAATTTCGGCCCGGCCAGCGCGGCGTCACCCAAGCAATAGGGAAATACCATGAGCGAAACAATCGAAAAGCGGCTAAGCGATCTGGGCGTGACGCTTCCTGTCGCCGCCGCGCCCGCCGCCAACTACGTGCCCTATTGCAGGACCGGCGATCTGCTGTTCACCGCCGGCCAGTTGCCGCTCAAGGACGGCAAGCTGCAGGCCAGCGGACTGCTTGGCCGTGACGTCGACACGGCGGCTGGCATGGACGCGGCAAAGTACTGCGCGATCAACATTCTGGCGCAGGCCAAGGCCGCACTTGGCGACCTCGAGAAAATCCGCCGCCTGGTGAAGATCACCGTTTTCGTCGCCTCCGCACCCGAGTTTGTCGAGCAGCACCTGGTTGCCAACGGCGCCTCCGATTTCCTGGTTGCAGCACTTGGCGAGCGCGGCAAGCATGCCCGCTCTGCAGTCGGCACCGCCTCGCTGCCGCTTAATGCCGCAGTGGAAATCGAAGCCATTTTCGAAATCGAGTGAGCCAGGGAACAATCATGACCGACCTATCCTGGCTGACCGCCCGGCCCGTTGCCCATCGCGGCTTCCATGACATGAACAAGACGCGTTGGGAAAACACGCTTTCCGCTTTCGCCGCCGCTGCCGAGCGCGGCTATGCCATCGAATGCGACGTGCACCTGTCGTCGGATGGCATTCCCGTCGTCATCCATGATGGTGACCTGCAAAGGCTGACCGGACAGGACGGCTTCGTCTGGCAGCGCACTGCGGCCGAGCTGACGGCGCTCAAGGTGGGCGGCACGTCAGACCACTTGCCGACACTTCAGGAAGCGCTGGATCTCGTCGATGGCCGGGTGCCGGTCGTCGTGGAGTTGAAAGGGGTCCCCGGCCGTGACGAGGGTCTCGTGGCGGGCGTCGGCAAGATGCTCAAACGTTACAAGGGCAAGGCAGCGATCATGTCGTTCGACCACTGGCTGATCCGCGATTTCTCCAAACATGCGCCGGGCATTCCGGGCGGACTGACTGCCTACGGCAAGGAAAACCAGCTGATCGAGGCGCATTTCGCCATGCTGGCGCACGAGATCGCCTTCACCTCCTATGCCGCCGGCGACCTGCCGAACCGGTTCGTCGGCTTCGTGCGTGAAAAACTGAAAATGCCGGTCATAACCTGGACGGTGCATGACCAGCCCGCGGTGGACCTGACCTATAGATATGCCGACCAGATGACATTCGAAGGATTCGAACCCGATCTGGTCAAAGTCGCCTGAAGTCGAGTGTCTGAAACGTGACTTGTACCAGGCCGGACGGAGCTTAAATAAGCCTCATGGATCAAGGCGACGACGGCGATGGCCAGACAGCAAATGCGGACTATTCGATCCGCGTCGCCGCTGGCATCGGAGCCTTCACCCCGGACGAGTGGAACAGCCTTAGTGGGACCACGCGCGACGATGCCGAAAACGGCTATAACCCGCTCGTTTCATACGCTTTTCTGAGCGCGCTCGAAGAGTCCGGCTGCGCCGTGCGGCGCACCGGCTGGCAAGGTCATCATTTGCGGCTGGAAACCGCGCAAGGCAAGCTGCTCGGCGCGGTGCCGTGCTATCTCAAGTCGCACAGCCAGGGCGAGTATGTGTTCGATCATGGCTGGTCGGATGCCTTCGAACGCGCCGGCGGCCGCTACTATCCCAAACTGCAATGCGCGGTGCCGTTCACGCCGGTCACAGGCCCTCGCCTGCTGGTCACCAGGGGCGAGGATATCAGCACCGTCAAGGCCGGGCTGGCCGCGGGTCTGCAGGCGGTCACACAGAAACTCGGTGTCTCTTCCGCGCATGTCACCTTCGCGCAAGAGAGCGACGTGGAGGTGCTGGAAGCGGCGGGTTTTCTGCACCGCACCGACCAGCAGTTCCATTTCTTCAACGAAGGCTTTTCAACCTATGACGACTTCCTCGCCACCCTTGCCTCGCGCAAGCGCAAGGCGATGAAGAAGGAAAGGCGCGAGGCGCTGGCCAACGGCATCTCGATCGACTGGCTGACCGGCAAGGACCTCACCGAAAAGGTCTGGGACGACTTCTTCGCCTTCTACATGGATACCGGCAGCCGCAAATGGGGCCGGCCCTATCTCAGCCGCCAGTTCTTCTCGCTGATCGGCGAACGCATGGCCGACGACATCCTGCTGGTGATGGCCAAACGCAATGGGCGCTACATTGCCGGCGCCATCAATTTCATCGGCTCCGACGCACTCTATGGCCGCAATTGGGGCTGCATCGAGGACCATCCCTTCCTGCATTTCGAGGTCTGCTACCATCAGGCGATCGACTTTGCCATCGAGCGCAAGCTGAAGGTGGTCGAGGCAGGTGCGCAGGGCGAGCACAAGCTGGCGCGCGGCTACCGACCGGTGATCACGCATTCCGCGCACTACATCGCCCATCCCGGCCTACGCAACGCCGTTGCCGACTATCTGAGGCGCGAACGGCGCGAGGTGGAGCGGATGAGCGAATATCTTGAAGAGCACACCCCATTCCGCAAGGATCTGGAGGAGTAGCACCCTGATCAGCAGGGTCGACTTTGCCCAATCGCCTTGCCGACTTCCGGTGGCTTCGCTACACGAAGGCACAATCCGGAGCGTTTGCCATGGCCCAAACCGCCTATGACACCGACAACATCTTCGCAAAGATCCTGCGCGGCGAGATCCCCTCGCATCGCGTCTACGAGGACGAGGCGGTCGTCGCTTTCATGGATGTGATGCCGCAGGGGCCCGGCCATACGCTGGTGGTGCCGAAGTCACCATCGCGCAACCTGCTCGACGCCGATCCGTCAACGTTCGGCCCGCTTTTCACGGTCGTCCAGAAAGTGGCTCGGGCCGTCAAACAAGGTTTTGGCGCCGACGGCGTAACCATCATGCAGTTCAATGAGCCAGCCTCGGGGCAGACCGTCTATCATCTGCATGTACATGTCATCCCGCGCTTCGATGGCATCCCGCTGAAGCCGCACACGGGCGGGATGGAGAAGCCCGAAGTGCTGGCGCACAACGCCGAAAAGATACGGGCGGCGCTGCGAAGCTGAAGCGCACGTCGCTTTACGACTGGAAACAGTGCTACCCGGCGGCGGTTTGAGCCAGGTGCTCGATCGCGCTCGGCCGAACGATGCCTTGCTGCAGCCGCCTGCGGATCGTATCCGCGCATTGCGCAGGGCTCAGCAGCGAGGTGTCGACTTCCAGATCGTATACGCCTGGCCGGTGCACCTCTTCCTGCCACAGGCGCACGGGCAGCGGTACGGGATCATCGGGCGAGCCGGTCACATACCCCCTGCCCGTCGCGCTGGCGGCGCGCCGTTCTATGATGATTTCAATTGGACAGCGAACGCCGACAAGCAGCACCGGCAGGCCGGCGAGACGGCGCGCGCAATCAGCAAGGCAATCGAGGGGCTTCGAATAGGCATCGTGATGGCCGACATCCACCACGACATTCACGCCCAGCCGGCTGTGGGCGGCAATCGATTCGTAGAGTGCGGCGTAGAAGCCGGGCACGAGGCCTTCAAGGTCCGGACGCTCGCCGCCCGGCCGCAATCCTATTCCAGGCCGATATCTCGGCGGCGTGGCCTGCTCGTAGACATCGACGCCGAGATTGATCCATACCCCGTCGAAATTCTCCTGGATGGCCTGGACGATGCTTGTTTTTCCCGATCGCGGCGCTCCGTTCAGGATGATGATCTGTCCGGCCATGCGTCCTCTCATCGTTCCAATGAAAAAAGCCCCGTTTCCGGGGCTTTTTCGATTTTCGTCAGGGTCAGTTCTTTCTGGGCAGTTGCGGCACGAGGCTGCGCTTGCCGCCGTCCTTGCCCTTGGCTTCGGGCTTCTGCGCCACCAGCTTCTTCGTCGCGGGCTTTTTCGCCACGGCCTTTGCGGGCTTCGGTGCTTCTTCCGGCTCTTCCTTCTTCGGCTTCACCGGCGCCTCGTCGGCGAGCGATTCGAGCTTCAGGCCGGTCTCGCCGGTTTCCTTCTTCTCGACGGTGACGCGCACCGTGCCGCCCTTCTTGAGCTTGCCGAAGAGCACCTCGTCAGCCAATGGCTTCTTGATGTGCTCCTGGATGACCCGGCCGAGTGGCCGCGCGCCCATGCGCTCGTCATAGCCCTTGTCGGCCAGCCATGCGATCGCATCGGGCGACAGGTCGAAGGTGACGCCGCGCTCGGAAAGCTGGGCCTCGAGCTGCATGACGAACTTCTGCACCACCTGATGGATCACCGGCACCGGCAGCGAGCCGAACGGGATGATTGCATCGAGACGGTTGCGGAATTCCGGCGTGAACAGGCGGTTGATCGCCTCGACGTCGTCGCCTTCGCGCTTGGTCGAGCCGAAGCCAATCGCCGCGCGCTGCGCATCCGACGCGCCCGCATTGGTGGTCATGATCAGGATCACATTGCGGAAGTCGATCTGCTTGCCGTTGTGGTCCGTGAGCTTGCCATGGTCCATGACCTGCAACAGGATGTTGAACAGATCCGGGTGCGCCTTCTCGACTTCGTCCAGCAACAGCACACAGTGCGGATGCTGGTCGACGCCGTCGGTCAAAAGACCACCCTGGTCGAAGCCGACATAGCCGGGAGGCGCGCCGATCAGCCGCGACACGGTGTGGCGCTCCATATATTCCGACATGTCGAAGCGGATCAGCTCGACGCCAAGCGAGGCGGCCAATTGCTTAGCCACTTCGGTCTTGCCGACGCCGGTCGGACCCGAGAACAGGTAGGAGCCGATCGGCTTCTCCGGTTCGCGCAGGCCGGCACGCGCCAGCTTGATCGCCGAGGTCAGCGCGCTGATCGCGGTATCCTGGCCGTAGACGACGCGCTTCAGCTCGATATCGAGGCCTTGCAGCACCTTCTCGTCGTCGGCCGAAACCGTCTTCGGCGGGATGCGCGCCATGGTTGCGATCGTCGCTTCGATCTCCTTGATGCCGATGGTCTTCTTGCGCTTGGCTTCCGGCACCAGCATCTGCGAGGCGCCGGTCTCGTCGATCACGTCGATCGCCTTGTCCGGCAGCTTGCGGTCGTTGATGTAGCGCGCCGACAACTCCACCGAGGCCTTGATTGCCTCGTTGGTGAACTTCACCTTGTGGAATTCCTCATAATAGGGCTTGAGGCCCTTCATGATCTCGATCGCATCCTCGATGGTCGGCTCGTTGACGTCGATCTTCTGGAAGCGCCGCACCAAGGCGCGGTCCTTCTCGAAGAACTGGCGGAATTCCTTGTAGGTGGTCGAGCCGATGCAGCGGATTGCACCCGAGGACAGGGCCGGCTTCAACAGGTTCGAGGCGTCCATGGCGCCGCCCGAAGTCGCCCCTGCCCCGATCACCGTGTGGATCTCGTCGATGAACAGCACCGCGCCGGGATAGTCCTCGAGTTCCTTGACGACCTGCTTCAGCCGCTCCTCGAAGTCACCGCGATAGCGCGTGCCGGCGAGCAGCGTGCCCATGTCGAGCGCGAAGATGGTGGCGTTGTGCAGCACCTCGGGGACGTCGCCCTCGACGATGCGCTTGGCGAGGCCCTCGGCGATCGCCGTCTTGCCGACACCAGGATCACCGACATAGAGCGGGTTGTTCTTGGAGCGGCGGCACAGCACCTGGATGGTACGGTTGATCTCGGACTCGCGGCCGATCAGCGGGTCGATCTTGCCGGCCTTGGCCTTGTTGTTCAGGTTGACGCAATAAGCGGTCAGCGCATCCTGCTGCTGCTTCTTCTTGCCGCCTTCCTCCTGCGGCTCGGCGCCGTTCTGGCCGCCCTGCTCGTCATCGGCGCCGCGCGGCGAACGCGTCTCCGATGCTCCCGGACGCTTGGCAATGCCGTGCGAGATGTAGTTGACCGCGTCGTAGCGGGTCATCTGCTGTTCCTGCAGGAAATAGGCGGCATGGCTCTCGCGCTCGGCGAAGATGGCGACGAGCACGTTGGCGCCCGACACTTCCTCGCGGCCCGACGACTGCACATGGATCACCGCGCGCTGGATAACGCGCTGGAAGCCGGCTGTCGGCTTGGAATCCTCGTCGTAGCCGGTGACCAGATTGTCGAGCTCGGTGTCGATATAGGTGAGAACCGTGTGCTTCAGCTCATCGAGATCGACATTGCAGGCGCGCATGACGGCGGCCGCCTCGGTGTCGTCGATGAGCGCGAGCAGCAAATGTTCAAGGGTTGCATATTCATGGTGCCGCTCATTGGCGAGCGTCAGCGCCTGGTGAAGCGCCTTTTCCAGGCCTTGGGAGAAAGCCGGCATGTTACCTCACTTCTTCTCCATCACGCATTGCAGCGGATGCTGATTCTGTCGGGCGAAATCCATGACCTGGGACACTTTGGTCTCGGCCACCTCGAATGTATAGACCCCGCACTCGCCCACTCCATGATTGTGAACATGAAGCATGATGCGTGTGGCGGCTTCGCGGTCCTTCTGGAAAAAACGCTCCAGCACGTGAACCACGAACTCCATGGGCGTGTAGTCGTCGTTGAGGATGAGGACCCGGTAAAGGCTGGGCTTCTTGGTCTTGGTTTTGGTGCGCGTGATGACGGCCGTCCCGCGGCCGGCCTCATTGCCGTCGCCGCCGCCGTTTTGCATCCGCGCCACGTGTCTCGTGGCAGTCAAACCGATCGTCACGTATTCCTGCCTCTTTCGAATCCCCATGCGAGTTCGACATGTAGGTGTTCGATGAACGATTTTAAGCCCTTCTGTTTAGCTGACAATATGGCTAGGTGACCAAACTTGTCCGATTTTCGCAATCGTGAAGGGGCGCGAGGCCCTGGAGCGGAAATTGACATGAAAAAACCCGGCCACGCTTCCGCGGCCGGGCTTTGTCCCGGGCCCAAAGGGCCGGATCTGGATCACGTCAGGCGAATTTAGGTCGCCCGGGCGAAATTACTTCGCCTTGGCAACGATCGATTCGAACGGCTTGTAGGCTTCCTTGGCCAGTTCGGCATAGAGGTCGCCAATCTTGGTGGCCTCGGCGACGAACGCCTCATAGGATTGCTTGGCATAATCGGACTGGATCTCGATCGCCTTTTCCAGCGACTTGGCAGTAAAGATTTTTTCGACGGCGGCGCTGCCGGCTTCGAAGCTTTTCTTGGTGTATTCGCCAGCCTCGGTGGCGATCGCCTGGGCGCCCTTGGAGAGCGAAGCGAAGCTCTTCAATCCGGTATCGGCAAACTCTTTGCCGTATTTGCTGAAGTCCTCATAGGTCTGGGTCATGTCACGCATTCCCTTGGGTTGAAGCGTCCTTCTTCGGGGCGCCCTTGTGCAATGCACTCTAATATATTGTGCGCCGCACAAAAGTCAATATTTCGACGGCGTGCGGAGCCCGCCTGCCCAGCCAATGGATAAAAATCGAATAAAGAGAGCTTCAAGCCCGAAGAAAATGGTGAACGCGGCGGTTACCATAAACGGATTGGTAACGCTGCCCCGGTAGCTTGGCTGGAAGTGAGGCAGGACCCTTCGCCGCCTCCAACGCAACGAAGAATCCAAGGGAAGTACCAGTGCGTAAGGCGTTGTTGGGCATCGTATCCAAATCCACATCCCCTCTCAAAAAGATGATGATCTTCGCCTTGGCGTTGACATTCGTCTGCGGTGACGTCGCTTCATCCCTGGCGGCGAGGCAGGCGGCCATAGTTGTGGACGCCAAGACTGGCAAGGTGCTGTACTCCGCGGATGCCAACGGCAGGCGCTATCCGGCTTCCCTGACCAAAATGATGACGCTTTACCTGACCTTCGAGGCGTTGGCGAAGGGCAAGATCAGCCGGAACTCGCAAGTTGTGTTTTCGGCCCATGCCGCAGCCGAGCCGCCGACGAAACTCGGCGTGAAGGCAGGCGGTTCGGTCACGGTCGATACCGCCATCCTGTCGATGGTCACCAAGTCGGCGAACGACTCGGCTACCGCGCTCGGTGAATTCCTCGGCGGCAATGAAACCAATTTCGCCCGCATGATGACGGCCAAGGCGCGGGCGCTGGGCATGAACGGCACCGTGTTCCGAAACGCCAATGGCCTGCCCGACCCCGGCCAGTTCACCACCGCTCGCGACATGGCGACGCTCGGCATCGCGCTGCGGGAGCATTTTCCCCAGTATTATGGTTATTTCTCGCAGCGGTCCTTTCTCTACGGCCGTCAGCGCATCAACGGCCACAACCGTCTGCTGGGACGCATCAAGGGCGTCGACGGCATCAAGACCGGCTACACCCGTGCCTCCGGCTTCAATCTCGTCTCGTCGGTTTCCGACGGCAATCGCCGCATCGTCGGCGTGGTCATGGGCGGCAGCTCCGGCGGCAGCCGCGACAACCAGATGGCTGCGTTGATCAACACTTATATGCCGCGCGCATCGACCCGCGGCGGTGGTGAACTGGTCGCCAAGGCCGGCGGCAACAACCCGATCACCGCCCTTGCAAAGGTGCTCCTGCCCAAGCACGACGCGCCGACGCCGGACGACAAGCCGCTAGTGGCACAGGATGATGCGACCCAGGACGTTGCCACCGTTGCCGAAGACGCTACTGTCGCGGAAGACAGCACCGCGCAGAGCGAGGAGGCTGCCCCCGTCGTCAAGACAAGGAAGGTCAAGACCGTCATCGTATCGGCGCCTCAGGTGGCCACGGCCCAGGTCGTGGCGGCCTATGCTGAGCCGACGCCGACGCCAACCGTCGACCCTGTCAACACCGCGTCGGTGCCGTCGGGCTGGGCTATCCAGGTCGCCTCGTCGCCAAAGCAGTCCGAAGCCCAGGCCTTCCTCGACAAGACCACCAAACAGGCACCCAAGGTGCTGGCCGACGCATCCGGCTTCACCGTCGCCTTCGACAAGGACGGCGTCACCTACTACCGCGCCCGCTTCGGTGGCTTTGGTTCGAAGACTGCCGCCTGGAAGGCCTGTACCGCTTTGAAGAAGAAAAACATCGAGTGCTACGCCGTCCAGCAGTAGGACGGCGTGGAAGTGATCTCCCGGAAAAATTCTGCGTCGAAGGAGAACTAATTGTGATTGGAGAGCAAGACGTCCTTGGCTTCATTGATCCGCGCCGCCAGGAAAGACGTGCCGCCGATATCGGGGTGCAGGCGCTGCATCAGGCGGCGGTGCGCCTTGCGGACATCCGCCGCGGCGGCCCCCGCTTCAAGACCAAGGACCTTGTAGGCCTCCTCCTTAGTCATGGCGCCCGAACCTGGCGCAACACCCAGCCCTTCGCCACCGTTCGTCTCAGTGTTTTTGCGCCAGACGGGAAATCTGCCGTCAAGATACGTCTCTAGCAGTTGCCGGCTCTCCGGATCGCCGGAGAGTTCGCGATAAAGCTGCTGCAGCTCGGCCATGCCCATCGCGCCGAGCATCTTGCCTTCATGGCGACCGGCCAGCACAAGCCCTTCTAGGCCGCCGGTATCGTGATCAAGCTCCATTTCCAATGCCGCGGTCCGTACCGTCGACCGCTTGCCCGGCGCGAGTCCCGCCGTCGGCCGCTTCGTCCGCACTGAACCATACCAGGTAAGTGCCGCGGCCAGGATGATGCCGGCGATGCCTTCCCGCCCGACGACAAGCACGGCGAGGCCGACCAGCGCCAGAAGAACCGGTCCGAGCGTCCGCATCCCGTTTGCCAGTTTTCCCGGATCGGCGCGCAGAAAGATGGTCACCGCACCGAGAAGCACCAGAAGCAATGCAACGAATAGGATAATTGCGCCCATCAGTTCCCGCCGCCCCGCAGATGCTCGATCATCAGCCGGTCTTCCGGCCTGCCCCTGGCCTCGAGCGCCTTAAGCCCGCCGGTTGCAAACACCGCAACCGCCGAAAGCAGTCCTGCCAGGGTCGCGGCAGCCTGCCGATCAAATCGGAACCAAGCCCCTTTGGACAACCGCGCGATTTCCTTAAACGCCTTTTCTGCGCCGGAATCATGACCTTCCTGGAAGACGAAGACGGGAACGCCATGCAGGCCGAGGCTGCCGGCCTTTTCGGCCAGATCGTCGATGTTCTCTTCCATCGCATCGCCGATATAGACCAGCGCATTGACCTTGGCCGTGGCCGTCTGTTTCAGCGCATGCGCCAGCACCTTGCCGATCTGGGTGTGGCCGCTACGGCATTCGATTCGCGTCATCAGCTGTTTCAAGGCATTGGTATCGGTCACGAAAGCGGACGAACGGCACTCGCCCAGGCCGCGAAAATAGACCAATTGGACGCTGAGGGTTCCGGCCTTGCCGACGGCATCGAACATCTGGCCCTGCAGCTCGCAAGCCAGATCCCAGGTCGGCTGGCGGCTCATCGTCGCGTCGAGCGAAAGGATCAGCCTGCCCGAACCCGTCGCCGACGCAGCCAGCGTCCTTGCTTGTCGAAGAAACGCTTCGATCTCGCCGGCATTGGATTGAGGTTTGACCGGCGCAGGGTTAACCCTTGCGGGCACGGGCTGCTTCTTGTCGCTCATGAAAACAAGATGTGGCGTTGTTCCATCGCTTGCAAGCCCTGCCTGAGGCAACATTGAGGGCCAGAGGACACGGGATCAGAGCAGGCCGAGATCGGCAAGCTCGCGCCGCAGCTTCGGCGGCATCTCGATCAACCCTGCCTTGCCCTTGCCAAGGTCAACCGGCGCGTCTGACGGTTTCAGATAGCGCCAGCCCTGAAAGGCGCGGCGCGGCTGCCAATCGGTGCGCACGACTTCCGGATCGAGGATCAAGTGGCAGCGGCCGATGCCTTCGTCGTCGGTGAAGGGGCGAATTTCTGTGATCAACTGGCGGCACTGCACGTTGCCCTTGACCACCCAGTAGAGCGAACCGCCATCAGTGATTTCAGAGGCGCGCGTCGGCACCATGCGGGTGGTGTGATATTGCTCGACCGGCTCACCGGCACGCCGCCGCTCGTCGAGGCGGAAAGCGATCCACTCCTCTAGGTCCTCGACGCTGTCGCAGCCGACGCAGAGTTTTATGAGATTGAGAGACATCGCCTAAGGTTTAGCCCCGCGCGCGGATGCGTCAACGGCCTGATCGACTTCTCCACAGTGCCAAAACGCCATCAGATGGCCCGCCGGAGCGGTTCCAAACGGGCTCTCAGCACTCCACGACATTGACGGCAAGCCCGCCAAGGCTGGTTTCCTTGTACTTTTCGTTCATGTCGAGGCCGGTCTGGCGCATGGTCTCGATCGCCGCGTCGAGCGGCACGAAATGGATGCCGTCGCCCTTGATGGCCAGTGACGCAGCCGTCACCGCCTTGACGGCGCCCAGCGCATTGCGCTCGATGCAAGGCACCTGGACCAGCCCGCCGACCGGATCGCAGGTCATGCCGAGATGGTGTTCGAGCGCGATCTCGGCGGCGTTTTCGACCTGTTCGGGTGTGCCGCCCATGACGGCGCACAGGCCGGCCGCGGCCATCGCCGATGCGGAGCCGACCTCACCCTGGCAGCCAACCTCGGCGCCGGAGATCGAGGCGTTGGTCTTGATGATGCCGCCGACTGCCGCGGCTGTCAGCAGGAAGTCGCGGATGCTCGGCTGATCGGCCTCGGGATGGAAATGCAGCCAGTAGCGCAGCACCGACGGCAATGTGCCGGCAGCGCCATTGGTCGGCGCGGTGACGACGCGGCCGCCTGCGGCGTTCTCCTCGTTGACGGCCATGGCGTAAATCGACAGCCAGTCATTGGCGAGCAAGGGATTGGGCTTGTTCTGCTGCCACTGCTCCTGCAGCTTGTCATGCAGCATGCGTGCCCGCCGGCGCACCTTCAGTCCGCCCGGCATGATGCCATCCTGCGACAGGCCGCGGTCGATGCAGCCTTTCATGGCGCTCCAGATGCCGTCGAGTCCGGCGTCGAGCTCCTCGCGCGACATCTGCGTTTCCTCGTTGACGCGCTTCATGTCGGCGATGGAAAGGCCGCTTTTGCCGGCCATCGCCAGCATCTCGACCGCGTTCTTGAAGGGATAAGGCACCTTCTTGCCTTCGGTCGTCACCGACCCCTTGGCCTTCATCCGCTGCAGCTCTTCTTCCGAAACGACGAAGCCGCCGCCGATGGAATAATAGATGCGCTTGAGCAACAGGCGGTCGCCGGCATCATAGGCGTAGAACGCCATGCCGTTGGCGTGGCCGGTGAGCGGCGTCTTGCGGTCCAGCACCAGATCGGTGGCCGGGTCGAAACGATAGGACGGATGGCCGGGCGGTGAAATGCGCTTCTCCGCGGTGATGCGGCTGGCAATGCCATCAGCCTGATCCGGATCGACAGTCTGCGGCGTCAGGCCGGCAAGGCCGAGTATGACAGCACGATCCGAGCCATGACCGATGCCGGTATAGGCGAGCGAGCCATGCAGGCTGGCGGCGAGGCGGTCGACCTTGACGCCCGCCGGACGCGGCCAGTCATTTCCCGCGACCTCGTCGAGAAACCGCGCTGCGGCGGTCATCGGCCCCATCGTGTGCGAACTCGAGGGTCCTATGCCGATCTTGAACAGGTCGAAAACGGAAAGGAACACGCGGCGTTGTCTCCTGGAGTTCACTTCGAACGACTACTATAGGAATTCCCAGATGTTTCCGCTCTTTTGTCAATCGCGGCGCAGCGCCAGCCGACCTTGTTTGCTCCGGCAGCGACATTGGTTGTCGATCGCTCTTTGCCGGGCATCGAAGCGATCACACTGAATGTGATAAATTCAGGCTATGGGCGATTCCCTCGATCTTTCGACAGCCGATCTCGCGGCGCTGGCTTTCTTCCTCGTCGTGTGGCTGCTGCACACGCTTGCCTCCGACGGCAAGCTCATTAGCCGCATATCGCTGACGACGGCGATGAATGCCCAGCGGCAAGCCTGGATGCGCACCATGGCCGAGCGCGAGATCCGCATCGTCGACACCGCCATCATGAGCGGGTTGCAGCAGGGAACCGCCTTTTTCGCCTCCAGTTCGCTGATCGCGATCGGCGGCTGCTTTGCCTTGCTCGGCGCGTCCGACCGGGTTCTTGAAGTGCTCAGCGACCTGTCTCTGGGCGGCGCCCCGTCGCGCGCTGCCTTTCAGATAAAGGTGTTCGGACTGGTGCTGATCCTGGCGTTTTCGTTCTTCAAATTCGGCTGGGCGTACCGGCTGTTCAACTATTGCACGATCCTGATCGGCGCCGTGCCGATCCCGCACGGCGAAGCCTCGCGCAACCCGGTCACCGAAACGGCCGTCTGGCGTGCGGCGCAGATGAACATGCTTGCGGGAAAGCATTTCAATTCCGGCCTGCGCGGCGTGTTCTTCTCGATCGGCTATCTCGGCTGGTTCGTCGATCCAATGGTGTTCGTGCTGTCGACGCTGTTGCTGCTCGCCGTGCTGGTGCGGCGCCAGTTCTTCTCGGCCGCCAGACAGGCGGTAATCGGTCAGCCGCCGGGCGCCGGAAAAGGCTGATCGATCCGGCCCGATAGCCAGTAGGCCAAGAGCCCGATCCATTCACGGATGGCCATGGTGGTGGCCTGCAGCGAATCGGCTGGATTGTCGCGGAACAGGCCGATGCCTTCCCGCCCCGTGGTGCGATAGTCGACCGGCCAGGGGATTGTCGCAAATCCGGCCTTGTCGAACAGCGCCTTGGCGCGCGGCATATGGAAGGCCGAGGTCACCAGCAGCCAGGTCTCGCCAGGCATCGGTGTTACCAGCTCCTTGGTGAAGACGGCATTCTCATAAGTGTTGCGTGACTTGTTTTCGAGGATCAGGCGATCGGCCGTCACACCAAGCGCTGTGAGCAATCGCGGTGCCGTGGCGGCGTCGCCCTCGCCATCCAAGAACAATTCGCCGGTGCCGCCGGAGACGACCACCTTGGCGGTTGGAAAGCGTCGGGCGAGTATCGCGGTCTCGACCATCCGATCGCCGCCGCTGTTCAGCTCATAGCCGCCGCGCACCAGATTGATGGCACCTTCGAATCCGCCGCCGAGCACAACGATGCCGTCGACCCTTTCCGGCAGCGGCGGACGCGCAAAGCGCTCCTCCAGTGGATTGAGCATCATGGCACCGAGCGACGTCCAGGCCGACAGCGCAAGAATCAAAAACGCAAGCACGCTGCCCGTGGCGGCAAGCCGCCGTCGGCCGATCATCGCGGCAAGCAGTCCGGCCAGCAGCAGGAAGATCGTCAGGTTGAGCGGCTGGATGAAGAACCAGAAGATCTTGGAAAGGTAGAAGAACATCGCTCACCCCCGTCGGACGAGCGACTTCGTTACCACCACTTTTCCGGCTGAAATGTGCCAGCCGCCTGCTCGATGACGGCAGCGGTCTGGAACAGCGTTTCCTCGTCGAACGGCCGGCCAATCAGCTGCAGGCCAAGCGGCAGGCCCTTGGCGTCGAGCCCCGCCGGCACGGCGATGCCCGGCAGGCCGGCCATGTTCACCGTGACGGTGAAGATGTCGTTCAGATACATCTTGACCGGATCGGCAGCCATGTCCTCGTCGGCGATGCCAAAGGCGGCGGACGGTGTCGCCGGGGTCAGGATGACGTCGACACCGGCGGCGAAGACATTCTCGAAGTCACGCTTGATCAGATTGCGCACCTTCTGCGCCTGCAGATAGTAGGCGTCGTAATAGCCGGCCGACAGCACATAGGTGCCGATCATGATGCGGCGCTTGACCTCGCGGCCGAAACCGGCGGCGCGTGTCTTCTCATACATGTCGACGATGTCCTTGCCCGGCACGCGCAGCCCGTAGCGGACGCCATCGTAGCGGGCGAGATTGGATGAAGCCTCGGCGGGCGCCACGATATAATAGGCCGGCAGCGCGTATTTGGTGTGCGGCAGAGAAATGTCGACGATCTCAGCGCCGGCGTCCCTCAGCCAGGCAATGCCCTTCTGCCACAGCGCCTCGATCTCTTCGGGCATGCCATCGACGCGGTACTCCTTGGGAATACCCACCTTCATGCCCTTGATCGGCTTGCCGATCGCCGCCTCGTAGTCCGGCACCGGCCGGTCGACCGAGGTCGTGTCCTTCGGATCGACCGAAGCCATCGACTTCAACAGGATCGCGGCATCGCGCACGTCGCGGGCGATCGGCCCGGCCTGGTCGAGCGACGAAGCGAAGGCGACGATGCCCCAGCGCGAGCAGCGGCCGTAGGTCGGCTTGATGCCGACGGTGCCGGTGAAGGCGGCCGGCTGGCGGATCGAGCCGCCAGTGTCGGTAGCCGTGGCACCCGCGCACAGGAAGGCCGAGACGGCGGTTGCCGAACCGCCGGAAGAACCGCCCGGCACCAGCTGCGCATTGTCGAGGCTGCGCGCGATCCTGGTGCCGCCGGCCGAGACGAAACCGCCGTCACCCTGATGTGTTGTCGGCATCACCACCGTGTCGAGACGCGAGCGCCGCCATGGGTTGATGACCGGACCGTAGTAAGACGTCTCGTTGGACGAGCCCATGGCGAATTCGTCCATGTTGAGCTTGCCCAGCATGACCGCGCCGTCGGCCCACAGATTGGTGGTAACGGTCGATTCGTAGCGCGGCTTGAACCCGTCGAGCACATGGCTGCAGGCCTGGGTATGGACACCTTCGGTCCCGAACAGGTCCTTGATGCCGAGCGGAATGCCTTCCAGCGCACCGCCCTCGCCCTTGACGAGCCTGGCGTCACAGGCCTTGGCCATGTCGCGCGCCTTGTCGCCGGTCACTGCGACATAGGCATTGAGCGCCGGATTGGCGCGATCGATGGCCGCGAGATAGGCCTCGGTGATCTCGGTCGCGGTGATTTCCTTGCCGCGCAGCTTGGCGCGGGCCTGCGAAATCGTCAGCTGGGTCAGGTCGCTCATCAAAGGCTCTTTTCGTAAAACACCGACCACTCGGAATCGGGATAATCCAGCACCGGGCCGCAGCGCGAAAACCCGGCGCGTTCGTAGACGGTCCACGCGGCGGGATGACGATCGCCCGTCTCCAGTACGAGACGCTTCAGCCCCTCGTTGCGCGCCAGCGCCTCGACCCGCTCGACAATCCCAGCGCCGATCTTGCGGCCGCGATGCGAAGGCCGCGTGTACATGCGCTTGACCTCGCCGATGGCGCCGTCATGGCGCTTCAGCGCGCCGCAGCCGATGGCCAGGCCGTTGTCGCGGGCGATGAAAACGGTCGTATCCTCACCGGCCATCTGCTCAACCGTCAGGTGGTAGCAGTGCTCCGGCGGCGTCAGTTCCAGCAACGTCTCGTTGAGTTCGTTGACCAGTCCGCGCACGTCGTCCTGCAGCGGCGTTTCAATGGCGATCTCGATTGCCATCGGCGCGCTACTCCACGACCTTCGGCACGAGGAAGAAATTCTCTTCGGTCGCCGGCGCGTTGGCGACGATGTCGGCGGCCTTGTTGCCGTCGCTGACGACATCCCTGCGCTTCTTCATCTCCATCGGCGTCACCGAGGTCATCGGCTCGACGCCGGAAACATCGACCTCGTTCAACTGTTCGACGAAGCCGAGGATGGCGTTAAGTTCGCCGGTCATGCGTTCGGCATCTTCTTCGCTCACCGCGATGCGGGCGAGACGCGCGACGCGCTTCACTGTCTGCAGGTCAACGGACATGTTTTTGCCTCGGGGAAAACCAGTTCGGGCTATAGCGGCGCCGCGCGCGGTGCGCAACATGCATCGTGCGAGAGACCAGGCCGTGGTGCCGGCCCGGTCTCCGCGATCAGTCCACGGACAAGATGCTGTCTATGGCAGGGCAACGCCCTCGCAGAGATAGTAACTGCCACTGTTGCCGCTCGCCTCGCTTTCGTCACCGGCCGGCCGGACCGAAACGAGATCAAGCTGCGTCGCGCTCACCTGCGTCACCGAAAGGACGTCGGGAAAGACGTAACCCGGCTCCTGGCAGATGGCCGTCACCGCCCAGCTTGGTGACGCGGTCGCCTTGCTGATCTGCAGAAACTCGCAATTGTATTCGACCCCCTCCAGGCCGTGCGCCGAAAGCACGATGCTTCCGGCGTCGATCAGTGTCTGCAGCGTAGCCTTCCTGGCCTGTGTGCAAAGCTCTTCGGACTGAAGGTAGACGCCTTCGATGAAATCATCCGCGGCGAGTGCCGGCGACGCCGCGACCAACATGGATACGCAAAGAGATTGCCTCAAGGCCATGGTTTCATTCCGTTTTAGCCGCCTCTAAATGGTAATCGTCTCGCCGATCTTCGGCAATGCCACCTTCACATCCGATCCTTCCAGCCCGGCCTCGAATTTTTCAGCAGTCGGATCGATCATCGGAAATGTGCCGAAGTGACAGGGAACCACGGTGTCGAACTTGAAGAAACGGCGGCAGGCGAGCGCGGCCACCGCTCCGCCCATGGTGAAGCGGTCGCCGATCGGCACGATGCCGATCTTCGGTTCATGCAACTCGTTGATCAGCGCCATGTCGGAAAAGATGTCGGTATCGCCCATGTGGTAGAGCGTCCGGTCTTCCGGGAAATGCAGGACGAGGCCGCCCGGATTACCGAGATAGGTGTTCTGGCCGCCATCGCCCGGAAACGACGATGAGTGGAGCGCCTGGACGAAAGTGGTGGTGAAGCCGCCGCAATCGACGGTGCCGCCGATGTTGCCCGGATTGATCTTCTTGTCGCTGACGCCCTTGCCGACCAGGTACATGCAGACCTCGAAATTGGCGACCAGCTGGGCGCCGCTTTTGCCGAGCACTTCCACCGCGCCGCTGATGTGGTCGCTGTGGCCATGCGTCAGCAGCACATGCGTGATTCCTTCGGCCGGCCCTTCCCAGCCACCCGTCCAGGACGGATTGCCGATCAGATAGGGATCGATGAGGATCTTGGCATCGGCGGTTTCGATGCGAAAGGCCGAGTGGCCGTACCAGGTCAATTTCATGAATGCTTTCCTCGATTTTTGCCTTGCCAAAGGATAGAACGCCGATGGCCCTGAGATCAAAGGGTTACAGTGTCCGTCGCGCGTTTGGCAAAACACGAGGCGTTGAAGGGTAAAGGGCAGCCATTGAGCATTATCGCGATCGAGGAATTGCCGGCGCGGCTCGCCGGCGGCAAGACGCTGGCAGGGCTTGACCTCGGCGACAAGACGATCGGCGTCGCGGTCTCGGACCAGAGGTTTTCCTTCGCCCATCCGCGCCCGGTCATCATGCGAAAGAAATTCTCGCTCGATGCCGCCATCCTGCTGGCCTTGCTGCAGAAGGAGAACGCCGGCGCGGTGGTGATCGGACTGCCGATCAACATGGATGGTTCGGAAGGGCCCCGCGCGCAGAAATCGCGCGCCTTTGTCCGCAACATGGCGCAGATCAGCGACCTGCCCTTCGTGCTCTGGGATGAAAGACTATCGACGGTCGCGGCCGAAAGGACGCTGATCGAGATGGATTTCTCGCGCCGCAAACGCGCCGGCAAGATCGATTCGGCGGCAGCCGCGTTTATTCTGCAGGGAGTTTTGGACCGGCTTCAGTCATTCCACGCATCCGCTCGAACGGAACCGGACCCGCCGAGCGCTGCTTGACCCAGCCGGCGATTTCGCGGCGCCGGCGAAACGCCCACAGCGCCATCAGCAGAAAGCCGTCGAAGACGCAGGCCTTTGCCACCATGCCGGGGATCGTCACCGGATCGATACCGAGCATCTGGCCATACAGCTGAAAGACGAAATCGTGCAACTGCCGGCTCAGCATGACGTAACCGAAGTTCATGTCGTTGAGCGACAGGTAGAACCAACCCCAGAACAGCGCCATAGGGGCGGCCCACAATGCGAAGATATAGCGCATCAGCGGCCTCCCTTGGGATTCGAGCCTGTCCGGCCCGATATGAGTGAAAGCAGCGAATTGTGGGCCGCGGCCTTTGCCATGCCGTGCGCGACGGCGTGGATCTCGCCCTCACCCGGAGCAGCCGCCGCAACCGCGGACCGCCGCTCGGCAAGCATGGCGACATAGGACGCCAGAAGTGCCGCCAGTTGCACGGCGACAACCATGAACAGCCCGTTGATGCCTTGCGCGGCGCCACCGATGACGATCAGCGACAGCACGCCGGACGCGGAGATGAAAGCGATGCGGGCAACGCTGTCGGCGCCCTCGCTGCTTGCGTCATTGATCAGGGTTTCGACAAAGGCCCAGAAGAAAAGCACCGCGACGACCAGCAATGCGGTGGCGAGCGGCGCCACGACGATGACGTTGTCGAGGTCGATGAAGCGAGTGCCCTCGATGGTGGCGCCCAACACGCCCAGCGCCGCCGCAACACCGCGGTTTCCGTCGATGCAGATGAGCGCAAGCAGGGCGAAAACAATCGCCCAGTGCAAGGCCAGAAAAGAGGTCAGTACGTGTCGCATCGGCATTCCTGCTTCGCAAGATAGAAATGGCCAATTTGAACCATTCCCTGCTCTCGTCAGAACAGTGGGCTTTGCCGCCCGTCACCGCAACGGAAACCATTTGTTAAGGTTAACGGCGATCGGTGATGCGCATGAGGAGGCTCGCCGGCGCCCCAAAATGATCAATGGCGCCGGTTTTTTGCGCAACGCTCGCGGCTTAGTTCACGGGCGGATAGAGCGTGTCGATGATCATGCGCGCGTCGTGGCGCGAATCGAGCATGCCATAGGTGTTGCGCCACTGGCCGGCCAATCGCGTCTCGACGAAGGCGTCGGCGATCCGCCCTGCCCCCAGTCGGCGCAGTTCCGCCGCAGCCGCCGACAGTGCCAGCTGTTCGGTAAGCAGCCGGGCCGAGCCTTCATCGGTTGCAGCAACCTGCATCGCCGCCTTCAGCACGCCGATCGTGCCGCGTCCGCCAGCGCCGAGGTCGCGGTCGATGCCGGCCAGCACGTCCTCGAACAAACCAGGCGCGCGGCCAAGCACGCGCAGCACGTCGAGGGCCATGACATTGCCCGACCCTTCCCAGATCGCGTTGACCGGGGCCTCTCGATAGTAGCGGGCGAGCGGCGCCTCTTCGACATAGCCGTTGCCGCCGAGGCACTCCATCGCCTCGTAAAGCAACGGCGGCGCGATCTTGCAGACCCAGTACTTGACGACCGGGGTCATGGCGCGGGCGAATGCCGCCTCGCCGCGATCGCTCGCCGCCTCGTCGAACGACCGCGCCAGTCGGAACGACAGCGCGGTGGCGGCGGCGACATCGAGCGCCATGTCGGCCAGCACACGCTGCATCAGCGGCTGCTCGATCAGATTGGTGCCGAACACCTGTCGATGGCGGGCGTGATGAACGGCCTCGGCGAGACCGGCGCGCATGATCGCCGACGACGCCACCGCACAGTCGAGCCGGGTCAAGGTGACCATGTCCATGATCGTCTTCACGCCGGCACCCGGTTCGCCGACCATCTCGCCGATGGCGTTGACGAATTCCACCTCGGAGGACGCGTTGGAACGGTTGCCGAGCTTGTCTTTCAGCCGCTGAAAGCGGAAGCCGTTGCCCGAGCCGTCGCCGAGAACACGCGGCACGAGGAAGCAGGACAGCCCCTCCGGCGCCTGTGCGAGCACCAGGAACGCATCCGACATCGGTGCCGACATGAACCATTTGTGCCCGGTCAGGCGATAGAACCCGCTGCCGGCGCGTTCCGCCCTTGTCACATTGGCGCGCACATCCGTGCCGCCCTGCTTCTCGGTCATGCCCATGCCGAGCGTAAGCCCGGCCTTCTCGACCGGTGGCTTCTGGCTCTGGTCGTATTTGCGCGTCGTCACGCGCGGCGCCCATTCGCGAAACAGCTTTGGGCTGGCCATCAAGGCGGCGAGCGAAGCGTTGGTCATGGTGATCGGGCACAGATGCCCGGTCTCGAGCTCAGCCGTCAGATAGAACCTGGCAGAGCGGACCTGATGGCGGCGGCCGATCTCGGCGTCGCCGTTTTCCCACACCGAGGAATGCAGCCCGTTGGCCACCGAGCGGCGCATCAAGGCGTGATAGGCGGGATGGAACTCGACCACATCGATGCGCCGTCCCTGCCGATCATGCGTCCTGAGCTTCGGCGTCTCGACATTGGCGAGACGGGCCAGTTCCTGCGCCTCCTGCGTCAGGACGAAACGGCCGAGCCCGTCGAGATCCTTGCGCACCGGATCGGAAAAACGCTCGGCAAGCTGGATCAGCAACGGATCGCCCCGCCAGGCGTTGCCGCCTGCGAGCGGCGGCGGCTGGTTCGTCACGTCGTCGGTCACGCCCAATCCTTTATCGGTAGAAAGGCCCTTGTCGTCAGAAAGCCACGAATCCGACGCCATCGGCGGTTTATAGCCCAAGCCATGCAACGCGCGCGATGAAAATACCGGGGAGAACGGCTCCAATGCAAAGCTGGCGCTTGCAGCCGCAAATTCTCCACCCTATAGCAGCGCCTTGAGATGACCGACGCTTCGTCCCTGCCACTCTATCCTCACCGCCATCTTCTGGGCATCCGCGACCTTTCCCCCGCCGACATCGAGCTGTTGCTCGACCGGGCGGATCAGGCGGTCGCGATCTCGCGGCAGTCCGAGAAGAAAACCTCGACGCTGCGGGGCCGCACCCAGATCAACCTCTTCTATGAAGCCTCGACGCGGACGCAGTCGTCGTTCGAGCTGGCCGGAAAGCGGCTCGGCGCCGATGTCATGAACATGTCGGTGGCAAGCTCCTCGGTGAAGAAGGGCGAAACGCTCATCGACACGGCGATGACGCTGAACGCCATGCGGCCCGATATCCTGATCATCCGCCACCAGTCGGCGGGCGCGGCGGCACTTCTTGCCCAGAAAGTCGGCTGCTCGGTAGTCAATGCCGGCGACGGCGCGCATGAGCACCCGACACAGGCGCTGCTCGACGCTCTGACCATCCGCCGCGCCAAGGGCCCGCTGTCGAAGCTGATCGTGGCGATCTGCGGCGACATCCTGCACTCGCGCGTGGCACGCTCCAACATCATGCTGCTCAACGCGCTCGGCGCGCAGGTGCGGGTCGTCGCCCCGTCGACATTGCTGCCGTCGGGGATCGAGAAGATGGGTGTCATTGTCACCCGCTCGATGGCTGAAGGCCTCAAGGGCGCCGATGTGGTGATGATGCTGCGCCTGCAGCGTGAGCGCATGGAAGGCGCGTTCGTGCCTTCGGTCCGCGAATATTTCCGCTATTTCGGCCTCGATGCCGAAAAACTGAAGGCGGCCAAGGACGACGCGCTGGTGATGCATCCCGGCCCGATGAACCGCGGCGTCGAGATCGCCTCGGAAATCGCCGATGGTCCGCAAAGCGTCATCCAGGAACAGGTCGAGATGGGCGTCGCCGTGCGCATGGCGGTGATGGAAGCGCTACTCGACCCGCGCCGCAACCATGAGGGCCGCGGCGCATGAGCACGACCGTCTTCGAGCGTGCTCGCATCGTCGACCCCTCGCGCGGCATCGACGAAGTCGGCTCCGTCATCGTCGACGGCCGCAAGATCGTTGCCGCCGGCAAGGCGGCGCTGAACCAGGGCGCGCCCGAGGGCGCGACCGTCATCGACTGCGTCGGCAGGGCGATCATTCCAGGCCTGATCGATGGCCGCGTCTTCATCGGCGAGCCGGGCGGCGAGCATCGCGAAACCATCGCTTCGGCCAGTGTCGCGGCGGCGGCCGGCGGCGTCACCTCCATCGTCATGATGCCCGACACCGACCCGGTGATCGACAACGTGGCGCTGGTCGAGTTCGTGCTGCGTACCGCCAAGGACACGGCAAGCGTCAACGTTTTTCCGGCGGCGGCGATCACCAAGGGCCTCGAGGGGCGCGAGATGACCGAGTTCGGCCTGCTGCGCGAGGCTGGCGCCGTTGCCTTCACCGATGGCCGTCACACCATATCAAGCGCGCTGGTGATGCGCCGCGCGCTGACCTATGCGCGCGACTTCGGCTCCACCATCGTGCATGAAACGCAGGACGCCGACCTCGGTTCGTCCGGCGTCATGAACGAAGGCCTATACGCCAGCTGGCTCGGCCTCTCCGGCATTCCGCGTGAAGCCGAATCCATCCCGCTGGAGCGCGACCTTGCACTGGCGCGGCTGACACGCGGTTCCTATCATGCGGCCAAGATCTCGACGGCGATGGCGGCAAACGCCGTGACCCGCGCCAAAGCCGACGGCGCGACGGTGACATCAGGCGTGGCGATCCACAATCTGTCGCTCAATGAAAACGATGTCGGCGAATACCGCACCTTCTTCCGTTTGACGCCGCCGTTGCGCGCCGAGGAAGACCGGCTGGCGATGATCGAGGCGGTCAGGGACGGTACGATCGATATCATCGTCTCCTCGCATGATCCGCAGGATGTCGACACCAAGCGCCTGCCCTTTGCCGACGCGGCGGCCGGCGCCATCGGGCTCGAAACCCTCCTGGGCGCAGCTTTGCGGCTCTACCACAATGGCGACGTGCCGTTGCTCAGGCTGATCGAAACCTTGTCTACTGCGCCGGCAAGACTGTTCGGCCTGCCCGGCGGCACGCTGAAGCCAGGCGCGATGGCCGATCTTGCGCTGGTCGATCTGGACGAACCCTGGATCGTCGCCGAAAGCGGCATTCGTTCGCGCTCGAAAAACACCTGTTTCGAAGGCGCGCGACTGCAGGGCAAGGTCTTGCAAACGCTGGTGGCGGGCCGCACAGTGTTCTCAATCTAAGACGGTGATCGCGCACCGCGCCTGATCTGGCCTGTCTGGGGGAAACGCGGGGGGAAACAATGACTTACAGCCTCATCCCAGCGCTGGTGTTCGGCTATTTCCTGGGCTCGATTCCGTTCGGGCTGCTGCTGACGCGCGCCGCCGGCCTCGGCGATGTGCGCAAGATCGGCTCGGGCAATATCGGCGCTACCAATGTTCTGCGCACTGGCAACAAGGGCCTTGCCGCTGCGACGCTGCTGCTCGATGCGCTCAAGGGTACAGCCGCCGTGTTGATTGCCGGGCATTTCGCATCCGAAATGGCGATCTGGGCCGGTCTTGGCGCCTTTCTCGGCCATCTCTTTCCGGCATGGCTGGGGTTCAAGGGCGGCAAGGGTGTCGCCACCTATCTCGGCGTGCTGATCGGCCTGGCTTGGCAGGTGGCGCTGATCTTCGCCGTCGTCTGGCTGGTGATGGCATTCCTATTCCGTTATTCCTCGCTGGCAGCACTGACAGCGGCTGTCATCGTGCCGGTCGCCCTCTACGTCCTGAGCACACCGCAGATTGCCGCCCTGTTCGTGGTGATGAGCATCATTGTCTTCATCAAGCATCGTGAAAACATTTCGCGCCTGCTTGCCGGCATCGAGGGCAAGATCGGAGCCAAGGGGTGAGCGATCGCGCAACCAGGGTGAGCGAACCGGCCGCCGGGCCGCGCCTCAGCGACCGGCAGCGGCTGAGCTGGCTGCGGCTGATCCGCACCCAAAATGTCGGCCCCGCCTCCTTCCGCGACCTGATCAATCGCTTCGGTTCGGCCGAGGTGGCGCTGGAGATACTTCCGGAATTGATGATTTCGGGCGGCGCCAATCGCATTGCCCGCATCCCTTCCGTTGCCGAAATCGAGGCCGAATTGGAGACGGCCCGAAAGGCTGGCGCGCGCTTTGTCGGCATCGGCGAACCCGACTATCCGCCGCTGTTACACAGCATGGACAATCCGCCGCCACTGTTGGCGGTCAAGGGCAATGCCGCCGTGTTCCGGCTGCCGGGGGTAGCCATTGTCGGCGCGCGCAACGCATCGCTGGCCGGTATCAAGATGGCGCGCATGCTGGCGGCGGATCTTGGCCGCGACGGCTATGGCATCGTCTCGGGGCTGGCGCGCGGCATCGACACGGCGGCGCATCAGGGCAGTCTCTTGACCGGCACGATCGGTGTGCTGGCCGGCGGCCTCGACCTGCCCTACCCGCCCGAAAATGCCGGCCTGTGCGAGGAGATTGCCGAGCGCGGCGCCGTCATTTCGGAAATGCCGTTCGGCTGGCAGCCGCGCGCCCAGGACTTTCCGCGCCGCAACCGCCTTGTCGCGGGCGCGGCCCTTGGGCTGGTGGTGGTCGAAGCAGCGCAACGATCGGGTTCGCTGATCAGCGCCAGGCTTGCCGGGGAGATGGGCCGGCTGGTCTTCGCCGTGCCCGGCTCCCCGCTCGATCCGCGCGCCGCCGGCACCAACGGCCTGCTCAAGGACGGCGCCACGCTGGTGACGGAAGCGGCCGACATTTCCAACGCCATTGCGCCACTGACCGGTTTGCGAGCGCCCGATGTGCCGCCGTTTCAAGACCCGCCCGATTTCTCGGCCACACCGCCACCAGGCGAAAACGACCGCGCCCGCGTCATCGAGGCGCTTGGCCCGACGCCAGTGTCGGTCGACGAGATCATCCGCCACACCGGCCTGCATCCGGCCCAGGTCTTCATGGTGTTGCTGGAACTCGACCTCGCCGGCCGGCTCGAGCGCCATGCCGGCGGTCATGTTTCGCTGGTGTTCGAAGGTTCCTGAGAGACCGCGTCGATCCCTGATCCATTCGACACGTCACCGCCGCATGCAGGCGGCTCTACACCAGGTCCAGCATATTTGGATTGCCGCGCTCACGCCTGAAACGATCGGCCCATTCGAGACTGATTGAGTCGCGCTGTTGCTGGATCGCGATGCTGATGGAGTCTGGGCTGCGCGGGAGCGTCACACCCATCATGTCGGCGACTTGGCGGACGGCATCCCGTGGATTCGCCGCCACCGTCTCGTAGTCGAGCCTGAGAGGGCTAATCCCGGTCCGGGCAAAGAACATCTCCCAACGCGCCGTTTCCCGGACCAGCGCATCAAGTTGCCGCTGAATCAACTCGGCATCGAAAACCGCCTCTTGGCTCACCGGTTGCGTCGACCGGTACTGACCGGTCTGGAGGGCTCTCGCCCAGGATATTGCCTGACCGAGAAGGTCCCGCCTGGAAAGAAAAATGAACCGAAGATACGGAAGAGCATCGAACCAGCCTATTTCGCTTGAAATCCAATCATGCTGGTGAGCGAATATTTTCAGGCCGTATATATGGTTGGGCGTGGCGCCGACTGTCAGGATTTTCTCGACCTGCCCGGCCACATCTTCAGGAAAGTTGGGATCGTCGAAAAATCGGCGCGCCCGCCAATTGAAATACTCAAGCGGGTGTCCGAGCACACCGGTGCCACTGAGATGCAGGCCCAGGAAGTTGCTGCCAGATCTCGGCGATGTGCAAATTGAGTAGCCGCGTACGTCGTCGGACACCTTCAGCCTCGCCCGCGAGCCCGAAGAAACATTCTTCTCATGAACAGCGGGATCATGCCGTTGTAGAGTCGTTTGCTCTCGTTGACGAAATTTGAAAGGCTCGAAAGCTCCTCGTCAATTCGATGCAATGCGGCCTGGCTATCGTGGGCCGCGCGGTTAAGCGAAGCGGAGCTATCGACGACAGAGTTTGAAAGGCCGGATAGCTGCTCTTCAAGCCGATGCAATCTGGCCTGACTGTCATGGGCTACCCTGTCGAGCGAAAGGATCGGACCAGTTTTTGCAATTTCGGGTCCAATGGCTTTGACCTGCTCGCCAAGCTCCATCAACGATGCGGCATTGCTCTCCAGCGTTTTTGTGTTTGATCGAAGCAATTCCACAAGCGCAGCCTGGTCTGGCGAAGTCTGCCATCCGTGCATCTCCTTCACGATGGCGGCCCATCTGCGCGACGGAAGCGACACGCCGATTTCCTCGATCCAGCACGCTGTGGCCAGTGACCGTTCGTCTGCGGTCGTGTCCGTATCGGCCGCAATGGCCCCGTTGTAGACCCTGAGATGCTCTTGAACGAAGTGCGGGATATCAGCCACTTCACGAAAATAGGCCGAAACCTTCGCGGCGTCGTCGGCGTCGAACCGCGAGATCGCTTCCATCAGATTCTCGACGGTGACGGGCTTGGTCAGAAGACCAACCCCAAGGTTCATTTGCCGCCATGCCTCCATGTTTGCCGTATCCAGCAAGCCGGCGAAGCCACGCGCGTCGCAGACGACGACCGAGCACCCGACGGCGGCGGCTTCAATGGCCATACGGGCTGTTGCAAACACGATGTCGTATTCGAGCAAATCCTTGTCGAGTTGATGGGAAAAGCGTCCTGTAGCCGGCCCCAACTCATCCAGGTGAACGTTGCTTTTCGAGCAGGCTTCACGCACGGCCTGCTGGTGGTCGAAATTCTTGGTCAGCAGCAGCCCTCTGGCCGGTCGGGAAGGCAGCGGCAGGCGGGGCTTGAAACGGTCAAGGTCGACCGCGTTGTAGATGAGGTCCAGCTTGTCCGCCGGTACACCGCGTGACAGGCATTTGGCCTTGCACGCTTCGTCGACCGCGATCCAGCGGCGTATCTGCGGATGAAGCATGGGAGCTTCGACCTCGAAGAATGCGCTGTGGCAGGAAAACACGGCTGGCACATCGGGAAACCGCGCCAGCGCCGTCAGGCAAGGCGTCAAATGCTGACCGTGGATGATGTCGGGCTTTTCGACGATCTCCGCAATCCGGTCGACCACATGGTGTCCGCGGCGGCGCATTCTGTCGGCCATATCGCCAAGCGTTGGAGCCAGCACCATGGTTTGATGACCAGCGCCGCGAAGCCCGTCGGCCAGCAATTCGACAACGGCTTCGGTGCCGCTGTTCTGCGACACGAACAGATTGGTGATGAGAACCCGCAAATGCCGCCTCCTGCCTGTTTCACAATCTCCGCATTGGCGGCGAGGATAACAGGTGCTAGGCAGCGTTCTTAGTTTGAAGACATCGACCAGACAAGTTTGTGCAAAAATTACCGGCGCCTGTCCCAAATGTTAGGGAAGCCTTTGACGCCTGGTCGCCTTAGATACGATCTAAAACGCGAATGTATGCCGAAAACCTGGATTGGAGCCGTTGCTTGTCCGAAAAGTTGCAGCATGTGCTGATCCTTGCACATCCAGGGCATGAGCTCAGGATTAATCACTGGCTTGAGCTCAAGAAACCCCGAATCTACCTTTTGACGGATGGCTCAGGCGGTCGCCACACTGCCCGAACCCAATATTCCCGCGACGTGGTGGAAGCTGCTGGCGCAACCGCGGGGGCGGTGTTCGGCGATATTCCCGACGCTGCCTGGTATAAAGCGCTGTTGACTGGGGATAGTGGCATCTTTGCCGACGTGCTGACGAGAATCAGTGACGACGTGTCTGATATGCAGGCCGTGCAAGTCGTCTCGGATGCGGTCGATGGCTACAATCCGATGCACGATCTGGCATACGCATTCGGCAATGCTCTCAACAGGCTGCTGCAAGGCACAAAGCCCGGGCGCAAGCAGCTTTGCTCCGCCGCGGTTCCCGATGTGTCGGGGGTTGTCGAGGTAGAAATTCAACTGGATCCGGCTGCTCGCGCCAGAAAGATGGCTGCCGTCAAAGCCTACACGCCATTGGCGGATGAAGCCCGTCAGATTTTGGATCGGGATCCGCAGTGCTTCGACAGGGAACGTCTCATCTCGCAGCACTTTGACTGGGATGCGCCCTGGACGCCGGAGTGGGAGCGAATCGGCAAAGAGCGCGTCGCGAACAAACTTTACGACAGATGCATCACCTACAGGGAAAATGTGCAGCCGGTGGCCCGGCAGCTCATGTCGGAAAGCGCCCGAGAGCACGCGTCGCGCAAAGTCGGTCTGCTTTCCAGGGCCTAGCCACGAGATCTCGACGAATACCTGCGCTGATTGTGAAACGATGGTGAGCGCGACGGGATTCGCACTCATCACCTACTCACCACTATCGCGATGGACGGGATTCTGAGGTTCTTGCGGCCGCCCGCCTCGACAATCGCATCGCCAATCAACATTGCGCGCTCGTCTCTTGGGCCGGGCTGCAAGCTCCTGCGGGCTCGAAAAGGCAGTTCCGGCTAGGGGGCCGTGTGCGAGCGCCTCATCGCAAAGAAATTTGGCCAACCTGATTTACAACTGACATGTTAGTGAGATATCATTGCCTGCGAACTTCTTGTCGGAGACTTGCCGGTGACATCACGCTTTGGCCTTTCAGCCGCCCTCACCACGCCTTTTGATGCCTCCGGGCTGATCGCCATCTCCCCCATGGTCGCCCAGGCCCGGAGCTGTCTGGCCGAGGGATGCGGTAGCGTGACGCTTTTCGGCACCACCGGCGAAGGCGCTTCGGTGGGTGCCGTGGAGCGGCGGGCGGTGACCGAAGCCATGCTGGCCGCCGGGATTCTGCCGCATCAGCTTGTTGCCGGTGTGCTGGTCGATGCAGCCGAAGACGCCGCCGACCAGGCCCGGCATGCCTTGCAACACGGCGCCCGCAACATTCTCCTCGCGCCGCCGAGCTACTTCAAGAATGTCGGTGAAGATGGTCTTTTCGGTTGGTTTTCCGCTGTCTTTGCCGCGCTTGGTCCCCTCGCCCGTGGCGTGCTCCTCTACAACATTCCCTCGGTCACGATGGTGCAGCTCTCGCTTGGCCTGATCGGCCGGTTGCGCACGGCCTTTCCGGACGTGGTCGCCGGTGTCAAGGATTCCGGTGGAGACTGGGACTACAGCGCGGCACTGCTCGGGGCTCATCGTGATCTGGTGATCCTGATCGGTGACGAGCGGCATCTGGCACGAGCGGTGCGAATTGGTGCTCAAGGCGCAATCTCCGGCATGGCCAATTTCGCAACGGGCGAGGTTCGCGCCATGGCCGATGGACGCGACGATGCCCGCGTCGAAGCCTTCGTGCTCGAATTGCTCAAATATCCGGTCACGCCGGCGGTGAAGGTCATGGTGGCGCGCAAGACCGGCGACGAGCGCTGGCTGGCGGTCCGTCCGCCGCTGGAGCCGATCACTTCGCAGGGGCAACAGCAGCTTGCGGTCGCCTATGACAGGCTGTTTGCGACGGAAGCGGCCTGACTGGCAAAGGAAGCGCGCTGAAATGGAAGACGGCAGCGAACCGACCACCCTTAGGGAAAAAGCCTATGCCAGCTTCACGCGGCATTTGCTGGCCCGCGACCTGCTGCCGGGCCAGTTCGTGTCGCAACGCGAACTGGTTGCCTTCACCGGATTGCCGCTCGGTGCCATTCGCGAAATCGTGCCGCGTCTCGAGGCCGAAGGACTTCTGACGACGATCCCGCAGCGCGGCATGCAGATCGCCCATATCGACATCAGCCTGATCCGCGAGGCTTTTCAGTTCCGCCTGTTCATGGAGCGCGAAGCGGTGGCGCTGTTCACCGCCAGCGCTTCCGATGACGAACTTGCTCGCCTGCGGCGCGAGCATGAGGAGATGCTGGCGCAAGCTCTGTCGCAGGCGCCGACGCCCGAAATGGAAGCCAGGGCCCAGAACATCGACTGGGCGATGCACGACACCTTCATCGATGCGCTGGGCAACGAGATCATCGCCAAGGCCTATCTGGTCAACTCGGTGAAGATCCGGCTGATCCATCAGGAGCGCTTCCGCATCGACGGGCGCGTCGTGCCGGTCATGCGCGAGCACCTCGCGGTCATCGAAGCCATGGAGAGCCGCGAGCCGCAGAAAGCGGTCGAGGCGATCAGCCTGCATATCGACAAGGCGCGCCGGCTGGCGCTGCAAATCTGAGGAAGCATGAGCCGCGCCGCGGTCGCGGCGCAATCCACAACGACAGCAACCGGGAGGAAGAAATGTCGTCCAATCTGTTCAACCCAACCAGGAGGCAACTCCTCCAGGGAACTGCGGCACTTGCCGCCGCCGGACTTGCAGGCGTTCGCCCGGGCTTTGCCGCCGGTGTCGACTGGAAACGTTTTGCCGGTACGACACTCGACGTCAATCTGGTCAAAAGTCCGCGCAGCGACACCCTTATAAAATATCTCGCCGAGTTCGAGGAGCTGACTGGGATCAAGGTCAATGCAGAGGCAACGCCCGAACAGCAGCAGCGCCAGAAGACGGTGATCGAGCTGAGCTCCGGCAAGCCGAGCTTCGACGTCGTGCATCTGAGCTACCACGTGCAGAAGCGGCAGTTCGAAAAAGGCGGCTGGCTGGCCGACATCGCCGGCTATCTCGCCGACCCCACGCTGACCGATCCGGGACTGGTCGAAAGCGATTTCGCCGATGCCGGCATGCTGTTCGCCAAGGACGGCAAGGGCGTGCTGCGCTCGCTGCCTTTTTCGGTCGATTACTGGATCCTCTACTGGAACAAGGAGCTGTTCGAGGCCAAGGGTCTGAAATATCCCGAAACGTTCGAGCAGTTGGTGGCCGCCGCCGAAGCGCTGACGGACCCCTCGACCAACACCTACGGTTTCGTCGCCCGCGGCATCAAGAACGCCAACACGCCGGTGTGGACGTCACTCATGCTCGGCTACGACATGACGCCACTCGACGGCCAGGGGAAGCTGCGTACGGAATCGCCCGAGGCGATCGAGGCCGCCGGCCTCTACCAGCGGCTGATGACCAAGTCCGCGCCTCCAGGCGTCACCGGCTTCAACTGGGCTGAAGCGCAGTCCGCCTTCCTGCAAGGCAAGATCGGCATGTGGTTCGACGGCGTGGGTTTTGCCCCGCCGATGGAAAATCCGGAAAAGTCGCGGGTGGTCGGCAAGGTCGGCTACGGCGTCATGCCCAAGGGCCCCAAGGCGCATGCCGCAGGCACCTTTGGCGACGGCATCGGCGTGACGGCCGCCAGCGAGAAGAAGGAGGCCGCCTATCTGTTCTGTCAGTGGGCCGTGTCGCCGGCCATGGGCGCACGCTTGCTGCAGGCAGGCGCCGGCGTACCGTTCCGCAAATCGGTGCTTGAAGATCCAAAGGTGCGCGAAGGCGTCACCATGCCGGCGAGCTGGCTCGATGCGGTGGTCGGCTCCGGCAATGTCAGCCGACTGTCGCTGCCGGTCATCATCCCGGTCACCGAGTTCCGCGACATCTATGGTGTCGCGCTGACCAACCTGATCGCCGGTGCTGATCCGGCACAAGAGCTGAAGAAAGCCACCGAACAATTCCAGCCGGTCCTCGACAGGAGCGAGCAAGGCTGATGTCCGCCACCACCCCAGAACGCACCGGGGTGACGACGCAAGCCATCGAAGGGAGCCAGGCGATCCGGCTGGCTCCCAACTATTGGCCCTTCGTCATTCCGGCGCTCATCGTCGTCGGCGCCGTGATCGTCTTTCCCTGGGCCTTCACGCTGTGGATGAGCGTCAACCGCTGGACGCTCGGCCAGTCGCGAAGCTTTGCCGGGATGGAGAACTATCTGCGGCTGGCTGTCGATCAACGCTTCTGGGAATCGCTCTTCCATACCTTGACCTACACCTTCCTCTCGGTTGCCGCGCCGATGATCCTCGGCACTGTCGCCGCCCTGATCTTCGACGCCAGATTCCCGCTGCGCGGCCTCTTGCGAGGCGTCTTCGTGATGCCAATGATGGCAACGCCCGTCGCCGTGGCGCTGGTCTGGACGATGATGTTCCATCCCCAGCTCGGCGTCCTCAACTACCTTCTGTCGCTGGTCGGCATCCCGCCGCAGGAATGGATCTTCAACGCCAACACGGTCATCCCTTCGCTGGTTGCGGTCGAGACATGGCAGTGGACGCCGCTGGTGATGCTGATCGTGCTGGGCGGCCTGGCATCCGTGCCGCGCGAGCCGTTCGAGAGCGCCGAAATCGACGGCGCCAATGCCTGGCAGCAATTCCGCTACCTCACTCTGCCGATGATCGCGCCGTTCCTGATGATCGCGGTCATTATCCGCACCATCGATGCGCTGAAGAGCTTCGACATTATCTACGCCATGACCCAGGGCGGCCCAGGCACGGCCTCGGAGACGATCAACATCTACCTCTACAACACCGCCTTCTCCTACTACGACATCGGCTATGGCTCGGCCATGGCCGTGATTTTCTTCATCGTCATTGTCGCCCTGTCCTTCATCCTGCTGATGTTGCGCCAGCGCTCCCAGTGGATCGGCGTGGAGGGGAAATAGATGAGTTCACGGCTGCTCAACCAGATCGGGCTGTTTTTCGCGGCTCTGGTCTTTGTCTCGCCGGCGATCCTGTTCTTCCTCTGGATGATTTCGCTGTCGCTGAAATTCGAGATCGACAACGGCGCCTATCCGCCGATCCTGATCCCCGAACACCTCGCCTGGTCGAACTATGCAAAGGTGTTCGAGGAGAACAATTTCCTGCTCTATCTCTGGAATTCGGTTCTGGTGACGGGCACGGCGACGCTGCTGGCGCTGCTGATCGGTGTGCCGGCCGGCTATGGCATCGCACGGCTCAAGGCCGAACGGTCGGCGGTCGTCATCATGATCGCCCGCATGACACCCGGGCTTTCCTATCTCATCCCGCTGTTCCTGCTGTTCCAATGGGTCGGGATTCTCGGCACCCTATGGCCGCAGATCATCATCCATCTGGTGGTGACCGTGCCAATCGTGGTCTGGGTGATGATCGGCTATTTCGAGACCACGCCGATGGAACTGGAAGAGGCGGCCAACATCGATGGCGCCAGCTCCTGGCAGGTGTTCCGGCTGGTCGCGTTGCCCATCGCCAAGCCGGGCATCGTCGTCGCCTTCATCCTGTCTGTCATCTTCTCATGGAACAATTTCGTCTTCGGCGTAGTGCTCGCCAGCCGTGAGACGCGCACGCTGCCGGTCGCGGTCTACAACATGCTCTCCTACGAGCAGGTGAGCTGGGGGCCGCTCGCCGCCGCAGCACTTGTGGTCACGTTACCGGTGCTGGTCCTGACCATGTTCGCACAAAGGCAGATCGTCGCGGGACTGACCGCCGGCGCCGTCAAGGGCGGTTGAGGCACGGTCCGACATCACACTTTTTACGAGGAAACCCAATGGCATCGGTCACAATCAACAACGTGCAGAAGGCCTTCGGAGCCGCCAAGATCATTCACGACGTCAGCGTCGATATCGCCGATGGCGAGTTCGTCATCCTGGTCGGCCCGTCGGGCTGCGGTAAGTCGACACTGCTGCGCATGATCGCCGGACTTGAAACGATCTCGGGCGGCAAAATCGCCATTGGCGACCGCATCGTCAACAATCTGCGGGCACGGGACCGGAACATCGCCATGGTGTTCCAGAACTACGCGCTCTATCCGCATATGACGGTGGCCGACAACATGGGCTTTGCCCTGAAGATCAAGAAAGCCGATCCAGCCGACACCGCCAGCCGCGTCGGCAGGGCCGCCGGCATTCTCGGCCTGGACAAGCTGCTTGACCGCTACCCGCGCCAGCTTTCCGGCGGCCAGCGCCAGCGCGTCGCCATGGGCCGTGCGATCGTGCGCGACCCGCAGGTTTTTCTGTTCGATGAACCGCTGTCCAATCTGGACGCCAAATTGCGCGTCCAGATGCGCGGGGAGATCAAGGCGCTGCACCAGCGGCTGGGCACCACAACCATCTATGTCACGCATGACCAGATCGAGGCCATGACCATGGCCGACAAGATCGTCGTGCTGCACGACGGTCTTGTCGAGCAGATCGGCGCGCCGCTCGACCTTTACGACCACCCGGCCAATCTCTTCGTTGCCGGCTTCATCGGCTCGCCCGCCATGAACTTCATTGCCGGCCGTATCGAGGAAGGCGTGTTCCGCAGTACCAGCGGACTGACGCTGCCTCTGCCGGAAGGCATCCACCCGGCGCACGCTTCAGGGGGCGACTTGGTCTACGGCATCCGCCCGGAACATATCCGTGCGACGGCCCAGGGCATCCCAGGCAAGATCACGCTTCTGGAAGCGACGGGGTCGGAAATCTTTGCCAAGGTGGATTGCGGTGGCGAAGAGATCTCCTGCCTTTTCCGCGAGCGGCTCGTGCTGAAGCAGGGCGAGCAGGTGCGCATCGAGATCGACCGCGCCTGCGCTCATCTATTCGACGCCAATACCGGTCGGCGACTGTAGGATTGCAGCCACGGAGTTGAATGGACCCTGAAACAATGGTGAGCCCGATGGGTTCGGACCACGATCTACTCAATTTAAGCCGCGATGCTGGTCAGCGCCTGCACCACTGTCGCCATTGCGGCTATCAGCTAAACACCCTGAAGCCATCACCGAATGGCGAGGCCGTAGGCGAAGTTCTGCTGCTGCTGTCGAAGTTGGAATGATCGCCGCCTGGCTCGCCCTCACCCTGTCCGCTGGCGTCGTGCTGGCGCTGGCCTGGCCGTTTTAGATGCCTGTCTGCGCAGCAGCGCCTACTCCTTCGGAACTTCGACGATGATCTTGATCGCGGCATAGTAAGCCGCAGCATTGGCGATGTCTTCCTGGCTCAGGTTCTTGGTGACCGTCGACATCATTTTACTCTTGCGCTCTCCGGCCTTGTAAGCCATCAGCGCGTGGAGGAGATATTCGTACTTCTGCCCGGCGATATTGGGCGTGTAAGACTGTCTGCTGAGGCCATCCTTGCCGTGGCACGCTTGGCATTGCACCATGACTTTCCGGCCAGCGGTGATGTCGCCTGCTGCCTGCGCAAATGACGAGGTGACCACGAGGGCAGCCAGGCCAAGGATCAAACCACGCGAGTAAGTATCTTTAATCATCGAAGTCCTCCCATCGGTTGACGAACATGTTCAATCTGAAATGGTCCTTTGCCATTTCAGTCTCCGCTCGGGCATCGTCGCTCCCAGTTCGCGTGGCGCTGCTAGCTCAAAGCAGTAGGTGAATTGCCAGAAGCTCGATGATCAGCAAAACGGCGCAGACCGCGCCCGCAAGGGCATAGCCTCGCCAATACTGGCGGACATCCTGATCGGTTTGGAACGTTTCTACCCAGAGCCCGTCAGGGGCAATGCCAAGGCAAAGGGGGATCGGCATCGCGTCGGGCACGATTGTAGTAGGCGCTAAAGAGGTTCGATCCGACATGCAGGCGGCCCTCTCGACCGCGAACAAGTCAGCATATTAGTCCTCGCTAACCAATGGCGCAACGGCCCGGCTTTGTGACCCCAACCGTTCGCTACTTCACGCGTCCATCTCAAGCGGCTTGTGCGTCAGATCTGCATGATATGCGACCTGCCGAAAATCTCGCATGTCCATTAACTGGCCGCAGACCGAGCAAACTATGAAATTGTCACGTTCATGCGCGGGCTCGCCGTCATGTGGCCTGCCGATCTTGGGCGGCCCGAGATCTGATAGCTTGGTCATAATCACCGAACAGCGGCTCAAGGAAAAAGTTCCGGCAACTATTTCAGCTCATGCTAATTGAATTGCGGCCGACGGCGACCGCTTCGTCCATTTGGATGTGTTTCAATTATATTAGCAATAACGCATAAATAGCCGCTACCGGGCGTTGCTGCGTCGAGGTTTGGGAATTGAGCTACTACTCGAAGCTCTATCATATCGATGGCCTCGTGCGCGCCATCGGCTGGAAGAAATCGGTTTCGGTACTGCTTCGCCGCGCATTGGGAATCGGATCGGCGATGAGAGTTCGCTGTGGCAATCATGAATTGCTGATCAGGCCTACCGACAGTGACTTGTTTGTCATCTCCCAGGTTTTTGGGCATTGCGAATATGAAATCGGAAAAGCAGGCCAAAGCGCGCTTAACCGGCTCGCGACAGCATGGAGGCAAAGGGGCTTCATACCCGTTGTCGTGGATGCGGGCGCGAATGTTGGCTACTCGTCGATTTTCCTTAGAGACCAGTATCCTGATGCCATAGTGATGGCTATTGAACCGGACCGCCAAGCTTATGAAGTGTTGATATCGAACTGCGCCGGTCTGGAGCAGATCATGCCTGTCTACGGCGCGCTCTGGAGCCACGAAGGAGAGGTTGCACTTGTCAACAGCGAGCGACCTTCGTGGGCACGGGCCGTATCTGACGGGCGAGGTGTTCCGTCGGTCACCCTACAAAGCCTTCTTGCCAAATTGCCCAGGACGAGATTGCTGATGCTTAAGATGGATATTGAAGGCGCGGAACTGGACGCAACGCGTGACTGCGGCAAGGTGCTGAAGGATGTGCCGTGCATAATTGTCGAACCCCATGATTTCATGCTTCCCGGCCGAGGCTGCCTTTCCTTTGTATACGCTTCCTTGAACGGAAGGAGTATCGACAGCCTCGTGAACGGCGAAAACTTAATCTTGATAGCGTCAGCCTTGCTATCGCCTGGCACCAGCACGAAGCGTCCAGCAGCACGCAGGCTGGTGTAGGAGTTTTCCACAGGTAATCCCCAGCCGTCGACGACAGGCAATCGCCTAACGACAAGCGAGCCTTCCCGATCTAATATTAGGGCGGGCTCAATTGCCCTCCAAAGCACTCAGCCCGTTGCCGCTCCTTTTGTGGGGATTGGCAGCGGGTTTTTGTATTTCCGGAACTATTTCAGCGCATGCTAATTGAATCGCCGGGCGTGGGTGAGTGCATGCGTTTGATGTTCGAGCCGTTGATGCCGACCTTGGTGGAGAAGCCTCGCGAGGGTGACTACTGGACTCACGAGGTCAAGTTCGCTCGCAGATTATCATCGACAAGGAAGGGACACGCATTTTCACCCGGCGCGGGCTCGACTGGACGTTTGACCTGGCCAAGGCAGCTGGTGAGCTAAGCGTCGAGAGCGCGCAATCATCGACGGCGAAATCATGATGCTGAACGCAGCCGGCCCCTCCGACTTCGCTATTCTGCAGCTATGCGATCGGCGAGTTCGATTTGCTCGGCGTCGAGCGGGAGGAGGCAAGCCAGCCTTTGCGCTTATGGCAGAGCGAGGTGCTGGACGCTGTGTCGGCTCGTCCTTCATCACCTTGAACCGGGAATTGCGCGAGGCTCTGGAAGCGCGTCCAGGACCACGCAGGCACGGCGCCGAAGGGAACGAAGCGACCGGCAACGCAATGGGTGAAGCCGGGGCTGATCGGCCCGTGTGAAGCACCTACGGGGCGAAGCGGGCTTGCGGCATGCCTCGCTGCAGGATTTCGGGACGAGACGGGCTAGCGCGGGCGCATTAAGTCTACCGGAATCGAACGGGGCGGAACCTTTGCGAGCACGGGACCTTCTCTCTGTGACCCAAGGGAGGAAACCAATGGCAAATCTGGGAAAACTTGCTGTCGCAATGCTCGGCATTCTGGCCTACCAAAATCGCGACAAGATGGGCGACTTGATCCGCGGCGCGGGAAATCGCGATCCGAACAACCCGCAAGGCGGGCTCATGGATCAGCTGTCCAAGGGTGTATCTGGGACGGCGCTTGGGGACATCCTCGACCGATTCAGGAATGCAGGAGTGGGATCGAAGGTAGATTCGTGGGTGGGTACCGGAGCCAACGAGCCGATTGAACCGAAAGAAGTGGAGGCGGCAATAGACGAGGACACCCTCACGTCTCTTTCGATGCAGACCGGTCTGTCGCGCGATGAGTTGATTGCCAGGATCACGAAAGATTTGCCCGAAGCAGTCGACAAGCTAACACCAGACGGTGAGCTGCCGGCAGCTAATCCGACCCAACAGACTGATGAGACTACACTGCTCGATCCGGCGCCAACACACACACCCGAGCGGTAGGCTGATATTATCGAACTCTTGAGTTTTCAACGAATGAGAACATCCTCGCCGACGCGGCTGCCTGCCACGTGATGGACGAGAGAAAAGCCTGAATCTCCCAACGTCGGAAACTTAGCCCTTCGCCTCACGGGTGGCGAGCTTGTGTTTGAACCCTATGAACCCGGAAGCTCCCAGCGCCAAAGCACCACGTAGGTTTTTCTGTTTAGTATGTTGATTTTTCTTATTTGGTGAGCGCGTCGGGGTTCGAACCCGAGACCTACTGATTAAAAGTCAGTTGCTCTACCGGCTGAGCTACGCGCTCCCGCGGGCGCGAAAGGCGGCCCTCGAAATTGCGCGGAACATAGGGAGAGTGCCTCGACCGGTCAACCGGAAAAAGAGCATCGGCAAGCCAAGCTTGTCCCGACAACGCCATGTCGCCTGCCTGGCAGGTCGACCAGGACATCGAGGTCCGTCCAGAGCCGCCAAACCAACGATCCCTGGTGCCATTGCCAGGCCAAAGAAATATTACAAATCAGCAACTTGATATTTTTGCCCGGAACAATCGCCCGGCTCGCCCGTTCTCCAACCACAAGGGACGTCAATCACCCTTTCGAAGGAGAAGACAATGAACAAGTTCGTATCGGGTACGCTGGCGGCCGCTCTATCAGTTTCGTTCGCCGCGGCTGCCATGCCGGCCAATGCGGCGCAGATGTTCGTGCCGCAGGCACCGGAGGCCTCATCCAATATCCTGAACGTTGAAGCCCGCAACGGTGATCGGAATTTCCAATGGCGCCATAACCGCCATGGCAACCGCAACTTCGGCGTCCGTCGTAACTTTGCCCGAAACAATGACGGCGGCGCCTACTGGAATGGTCATCGTGGCTATCGTGAGTACCATCGCGGCTATCGTCGCCATGGCGACAACTGGTTCCCGCTGGCGGCCTTCGCGACGGGCGCCCTGATCACCGGCGCCATCATCAACAGCGAGAACAATCGTGTCTACGAAGGCAACTCGCATGTGCAGTGGTGCTACGACCACTATCGCAGCTACCGCTCCTCGGACAACACGTTCCAACCGAATTACGGCCCGCGTCGGGAATGCCGTTCCCCCTATTGATCCGCGGATGAGTGCAAGTAGCTGACGGATTTGAGAAGGCCTGTGCCGGAAGTGGCGCAGGCCTTTCTCGGCTTCAGCCTGCCCAGCTGACGTTCTTGACGATGAGATAAAGCGCACCGCCTTCACCACGAGGTGATCGGTACGCTCCAAGGGAATCGCAAATTCGAACCGTTGCACCGGTCAATTCCCAACCGAGCGCTTCCAGATCATCGTTGGTATCCGTCACGTAAGCCTGAGCCAGCTCGTCAATGCTGTTCTTCTCGCCGAAGGATCGAGCCAGCTTTGAATCGCTGAGGAGTTCGTCGGGTAAATTTGAATTTGCCCAGGCCCAGAGCCAGTTGTCTGCCCTGGCGCTCGTGGAGCCGGCAATCTGGATCTCTGCGATCACCTTGATCGCCCCATCCTTGGAGAACAGGAGTTTTCCGGTCGTCATGTCATAGTCATAGCGTGACCAGCTGCCGAGGCGGAATTCTTTCTGCAAGCGGTCATTCTTGGCATTCAGCTGCTGGAGAGCTTCGTCGCGCCAAGCAGGATACCAGTCCGGCTTCATTCCCCTCGCCCTATCTGATGTGGCTGCTTATTGCACACTCAGGGTCCTGCGCACAGCATCGCGCCAGCCTGCCAGTTTGGCGGAGCGCATGGAGCTCTCCATGTCCGGTTGGAAGCGCCGTTCGAGCGCCCAGCTTCTGGCAAACTTCTTGGCATCCGGCCAGACGCCTGCCTTCGAGCCGGCCAGCCATGCGGCGCCGAGCGCCGTCGTCTCCAGAATGGTCGGACGGTCGACCGGCGCATCGAGGATGTCGGCCAGGCGCTGCATAGTCCAATCCGACGCCACCATGCCGCCATCGACCCGAAGCACGGTCTTGGCCGAAGCACCCTTCCAGTCCTTGCGCATGGCATCGAGCAGGTCGCGCGTCTGGTAGGCGACGGATTCCAGCGCGGCACGTGCAAATTCCGCAGGACCGGAATTGCGCGTCAGCCCGAAAATGGCGCCGCGTGCCTCGGCATCCCAATGCGGTGCGCCGAGCCCGACGAAGGCCGGCACCAGATAGACATTCTGCGTTGGATCAGCCTCGGCCGCCAATCTGCCGCTCTGCTCGGCCTTGCCGATCACCTTGATGCCATCGCGCAGCCATTGCACCGCAGCCCCGGCGATGAAGATCGAGCCTTCCAGCGCATAGGTTGTCTTGCCATTCAGCCGATAGGCTATGGTGGTCAGCAGCCGGTTCTTCGAGCGCACCAGGTCGCTGCCCGTGTTGAGCAGCGCAAAACAACCGGTGCCGTAGGTCGACTTCATCATGCCCGGCTCGAAGCAAGCTTGGCCAATGGTCGCGGCATGCTGGTCGCCGGCAACGCCGAGGATTCTTATCTCGGCGCCGAAGAGATTTTTCTCCGTGATTCCATAGTCATCGGCACAGTCTTTTACCTCGGGAAGCATTTTTGCCGGGATGTCGAGTATCGACAACAACTCGTTGTCCCAGGCATTCTCTGCGATGTTGTAGACCAGCGTGCGCGAGGCGTTGGTGGCGTCCGTGGCATGAACCTTGCCGCCGGTCAGGCGCCAGATCAGGAAGCTGTCGATGGTGCCGGCCAGCAATTCGCCCTTCTCGGCGCGCCGCCTCGCTCCTTTCACCTTGTCGAGCGTCCATGCGATCTTGGTGCCTGAGAAATAGGGGTCGAGCAGCAGGCCGGTCTTTTTGGTGAATTTCTTCTCCAGCCCCTGCTTCTTCAATTTTTGGCAGAGCGGCGCGGTGCGCCGGTCCTGCCAGACGATGGCATTATGGATCGGCTTGCCGGTCGCTCTATCCCAGATGACGACGGTTTCGCGCTGATTGGTGATGCCGATGGCAGCGACATCCGAAGCGGCGCGGCCGGCTTTCTTCAGCGCAGCCTTCACCGTAGTCACGACGCTCGCCCAGATTTCCTCCGGATCGTGCTCAACCCAGCCGGAGGCCGGGTAATGCTGGGTGAATTCCTTCTGCCCGCTGCCCACGACCTTCATCTGGCCGTCGAACAAGATCGCCCGGGTCGATGTCGTACCTTGGTCGATTGCCAGCACAAAACCGCTCATCCAGAAGTCCTCCGCCTTGATACAAACAGGGGAGACGGCAACATGCCGCCTCCCCAATTTTCACACGGGCGCGAACGCCCGCATAGGACAGTCTTATTTCTGCCAGCTCTTCACCAGTTCGTCGTAGTTGATGGTGATCGGCTTTTCTTTCTCGTTCTCGATCTTGAGCTGAGGCGCGAGATTGCCCTTCTTGACCGCGTCGGCGTTCCAGTAGGCGAGGTCATGCTCTTCGGCCATCTTCGGGCCGATATCGCCCTGGACGCCCGACTTCTCGATGCGGGTCATGACCTTTTCCTGCTCGCCGCAGAGCGAGTCCATCGCTTCCTGCGCGGTCTTGGCACCCGACGACGCATCGCCGATCGCCTGCCACCAGAGCTGTGCCAGCTTCGGATAGTCAGGCACGTTGGTGCCGGTCGGCGACCACTGGACGCGAGCCGGAGAACGATAGAACTCGATCAAGCCGCCGAGTTTCGGCGCCCGCTCGGTAAAGCTCTTGTCGTGGATCGTGCTCTCGCGGATGAAGGTCAGGCCGACATGGCTCTTCTTCACATCCACGGTCTTCGAGGTCACGAACTGCGCGTAGAGCCAGGCGGCCTTGGCGCGGTCGGTCGGCGTCGACTTCATCAGCGTCCAGGAACCGACGTCCTGATAGCCGAGCTTCATGCCGTCCTTCCAGTAGACGCCATGCGGCGACGGCGCCATGCGCCATTTCGGCGTGCCGTCGTCGTTCAACACTGCCTTGGCGCCTGCGTCGACCATCGAGGCAGTGAAGGCGGTGTACCAGAAGATCTGCTGGGCAACGGCGCCCTGCGCCGGAACCGGTCCGGACTCAGAGAAAGTCATGCCCTGGGCTTCCGCCGGTGCATAGGCTTTCAGCCAGTCGAGATATTTCTGGATCGAGTAGACGGCAGCCGGGCCATTGGTGTCGCCGCCGCGTGCCGTGCAGGAGCCGACGGGCCGCGAATTCTCGTCGACCTTGATGCCCCATTCGTCGACCGGCAGACCGTTCGGAATGCCCTTGTCGCCGTTGCCGGCCATCGACAGCCAGGCGTCGGTGAACCGCCAGCCGAGCGACGGGTCCTTCTTGCCGTAGTCCATGTGGCCATAGACCTTCTTGCCGTCGATCTCGCGGCCGGTAAAGAATTCGGCGATGTCCTCATAGGCCGACCAGTTGACCGGAACGCCGAGCTCGTAGCCGTACTTGGCCTTGAAGTCAGCCTTGTTCTTCTCGTCGTTGAACCAGTCGTAACGGAACCAGTAGAGGTTGGCGAACTGCTGGTCGGGAAGCTGATAGAGCTTCTTGTCGGGTGCCGTCGTGAACGACGTGCCGATGAAGTCCTTCAGGTCGAGGTTCGGGTTGGTGACATCCTTGCCGTCGCCCGCCATCCAGTCGGTCAGGTTGCGCACCTGCTGGTAGCGCCAGTGGGTGCCGATCAGATCGGAATCGTTGACCCAGCCGTCATAGAGGTTCTGGCCGGTCTGCATCTGGGTCTGGATCTTCTCGACGACGTCGCCTTCCTGGATGACGTCGTGCGTGACCTTGATGCCGGTGATAGCGGTAAAGGCCGGCGCCAGCACCTGCGATTCATACTGGTGCGTGGCGATGGTTTCCGAGACGACCTTGATGTCCATGCCGGCAAACGGCTTGGCTGCGTCGATAAACCACTGCATTTCGGCTTCCTGGTCGGCGCGCGAAAGCGTCGAAAGCGGGCCTATCTCCTTGTCCAGAAAGGCTTTTGCTTCGTCCATCCCGGCATAGGCATTGCCCACGCCGAGCAATAGGACAAGGGCAGTCGTTGATGTTAAAAATTGCCGTCGCATTAGTTTCCTCCACTGTTTCAGGTTTCAAGTGCGATCTGGAGCGGCGGCCGGCACGCTGCCGCTCCAACAGTTTCCCCCTCTATACGTAGCGGAACACGCCGACGGCGTAGACCACGGAGAGAGCGAGAGCCCACCACAGGTTGGATCCGACAAGACCCAGCCAAGCGAGATGGATAAAGGCGCTGCCAAGCAGCGACAGGAAAAGACGGTCGCCGCGCGTCGTCTCGAAGCGCAGGATGCCCACGCGCGGATTGCCGCCCGGCGAGGCGTATTCCCATGCCGCCATGCCGCACAGCAGCAGCAGAATGGTTGCGAAGAAGGCCGCCGTCGGCCACGTCCACGCCATCCAGGAGAGGTCGAAGTTCATTGTTATACCCTCCCCAGGGCGAAGCCCTTGGCGATATAGTTGCGGACGAACCAGATGACGAGTGCGCCGGGGATCAGCGTCAGCACGCCGGCTGCGGCGAGCAGGCCCCAATCCATGCCGGCGGCGGAAACCGTGCGGGTCATGGTGGCGGCGATCGGCTTGGCGTCGGTCGTAGTCAGCGTGCGGGCGATCAGCAGTTCGACCCATGAGAACATGAAGCAGAAGAAGCAGGCGACACCGATGCCGCTGGCGATGAGCGGCATGAAGATCTTGACGAAGAAACGCGGGAACGAATAGCCGTCGATATAGGCGGTCTCGTCGATTTCCTTCGGCACGCCCGACATGAAGCCTTCGAGGATCCACACCGCCAGCGGCACGTTGAACAGGCAGTGCGCCAGCGCGACCGCGATATGGGTGTCGATCAGGCCGAAGGCCGAATAGAGCTGGAAGAACGGCAGTGCGAACACCGCCGGCGGCGCCATGCGGTTGGTCAAAAGCCAGAAGAACAAATGCTTGTCGCCGAGGAAGCGATAGCGCGAGAAGGCGTAGGCCGCCGGCAGCGCCGCGGCCACCGAAATCACCATGTTCATCACCACATAGGTGATCGAGTTGATGTAGCCCGAATACCAGGATGCATCGGTGAAGATGGTGACGTAATTGGCGATCGTCGGCGCGTGCGGATAGAGCGTCAGCGACGAGACGATCTCGGCATTGGTCTTGAAGCTCATGTTGATGAGCCAGTAGATCGGCAGCAGGAGAACGATGATGTAGATCGTCGGCACGATCCACCACCAGCGCGATTCCTCGCCGCGACGCCGCATCAGCCGGGCGACCTCATCCTGCGACAGCGTGCTGGCCAATTCCCCCGAAGCTGTCGTCTCGCTCACTCTGTTCGCTCTTTCGTTGGCGCCGCTCATCTCAGCGCTCCGCGTCGTAATTGGTCATCACGGTGTAGAACACCCACGACAACAACAGGATGATGAGGAAGTAGACCAGGGACATCGCCGCGGCCGGGCCGAGGTCGAACTGGCCGAGCGCCGTCTTGACGAGATCGATCGACAGGAACGTCGTCGAATTGCCGGGACCGCCGCCGGTGACGACGAAGGGCTCGGTGTAGATCATGAAACTGTCCATGAAGCGCAGCAGCACGGCGATCAAAAGCACGCGCTGCATCTTCGGCAGCTGGATGTAGCGGAACACCGCCCAGCGCGAGGCGCCATCGATCTTGGCCGCCTGGTAGAAGGCGTCGGGGATGGAAACCAGGCCGGCGTAGCACAGCAGCACGACGAGGCTGGTCCAGTGCCAGACATCCATGATGATGATAGTGACCCAGGCATCGTAGGAATCCTGGACGTAGTTGTAGTCGATGCCGAGCGCGTTGACGTAGTAGCCGAGCAGGCCGATGTCGTTGCGGCCGAAGACCTGCCAGATGGTGCCGACGACGTTCCACGGGATCAGCAGCGGCAGCGACATCAGCACCAGGCAGACCGGCACGCCCCAGCCCTTCTTCGGCATGTTGAGTGCGATGAAGATGCCGAGTGGCACCTCGATGGCGAGAATGATGAAGGAGAAGATCAGGTTGCGGACCATCGCCTCCCAGAAGCGGCTTGAGGACAGCAGTTCCTCGAACCACTCGGTGCCGGCCCAGAAGAAGACATTGTTGCCGAACGTGTCCTGCACCGAATAGTTGACGACCGTCATCAGCGGAATGACGGCCGAGAACGCTACCAGCACCAGAACTGGCAGCACCAGGAACCAGGCCTTGTTGTTCCAGGTCTTTTCCATCTATGCCCCCATCTCGACGCGCCAGGAATCGGCATAGATGTTGATGCCGGCCGGATCAAACCGCACCTTAGGTTCGGCGGGCACGGTCTCGTCCTCGCCGATGACAGCCGCGATGTCGCGGCCTTCCAGCTTGGCGCGCACCACCTTGTGACGGCCGACATCCTCGATCTTGCTGATCGAAACGGCCATGCCGTCGCGGCCGAGCCGCACATATTCGGGACGGATGCCAAGCTCGATGGCGCCACTGCCGGCCTTCGGCGCGCCCGGCAGTTCGATCCGCTGCGACCCGAGCGTCGCCATCGTGCCGTCGATTGCCACCGGCATGACGTTCATGCCGGGCGAGCCGATGAAATAGCCGACAAAAGTGTGGCGCGGCCGCTCGAACAGTTCCGCCGGCGTACCGATCTGCACGATGCCGCCATCATACATCACCACAACCTGGTCGGCGAAGGTCAGCGCCTCGGTCTGGTCGTGGGTGACATAGACCATGGTGTAGCCGAAGCGGCGGTGCAGCTGCTTCAGCTGCGAGCGCAGCACCCACTTCATGTGTGGGTCGATGACGGTCAGCGGCTCGTCGAACAGGATGGCGTTGACGTCGGAGCGCACCAGACCGCGTCCGAGCGAAATCTTCTGCTTCTGGTCGGCCGTCAGCCCCCTCGCCTTCTTCTTTGCCCAGGACGCCAGGTCGATCATTTCCAGCGTCTCGCGCACCTTGCGGTCGACATCGGCTTCCGGCACGCCGCGGTTGCGCAGCGGGAAGGCCAGATTGTCGTAGACGGTCATGGTGTCGTAGATGACCGGGAACTGGAACACCTGCGCGATGTTGCGCTCCTGCGTCGACAGATTGGTCACGTCCCTGCCATTGAACAGCAACTGTCCATGCGAGGGATGAAGCAGGCCCGAAATGATGTTGAGCAGCGTGGTCTTGCCGCAACCGGAAGGTCCGAGCAGCGCATAGGCGCCGCCGTCTTCGAACGTATGATGCACTTCGCGCAGCGCGAAATCGGCATCCTTCCGCGGGTTCGGCAGATAGGAATGCCTGACATGATTGACGTCGATACGCGCCATATCGCTCTCCTATGCCGCCAGCTTCGGCGCGCCGACGGCGCGGCCGTGCTCGTCGAAAACCATGATGTGGCGCGGATCGATGAACACCTCGACCACCTCGTCGGGCTCGAAATGGCGGATGCCGTGGGTCAGCATGACCCAGCGCACGTCGGCGAAGTCGAGATGAATGAAGCTCTCCGATCCGGTGATTTCGGTAATCGTGACCTTCGCCCGCACCGGCACGGCCAAGGCATTGGGCCGCTCGAGCGACAAATGATGCGGCTGGAAGCCGATTGTGTAGTTCGCATCGGCAATGCCTGAGAGCTCGGCCGGCACCGGTAGTTTCACGCCGCCGTCGAGCAGGAAATCCGCGCCCTTCTTGGCGAGCACGATGGTGTTCAGCGGCGGATCGGCGAAGGTCCTCGCCGTCACCAGATCGGCCGGTTTGCGGAACACGTCGATGGTCGGTCCGAACTGCGTGATGCGTCCTTCAGAAAGTGTCGCCGTATTGCCGCCGAGCAGTAGCGCTTCGTGCGGCTCGGTCGTGGCATAGACGAAGATGGTGCCGGCGGCGGCGAAGATCTTCGGCAGCTCGGCGCGCAATTCCTCGCGCAATTTGTAGTCGAGATTGGCGAGTGGCTCGTCGAGCAGCACGAGGCTGGCATTCTTGACGATGGCGCGTGCCAGTGCCGTGCGCTGCTGCTGCCCGCCCGACAGGCTGAGCGGCGTACGGTCGAGATAGGGCGTCAGCTTGAGTAGGGCCGCGGCATTGCGCACTTCCTTGTCGATCTTGGCTTGATCGGTGCCGGCCACCCGCAGCGGCGAGGCAATGTTCTCATAGACGGTCATCGCCGGATAGTTGATGAACTGCTGGTAGACCATGGCGATCTTGCGCTTCTGCACCGGCACGCCGGTGACATTCTGGCCGTCGAACCAGACCGAGCCGGAGGTCGGTACATCGAGGCCGGCCATCAGCCGCATCAGGCTGGTCTTGCCGGAGAGTGTGGGCCCGAGCAGGACGTTGAGCGAGCCGTGCTGAAGCGTCAGCGACACGTCGCGGATATGCTCCGCCGCACCGACCGACTTGGTGACGTTTCTCAGTTCCAGCATGACGCCTCCTCCCAGGCCTTCCGCATCAGCTCAAACCTCTTCATTCGGCAGCCGCGACATGTCGCCGGCTTATGCCGCGCATGAATTCATCGAGCGATGCCACTTGCTCGCGGCCAAGATGCAGGCCGCGCTTGGTCCTGCGCCATAGCACATCCTCGGCGGTGACGGCCCATTCGTTTTCAACGAGGTAGCGTATCTCGGCCTCGTAGAGATCGGCACCAAAATTGCGGCCGAGATCGGCATTCGATTTGGCCAGGCCCAGCAGAACCTGTGCACGCGTCCCGTATAGCCGGGTCAGCCTGCGGGCCAGGCGTGCGTCGAGGAACTGGTAGGCTGACTTCAGCTTCGCCACTTGCGCATCGAAACCGGTGGCCGGGAAATCTCCGCCCGGCAGCGGGGCGCTTGCCGTCCACGGCTTGCCGCGCTTGCCGAGAAAGCCCTCGATCTTTTCCAGCATCGATTCCGACAGCCGGCGATAGGTGGTTATCTTGCCGCCAAAAGCATTGACGATCGGCGCGGCACCCTCGCCACCATCGGCCTTGATCACATAGTCGCGCGTCGCTTCCTGCGCTTTGGAGGCGCCGTCGTCATAGAGCGGACGGACGGCCGAATAGGTCCAGACAATGTCCGAGCGCTTGACCGGCTGCGCGAAATATTCGCTTGCCGCAGCACAAAGGTAATCGATCTCGGTGTCGCTGATTTTCACGTCATGCGGGTCGCCGGGATAATCCCGGTCGGTGGTGCCGATGAGCGTGAACTCTTCCTCGTAGGGAATGGCGAAGATGATGCGGCCATCCTTGTTCTGGAAGAAATAGGCGCGAGGATCGTCGAACTTCTTGGAAATGACGATGTGGCTGCCCTGCACGAGGCGGACATTGTGCACGTCGTTGAGTCCGACGACGCCGGAAAGCACGTGATCGACCCACGGTCCAGCTGCGTTGACCAGCAGCTTTGCTTTGATCTCTTCGGTCTCGCCGGTTTGCAGGTTCTCGATCTTGATCGTCCACAACCCGTTTTCGCGGCGCGCGCCGACCACTTTCGTGCGGGTGCGGACGGTTGCGCCGCGATCGGCAGCATCACGCGCATTCAGCGCCACCAGCCGCGCATCGTTGACCCAGCCATCCGAATATTCGAAGGCCTTTTTGAACAGCGGCTTTAAGGGCTTGCCGGCCGGATCGTTAGCCATGTCCAGCGTCCTGGTCGCCGGCAGCAATTTGCGCCCGCCAATGTGGTCGTAGAGAAAAAGGCCTAGCCTGATCAGCCAGGCCGGGCGCAGACCCTTGGCATAGGGCAACACGAAGCGCATCGGCCAGATGATATGCGGCGCGTTCTTCCACAGAACCTCGCGCTCCATCAGCGCCTCGCGCACCAGGCGGAATTCGTAGAATTCGAGATAGCGCAGACCGCCATGGATCAATTTGGTCGACCCTGAGGAGGTCCCGCTGGCGAGATCGTTCATCTCGGCGAGAAAGACGGAAAAGCCACGCCCGACAGCATCGCGGGCAATGCCGCACCCATTGATGCCGCCACCTATGACGAAAATGTCACGGATCGGAGATGCGTCCACAAATTCCTCCAACGATTTCGCATTGCACCATTTTTGGCATTTTACGAAACCGTGTCGGAATTATTTCGAAATGATAACGAATGTCAAACGAAATATCACAAGCCCGTGAGAAGGCCGTGAAACGCTCTCAGCCGAGCGATGTCTCAATCAGCTGAACCTCGGCTTCCTGGCAGATCTTGCGCACCGACGGGATATCGCAGCGGTCGGTGATGAAGGTGTTGACCTGCGACAGGTGGCCGATGCGCACCGGCGCCGTTCGCTCGAATTTGGTCTGATCGGAAACCAGGATGACATGCCTTGCATTGGCGATAATCGCCTGCGCCACCTTGACCTCACGGAAATCGAAGTCGAGCAAGGCGCCGTCATGGTCGATGGCCGAGGCGCCGATCACGGCATAGTCGACTTTGAACTGCCGGATGAAATCGACCGCCGCTTCACCGACCACGCCGCCATCGGAGCCGCGCACAACCCCACCTGCGATCACCACCTCGATCGACGGATATATGCGCATCCTATTGGCAACATTGATGTTATTGGTGATGACCATAAGCCCGTTGTGATCGAGCAATGCCTTGCTGACCGCCTCCGTCGTGGTGCCGATGTTGATGAACAGCGAGGCATTGTCGGGGATCAGCCTGGCTGCCGCCTGGCCGATCGCCTCCTTCTCGTCGGCGGCGATCTTGCGCCTGGCCTCATACTCCATGTTCTCGATGCCGGACGGGAACAATGCACCGCCATGAACGCGCGAAAGCAACCGCTGATCGCACAGGTCGTTGAGATCCTTGCGTATGGTCTGCGGCGTCACATTGAAGTGGGTGGCCAGATCGTCGACCAGCACGCGACCATGATCCTTGGCCATCTGGATGATTTCGGCATGGCGGGGCGACAGATACATTGGCAACCTCCCGTATTCGTTTTTCTTGTCTATAGTCGAAAACGAAACCAATGAAAAGGCATAAGCCGGCTAATGAAACCCACATGATTGCAAAGGAAAATGCCAGCGCACTCCAGTTTGGCCCGATCAGGCCAGGCCGCGCGCAATGTGGGTGATGACGGAGAAGGCAACATCGACATCGCCGGCTGTCGCCTCGAACTGTCCGACCTGGAAGCGGATTGCCACCCGCCCATCGACTCTCGTCTGCGTCAGGTAAATGCGGCCGTCGTCGTTGATCGCATTGACCAGCCGCAGATTGTGCTCGTCCGCATCGGCGCCGGTTGCGGCCCTGTGCCGGAAGGAAAACAGCGATAGCATCGGTTCGCTGACGATCTCGAAGTCCGGCTCCTTTGCCAGCCGCGCGGCAAGGCCTACGCTCCAGGCGACATGGTTGCGGATCATCCTGCGCAGGCTTTCCAGCCCATGGGCGCGCAGCAGGAACCACAATTTCAACGCGCGGAAGCGCCTGCCGAGCGGCACCGACCATTCGGAATAGTTGATGATGCCGTCATGGCCGTGAGTTTTCAGATAATCCGGCTTGATGGCCAGCGTCCGCACATGGCTTTCGGGATCACGCAGGAACTGGATCGAGCAATCGAACTGCGCACCTAGCCATTTGTGCGGGTTGAAGACGACAGAATCGGCTGCTTCGACACCCGCCCAGAAATGGCGATATTCGGGGCAAATCATCGCCGATCCGGCCCAGGCCGCGTCGACGTGAAGATAGAGGCCATGCCGCCGCGCCACTTCGGCAACCGCGGCGATGTCGTCGGTGCCACCCGTGCTGGTGCCGCCGACGCAAGCGATGATGCCGGCCGGCAGCATGCCGGCTTCCCGGTCAGCAACGATTGCCGCCTCGAGCGCTGCCGTGTCCATGGCGCGAAAGCGACCGTCGACCGGAATGCGCACAAGATTGTCCTCGCCGATGCCCGAGACCCAGATCGCCCGGTCGATCGAGGTGTGCACCTGGTCGGAGGAATAGATGCGCAACCGCGCCTGTCCTGCCATTCCCTTTTTGTTGCCTTGCCAGTCGAGCGCCCGCTCGCGCATGGTCAGCACTGCAGCCAGCGTCGCCGACGAGGCCGAATCCTGGATAACGCCCGAGAAACCTTCCGGCAGGCCGAGCGCCTGGCGCATCCAGTCGACCGTGCGCGTTTCGAGCTCCGTCGCCGCCGGCGATGTCTGCCAAAGCATGCACTGCGCGGCCATCGCCGAGACCAGATATTCCGCCACCACCGATACTGGCGCCGCATTGGCCGGGAAATAGGCGAAGAAGCGCGGATGCTGCCAATGCGTCATGCCCGGCAGAATCTTCTCTTCGAAATCGGCGAAAATCCTGTCCATCGGTTCGGCGTCTTCGGGCGGCGAAGCTTCTATGCTCCTGAGGATGTCGCCCGGCTCGACCAGCGGCCGCACCGGGCGGTCTCGCAGCGTGCTGCGGTAATCGGCGCCCCAGTCGGCGGCGCGCCGCGACCATTGCCGGAAATCATCGTTGTCCATCGCGTCCTCCCGACAGGATTTCTCGCCGCAGCCCGTCACGGCCGGCTCTTCAAGGCTCGATTTTATTTAACATGTGAATTATATGCAAGTGCCGGCGAATGCCGCACGCCCTACCCCGGGAAATCGGGCAGGCTGGCAAACGCTGTCTTCAGCGCACTCGACCAGCCATCCGAGATCGTGCGGTAGTACTGGTCGTCCTGGCCGATCCGTTTCTTCAGCCCGATCTTAAAAGCATCCTTCTCCAGGAAGAGCAGGTCGAGCGGCAAGCCGACCGACAGGTTCGACTTCAGTGTCGAATCGAACGACACCAGGAGCAGCTTCACCGTCTCGGCGAGGCTCATCGTCTTTTCGTAGGCGCGGATGATGATCGGCTTGCCATATTTGGTCTCGCCGATCTGGAAGAACGGCGTGTCGTCAGTCGATTCGATGAAATTGCCTTCGGGATAGATCATGAACAGGCGCGGCTCGCTGCCCTTGATCTGGCCGCCGAGGATGAACGAGGCATTGAAGTAGGAGTCAGCCTTCTCGCCCGCGGGCGACGAACTGGCGATGACCTCCTTGACCGTATCGCCGACGAGCCGCACGGTCTGATACATCGACGGCGTTTCCAAAAGCGTGGCGTGACGATCGGCAATTGCCTTGGTGCGTTCATCAAGCAGGCTGACCACAGCCTGCGTCGTCGCCAGGTTACCGGCCGACATCAGAACGATGACGCGCTCGCCCGGCTGCTCCCAGACATGCATCTTGCGGAAGGTGGAAATCGAATCCATGCCGGCATTGGTGCGCGTGTCCGACATGAACACGAGCCCGCGATCGATCTTCAGGCCGACGCAATAAGTCATGGAATCTCTTCTAGAGCGATTCATCGTTTCACGGAAACGCCGAACCGCTCCATCTCCTTGTTTTGACGCAATTCCCTGGGGAAAGCGCTACGCGCTTTTCCCGGGAAACCGCTTCACACTTTTCCTGCAATTGCTCCGGCGGCAATCTCGGGGGATTACTGCTCCACCGTGACGGTGACCGCAAGCTGTTCTTCCGCCTGTCCCAGCCGAATTCCCGACACCGGTGTCGCGTCCCGGTAGTCGCGGCCAGTGGCCACCTTTACATAGCGCTCATCGGGCGAAATGCCGTTAGCGGCATCGAAAGCAACCCAGCCGAGACCCGTAACATGCGCTTCGGCCCAGGCATGGCTTGCCGCCTGCTCGATGGTCGAATCCAGCATCAGGTAGCCGCTGACATAGCGGGCCGGAAACCCCATGGCGCGCGCGGCGGCGGCAAAGATATGGGTGTGGTCCTGGCAGACACCGGTCTTGAGCGCCAACGCTTCCTCTGCCGGCGTCGCCGCATTGGTGGTGCCGGGCGTATAAGTGACGCGTTCGCCGATCATCGCCATCAACCGATGCAGCCGCTCGATGTCCGTGCCCTTGCCGACCGACGCGGCGAGTTCGCGAATACCATCGCCGATCGCCGTCAACGGCGTTTCATGGCTGTACAGCCACAGCGGTGTAAAGCCCTGGTGTGGTCCGGAGACGCCTGCGGTGTCGCGCGTCACCACTTCGCCGGCCGCTTCCACCGTGATGAAGTCGCGCTCGCCCTCGACGCTCAGCAGCCGTGTGTCGTTGCCGAAATGGTCGACAAAGCGAACCTCTTCGCGCGCGCCTTCGATGGCCAGCGCCCAGGACAGAACGGTCTGCGTCGATCCGCTGACCGGAAGCAGCCGCAACCGCTGCAGCAGGTACTGCACCGGCGCATCGTAGCGGTATTCCGTCCGGTGAGTGATCTTCAGCCGCATGCTTTTTTTCCGCTTGTGAGCATGATCTCGTCCGAAAACCGGCTCCCATTTTTCGGGGCCATGCTCAATTGAACCGGTAATCTTGTGCGATCTCGTCGCCTAGTCTGGTGTTCTCACGAATGAAATTGGCCAGGAATTCATGCAAGCCGGCGTCGAATATGTCCTTGATCGACCCGGCTCGCAGCATGGCTTGCGTCTTGTCGGCGGTCGCATGGCATGCATGGCGTTCGCCGTAGTCGTCGCCGAGGAATTTCAGATGTTCGGCCAGGAAGCGATAGCAGAAGGTCAGCGAACGCGGCATGCGGACATTGAGGATCAGATAGTCGGCAATGTTGGTCGGCTTGTAGTCGGCCTCGTAAACCCAGCGATAGGAGCGGTGCGCCGACACCGAGCGCAGGATCGATTCCCACTGATAATTGTCGAGCGTCGAGCCTACCCAGGAGATCGACGGCAACAGCACGTAGTATTTCACGTCGAGAATGCGCGCCGTGTTGTCGGCGCGCTCGACATAGGTGCCGAGTTGAGAGAAGTCGAAGATCTCGTTGCGCAGCATGGTGCCGTAGAACGAGCCGCGGATCAGCGCCGTCTCGCGCTTGATCGCATCGAGCACGCTCGGCAGGTCGCGTTCGTCGATTGGCCTTGCCAGCATCCGCTTCAACGACATCCAGGCTTCGTTGATGCTTTCCCAGGTCTCACGCGTCAGCGCGGTGCGCACCATGCGGGCATTGTTGCGGGCCGTCTCGATCGCCGCCATCGTGCTCGACGGGTTCGACGTGTCGCGCAACAGGAAGTCGGCGACATTGGCTGCGGTATAGTCCTGGTATTTCTGCGTGAAGGCGACGTCCGAGCCAGCGCTGAGCAGCACCGAATTCCATTCCTCCGAGGCGCTCTGGGTGCGGGTCAGCGCCATGCGCAGGCCGGCATCAACAAGGCGCGCCATGTTTTCAGCCCGCTCGATGTAGCGGTTCATCCAGTAAAGCCCGTTGGCGGTGCGGCCTAAAAGCATCCAAAACCCTTCAAGTGAAAATCAATCATCCAGCACCCACGTATCCTTGGTGCCGCCGCCCTGCGAGGAATTGACGACCAGCGAACCCTCCTTGAGCGCGACGCGCGTCAGCCCGCCGGGCACGATCTGGATGCGGTCGGAAACCAGCACATAGGGCCGCAGATCGACGTGGCGCGGCGCCAGGCCCTTGTCGGTCAGGATCGGGCAAGTCGACAGCGCCAGCGTCGGCTGGGCGATGTAGTTCGACGGTTTTGCCGCAAGTTTCTTGGAAAAATCCTCGCATTCCTTCTTGGTCGCGGCCGGCCCGACCAGCATGCCGTAGCCGCCGGAACCGTGGACCTCCTTGATCACCAGCTCGTCGATATGCTCGAGCACGTATTTCAGGCTGTCCGGCTCCGAGCAGCGCCAGGTCGGGATGTTGCCGAGGATCGCCTTGCGGCCGGTGTAGAATTCGACGATCTCGGGCATGTAGGAATAGATCGCCTTGTCGTCGGCGATGCCGGTGCCCGGCGCATTGGCGATGGTGATGTTGCCGGCGCGGTAGACATCCATGATCCCGGGTATGCCCAGCGCCGAATCCGGCCGGAAGGTCAGTGGGTCGAGGAAAGAATCATCGACGCGGCGGTAAAGCACATCGATCTGCTTGTAGCCTTCCGTCGTGCGCATCGCGACATGGCCGTCGACAACGCGCAGATCCTGGCCCTCGACCAGTTGCACGCCCATCTGGTCGGCAAGGAAGGCGTGTTCGAAATAGGCGGAGTTGAAACTGCCGGGCGTAAGCACGGCAATGGTCGGCGTGCCCTTGGTGCTTTGCGGCCGCACCGCCGCCAGCGACTGCCGCAGAAGCTGCGGATAGTTCTCCACCGGCCGCACCTTGATCTTCTGGAACAGCTCGGGGAACAGCTGCATCATCGTCTCGCGGTTCTCCAGCATGTAGGAGACACCGGAAGGCGTGCGCGCATTGTCCTCCAGCACGTAGAATTCGTCCTCGCTGATGCGGACGATGTCGACGCCAATGATGTGGGTGTAGACGCCGGCCGGCGGCCTGACCCCGATCATTTCCGGCAGAAACGCCTCGTTCTTGGCGATCAATTCCCTGGGAACGCGCCCTGCCCGCAGAATCTCCTGGCGATGGTAGATATCGTCGAGGAAGGCATTCAGCGCCTGCACGCGCTGCTCGATGCCTTGCGTCAGGCGCCGCCATTCATTGCCCGAGATGATGCGGGGAACGATGTCGAACGGGATCAGCCGTTCGGAGGCTTCTTGCTCACCATAGACGGCGAAGGTGATGCCGGTCTTGCGGAAGACGCGTTCGGCGTCCTGCATCTTCTCGGTAAGCCTGGCCGGATCCTGCTCCTTCAGCCAGCGATCATAAGCCGAATACGGTCTTCTCAATCCGGAGACTTCCGGAAGCATTTCATCGAACGCTGCCAATCGCATACTCCCCTGTGGCGCCATTTCACTGGCGTCGCCGGAGAAAATCAAGCGCAATCGGTGATTTGAGGGATATGGACGATCAGTATGTTGCGGCTGCCCAAAATTGAGGCAGCAGGAATATGACCTTGGTCAGGCATTGCCTTGTGCCCGGGCAGGTGCGTCCGGCGGCTGGAGCATGATCCCGAAAAGTGGGTCCGGATTTGTCGGACAAACGGAAACCGCTTGTCCAGAGATCATGCTCAAACAAAGAGATAGAGCCCCATCCCGATTCTGTCGGGATGGAACGGGCTTTAGAAGGCGCGGAACGTGACGACGGTGAAGGTGTCCTTGATGCCGGGAAGAATCTGCACCTTTTCGTTGACGAAATGACCGACATCTTCCTCGTCGTCGACGTAGAATTTGGCGAGCAGATCGTAATTGCCGGCGGTGGAGTAGATCTCCGAGGCGATCTCGGCATCGGCAAGCGCGCTGGCAACCTCGTAGGATTTGCCGAGCTCGCATTTGATTTGCACGAAAAACGCCTTCATGGCTTCGTCCCGCTAAACGTCCAAGTCCAAGCGGCCCTTCTGGCAGACTGGAGGCGGGCTTTCAAGCGTTGGAATGAATGCTAAGCCGGCACGGTCCTGGGCTACGGCTTGCCGCGGCTCCGCCACCGCCATGCTGCGCGATGCTCGGAATCCATTGAGGTGAGACGAATATTCGCCATCGCTGAAACCGTGAAGCGCCGCCAAGCGTATGTTAGGATGCCTCTGGAACGTATTCTTTGGAGAGGCAGCCTTCGAGGGACAACGGAGACAGGCCATGCGCCGCATGTTTTTCGCATTCGCGTTCGTTCCGCTCATCCTGGCCACTTCGGCGTTTGCCGGCGATGCCGAGGTCAAGGCGGCGCAAGCCGCCATCGACGGCCAGTTGAAAGCCTTCATCGCCGATGACGGCGCCACCGCCTACAGCTTCGCAGCACCCAACGTGAAGCAGATCTTCCCGACCGTCGACACCTTCATGAACATGGTGACCAACGGCTATCCGCCGGTGCGCAAGCCGCAGACCTACTCCTTCGGCAAGGTCGAGGAGACAAGCCCGACCTCGATCGTCCAGCAGGTGCTGATCGTCGGCCCCGACGGCAAGGACTACGAGGCGGTCTACACGTTGCAGCAACAGCCCGATGGCACCTTCCAGATCACCGGCTGCAGCCTGCGCGCCTCGAATTCGCTCAGCACTTGAACGTCACACGACGGGGATATCGCCCCTTGCCCAGCCTTCAGTGATCTCGGCCGCGCGTGCCTCGAAGGCCTTGGCCTCGATCGCAGCGCGGATGTCCTGCATCAGCTTTTGATAGTAGGAAAGATTGTTCCAGGTCAGGAGCATGGCGCCGAGCGCCTCTTGCGAGCGCACAAGATGGTGCAGATAGGCGCGTGAATAGTCCCGTGCCGCCGGGCAATCGCTTTCCTCATCAAGCGGGCGCGGATCGTCGGCATGGCGGGCGTTTCGCAAATTGACCTTGCCACGCCTGGTATAGGCAAGGCCGTGCCGGCCGGCCCGCGTCGGCATCACACAGTCGAACATGTCGATGCCGCGCGCCACCGATTTCAGGATGTCGTCCGGCGTGCCGACGCCCATGAGATAGCGCGGCTTGTCCGCCGGCAGTTCCGGACAGGTGATGTCGAGCATCTCGAGCATCACCGCCTGCGGTTCGCCGACGGCCAGGCCGCCAACCGCATAGCCCCTCAGTTCCATCGCGCTCAGCGCCTGCGCCGAACGCACCCTGAGCTCTGCATTGTCGCCGCCTTGCACGATGCCGAACATCGCCTTGCCCGGCTGGTCGCCAAACGCCGTCTTGCAGCGCTCGGCCCACCGCAGCGACAGCTCCATGGCGCGCTCGATCTCCTTCATCTCGGCCGGCAGCGCCGTGCACTCGTCGAGCTGCATCTGGATATCGGAATCCAGCAACCCCTGGATCTCGATCGAGCGTTCCGGCGACATCTCGTAGGCTGCGCCATCGATATGCGAGCGGAAGGTGACGCCCTTTTCGGTCAACTTTCTCAGTTTCGACAGCGACATCACCTGAAAACCACCGCTGTCGGTCAGGATCGGATGCGGCCAGCGGGCGAATTCGTGCAGCCCGCCGAGCCGCGCGACGCGCTCGGCGCCGGGCCGAAGCATCAGATGATAGGTGTTGCCAAGGATGATGTCGGCGCCAACGCCGCGCACCTGGTCCATATACATGGCCTTGACCGTGCCACCGGTGCCGACCGGCATGAAGGCCGGCGTGCGAATTTCGCCACGCGGCATGTCGATCACGCCGCGCCGCGCCTTGCCGTCCGTCGCCAGGACCTTGAAGCTGAACGGCTTAGCCATTGAATTCCTTGTCGTGAACCAGGGCGCCAGGTGCCTGTTTGTCGAGCGACTGGCGGTATTGGATGCAGCCGCGCATGAATCTGGGCCAGGGCGGCACGGCGATCGATGGCTCGGCCTTTTCCGGCAACAAGTCCCACAGGTCCGGATGATGCCAGCAGAGGTCATGGCCGGTGGCGTCGCGATGCTGGCGAATGCCGGCTCGCAATTTTTTCACTTCCGCGATCAGGCTTTCGCGATCAAAGGCTTGCAGATCATCGTCCATCGCTCATCTCCGCTCGATAAAGCAGACTTGCGTCTCCATAGGAGTAGAACCTGTAATGGTTCTCGATGGCATGCGCATAGGCCGCACGCATCGTGTCGAGGCCACTGAAGGCCGAAACCAGCATGAACAGGGTCGAGCGGGGCAGGTGGAAATTGGTCATCAGCATGTCGGCGGTGCGAAAGCGGTAGCCGGGCGTGATGAAGATGTCGGTCGGGCCGGACCACGCGGCGAGCGTGCCATCTGCCAGCGCGGCACTCTCCAGCAGGCGCAGTGATGTCGTGCCGACGGCGACGATGCGCCCGCCTCTCGCCCTCGCGGCATTGAGCGCGTCGGCGGTTTCCTCGCTGACCGAACCGGTCTCGGCATGCATCTTGTGGTCTGCGGTGTCGTCTGCCTTCACCGGCAGGAACGTGCCGGCGCCGACATGCAGGGTGACGAAGCGGCGCTCGACACCCTTGGCGTCGAGTGCCGCAAAAAGCTCCGGCGTGAAATGCAGACCTGCCGTGGGTGCTGCAACGGCGCCCTCCTCTCTCGCATAGATGGTCTGGTAGTCGGCCCGGTCGCGTTCGTCGTCATCGCGCTTCGAGGCGATATAGGGCGGCAGCGGAATGTGGCCGACCGCATGCAGCGCCTCGTCCAGAAAGGGTCCCGACAGGTCGAAGCCGAGCAGCGCCTCGCCGCCGTCGCCCTTCTCGATCACGGTGGCGTCAAGCTGGCCGAGGAAACAGGAATTGCCGTCATGGCCGAAATGGATGCGGTCGCCGGCGGCAATGCGCTTGCCCGGCCGCATGAAGGCCAGCCAGCGGTCCGGCGCCATGCGCATATGCAGCGTGGCTTCGACCTGAGCCTGTGCCTCGCCGCGCCGCCTGATGCCTTTGAGCTGCGCCGGAATGACCTTGGTGTCGTTGAACACCAGCACGTCGCCAGCCCTCAGCAGGGACGGCAGGTCGCCAACCGTCCGATCGTCGAGCCCTTCGCCGGGCTTGACCACCAGCATCTTGGCGCTGTCGCGCGGCTCTGCCGGGCGAAGCGCGATCCGCTCATCCGGCAGGTCGAAGTCAAAAAGATCGACGCGCATCAGTAGAGCCGGACGAGCAGCGCTCCGGCCAGCAGCAGCACCGCGCCGGCGACACGGCCGAGCGAAATTTCACGGACCGCGACGCCGAGGAAGCCGACGCGATCGATGAGCATGCCGGCCAGCAGCTGCCCAGCCACAAGAAATGCCATCAAGGCAGCGGCGCCGATGCGCGGCGTGAGGATTGTCGACAGCGTGACATAGAAGCCGCCGAGCATGCCACCGGCGACGAACAGCCAAGGCGCCGGCGCCTTCCAGTCGAGGGTGATGCCTTGCAGATTCCCCACCGTGACGGAGATGATGCCGAGCACGACGGCGCCCGATAGGAACGAAAACGCAGCCGCCGCGACCGGGAGACCCAGGCCGCGCGCCAGCTGCGAATTGATCGGCGCCTGAATGGCAATGAAGGCGCCGGACAGGATGCCGAGAAGCGACCAGACGACGCCCATCATTGTCGGTTTACCTTACTTGACGTCGGCCGCGACCTTCAGCGACACGATCTTGTCGGGGTCCGGCACCGGCTCGCCGCGCTTGATCTTGTCGACATTGTCCATGCCTTCGATGACCTGGCCCCAGACCGTATACTGACGGTTGAGGAAAGCGGCATCGTCGAAGCAGATGAAGAACTGCGAATTGGCCGAGTTCGGGTTCTGCGAACGGGCCATGGAGCAGGTGCCGCGGCCATGGTTGGCGTTGGAGAATTCGGCCTTCAGGTCCGGCTTCTCGGAGCCGCCCATACCAGCGCGCGACGGCGCGAAGGAAGGCTTGCTCGAATTGCCGAACTTGACGTCGCCGGTCTGCGCCATGAAGCCCTCGATGACGCGGTGGAAGACCACGCCATCATAGGCGCCTTCGCGCGCCAGTTCCTTGATGCGGGCGACATGGCCGGGCGCCAGGTCGGGGAAAAGTTCGATGACGACCTTGCCCTTGGTCGTTTCCATGATGAGCGCGTTCTCGCGGTCCTTGATCTCGGCCATGTCAGATATCCTTTTGAGAAAACAGAGTTATTTGACAACTTTACTTGTCTGCGGCGATGCGCACCTTGATCATCCGGTCGGGATCGGTGACCGTGCCATTGTCCGCTTCGTCGCCCTTCTTGATGTGATCCACCAGTTCCATGCCGCTGACGACGTTGCCGACGATGGTGTACTGGCCATCGAGCGGCGGTGCCGGCGCGAACATGATGAAGAACTGCGAATTGGCGGAGTTGGGGTCCTGTGAGCGGGCCATGCCGACCACGCCACGCTTGTAGTGCTCGGTCTGCGAGAATTCAGCCGGCAGGTCGGGCTGATCGGAGCCGCCGGTTCCGACCGCCTCGGCGCTAAACCCCTTCTTCATGTTGCCGAACTTGACGTCGCCGGTCTGCGCCATGAAGCCGTCGATGACGCGGTGGAACGCGACATTGTCATAGGCGCCCTGGCGCACCAGCTTCTTGATCTGCGCGACGTTCTTGGGCGCGAGATCGGGCCGAAGCGCGATGGTGACGTCGCCATCCTTCAGCGTGATGATCATGGTGTTTTCCGGATCGGCAGCGAAAGCCGAGACCGATGCGGTCACAAGACCGGCAAGCACAATGAGGAGCGAGGCAAGCTTTTTCAGCTGCATGGGTTTTTCTCCGGAGTCTTTATTTCGCGAATTTGGCGGTGAGCGCACCGGCAACCGCCGCCGGCACGAAGGGGCGGATGTCGCCTCCCATCGAGGCAATCTGGCGGACAAGTGTGGCGGTAATGGTGCGCACGGACGGGCTGGCGGGCAGAAAAACCGTCTGCAGTTCAGGCGCCATGGTCTCGTTCATGCCAGCCATCTGCATCTCGTAGTCGAGGTCGGTGCCGTCGCGCAGGCCACGGATCATGATCGAGGCGCCCTGCTTCCTGGCCGCGTCGATGACCAGCCCGTCGAAGGCGACGACCTTGATGCGCGCGCCGTCGCGGCCAAACAATGTCTTCGTCGCACTCTCGATCAGCGCCACCCGTTCCTCGAAGGAAAACAGCGGTTGCTTGCCCGGATGGATGCCGATCGCCGCATAGACGATGTCGGCCACGGCCAGCGACGCCTTCAGCACGTCGAGATGGCCGTTGGTCAGCGGGTCGAAGGAGCCTGCATAGAGGGCGATGCGTTCAGTCATGGCTGGTGCTTCTAGCGAGCCTCTCTCGCAAAGGCAAATCCGATTGGCGAGCGGGGCGTGAACCTTTTCCGGCGCATGAACGACAGATGAACATGCTGATCACGAAGCCTTCACGCAGCGTTCACTAGGTTGCACCTTAATAAGATGAAACCAAAATCCCATCTGTTCGTTGTTAGGCGCAGGAGAACACGCACATGCTGATCTACATGCTTGCCACTGCAATGACCGTCGCCATGCTGATCGCCACCGTATTCGGGTTGCATCAGGAGGCTCAGCGCATCCGCATCAAAGCCAACACCAAGCGCTTCGAAGGTTTCGGCCCCCGCAAGCCATATCGCCACTACTAAGTTTCGCCTGAACTTCCCGCCGCGCCGGCCAATGGGCCGGCGTTGCTATGTCAAGCGCTGGCCCTGGACTTACTCAGCGCTGTCCGGACCGGCGTCCGCCGTCGGATCAATCTCAGCGCCGGCGCTTTCTTCGATTTCCTCGTCCGCCTGCGGCTCCGATATCCGCTCGACCGAGACCACCTTTTCACCTTCAGCCGTGTTGAAGATGGTCACGCCCTTGGTGGCGCGGCTGGCGAAGCGGATGCCGTCGACCGGCACCCGGATGACGGTGCCGCCATCCGACACCAGCATGATTTGGTCGTCATTGCCGACCGGGAAGGTCGCCACCAGCCTGCCGATCTCCGCCACCTTCGACACGTCGGTGGCACGAATGCCCTTGCCGCCGCGTCCAGTCAGCCGGAAATCATAGGACGACGAGCGCTTGCCGTAGCCATACTCGGTCACCGTCAGCACGTACTGTTCGTGCTGCTTGAGGAACTCGTAGCGTTCGTCGGAAAGCTCCGTCTCCTCGCCGACCTCTTCGTTGGTCAGGGCGATCTCTTCCTCTTCGCCGGCGGCGATGCCGGCGGCAAGGCGCCGTTCGGCCGCCGCCCGCTTGAGATAGGCGGCGCGCTCGGCCGGCGGCGCATCAACATTCTCGATCACCGCCATGGAAATCACCCGGTCTGTCTCGGCCATGGCAATACCACGCACGCCGACCGAATTGCGGCTCTGGAAGACGCGCACGTCGCCGACCGAAAAGCGGATGCACTGGCCGGAACTGGCGGTCAGGAGCACGTCGTCATTGTCGGTGCAGGTCTCGACGCCAAGAATCTCGTCGCCCTCCTCCTCCAGCTTCATGGCGATCTTGCCGTTGCGGTTGACCTGGACGAAGTCGGAAAGCTTGTTGCGGCGCACGGTGCCACGCGTGGTGGCGAACATCACGTCGAGCTCGCCCCAGATGGTCTCGTCCTCGGGCAGCGGCATGATGGTGGTGATACGCTCGCCCTGCTCCAGCGGCAGCATGTTGATCAGCGCCTTGCCGCGCGACTGCGGATTGCCGATCGGCAGCCGCCAGACCTTCTCCTTGTAGACGATGCCGCGCGAGGAGAAGAACAGCACCGGCGTGTGCGTGTTGGCCACGAACAGCCGGGTGACGAAATCCTCTTCCTTGGTCGACATGCCGGAGCGGCCCTTGCCGCCGCGGCGTTGCGCCCGGTAGAGCGACAGCGGCACGCGCTTGATGTAGCCGGAATGGCTCACCGTCACGACCATGTCCTCGCGCTGGATCAGGTCCTCGTCTTCCATGTCCGCGCCACCGTCGGTGAGCTCGGTGCGGCGTGGCGTGCCGAACTCGTCGCGCACGGCGGCGAGTTCGTCCTTGACGATCTGCTGAACGCGCGCGCGGGACGACAAAATGTCCAGATAATCAATGATTTCGGCGCCGATCGTGTTCAACTCGTCGGCGATCTCGTCGCGACCAAGTGCGGTCAGCCGCTGCAGGCGCAGTTCGAGGATGGCGCGCGCCTGCTCCTCGGACAGATTGTAGGTGCCGTCTTCATTGATGCGATGGCGCGGATCGTCGATCAGAAGGATCAGCGATTCGACATCTCCGGACGGCCAGCGCCGCTCCATCAACTGCTCGCGCGCCGTCTGCGGATCCGGCGCGGTGCGGATGAGCTTGATCACTTCATCGATGTTGGCGACGGCGATGGCGAGACCGACCAGGACATGGGCGCGGTCGCGCGCCTTGCGCAGCAGGAATTTCGTCCGCCTTGTGATCACTTCCTCGCGGAAAGCGACGAACGCCCGCAGCATGTCGGTCAGCGTCAGCAGTTCCGGCTTGCCGCCGTTCAGCGCCACCATATTGGCGCCGAAGGAGGTCTGCAGCGGCGTGAAGCGGTAAAGCTGGTTGAGGATGACGTCGGCGACGGCGTCGCGCTTGAGTTCGATGACGACGCGGTAACCCTGGCGATCGCTCTCGTCGCGGATGTCGGAAATGCCCTCGATGCGCTTGTCGCGCACCAGTTCGGCCATCTTCTCGATCATCGACGACTTGTTCACCTGGTAGGGAACCTCGGTGATGATGATCGATTCACGGTCGTTGCCGCGCGCCTCGATGTTGACTTTGCCGCGCATGACGATGGAGCCGCGACCGGTCGAATAGGCGCTGTAGATGCCTGAACGGCCAAGCACGATGCCGCCGGTCGGGAAATCCGGGCCCGGAATGATCTCCATCAGCGCCGGCAGGTCGATCGCCGGATTGTCGATGATGGCAATCGCGCCGTTGCAGACTTCGCCGAGATTGTGCGGTGGGATGTTGGTCGCCATGCCGACGGCGATGCCGCCGGAGCCGTTGACCAGCAGATTGGGGAAGCGTGCCGGCAGAACCTTGGGTTCGCTGCCGGACGCGTCATAGGTGTCCTGGAAATCGACGGTGTCCTTGTCGATGTCCTCCAGCAGCTCGTGCGCGACCTTGGTCAGCCGCGATTCCGTATAGCGCATCGCCGCCGGCGGATCGCCGTCGATGGAGCCGAAATTGCCTTGCCCGTCGATCAGCGGTACGCGCAGCGACCAGTCCTGCGCCATGCGAACCAACGCGTCATAGATGGAGGCGTCGCCATGCGGATGATATTTACCCATCACGTCGGCGACCGGGCGTGCCGATTTCACATATTTGCGGTTCCAGTGGTAACCGCTCTCATGCGAGGCGAAGAGAATGCGGCGATGCACTGGCTTCAGGCCGTCGCGCACATCCGGCAGCGCGCGGCTGACGATCACGCTCATGGCGTAATCGAGATAGGAGCGCTGCATCTCCTCGACGATGGATATCGGCTCGATGCCGGAGGGGCCGCCGTCGGCGCCGCGCGGTGTCTTTTGGTCGGTCAAATCGGATCACAATCTAATCAGGAATCACTTGCTGCTTATATAGGAAGCAAGCCCGAAACTCCAACGTCCGCAGCACTTTTCCAGTGTCAATTTTGATGGTAATTTCAAATGGATACCACAGATTGCGACGATATGGCCAAGGCGGTTTTCGCCGCCACAGGGCAAAAGCCTGAAATGGGCCGTTTTCCCCAAGCGAAAGCCAAGAGCGCGACTAATTGGACCTCGTGGCTGCCTTTGCGAGCACTGAGCGGTTGGCGGCCCCGGGGTCTCAATGGCGATCTGATCGCGGGCGGGACACTGGCTGCGATCGCCATTCCCAAACCGATGGCGAATCTCAACGCAGCTTGTGCTGCGAGCTTTGGCGTGCGCCCGCTCGGCGGGAGCGATACTGGCCCGGCGTCTCACCCATGACGCGCCGAAATCGACGATTGAACGTCGACAAATCGTTGAAGCCGGCGTCGTAGGCGATCGCCGAGACCGCATCGTCTGACATGCGCAGCCGCACCGCCGCCCGGTGCAGCCGGGTCTTGAGCAGGAACTGGTAGGGCGTCATGCCCGCGACCTGCCGGAAAATGCGCAGGAAATGATAGGGGCTGGTCGCCGTCTCATCGGCAAGCGCCGAAAGCGAAATCGGTCCGTCGGCATCGACTTCGATCCGCCGCACTGCCTCGGCAACCCGTTTCTGATCGCGACGGCTTGGCGCGCATCTGACAGGTGTGGAGCCAGAGGCTGTTGCCACCGCACCCGCAATGCGCAGCCCGAGTTCCTCGAAGGCGTCGATGTCGGCCATCTCGCGAGCGGTTTCGGCCTCGGCGAGCAAGCACGCCAAGGCCGGCAATGGCGGCAGGCGCGGCACCTTGAAGGCCAGCTTCCTGGCGCCCGGCACACCAGCCACGATGCGTTCCATGTAAGCCGGCCCGAAATGGAACGAGAGGCAACGGTCGCCGCTGCCGTGCTCGTGCCCGCATTCGTAGCACGTGCCGGGGTTGCCGAGCAGGAGCGCGCCAGGCGCCAGCATCGCCGTGCCTTGCTGGGCGCGATATCGGAACGTGCCGCTGGTGACCGCGGCGACACAGAAATCCTGATGTGCTTCCTCGAACGGCCGGTCACCGGCGCTGGCCGTGCAGATCACATCCGCCACGTGCCAGCCGGCCCCGGATGCGAGACTATGCGTGGTCGCTGTCATGATCGAAATATAGCAATTTTTCCCAAGCCCAGAACCCCATCACGGCCTACTCCTCCCGGTCTCCTGACAGGAAGAGACCGTAACCATGTACGAACAATCCTCGTTTGCCGAAGCCTTGCACAGTCCCGGACCAGTCGACGGACTTGCCGAGAAACTGGACCTTTACGGCCGCTTCGTCGGCGCCTGGACGTTTGACGCCTCGCGCCATCTTGAGGATGGCACGGTGCTGACCGGGCGTGGCGAGGTGCATTTCGGCTGGGTGCTGGAAGGCCGGGCGATCCAGGATGTGTGGATCCTGCCCGCACGCGACGCCGGCCCCTCGCCTTCCCTAAGCAAATGGACGTTCTACGGCACGACGTTGCGCCTCTATGACCCCGCCGCGGATGCCTGGCACATCTTCTGGAGCGACCCGCGCAACCAGTATTACAGCCGCCAGCTCGGTCGCGCCGAGGGCGACACCATCGTGCAAGTGGGCGCCGATGGCACCGGCTCTTCGGTGCGCTGGAGTTTTTCCCGCATCACAAAGGACAGCTTCCGCTGGCTCGGCGAGCGCTCCCACGACAATGGCGCGACATGGCGCCTGGAAGTCGAATTCCTGGCGCGCCGAATGGCTACAACCTGACGTCATAAGACATTGCAACAATGGAGAAACACATGTTCGATCATGTCTCGATCGGCGTTCGCGACGCCGCTGCTTCCAAGCGCTTCTACGATGCTGCGCTGAAGCCGCTCGGCTACACCTGCCTCAGCCAGTCGCCAGGCTCGTTGGGTTATGGCGTGCAAGGCGTCGCGCTATGGGTCAACGAAGCCGCGCGGCCTGTGCCACCAGAGGAAGAATCCGGCCTGCATTTCTGCTTCGCAGCACCGACGCGGGCCAGTGTCGACGCCTTTCATGCCAGCGCCTTGCGTGAAGGCGGCAGTGACAATGGCCCACCGGGCCTGCGCGCCGACTATGGCGAAAACTACTATGCCGCCTTTGTCGTCGATCCGGACGGCTATCGCATCGAGGCCTATTGCGGCGCTGCCGGCTAAAGCAGTTTTCCCAGGAAAAGCGCGCAGCGCTTTTCCTTAGGGAATGGCGTCAAGACAAAGGTTGCCGAAGTCCCCGGTTTCATCCCTCCGACTGTTCCCACCGACCGACCTTTGCTCTACCAATATCCTTGTGCGGGCACGGCCCGGCGGGAGGGGTCAGAGATGCCGAGCTTCGACAGCCTGTTCAACGCCTTCGTCACCATTCTCGTGACCATCGATCCGCCTGGGCTGGCCCCGCTGTTCCTCGCCGTGACACGTGGCATGAATCGCGAGGAGCGCCAGCAGGTTTCCGTCCGCGCCTCGATTATCGGTTTCCTGGTCATGGCGCTGTTTGCCGTTGCCGGCGCCTCGATCCTGTCGGTGTTCGGCATCACGCTGCCGGCTTTCCGCGTCGCCGGTGGCTTCCTACTGTTCTTCATCGCCTTTGAAATGGTGTTCGAGCGCCGGCAGGATCGCAAGGAGAAGATCGGCGACGTCGCCATCACCAAGGACATGATCCACAACATCGCCGCTTTCCCCCTGGCGATCCCGCTGATCGCCGGCCCCGGCGCCATTTCGGCGACGGTGCTGCTCTCTGGTTCGTTTCAGGGCTTTGCCGCGCAAGCGGCGCTGGTCGGCATCATCTTCGTCTGCCTCGCCATCACTTATCTGGTGTTCGTACTGTCGGAACGCATCGATCGCATCCTCGGCCAGACCGGCCGTTCGATCCTGACCCGGCTGCTCGGCGTCATCCTGGCAGCACTCGCCGTGCAGTTCGTCGCCGACGGTATCAAGGCGCTGATGGCGGGTTGACGCGCAGCGAGCCGCCGAAGCCGGCCCTACTTCGCCGCCGTATCAATGACCTCGAAATCGTGGGTAATAGCGGCGGTTTTGGCCAGCATCGCGGAGGCGGAACAATATTTTTCGATCGAAAGGTCGATCGCCCTTTTGACCTTGTCATTGGAGAGCGACCGGCCCTTGACGACGAAATGCATGTGGATGCGCGTGAAAACCCTGGGCTCGGTTTCGGCCCGATCGGCGTCGAGCTCGACAACGCAGTCCTCGACCGCCTCGCGGCCCTTCTCGAGAATATGGACGACATCATAGGCCGAACAGCCGCCGGTGCCGATCAGCACCAGTTCCATCGGGCTTGGGCCTGGTGTCTTGCCTTCCGGTCCGAGCGCGGTTCCGAGCACCACCTTGTGGCCGCTACCGGATTCGCCGACGAAGGTGCGCTCTTCGACCCACTTAACGCGTGCTTTCACCTGAGATTTCCTTCCACTTGAGGTCATCCGCCTCAAGAATCAAACAGGATCATGGTCCGGCTCGGGCGACGCCAAAGACGACGTCATGCATGACCCTGCCCGGCAACAGCGTTAAGATGCCGGCGCCGACCAATGCAAAGACATACAGCGCAATCATCGACTTGCGATGCTTGGCGACGCGGTGATTGCGGGCGTGCCACACCGCCAGCGGCACGGTGACCAGCACCAGGATCGACAGGAGATGGATCGGACTGAAAGGGCCGATGAGGCGGATGTCATGAATCCAGAAACTCGAGACGGCGATCACCAGCATCAGCGCAGCCCAGACATAGCCCGCGATGCGATGGCGTGACGTTCCCTTCGGCAGTGCCAGCTGCGTGACGCCTATCGCCAGTGCTGCGAAGGCCGCAAAGGCATGCCAGGGGATTGGTGAGGGTGCGGCAAGCAGCGGTTGCAGCGACATTGCCGCCTCTCCGGGTTGATTGTCCTCAGAACGGGATTTCGTCGTCCAGCTCGCGCGACGAACCGCCGCCACCGCCGCTCTTGGCACCGCCGCCGCCACGATTGAAGCCTTCGCTCGGGCTGGACTGGCCGAAATCGGAACCGCGGCTGCTGCCGCCACCGGCATAGCCGCCGACCTGACCGCCCTCGCCCTGTCCGCGCGCATCGAGCATCTGCAGCTCGCCGCGGAATTTCTGCAGCACGACCTCCGTCGTATACTTGTCGTTACCGGTCTGGTCCTGCCATTTGCGCGTCTGCAACTGGCCTTCGACATAGACCTTCATCCCCTTCTTCAGATACTGCTCGGCCACCTTGGCGAGCTGGTCGTTGAAGATGACGACGTTGTGCCACTCGGTCTTTTCCTTGCGCTCGCCGGAATTCTTGTCGCGCCAGCTTTCCGACGTCGCAATGCGGATGTTGACGACCGGCTCGCCCGAGTTCAGGCGACGGATTTCGGGGTCCGCACCGAGGTTGCCGACCAGAATGACCTTGTTGACGCTACCCGCCATGATACTTCTCCGCGCTCATCCGAAACAAATTTTTGTCGCAGCACCTTACAGGCTGCGGACAATCGCCGCCTGCTATGGCTGCCTTTTCCCACAAGGTTTTTGTTCCCTTTTCGTTCTACGATGCAGGCGACGTTCTGTCAATGTTTGTCAGTAAGATGTAGTGTTCTGGTCCGAAATTTCCATGAAATCGGGAATGGGTCGGGCGCGATCAAATGAAGTCCGTCGCACATAAGGACCAGCAGCGCGAGCAATGGCGAGCAGGTGTGGAGACCCGTATGCATGTGTCGGCCATCAATGGTGCATCGCAACTTTGCATATTTGAGCAGTGGGTCGAACCCATGCTCGGCGCTCCAACGCATTGGCATCCCGTCGAAGAAGTGCTGACCGTTATCGCCGGCAGGGCCGAGATGTGGATCGACGATGAGCACAACGTCCTGACATCAGGCCAGTCGCTTGTCGTTCCCGCGAGCGGGAAACACGGGTTCAAGAACGTCGGCACCGGAACGCTTCACATCCACGCCGTGCTTGCGTCGCCAATCTTCGAGGCGACGTTTGATGGGCCTGCCGGGGTAGTGAGGCGCTGGCTTCCGACAATCTCGTAAAACAGTGCTTGCCAAATCAATAAGTATCGACTTATGCTTTTGTATGATCGAAGCAGAGATTTTCCGCGCCCTTGCCGACCCAACGCGCCGAGCCGTCTTTGAGCAGCTCGCCGTTGGCGAGATGAGCGTCTCGGAACTGCGCAGCGGCATGACGGTGTCGCAACCGGCCGTTTCGCAGCATCTGGCCGTGCTGCGCGGCGCCGGCCTGGTGGTCGAGCGGCGGGCCGGCCGCAACGCCTATTACCGCGCCGATCCGCAAGGGCTTGCCCCCTTGCTTTCCTGGATCGAACGCTACCGGACCTTCTGGCCGGAGCGCATCGAAAGGCTGAAGGCGGTTTTGAAGGACATGGATCAATGAAGAACATGGGATCAATGACAGGCCAAAGCCACGCGGACTCCGAGGTAGCACCTGATGCGGTCGAGTTTGAGTGCGACCTGCCGGAACCGCCGGAAAAGGTGTGGCGGGCGCTGACCGTGCCGGAGCTGCTCGCCGCCTGGATGATGCCGAACGACATCAAGCCTGAGACCGGCAGCCGTTTTGCCTTTGCCGGACCGGAGGCAGCGATCGAATGCGAAATCCTCGACGCCGAACCCGAACGGTTGTTGCGCTATTCCTGGCGCGAGCGGCCGCAGCCAGGCGATAGCGCGCGGCAAGATCCGCTCGACAGCACAGTCACCTTCACACTCGCCCGCACCCTCTCGGGCGGCACGCATCTGCGCATCGTCCATGGCGGCTTTGCCCGAACGGCGATGCCCGCGGTCGCCATGGCGGGCATCGGCTGCAGGCTTTCGCTCGGCGCAAACAGGCCACGAAAGCCAATCGCCGCGAACACGCCTCGCCTTTTGCTGCGTGCGGCCTGAGCGAACAGCAGCTACGGAGACAGACAATGAGCGGCCTTGCCAATCTGGTGCCGATGGTGATCGAGCAATCGAGCCGTGGCGAACGCGCCTTCGACATTTTCTCGCGGCTGCTGCGCGAGCGCATCGTCTTCATCAACGGTGAGATCAACGACGACATCTCGGCGCTGGTCTGCGCCCAGCTGCTGTCGCTGGAATCCGACAATCCCGACAAGGAGATTTCGCTCTACATCAACTCGCCCGGCGGCGTGGTGACCAGCGGCTTCGCCATCTACGACACGATGCAATACATCAGCTGCCCGGTGTCGACGGTGTGCATGGGCTTTGCCGCCTCGATGGCCTCGTTCCTGTTGATGGCAGGCACGCCGGGACGTCGCATCTCCCTGCCGAACGCCACCATCCTGCTGCATCAACCGCTGGGTGGATTCCAGGGCCAGGCCTCCGACATCCAGCGCCATGCCGAGCGCATCGGCCGGACAAAGCGGCAGATGGCCGAACTCTATGCGCAGCATTGTGGCCGCACCTATGAGGAGGTCGAACGCACATTGGACCGCGACCACTTCATGACGGCCCGCGAGGCCCAGGCCTGGGGCATTGTCGACCACGTTTTCGATACGCGCAAACGGGCCGCGTGAGGCCAATGCATGTCGCCCAAAAGTGGTCTGTGTTTTGGGCGAACGACATGCGTAAAAACAGACGCCGAATGCGCATCGCCTGAAACCGATCAATCGTGATGCGCTTTAGGCGAGATCTGATTCCTGCCGGCTGTCGAAGATTTGACGATGCCGGTCTGGTCCCTTTGGCGGCACGTCACTATGATTGAGCGATGACCGACACGCATTCGTCCAGAACATTGCACCGCAGGATCGCCGTTGTCGTGGTCGCTGTTGCCGGCCTTATGGACGGCACGGCCTTTGCCGGCGACAGTTCGCCGCCGGCGCAGAAAGGCGCCCTGCCTGGCGTGACCGGGGACTATCGCATCGCCAAGCCGGCTCCCGAGCCCGAACCCGACGACGCATTCCCCAGCAAGGGGAACGGCCAGTTCAAGATCGGCAACACGGATGTCAGGATTTCCGGCAGCATCACCGTTGATGTCGGCGCCGGCGCAATCAAGCCGCCACGCAATTGATACCGAGTGGCGGCGTACCGCGCCGCACACAAAAACAGCCCCGCCGTGCTTTGCGCAAACGGACGGGGCTTTTTTGGATCTCAAATCCAATTTTGCCGGGAGTGTACTGCCGGCGTTTGATTTCGGATGCACCGCGGCGTCAGCCGACGATCCGACTAGCAGTCTCTGATTTTTGTGGGATATGGCAGGTCACGGTTTGCCGGGTGGCGAAAACGCTGAACCCTGGCACTTATGCCTGCCGCGGCTCCAGTGACAACTGGAACCCGAGGGGACGATCCGGTGGCGTCATGGCTCCACTCCCTTGTCCGTTGCGACGTGTCGTCCCGAAGCACAAATCGCGAATGCCTGCGGCGTCTCGCAGGCCGCCTCTGGCGGCGAGGCCATCGAAAGACGGCCGGCTTCGTTTGACGCCCGGAGACTGCGCCCGTGAGTCGGTGGCGTCAACCATCAATAGCCGGTTACCGAAAAATGTGATCGCAGGGAGGTTACGTCCACGTCAGTTCTTGCACAGCTTTTGTCAGGAGCGTGTTCGGCCTTTGTTCTTTCCGCTTGCCCGTTCACGCGAAAGACGGTTAAACGCTTTTGTCGGGAATTGTGGCGTCTCTCGACGTGGCGGCAATAATACCTACATAGGGGATGGCCGGGAAAACCCGCCATTCCAGGCAATTCCAGATTCTGAGGCGGCGACCGGCGATGGCCGACCATAAATATCTTTCCATTCGCGGGGCGCGCGAACACAATTTGAAGAATGTCGATCTCGACCTGCCGCGTGACAGCCTGATCGTCATGACCGGCCTGTCTGGTTCCGGCAAATCGTCACTTGCCTTCGACACCATCTATGCCGAAGGCCAGCGCCGCTACGTCGAAAGCCTGTCTGCCTATGCGCGGCAATTCCTCGAAATGATGCAGAAGCCGGACGTCGACCAGATCGACGGTCTGTCGCCTGCCATCTCGATCGAGCAGAAGACGACTTCGAAGAACCCGCGTTCGACGGTCGGCACCGTCACCGAGATCTACGACTACATGCGGCTTCTGTTCGCGCGCGTCGGTATCCCCTATTCGCCGGCCACCGGCCTGCCGATCGAAAGCCAGACGGTCAGCCAAATGGTTGACCGTGTGCTGGCGGTCGAAGAAGGCACCCGCCTGTTCATCCTCGCGCCGATGGTGCGCGGCCGCAAAGGCGAATACCGCAAGGAATTGCTGGAGCTGCAGAAGAAGGGCTTTCAGCGCGTCAAGGTCGACGGCGTCTTCTATGAAATCGCCGACGTGCCGGCGCTGGACAAGAAGTACAAGCATGACCTCGACGTCGTTGTCGACCGCATCGTCGTGCGCGGCGATCTCGCCACCCGGCTTGCCGACTCCATCGAGACCGCGCTGAAACTGGCTGACGGGCTGGCGGTCGCCGAATTCGCCGACAAGCCGCTCGACGCCAGCCAGACCGGCGAGGACTCGGTCAACAAGTCGAAGAACGAGACGCATGAGCGCATCCTGTTCTCGGAAAAATTCGCGTGCCCGGTCTCGGGCTTCACCATTCCCGAGATCGAGCCAAGGCTGTTCTCGTTCAACAACCCGTTTGGCGCCTGCCCGACCTGCGACGGTCTCGGCAGCCAGCGCGCCATCGACGGCAATTTGATCGTGCCGGACGAAAACGTCTCGCTTCGCGACGGCGCCGTCAGCCCGTGGGCGAAGTCGACCTCGCCCTATTACGCGCAGACGCTGGAAGCGCTGGGCAAGGCCTATGGCTTCAAGCTCGGCGACAAATTCAAGGATCTGGCCGAAGAGGCAAAGGAAGCCATCCTGCGCGGCACCGGCGAGCGCGAGATCACGTTCCAGTATGATGACGGGTTGCGCTCCTACAAGACGACCAAGACCTTTGAAGGCGTCATCCCCAATCTCGAGCGCCGCTGGAAAGAGACCGAATCCGCCTGGATGCGCGAGGAGATCGAGCGCTTCATGTCGGCCACGCCATGCCCGGTCTGCAAGGGCTATCGGCTGAAGCCCGAGTCGCTGGCCGTGAAAATCGCGGGCAGGCACATCGGCGAAGTCACCGAGCTTTCCATCCGCAAGGCCGACCAGTGGTTCACCGACCTGCCGGCGTCGCTCAACGACAAGCAGAACGAGATCGCCGTGCGCGTGCTCAAGGAGATCCGCGAGCGGCTGCGCTTCCTCAACGATGTCGGGCTCGACTACCTGACGCTGTCGCGCAATTCCGGCACGCTGTCGGGCGGCGAGAGCCAGCGCATTCGGCTGGCCTCGCAGATCGGCTCCGGCCTCACCGGCGTGCTCTACGTGCTGGACGAGCCGTCGATCGGCCTGCATCAGCGCGACAATGCACGCCTGCTCGACACGTTGAAGCACCTGCGCGACATCGGCAACACGGTGATTGTCGTCGAGCATGACGAAGACGCCATCCTGCATGCCGACTATGTCGTCGACATGGGTCCGGCCGCCGGCATCCATGGCGGCGAGATCATCGCCCAAGGCACGCCACAGCAGGTGATGGCCAATCCCAATTCGATCACCGGCAAATATCTTTCGGGCGCGCTCGAAGTGGCGACACCCGGCGTGCGGCGCGAGCCGAAGAAGAACCGGCGGCTGAAGATCGTCGGCGCGCGCGGCAACAATCTGAAGAACGTCACTGCCGAAATCCCGCTCGGCACCTTCACCGCCGTAACCGGCGTGTCGGGCGGCGGCAAGTCGACCTTCCTGATCGAGACGCTGTTCAAGGCGGCGTCGCGCCGCATCATGGGTTCGCGCGAGCATCCGGCCGACCACGACCGCATCGAGGGTCTCGAATTCCTCGACAAGGTCATCGACATCGACCAGTCGCCGATCGGCAGGACCCCGCGTTCGAACCCGGCCACCTACACCGGCGCCTTCACACCGATCCGCGACTGGTTCGCCGGGCTGCCCGAGGCCAAGGCACGCGGCTACCAGCCCGGCCGCTTCTCCTTCAACGTCAAGGGGGGCCGCTGCGAAGCCTGCCAGGGCGACGGCGTCATCAAGATCGAGATGCACTTCCTGCCCGACGTCTACGTCACTTGCGACGTTTGCCACGGCAAGCGCTACAACCGCGAGACGCTCGACGTGCTGTTCAAGGGCAAATCGATCGCCGACGTGCTCGACATGACAGTCGAGGAAGGCGTCGATTTCTTCGCCGCCGTGCCCGGCGTGCGCGACAAGCTCGACACGCTGAAGCAGGTCGGCCTCGGCTATATCCATATCGGCCAGCAGGCGACGACGCTGTCGGGCGGCGAGGCGCAGCGCATCAAGCTGGCCAAGGAACTGTCGCGCAAGGCGACCGGCAAGACGCTCTACATCCTCGACGAGCCGACAACCGGCCTACACTTCCACGACGTCGCCAAGCTGCTGGAAGTGCTGCATGAACTGGTCGACCAGGGCAACACGGTGGTGGTCATCGAGCACAATCTCGAGGTGATCAAGACCGCCGACTGGGTGCTCGATCTCGGCCCCGAAGGCGGCGACGGCGGCGGCGAACTGGTCGCCTCCGGCACACCGGAAGCCATCGTGCGCGAAAAGCGCAGCTACACCGGCCAGTTCCTGAAAGAACTGCTGGAGCGACGCCCCGGAGGCAAGCGCGAAGCGGCGGAGTGAATGGGCAACCGGTGGGCGTTTGGAAGAGCTCTAAATGAAAATTAGAGAAGCGCGCCCCGAAGATCTCGCCGCAATCGCTTCGCTGACGGAAGCCGCCTATGCGACCTATACCGCACTGTTCGGCGCACCGCCGATTCCGGTCACGGAGGATTACGCGCCGAGGGTCGAACGCGGCGAGGTCTGGCTGCTGGAGAGCGACAGTAAGTTAGCCGGGCTGATCGTCATCGAGCGGCATGACGACCATGCGATGATCTTCTCCGTCGCTGTCGCGCCAGAATTTCAGGGCAAGGGCTTCGGCATCGTCCTGCTCAGACACGCCGATGAACAGACGCGGCTGTGGGGCCTGCCCGAGGTGCGGCTCTACACCAACGCCCGGATGGAGCGGAACATTGTGCTCTACACGGCCTATGGTTTTCGGGAAACGGGCCGCCGGCCCAATCCCTATCGGCCGGGATGGACGGTCGTCGACATGGCCAAGCCAGTGGCTGAGATCACGACGGCCTGATTTTCTGAACTTGGGAGGGATGACTATGAGCAAATCGGGAACAATCCGCTCCGGCATGGGCGGCTGGACGTTCGAGCCCTGGGATTCGTCCTTCTATCCCGAAAAGCTCTCCAAGGCCAAGCAACTGCAATACGCCAGCCGGCAGGTGCCGAGCATCGAGGTCAACGGCACCTATTATTCGAGCTTCAAGGAGCCGACCTTCGTCAAATGGGCGAGCGAAGCACCGGATGGTTTCGTCTACGCGCTGAAGGGCAACCGCTTCGTCACTAACCGGCGCGTGCTCGGCGAGGCCGGCGAATCGATGGTGCGTTTCCTCGGCTCCGGCGTGGCCGCACTCGGTGAAAAGCTCGGGCCGATCCTGTGGCAGTTCGCACCGACGAAAAAGTTCGATCCGGACGATTTCGAAGCCTTTCTCAAATTGCTGCCGGAAAAGCAGGACGGCGTTGCCCTGCGCCACGCGGTCGAGGTGCGCAACGACAGTTTCATCGTGCCGGAATTCGTCGCGCTGGTCCGCAAATACAAGGTGGCAATCGTCTATGCCGACCATGCAAAATATCCTGATATCGCCGACGTCACCGGCGATTTCATCTATGCGCGGCTGCAGACTGGCAGCGACGACAATGCCGACTGCTACACGCCCAAGGGCCTCGACGAATGGGCCGCGCGCGCCAGGACCTGGGCGGAGGGCAAGCAACCGGTCGACCTGCGGCGCGCGGACCCCAAGACGGACGCACCGGTCCAGCCACGCGACGTGTTCGTCTACTTCATCACCGAGGGCAAGGTGCGCGCGCCATTCGGAGCCATGGCGCTGATGAAGCGAGTGGCCGACTGAGAAGCGCCAGCACAAGACGTTTCACACGCCAGGCACGTCTCATACGCGTTTTGAGCGTAGCAAAGTGTCCAATCGTGGCAATTTCGGCGCCGTCGTAACCTTATCGATACCTCCTTGCTGCATGAATTCAGCTTGGCCAAGCCGCAGAGCTGGGATCGCCGCCGGCAAGGAACGAGGGGCATGTCGCTCGACTACACTTCACTTCTGCTGGCTGTCGGTTTTTCCGCCACCTGCCTGGGCCTGACACTGTTTGGGATGTGGCTGACCGCTCGCTCGGAGAAATTCCTGCTGACATGGGCGATCAGCCTGCTGTTGGTGGTCGGCGACATTTTTGCCTATGACGCCTATATCGACATGCCCGGGCGTCTGCTTGGTATCGCGACGCTTGCCCTGCTCCTGCTTGGTTTTTCGGCCATGCTGGGCGCTGCCTACCAGTTCAGGACCGGCGGTTCGCCGATCCCGAGAACGATGTTCGGCAGCATTTCGCTGGCCGTTGCACTGCCTCCCATGGCGCTTGGCTATGACGGTCTCGGCTTCATGTTCGAGAACCTGTTTGCCGCCTTGCTTCTGTTCGCAACGGCGCTCGAATACTGGAAGGGCCGCAACGAAGCCCCAGCGCTCACAATAGGCATCACCGCACTCTATTCGGCCACGGCCACGTCCTTCGCTCTCTGCGCCATGGTTCTCGCCTGGGACGGAAAGCTGATCCTTGGGCATGCGCCAAGCAATTGGGCCGAGGAGTTGAGCCTCATCATCGTCATCGCCAGCATGACCGGCATCGGAGCGCTGTCACTGGCGCTCAATCAGGGGCGTCTGGCCAGGCATCACCGCCACAACGCCCTGACCGATCCCTTGACCGGCCTGCTCAACCGCCGCGCCCTGTTCGACATGCACGGCAATGCACCGGTCGGCGCTTTCACCGCTGTTGTCGTCTTCGACCTCGACGGCTTCAAGGCCATCAACGACGAATTCGGTCACGCCGCTGGCGACGAGGTGCTGAGGGTATTCGCCAGGGAACTGGCCGGCAATCTTCGCCCGGCCGACGTCGCCGCACGTATGGGCGGCGAGGAGTTCGCACTGGTGCTGAAGCGGACATTGCCGGAAACGGTTGAGGCCACAGCCGAGGCCATACGGGCTGCCTTCGCCGCGTGCCGCATCGAAACCGAGACCGGCTCCCTGACATGCACGGTCAGCGCCGGATTTGCTTTCGGCACCAAGGATGGCCTCAGCTTCGACAAGGTGCTCAGCGCCGCCGACAAGGCGCTCTACGCCGCCAAGCGCGGCGGCCGCAACCGCGTCACCGCCTCGGCATTCCGGCGGGCGAGCTGACCACAACGATTGTTGGAACGGCGAACGCGGCTTCTATGCCGCCATGACGATTTCGTTGAAGGCATCGAGGTCGACATAGAAGACCTTGGTGATCTCCGCGATCAGTTCGTCGCGTTCGTATCCCTGGGACCTCAATATGTTGATGGCGGTGATGATATCGACGCGCTCGGTAAGCCGCCGTTTCTGGTAGTCCTCGACGTAACGTTCCATGGCTGTCCCTTAGCCTGTGTGCCCAAACGTGTTGAACGACGATCAGATCGCAGGAGGGAAGCTAGGAATGCTTGCTTGCGTGGAACTTGCCCGGCCTTCGCCGCGTCCCTCGATCTGCGATAACCAGACTGATACGGAAACGGCCGACTCACAAAAGCCAAGAAAAAGAGTAGCACGCAGCCGCCGGCGCGCCAGAGAGACACGGATGACTGGATCGGAGAAATATTGGGCTTGCGAAAGACTTCGGACCGTCACCTGAAGTCCAGCGCTGATTCTAGTGCATGTCGCCCAAAGTTCGCAGCGGTTTTGGGACAACGACATGCGAAAAAAAGACAGATCTAAGGCGCGTCTTTTGAATCCGTTTGGATGCGACGCGCTTAGAGCAATTCCAGGAAAAGTGTGAAACGGTTTTCCATCTGGAATTGCGTCAAGACAAAGATTCTACACGGTCAGGAATTTGCGGACATCGGCCCGGTCGAGATCTTCCGCCGGGCCGGTATGGACGATCAGGCCGCGGTCCATGATGTTGACCTCGTCGGCAAGCTCGCGGCAGAAATCGAGATATTGTTCGACCAAAAGCACGGCGATGCCGGCTTGGTCGCGCAGATAGCGAATGGCGCGGCCGATATCCTTGATGATCGATGGCTGGATGCCTTCGGTGGGTTCGTCGAGCACTAGGAGCTTCGGCCGCATCACCAGAGCCCTGCCGATGGCGAGTTGCTGCTGCTGACCGCCGGACAGGTCACCGCCACGACGGCCGAGCATCTGCTTGAGCACCGGAAACAGCTCGAAGACGTGGGCGGGCACGTTGCGGTCGGCGCGCTTCAGTGGCGCGAAGCCCGATTCGAGGTTCTCCCGCACCGTGAGCAGCGGAAAGATCTCCCTGCCCTGCGGTACGAATGCGATGCCCGACCGGGCGCGGTCATACGCCGCGCTCCGGTCGAGCGCCTTCCCCTCGAAGGCAACGCTTCCGCTCGTCAGCCGGTGATGGCCGACGATCGATCTCATCAAACTGGTCTTGCCTACGCCGTTGCGGCCGAGCACGCAGGTGATCTTGCCGGCGCCGGCCTTCAGCGACACGCCGCGCAATGCCTGGGCGGCGCCGTAGTGGAGCGTGGCGTTCGAAACTTCGAGCATGTCAGCGCCTTCTCCAGAACCTGAGGAAGGACAGATCGAAGCGATGGAATTGAACGCGCCAGACCATGCTCATCTCCCCAGATAGACTTCGACGACGCGTTCGTCGGCCGACACGAAGTCGAGCGTGCCTTCGGAGAGCACCGAGCCCTCATGCAGGCAGGTGACCTTGACGCCGAGCTCGCGCACGAAATGCATGTCGTGCTCGACGACGATGACCGAATGGTCGCGCGCAATCTCCTTGAGCAGCCGCGCGGTTTCCTCGGTCTCCGCGTCGGTCATACCGGCGACCGGCTCGTCGACCAGCAGCAGCTTCGGATCCTGTGCCAGAAGCATGCCGATCTCCAGCCACTGCTTCTGTCCATGGCTCAAATTCGCCGCCAGTTGGTCGCGTTTGTCACCAAGCCGGATGATGCCGAGAATGTCGTCGATCTGCCGCGCTTCGCCGGCTGAGCGGCGATGGAACAGCGCCGGGAAGATCGAGCGCGGCCCCTTCAGCGCCAGCATCAGATTTTCCTCGATCGTGTGGCTTTCGAAGACGGTCGGCTTCTGGAATTTGCGGCCGATGCCCATCATGGCGATCTCGGCTTCATCATGCTTGGTCAGATCGACCTGGCCGTCGAAGAACACCTCGCCCTCGTCGGGCCGAGTCTTGCCGGTGACGATGTCCATCATCGTCGTCTTGCCGGCGCCATTGGGGCCAATGATGGCGCGCATCTCGCCCTTGTCGAGCACCAGCGACAGGTTGTTGATGGCGCGAAAACCGTCGAAGGAAACCGAGACGCCGTCGAGATAGAGGATCGTGTGCGACTTGCTCATGACCCCTCACTCCGCCGGCTGTGGTTCGGGGCTGGACGACCAGTCGCCCGGCTTTGTCGCCGCGCTGCGAACGATCTTCTGCGGCGGCGGCAGATCAGGATCGGTGCCGGATTCCTCGGCAATCGAGGCCGCACGCAACGCCCTGGCGTTGCCGCGCCAGGAATCCCACATGCCGACGATGCCCTTGGGCAGCAAAAGCGTGACGGCGACGAACAGGCCGCCGAGCGCAAACAGCCAGAATTCCGGCAACACGCCGGTGAACCAGGACTTTCCCGCATTGACCAGCAGAGCGCCGATGATCGGGCCAACGATGGTGCCGCGCCCACCGACGGCCGCCCAGATCACCACCTCGATCGAATTGGACGGTTCGAATTCGCCGGGATTGATGATGCCGACCTGCGGTACATAGAGGGCGCCGGCGATCCCGGCCATCACCGCCGAGATGGTGAAGGCGAACAGTTTTACATTTTCCGCCCGCCAGCCGAGGAAGCGGGTGCGGCTCTCGGCGTCACGCACGGCCATTAACAGCTTGCCGTATTTGGAACCGACGATCGCCCAGGTGACGAACACGGCGAGCGCGAGCGTCACCGCGCTGGCGGCGAAGAGCGCCGAACGCGTTGCATCGGCCTGCACGTTGAAGCCGAGAATATCCTTGAAATCGGTCAGGCCGTTGTTGCCGCCAAAACCCATGTCGTTGCGGAAGAAGGCGAGCAGCAGCGCATAGGTCATCGCCTGGGTGATGATCGAGAGATAGACGCCGGTGACACGGCTGCGGAAGGCGAACCAGCCGAAGACGAAGGCAAGCAGGCCGGGCACCGTGAGCACCATGAGACCTGCGAACCAGAAATGGTCGAAACCATACCAGAACCAGGGCAATTCCTTGTAGTTCAGGAACACCATGAAGTCCGGCAGGATGGGATTGCCATAGACGCCGCGCGAGCCGATCTGGCGCATCAGATACATGCCCATCGCATAGCCGCCGAGAGCGAAGAAGGCGCCGTGGCCGAGCGAAAGGATGCCGCAATAGCCCCAGACAAGGTCGAGCGCGAGCGCAAGCAGCGCATAGCAGAGATACTTGCCGGTCAGCGCCACGATGTAGGACGGCACGTAGAATGCACTGGTCGGCGACACAGCCAGGTTGAGCAGCGGCACGATGATGGCCACCGCCAGCAGGGTGAGAATCGTGATGGCGATGCGGCGGTCCGCGCCCGCGGCGAAGAAGCGTCCGGTGATCATGCTTCCACCGCCCTGCCCTTGAGCGCGAACAGGCCGCGCGGGCGCTTCTGGATGAACAGGATGATCAGCACAAGCACGACGATCTTGCCGAGTACGGCGCCTGCATAGGGTTCGAGGAACTTGTTGACGATGCCGAGCGCGAAGGCGCCGACCAGCGTGCCCCACAGATTGCCGACGCCGCCGAAGACGACGACCATGAAGCTGTCGATGATGTAGCCGCGGCCGAGATTGGGCGAGACATTGTCGATCTGGCTGAGCGCGACACCCGCGATACCGGCAATGCCCGAACCCAGCGCGAAGGTCAGCGCGTCGACCCAAGGCGTCCTGATGCCCATCGAGGCGGCCATGCGCCGGTTGGCGGTGACGGCGCGCATCTGCAGGCCCCAGGACGTGCGCTTCATCACATAGAGCAGCACGGCGAAGACGGTGAGCGCGAAAACCAGGATCCACAGACGGTTCCAGGTGATTGCGAGCTGACCGATATTGAACGAGCCCGACATCCAGGAGGGATTGCCCACTTCCTGATTGGTCGGTCCGAAGATTGAGCGCACGGCCTGCTGCAGGATCAGCGAGACGCCCCATGTCGCCAGCAATGTCTCCAGCGGCCGCCCGTAGAGGAAGCGGATGACGCCGCGCTCGATGGCCAGGCCGACAAGCGCTGCGACGAGAAAGGCGAGCGGCAGCGCGATCACCAGCGACCAGTCGAACAGGCCGGGAAAGGATGTCCGGATCACCTGTTGTACGACAAAGGTCGTGTAGGCGCCGAGCATGACCATCTCGCCATGCGCCATGTTGATGACGCCCATGACGCCGAAGGTGATGGCAAGCCCGATCGCCGCCAGCAGCAGCACCGATCCCAGCGAAATGCCGTACCAGATGTTCTGGCCGGCATCCCAGAATGCCAGCGTCGAATTGATGTTACGAATAGCCGCCGTCGCCGCGTCCTTGACCGCGCCTGAAGAATTCGCCTCGACCGAGGTAAGCAGCGAAACCGCATCGCGGTCGCCACGCGCACCGATCAGAGCGACGGCGGCAAGCTTGTCTGCATCCGGACGATCCGAGACAAGAACCGAAGCGGCGCGGGCCTGTTCGAGCAGGGCCTTGACACTCGCGACCGTCTCACTGGCGATCGCCGTATCGAGCGGTCCGATGTTTGCGGCGTCGGGTGTCTTGAACATGGTGTCGGCGGCGGCGATGCGCACGGCCGGATCCTTGGCGCCGAGCGTCAGCGTGCCCAGCGCATCGCGGATGGCGCGGCGCAGCGTGTTGTTGACCTTGATCTTGGTGATGTCGTCCTTGGCAGCATCCGCCGACTTTTCACCGCTCAGCGGGTCGAGCAGCTCAACGCCGTCGCCGACTTCCTTGCCGACGAAAACCAGCGAATCGGCTTTGCGGATATAGAGGTTGCCGTCGGCGAGTGCCGCAAGTGGCTGTTCGACAGCCGGATCACCTGTAGCCGCCAGCTCGTGAACGACAGCCCCCGTCTCCGAAAAACCCTTGGCTGTCGCGAATTTGGCGATGATGGTGCGCAGCTCGGCTTCGCCAGCACCCGACGACGACAAAGTCGCCAGCAGGAACAACAGCGTCAGGCCAATCGCGCGGAACAGGTTCATCGGCTTCAGGCGACCTTTGAAGGTTGAATTGGGCGTCCGGACGGCGGAGGAAACCGTCCGGACGCTGGCGGTCCTAGGTCATGGGCCTACGGTCCAGACCTGGTCAGACCTGGGAGGATCAGTTTGTGCCCTTGCCGCCGCATTTGCCGGTAGCGACATTGAAGTTGCCGCACGACAGAGGCGCGCGCCAATCGGAGATCAGGTCCTTGGAGTCAGGCAGGTAGTCGGACCATTCGTCGCCCATCACCAGGCCTGGCGTGCGCGAAACCGTCTCGAACTGGCCGTCGGCCTGGATTTCACCGATCAGCACCGGCTTGGTGATGTGATGGTTCGGCATCATCGTCGAATAGCCGCCGGTCAGGTTCGGCACCGAAACGCCGATCATGGCGTCGATGACCTTGTCCGGATCGGTGGTGCCGGCCTTCTCGACCGCCTTCACCCACATGTTGAAGCCGATGTAGTGGGCTTCCATCGGGTCGTTGGTGGTGCGCTTGTCGTTCTTGATGAACTTGTGCCAGTCGGCGATGAACTTCTTGTTCTCGGGCGTATCGACGCTTTCAAAGTAGTTCCAGGCGGCGAGATGGCCGACCAGCGGCGCGGTGTCGAGACCGGCAAGCTCTTCCTCGCCGACCGAGAAGGCCATGACCGGAATGTCCTCGGCCTTGATGCCCTGGTTGCCGAGTTCCTTGTAGAACGGCACGTTGGCGTCGCCGTTGACGGTCGACACAACGGCGGTCTTCTTGCCGGCCGAACCGAACTTCTTGATTGCGGAAACTTCGGTCTGCCAGTCGGAGAAGCCGAACGGCGTGTAGTTGACCATGATGTCTTCCGCCGCGACGCCCTTGGCCTTCAGATAGGCCTCGAGGATCTTGTTGGTGGTGCGCGGATAGACGTAGTCGGTACCTTCGAGCACCCAGCGCTTCACCGAACCGCCGTCTTCGCTCATCAGATAGTCGACGGCCGGAATGGCCTGCTGGTTTGGCGCGGCACCCGTATAGAATACGTTCCGCTCGCTTTCCTCGCCCTCATACTGGACCGGGTAGAACAGGATATTGTCGAGCTCGCTGAAGACCGGCAGCACCGATTTGCGCGACACCGAGGTCCAGCAGCCGAACACCGCGGCGACCTTGTCCTTGGAGATCAGCTCGCGCGCCTTCTCGGCGAACAGCGGCCAGTTGGAAGCCGGATCGACGACCACGGCTTCGAGCTTCTTGCCGAGCAGGCCGCCCTTGGCATTCTGCTCGTCGATGAGCATCAGCATGGCGTCCTTCAGCGTCGTCTCCGAAATCGCCATGGTCCCCGACAGCGAATGGAGAATGCCGACCTTGATCGTGTCGTCAGCCGCCCTGGCGGGTGCCGACATCAACAGGCCGGCAGCGACGACGCTTGCCGAAAACATTTTTGTAAACATTTTTGTTATTGTCGAGAAATTACCCCTCATGCCTAACACTCCAAGCTGGTTGATTGCACCGCAACACTACGATGCAACCGCCATGCCAATCGCCGAGATGATGCCGGTAAAAGGGGAATAACGACACATTATCAGTCGCTTATTATATTGGCCTTATGGAAACAACGAGGGTCGGTTAAAAATTGATTGAGAGAAATTTGCGCAGTGCACAAGGCTTTTGCCTAATTTTCGCCCAAATTGGCAAAATGCCTAGTTTTTGACCTTCGCCGGAGGATCGCATACGACAAATGTTGCGGCTCGGCGCAAAAATAGGGCAAGCTCGCCCCTCAACAGAGCGACGTCATGGCATCAGGCATTTCACGCATTTTTGTCGGCATATTGGTTCTGGCGGCAGCCACCGGTGCCGGGCGAGCCGACTTCAGCGACGGCAAGATGCCCGACGGCATCTACCACTGCGAAGTGTACCTGCTTGGCATGTTTCTCAACCTCGGCGACATCACCATCAAGGGAAATGTCTACAGCGGCCCGGTCACCTTCGGGACCGCCCAGCAGGGCTACAATTATCAGATGGATGCAAATGGCGTGATCTCCTGGCTGGGGCCGCTCGGCGGCTATACCGCCGGCGGCAACTCGCTGTCGCTGACCCAGGCAACGCTGGACGGCGAAACCGCGCCCTCCTTTGACATCATCATGAAGCAGCCCGACGGCGCCTTCACCGCCTCGACCTGCACAAAGGGAGCCGGCCAGTAGGCCATCCCGGGGCAACAGAAGCCGCCTCGGCAGTCTGCCAGTCTTTCCATGTCATCTGGATGTTGCCGCAAGGACGGGCAGCCGTTCAGCGCCTGGTCATTCCGGTCCACAAAAAAGCGGAACGCGTTACGCGTTCCGCTTGACGGTCCGGGAGGACTGAAGCTTGGCACCGCCCCGCTGACCGGGGCAATGTCTTGACGGCTCAGATCGTCTTGGCCGACATTTGCGTAGCGATGTAGTCGGCCTGGCGGATCGCCAGCGACACGATCGTCAGGGTCGGGTTTTCCGCGGCACCCGTCGTGAACTGGCTGCCGTCCGACACGAACAGGTTCTTGATGTCGTGCGTCTGGCCGTGTTTGTTGACGACGCCGTCGGCCGCCTTCCCGCTCATCCGGTTGGTGCCGAGATTGTGGGTCGACGGATAGGGCGGCGTCGGGAAGGTGCGCGTGGCGCCGACCGCCGCGTAAAGCGCCACGGCCTGCTTGTAGGCATGGTTGCGCATCGCGCTGTCGTTCGGATGATCGTCGAAATGCACATCGGCGATCGGCATGCCGTGCTCGTCCTTCATGTCGGCATGCAGCGTGACGCGGTTCTCCGCACGCGGCATGTCCTCGCCGACGATCCACAGGCCGGCCATATGGTCGTAGTGGTCCAGCGCCGTGGTGAACGAACGTCCCCAGGCCCCCGGATCGAGGAAGGCCGCCATGAACGGCAGGCCCAGCGACAGCGTCTCGAACTCGTAGCCACCGACAAAACCGCGTGACGGATCATGGCGCGCCTCGTCGCGGATGATGCCGGCCATGGTGGTGCCGCGATACATGTGCACCGGCTTGTCGAAGATGGCATAGACCGAGCCCGTGGTGTGTCGCATGTAGTTCTTGCCCACCTGCCCCGACGAGTTGGCAAGGCCGTCGGGGAATTTGCCAGATGCCGAATTGAGCAGCAGCCGCGGGCTTTCGATCGAGTTGCCGGCGACGGCGACGATGCGGGCCTTCTGTTCCTGCAGCTTGCCGTCCTTGTCGGCGTAGACGACGCCGGTCACCTTGCCCGAGGCATCGTGGTTGATCTTGATCGCCATGGCGTTCGGCCTGACCTCGAGATGGCCTGTCGCCTCACCCTTGGGGATCTCGGTGTAGAGCGTCGACCATTTGGCGCCCCATTTGCAGCCCTGGAAGCAGAAGCCGGTTTGCTGGCAGGACATGCGGTCGTCGCGCTCGACCGAGTTGATGGCCATGTTGCCGGTGTGGCATTCCTTGTAGCCGAGCTTGTCGGCGCCGGCCTTCAACACCTTGAAATTGTTGTTGCCCGGCAATCTCGGCCAGTCATTGGTGCCGGTGACGCCCATCTTGGCTTCGGCCTTGGCATAGTAGGGCTCCATCTCGGCCAGCGTGATCGGCCAGTCGAGGAGATTGGCGCCTTCCAGTTTGCCGTAGGTCGAAAGCGTCTTGAACTCGTGTTCCTGGAAACGCAGCGACGCTCCCGCCCAGTGGGTCGTCGAACCGCCGACCGACTTGACGATCCAGGCCGGCAGATTCGGAAAATCCTTGGCCACACGCCAGTCGCCGGAGGTGGTGCGCTTGTCCTTCCAGGCGAGTTGGGTGAACGAATCCCACTCGTCGTTGATGAAGTCCTCATATTCGTGACGCGCGCCGGCTTCCAGGATGACGACGTCGACCCCCTTCTGGGCAAGTTCGTTGCCGAGCGTGCCGCCGCCGGCGCCCGAGCCGATGATGACGACCACACCGTCGTTGTTCAGATCAAATGCTGCAGCCATGGTTTCCTCCCATGATTTTCTGTTTGCGGGGTGTCGGGACGACGGGCTCAGAGCCACTCGATGTCGTTGAAACCACGCGCGATGTAGCCGCCCTTGGAAAAGGACTCGCCCTCGTAACCGAAGATCGGCCAGACCTCTTTTTGGTTGTAGAGGCTGACGACGAGGCCACCACGGATGGCCTGGAAGAACGGCGTCGCCTCGATCTGCTTCAGCACCGCGACACGCTGGTCCTCCCAGCCAAGGCCCCGGTAGCCACTGTCCCCCGACTTCTTGTCGAGGTCAGCGATGCCGTCTTCGATCATCGTCTTGTAGGCGGCGTCCTTGCCGGCCTGTTCGTCATGGCCTTTCACGGCGATGGCGTAATATTTGTCGGGAACCTGATCGTGCGGATAGATGTCGCGCGCCAACTGGATCAGCGTCGCCATCGTTTCGGGCTTGAGCGCCGATGTCTCGAGCCCCCAGGCGTGTTCGGGGCTGATGACCGCACTGCCGGAGATGACGAGCAACGCGCCGATCCCACCGCGTCTGAGAAGCTCGCGACGTGAAAGTCCAGGCTTCCCGTCATAGATCGTGACCATGTATTCCTCCCTGCTTGCTATTCGCCCTCTTGAAGCGAGTCACAATTGACGAGCCTCAAGTTCTTGTTTTTGCATGTCGTTATCCCAAAACGACATGCTTGAGAGCGCCGTTGCTGGCGCCGCACCCGCCGGTGCGGCTGCACCGTCTCCTATTGGAAGCGGCCTGCGCGTTGCAGAACCTCGATCTTGTAGCCGTCCGGATCCTCGATGAAGAAGAAGCGGGCGATCAGCGACCCGTCGCTGTTGAACTCGACGATCTTCTTGGGATTGAGGCCGAGCGCGCCGAGGCGGTCATGTTCGCTGTCGAGGTCGGCGATCGAGACCGCGAGGTGGCCGTATCCATCGCCGAGCCCGTAAGGCTCGGTCCGGCCCTTGTTCACGGTCAGTTCGAGCTCGAACCCCGTTTCGGCATTGCTGAGGTAAATGAGTGTGAACGTCTCGAAGTCCAGCCTGTCGGCGACATCGAGCCCGAAAGCATTTCTGTAGAAGTCGACGGATCGGGCCTCGTCGAGAACCCGGATCATGGAATGGATCGCCTTGGCCAAATCAGTCTCCGCCCTAGTGTGGAACCGATTATGGGCAGAGCGGGGAAAAGGTGGTGGCAGCCGGTTACCACGTCCAAAACTGTGAAATGACTGGCATCGGCGACAGGGACGAAAGTCCGATTGCCGTTCCGGCAATTTTGCCCGACAATGCGAACGGGGACAGGTCAAGCAGTATCAGACTGCACGCCTGCCCGCCCAAGACCAATAAGCATGGGAGGTTTGTCGGATGTGCAGGGTATTTGCGGGCCAGGATCCCGAAGGCTATCGCCAGATCAACCGGTCGATTCGCATTGACGGCCACTCGACCAGCATCCAGCTGGAAGCGACATTCTGGGCGTTGCTTGATGAAATCGCCGAAAACCAGAACCTGACGACGCCCAAATTCATCTCGAAGCTTTATGACGAAGCCATCGAGATCAATGGTGCCATTCCGAACTTTGCATCGATGCTGCGCACCACCTGCGCGCTCTATTTGCGCGGCCATCGGCCAGGCATGGATGAGCAGATGCTGCCGAAGCGGCAAGCCGCCTAGAGCAATTCCACGAAAAGTGTGAAACGGTGTTCTCGGGAAAAGCGAGTAGCGCTTTTCCCTAGGGAATTTGCGTCAGACAAAGAGATAGAGCGGCTCGGCGGTTTCCGTGAAACGGTGAACCTAGCGTCCTTCCACGGCGACCGCGAGCGCCAGCCGGGTCATATCGGCGAACAGTTCCTGGCGTTCGGAGTAGTCGGTCAGTTCACCGGTCTCGATGTTGTCGACCACGGTGCAGATCGACAGCGCCCGGGCGCCGAAATGCCCGGCGATGCGATAAAGCGCGCTGGTTTCCATATCCACAGCCAGGGCTCCTTCTGCCTGCGCATCGGCAAAGCGGCCGCGTCCATCCGGGTGATAGAAGATATCGCTGCAGACCGTCAGGCCGGCACAGTGATCGACGCCAAGTTCGGCTGCCTTGGCCAGCGCGCATGCGAGAAGTGCCGGATCCGGACCGGCGACGGCTTTGTAGAGGCCGAAGACCTGACCGCTTCGAGCGCTTTCCGGCTGCGCCGATTGCGAGATGACAAGGCCGCGCAACTTGGCCTTGGCGGTCAGGCTGCCGCAGGTGCCTGTGCGGATCAACGTCCGGACGCCATAATAGTCAAGCAATTCATGCACATAGATCAGAAACGACGAGACACCGATGCCCGTCGCCTGAATGCTGACGGGTTTGCCGCGAAACAGTCCGGTATAGCCAAGGGCACCGCGTCGGCGATTGATGCAACGCGGCGCTTCCAGAAAAGTCTGCGCCATCCATTCGGCGCGCTGCGGGTCGCCCGGCAACAACACCGTGTCGGCGTAGGCACCCTTGTCTGCTTCGTTGTGTGGCGTCAACCGCTGCTCCCCCAAGCCCGTCTGCCGTTTCACCCGCAATCATGGCGTTGTCGCGGCATTGTGCAAGGAAAGAACGTCAGGCGGTTCTAAGACTCCAGCACATCCTTGACGATCGTCGCCAGTTGCTTGAGCGAAAATGGCTTTGGCAGGAAGCCGAAATGCGCATCTGCGGGCAGATTTCTGGCGAATGCATCCTCGGCATAGCCGGACACGAAAACGAATTTGATGTCAGGTTGGCGCTTGCGCAATTCACCAAGCAGCGTCGGCCCATCCATTTCCGGCATCACCACGTCCGAAACGACGATGTCGACCTTGCCGCCCAACGCCTCGAACACTTCCAGCGCCTCGACGCCCGAGGATGCCTCGTGCACGGTGTAGCCCCGCGACACCAGCGCCCGCATGCCGCCCATGCGCACGGCGTCCTCGTCCTCGACGAGCAGCACCGTGGCCGAGCCCGACAGATCCTTGGCCGCATCCGCGACCTTCGCCGGTGCCGCCGGCACATCGCCGGGCTCGCCCTCTTTTTTCGCTTCCGCAATATGACGCGGCAGGAAAATGCGGAAAGTCGAGCCCTTGCCGACCTCGGAATCGCAGAAAATGAAGCCGCCGGTCTGCTTGATGATGCCGTAGACCATCGACAGGCCAAGCCCGGTACCCTTGCCAACCTCCTTGGTGGTGAAGAAGGGCTCGAAAATCTTCTTCAGCACGTCGGGCGCTATGCCGCTGCCGGTATCCTCGACCTCAACCACGACATAGTCGGCCGGGGTGAGTTCGCGATACGAAAAGGCTTTGCACTCCTCGGCGGCCACGTTGCGGGTGCGCACGGTGAGGTCGCCGCCCGCCGGCATCGCGTCTCGCGCATTGACTGCAAGGTTGACCACCACCTGTTCGAACTGCCCAATATCGACCTTGACCGGCCACAGGTCGCGGCCATGGTCGACCTTCAGCTTGATGTCGTTGCCGACCAGGCGGGCCAGCAGCATCCTGAGATCGGCCAGCACGTCGGTCAGGTTGAGCACTTCCGGCCGCAGCGTCTGTTTGCGCGAGAAGGCCAGCAATTGCCGCACCAGCGAGGCCGCCCGGTTGGCGTTCTGCTTGATGTTCATGATGTCGGGGAAGGACGGGTCCGACGGGCGGTGGTTGGTCAACAGCAGGTCCGACGCCATGATGATGGCGGTCAGCACATTGTTGAAATCATGCGCGATGCCGCCGGCAAGCTGGCCGACCGCCTGCATCTTCTGGCTTTGCGCCATCTGCCCTTCGAGCGCTTTCTGCTCGGTCGTCTCGACGGCATAGACGATGGCCGACTCCTCGGCGCCCTCGCCGCCGGTGCCGTCGGCGACCGCGTTGACGTAGAAACGGATGTGCCGGTCGTCGTTGCCGGGCAGCAAGGTATCGATCGGCTCGATGTCGGCCTGCCGCTGTTGCGCCTTTTCGAAAGCCGCGGCGAAGGCCGGCCGGTCCCGCTCATGGATGACCGTGTCGAGCCGCACGCGACGATCGACGGCGTCGCGGTCGACGACGGACGAAAACAGCGACAGGAAAGGCGCGTTGGTGCGCAGGATGCGCCCGCTGTGGTCGACGCCGGCTATCGCCATCGGTGTCGAGTTGAAGAAGCGGGTGAAGCGCACTTCCGACGCACGCAGATCGGCCGAGGCGTCCTCGCCCTGCGTGCGGTTGAGCACGATCGTGCGCGTCGGGCCGTTGAGGCCTTCACGGCTGGCCGAAACGCGATGCATGAAGCGCACCGGCAGCGCTTCTCCCGTCATCGTCGTCAGGTCGAGATCGATGACCGCGTTGCGTGTCGTTCCGGGGTCGGCCTTGACCGAGCGGACCAGTGCCATGCCGTCGCCGGCGACGATCTCCGGCAAGGTGACGGAGCCGGGCGTGAAGCTGGTAAGGTCGATGCCTAGCCATTCGGCAAGCGTGGCGTTGATGTAGGTGACGCGGCCGTCCTGGTCGGCCGAAAAGAAGCCGGCTGGCGCGTGGTCGAGGTGATCGATCGCCTTCTGCAGGTCGAGGAAGAAACGTTCCTGCTCGGCCCGCTCCTGCGAGATGTCGGCAAGCTGCCAGGCCAGCATCGGCAGCCGCTGGCCCGGAACGCTGAAGGCGCGGGCACGCGCCCGGTACCAGCGGGCGCCGGGCTCGGCGCCCGGCCGAATGGACTGCGCCAGCCGAAACTCGCCGTCGCCCGGCTGGCCGTCGCGCAAGCCCGACGCCAGCCGATAGATCGTCACCGAGGCTTCGGGGACATCCGAGAGCAATCCCTCGACCGTCTTCAGGTCGGCCGCCGACGTCGCACCGGTCATATCGGCATAGGCCCGATTGGCGTAGACGACGCGACCCTTGGTGTCCGTGACGAGAAGGCCTTGCGACATCGAATCAACGAACGCCTTCGACAATTCGTCACCCGTCGAGCGTGGCGTGATCTGCACGAAGCCGATCGCCGTGGCGAACAGGAAGCCGACACCGATCATCGCCAGCACACCGAGCATGCCGAGCAGGAACGGGTCGCCGAGGCGCTCGCGGAAAAGGCCGAAGACGATGGCGGCGCCGGTCAGAACGACGATGAAAATAATGAGCCGGGTAACCGCGCCCGGTCGCGTATTCTGGTCGACGATCGGTACCGGATAGAAATCGCCGCGCGCTTCCTTGGCCATGTGCCCCCTGCTCGTGAATTCCGGTGTTCCGACACCCGCCCCTATCGGGTTGAATCACATTCTCCTAGTCCGGAAAAGGCCTGGGCGGCAAATGTCAGATAAAAATGATGTCTTCCGGCCTTCGGAGTTTTCAAGCTGTTCATCAAGCGCGAAACGCAACTTGCGGTGGCCTGCCGCAACGGTCTAGTGTCGCGTCACTTCCAAGGGCAATCAGGTAAAACCAATGCAATGGCTGGATAGCGTGGCGGGCCCCGGTTATGCCGCAGCACTGTTGTGGACGTTTGCGGCGCTCGTCCTGCTGGTCATCGTTCTCGTCATCATCAAGCTCGTGCGCAATCTGACGTTCGGAACCTTTGTTGCAGGCGGCAGGAATCGCAAGACGCGGCTGGCCGTCATGGACGCCACCGCCGTCGACAGCCATCGACGGCTGGTGCTGATACGCCGCGATGATATCGAACATCTGCTTCTGATCGGCGGCCCGACCGACGTTGTTGTCGAACGTGACATCCGGCTTTCGGCGCTACGCCGACCGGCGCTGACCGGCGACGGCGGCTTGCAGCCGGCCCCGGCCACCGCGGCCCCGGTGGCGAAGCCACGTGCATCTCAACCCGCTGCGCAGACGGCGAGGCAGGCACCCGCTCCGCAGCCGGTGAACACGGCGCAGCCCGCCCGCCCGCGCCAAACAACGCCGGCGCCACCACCAGCACCGAAGTCGCAAAGTTACCAGCCGACCAATGTCACGCCGCTGCCCGCCTATGGATCCGCAAATGCCAATGCCGTCAGGCACGCGCCACCGCCGCAGCCAAGGCAGGACACCGTCGACGATACACTGATGAAGGAACTCGAAGTGTCGCTTGACCAGCCCCGTTCGAGCGCCCCGGCCGGCAAACCAGAGGCGAAGGCACCGCCGTCGCTCGACGATGAAATGACAAAGCTTCTGGGCGAACTCTCCAGCCAGAAGAGATGATTGGATTCTGATCTGCCCGCCAGCCGGGAAATTCGACCGGTCAGGGGTCTTGCGCGTGCCTTGGTTTGTTCAGACGGAGGCATGGCGCACCAAACAAAAATGGCCGGAAAACCGGCCATTTCAACATCAACATCGCCGCAAACTGCCTTGAGCGCAGCCCATGGGCGATGCGTTAGTCGTCGCGATAGACCTTTTCGCGGCGCTCATGCCGCTCCTGCGCTTCGATGGACAATGTCGCGATCGGACGCGCATCGAGCCGCTTCAGCGCGATCGGCTCGCCGGTCTCCTCGCAATAGCCGTAGGTGCCTTCGTCGATGCGCTGCAGGGCGGAATCGATCTTGGAAATGAGCTTTCGCTGACGGTCGCGAGCCCGGAGCTCGATGGCGCGGTCGGTTTCCGAAGAGGCGCGATCGGCAAGATCGGGGTGGTTGGCGTTTTCCTGCTGCAGAATTTCGAGTGTTTCGCGCGCTTCGCGCAATATGTCATTCTTCCAGGTGACGAGCTTTAGGCGGAAGTAAGATTTCTGCCGCTCGTTCATGAACGGCTCGTCCTCGGAGGGTACGTAATCGGCGGTAACGATGTCGTTCATTCGACTCACCCAAACAGCCCCAAATTTGGCGCCTATATATTCGCGGTCCGGCGCCTGCACAAGCGCAATCGGCGGCTGTCTCACGCAATTGTTAATGTGCGGTGGCGGGCGCCTTTGCAACGGCGCACAGTCGTTTTGATACCAAACTACGCTGCGACACTTTGAATCCCGGGCAACATGCTTCCCGAAGATCGGCTGTGATCTTCGGGCCGATGCACAAACCCCTCTTCCGGCACCGCACCATGGGTGATTCGCTGTATTCGATGAACACGGCCATTGTGCGCAGCGCCCTTCTCGTGGCTAATCCTGGAAGCTTCGGCATTCGGCGTGAGCGGAGGTTGGGTGAGTACGCTTTATCTGTTACGACATGCCAAGGCCGGCTGGGCATTGCCCGGCATGCGCGATTTCGATCGCCCGCTCGACGCATCCGGCCGCGCGGATGCAGAGATGATGGGCGCCGCCATGCGGTCCCGCTTCTATGTTCCGGACCTGACCCTCTGCTCCAACGCCAAACGCGCGAAAGAGACGCTGGAAGGCCTGGCCGGTCAGACCGACACAGGCCGGGTCCTGTTCTTCGATTCGCTCTACAGCGAGGACGCCGCCGGTTACCTCAGGCTGATCCGGGACAATGGCGGATCCGGTTCGTTACTGGTTATCGGCCACAACCCGATGACGGAAGATCTCGCCATGGCGGTTTCGGGCAATGGCGACGAGACGGCGCGGGCAACACTCAATCATGGGTTCCCGACGACCGGCCTGGCGGTCGTCCACTTCGACGGCGATCTGACAAAAGCCGCCCAGGGCGCCGGCTATCTCGAAGCGTTCCTGACGCCGGCCGATCTCTGAAGGCATTTCAAAGCCGGGGTCCAGAGCCTATATCGGACGAACCGAGGCCCGAGAGATCATATTTTGGCATCATCGCTGACCACCTTCACCGACGAGGCGAGGATTGCCCTCGACACGCTCTCGGGCCGCGCCACCGGGCTTTTCTCTCCCTCGCTGCGATTGGGTGTCACGGGCCTGTCTCGCGCCGGCAAGACGGTGTTCATATCGGCCTTTGTCCACAATCTGATCCATGGCGGGCGATTGCCGCTGTTCAAGGCGCAGAAATCCGGACGCATCGCGCGCGCCTTCCTCGAACAGCAGCCCGACGACGCCGTGCCGCGCTTCCAGTACGAGGATCACATCGCCGCCCTGGTCAACGACCGCGCCTGGCCTGATTCGACGCGCGCCATTTCGGAATTGCGGCTGACCATCGAATATGAATCGGCCTCCGGCTGGAGCCGCATGTTTTCCTCCGGCAAACTGTCGGTCGATATCGTCGACTATCCCGGCGAATGGCTGCTCGACCTGCCGCTGCTCGGCAAATCCTTCGCCGATTTTTCCCGCGAAGCCTTCGAAATGGCAGTTCTGCCGGTGCGCGAGGACCTGTCGCAGGCCTGGCGGGCGTTGTCGGCGCAGATCGACACGAACGCCGATGCCGACGAGATGACGGCGCGCCGCCTGGCCGAAAGCTTCGCTGCCTATCTGAAGGCGTGCAAGCTGGACGAGCGGGCGCTTTCGACCTTGCCGCCCGGCCGCTTCCTGATGCCTGGCGATCTCGAAGGCTCGCCCGCGCTGACTTTCGCGCCCCTCGCTGGGCTCGGCGACAAGCGTCCGCGTCCAGGGTCGCTACACGCCATGATGGACAGGCGTTACGAGGCCTACAAGACGCATGTCGTCAAACCGTTCTTCCGCGAACACATCACACGCCTGGATCGCCAGATCGTGCTGATCGACGCCATGCAGGCGCTGAACGCCGGCCCCGGTGCCATGGCCGACCTGGAGCGGGCGGTGACCGAGATCCTCAGCTGTTTTCGTCCCGGCCGCGGCAGCTTCCTCACCGACCTGTTTTCGCGGCGCATCGACCGCATACTGGTTGGCGCGACCAAGGCCGACCATCTGCACCACGAAAGCCACGATCGCCTGCAGGCGATCGTGCGGCGGCTTGCCGACCGCGCCGTGGCACGGGCGAATTTCACCGGCGCCGATGTCGATGTGGTCGCCATGGCGGCGGTGCGCGCGACGCGCGAAGGCACCGTCAAGCAGGGTCGAGAGGTGCTTCCCGTCATCATCGGCACGCCGATCGCCGGCGAGAAGATCAATGGCGAAACATTCGATGGAAAGTCGGAAACGGCCATATTTCCCGGCGACTTACCGGAGAATATTGATGCTGTGTTCGATATTTCCGGACCCGATCACAAGCAGGACTCCGTGGATCCGGCAATCCGCTTCGTTCGTTTCCGTCCACCAAAGCTCGAACGCACGGCCGAAGGTGTCACGCTGTCGCTGCCGCATATCCGGCTCGACCGTGCCTTGCAGTTCCTGATTGGAGATCATCTGGCATGACCGCGCCCCGCAAGCCGGCCGCATTTCGCATCGAGCCGGAAGTCGCATCAAGACAAAAGGCGCCAGAGGCGCGCCCAGCCCAGGCCGGCATCCGTGCCCAGGCGGACGCCCAGCGGAAGCCCCGGGCGATGAAGAGCGATGTCGCGATGGTCATTCCGGCGGAAGTCGATGTCTTCGACGAGCCTGACATCGTCGCGGCCGAGCCGCCGCCGGCAATCGCGCCCAGAAGGCGGTCACTGCTCGGCAGCATCTTCTTCGGTGCCTTTGGTGTGCTGGTTTCGCTGGCAGTCGGCCTGTGGACCGATGAGCTCATCCGTGACCTCTTTGTACGCGCTGAATGGCTGGGCTGGCTGGCCGCCGGCATGGCGGCCATCGCTATGCTGGCACTTCTGGTCATCCTGATCCGTGAGTTCCTGGCAATCGCCCGCCTCGCCGAAGTCGAAAAGCTGCAGAAACGGGCGCTCGATGCCATTGCACGCGACGACCCCAAGGTGGCACGATCGGTGGTCGACGAGTTGTCGGCCTTTGTCGCGGCCAAGCCCGAGACCGCAGCCGGCCGGCGCGCACTGGCCGAACTGCGCGGCGAAATCATCGACGGCGGCAATCTGGTGCGCCTGGCCGAAGCCGAAATTCTCGGCCCCCTCGATGCCAGGGCAAAGGTGATGATTCTCGAAGCCGCCAAGCGCGTCTCGCTGGTAACGGCGGTCAGCCCGCGCGCGCTCGTCGATGTCGCTTATGTCGTGTTCGAGGCCGGACGCCTCATTCGCCGCCTATCGGAGCTCTATGGCGGACGACCGGGGACGCTGGGGTTCTTCCGCCTGGCGCGCAGCGTGCTGGCGCATCTGGCGGTCACCGGTTCGATCGCCGTCGGCGACAGTTTCGTCCAGCAGATTGTCGGTCACGGCCTGGCGGCACGCCTCTCGGCCAAGCTTGGCGAGGGCGTCGTCAATGGCATGATGACGGCGCGCATCGGGATCGCGGCGATGGAGACGGCACGCCCCCTGCCCTTCAGCGCCGCGAAACGTCCGGGACTGGGCGATTTCCTCTCGGCGCTGACCTCGTTTGCAACCAGGAAAGATGTTGAAACGACCCCATCCGGCAAGTAAGCCGGGCGGCAATGTTTGGACCTTCGGAATTGTTGCCGGCCTGCTTTGTGGCGGCCCCGTAGTGACGAAGCATTAACCAATCTTGTTCATGGTCAGACGGGTTCCAAACAGCCTCTTTGTTGCCGGGTGTCGTCGATGAAAAGCGTAATTCTGTCCAGCGTCTTGCCCCTGGCAACCGTGATCACGTCAGTCGTCGGTATTGCCGGAGCGGCTTCCGCGGCGGAACCGGACAAGCAGTTTTTCCAGTCGGCCGAAGGCAAATGGATCGGTCCCGGCGAAATCGTCGCCGGCAAGTACAAGGGCACCAAATTCAACTGCAGTTTCACCGGCTCGACACCGGACGGCAAGGTCGGCATGTCGCTCGACGGTGGCTGCCGGGTCGGCATGTTCACCCAGCCGATGTCGGCCAAGATAGAGCGCCAGGGCCGCGAAGGTTACAAGGGCAGCTTCATGGGCGGCGCGACCGGCTCCGGCCTCGACATCATTGGCGGCAATGTCGTCGACGCCCGCAAGGTGGTCTTCACCATCAACCGCAACCAGTTGCGCGGCGTCATGCAGGCCCGCATCCCCGACGACAATTCAATGACGGTGACCATTGCGGTGCGCGTCGACGATCAGTTGGTACCGGTGATCGGCATGAGTCTGAAGCGCGTCGACGCCGTCGAAGTCGGCTCCATCGCACCGAACTGAACAATCATCGATCCCTGAAGCAAATCCGGGAAAAGTGTGAAACGGTTTTCCGTCCAAAATTGCGCCCGATAAAAAGATAGAGCGGGACGGCGTTTCCAGGAAACGATGAACCCCTCTGGAGACAAGAAAGGCGGCGACCCACCGGTCGCCGCCTCGTTCAAATCGGTCGAAATCAGGTGCTCAGCCCTTGATCGCGGCCGTCACCTCGTCATAGGCCTTGCAGGCGTCGGCCACCGTCGTGGCGCCCTGATACTTGGTTGTCACGGCCTGCACCTTGGCCGTCAGATCAGCTGCCTTGGACGGGTCCTTGGTGATGGCTTCCTGCAGCGCGGCAGCCATGTCCTGCGCCTTCTTGGTCGCGATCTCGGCCGTACACTCAGGTGCCTTCGAGCAAGCCGAACCGGCAAGCACCGCCAGGCCGACGGCAACAAACAAAAACTTCTTCATGTCAGTCATCTCCTCAAAAGGGCTCGACTTGATCGTCGCTCACCCTCCATGGCCGAAGCCGAGCGTCCTTAGCCTTCGATTGTGGCAAGATGCAACGCGGTCCCGGCGTCAACTTGTGTAACGCGCCTGCAACATCGCCGGTGATCCTGATTCGGGCTGTTCGATCCCCGCCGAAGCCCCTATCTTCGCCGCTTGTCACAGACCTCCGAAATCGGAATCGGTCCTCAAACGAGCGGAATGGCGGCATGGCGGTAGAGGCATCGAGCAGCGATCTGGTCCAGGTGGTGGCACTGCTTGCAGCCGGCGTTGTCGCCGTTCCCATCTTCAAGCGCATGGGCCTCGGCTCGATTCTCGGCTATCTGGCTGCCGGTGTGGTGATCGGTCCGTTCGGCCTCGGCGTCTTTTCCGAATCGGAAGCCATTCTTCACGTCGCCGAGCTCGGCGTGGTGATGTTCCTGTTCATCATTGGGCTGGAGATGCAGCCGTCACGGCTGTGGGGCCTGCGCCGCGAGATCTTTGGCCTCGGCGCGCTGCAGGTTGGCGTCTGCGCGGTCTTGCTGACCGCTGTTGGCGTGGCGGGCGGGTTTCCAATCTCGCAATCCTTCGTCGCCGGCGCCGGCTTCGTGCTGACCTCGACGGCGATCGTCATGCAACTTCTCGAGGAACGCGGTGAAATCGCCGAGCCGAAAGGCCAGCGCATCGTATCGGTCCTGCTGCTCGAGGACCTGGCCATCGTGCCGCTGCTGGCCCTGATCGCGTTTCTGGCGCCCGGCGGGGCAGATACCAGCCTGACGGAGCGGTTCACCGAAGTCGGCATCGGCCTTGCCGCGATCGTCGGGCTGGTGCTAGCCGGACGCTACCTGCTCAATCCGTTCTTCCGCATCCTGGCGGATGCCCGTGCCCGCGAGGTGATGACCGCCGCGGCCCTGCTGGTCGTTCTCGGATCGGCGCTCGCCATGCAGCTCAGCGGCCTGTCGATGGCGATGGGCGCCTTCCTGGCCGGCGTGCTGCTGTCGGAATCGACCTTCCGTCATCAGCTCGAAGCCGACATCGAACCCTTCCGCGGCATCCTGCTCGGCCTGTTCTTCCTTGCCGTCGGCATGTCGCTCGACCTGCATGTGGTGGTCGCGAACTGGCGGCTGATTGCCATCTATGTCGTCGCCTACATGGTGATGAAGGCGTTCGGCATCTACATCGTCGCCCGCCTCCTGAAAACCGGCCATCGAGAAGCGCTGCAACGTGCGGTCTTCATGGCGCAAGGCGGCGAATTCGCCTTCGTCCTCTATTCGGCGGCCGCTGCGGTCGGCATCATCGACAACCAGGCCAACGCGACCCTGACGGCCATCGTCATCATCTCGATGGTGCTGACGCCGCTGGCGATCATCGCGCTGCGGTATCTCACGCCGCGCGACGAGCAGTCGCTCGACGGCGTCGACGTCGCCGATGGCCTGACCGGCAGCGTGCTGATCATCGGCTTCGGCCGCTTCGGTCAGATCGCCAGCCAGCCGCTGCTGCTGCGCGGCATCGATGTGTCGATCATCGACAATGATGTCGAGATGATCCAGGCGGCCGCCGATTTCGGCTTCAAGGTCTACTATGGCGACGGCACGCGGCTGGACATCCTGCGCGCAGCGGGTGCTGGCCGGGCGCGCGCCGTGCTGATCTGCGTCGACAAGCCAGATGTGGCCGTTCGCATTGCCCAGTTGATCAAGGCCGAATTCCCACTGCTCACCGTGCTTGCCCGGGCTTTCGACCGCGGAACGGCGCTGCAGCTCATTCGTGCCGGCGTCGACTTCCAGCTGCGCGAAACCTTCGAATCGGCGCTGGTTTTCGGAGGTTCGGCGCTGGAATCGCTCGGCGTGGATCCCGAAGACGTCGCCGAGGTGATCGAGGATGTGCGGCGCCGCGATACCGCCCGTTTCGAAACCCAGCTCGCCGAAGGCGTTCGCGCTGGACAGCGATTCTTGAGGGGCAATATCGGAACGCCCATTCCCACACCCCTCACCCCGCCGCGCCGTACCGGCCAGGCACTCAATGAAGAGACGGCTGGTGTTCTGCACAAATCCGAACCCGCGGATTGAACAAAGGAACCATGCATGGAATTGGACAGCAGAGCCCTCTCGGTCACCAAATTCTGGCGCGATGCCGGCGAGGATGCATGGTTCGAGAAGAACGAGGCATTCGATGCCGACTTCCGGAACCGCTTTCTCGACCTGCACTACGCCGCCGCGCGGCGTGAATGCGACGACTGGTCGGCACACGCCGAAGGCTCGCTGGCGCTGATGATCCTGCTCGACCAGTTTCCGCGGAACTGCTTTCGCGGCACCGGCCATATGTACGCGACCGATCCGCTCGCCAGATATTTCGCCGCAAAGGCGATCGCGGCTGGCCATGATCTGGCGCTCGACGAAGACCTCCGCGTCTTCCTCTATCTGCCGTATGAGCATTCCGAACTGCTCGCCGACCAGCATTTGTCGGTTGGGCTGACGCAGGCCAGGGCGGAGCCCTATCTGAAATACGCTCTCGAGCACCGCGACATCATCGAGAATTTCGGCCGTTTTCCGCACCGAAACAGGATGCTTGGCCGCGAGACCACACCGGAAGAGCAGACGTTCCTGGATGGCGGCGGCTTCTCCGGTTAAAAGATCCCGTTGCTGCCTCGCTCCAAGCAGCGCAGGAACTCACCGTTGCAGGCATCACCTGAATATCAACGCACCTAGACCAGCCACCAGTCCCGGCCGGATGGCAATCGTTCGATGCCAGAAGTGTCGACGGCGACCAGCCGGTCGGTGATGCTGCGGCCACCGACAACCAGGCTGGGCGCGATCTCGGCCAGTGGCGCCAGCACGAAGGCCCGCTCCAGCATGCGTGGATGCGGCACTTCCAGTCCGGTCTCATGGATGACGCGTTCGCCGAACACCAGAATGTCGATGTCGATCAGCCGCGGTCCCCAGCGCTCCTCACGCACCCGCTTCAGCCTGCGCTCGGCATCGAGGCAGAGGTCGAGCAAGGCGCGTGGCTGAAGTCCGGTGGAAATTTCGGCAGCCGCATTGAGAAAGTCCGGCTGATCGAGCTTGCCCCAGGGCGGCGTGCGATAGAGCGACGAAACGCCGGTGACACGCGTATCCGCGTCGCCATCCAGCATGCGCAACGCCGCGCCCATCGACTTTGCCGGGTCGCCAAGATTGCCGCCGAGGCTGAGATAGACCGTGCTATTCGGGCCAGACAACGGTCACCTCGACGTAATCGAGCACGCCGGGCACCGGAGCGTTTGGCTTGCGCACCGTGATCTCGGCCTTCTTGATCTGTGGAAAACGCGCCGTCAGTGCTCGGGCCACCTCGAGCGCCAGGGACTCGATCAGAAAGCGGCGCTGCCCCGTGATGATCTTTTCGATCACCGTGAAAGCGATACCGTAATTGACCGTGTCCTCGATCGAATCCTCGACAAGCGCCCGGCCCGGATCGACGGTAAGAGCGGCATCCACATAGAAGCGCTGGCCGAGCCTTTCCTCCTCGTCCAGCACGCCGTGCCGGGCAAAGAAGGCGCAATTCTTCATGCGGATGACATACATCGCTCAGTCTTTCGCCCAGTCGGTTTGACGCGCCAGCATAGCATCTGCGAGCGCCAATGCGTCCACGTTGAATGCGACATCATGGACGCGAAACAGATTGGCGCCCTTCAGCCTCAGGATGACGCTGGTCGCCGCTGTTCCAACACCTCTGTCAGCCGCATCGCGGCCGGTGACTGTGCCGATGAAGCGCTTGCGCGAAGTACCGGCCATAAGCGGCAAGCCGAGTGCCTTGAGTTCGGAAAAGCGAGCCATCAGGTCGAGATTTTCCTCCGCCGTCTCCTTGGCGAAGCCGAAGCCGGGATCAAGCACGATACGGTCGTCGGCAACGCCATTCTGGTGGGCAATCTCCAGCGACTTCCGCAGGAACGCCAGTTGATCGGCAATCACGTCCGCCAGCTTCGCGCGATCTCGCCCGGTATGCATGATGACAAGCCCGGCGCCGGTGTCGGCGGCGACGCGGGCTATGTCAGGCTCACGCTGCAAACCCCAGACATCGTTGACGATATGCGCGCCGGCGGCCACCGCGAGCCGGGCGGTGTCCGCGCGATAGGTATCGACCGAAATCAGCACCTCGCCGGCGCTCGCGAGCGCTTCGATCACCGGCAGGATGCGGGCCTGTTCTTCGCTCGCCGATATCGCGGCGGCACCGGGACGGGTCGATTCTCCGCCGACATCGACGACCCGTGCCCCTTCCGCCATCATGCGCCGTGCCTGGGCCAGCGCCTTTTCGGGGGCGTCGAACAGACCGCCGTCGGAAAAACTGTCGGGCGTGACATTGAGGATGCCGACGACCACGGCTTTGCCGCCAAGGTCGAGATGGCGTCCATGCGCCAACTGCCATCGCCTGGCCGTCATTGTTCAGCAACCATGGGGCTCATCAACCAAGAGGCTCATCAACGATGTGTGATCCGCAGCGGATCAATTCCGTTGCGCCGGCAACGGCCGTAAAGCAAGGTGGTCGAAGAGGCAACATGATGAAACGATCCATGCTTGGCGTGAAACCAGCCCTGCTCTGTGCGCAGCTGCTTGCCGTGACCGCGATCCCGGCCGGTGCGGCCAATCTCGTCAAGACGTACAGCTATTTCGCCATTGGCGGGAGCACGCTCGACGACATCGAGGCACAGCTCTCCAAACGCGGGCCGGAGGTGAAAAGCACGGGCGGGCGGCACCCGGGCGCCACGCAGATGGCCTTCACGACCCGCATCAGCTATGCCCAGACACCGAACTCCTGCCGGATCGCCGACGCCGTGGTGACCGTCAAGGTGAAGGTGATCCTTCCCGAGTGGCGCCGCCCACGCAAGGCCGACGCCGATGTCAGGTTGTTCTGGGATACGCTGTCCGCCGACATCAAGCGCCATGAGGAGCGCCATGTCGAGATTGCCAAGAACCATGGCCGCGAACTCGAAGAAACCCTGAAAGCCACCTACCCGCAAAAGAATTGCGATGCCGCCAAGGCCAAGGCCGCCGAAATCACCGCGGCCGTTCTTGCCAGGCATGACCAGGCTCAGCTGCAGTTCGATCGTGTCGAAAGCGTCAATTTCGAAAGCCGCATCCTGAGGCTGCTGCGCTATCGCATCGAACGAATCGAGAGCGGTCAGCTGCCGCCCACCTGACACGAAAGCCAAGCGGCGCCGGCGAAAGCCAAATTCGCCGAAGCGTAATGCCAGCCTCGAAAAACTTTCGAGCGCCTGTCGAAATCGGCCTATACGGGACGACATATATCAGGCTCGCCAGGGGCGGGCTTCAAAACGCCAAGCGATCGAAATGGTCAAAAGACCGGAACGGCCGAGCAAGGCCGGTCAATCGCAACTTTACGGATGAACGATCATGGACCAGGCTGTCGACAAGCAAACGATGGTGGAAACCGGCACGCCGCTGACCGAAGCCGAAAAGAACGCCATCATCGCCGGCGTGCTCTTGTCGATGCTGTTGGCGGCACTCGATCAGACCATCGTAGCACCTGCCATGCCGACCATCGGGCATGCGCTCGGCCATGCACAATATCTGCCATGGATCGTCACCGGATACCTCTTGACCGCGACCGCCATGGCGCCGCTCTATGGCAAGATTTCTGACGTCTATGGCCGCCGGCCAACCGTATATGCAGCGATCCTGATCTTTCTCCTGGGATCGCTGGTCAGCGCGTTGGCCCCCAATATGTTTGTGCTGGTTGTCGGACGGGCGATCCAGGGCGCTGGTGGTGGCGGCCTGTTCACCCTGACGCAGACCGTCATCGGCGACCTCGTTCCGCCACGCGAGCGTGCGCGCTACACTGCCTGGATCTCCGGCACCTGGGCTGTCGCCAGCATCGCCGGGCCGCTGCTCGGCGGCACTTTTGCCGAACATCTCCACTGGTCGCTGATTTTCTGGATCAACATTCCGCTCGGCCTGCTGGCCATGGCGATCATCAACAAGCCGCTCAAGAAGCTGCCGATCGCCGCAAAGCAGCATCGCATCGACGGCCTCGGCGCGCTGCTGCTTGTCGCGGCTACGGCATTGCTGCTGCTGGCGCTCAACTGGGGCGGCAGCGAATATCCGTGGCTTTCGCGCGAAATTCTCGGGCTGCTGGCCGTGTCGGCGGTTTTCTGGGCTGCTTTCGCACTGCGTCTGCTGCGCGCCGTTGAACCGCTCATCTCGCTCGAGGTGCTCAGCAACCCAGTCGTTCTCGCCGGCACCTTGTCAGTGTTCCTTTTGCAGGCTGCCAACATAGGTCTGGCGGTCTACCTGCCTGTCTATCTGCAGTCGATCGTCGGTCTCTCCGTCAGCTCGTCGGGTCTGGCGATGCTAGGCCTGCTGCTTGGCACCGTGGCCGGCGCGACACTCAGCGGACGCTTGCTACAGCATTTCACCCACTACAAGCGGATCGCCATGGTGGGCGTGCTCTTCTCCACAATATGCCTCGGCCTGCTCGCTCTTGTCGCCGGCCACGCCTCGCTGCTGGTCGTCGAGATCCTGACGATCTGCATCGGTCTGGGCAGCGGGACGACCTTCCCGGTTGCCACCGTATCGGTCCAGAACGCCGTCGACCGCTCGCACCTTGGTGTTGCAACCGGCGTGCTCACCTTCCTGCGCTCACTGGGCGGCGCGCTGGGCGTCGCCATGCTCGGCGCTGTCGCCCTCGGCTACGGCCTGCCGCTTGCCGGTGAAGGCACGCTGGCCGTCGGACAGGCTATTTCGGCTGCGCCATTCGTCATGATCTTCCTTGTCGCCGCCGCGACGCTCATCATGGCGCTGGTCGCACTCGGCCTGATGCCGGAAATACCGCTTCGCGGCCACGCCGAGCATGCGCCGGTGATGGCGGAATAGCTGTCAAGGCGACACTGAGCCATCCGGCGGCTCAGTCGACGACGCCAAGCTTCTTCTGCAGGCTGGTCGACGAGGTTGTGTACTGGAACACGATGCGCTCGCCGGGACTGATGATGCGCTTGGCGGCCTGCGCCATCAGCGCCACCTCGTGGAAGCCCGACAGGATCAGCTTCAGTTTGCCGGGATACCAGTTGATGTCGCCGACCGCGAAGATGCCGGGCACCGACGTCTGGAACTTCTCGGTATCGACCGGAATGAGGTTCTCGTGAAGATTGAGCCCCCACTCGGCGATCGGACCTAGCTTCATGGTCAGGCCGAAGAACGGCAGCATACGCGTGCAGGGCACCTCGACATCGCCGTCCGGGCCCTTGATGACAGCCGATGTGAGTTGGCCGTCGGCGCCGGTCAGTCCCGTCACTTGCCCGACCTGGAACTCCAGCTGCTTCATCTCCTGCATGGCATACATCTTGTTGACGCTGTCGGGCGCGGCGCGGAATTCGGGCCGCCTGTGCACCAGCGTCACGCTCTTCGCCACCGGCTGCAGGTTCAGCGTCCAATCCAACGCGGAGTCGCCGCCGCCGACAATGACAAGGTCGTGGCCGCGAAAATCCTCCATCCTGCGCACCGAATAGAAGACGCTCTTGCCTTCATAGGGTTCGATGCCCGGGATCGGCGGCCGCTTGGGCTGGAAAGAGCCGCCGCCGGCAGCAATCACCACAACCTTGGCCTCGAACACCTCATTCTCGTCGGTGGTGACGCGAAAGCTGCTGTCCTCCAGTTTTTCAAGACTGGAGACCATGCGGTTATGGATGAACTCAGGCTTGAACGGAGCGATCTGCTCGAGCAGCTTGTCGACCAGACCCTGCGCCGAAATCGCAGGCCAGCCGGGAATGTCGTAGATCGGCTTTTCCGGATAAAGCTCGGCGCATTGGCCGCCCGGCCGGTCGAGGATGTCGATCAGGTGGCACTTCATGTCGAACAGACCGAGTTCGAACACGGCAAACAGGCCGACCGGCCCTGCCCCGACAATGAGGACGTCTGTCTTGGTGATGTTGGTCATGCGATGCGCCTCGCTGCGCATGACCCCGAAAATCGGAATCGATTTTCGGAAAGGATCATGCGCCAAATAACAAGTGCTACAGCGTCCTTTGCACGTCCAAGAGGACGCGCGGCGCTGTAGCGGAAACCGCGTGACACTGCATGAGCAATCCCCCGCTGCCAAGCAGCAGCCGGCAAAAAAAGCGGAGTCTCAGCCCTGGCGGGCCGGCACCCGCACGACCAAACCGTCGAGTGCGTCGCGCACCTTGATCTGGCAGGAGAGCCGCGAGTTCGGCTGGACGTCATAGGCGAAGTCCAGCATGTCCTCTTCCATCGCTTCCGGCTCGCCGACCTGCGCCGTCCATGCCTCGTCGACATAGACATGGCAGGTCGCGCAGGCGCAGGCGCCGCCGCATTCCGCCTCGATCCCAGGGACGGCGTTGCGGATCGCGTTCTCCATGACCGTCGAGCCGTTTTCGGCGTCCATGTCGAATTGTGTGCCGTCATGGGTGATGAAAGTCAGCTTGGTCATTTGTCACCTGAAGGGAGTCTCGCCCGAGATAATCACTCCGGCAGACAAGTCAACTGCCGCGCGAAAGCGCCGCTCGGTGACGTTTTTCCACAAACCGGGTTCAGCGATTGATGGCGGCGATGAAATCACGCACTTCGTCGATCAGCGTGCCAAGCCGCCTGAGCGTCTGGTTGTCTTCCGGCTGGTGCTCGATCTCGGTGGCGCAATCGGCAATGGCAAAGGCGCCGACACCCCGTGCCGAACCCTTCAGCCCATGTGCCAGCATAAGCCGGTCCTTGATGTCGGCATCGACTATTTTGTCGCGCACCGACAGCGCCTGTTGTACAAAAAGCGCCAGTACCTCTTGCTCGAGGCTGCGATCGCCCATGGTCTGGCGGGCAAGATGTGCCAAATCGACCGGCCGTGACCGCCTGGGTCCGGATACGTCGCCCCCGGGCATTGAGAAGGCAATGCCGCTTTCGCCACGCATGAACTCGAACTCCGTTTTCTTCGATCGCCCAAAAACCTAGGCGATTCCAATGGACAACGGGTTAATGAATGGCCGGGAAAAATGTTGCGAAAGCGGCGCCCAAATCACGGTTCCGTTAACCTTATATTTAAAGTTTTACGTATCTCGCGGAATGCATGTTTTCTTTACCCCCCTGTGTCATTACGATACGAGGGGTCCATTTTCAGCCTCCTGCGCGGGGTACGACAAACAAAATTATAAGCCCGCGGCAGCTAGTACAGGGTAGAAGGCATGGCGAAGAAACCAACGACGACGAGAACTCTCGACAACGACGTGGCCAGGGAACTGGAAAAGGCGCTTGATTTCGACCTCAGCGGCGACACCGGCGACGGCGACCTCGACATCGCGGCCTCGATGGAAGACCTGGAAGCGCAGATATCCCAGGCCGCCGACGAACTGGCGCGCGAGGGACGCAACGAGAAGCCGGCACCCGCGGTCAATCAGAGCCAGGCCGAGAACCCAGCGCCAAAGGCCAAACCAGCCGAGTTGCGCCCCGTGGAAACACGCAACGGCGCCCAGCCGGCTGGTTTCGCGCCGGCCAACGACGATCGCCAGAAGGACTACAAGACGCTCCTGCACGGGCTCAACAGGCGTGCCTCGAACACCATTTACTGGGTCGTTGCCTTTGTCTCGCTCGCCTGGTTCGCCGGCGCAGGCGGTCTGGCCAACCTCCTTTTCGGACCGAGCATCTGGAGAATCCGCACCCTCGACCAATTTCTTGCCCGTCCCGAACTGATCGGCCTGGTCGTTGCGGCGATCGTGCCCGTCATCCTATTCTGGGCCTTCGCGGCAATGATCCGCCGCGCCCAGGAAATGCGCATTGCCGCCCAGTCGATGACCGAAGTGGCCTTCCGCCTGACCGAGCCGGAAAACCTTGCCCAGGATCGCGTCATGATGATCGGCCAGGCCGTTCGTCGCGAGGTGGCCGCCATGGGCGAAGGCATCGAGCGGACGCTTGCCCGCGCCGTCGAACTGGAAACGCTGGTCCACAGCGAGGTCAACCAGATCGAGCGCTCCTATTCGGAGAACGAATCTCGCATCCGTTCGCTGGTCGACGGGCTCGGCAGCGAGCGCGAAGCCGTCGTCAGCCACGCCGAGCGCGTCCGCGCCTCGATCACCGGCGCGCATGAGACGCTGAAGGATGAGATCGGCGCTGCCTCGGACATCATCCGCGACAGCATCCTCAATGCGTCGACCAAGCTGTCGATGACGATCACCAATTCCGGCGATACGCTCATTGACCGCATCAACGAAAGCTCGATGTCGATCTTCGATTCGGTGGAAGGCCGGCTCGATACGATCACCGACAAGCTATCGACCTCGGGCGAGGCCTTCGCGAGCCTTCTCGACACCCGCATCGCCAAACTGACGGACACCACGGACGGGCTGACACGGTCGTTGACCGATCTGCTCGACGATCGCACCAACGGCATGGTGTCTCTGCTTGGCGGTGCCGCGCGCACCCTCAATTCCGAATTCGAAGCAAGCCTGAACGGCATCGAGCGGACGCTGGCCGAACGCGGCCAGACGCTGATCAGCGAATTCCAGACCCGCGCCGAAGCGCTGGACACCGGAACGCAGAAGCTCAATGCGGCACTCGAGGCCCGCGCCCGCCAGATCAACGAGACGCTGGTCGAGCGCGCGCGCGAAATCGCCCACACCTTTGCCGAGAGCAAGGACGCGCTGTCGGCGATGATCGATCAGGGCAAGACCCAGATCGGCGCCGACATGGCCGACATCGTCACTTCGACCTCCTCCATGCTCGAAGCCCGCGCCAGCGACTTCGCCGGCCGCATGGAAGCCGCGCGTCATGTCGTCTCGCGTTCGTTCGATGGCGACATTCAGCGGCTCGCCGACGCCCGCGTCGGCATCGAGGAAGCCATCGAAAACCACAGCCGCAAGCTTACCGAAAGCCGCGAGCGCATGGCCGAGGCCATGCAGGCAGACCTGGCGAAGTTCGACGAAAGCCGCGCCGACATCGATGCGGCGGTGACCAACCAGGTCGAGAAACTGGCCGAAGGCCGCAGCCTGATCTCGCGCGCTCTCGAAGAGGATCTGCGCAAGGTCAATGAATCACGGGCAGCCATCGATGCGTCGCTCGGCAGCCATCTTGAAAGGCTGGAAGAAGGTCGCAACAGGCTCTCCAGTGCCTTGAACGAAGACTCCGGGAAATTGGTACAAGCTCGTACAATCATTGATGAAATGGTTGCCGGTCATGTCGGCAAGCTCGCCGAGGGCCGCAACATCCTGTCGCGCGCTTTGGAAGCCGATCTCGGCAAACTGTCCGATAGCCGCGCCAGCATCGACGGTCTCGTCGCCGGCCAGGTCGAGAAGATCGCCGAGGGCCGCGCGGTACTCGCCAAGGCGCTGGAAAACGATATCGCCGGCATCAATAGCCTCATCGAAGCCCATTCCGCCAAGCTGGCGGACGACCGCACGCAGCTTTCCCATTCGCTCGACAACGATCTGTCCAGCATACGCGGCCTGATCGACAGCCATTCAGGACGGTTGGCCGAGGATCGCAGCCTGCTGTCGCAAACCCTCGAAGCTGACCTTGCCAAATTGGCCGACAGCCGGTCCAGCATCGATGGGCTGGTAGCCGGACAGGTCGAGAAGCTCGCCGAGGGCCGCGACATTCTCAAGCGCGCGCTGGAATCCGATCTGAACACGATCAAGGGCGTCATCGCCAGCCAGTCGGAAAGGCTGGCCGAGGACCGCGGGCAGCTTTCGCGTGTCTTGGAAACCGACCTGCAGAATGTGAACAGCGTCATCGCCGACCACATGAACAAGCTTGTTCAGGATCGTTCGACCCTGTCGAAGGCGCTCGAAGACGACCTCGCCAAACTGGCCGAGAGCCGTTCCAGCATCGACGGGCTGGTCGCTGGCCAGGTCGAGAAGTTGTCGGAAGGCCGCGATATCCTGCGCCGTGCGCTGGAAGCCGACCTCAACGCGGTCAAGAACACCATTGCCGACCAGTCGCAGAAACTGGTCGAGGATCGGGCACAATTCGCCCGTGCGCTCGAAGCTGATCTCGAAAGCGTCAACGGGCTGGTCAACAGCCATTCCGAGCGGCTGGTACAGGACCGCTCGACGCTGTCGAAGGCGCTTGAGGCCGACCTCGAAAACGTCAACGGTCTGGTCAACACCCACGCGGAACGGCTTGTCGGGGAGCGCTCGACCCTCTCGAAGGCGCTCGAAGACGATCTTGCCAAGCTGGCTGAAAGCCGTTCCAGCATCGACGGGCTGGTTGCCGGTCAGGTCGAGAAGTTGTCGCAAGGCCGCGACATCCTGCGGCGCGCGCTGGAAGCAGACCTCAATGCGATCAAGAGCACCGTTGCCGACCAATCGCAGAAACTGGTCGATGACCGGGCACAACTCGCCCGGGCACTCGAGGCTGATCTCGAAAACGTCAGCGGCATGGTCAACAGCCACGCGGAAAGACTTGTCGGGGAGCGTTCGGCCCTGTCGAAGGCGCTCGAAGACGATATCGCCAAGCTGGCGGAAAGCCGTTCCAGCATCGACGGACTGGTCGCCGGTCAGGTGGAGAAGCTCGCCGAAGGGCGCGATATCCTCAAGCGCGCTTTGGAAGCCGACCTGCAGAAGCTCTCCGCAAGCCGCAGCGATATCGACGAGGTCATCGCCGGACATGTCGGCAAGCTATCGGAGGGCCGCAATATGCTGGCCCGCGCGCTGGAAGACGATCTCGGCAAGCTCGCCGAGACCCGCCAGGACGTCGACCGCTCGCTGTCGGGTCATATCGACCAGATCGCGGCAAGAAGCACTGATATCTCCGCGGCTATCGCCGCCGATGTCGAGAAGATCGAGCAGGCGTTCAGCCGCCAGACCGGGGTCATCGAGGAGCGTGCCGGCACCATGGAGCGTGCGCTCTCGACAGGCGTCGAAAACGTCCGCGCCGTGCTCGAGAAGAGTGCGGTGTTCGTTGCCGGCGCACTGCGCCAGAAGGTCCTGGAGGTCACCAGCACGCTGCATGAGCAGGCTGGTGCCGCGTTCAGTGACGCCGACCGCAAGATCGCCGAGCGCGCCGAGCAGACCTCCGCCGCCCTGCTGGCGAGAGCCGAAGACATTGCCCGCACCTTCGAGGAAGCCGATCGTCGCCTCCACGCCCGTGCGGAAGATACGTCGAACACCTTGCTTGCCCGCGCGGATGACACGTCCACCTCCCTGCTGGCCCGCGCCCATGAAACCGCTGACCAGCTGGCCGCTCGTGCAAGCGAGATCGCCGGCACCTTCGACGTGGCGGACCAGAAGATCGCCGCCCGCGCCAAGGAAACCGCCGATCAGCTTACCGCCCGGGCCCAGGACACCGCCAACCATATGGTCGCCCGTGCCAACGAGATTGCCGGCGCATTCGATGCGGCAGACCAGAAGCTGGTCGCCCGCGCTGTCGAAACGGCACAGTCGCTGGCCGCCCGCGCCGGCGACATCCTGCGCAACTTCGAAAGTGCCGACCAGCGGCTCGGCATGCGTATCGGCGAATCCGCCGAAGCACTTGCCGCACGCGCATCGGACCTTGGCCGCATCTTCGATGCCGCCGACCAGCAATTGGTCTCGCGCATCGCGGAAGGTTCCGAAGCACTGTCGAGCCGTGCCTCGGAAATCGGCCGCATCTTCGACGACGCCGATCAGCGTCTGGTGACGCGCATTGCCAGCAGCACATCGACGATCGGCGAGCATGCCGAGACCATCGTCGGCACCTTTGCCGATACCGAGCAGAGGGTCGCCGAACGCGCAAGGCAGACCGGCCAGGAAATGGCCGTGCATGCCCGCGAAATCGAACAGGCGCTTGCCGGCGCCGACGAGCGGTTCGCATCGAGCGCGGCGGCCGCGGCCGCGCGTGTCGAAGAGCAGGTCTCAGGCGTCGAGAATCGCCTCGCCTACACTGCCGCGGCGATGGGCCAGAAGATCAGCGAACAGGTGTCGAATGCCGAGGCGCAGCTCGTCTCGCGCGCCAATGTGATCGCGGAGACCTTCACCGCGGTTGGCCAGCATATCGGCCAGAGCACCAACGATGCCGCCAAGACGATCGGCGCCAACACCCGCGAACTCAACACCATGCTCGCGGCGCGTTCGGCCGAAATGTCCAAGATCCTCGACGAAACCGCGCGGCCGCTGGTCGAGCGCTTCGCCCAGGGCGGCTCGGAACTGCAAAAGAGCATGGAAGAGGTCACCGAACGTGCCACCGAGAAGCTGCGCAGCGAGAATGCCGCACTTGTCAACGCACTCGCCAGCCGCACCGCCGAGACCTTGTCGGCGGTCGAAGGCGCCCGCTCGTCGCTGTCCGACAGTGTCGCCGACCTCATTGGCCGCATGACCAACTCCAGCTCGCAGCTCGGTCAGTTGATCGAGCAGGCCGCGGTCAATCTCGGCCACGTCGACGAACGCCTGAGCGGCAGCACACAAAGCTTCGCCGCCACCACGGAGAAAGCCGCGCAGACCTTCGCCAGTTCGGCACGGCTGGTCGATTCGAACACGACAAGGCTGACGGAACTGTCGTCGTCCACCTTGCGCGAGGTTGCTTCGATCGCCACCAAGTTCGACGAACACAGCCGCCTGCTGGCCAGCGCCTCGGACCTGCTGAGCTCGGCCCAGAGCAACCTCGAGCACACGCTCGAAAGGCAGTCGTCGCTTGAGGATCTCGCCGTCGGCCTGGTCAAGAAGTCGGAAGATCTCGAAAGGGTCATGCGCTCGTTCGAAAACCTCGTCGGCCAGACGCTGCAGAACGCCGAGGGCAAGACGATGGAGTCGGCCGACAAGATCCGCAACGCCATCACCGATGTCGTCGATTCGGCAACCAAGCGCTTCGCCGATGCGACCGAGGAGATCCGGCGCACCGCGGGCTCGATCAAGAGCGAGCTCGACCTTACCCGCGCCGAGCTCAAGAAGGGCGTCATCGAGATGCCGGAAGAGGCAAAGGAATCGACCTCGGCGATCCGCCGCGCCGTTTCCGAGCAGATCAACGCCCTCAAAGAGCTTTCGGACATCGTTGCGAAGTCCGGTCGCGGTGGTGGCGATGCCTCCGAGCAACGCAATCTGCGCCCAGCGCCACAAGCGCCGGCCGCACGCCCTGCCGAGCCACCGCGCCGCGCACCGGCACCGCAGCCGGAGCTGCGCACACCTCAGGCGCCGTTGGGCGGCGCGGCACTGCGCGGCACGCTCGACCTGGAGCGTCCGGCCGAGACGGCACCGCGCCAGCGTCCCGATGCCGGCGCCCGCACACCTCAGGGAGGCTGGGTCCGCGATCTCCTGACCGGGGCATCGCGCGAGGAGGACGCCAGGCCGGCAGCGCCCGCGGATGCACCGCGCGCGGCTCCTGCCCAGCGCTCGCCGCTGCATGTCGTGGAATCGTTGAACTCGCTCTCCGTCGACATCGCGCGGGCCATCGACCACGACGCTTCGATCGAGCTGTGGAACCGTTATCGGCGCGGCGAGCGTGACGTCTTCACACGGCGGCTATACACGCTAAAGGGCCAGCAGACGTTCGATGAGATCCGTCGCAAGTATCAGGCGGAGGCCGAGTTCCGCACCGCCGTCGACCGCTACTGCGACGATTTCGAGAAGCTGCTCAAGGATGTCTCTCGCAACGACCGCGACAACATCATGGCCCAGACCTATCTCACGTCTGATACCGGCAAGGTCTACACCATGCTGGCCCACGCCAGCGGCCGCCTGCACTAAGGCGCGCCCCTGCAACAAACAAAAGGCGGGCAATTTCCCGCCTTTTTTCTTTCTGCCGATTTTGTGCCGTTGGCTCGTCTGCTGCGCCGCGCCCTTGCAGAACCGGTACCGGCGCTGTCAGAAGCGTTGCGTGATCAAGCCTTTACGCAGATCAGATCACCGAATCCGTCCAGCGCACGATCTGCTTGGCGGCATCGCCGAAAGCACTGTCGAGCGCGCTGACATACGCGGCATTGCCGCTCCCCGAAACCGGTGCGGATGCGGTGAAGCTCTTGGAGGCACGCACCTCGCCATTGCGGTCATTGAGGATACGCACGAACAGGTCGACCTCGGCATGTTCGCCGCCATCGACGCGCACTTCGAACGAACGGATCTCGACGATCACCTGATAATCGATCGCCAGTCCCTCGCCCGGCTTGCCGACGCCGGCAAAGCTGCCCGAACGCTGGAACGTCTCGGCCAGCCGCGCCTGCACGATCAACGGCAGCCGATCGGCCCATTGCGCGCCCTTGAGATACTGGATCGAGCGATCCGATGGCTTGATGACGATGTTCTGACTGTCCAGCGCCTTGAGTGCCGACGGCTGGGCAATCAGGATCTGACGGCGGCTGTGGCCCTGCGCGTCAACCGAAGGCGCCGACAACTCGAAGGTGTCGAGCGGAGCAGGCCCGCCACCCGGCAGGGCCGCACAGCTGGCGAGGGCCAAGGCAAGCAATGCCACACCCGATTTAACGACGATCGACTTCACGCGCGATCCCTGTTGTCCCCGGATCGTAAATACAACCCGCACCTGCAACGACTGTTTCTGGGGCGCACGGAGACCGAAGTCAACGCCGTGCCCTGCCATCAAACTGCCGAACCTCGCCGTCGCCACCCGAAAGGATGCGCTGCGGATTGCGGCTGAGGTCCGTTACGGCCTCCTCGATGCGGCTGATCGAACGGCGGCTGTCCTGCACCAGCGCCTCGACATTCGAAAGCCCCTGGCCCGAGAAGCGCGCCAGATTGTCGGTAATGACGCCGAGGCGCGCGTTCAGCGTGTCTGCAACCTGCTTGAACGACTTCAGTGTATCCCTGGCGTCGGCCATCACACCATCGGCTTGGCCCGAGCCAAGCAAGGTGTCGACCTTGGCTAGGATGCCGTCGACGCGCACCGAGGCGTCGTTGAGCCGTTGCGTGAGCTGGCGGGCGTCCTTGATCGTCTGGTCTATGTCGTCAGCCCGGTCGGCGAACTTGTCGGTCACTTTGGCGATGTCGGCGGCAGCCTTGTCGGCGTTTTCGCTGGCCTTCTGGATGTTGGCCAGTGCGGCGCGTACCTGCGCCGGATCGATGCCGTCGAGCACGCCGTCGACCTTGGCCAGGGTGCCTTGCGTCTGCTTGGCGAAATCGTTGACGGACCCGACCGCGGTGTCGACATTCTTGATCACGCCGTCGAGCTGCGTGGACGTTTCCTTGAGATTCGCGGTCACCGTATCGACATTGGCGACGATGCTCTTGATCTTGTCCTTGTCGACAGCGTTGAGCAGGCCTTCCGCTGCTTTCAGCGTGCCGTCGAGCTTGCCGGAAACGCCTTTCAGCTCGTCGGAGAGCGCGCTGACGCTGGACAGGAACTTGTCGATGCCGTCGGCATTCTTAGCCAGCGCATCGGAGAAGGTCTGCGCATTCTGCACGGTCTGCGTCAGCGGCCCGCGAACGTCCTTGGTGAAGCCTTCAAGCTCCGTGAGCACCTTGTCGGCGCGGGTGAAGATGTTCTGCGCCGTCTGCAGCAAGTTGGTCACGGCAGAGGGGTTGGCGACGATCTCGGCGACCTTGCCTTCCTTCTCGGCCTGGTCGAGAAGTTTTACTTCCTTGGGGTCGGCGCCCTTGAGTTCGATATTGGCCTGTCCGGTGAGGCCGGCGAGACCGATATCGGCCTGCGTCGACTTGGTGATCGGCGTCATGCGATCGATCTCGGTGTCGGCGATGGCGACGGTTGGATTGTCGACGTCGATATAGACGCGCCTGACATCACCGACCTTGACGCCGTTGAACAGAACGAAACTGCCGCGGCCGAGCCCGGAAGCCGAGCCCGGAATGCGCACGCGCAGCAACGTGGTCTCGCCCTTGTCGCCAATCGCCGCGGTCCAGTAGACGAAGGCGAAGGCCGCCAGGATCGCGGCCAGCGTGAAAATGCCGACAATGACGTAGTTGGCTCTGGTTTCCATTGTCCCACTTATGGCTATGCGCGCGCCGCAAGATCAAGTTGCCGGGCGCGTTTTCCGCGGAAATAGGATTTTACCCACGGCTCCTCACTCTTCAGCATGTCGTCGATGGTGCCTTCGACCAGCACTTTTTTGTTGCCGAGCACGGCCACGCGGTCGCAAGCGGTGAAAAGCGTGTCGAGATCGTGCGTCACCATATAGACGGTCAAATCCATCGTATCGCGCAGCTTGACGACCAGTTCGTCGAACTCCGCCGCGCTGATCGGATCGAGACCGGATGTCGGCTCGTCAAGGAAGACGATGTCAGGGTCGAGCGCCAGCGCCCGTGCCAGCGCCGCCCGCTTGATCATGCCCCCAGAAAGTTCGGACGGGAATTTCTGCGCCGCATCCGGCGGCAGCCCGACCAGTTCGACCTTGAGCATCGCCAGCTCGTCCATCAGCTTTCGCGGCAGATCGAGATATTCGCGCATCGGCACCTGGACGTTTTCCAGCACCGTCAGCGCCGAAAACAAGGCGCCGTGCTGGAACAGCACGCCAAGCCGCATGTCGATGCGCAGGCGCTCCACATCGCTCGCCTTCTCGACATCGACGCCGAACAGCTTGATCGTGCCAGACTGCTTGCGCGTCAGACTGAGAATGGTTCGCAACAGAACGGATTTGCCGGCACCCGAGGCACCGACGAAGCCGAGGATCTCGCCGCGCCGGATATCGAGCGACAGCTTGTCGAGGATGAGCTTGTCGGCGAAGGACACGGTGATGTCGTGCGCGGAAAGCACGATATCGCCCTCGCCTGTATCCTCCGCCACCGCAATCGCCTTTGTCCTGCCCCGCAGCTTCATTTCAGAACTCGATCGCTGCGTAGAAGATGGCGAAAAGCCCGTCGAGGATGATGACGACGAAAATGGATTTCACCACCGAGGCGGTCACGTGCTGGCCGAGCGATTCCGCGCTGCCCCCGACCTTCATGCCTTCGACCGAGGCAATCGTGCCGATGATCATCGCCATGAACGGCGCCTTGATCAGCCCCGCGAAAATGGTGCTGAGATCGATGGCGACGCGCAGCCGATCGATGAAGGCGGCTGGCGCGATGTCGGAATAGAGCCAGGCAGCCAGTATGCCGCCGCCGAGCGCTGCGAAATTGGCGATGATGGTCAGGCACGGCAAGGCGATGACCAGCGCCACCAGCCGTGGAAAGACCAGGACGCCGATCGGATTGAGGCCGATGACCTTCAGCGCGTCGACCTCCTCGCGCATCTTCATCGAGCCGATTTCGGCGGTGATCGCGCTGCCGGATCGGCCGGCGATCATGATCGCTGTCATCAGCACCCCGAGCTCGCGCAGGATCAGCACGCCGACCAGGTCGACGACGAAGATATCGGCGCCGAAATAGCTGAGCTGGTAGGCGCCTTGCTGGGCAACGATCGCGCCGACGATCGCCGACATCAGCACCACCACGGGAATGGCGCCGACGCCCATGCGGTCGATCTGGTTGAAGATCGCCGCCGGGTTGACGGCATGGCCGCGGCCGAGCTTCATCTGCGCGCCGCGGATGGTGGCGCCAAGAATGTTCATCGAGGCGAGGAAATCGTCGCGCATCTCGTAGACGCGCCGGCCGACCGCCTCGAGCGCGCGAATGACGATATTGGGTGGCCGCGCTGGACCGGATTCGGGTTCGCGCCGGACGGCCTCGCCCACAGCGTCCAGCAGGATGGAAGCGATCTCGCTCTGGCCCTGGAGGCTGATATTGACGCCCTTCTTCTCGAAGACGCTGACCAGCCGGTCGATCAGCCAGGCGCCGGCGGTGTCCATCTTCTCGATCTTGGAGAGATCGAGCGCCAAAGTATTGAAACCGCTTCGTTTCTCGATCTTGCGCATCTCCGCGTCGATCAGCGCGACGGTCCGTGTCGTCCAGATTCCCGAGAAGGCGCAGCCGAGAACGCCGTCCTTCTCGCCGGTCGCCACGCGCGGTTCGTGGTCAGCCTCCCCTGCGGTCGTACCGCTTGCGTCGCGCTTGCCGATGGTCAACATGGCGTCCTGTTTAGCCTGACGGAACCAAGCTGTCGATTTGCCGACTCGCCCGTTGTTGCATAGCCGGAGCAGAAAAATATGGCGCGTGTCATTTCGGTTGAGGCCGAGCGTTTTCCGATCGCCGGAAGCTTCACCATTTCGCGTGGTTCCAAGACCGAGGCCGAGGTCATCACTTGCGCGATCAGCGAGAACGGCCACACGGGTCGCGGCGAGTGCGTTCCCTACAAGCGCTATGGCGAGACCATGGACGGCGTGAGCGAGGCGATCGAGGCGATGCGCGAGCGGATCGCCGGCGGCATCAGCCGGAGCGCCTTGCTTGACGCCATGCCGGCCGGAGCTGCCCGCAACGCCATTGACTGCGCCCTTTGGGATCTGGAAGCAAAGATCCGCGGAATACCTGTGGCCACTGCAATTGGCGCCATACGGTTGGGGACGATTGAGACGGCCTACACGCTGTCGTTGGGCGAACCGGAGGCGATGGCAGCACAGGCTCGCGCCAATACGGCGCGGCCCCTGCTCAAGGTCAAGATCGGCGGCGACAACGACATCGCCCGTATTCGCGCCGTCAGGCAAGCCGCCCCCGACAGCCGCATCATCCTCGACGCCAATGAGGGCTGGACCGACGACAACATCGTTGGCAACCTCGCCTTTGCCGCAGAGCAAGGCGTTTCGCTGATCGAACAGCCGCTGCCGGCCGGCCATGACGAGATCCTGCGCCACATCGCGCACCCCGTGCCGATCTGCGCCGATGAAAGCGTGCATGAGGCTGAGAATCTCGAAGGGCTCGTCGGCCTCTACGACGCCGTCAACATCAAGCTCGACAAGTCGGGCGGGCTGACGGCGGCATTGCTGCTGCGCGATCGCGCCCGCGAACTCGGTTTCGGCGTGATGGTCGGATGCATGGTCGGCACGTCGCTGGCGATGGCGCCGGCGGTCTTGCTGGCCCAAGGCGCAGATTTCGTCGACCTCGACGGTCCGCTGCTGCTTGCCCGCGACCGTGTGCCCGGCCTTGCCTACAACGGATCGCTGGTGTCACCGCCTGAAACGGCGCTTTGGGGCTGAGCGCGCGGCAAGCCCGATCAGCACCAGTCCGATCAAGGCGATCGGAATCATGGCAAAGAAGCCGTCGACGCCGAAACGGTCGTACAGTGGGCCGGACGCCAGTGTCACCACAGCCATGAAAAAGCCGTTGGAGAAATAGGCGATGCCTTGCGCAGCACCTGTCCGCTCCTCGGAGACCGTTTCGCCGATCATCTTCTGCAGGCCGATCAGCACCAGCGCTACCGAGACCGAGTGCAGCGTCTGGACGCCGAAAAATCCAGCAACGCCGAGGCCGAGCGGCCAGACCAGCGGGAAGGCGATCCAGCGCACGATGGCTCCGATCCCCGCCATCATCATGATCGAGACGACGGAGAACGAGCCGAAAAAGCGGGTGAACATCATGAACATGCAGACCTCCGACACTACGCCCCAGGCCCACAACAGGCCGACAACCGAATCGCTGAGGCCGATCGATTTCCAGTAGATGGAGACGAAACCGTAGAGGAATGCGTGGCTGGCGGTGATGACGCCGACGCCAATGGAAAAATACAAAAAATACGGGTTGAGAAGTTTTGGCGCCGCCTGCTGGATGTCGGTGGCTGACAACGGCGAGGCGCGTCGCGGACGGCCAAGACGTGGCGCCAGCAAGCCGGCCGCAAGAGCGGCGGCAAGGGCTGCGAAAATGATCACCGGAACCGCCCGGGCGCCGGTTGCCGACAGGATGAAACCACCGGCGACATTGGCGAACAGATAGGAGATCGAGCCCCATTTGCGCATGCTCGTATAGTTCGAGCCAAAGCGGCGCACACCCGACAGCGCCAGCGAATCGGCGATTGGCGAATGCGGCGTCCAGACAATGGTCAGCGCCAGCGACACCGCCAGCACCATGGCGTAGGTCGGTGTCAGGAAATAACCGGCTGACAGCAGCAGCGACGCCGCCACCAGCGCGACATAGACATCGGCGCGGTCCCTGGCCCTGTCGGCAAGTGCTGTCAGCAACGGCGTCGTCACCACGCGCAGGAACATCGGGGCCGCCAGAATGACTGCTATCTGTTCGGCATGGAAACCCTTTGCCTGCAGCCACAGCGGGAAATAGGGCAGATGGGTCCCGAGCGACACGAACAGCGTCGCGAAGATCAGGCTCATGCGCAGTTCGAAATGGCGCGGCTTGACGAGTTGTTCGGGCGAAAGCGGCGGCAGCGACATGAATCGATCCAATAACGCTGCACTCGACCGGACGGCAACGTGTATCGACCCTTAACATGGGCGAAAACCGGACGAAACCGGCTGGCCTAATCGATTAATCCGGAATCCGTAGCGAGAACGGCGTCAGGCCGCCTGCCCTACCCGGTCTTCGAGGAGCAACGGGACAAATGGTTCGTCCGGCGCCTCGGGAAGCACCTGCGCCCAGGTCAGGATTTCCATCCGGCCGTCAAAATGTTCGACCACCGCCGTGCAGCTTTCCACCCAGTCGCCGGTGTTGATGTACTGGACATCCCCAAAACTCTCGATGGCAGCGTGGTGGATATGGCCGCAGATGATGCCGTCGACATGCGAGCGGCGCGCCTCTTCCGCAAGCATTTTCTGGAACGAGCCGATGAAATTCACCGCTTTCTTGACGTTGGCCTTGGCCCAGGACGAGAACGACCAGTAAGGCAGGCCGAGCAGTTGACGCAACCGCGTCACCACACGGTTGACCAGCATGGCCGCGTCGTAGGCGTGATCGCCGAGATAGGCGAGCCAGCGTGCATTGTGGACGACGGTGTCGAACTGGTCGCCATGGATGACGAGCAGACGCTTGCCGTCGGCGGTTTCGTGGACGGCACGGTCGGCAACGACGATGCCGCCGAAATGCACGCCCTGGAACTGGCGTGCGAATTCGTCATGATTGCCGGCGATGTAGGTGATGGTGGCGCCCTTGCGGGCCTTGCGCAGCAATTTCTGCACGACGTCATTGTGGCTTTGCGGCCAGTGCCAGCTCCGCCGCAGCCGCCAGCCATCGACGATATCGCCGACGAGATAGATGATGTCGGCGTCGTGGTATCTAAGGAAATCGATCAGGAACTCGGCCTTGGCAGCCTTCGAGCCGAGATGGACGTCGGAAATGAACATGCTGCGGAAAGTGCGGGGCTCTTGGCCGGACATCGCGATTTCACCCTTGCTTTCGCGCAGGCTATGCCCCGATTCATGCAACAACCGTATGACGGTTGCGATTGGTCCAGCCGAAGGACTAGCTTGCCGCCGGCTCAAAGGAGAAAATCATCATGGATCTCGGCATTCGCGGAAAAAAGGCCATCGTCTGCGCTTCGAGCAAGGGCCTTGGGCGTGGTTGCGCCATGGCGCTGGCCGAGGCCGGCTGCGACATCGTCGTCAACGGGCGCAATGCTGAACTGGTGGCCAAGACCGCCGCCGAGCTGCGTGAGCGCTATGGCGTGACGGTGACCGAAGTCGTCGGCGATGTTTCGAAGCCGGAGGTGCAGAAGGCGTTGCTCGCCGCATGTCCCGAACCGGACATCCTCGTCAACAACAATGGCGGCCCGCCATTGCGTGATTTCCGTGAACTCGATCGGGCGAAGATCCTTGAAGGCGTCACCCAGAACATGGTGACGCCGGTCGAGCTGGTGCAGGCCGTCATCGACGGCATGGCGGCGCGCGGCTTCGGCCGCATCGTCAACATCACCTCGCTGTCGGTCTACGTCCCCATCCCCGGCCTCGACCTGTCGTCGGGCGCGCGCGCCGGTCTGACCTCGTTCCTCGCCGGTGTGGCGCGGACGGTGATCGACCGCAACGTGACCATCAACAACATGCTGCCGGGCAAGCTCGACACCGACCGGCTGCGCGGCCCGCATGAGGCCGGTACCGCCGAGGATCCCGCCGCCGCAGCGGCGCGCAAGACCCGCATCAGCGCCGATGTGCCGGCCAAGCGGCTCGGCACGCCGGAGGAATTCGGCCAGATCTGCGCCTTCCTGTGTTCGGTCCATGCCGGGTATCTGACTGGACAGAACATACCGGTCGATGGCGGTCTCTACGTCAGCGCCTTTTGATCGGCATGCCTGCGAGCAGTAAGATTCATATGCGATGAAATCGGCATAAGCATTTGATAAATTGACATTTTAGACGCGTCGACGGGTAAAGCTGCCGGCGCGTCATTTAGCGTCGCGAAAAACCTTGGCCGCATGCTAAAAGGACTTTCCAGGCAGATTTCGAGGGAGCGGCCGCATGGAAGGCGAGATCAAAAAGACGGCACGTTCGGACCTCGACGAAGCCGCCCTCTACTTCCACAAGCATCCAAGGCCTGGAAAGCTCGAGATCCAGGCGACCAAGCCGCTCGGCAACCAGCGCGACCTCGCGCTCGCCTATTCGCCAGGCGTCGCAGCCCCTTGTCTCGAAATCCGCGACGATCCGGCGACCGCCGCCGATTACACGGCGCGCGCCAATCTGGTCGGCGTCGTCTCCAACGGATCGGCCGTGCTCGGTCTCGGCAATATCGGCCCGCTGGCCTCCAAGCCGGTCATGGAAGGCAAGGCTGTCCTGTTCAAGAAGTTCGCCGGCATTGACGTCTTCGACATCGAGATCGATGCGCCGGGCATCGAGCGCATGGTCGAGACGATCTCGGCATTGGAGCCGACCTTCGGCGGCATCAACCTCGAAGACATCAAGGCGCCCGAATGCTTCGAAGTCGAGGAACAGTTGAAAGCCCGCATGGGCATCCCAGTCTTCCATGACGACCAGCACGGCACCGCCATCATCGTCGCCGCCGCCGTACTCAACGGGCTGGAATTCGCCGGCAAGACCATCTCGAACATCAAGATCGTCACCTCGGGCGCCGGTGCGGCCGCCCTTGCCTGCCTCAATCTGCTGGTCTCGCTTGGCGCGCGGGTGGAAAACATCTGGGTCACCGACCGTTTCGGCGTCGCCTACAAGGGCCGCACCGATGAGATGGACCGGTGGAAAGACCCCTATGTGAAGGACACCGAAGCGCGCACGCTGGCCGATGTCATCCCGGGCGCCGACGTCTTCCTCGGCCTCTCGGCGGCAGGCGTGCTGAAGCCCGAACTGCTCCAGCACATGGCGCCGAAACCACTGATCCTGGCGCTGGCCAACCCCAATCCCGAGATCATGCCGGAAACCGCGCGTGCCGCGCGTCCCGATGCGATGATCTGCACAGGCAGGTCCGATTTTCCCAATCAGGTCAACAACGTACTGTGCTTTCCTTACATCTTTCGCGGCGCGCTCGACTGCGGCGCCAGCGCCATCAACGAGGAGATGAAGATGGCGGCGGTGCGGGCGATCGCAGCGCTTGCCCGCGAGGAACCCTCCGATGTCGCGGCCCGCGCCTATTCCGGTGAGACGCCGATCTTCGGCCCCGAGTTCCTGATCCCCTCGCCGTTCGATCCCCGCCTGATCCTGCGCATCGCCCCGGCGGTCGCCAAGGCGGCCTGCGACACTGGTGTCGCGACACGGCCGATCACCGACTTCGCCGCCTATATCGACAAGCTGAACCGCTTCGTCTTCCGCTCTGGACTGGTGATGAAGCCGGTGTTCTCGTCTGCCAAGGCGTCGAGCGCCAAGCGCGTCATCTATGCCGACGGCGAAGACGAGCGCGTGCTGCGCGCCGCCCAGGTGGTGCTCGAGGAAGGCATCGCCGAACCGATCCTGATCGGCCGCCCGCACGTCATCGAAGTGCGCCTGAAGCGCTACGGCTTGCGCATCAAGCCCGGCGTCGATTTCGGTCTGATCAATCCCGAGGACGATCCGCGCTATCGCAACTATGTCGACCTGCTGATCGAACTTGCCGGCCGGCGCGGCGTGACGACGGAAGCCGCGCGCACCATGGTGCGAACCGACAATACGGTCATCGCCGCCCTAGCCCTGAAGCGCGGCGATGCCGACGCCATGGTCTGCGGTCTCGAAGGCCGCTTCGAGCGGCATCTGCGCAACGTCACTTTGATCATTGGGCCGCGCGCCGGCATCAAGGATCATGACCTGTCGACGCTCTCCATGCTGATCTCGCAGCGCGGCATCGTCTTCCTGACCGACACGCACGTCACCGTCGACCCGACGGCGGAGGAGATCGCCGAGATGACGGTGCTGGCGGCGGAAGAAATCCAGCGCTTCGGCATCGAACCGAAGGCAGCACTGCTGTCGCATTCGGATTTCGGCTCACGCGATTCGCCAAGCGCGCTCAAGATGCGGCAGGCGGCGGCGATCCTCGCGCGCATCGCGCCCGATCTGGAGTGCGACGGCGAGATGCATGCGGATACTGCCCTGTCGGAGCACCTGCGCCAGCGCGTCTATCCGCATTCGCGGCTGAAGGGCGAAGCCAATCTGCTGGTGTTCCCCAACCTCGATTCCGCCAACATCACGCTGACCGCGCTCAGGACCATGATGGACGCTCTGCATGTCGGGCCGATCCTGCTCGGCACCGACAAGCCGGCGCACATATTGACGCCGTCGGTCACGTCGCGTGGTGTCGTCAACATGACGGCGCTTGCCGTCGTCGAAGCCGCCCACAAGGCGCAGGCGGTCGTCAATCTGGGCTAGGGGTTCTCAGGTCGGCGCAAAGGAGAAATGTCCCGTCTGCCTGAAGGCGAACAAGGTATCCTCCTCCCGGGCGCCCGCCCCGATGTTGTGAATGACCAGCGCCCTTTCCGGCACTTCCGCTGAACGGTTGGAAGAGACGATGGCGATGTGCGGTAGGTTGCCGGGCAGCATCTGGGTGACGAGGGCGCCTGGTTGATAGTCGGCGGGATCCTGGCTGACCGGCAGGGAACCACCCCGGCGCTCGAAAAAGACAGCAAGGTTCTGCACCCGACGGTGGTCGATGTTGCGGTCGGGCGCTTTCAGGCCCCAAGTCTTCGGATAGGCTCCGAAATTGGCCAGCATATCCTCATGCACCAGCCTTTGCAGGTCGAGATCGAAGGCCCGGCGATAGGCGCGGACCACGACATCCGTGCACACCCCCCGCTCCGGCGCGACATCGCCACCTGGATAGGCCAGGCGTGTATAGGCCGGATCGTAGTGGGTGGTGACGCCGATCTGCTCCAGGGCGGCCCCGACCAATCCGGTACGCCAATCCAGTGCGATGGGCTTCTCCTGCGCCATGGCAACCTGCATCGCCAGGCACGAGAGACCAAATTGCAATGCGGTTCGACGAGTCATCGCGGTCATGCCAAGCCTCCGGGCATTGCTGGATTCCAGGCACTTTTTCCGAGCGAATACGCCTTTTTCATGCAGCGTCAGGATCCCGCGGCCGCGGGATCTGTGAACAGCCGCACCGACGCATCTTTGGGCGAAGACCATCTTTGGTTGTAGATTGAGGGACGGTTAACCGCGAATCCGATAGCATCGCGGCAGGCACGCAAGCGGGGTTTCGGGCAATGACGGGCGGAAGGTCGAAGCTGACGCACCTGGCTGGCCTACTTGGCGCGCTCGTGCTTTCAGCCATCGCCGTTACCGAGCCACAAGCCGCTTCGCGTGTCTGCCGGCAATTGGAAGCCGATCTTGCGGCTGCGTCCAATGGGGGCGGCGGTGGCCCGGCATTGATCCGGAAATACGACGCCGCGATCGAAAGACAGCGAGGGCAAATCTCGAAGGCCCGTAGCCAGTCCAGCAGTGCCGGTTGCGGCTTTTCATTGTTCAGCCGCAAGGTCAGGGAATGCGCTGGGCTCAATGCCACCATCGATCGAATGAATGCCAACCTCGACGCCTTGCAAAGGAAACGCGAGCGGCTGGCCGAGGGCGGATCACGACGCGACCGTGGCCGCATCCTGGCGGCGCTCGACGCCAAGGGCTGCCGTGACAATGCGGTTGCTCCACGCCGCGCGCCTCTGCAGGAAGCGAACCGCGAAGAAGGCAACACGAACCTGTTCGACCAGCTTTTCGGCGGCAACAGCCGGCAGCCTGATACGGTCGACACGCTGGACCAGCCCGATGATTCCGGCGAGGAGCGCAACGTCAGCCGGGTGCTCAACCAGCCCGGCGTGCCGGATTTTCCGAGCGTCGGCGGTGAGTTCCACACCACATGCGTGCGCACCTGCGACGGCTACTTCTTCCCGATGTCGAACTCGGCTTCCACGAGCGATTTCGAACGCGATCAGAAGAATTGCGAATCGAGCTGCCCCGGCACCGAGATGCAGGTTTTCTACTCACGCGGCATGGACGACGATTCGGCCGCCATGACATCGTCGGTCACCGGCAGGCCCTACAGTGAATTGCCGACCGCCTATCTCTACAAGCAGTCCAACATGTCGCGGCCGCCGGCTTGCGGCTGCAACGCAGCGCAGAATTTCCAGGTCATTGCCGGCAACCCGCCAAATCCCGAGCAGTCGCAGCCCGAAACGGATGCGGCACCGCTCATTCCGGTGCCGGTTTCGAAGCCCGATCCGGGTACCGATCCGGAAACCCTGGCCAATATGGAAGGCGGTCTCAACCGCGAGGCGATCAAACGGCTTTCCATCAAGCCGGTGACGTCGCCGGTCTCCGCCTTGCCGCCGGAGCAGCGCAAGGTCAGGGTCGTCGGGCCATCGTTCCTTCCCGACCCATCAGCGGCAATAGATCTGCAAGCTCCGGCCCCGAAGGCAGTCCGGTAAGGGCGAGCCTGAGCGGCATGAACAACGCCTTGCCCTTGCGGCCCGTCGCTTCCCTGACCTTACCAGTCCAGTCCTTCCAGATTGTCCCGCTCCAGGGTTCATCCGGCAGCAGGTCGAAGGCCTGACCAAGGAAATCGCGATCGCCATCGGAAAATTCCGCCTTCTCCTGCGGACCTTCGCGCAGGATACGCCACCAGTTCACCGCATCGGCCAGCCTGTCGAGATTGCCACGCACCGCCAGCCAGAACGGTTCGGCCTGCTCACCCGAGACACCAAGCACGATCAGCCGGTCCTGCGCCTCGGTGAAGGGCATATGGTGCAGCAGCGTCCGGTTAAGCACGAACAGTTCGTCTGGATCGAACTTGGCCGCGGATTTCGAGGTCGCCGCCGGATCGAACCGTTCGGCGAGTTCGCCCATTGTCGGCACCGCCGCTACATTCTCCGAGGTGCCGACCAGCACGGCAAGCGAAGCGACCGCCATCGGCTCGATGCCGTCCTCGCGCAGGCTTTCGATGGAGAGCGCGCCGGTGCGCTTCGACAGCCCCTCGCCCGATGCCGTGGTCAACAGATTGTGGTGGCCGAACACTGGCGGCTCGGCAGCCAGCGCCTGGAACAGGGCGATCTGCACACCGGTGTTGGTGACATGGTCGTCGCCGCGGATGACATGGCTGACGCCCATCTCGATGTCGTCGACCACCGAAGGCAGCGTATAGAGATAGGTGCCGTCCTCGCGCACCAGAACCGGGTCGGAAAGCGAGGCAAGATCGACGGTTTCCTCGCCGCGCACCAGATCGTTCCAGTGGATCTCGGTGCGTTCGGGCTGCAGCGGATCACTGGAGAAATTGGGTAACAGGAAGCGCCAGTGCGGCCGGCGGCCATCGGCCTGGTATTCGGCGATCTGCTCCGGCGAAAGCGCCAGCGCCTCGCGGCCATAGACCGGCGGCAGGCCGCGCGTGCGGCGCACCTTGCGCCTGAGATCGAGTTCCTCCGGCGTTTCGTAACAGGCGTAGACAACGCCGGCCGCCTTCAGCCTCTCGACCGCCGCGTCATAAATCTCGAAGCGCCTCGACTGGTACTCGGTGGCGTCCGGAAAGATGCCGAGCCAATGCAGGTCGTAGAGGATGGCGTCGGAGAATTCCTGCTTCGAGCGGGCAATGTCGGTGTCGTCGAAACGCTGGATGAAGCGGCCCTTGTTGTTCATGGCGAACAGCCAGTTGAACAAAGCGGTGCGCGCATTGCCGATATGTATGCGGCCGGTTGGCGACGGGGCGAAACGAACGGTAACTGTCATGAACGGGGCGTACCGGATGCTTTTGTGATTGACAAGACGCGCCCCCGCGCTGTGCGGCAGACATAGAACAGGATGCGCGCAATGAAAAGACCGGGGCGGCGCCCCTTCATTCGGGGCATGCCGGGCCGCGCCCAAATGGACGCGGCCCGGCAATGGAGTTCGGTCAGATCACCGGGCCCTTGGTCAGTTCCAGTGCCTGGCGTTCGAACAGGCGGCGGTAGATACCGCCCTTCAGCCGGATCAGTTCGTCATGCGAGCCTTCCTCGACGATTTTGCCACGATCGAAGACCAGCAGCCGGTCAAGCGCCCGTACCGTCGAAAGCCGGTGTGCGATGATCAGCGTCGTGCGGCCGACCATCAGCCGTTCCATCGCCTGCTGGATCAGCACCTCCGATTCCGAATCGAGGCTCGACGTCGCCTCGTCGAGGATCAGGATGCGCGCATCGGCAAGGAAAGCGCGCGCGATCGCCACCCGCTGACGTTCGCCGCCCGACAGCTTTACGCCGCGTTCGCCGACCAGTGTGCCGTAACCCTTCGGCAGGTTGGCGATGAAGTCGTGCGCGCTCGCCAGCCGCGCCGCGTGCTCGATCTCATCTTGCGTCGCTGTTGGCCGGGCGTAGGCAATGTTCTCGGCCAGCGACCGGTGGAACAGGATCGGCTCCTGCTGGACGATCGCGATCTGCCCACGCAGCGACGCTTGCGCCACCTTCGAGATGTCCTGGCGGTCGACCAGGATTTTTCCCGCATTCACGTCATAAAGCCGCTGGATCAGCTTGACGAAGGTCGTCTTTCCCGAACCCGAATGGCCGACGAGCCCGACGCGTTCACCGGGCGCGATATCGACCGAAAAGTCGCGGTAGAGCGGCGATCGGTGGTTGCCGTAGTGGAAAGTGACGTTGTCGAAGCGGATAGCCCCCTGCGTGATCCGGATCGGCTTCGCGCCAGGACTGTCCTCTATGCCAAGCGGTTCGGACTGGAAATCGACCAGTTCCTCCATGTCGTTGATCGAGCGCTGCAGGTTGCGGATATGCGTGCCGATATCCCTGAGATAACCCTGCAGCACGAAAAACGAGGTCAGCACGAAGGCGACGTCGCCGGCGCTTGCTTGCCCCCAAGACCACAGCATCAGCGCCAGACCGATCACAGCAGCTCTCATGACCAGCAGCAGCGCCCCTTGCGTGGTGCCGTTGATGGTGCCGCGCACCCAGGTGCGCCGCGTGCGCGCACGCCATTTGGCCACGACCCTGGCGAGGCGGCGCTCCTCGCGCTCCTCGGCGCCAAAGCCTTTGACCACGGCATTGCAGCTCACCGCGTCGGCCAGCGAGCCACCCAGGCGCGTGTCCCAGGTGTTGGCGAGCCGTGCCGCCGGCGCGACATAGCCAAGCGACAGCATCGCCGTCACCGTGATGAAAAGCACCGAACCGACGGCAACGACCGCGCCCATGAGCGGCCAGAACCAGCCAAGCAGCAGGGTCGAGCCGACCAGCATGACGACGGACGGCAGCAGCGCGATGAGGATCGTGTCGTTGAGCAGGTCGAGCGCCCACATGCCGCGCGTCACCTTGCGCACCGTCGAGCCGGCAAAGCTGTTGGCATGCCAGTCGGTGGAAAAACGCTGGACGCGATGGAAGGCGTCGGCGGCGATATCAGCCATCATCTTCAGCGTCAGCTCGACGATCGCCATGAAGGCAAGATTGCGCAGCACGACGCCGGTCAGCGCCAGGGCCATCAGTATCGAAAACGCCGTCATTGCGGCATTCCAGGCAATCGCGTCGGCGCCGGCGCTGCTGGCGACGGCATCGACCAGCCGGCCGGAATAGAGCGGCGTCAAAACGTCGGCCAGCGTCGACAGCAGGAAGCCGCCCATGATGAGGGAAAGCCGCCACGGCTGGCGCCGCCAATGGGTGAGCGTGAAGCCAAGAACGCTGCGAAAGGCGCTCGCGCGCAAATCGATTCGAAAACGAGCCATGATGTCATTCGGGCGCAAACGAGCCCGATCCCAGTAAGGTCGAAGATTGAAGAAGCCGCGTAAGGGCCAATGATTGCCCAGAATGCGGAGGTGGCATATTTGGCGTCTCGCCCGTAATCGGGCGGCGACCGGCATCGGCGTAAGCCTGTGCTCAATCCGGCGTCAGTGCGAGGACAAACCCCTCGCAGGACACAAGATGAGACCTAGGCTTCGCGGCCTCGCATTACCATTTGAAATACTGCCATTCGGACCTCCCGCAAATGAATCGCGGAACGGTTGTTATAGAGACGCCTCGGCGCATCGCCAAGGCGAGCTCTCGCCAAAAGTCTATCTGGTCTAGGAACTGAGGTTATTTTGCAACAACGGGCTCCAGGAGCCGCGCCACGAGAGAGGCCGTCTGGTCGGCAATCACGATCGTCACGTCGGTGCGGACTTGAACTTGACGTTCCCTTGAAATGGCTGACAAACCTCCACGCCCCAAGATTCATAAATAAAATCAGCCCGTTAACCGCGATCCCTGAAACGGTTGGTGATGGGATAGCGACGGTCGCGACCGAAGTTCTTTTTGGTGATCTTCACCCCGGGTGCAGCCTGCCGGCGCTTGTATTCGGCTATGTAGAGCAGGTGCTCGATGCGTGTCACCGTCGCCCGGTCGTGACCACGAGCGACGATGTCGTCGACCCCCATCTCGTTCTCGACCAGGCATTCGAGGATGTCGTCCAGCACCGGATAGGGCGGCAGCGAATCCTGGTCGGTCTGGTTCTCACGCAACTCCGCCGACGGCGCCTTGTCGATGATGTTCTTCGGGATCACCTCGCCCGAGGGCCCGAGCGCGCCCGATGGCACATGGCTGTTGCGCCAACGCGACAGCGCGTAGACCTGCATCTTGTAGAGGTCTTTGATCGGATTGAAGCCGCCGTTCATGTCACCGTAGAGCGTGGCGTAGCCGACCGACATCTCGCTCTTGTTGCCCGTCGTGACGACCATCGAGCCAAATTTGTTCGAGATCGCCATCAGGATGGTGCCGCGCGCTCGGCTCTGCAAATTCTCTTCGGTAATGCCTTCCTTGGTGCCCTCGAAAAGCTGCGTCAGCGTGTGCAGAAAACCTTCGACAGGCTCGAAGATCGGCACGATGTCATAGCGGCAGCCGAGCGCACGGGCGCAGTCCTCAGCATCCTTCAGCGAGTCCTTCGAGGTGTAGCGGTAGGGCATCATCACCGCGCGCAGGCGTTCCTCGCCAAGCGCATCGACGGCAAGCGCCGCGCAGATCGCCGAGTCGATGCCACCGGAAAGGCCAAGCACGACGTTCTTGAAACCGTTCTTGTTGACGTAGTCGCGCAAGCCAAGCATGCAGGCGCGGTAGTCGGCCTCCTCCCTGTCCGGGATCTTCGACATCGGCCCTTCCGAGCAGATCCAGCCGCCATCCGTTCGCTTCCAGGTGGTGACGTCGACCGCGTCCTCGAACTGGCTCATCTGGAAGGCCAGCGTCTTGTCGTAACCTATGGCAAACGACGCGCCGTCGAAGATCAGCTCGTCCTGGCCGCCGAGTTGGTTGGCATAGATCATCGGCAGTCCGCATTCGATGACCTGGCGGATGACGACCTGGTGGCGGACATCGATCTTGGCGCGATAATAGGGCGAGCCGTTCGGCACCAGCAGGATTTCCGCTCCGCTTTCCGCCAGCGTCTCGCAGACGCCGACATCGCCCCAGATGTCCTCGCAGATCGGAATCCCAATCCGCACGCCGCGGAAATTAACCGGCCCCTGGATCTCTGGTCCGGCCTGGAAGACGCGCTTCTCGTCGAACTCGCCGTAATTCGGCAAATCGAGCTTGTAGCGCTCGGCGATGATCTTGCCGCCATCGGCGAAGATGATCGAATTATGCGTGCCGCTCTTGCGCTTCAGCGGCGTGCCGATGATGACGCCCGGGCCGCCATCGGCGGTGTCGGCGGCAAAATCCTGCGCCGCCTTTTCGCAGGCCTTCAGGAACGCCGGCTTCAGGACCAGATCTTCCGGCGGATAGCCGGCGAGGAAAAGCTCGGTGTAGAGCACGAGATCGGCGCCCTGGCGGGTGGCATCCGCCCTCGCCTCGCGCGCCTTGGCGAGGTTGCCGGCAATGTCGCCGACAGTCGGATTGAGCTGGGCGACGGCGATGCGCAGGATATCGAGTTTCTTGGTCATGCCTGCGGGTTTAGCGCGGCAAAATTCGCCGGGCAATGGCGTTCGTTTGGACCAATCCAGACCGAATGACATACCTCATTCGTGAAGATATCAGATCGTGGCTGGGCGACCGACGATCAGTCGTCGCCCATATATTGGCGCAACGCTTCCGGCGAGTTGTTCTCGCCAATCGACATCGCCAGGATGCGCGAGATATGCCGGCGCGGCAGGCCGGTCTCCGCCGCCCATTGATTGATCTGCTTCTGGATCTTGTCGAGATCCTTCTTCGAGATCGGGCTTTCGGCGATGTCGAGGCCGGCCTCGCGCAGTGCGGCCGCCATATCACCCGAAATGACGAAAGCATCCCAGCCCAGCCAGCGCAGGAAATACTGGCCGGTGTTGCCGCCGAGCCGGCTGCCGTGCTTGCCGAGATAGGCCATCAGGCCGACTTGGTCGTCCGCCGGCCAGCCCGCAAGAAATTTGCCGAAGCTGCTGTGTTCCTTCGACACGCGGTCGACGAAGGCAGCATTGTCGCGCACCGATTTGATCTTCTGCGGATTGCGCACGATGCGCTTGTCGGCCGTCAGATCGTGCCAGAAATCGTCGGGTTGGAACAGCAGCCGCTTCGGCTCGAAGTGGAGGAAAGCTTCCTCGAAGCCTGGCCATTTCTGTTCGATGACGCGCCAGACGAAACCGGCGGCAAAGACGCGCTCGGCCATGACAGACAGAATACGATCGTCGGCGATGTCAGCCACGGCGGCATTGTCTGGCGCCGGCCCCAAAAGCGACGAAAGCTCCGCCTCGCCGCCCTTGCGTTTGGCGGCTCGGGCGCGGATTTTCGCGAAGCTTGGCATTTTGCTTTCATCTCCGTGCCGCGCTTTTGACGGAACGGCATCTTCCTATATGGAGACGAGGCTGCCAAGCCGAGGCTTTTGGTATGGAGACATCCATGAACAAGACAGTGCCGGAACTGGCCAACCGCTGGCTAAGGCGAACGCCGGACAATCTGACCGAACTCGAAAGGCGGGTGCTGCAAAGCGCTGTCGATCGCAAGCCGGTATCGCAGAACATCAATGAGAGACTTGCCGGCCTTCAGGGCGCGGGCGATCGTATCGCCGATGCCATTGCGCGCGTCGGCGGTTCGTGGACGTTCATCCTGTCCTTCATCGCTTTCCTGATCCTCTGGATCGGCGCCAACTGGTGGCTGCTGGGGCAAGAGTCGTTCGATCCCTACCCCTTCATCTTCCTCAACCTCGTGCTGTCGATGATCGCCGCCCTGCAGGCGCCGGTGATCATGATGTCTCAGAATCGCCAGGCCGCGCGCGACCGCATCGACGCTACGCACGACTACGAGGTCAACCTCAAGGCCGAGATCGAGATCATGGCCTTGCATGAAAAACTGGACGAACTGCGCCACAGCCAGATCATTGGCATGCGCGATGAGATCGCGCAGTTGGCCGAACAGCTGAAGCGGATCGATGAACGGCTCGCTTCGCAGACCGCGCCCTGATGACGAATGCGATCCATCACCTCATCGAACAATACGGCCTGCTTGCCGTCTTTCTCGGCTGTGTCGCCGAGGGCGAAAGTGCCGCCATCCTCGGTGGCTTCTTCGCGCACCAGCAAGTCTTCGTGCTGTGGCATGCCTTCCTCGCGGCCGCGCTTGGCGCCTTCGTCGGTGACACCTTCTTCTTCATTCTTGGACGAAGCTTTGCCGACCATCCCTACGTCGTCAGGTTGCGCAAGCGGCCCGGTTTTCGCCGCGCCTATCGCCTGCTCAACACCCATCCCAACATTTTTGTGCTGTCCAACCGCTACGTCTACGGCATGCGCCTCGTCGGAGGCATCGCGGCCGGCCTCTCGCGCATCACGGTGCAGCGTTTCGTCATCCTCAACGCCATTTCATCGGTGATCTGGGCGGTGCTGTTCGGCACCATCGGTTACGTCTTCGGGTTGGGCGCCGAACACATCATCGGACAGGCACTGGCTCACCATGAGCGGTTCCTGATCGCGCTTGCCATTGGCTTGACGGTGGCAATCCTTGCCTGGTTCGTCGCCCGGCATGTCGCGAAAAAAGAACGGGCTAGGGAAAGCTGAGGTCTTTAGTTTCATGCATGTCGTTGCCCCAAACTGCCACGCACTTTTGGGCGACATGCATCAGTCGATGCCGAGCGCCTGATCACCCCGATCGAGGATCAGCGGGATGATCAGGTCTTCCTCGTCGGCAAGATGCCGGGTCAGCATGGCGATCAGCCGGCTGTTTTCGTCGGCATAGGCGTCGGCGGCGAAGCGCTGTCTGTCCTCGCTCTTCTGGAGCGTCTTGATGAAGGCGTTGGCAGCCTCGGCATTGCGCTCCAGTCCTTCATGAATGGTGTGATGGTCGGCATCGAGAATCTCGAACCCGCGCTTCAGCCGGGGCTCGGCTTCGGCGAAGACCGGGAAATATTGGTAATCCTCGACATTGTGGTGGCCATCGAGATTGCCGAGAAGATGGTTGAGACGCGGCGCGAACCAGCGCGCGAAGTCGGGCGCCGTCAGCCTGCCCTCGCGGTAGTTGCCAATGCCGTTGGTCAGCATGCCGCCGAGTTCTCGAAACATGTCGTGCCGCTGCAGCCACATGTTGGCAACGCCATGGATGTTGGCGTGGCCCTGCCAGTTTTCACGCGGGTATTTCTCGGCCAGCCAGCGCAGATCGTCTGGCAGGCCGGCTCGCTCAAGCAGGGGAAAATCGGCGGCATCCGACATGAAATTCTCCTCAGCCCATGATCCCATCGGGATCAGGTCGTGGTGACCGTCATGTAGGTGCTCGGATTCTAGATAGGTAGTCCAGTGATCCGCTCGATGATGGCGATACCCCAGACGCCGGCGACGATGATCACCGAAATCAGCACCGCCAGCGAACCGCAGTCCTTGGCCAGCTGGATATCGACATTGAACTCACGGCTGAAGGCATCGCAGGCCGCCTCGATGCCGGTATTCAGCACCTCGACCATGATCAGCAGCAGCACCGCGCCGATCAGCAAGGCATAGCCGCGCCACGAGATCGAAACGAACCAGCCGAGCGGCAAGGCGAGCGCGAGCAGCATCAGCTCCTGCTGGAAAGCCTTCTCGCTGACGGCCAGCTTGCGAAAAGCCCGCACCGAATTGAAAAAAGCGTCGATCAGCCGCTGCATGCCAAACCCCTTTCCGAATCACCGGGACGGGATAATGCAATGGCTGGCCAGATCAATGAAATAAGGTGACTTGTCCAAGATTCATTCAGCGACAGGTATGGACGGTGTCGACTTTTCAAACTGCGGCAGCCCGTCGTCGATCGAATAATAATCGCCCTTGTCAATGACGAAGATATGGCATTCGCCCTCAAGGCCCGTCGGACTGTCGAACGATCCGGCCATGACCGAAATGTAGTCCTGGTCTCGTGGCTTCCAGAACAGCACCGACCCGCATGCCTTGCAAAAACCGCGCCTCGCGAAGGAAGACGCTTCGTACCAGGTAATGCTTTCCCCGCCCTCGATCGCGATGTCGGCGTTTGCAACATTGGTCGCGGCGTAGAAATGTCCGCTCTGCTTCCTGCATTGCGAGCAATGACAATAGACGACGCCGCGCAGCGCTCCTCGTGTTCTGAAGCGGACCGCTCCGCACAGACACGATCCCAGGTGACTGTCACTCACTTCGGCCCTCCTTGAAGAAACTCTGCCTGGCATCGAGCATCTTTGTCAGGATTCCAGCTTTGCAACGGCCGCACGCAAGCAAATGCGACATTTGCTGGTGTGGCGAAACCGAAATTCAGTTTCATTGTTAGCAGCATGATGCGCGAGTTCCGCATTCAAAGCCACCAAACCGGCGTCATCTCGGTTGAACTGGCGTTCATCCCGGATTGTTGGTGCGTAGATTGATGCTTCTACAGCCTCAGAGAGAGAAAAAACTGTGGGACCTCAGGGAATTAAGGAAACTTTAGCGCTCCCGCATTTATGGTCATGGCGAGCGAACGTCGCAGGTGGGGACACGTCTGTTCGCAAGATGTTCTGGATCATCGGGTTGCCTTCCCCCGGCCGGCGACAAATGGAACCTGCAAGTTCTGCTGCGGGGATCCGAGGGGAAGAGTGATCACGACATGCAGCCCGCAGCCGTCCCGACCGAACGAAGCGCCGATATAGCTGCCACTGTTGTCGCCACAATGCGCCAGTTGGGCCTGCTCGGCCTGCCGCGCAACTACGAGATTTTCTACGAGGCACTGAGCGGCACCAATCGCGAACTCAGCCTCGCCGTCGTTTCGCTGAGCAACCGGCCGACACAGGATGAACTGGACCAGATCGGCCGCGCCTTCTTTGCCCATAACCACGGTCCCGGCATCGTCGAGCATGCCAGAGACGTCATTGCCAGGGAGCTCGAAGAGGTCGCTTCGCTGTTGAGGAGTGAGCGCAGCCACATCGAAAAATACGGCAGGATCCTCGATGAGACATCGAATGGCCTCAGCAACCGCAGCCTGCTCTCGCAGGATCTTTTGCAGAAGATCGCCAACGCCATGGCGACTGCCACCAATTCGACGATCGATCACGGCCGGCAGGTGGCCTCGACGCTGAGCGACAAGACGGCCGAGCTCGAGAGCGTCAAGTCGAAGCTCGAGGAATACAAGCGGCTGGCCGACACCGATCCGTTGACCCATATCTGGAATCGCCGCGCTTTCGACAAGGAAATCACCCGGATCTACAACAGCAACAAGGGCATCCTGTTCAACGCCCTGATCCTTGCTGACATCGATCGCTTCAAGGACATCAACGATCGCTACGGTCACCCGGTCGGCGACAAGATCATCCAGATCATTGCCGACATTTTCCAGACCAGCATTCGCGGCGACATGTTTGTCGCCCGCACCGGCGGCGAAGAGTTCGCACTGATCATCGAGGGCGCCAGCGAGGACGCAACCTACGAGATTGCCGAGCGTATTCGCGCCCTGATCGAGCAGACGCCGTTCACCAGCAGCCAGACCGGCGCGAACTACGGCACAGTCACCGTCTCGATGGGCATCTGCATGGCATCCGAGGCGGAGGGCCCCGAGGACCTCTACACCAAGGCCGACCGGGCGCTCTATCGCTCCAAGGTCAGCGGGCGCAACCGGGTGACCAAGCATTCGACGATGGCCGGCCGCGCCGGCAAGAGCTGGCTGCTCTACAAGAAGGACTGAGCGTCCCCTCGTCCATCTCCGCCACGGATTGTTTTGCACCCACGGAAAAGCGCATCGAGCTTTCGAGGACGGCGTTTGCCGATCCCCGTCTCGTTGGCCTGCGCCGGGAACGCGGTCACTCAACAGGCTGAAAAAAAGCGCCGGATCTCTCCAGCGCTTTTTCTGTCGACGTCAGGCCGAAATCAAGCTCAGCCGTTAACGGCCTGCTTGTGCTGCACCGGGTGGCTCTTCTTCAACAGGTCCGAGACCAGGAAGGCCAGTTCGATCGCCTGGTCGGCGTTGAGGCGTGGGTCGCAATGGGTGTGGTAGCGGTCCTGCAACTCCTCGGCGGTGATGGCGCGCGCGCCACCGGTGCATTCTGTCACGTTCTTGCCGGTCATCTCGACATGGATGCCGCCCGGATGCGTGCCTTCGGCACGGTGCACCTCGAAGAAGGTCTGCACTTCCTTCAGGATGCGGTCGAACGGCCGAGTCTTGTAGCCGGCGGCTTCGATCGTGTTGCCGTGCATCGGGTCGGACGACCACACCACGCTGCGGCCTTCCTTCTGCACCGCGCGCACCAGCTTCGGCAGATGGTCGGCGACCTTGTCGGAGCCGAAGCGTGCGATCAGCGTCAGCCGGCCGGGTTCGTTTTCGGGGTTGAGCAGGTCGATCAGTTCCAGCAACCCATCCGGCGTCAGCGACGGGCCGCATTTCAGGCCAAGCGGGTTCTTGATGCCGCGGCAATATTCGACATGCGCATGGTCGGGTTGGCGGGTGCGGTCGCCGATCCAGATCATATGACCTGACGTGGCGTACCAGTCGCCAGAGGTCGAATCGACGCGGGTCAACGCCTCCTCGTAGCCGAGCAGCAGCGCCTCGTGGCTGGTGTAGAAATCGGTCTCGCGCAGCGCGTAATTGGTTTCCGAGGTGATGCCGACGGCCTTCATGAAGTCCATCGTCTCGGTGATGCGGTTGGCGAGCTCACCGTACTTCTCGCCTTGCGGGCTGTCGGACACGAAGCCGAGCATCCAGCTATGCACATTCTCCAGACTGGCATAGCCGCCCTGTGCGAAGGCGCGCAGCAGGTTGAGCGTCGCCGCCGACTGGCGGTACGCCATTTCCTGGCGGGCAGGATCCGGAATGCGCGACTTGGCATCGAACTCGATGCCGTTGATGATGTCGCCGCGATAGCTGGGCAGCGTCACATCGCCCTTGGTCTCGTTGTCGGACGAGCGCGGCTTGGCGAACTGGCCAGCAACGCGGCCGACCTTCACCACCGGCTGCGCGCCGGCGAAGGTCAGCACCACCGACATCTGAAGGAAGACGCGGAAGAAGTCGCGGATGTTGTCCGCGCCATGTTCGGCAAAACTTTCTGCGCAATCGCCGCCCTGCAGAAGGAATGCGTCACCGGCAGCGACCGCTGCAAGCTGCTTCTTCAGCTTGCGCGCCTCACCTGCAAAAACCAGCGGCGGAAAGGTTGCGAGCTGGGCTTCCGTGTTCTTCAGCGCGGCAAGGTCCGGATATGCAGGAACCTGCTTGATCGGCTTTGCTCTCCACGAATTCGGCGACCATTTTGTCATCGCTGCACCCAACGCTCTTTCCGAGCAATCCCAGGAAAAGTGTGAAACGGTTTTCCGTCCGGAATCGCGTCAATAAATCAGGCGCGCGCCATCGCCCGCCAATCCGCCCCAAATGGGGATCGCGGCTCCATACACGAAGCCGATTTCCTATTCTAGACCGGATTTGTCCGCGTGGCGAATGGCGGAGCCGGGCCAGCCGGTGTCCCTATCCCCGCCCTAAGCCGCCACCAGCCGCGCCAACTGCGTCATGACGACCGCCGAACCCGCCAGCCGCTTCTCGGCCGTCGGCCAGTCGCGCACGAACACGACGCTGTGGTCGGGTCGGATCTTGGCCAGCGAACCCTGCTCGCCGATGAACTGGACCAGGCCGACCGGGTTGGAGAATTCGCGTTTGCGGAAATGGATGACGACGCCCTTCGGCCCGGCGTCGAGTTTCTCCACATTGGCCCTGCGGCAGAGCGCTTTGATGAAGACGATCTTCAAGAGATGCTTCACCTCGTCCGGCAGCGGGCCGAAGCGGTCGATCAGCTCGGCTCCGAAAGCGTCGATTTCCTCGGTGTTTTCGAGGTCGCCGAGGCGGCGATAGAGCGCCAGCCTGAGCTGCAGGTCCGGAACATAGCTTTCCGGGATCATCACCGCCGTGCCGACGGCGATCTGCGGCGACCAGCCGCCATCCTGCACGTCGCCGGAATCCTTCACCTCGGCGACGGCCTCTTCCAGCATCTGCTGGTAAAGCTCGAAACCGACCTCCTTGATGTGGCCGGACTGCTCTTCACCGAGAAGATTGCCGGCGCCTCTGATATCGAGGTCGTGGCTGGCCAGCTGGAAGCCGGCGCCCAGCGTGTCGAGCGACTGCAGCACCTTCAGCCGGCGCTCGGCTGTGTCGGTCAGCTTGCGGTTGGCCGGAAGCGTGAACAGCGCGTAGGCGCGCACCTTCGAGCGGCCGACGCGGCCGCGCAGCTGGTAGAGTTGCGACAGGCCGAACATGTCGGCGCGATGGATGATCAGCGTGTTGGCGGTCGGGATGTCGAGGCCGGATTCGACGATGGTTGTCGACAGAAGCACATCGTACTGGCCGTCGTAGAACGCATTCATGATGTCATCGAGTTCGCCCGGCGGCATCTGGCCATGGGCCACGGCTACTTTCAGCTCCGGCACGGATTCTCTCAGGAAATCCTGGATTTCCGCCAGATCGCTGATACGCGGAACGACGTAGAAGGAGTGACCGCCGCGATAGCGTTCCCTGAGCAGCGTTTCACGAATCACCAGCGGATCGAAGGGCGAGATAAAGGTGCGCACCGCCATGCGGTCGACCGGCGGCGTGGCAATCAGCGACAGCTCGCGCACCCCGGTCAGCGCCAGTTGCAGCGTGCGCGGGATCGGCGTCGCCGACAGCGTCAGCACGTGCACATCGGTCTTCAGATCCTTCAGCCGCTCCTTGTGCTTGACGCCAAAGTGCTGTTCCTCGTCGATGATCAAAAGACCAAGGCTCTTGAACGAGATCGAGGCACCAAGCAGCGCATGGGTGCCGACGACGATATCGACATGCCCCGCGGCGATGCCTTTCTTGGTCTCGGCCAGTTCCTTGGCACCGACCAGCCGCGACGCCTGGGCAACCCGGATCGGCAGGCCGGAAAAGCGTTGCGAAAAGGTCTTAAAATGCTGGCGCGACAACAATGTTGTCGGCACCACCACCGCCACCTGAAAGCCTTCCATAGCCGCGATGAAGGCCGCCCGCAGCGCCACTTCGGTCTTGCCGAAGCCGACATCGCCGCAGATCAGCCGGTCCATCGGCTTGCCGGCGGCAAGGTCGTCCCGAACCGAGTCGATCGCCGTCTGCTGGTCGTCGGTCTCCTCATAGGGGAAGCGGGCCGCGAACTCGCCATAGAGACCTTCCGCCGGCACCAGCGCCGGTGCGGCGCGCATCTGCCGTTCGGCGGCGATGCGGATCAATTGCCCGGCCATGTCGAGCAGGCGTTTCTTCAGCCGCGCCTTGCGCGACTGCCAGGCGCCGCCGCCAAGCTTGTCCAGCGTCGCCTCTGCCGAATCCGAGCCGTAGCGCGACAGGAGCTCGATGTTCTCGACCGGCAGGAACAGTCGGTCATCGCCGGCATAGTGGATTTCGAGGCAGTCATGCGGTGCGCCAACCGCTTCGATGGTGCGCAGGCCAATGAATCGGCCGATGCCGTGGTCGGCGTGGACGACAATGTCGCCGGCCGACAGTGCGGAAGCTTCGGCAATGAAGTCGGAAGCCCGTTTCTTGCGCTTCGAACGCCGGATCAGCCGGTCACCGAGAATGTCCTGTTCGGCGACGACGACCAGTCCTTCGGTCTCGAAACCGGATTCCAGCGGCAGCACGGCAAGAGCCGCCTGCCCCGGCTCGAGCTGTTCGGCTTCCGCCAGCGTGGCAACCTGCTTGAGATTGCCGAGGTGGTGCTCGCTGAGGATCTGGCCAAGCCGGTCGAGCGAGCCTTCGGTCCAACCGGCAATGACGACCCGACGGCGCGCAGCGCGCTCGTCGGCGATGTGTTTGACGACGATATCGAAGACATTGATGCTGGGGTCGGCGCGTTCCCCAGCGAAGCTGCGGCCATGGCGCGAACCGGCGTGGTAGACCTTTTTCGCCCCAGCGTCAGGCGCATCGAAGGGCGTAAAGTCGATCGCCTCGCGCGGTCCGAGCGAGGCAATCAGGTTTTCCGGCGAGAGATAGAGCAGGTCCGGCGGCACCGGCTTGTAGGGCACGGCATCCTTCAGCGCGCTGTCGGCCTGCTTTTTGCGCGCCTCGTAGTGATCGAGGATCAGCGTGTGGCGTTCGGCGAGCGCCTCATGCGCCAGATGATCAAACACAACAGGCGTGTCCGGCAAATAGTCGAACACGGTTTCCAGCCGCTCGTAGAAGAACGGCAGCCAGTGCTCCATGCCGGCGAACCGCCTGCCCTCGCTGACCGCAGCATAGAGCCCGTCGTCGCGCTGCGGTGCGCCAAAGGCTTCGATATAGGAGCGGCGGAAGCGGCTGATGGTTTCCGGCGTCAGCGCCACCTCGCTCATCGCCTGCAGTGCCATCGACTTGCGCTGGCCGGTGGTGCGCTGGGTGCCTGCGTCAAACACCCGGATCGATTCAAGCGTGTCGCCAAAGAAGTCGAGCCTGAGCGCTTCGGTCCAGCCGGGGGCGAAGAGGTCGAGGATGCCGCCGCGCACGGCGAACTCACCGATGCCGCGCACGGTCGGCACGCGCTCGAAACCGGACGTTTCCAGCCGCGATATGAGCACATTCATGTCGATCTGGTTGCCGGGCCTGGCATGAAAGGTCTGTGCCTCGACCAGTTCCGCCGGCGGAATACGCTGCAGCAGCGCATTGGCGGTGGTGAGGATGACGGCGCGGTGTGGCTTCTTCGCCAGCGCGATCATGGCGGTCAGCGCATCGAGGCGCTTGGCGGCGGCATCCGAGCCGGGCGAGACGCGGTCATAGGGCAAGCAATCCCAGGCCGGCAGTTCCAAGACGGGAAGGCCGGGGGCCGCAAAGGACAATGCTTCGATGATCGCCGGCAGGCGCTGGCCGTCACGCGCCACGAACAGCACCGGCTTGTCGGGTGCGATCTCGAGTGCCGCCTGCACCAGCGCAAAGGCTTCGTAGCCGTCGGCGACGCCGTCGACGATGAACTGGCCGGCGCGGCCTTTCGGCAGGCCGATTTTGGGAATGAGGCTCATGAAATCACTGTCTTGTCTGTCGCATTTCCGGATGGAAAACCGCTTCGCACTTTTCCTGGAATTGCATGTGTTCAGAATGTCATGGAGTGGCGAAAAGCCAGGATCTTTTGCAGGACGGCACAATCGACATCCCGGGGAACCGGACGTTCGCCGGTGACCATGGGCAGGAATTCGGTGTCGGGAATGTCGAGGAGCCGCTCATATTGGTCGATTTCCTCGCCGGTCAAGGCGCCGATCTGGGCGTCGGCGAAGGTGCCGAGGATCAGGTCCATCTCGCGCATGCCGCGATGCCAGGAACGAAACAAAAGCTTGCGGCGGTGGGCGTCGAGCCCCTCGCTTGATCGTGTCGTTCCGGTCATTGTGCCGCGTCCTTACTTGCTGCGGCGCATATAGCGTGGATAGAAGGGGCTGTCAGCCTTGCGCTGCAGCCGTCGCGACATAAGCTGACATCATGCGTCCTTCCATCCTCGATCCGCTGTTTGTCCCGATCACCTCGCTGGCCGGCGTCGGACCGAAGGTCGGCACCCTGATCGAGAAAGTGGTCGCGGCCGATCTCGGTGATCGCGCAGCACGCGCCGGCGACCTTCTGTTCGTGCTGCCGCACACCGTCATCGACCGCCGCAACCGGCCTGGCATCGCGCTCGCACCCGAGGGCGCGATCGTCACACTCGAGGTGCGCATCGACCGCCACCAGCCGCCGCCGCGCGGCAACAGGTCGGTGCCCTACCGGGTCTACGCCCATGACGACACCGGCGAGATCGCACTGACCTTCTTCCATGCCCATGCTTCCTATCTCGAAAAGGCAATGCCCGAAGGCGAAGATGTCGTGGTCTCGGGCCGCATGGAATGGTTCAACGGCCGCCCGACCATGGTCCACCCCGACCACATCGCGCTGGCCAGCGAAGCGGAAAACCTGCCGCTCGTCGAACCGGTCTATCCGCTCACCGCCGGGCTCTCGGGCAAGGTGCTGCGCCGGGCGATCGGCCAGGCACTGGCGCGCTTGCCCGTATTGGCCGAATGGCAGGACGGCGCCTTCATGCGCCGGCACAGTTTTGCCCCCTTTGGCGATGCGCTCGCCCGCATTCACAATCCGGCCGACCCGATCGATGTCGCCATCGATGGCGCCGCGTGGCGACGCCTTGCCTATGACGAATTGCTGGCGGGCCAGGTCTCGCTGGCGCTGGTGCGGGCAAAAATCCGCCGCCTGTCCGGCCGTCCTCTGGTCGGCGACGGCAGCATCGTCGAGAAACTGCGCGCCGCACTCCCCTATTCGCTGACCGCCAGCCAGGAATTCGCGCTCGCCGAAATCAATGCCGATCTCGCCGATCCCGAGCGCATGCTGCGGCTCCTGCAAGGCGATGTCGGCTCCGGCAAGACGGTCGTCGCGCTGCTGGCCATGGCGCGTGCGGTCGAGGCCGGCGGCCAGGCAGCACTGATGGCGCCGACCGAAATCCTGGCGCGCCAGCATTTGGCGACGATCGCGCCGCTTGCCGCCAAAGTCGGGCTGCGTATCGCTATCCTCACGGGGCGCGAGAAAGGTCGCGAGCGCACCGAGACGCTGGCCGGCCTGGCGAGCGGCGAGATCGACATCGTCGTCGGCACCCACGCGCTGTTCCAGGAGACGGTCACATTCCACGATCTGGTCTTCGCCGTCATCGACGAGCAGCATCGCTTCGGCGTCCATCAGCGGCTTGCCATCACCGCCAAGGGCGATGCGCCTGACATGCTGGTGATGACGGCCACGCCCATCCCGCGCACGCTGGTATTGACCGCCTTCGGCGACATGGATGTGTCGAAGCTGACGGAAAAACCGGCCGGCCGGCAACCGATCCGCACCGTAACGCTGCCGCTCGAGCGACTCGATGAACTGGTCGGCCGCATGGTCGACGCGGTTGCCGGCGGCCAGAAGATCTACTGGATCTGTCCGCTGGTCGAGGAATCCGAAGAGATCAAGCTGATGTCGGCCGAGGACCGTTTTGCCTCTCTCAAACCGTTGTTCGGGGACCGCATCGGTCTCGTCCACGGCCGCATGAAGGGCGCCGACAAGGACGAGGCGATGCGCGCCTTCAAGCAGGGCGAGACACGCATCCTGATCGCCACCACGGTGATCGAGGTCGGCGTCGACGTGCCAGATGCCACCGTCATGGTCATCGAGCATGCCGAGCGCTTTGGCCTCGCCCAGTTGCACCAATTGCGCGGCCGCGTCGGGCGCGGTGACATCAAGTCCTCCTGCGTGCTGCTCTACAAGGACCCGCTCGGCGAGACCGCAAAGCGCCGGCTGTCGGTGATGCGCGAGACCGAGGACGGTTTCCTGATCGCCGAAGAGGACCTGAAGCTGCGCGGCGAAGGCGAACTGCTGGGCACCCGCCAGTCCGGCACGCCTGGTTTCCAGGTGGCGCGTATCGAGGCGCATGCCGACCTTTTGGAGGCTGCCCGCGATGATGCCAGGCTGATCCTGTCACGCGACCCTGAGCTGCAATCCGAGCGGGGCGAGGCGTTGCGCCTGTTGCTTTATTTGTTCGGTCGCGACGAAGCCGTCCGGCTCCTGCGCGCCGGCTGAGCCAGGGCGGCAACCGACGGGTTGGCAAGCTCTCCATTAATTGGCTCGCCGTTCACGACGACCATTTGCTTGACCTCGGGCGCCACCAGTCCGGCCGAGACGATCAGCTTGGCGCCATCTTCGATCGTCATGTCGAGCAGCACGATGTCGGACTTCGGCACATACATCAGGAATCCGGTGGTCGGATTGGGCGTGCAGGGCATGAACACGGCGATCAGCGGATCGCCTTCCTGATCGAGCTTCTGGTTGATCTCGGTTTCCTTCTCGCTGGCGACGAAAACCAGAGACCACACGCCCTTGCGCGGATATTCGACCAGCCCGACCTGGCGGAACATGTCGCCCTTGTTCGACAGCACGGTCTCGAAAATCTGCTTCAGCGAGCCATAGATGCCGCGCACCAGCGGCATGCGGCCAAGCAGCCGCTCGCCAAAGTTGACGATGGCGCGGCCGACAATGTTGGCCGTCAGAAAACCGATCAACGTGATCAGGATCAGCGCGACGATCAGCCCGAACCCCGGGACCGGAAACGGCAGGTAGCTGTCCGGACTATAGCGTGCCGGAATATAGGGCTTCACCCACGAATCGACCCAGCCGATGAACGACCAGGCAATATAGGCGGTGATCGCCAGCGGCGCGCAGACGACGAAGCCCGTGAGGAAATAGTTCCTCAGCCGGGTCATGCCGGAGGTCTTGGGAGCGTCGGACATGGTTCACCGGGGCGCGGGTTGCAGCGCAACATTAGAGCATGATCCCGAAAAGTGGGAACCGGTTTTCACAAAAAGATCATGCTCAAAAAGAAAAACAGCCGCTGTGATGCAAATGCCATCACTCGGTCTGAAGGCGCTTTTGGAACTGCGAAGTTTTTGGAGGCGCCTATTCCACCGTCACCGATTTCGCCAGATTGCGCGGCTGGTCGACATCGGTGCCCATGAACACGGCGGTGAAATAGGCAAGCATCTGGATCGGCAGCGCATAGATGATCGGCGAGATGATTTCCGGCACGTCCGGCAGCACGATCGTCTCCATCGTCTTGACGCTCGTAAGTGCCGCACCCTTGCTATCGGTGATCAGGATGATCTTGCCGCCGCGCGCCGCCACTTCCTGCATGTTCGAGACGGTCTTTTCGAAAATGCGGTCATGCGGCGCGATGACGATGACAGGCATGTTCTCGTCGATCAGGGCGATCGGCCCGTGCTTCAGTTCGCCCGCGGCATAGCCCTCGGCGTGGATATAGGAGATTTCCTTGAGTTTCAGCGCGCCTTCCATGGCCAGCGGGAAATTGGTGTCGCGGCCGAGATAAAGCACGTTCTTGTAGTGGGCGAGGTCGCGCGCGATCTTTTCGATCTGATGGTCGAGCTTCAACACCTGGTTGGCATAGCGCGGCGCTTCCGACAGCTCGCGCACAAATGTCTTTTCCTGCTCGCGTGAAATCGTGCCGCGCGCCACGCCTGCGCGCACGGCAAGCGATGCCAGCACCGAAAGCTGGCATGTGAAGGCCTTGGTCGAGGCGACACCGATCTCCGGGCCGGCGAGCGTCGGCAGCACCACGTCGGATTCGCGCGCCATGGTCGATTCGCGCACATTGACGACGGCGCCGATCTTCATCCCCGCTTTGCGGCAGTAGCGCAACGACGCCAGCGTGTCGGCGGTCTCGCCCGATTGCGAGATGAAGAAGGCAGCATCGTTCTTCGACAGCGGCATTTCGCGGTAGCGGAACTCCGAGGCGACATCGATGTCGACCGGCAGACGGGCGTAGCGCTCGAACCAGTACTTGCCGATCAGGCCGGCGAGATAGGCGGTTCCGCAGGCCGAAATCGCCAGCCGGTCGATCTTGGCGAAATCGAAAGGCAGGTCGAGCGGCTTGGACACGCCGCCGACAAAGTCGAGATAGTTCGCCAGCGTGTGCGAGATCACCTCGGGCTGTTCATGGATTTCCTTCTCCATGAAATGGCGCCGGTTGCCCTTGTCGACCATGAAGCTGGTCGACAGCGACTGCTGACGTTTGCGCTCGACTTGTCTGCCGTCAATGTCGAAGATCGTAACGCCTGCGCGGCGCACCACCGCCCAGTCGCCATCTTCGAGATAGGTGATCGAATTGGTGAACGGCGCGAGCGCGATGGCATCGGAGCCCAAGAACATCTCGCCATCGCCATGGCCAACAGCCAGCGGCGGGCCGTTGCGGGCGCCGACGATCAGGTCCTCGTCACCCCTGAACATGATGGCCAGCGCGAAGGCGCCTTCCAATCGCTTCAGCGCCTCGTGCGCGGCCTCGACCGGCGGCAACCCCTTGGCCAGTTCTCGCGCCACCAGATGGGCGACGACCTCGGTGTCGGTCTGCGATGAAAAAGAATAGCCATCGCGGATCAGCTCGTCACGCAGTTCGGCGAAATTCTCGATGATGCCGTTGTGGACGATGGCAACGCCGTCGGAAAAATGCGGATGCGCATTGGTCTCGTTGGGCACACCATGCGTTGCCCAGCGCGTGTGGCCGATGCCGATCGTGCCGTCGAGCGGATCGTCCTTGAGCCGGCGCTCAAGGTTGATCAGCTTGCCTTCGGCGCGGCGGCGGGCAAGCTGACCATGCTCGATGGTGGCGACGCCAGCCGAGTCATAGCCGCGATATTCGAGCCGCTTCAGCGCGTCGACGATGAGCGGCGCAACCTGCGAGTGGCCGACGATTCCAACGATACCGCACATGCAGACAGCCCCCAATTCCCCATGGAAAACCAGCACTATTTAGGGATGGCCGGCCCGCCGCGAAAGTCACGTTGCATTTCGTCCGTTGTAACGGAACGCTTCTGCACGCATGCACCATGACAGACCGCTCTTGCAATCCGGTTACTGCAATCATTCGGTTTTTTAGCCGCCGCGCCTGCCAGAACAGCCGATCTTCTATCCGGTCCTGTCGGAAGCCTATGCCGTGCAGATCGCGCGCGACTGGAACGTTCCGGCCAGCGGAGCAGGATTCGTGACGCGGTTTACTGTGCTCAAAAGTTTTCTCGACCGCTACCGGGTCGAGCATGCCGGCAGCAAGGCGCATCTGGAATACTGGATACCCGCCGAAGACCTCGATGATTTCAACAAGGCAATCGTCGGCAAGATCGAGGTGACCGCCGCCTTCGAGAAGGACATGACCGGCTAACCGCTAATGGTCTGCGCCGGCAGCTTTCTTCTTCGCCGCCGCGGCCGAAGCAAAACGCTCGCGCAGTTCCTTGGCCTTGCCCGGGATCGTCTTCTGGCGGGCGCGGCCGAAGGCCAGCGCGTCGTCCGGCACGCTTTCGGTAATGACGCTGCCGGAGGCGATATAGCCGCGCTTGCCGATGCTGACAGGCGCCACCAGCGAGGAATTCGAGCCGACAAAGGCGCCCTCGCCGATGTCGGTGAAGAATTTCGAGTAGCCGTCGTAATTGCAGGTGATCGCGCCGGCGCCGATATTGGCGCCCGCGCCAACGCGGGCATCGCCGATATAGGTCAGGTGGTTGACCTTGGCGCCCTCCTCGATGGTCGCCTGCTTGACCTCGCAGAAATTGCCGACCTTGGCCTTGTTCTTCAGGTCAGCACCCGGCCGCAACCGAGCGAATGGTCCGACCTCGCAATTCGAGGCGATCGTGGCGCCTTCGAAATGGCTGAAGGCATGGATCTTGGCGCCGGTGGCGATTTTCACGCCTGGGCCGAACCAGACATTGGGTTCGACGATCGTGTCGGCACCAATCTCGGTATCGTGCGAGAAATACACGGTTTCCGGCGCAATCAGCGTCACACCCGACAGCATCGCGTCATGGCGGCGGCGCGCCTGCCAGATGCCCTCGGCCTGCGCCAGTTCGGCGCGATTGTTGATGCCCAGTGCGCTCTCGAAGCTGGCTTCGGTGGCGACGACATCGAGACCCTGCGCGCTGGCAATCTCGACGATGTCGGTAAGATAATACTCGCCCTTGGCGTTGTTGTTGCCGACAGCGTCGAGCAGCGCCAGCGCCCGGCTGCCGGCCACTGCCATCATGCCGGCATTGCAGAAGCCGATCTTCCTTTCGTCCGCACTGCAGTCCTTCTCCTCGCGGACGGCGATCAGCTTCCCGGCTTTTTCGATCAGCCTGCCATAACCGGTCGGATTGGGTGGGCGGAAACCGATGACTACGACGGCTGCACCTTCAGCCAGTTTCAGCCGCGCCACGGTGAGCGCGTCGGCGTCGATCAATGGCGTGTCGCCAAACATCACCAGGACATCGTTGTAACCCTTTGATATCGCATCGCGCGCCGCGAGCACCGCATGCGCGGTGCCGAGGCGCTTTTCCTGCACGAAGGTCTCGGCCTTCGGCGCGAATTTTGCCGCGGCCTTGCGCATCTCGTCAGCGCCATGGCCGATCACCAGCGCCTGGCTGCTGGCACCCGCAGCCTCCGCCGCCTTCACCACATGAGCGACCATCGGCAGACCGGCTATCTGGTGCAGCACCTTCGGGATCGCGCTCTTCATGCGCGTGCCTTCGCCGGCGGCGAGAATGACGGACAGGCAGGATCTCTGGCTCATGGACGGACAACCATAGGAAAAGGGTTGGGAATCAAAACAGGATAGCAGTGGCGCCATGCTGCACCAATGCGGTTAAATTCCGGTGAGATCGTAGAGCAGCTAACTCTTAATCAGCAGGTCCACGGCGCGCGCTTTTCGTATTTGGGCAAAGAGATTAACCCAGCCGCCCCAGCCCCGGAAAATTCTCCAGCAGCCAGTAGGATGCGGACTGGACACCACCGGTGAGAAAAAACACGCCGGCGACGACCAGCAATGCGCCGATGGCCTGCTCGACACGACCGAGATGGACACGGAATTTTCCGAGGAAGCGCATGAAGGCGCCGGAAAACAGCGCCGCGATCAGGAACGGGATACCGAGGCCGAGCGAATAGGCGGCGAGCAGTAATGCGCCCTCGCCCACCGTCTCGCGGCCGCCGGCCAGCGTCAGGATCGGCCCCAGCACCGGGCCGATGCACGGCGTCCAGCCAAAGGCGAAGGCCAATCCCATGACATAGGCGGCGACCGCACTTGCGGGCTTTCCCTGCGACTGGAAGCGCGCCTCGCGCGACAACAGCGGAATGCGCAAGATGCCGAGGAAATTCAGGCCCATCAGGATGATCAGCACGCCGGCGCCCATCGCCAGCGGCTCCTGCCAGACGCGCAGCAGCCGGCCGATGGTCGAAGCGCCGGCGCCGAGCGCGACGAACACCGTCGAGAAGCCAAGCACGAAGGCGATAGAAGAATAGAGCAGCGCACCGCGCGCGCCTTCGCGCGCCGTCGCACCCGCATTGCCACGGAAATCGTCGACCGATACGCCGGCCATGTAACAGAGGTAGGGCGGCACCAGCGGCAACACGCAGGGCGACAGGAACGAGATCGCGCCCGCCCCGACCGCGCTGACATAGCCGATGTCCAATGCCATTCCTGACGCTCCGACGTATTGGCGCTGATATAGCGACGCGCAGGCCTGTCTGCCAATCACCATTGCGTGGCAAGTCGTCGCCCTGGCGAAGAAAATTGCGGGAAGAACCGGCCGCTCAGATGCGTTGACACAGAGAGGCCGCGATTTTCCGCGCGCTTCTCGATCACCCAGGGAGATTTCCATGAAAACGATCACAGTCGGGTTGGCCGCGCTTTTGCTGAGCACCGCCGCATCCTTCGCCGCCGATGCGTGGAAGGAAGCCGAGGTCAATGGCACCAAGATCTACACCGACGCCAACGGCATGACGCTTTATACCTATGACAAGGATGAGAAGGGCAAGACCAACTGCTACGACAAATGCGCCACCAACTGGCCGCCGCTGAAAGCCGAGGCCGGCGCCAAGGCGGACGACGAATGGAGCATCGTCGACCGTACCGACGGCACCAAGATGTGGGCCTATGACGGCAAGCCGGTCTATACATTCATCAAGGACAAGAAGGCCGGTGATGTGACCGGCGACGGTGTCGGCGAGGTCTGGCACATCGTCAAGGCCGACTAAGTTCTCAATCCGGGTCCTGCCGCTGGCGGGACTTGGCTGGCCGCCGGATGTCCCTCCAAGAGCCTGGCGGCCAGCATCAATCAGCCTGTCACGGCGTCGGCCCCTGCGATACCCCAGCCGCTTTTCGTCGACTCGGTGGAAAAATGAATCGGGTCGTTTCCACTGACTCGGGACCGCCATCTCCCCAAGCCAAAATTCTGTGATTTTCTCCATACACTCAAAGAGTGTATTGCTGCGGACAGCCCTGCAATTTGGGCGCTTCCCCTTGACCGGATGCAAAAGCGCGGCCATGTGAGCGGCAAATAGAACGAGATTTCGTCGCGCGCAGCGGAATTCTTCTGCCGCATCACAGCTGATATGAGACCTCATGGACGTCGTCGTCGTCGAATCGCCGGCCAAGGCGAAGACAATCAACAAATACCTCGGCAAGAACTACAAAGTTCTGGCCTCGTTCGGCCATGTCCGCGATTTGCCGGCCAAGGATGGATCGGTGCGGCCGGACGAGGATTTCGCCATGTCCTGGGCGGTCGACACCGCCTCGGGCAAGCGGCTCGCCGACATCGCCAAGGCAGTCAAGGATGCCGACGGCCTGATCCTGGCCACCGATCCGGATCGTGAAGGCGAAGCGATTTCCTGGCACGTGCTGGAAGTGCTGAAGCAGAAGCGCGCGCTGAAGGACAAGCCGGTCAGCCGCGTCGTCTTCAACGCCATCACCAAGTCGTCGGTGTTGGAAGCGATGGCCAATCCGCGCCAGATCGATGCGCCGCTGGTCGATGCTTATCTCGCCCGCCGGGCGCTCGACTATCTCGTCGGCTTCACGCTGTCGCCGGTGCTGTGGCGCAAGCTGCCAGGCGCCCGTTCGGCCGGCCGCGTCCAGTCTGTCGCATTGCGTCTGGTCTGCGATCGAGAATCCGAGATCGAGCGCTTCATCCGCGAGGAATACTGGCAGATCGCCGCCCTCCTCGGCACACCGCGCAGCGAGAATTTCGAAGCGAAACTGACCGCCTTCGATCGCAAGAGGCTGCAAAAGCTCGACATTTCCAACAAGGCGCAGGCCGACGACATCAAGTCGATGCTCGAAGGCGCGACCTTCAAGGCGGTGTCGGTGGAAGCCAAGCCCACCAAGCGCAATCCCGGTCCGCCCTTCACCACCTCGACGCTTCAGCAAGCCGCTTCATCGGGCCTTGGCTTCTCGGCCAGCCGCACCATGCAGGTCGCGCAGCGCCTTTATGAAGGCATGGAGATCGGCGGCGAAACCACAGGCCTGATCACCTATATGCGAACCGACGGCGTGCAGATGGCGCCCGAGGCGATTTCGGCCGCCCGAGACGCCATCGCCAAGGAATTCGGCCCCAAGTACCTGCCGGAAAAGCCGCGCCAATATACCGCCAAGGCCAAAAACGCGCAGGAAGCACACGAAGCGATCCGTCCGACGGACTTCATGCGCACCCCGGCATCGGTCAGGCAATATCTCGATTCCGACCAGATGAGGCTCTATGAACTGATCTGGAAGCGCGCCATCGCCAGCCAGATGCAGCCGGCCGAGATCGAACGCACAACAGCCGAGATCGAGGCGGTCAATGGCGCCCGCACCGCCGAGCTTCGCGCCATCGGTTCGGTCGTTCGCTTCGACGGCTTCATCGCCGCCTACACCGACCAGAAGGACGACGATTCGGAAGACGAGGAAAATCGTCGTCTGCCCGAGATCCGCGCCGGCGAGCAGCTTGCCCGCCAGGCGATCAACGCCACCCAGCACACCACCGAGCCGCCGCCGCGTTACTCCGAAGCCTCGCTGATCAAGAAGCTGGAAGAGCTCGGCATCGGCCGGCCGTCGACCTACACGGCGATCCTGAAGACGCTCGAGGACCGCGATTACGTCACCATCGACAAGCGCCGGCTGGTGCCGCAGGCCAAGGGTCGATTGCTGTCGGCCTTCCTCGAAAGCTTCTTCAAGCGCTATGTCGAATACGACTTCACCGCGTCTCTCGAGGAAAAGCTCGACGAGATCTCGGACGGCAAGCTCGCCTGGAAGGACGTGTTGCGCGATTTCTGGAAGGACTTTTCCGGCGCCGTCGCCGACATCAAGGAGCTGCGCGTCACCGACGTGCTCGATGCGCTCAACGAGGAACTGGCACCGCTGGTGTTCCCCGCGCGAGAAGACGGCTCCAACCCCCGCATCTGCCCGAAATGCGGCACCGGCAATCTGTCGCTGAAGCTCGGCAAGTTCGGCGCCTTTGTCGGCTGCTCGAACTATCCCGAATGCTCCTTCACCCGCCAGCTCGGCGACGCCGCCAATCCCAATGGCGAGAACGGCAATGGCGAGGACGGCACCAAGGTCATTGGCAAGGATCCCTATACGTCTGAGGAAATCACGCTGCGCAGCGGCCGCTTCGGCCCCTATCTGCAGCGTGGCGATGGCAAGGAAGCCAAGCGTTCCAGCCTGCCCAAGGGCTGGACGGCCGAAACCGTCGACCACGAGAAGGCGCTCGCCCTGCTGTCGCTGCCGCGTGATGTCGGCCAGCATCCCGAATCCGGCAAGATGATCTCCGCCGGGCTCGGGCGCTACGGCCCGTTCGTGCTGCATGACGGCACCTACGCCAATCTCGACAGCATCGAGGACGTGTTCTCGATTGGGCTCAACCGCGCCGTGTCGGTGATCGCCGAGAAGCAGTTGAAGGGCAAGGGCGGCCGCAATGGCGGCACACCGGCAGCTCTCAAGGAGCTTGGTGATCATCCAGACGGCGGCGGCAAGATTGTCGTGCGTGACGGCAAATACGGGCCTTACGTGAATTTCGGCAAGGTCAATGCCACCCTGCCCAAGGGCAAGGATCCGCAATCGGTGACGGTCGAGGACGCGCTGGCGCTGATTGCCGAGAAGGAAGCCAAGGGCGGCGGCGGCAAGAAGCCGTTCCGCAAGGCGGCAGCGGCCAACGCCCCGGCAACCAAGAAAACAACAGCCAAGAAAACGGCGGCCAAGAAGCCGGCCGCGAAGAAAAAAGGGTAGGACAGCGTGGCGCGCAGGATCACCGGTAGAAGCCACGGCGATCCGCGCACCGCCGACACGAGGGCCAAGGTCAAGGACGACTATAGGCCGTCCCGTGACGAAATCCTGCGCTACATCGCCGAAAATCCCGATCGCGCCGGCAAACGCGACATCGCCAAGGCGTTCGCGCTGCGCGGCGACGACCGCATCTGGCTGAAGGATATCTTGCGCGACCTGCAGGACGAAGGCGTCCTGACCAAGGAGCGCAAGCAACTGGCCCGCGTCGGCGCCCTGCCCCACGTCGCCGTGCTCGACATTTTTGGCCGCGACGGCGACGGCATTTTGCTGGCGCATCCGGCGGAAGCCGTCAGTACGGGAGAGCCGCCGGTTGTCTCCATTCGGATCTCGCGCAGCAGCAATGGCCCGGCACCTGGCATCGGCGACCGCGTGCTGGCCAAAACCTTCCCGACCAACGAAGCGACGGGCCCCGCCTACACCGGGCGGGTGATGAAGATCTTCGAGAAGCGCAGCGATGCGGTTCTCGGCGTCTTTCGCATCCTGCAGGACGGCACCTTCCGTATCGAGCCGGTGGAACGGCGCCAGCCCGAATTGATCGTCGACAAGGAGTTCCAGAACGGCGCCAGGAATGGCGACCTGGTCGAGGTCGAGCCCGCGCGCGCCTCCCGCTATGGGCTGCCAAGAGCCAAGGTGCTCAACGTGCTGGGTTCGCTGACCAGCGAAAAGGCGGTCTCGATGATCGCCATCCATGCCCACGACATTCCGCATATCTTTCCGGCCGATGTCATCGCCGAATCCGAAGCGGTCAAGCCGGCGACGATGGATCACCGCGAGGACTGGCGCGACCTTCCGCTGGTCACCATCGATCCGGCCGACGCCAAGGACCATGACGACGCTGTCTTCGCCACACCAGACCTTGACGAGAATAACCCGGGCGGCGTGGTCGCCACGGTGGCCATCGCCGATGTCGCCGCCTATGTCCGCTATGGCACGGCACTCGACCGCGAAGCGCTGAAACGCGGCAATTCGGTTTACTTCCCGGATCGCGTCGTGCCGATGCTGCCCGAGCGCATCTCCAACGATCTCTGCTCGCTGCGCGAAGGCCAGGACCGGCCGGCGCTCGCCGTGCGCATGGTTTTTTCGGCCGATGGCCGCAAACTCCGGCACTCCTTCCACCGCGTCATGATGAAGTCGGCGGCGAAACTTGCCTACCAACAGGCGCAGGCAGCCATTGACGGCGTGCCGGACGACAAGACCGGTCCGATCCTCGACACCGTGCTGAAGCCGCTGTGGGACGCCTATGCGATCCTGAAGCGTGGCCGCGACGGCCGCCAGCCGCTCGAACTCGACCTGCCGGAGCGCAAGATCCTGCTCAAACCGGATGGCACCGTCGATCGCGTCATCGTGCCGGACCGGCTCGATGCTCACAAGCTGATCGAAGAATTCATGATCCAGGCCAATGTCGCCGCCGCCGAGACGCTGGAGGCGAAGAAGCAGGCTCTGGTCTACCGCGTCCATGACGCGCCTTCGCTGGCCAAGCAGGAATCGCTGCGCGAGTTCCTGCAGACGCTTGGCCTGTCGCTGGCGCGCGGCGCGCAGATGCGGCCAAGCCAGTTCAACGGCATCTTGGAGCGCGTGCGCGGCGCCGACAATGAAGGCCTGGTCAACGAAGTGGTGCTGCGCTCGCAGAGCCAGGCCGAATATTCGCCCAAGAACATCAGCCATTTCGGCCTCAACCTGAAGCGCTACGCGCATTTCACCTCGCCGATCCGCCGTTACGCCGACCTGATCGTGCATCGTGGACTTATTGCCGCACTCGGCCTTGGCCCAGGCGGGCTGACGCAGGACGAGGAAGCGCGGCTCGAAGACGTTTCAGTGCTGATCTCAGGCACGGAACGGCGCGCCATGGCGGCCGAGCGCGACACCGTCGACCGGCTGATCGCCGCCTATCTCGCCGAGCGCGTTGACGACCGCTTCGACGCCCGCATCTCCGGCGTCACCAAATCGGGACTATTTGTCCAATTGCCGCAGTATGGCGCGGATGGTTTCATCCCGGTGTCAACATTGAATGGCGATTACTATATATACGACGAAGCGGCCCGCTCCCTGTTCGGAGAACGCTCGGGCAAAGGCTACCAGCTCGCGGACCGAGTCGAGGTCCGGCTCGTCGAGGTGGCACCAATGGCCGGCGCGATGCGGTTCGAGATGTTGACCGACCCCAAGCCTTTGCCGGGCTCCAAGCGGTCGTTTCACAAGGCCAAGGGCCGCGCCCGCGCGTCGCAATCGCGACCGGGTTCGCGCGGCAGGAGACGATGATGACAACAGCCATTGAAGAACAGGTTTTCGGCGGAGAACATCACTCGGGCCGGGCCGCCCGCCCGCTGTGGACGGCGATGAAGCGCGGCATGCTCGGCCGTTGCCCGCATTGCGGCGAAGGCAAGCTGTTTCGCGCCTTCACCAAGACCGTCGATAAATGCAGCGTTTGCGGCGAGGAACTGCACCACCATCGCGCCGATGACCTTCCGGCCTATCTCGTCATCGTCATTGTGGGCCACATCGTGCTCGGCGCCTTCATGGCCGTCGAGGCGACATCGACTCTGTCCACCTGGCAGCACATCGCCATCTGGGTACCGCTGACCATCATCTTGGCGGTGGCGCTGCTGCAGCCGGTAAAGGGTGCCGTCATCGGACTGCAATGGGCGTTCTATATGCACGGATTCGGTGGCGAGCAGGATGTGATCGAGCCCCATCCCGGGGTCTAGGTCAAAAGTTGGCTACACTCGCTGGTGCAACATACCGACGTGAAAGGCTACTTTCGCTTGCCAGAAGTTTCCGCTAGGTCCTGCGCATGGACGGTATGGCCAAGGCGGAAGTCGACAGGATCGAGCGGAGCATGATCGCTCATAGCGACCGGCCTATCCGCCCACGCGACGCGGCGACCCTGATCCTGCTCGACCGCGAGGGCGATGCGGTGCAGGTCTTGATGGGCCGCCGTCACGCCAGCCATGCCTTTATGCCAGGCAAATTCGTCTTTCCCGGTGGCCGTACCGACCCTGCCGACAGCCGCATCCCGGTCGCTGCCGCATTGCATCCGGAGCAGGAAGCAAAGTTGATCGCGGGGCCAGGCCGCACAAGCGCCGCACGGGCCCGTGCCATCGCCTTGTCGGCCATCCGCGAGACCTATGAGGAAGCCGGGATGCTGATCGGCCGCAAAGGTGCTTTCGCCACTTCCAGGCCCGATTGGCAGGGCTTTGCCGAGCACGAGGTGCAACCCTCTCTCGATATGCTGCGTTTCGTCGCGCGCGCCGTCACGCCGCCCAATCGGGTGCGCCGCTTCGACACGCGTTTCTTCAGCGCCTGGCGCGACGATGTCGCCGTCGAACTGCCGGGGGGCGGTCCGACCAACGAACTCGAAGAGCTGGTCTGGCTGCCGCTGGCCAAGGCCAGGGAAGCTGACATACCCGACATCACCCGAATGATCCTGGACGAACTGGAAAAGCGCCTCGCCCATGATCCGCTGTTGCGTCCGGGCGGTCCCGTGCCCTTCTACCGGCTTGTCCGCAACCACTTCACCCGCGAAATTCTGTAGAACATCGAGTATTCAGACATCCCATGACGGTCGATACCCAACCACAGGGCGACGAACGCGTACACTGGCTGCCGATGGTGGCGGCGATCTCGTCGATCAGCGTCGTCGGCATTGCCATCGGCCTCGGCATGCCGCTGCTTAGCGTCATTCTCGAAACGCGCGGCCATTCGGCTTCAATGATCGGCCTCAACACCGCTGTCGCCGGCCTGGCCTCGATTGCCGGTGCCCCGCTGGCCACGCCGCTCGCGGTGCGCTTCGGCGTTGCCTGGACCATGGTCGCCATGATCGCCGCCGGCGCCCTGGCCTTCATCGGCTTTCACTTCGCGCCGGATTTCTGGATGTGGTTTCCGCTGCGCATCGTGCTGCATATAGCGCTGACGGTGCTGTTCATTCTGTCTGAATTCTGGATCAGCACCTCGGCGCCGCCGCACCGGCGCGGCCTTGTCCTCGGCATTTACGCCACCGTATTGTCGCTCGGTTTTGCCGCCGGACCCTGGCTGTTCGCCCATCTCGGCAGTTCCGGCTTCAGGCCGTTCGGCGTCATCATTGGTTTGGTGACACTGGCCGCCATACCGGTTCTGGCGGCGCGCAACGAGAGCCCGTCGATCTCCTCCGACGGCGAAACCAGCAATTTCCTGCGCTACATCTGGCTGGTGCCGTCGGCGACCGCCGCCGTGCTGGTGTTCGGCGCTGTCGAAACCGGCGGCTTTGCGCTGTTCCCGATCTACGGCAACCGAATCGGCTATTCCGAGGCCGACGCAGCCCTTCTGCTGACCATGATCGGCCTCGGCAACGTACTGCTGCAGATCCCGATCGGCATGATCAGCGACCGCGTCAGCGACCGCCGCTATCTGCTGATTGCCTGCGCCACCGTCGGCCTTGCCGGCACGGTCTTCATGCCCTTGTTTGCGCAGAATTGGCACCTGATGGCGGCACTTCTGTTCATCTGGGGCGGCGTCGTCGCTGCCATGTACACGATCGGCCTTGCCCATCTCGGCTCGCAGCTTTCCGGCCACGAACTGGCATCCGCCAACGCCGCCTTCGTGCTCTGCTACGGCGTCGGCATGGTGCTCGGCCCGCAAGCGATCGGCATCGGCATGGACGTGTTCGGTCCGTCCGGTTTCGGCTGGTCGCTCGGCCTGTTCTTCGCCGCCTACATCGCCCTGGTCAGCGTCCGGGTGATCCGCAAGATCCTCCTGTAGCGCGGCACCACGCGTCCTGTATTTCAGCGTGGTGCGATGACAGGCTGCTGACAGAACCATGTCAGCAGCCCCCGGTTATAAGGTTGCCTCAAAACACCTGAAGTTGAGGATACTTTGATGATCGACAGCGGCTTTGAAACCACCTCGTTGCGAATGACACTGCTCCTGCTCGTGACCTTCCAGGCGCCGGCCGCCGACGTCGACCGCATCATGGACGCGGTGGTGGCGATAGCGCCGCTGGCGATGGGCAAATATGACCGCAATGCCTATCAGTCGGCGCATGGCATCGAACGCTACAGGCCGCTTGACGGTGCGGCCGCCGGCGCCGAAACCGAAATGCGGCGACGCCCCGGCACGGTGGAGGTTTCGTTCGAACTGCCCGACGACCAGGCGCTGGCCGCACGCGTCGTCGAGGCGATTTTCCAGGCGCACTCCTACCAGGAGCCGGTGATGCGCATTCAGCCGATCCTGGCCAGCCGTTCCAAGGGGCTGGACGACCGCGCCAATCCGAATCGCTGGTGGAACTCGACCGGAGACTGGAAGAAGGTTGCGGTATCCGCGGCGGAAATCGCATGATTTGAAGCCACAGGCCGGCTCCGCTGGGCCAACGAGGGCCTGCCGGGCTTGACTTTCCAGGCACGTTCTTTATGTGTCGCGCCAAGTTTCCCGCGTCCGGGTGTTTTCCCGTGCTCCAGCGGCCAAAACCCCACGAACATAACGGACTGAGATCATGGCCAAAGCCGCAAACATCAAGATCAAGCTTCTGTCGACCGCCGACACCGGTTTCTTCTACGTGACCAGCAAGAACAGCCGTACCAAGACCGACAAGCTGTCGTTCCGCAAGTACGACCCGGTCGCCAAGAAGCACGTCGAATTCAAGGAAACCAAGATCAAGTAATCTGGTTTCTCCGAAAATGCCAAAACGCCGCCCATTGGGCGGCGTTTTTGTTTTCATGGTTGGCCGCAGGCCCTTATCCAATGCGATCACCGCTTTTCGGATCGAACAGATGCAGCGACGCCGGATCGGCAGACAATCGCACCATGTCGCCGGGCTTCACGCCGGCACGGCCCATGGCAAAGACGCAGAGCTGCTGGCCGGCCAGCTTGACGTAGAACTGCGTCGAAAGCCCGAGCGGCTCCACCACCCCAACCTCGCCCTGCAGTGCGCCGTCATCCGCCAGCCTGATGTGCTCGGGCCGCAGGCCGATGGTGATGACGTCACCGTCCTTTAGCGGCATTCCGTCCGGCAGGCGCAGCGCCTGACCATCGGCCAGCACAGCCACCAACGTATCGCCCTTTCGAACCGCCGCCGGCAGGAAATTCATGCCCGGTGAGCCGATGAAGCCGGCGACGAACATGTTGGTCGGATGGTCATAGAGATCCAGCGGCGCGCCGACCTGCTGGATCAGCCCGTCATGCATGACGACGATGCGGTCGGCCATGGTCATCGCCTCGATCTGGTCGTGGGTGACGTAGACCGAGGTGGTCTTCAGCTGCTGGTGCAACGCCTTGATCTCGGCGCGCATATGGACGCGCAGCTTGGCGTCGAGGTTCGACAGCGGTTCATCGAACAGAAACACCTTGGGATCCCGCACGATGGCGCGGCCCATGGCGACGCGCTGGCGTTGGCCGCCGGACAGTTGGCGCGGCAGGCGTTGCAGGAAAGTTTCGAGCCCGAGCCGCTTGGCGGCACCGTCCACCCGGGTGTCGATCGCCGACTTAGCAGCCTTCTTCAGCATCAGGCTGAAACCCATGTTCTTCGACACATCCATATGCGGATAGAGCGCGTAGGACTGGAACACCATGGCGATGTCGCGATCCTTCGGCGCGACATCGTTGACCAGCCGCTCGCCGATGCGGATCTCGCCGCCGGAAGCCTCCTCCAGGCCGGCGATCATGCGCAAAAGCGTGGACTTGCCGCAGCCTGACGGGCCGACCAGGACGACGAACTCGCCGTCGGCGATCTCAAGGTCGACCGCGTGCAGGACGCGGACTGAGCCATAATCCTTGCGGACCTTTTCGAGCGTAACAGAGGCCATCGATCTATCCTTTGACGGCGCCAGCGGTCAGGCCGGTGACGAGATAGCGTTGCAGGAAGGCGAAGAAGATGCAGACCGGGATCAGCGCCAGGATCGACGCCGCCATCATCTGCCCCCAGTCGACGGCGAATTTGCCGATGAAGGTGAGCAGGCCGACCGCGAAGGTCTTCTGGTCGTCACTGGATATCAGCATCAGCGCGAAAAGGAGCTCGCTCCAGGCGGCGGTGAAGACGAAGCCCAGCGTCGCTCCCATGCCGGGCAGCGTCAGCGGCACAATCACCTTGCGCATTGCCTGCGCGCGCGTACAGCCGTCGATCATCGCAGCCTCTTCCAGGTCCTTCGGGATGCCGTCGAAGAAGGACTGCATCAGAAAGGTGGCGAAGGCGGTGTTGAAGGCGGTGTAGATGATGATCAGCCCGGTCAGGCTGTTGATCAGGCCGATCTGCCCCATGACGCGGTAGATCGGCGGAATGACCATCACCAGCGGAAAGGTCTGGGTCAGCAGCAACATCAGCGCCAGCGCCGCCTTGCCGCGAAAGGTGAAGCGCGACATGGCATAGCCGGCGAGCGTGGCAATCACCGTCACCAGTCCCGCCGTCGAGACCGAGACGATGACGCTGTTGAGGAAATAGCGCGGGAAATCGGTGGCTTCGAGCACGGTGACGAAGTTCTGCAACGTCATGTGCGACGGCCAGAAGGTGATGCCTTCGGAATAGAGAAGCCGCTCCGGCGTGACCGAGATCTTCAGCGTCCAGTAGATCGGGAACAGGGCGAATATCACATAGGCGGCGATAGCGGCGTAGAGGCCGATGCCGCCGAAAAACCGCTGCGAGGCTGAGCGTCCTGCGATCATCAGACGTGCCTCACCAGGGAGCGGCGGATGCCGATCAGCGCGATCGCATAGGCAATGAGCAGGACGAGCAGCAGCACGGCCACCGCCGAGGCATAGCCCTTGTCCAGCGATTTGAAGGCGCTGACATAGATGTAGACCGGCACCGTGTTGGTCGAGCCGGCAGGCCCGCCCTCGGTCATGACGAAGATCAGGTCGGCGAAGGTGGCGATCCAGATGGTGCGCAACATCACGGTGATGGCAATGGTCGGCGCCAGGAACGGCAGCGTCACTTTAGTGAAGCGCTGCCATGGCGAAGCGCCGTCGATCGCCGCCGCCTCATGCAATTCCGACGGGATCGACTTCAGCGCCGCCAGCAGTGTGATGGCGAAGAACGGAATGCCGAACCAGATATTGGCGACGATCGGCCCCCACATGGCGGTTGAAGGATCGGACAGAACATTTGTCGGTTCGGCCTTCAGCCCCAGCGCGAAAAGCCAGTGCGGCAGCGGACCGATGATCGGATTGAACAGCCAGGCCCAGGTCAGACCCGACAGGAAGGAGGGCACCGCCCAGGGCAGGAACACCAGGGCCTGCACCACCTTGCGGCCCGGAAATGGCTTGTCGAGCAGCAGGGCCAGGCCGAGACCGAGGAAGAACTGGAAGAACAGGCTGGCGACAGTCCACCACAGCGTGTTGACCAACGCCTGCCCCAGCACCTGATCCGACAGCATCGCCTGATATTGTCCGAGCCCGACATATTCCGACTTGAAGGCCGAGAACTTGCGGAAGGAGTAGCTGATGCCGATCACCAGCGGCACCAGAAGCACGACGACCAGAAGGAGGATGGCCGGGCTGAGATAGAGCCATGGTTCGATAGCGCCATGTGATAGCCACCTGCGGCGCGGCTTGCTGGCGGATCGTATTTCGGACACGGCATAGGTCATTGGCTGTGGATTGGCTCCAGGAAGCGTTGGGGCTGGTGAAAAGCGCCGTTCTCCCGTTCACGGGAGTTGAGGAGCGGTCCGCGCAGCGGACGAAAAGCCAATTGCTTGGCTTTTCGAGCGACGAAAGCTGGCAGGCGGATGAGAGGCAGCGCTAACTTGGCGGAAGCCTGTGCCGCCCCTCATCCGGCCCTATCGGGGCATCCTTCTCCTGGCAAAACGGGGAGAAGGATGAAGAGCTATTTCTTGTTCTTCGCCAACCAGTCCTGCTGTTCCTTGGTCAGGAAGGCAGCCCATTGGTCGGCGACGTCCTTGGCCGTCTTCTGACCAAGCAGCACTTCCTGGAAGTTCTTAATCGCCACCTGGTCGACGAAATTGCCGAGATTCTCCAGATGCGTCGGCGGCGTCACCATTTCATATTTGGAGGTGTCGCTCAGCTCCGTGAACCAGCCCTTGAACTGCTCGGTCTTGAAGTGAGTGTCCTGGTCGGCGCCGTTGTGGATCGGGACGACGCCGACTTCCTTGGCCCATTCCAGATTGTCCTTGGGCGAGAGCAGCGTTGCCATCAGCTTCCAGGCGTCGTCCTTGTGCTGCGAGTTGGCGAACATCGCCCAGCCGGCATAGCCGAGGGTCGGATAGGACTTGCCGCTCGGGCCGACCGGCAAGGGCGCCACGGCGAAGTCGTCGGCGCTCATCTTGTCGGCGATACCGAGCAGCGCGTCCGGATCCTGGTTGAGCATGGCGCAGGTGCCGGAGTAGAAGCCGGTGACCGTCTCGTTGAAGCCCCAGCTCACCGCATCCTTCGGCGCCAGGCCGCCCTTGTACATGTCGGCCAGCATCTGTAGGCCCTTCACCGAGCCTTCGTCATTGATGGTCGAGGTGCCGTCCTCGTTGAAATAGCCGCCCTTGCCGGCGGCGATGTTCATGAACATGTGCATGCCGTTGAAGGCGCCCGGACCGCCGCGCAGGCAGTAGCCATATTTGCCGGGCAGTGCCGAGATCTTCTTGGAATCGGCGACGAAATCGTCGAGCGTCGCCGGCGGGCCGTCGAGGCCAGCCTCCTTGAACAGCTTCTTGTTCCAGAACAGCGCGTTCACATAATAGCCGTAGGGGATCATGAACTGGGTGTTGTTGACCGTCGAGCCGAACTGCTTGGCGCGCTCGCCGAGCGTCTTGGCGTCGTCCCATTTGGCCATGTAGGGGCCGAGATCCTCGAGTTGGGCGTTGTTGGCATAGAGGCCCATCCAGCGTTCCGGCATCTCGACAATGTCGGGCGTATCGCCGGCCTGCACCATGGTCAGGAATTTTTCGAAAGCCTGGCCCCAGGGCAGCGAGATCAGCTCGACCTTGATGCCGGGATTGGCGGTTTCGAACTCGGCGATTTGTTTCTTCAGGAATTCGGTGCGCGGCGGGCTGGTGATGACTTCGACCATCTTGAGGGTCGAATCGGCCACAGCACTTCCGGCGGAAATCGCCAGCCCCGCAACGGTGGCAAGCATGACGGTCAGTTTTTTCATGTTCAAGACTCCCATTTTGAACCCGCTTGTTATTTTCTGGCTTTTTCGAAGGCTTGGGCGACGTCCGCCCAGAGATCTTCGACACTCTCCAATCCGACATTGAAGCGGATGGTTCGGGGGCTGACGCCGAAGCGCGCCATCGAATTCAGTCCCGGCGTCTGCTCCAGCGACGCCTTGGCAGGCACGACCAGGCTTTCATGCCCGCCCCAGCTGACGCCGATGCGGAAATATTTGAGCGCATCGACGAAGACGGGGATGTCGATGTCGTCCGTCACCTCGAACGAGAACAGCCCGGCGTAACCGGCCAACGTCGCCTTGCCGGGATGGTTCGAATAGGCGGGATGGTTGACGCGCTCGACATTGGCATGCGCCTTCAACCGTTCGGCGATGGTCATGCCGCTCTTCATGTGGTGCGGCAGGCGCAGCGGCAGCGTGCGCAGGCCGCGCAGCAGCAGCCAGGCCTCGAACGGCGACAGCTTGCCGCCGAGATAGGAGTACGTCTGCTCGTTGATATGCTTGATGTGAGCGGCCGAACCCGCCACGACGCCGGCGACGGTGTCGCTGTGGCCGCCGAGATATTTCGAGGCCGAGTGCAGCACCAAGTCGACGCCGTGCGCGATCGGCTTCTGGAACACCGGCGTCGCCCAGGAATTGTCGATGCTGGTGACGATGCCCTGCTCTTTGGCCAACCGCGTCAGATGTGCGATGTCCTGCAACTCGAACATCATCGAGGTGGGGCTTTCCAGGTATAGCAACTTGGCGCCGGGAAGTGCCGCCGCCACCGCGTCCGGATCGGAGCCATCGACGTAGTCGACCTTGATGTTGAGCCGCGGCAACAGTCGTTCGAACAGCCGGTAGGCATCGCCGTAGCAGTTCCGCACCGCCACGATGCGCTCGCCGGCGCCAACGAACGCAAGCACGGTGGCGCTGATCGCCGCCATGCCGCTGGAAAAGCCGCGCGCGGCCTCAGCGCCCTCGAGCGCGGCCACCCGCGCCTCGAACTCCATCACCGTCGGATTGTCGCCGCGCGAATAGATCGGCTGCTTTCGTTTACCGGCAAAAGTGTCGGCCATTTCGGCATAGCTGGCGAAAGTGAACAGCGAGGTCTGGTAGATCGGCGGCACCACCGCACCGCCCGGGAATGGCTCGTCATGCGCCAAGAGCGTTGCCGCCTCGGCGAGATAGTCGTGATCGAAACCGGATGGATGCTCGTTCATGTCTGGCTCGAAAGTTTGAGTTTGGCCGCACCGCGCTTCAGATCGTCCTCGACGGTGGCGATCAGCTTGAGCGCTTCGGCGCGGGCGCCCTGCGGGTCCCGGGCGGCGATGCATTCGTAGATGGTGCGGTGGTAGGGAAAGCTGGCATGGCCGAAGTCGCGCACGCCGAGTGGATGCTCCCAGAAGCGGTGGAACAGCTCGTGCATGGCGGCGATGATCTGCTCGAACAGCGGATTGCCCGAGACCCGGTATATCGCCTGGTGGAACTCCCAGTCCTCTTCCGACGACATGCCGTCGCGCGTGCGAAACGCCTGCTCCATGATGTCGAGCTTGCGCGCGATCTCGGCGATGTCGGTCTGGCTGGCGCGTTCGGCGCAGAGTGCGGCGGCCTCCGCCTCCAGCGCGCGGCGGATTTCCAGTGTCTGCATCAGGCTGGTGAAATCATTGCCGCCCGCCAGCGTCAGCGGCATATGCAGCATGTCGTGCGAAACGGCCGCCTTGAGATAGGTGCCGCTGCCTTGCCGGCGCTCGACGAGACCGAGCCCTTCCCAACGAGTCAGCGCCTCGCGCACGGTGTTGCGGCTGACCTTCAGCCGCTCGGCCAGAATACGCTCGGTTGGCAGCCGCTCGCCAGGCTGCAAGGCTTCGGCGCGAACAAACCCCACCAACGCCTTCAGCACGGCGTCATCGCGCGCCGTCGTCTGAATGGGTGGCAGGCTGTTCTGGTCCACAAATCCTCCAAGTGGTCCAATGGTCCAACCAATTTCTGCACATGCGGAACATCCTGTCAATCGGTTGTCAGCAGACTTTTCCACCGTGAGTTACGACGCGATGCAATTTCAACAGGTTACGTGAGCCGGCCTCATTGTGCCCGCGGCCCCGCGGCGGGCCGTCCGAACCAGGCGGTCAGCGCCTCGGCAAGTCCCGGATGCGTTCCATCCCCTACCCAGGCTACATATCCGTCGGGCCGGACCAACACGGCGGCCGGTGCCTCGACCACACCGAGGGCCGGAAGCTCCCACGCACCGGAATACACGGCGTCGACCTGCCGGACCCGATCCGCCCACGGCGCGATGTCGAAATCACCGGCGTTTCTAAGGTTGAGGAAAACCGGCCGGGCGTCGTGCAGCAAGGTGAAGACGCGCAGCGGACCATCGGCCGTCACAAGGTCGAGGTCGGGCATTCGCCGTCCGAGCAGTGGATGCCCCTCGCCGAAGTCGTAATGGACACCCAGCCCGGACATTTCAGCGGCCATTCGTTTGCGCGGTTCGTCCATGCCGAGTAGCTCGGAAAGGATATCGCCCATGGCCTTGCTGCGGTCGTCCATACGCCGAAGCGCAACCTGCGCCATCGTGTTCTGCAAGACACGGGCAGCGACCGGGTAGCGCTCGGCGTGGTACGTATCCAGCAGGCTTTCCGGCGATGTCCGCTTGACCACCTGGGCCAGCTTCCACCCCAGGTTCACTGCATCCTGCACGCCGATGTTGAGGCCCTGCCCGCCCATCGGCGGGTGGATGTGCGCCGCATCGCCCGCCAGCAGCACGCGCCTGTCGCGGTAAGTCGCAGCTTGCCGCGTCATGTCGGTGAAGCGCGAGAGCCAGGTCGGACTGTGGACCCCGTAGTCGGTGCCGTAGACGGCAACCAACGCCTCGCTGAGGTCGCGCAGCGTGGGTTCGCCGCTGGTCATCAATCGCGGCTCGGTCAAAACGACGCCTACCCGTCCGCCCTCCTCGATTTTACCTAAGGCATGAATGCCGAAGGCGTTGCTGCGAAAGCCCCATGCCGGCTCCTCCGACATCTCGACCTCGGCGATCATCCAGCTCATCGTCGGATCCCATCCGGCGAATTCGATACCAGCCACCTTGCGAATGGTGCTGCGGCCTCCGTCGCAGCCGACCAGATATTTCGCCTGCAAACGGTGGTCGTTGGACAGGTCGATATCGACCCGGCTGTTGTTCTGGGTAAACCCCGCAACCTCGTGTCCACGATAGATCGGCACCTTCAACTCGCTGACCCATTCGGCCAGGATGCGCTCGATGTGGTTCTGCCGCAGCGCCAACAGATAGTTGTGCCGGGTTGGGAAGTCGCTGATATCCAAACGGATCATGTGGAAGCCCAAGGCCGGGCCCAACTGGCCCTGCTCGAGGAACCGATCGGCAATCCCGCGCTGGTCGAGCATCTCGATGGTTCGGGCATGCAGGCCGCCGGCGCGCAGGCCGGCAAGCCTCTGGTCGGGCCGTCGTTCGACAATGGCGACGTCGACCCCTGCCAACGCCAGTTCGCCCGCCAGCATCAATCCCGTCGGACCGCCCCCGGCGATCACCACCGCATGATCTGAAATCATTATCGCAACTCTCGTTTTGCGTACCCTGGCCTGGGTCGCGGTTCTACGGGAGGAGCCGGGTCTTGCCGCAAGCCCCTTGTGCGCCATATGTATGAAATGGAGGGGTACCATTCCCCTCCATTGTCGGCTGCCACAAACAGGCCTGTCACGCAGTAACAGGCGATGCGGTATGCCTATCGCCGTCGCAGTCCCAAAAACGATATCCGGATTTTAAGCGCAAAAACGCAGAGTCTTCCGTGCCTTGGCACGGAGCTCTGATGTCCTTTTGGAAAGGTGGGGGCCGGTCGGCGGTTGGCAGCGGTACGAGGAGGCCACTATGTGCCAGCGCCGGCCGGCCGACCCCACGGACCCAGGAGATGCGGCGGACCTGAGCATCATGGGGTATTCTGGAGATCGAACCGGTTGTCTACCCTCGTGCCGGCTTCGTCTTGACCAGCACACTTGCGCAAGAGCTTATGAAAATCAACCATTTCTTAACCAAGGCTCGGGAATCGCTTGGATTAAGGTAAACGGGTAACCCTATCGGGTTGACTGGATAATCTTGTCTGGACGGTCACGCCGCCTTGGCGACGACGCGGTTGCGGCCGCCGCTCTTGGCCTCGTAGAGCGCGAGGTCGGCGCGTTTCATAAGCGCCCCCACCGTGTCCACCCCCTTCAGCACCGACGACACGCCGACGCTGACGGTGACCTCGATCGTCTTGCCATCCGGGCCGATGGCAAAAGGCGACTGGGCGATTTCGGCGCGGATGCGTTCGGCCACCTTCTCGGCCACCGTGCCGTCGGTGTCCGGCATCACCACGACGAACTCCTCGCCGCCAAAGCGGCAGGCAAGGTCGATGCCGCGGACATTCTTGCGCAGCCGTCGCGCAAATTCCCGCAACACCTCGTCGCCACCGTCATGGCCGTGAGCGTCGTTGATCGACTTGAAGCGGTCGAGGTCGGTGATCATCACCGACAGCGGCCGCCGCCGCGCCACGGCACGATCAAACAGCGTCTGCAGATGGCTGTCGAGATAGCGGCGGTTGTGCAGCCCGGTCAGCCCGTCGGTCACCGCCATTTCGATGGTCTGGGTAACGCTGGCGCGTAGCTGGTCGTTGTAGCGCTTGCGGCGCACCTGGGTGCGCAACCGTGCCGTCAGTTCCTGCTGGTCGATCGGCCGCATCAGATAGTCGTTGATGCCCAGCTCGAGGCCACGGATGATGCGCTCTTCCTCGCCCGCCTCCGCCAGCAGGATAATCGGGACGAAACGGGTGCGGTCGAGAGAGCGCAACTGCGAACAGAGCCGGAGTGGATCGAAATTGGCAAAGGCCGTCGAGATCATCACGCATTCGTAGGACGTCTCGGCGGCCTGGAAGAAGCCGGCATGCGGATCGCTGGTGACGTCGAGGTCTGCGCGGTCGCGCAGCATCTTCTGGATGCGCTCGACCGAGGATGTGCGCTCATCGATCAACAGCACTTTCGGCGTCGTGTCGTCGGAGGCGAAATTGCGGCTCAGAAGCTCTTCGATGCCGATGTTGCGCGTCGTCGAGGCGCGCAGCCGCAACTCGTCGGTCAGCGACTTCAGCCGGACCAGGCTCTTGACGCGCGTCATCAGCTGCAGGTCGTTGACCGGCTTGGTCAGAAAATCATCGGCACCGGCCTCGAGCCCGCGCACGCGGTCGGAAACCTGGTCCAGCGCGGTGATCATCACCACCGGAATGTGCGATGTCGCCGGGTCGCTCTTCAGCCGCCGGCAGACCTCGAAGCCGTCCATGTCGGGCATCATCACGTCGAGCAGCACGACATCGACCTTGCCGTTCTCGCAGGTCTCGATGGCATCCGGCCCGTTGGTGGCGGTCAGCACCTCGAAATATTCGGCCAGCAGCCGAACCTCCAGCAGCCGCACGTTGGCAGGGATATCGTCGACGACGAGGATCCGTGCAGTCATGTCACAAAGCTCCGGCTCGGCTTAAAGGGCACATCACGCATCACCCAAATAGGATTTGATGGTTTCTATGAAACGCGGCACCGAGATCGGCTTGGATATATAGGCCTCGCAGCCACCCTGGCGGATGCGTTCCTCGTCGCCTTTCATCGCGAATGCGGTGACCGCGATAACCGGGATGACGTGCAGTTCGTCATCCTCCTTCAGCCATTTGGTCACCTCCAGCCCCGAAACTTCAGGCAGCTGGATATCCATCAGGATGAGATCGGGCCGGTGCAAGCGCGCCAGATCGAGCGCTTCCAAACCGTTGCGGGTGCGCACGGTCTCGTAACCGCTTGCTTCGATGAGGTCCCGAAAGAGCTTCATATTGAGCTCATTGTCCTCGACGATCATGACCTTCTTCGGCATCGATATCCCGTCCCGACCGCCTTCCGCTCGAAGGCGACCGTAATGCGTCCAGCTCAAGACGCACCAAACCCTGCTTCACTTTACGGCAATATGATTGACGAAACGGAAATCCACCGTGCGAAAAGCCTGTCTGGATTCCACCTCGGGCGCCGCTCTAATGGCTTGCCGCAAGCATCTCTTGCCATTACTGCGGGAGAGACTCATTCCACACACCGAAGGTAGTGATGGCAAACGCAGCGTCAATGCGTGAAGAAGCGGAAAACATTGCCGTCAAGGCTCTGGGCTTCGTCGCCTCCGATCCGGAGCTGTTGCCGCGCTTTCTGGCGATCACCGGCATCGAGGCGCATTCGATCCGCAAGGCTGCCAGCGAACCGGGATTCCTGGCCGGCGTCCTGCAGTTCATTCTCGCCCACGAGCCAACGCTGATGCGCTTTGCCGAGGAAACCGGCACGCCGCCGGCCGCTGTCGGCAAGGCCTTGCGGGCACTGCCGCTGGGCGACGACAACCATGAGCATTCCGTATGAGCGATGACCCCGAAACCGCGCGCCAGATCGAGGAACTGGCAGCCGACGACCGTCCGCTGCTGGTGCTCGACGTCGACGACGTCGTGCTCGAATTCATCCGCCCCTTCCCGCATTTCCTCAAGGCGCGCGGTTTCGGCCTGACGTTGGCCTCGTTCCGCCTGACCGGCAACATCGCCGAGACGGCGAGCGGTCGCCTGATCGAACAGCCCGAAGTCACGGCACTTCTGGGCGATTTCTTTGACGCCCAAGCCGACTGGCAGAGCATCACCGACGGCGCCGCGGATGCCCTGGCGGGACTGGGCGATCGCGCCGAGATCATTCTGCTGACGGCCATGCCGCACAGGCACCGTGCCGTGCGGCGCGCTCATCTTGATGCTCTCGGGCTGAGCTACCCGCTTCTGACCACTGAAATGGCCAAGGGACCGGCGGTGGCCAGGCTTCGCGGCAAGACCGGCCGGCCGGTGGTCTTCGTCGACGACCAGCCTCACAACCTGGCGTCAGTGAGGGAATCGGTCGCCGACGCCAGCCTGTTCCATCTGATGGCCGACAATTCGCTGCGCGCCTTCCTGACGCCGGTGCCGGACGACATCGTCGTCGTCGAGGATTGGCATGAAGCCGCGCCACTGATCGCGGGCGCGCTCGGATTGTAGAAGCCAGCCCTCAAGGGTTCAGTTTCGCTCCCGCCCCGCCGCTATCGGCCCCACTGTCATCGTCCCCGCCCTCATCATCGACGCTATCGTCCACGGCCGGATCGGCCGGCTTCACCATGACGCCGTTGACCATCACCGAACCGTCGGCCTTGGCGTTGACGACCCATTCGATGCGTCCATCGGGCAGCGTCTTGCCAAAGCCCTTTACCATGAGAGCGACAGGTACGTACTGCGCCACCTCCGGTTCCGACTTCGCCGCCGCCTGCAGGCCGTCGACAAGCTTGTCGAAGCCGGTGACATCGACCGTCATGCTTGCCTCCGGCTTTTCGCCGGGGAAAGTCATCTCACCTTCCAGAGCAATCTCCGTGTCCTTGTTCTTCACGGTGCTGTGGCCGAGGACGACCTTCGGAGTCTTGGCCATGAAGTCGGCTTTGAGCTTGTCGCCGAAATCAGCCGACAGCGGCGGATCCTGATTGAGATCAAAGGCTTCGATCGCCTTCTTCGCCATACTGTCGAGATCGATGTTGGCGCCGCCGAAGTTCAGGTCGATGTCGGTGGGCAGCAGCGCCACACTCCAACTCGGCAGAAGCTGCTGCGGCACGGTCAGCCCCGATGCCTTGATGCCATAGGTGATCTTGCCGTTCTGGGCGACGCCGTCGGACCCGAACGCAGTGCTGAGCTGCGTCGCGCCGAAATTGCCGACCGGGCTTTCCACCGCGAAATCCTTGAAGCCGTAGGTTCCCTCGACATGTTCCCAAACCGGCAAGGCGGCAAGCAGAAGCGATTTGAGCTGCGCCTGGTTTGCCTTCAGCGTCGCCTCGTCTTCGTTGGCCACGGCAAATGCGAGGAGATCGAGCAGCGGCTTTGTCCGCACCCCCTTGCCGCTGGCCTCGACCGACAGTTCCGGCGATTTGACGTTGACCGGGAATTTCAACCCGCTCTCGGGATCGTCGAAATTGATCGTTTCGACGAAGTTCGACACCTTTTGCGAGGTTGTGAAATCGACGCCGCCAGTCGCGGACTTGGTCGCGGCGATCGTCGCAGTGGCGGCCCCTGCGCTTGCTTCCACGTGCTGCTTGGCATCCTTCGATGCCATCGTCATGCCGGCCATCGAACTGGTGCCGCTCGTGAAGGCCGCCAGATTGGGGTCGTATACGCCTGAACCCTTGCCGTCCTTGATCGAAAACTGCGTGCTTTGCAGACCTTCGGGCCCGTTGAACTCGAAGGAGGCGCTTTGCGAAAAATCCATCGAGACATCCCAGGATCCATCGCTGCGCGGCTTGACGATCAGGGCATAGGGCGCAACGTCGAATTTGAGCAGCTTCTGCTCGGGCAGTGACCCGACAAGCGCTTTGAAATCAAACACGATCTTGTAGGCATCACCCTCGGCCGAGACCTTCAGGATGCCTTTGTCGAGCGCCTGTTTGCCGACATAGCGGGACAGGTCTTCCGACAATTGCTTCGCACCCGGGCCATCGACGGTCTGGCCGAAAGCAGGCGCGCTCAATGCAAGAAGGAAAGCGAATGGCAGGGCACGGTTCACGTGAATTCTCCGTTTGACCTAATGCTGTCGCCCAAAACTGGACCCCCCGGTTTGGGAGAACGACATCCAAAAAACAAAAACCCAAAGCGCATGCGCTTTAGAAGGAACGCTTCATTCGTCTGGTATGAAATTACCGCTGCAACCGCAAGGTGAGATCAACAATGATGCCAAGGCGGAAAAGTTCGTCACAGCACAAGCCGCATCAACGGCCGGCCTGCCTTGCGTTCCACAAGCCGCTCGAAACCGGCCTTCTCGAACACCCGCGACGAGCCGACGAACAACCCGATCGAACGCGAATCGCGGGACAGGTCGATCGGACAGGCTTCAACCATCCGGGCGCCATTCTTGCGGGCGAAATCGATACCGCCTTCGACCAGGCGATGCGTGATGCCCCTGCCGCGCGCCTTGGTGCGGATGAAGAAACAGGAGATCGCCCAGACTGCCGGATCCATGGCGTCGGCGGCATCGACGGGTGCAGACCCCCTGCCCTGATTGTTCCATTCGGGCACGTCGGCGCGCGGTCCGATCTGCATCCAGCCGACCGCCTTGCCGTCCTCGAATGCCAGCAGGCCGGGCGGCGGGCCAGCTTCGATGCGTGCCTTGATGTGGTCCTTGTTGCGTTCGCGGCTGCTCTCGCGGCGCATCGCCGGCGCCAGCCGGAAATGCGTGCACCAGCAGCCGTAGCATGCGCCCTGCTTGCCGAAGAGATCCTCGAAATCGGCCCAGAGTTCGGGGGCCAGCGGCGCTATGGTCGTGCTCATGCGTTCTCCCCAGGCCAGCCTTGTCGCTGGCCTTGCACTGTCGTACCATTGCCTCTGTTCTCTTTATGTTCGCAGCGATGGCAGCCCCTGTCAACAATCCCGATCACGGTTTCTGCCGCGACTGCCTGACGTTTCAGCGCAGCCAGACGCGCCGCTGCGACCGCTGCGGCAGCCCCCGGCTGGCGCGCCATCCCGAGCTCTACCGGCTGCATCTCGCCCATATCGACTGCGACGCCTTCTATGCGTCGATCGAAAAGCGCGACAATCCGGCGCTCAAGGACAAGCCGCTGATCATCGGCGGCGGCAAGCGCGGCGTCGTCTCCACCGCTTGCTACATCGCCCGCATCCAGGGCGTGCGCTCGGCAATGCCGATGTTCAAGGCGCTCGAAGCCTGTCCGGAGGCGGTCGTCATCAGCCCCAACATGGAAAAATATGTTCGCGTCGGCCGCGAGGTGCGCGCCATGATGCAGGCGCTGACGCCGCTTGTCGAACCGCTGTCGATCGACGAGGCGTTTCTCGATCTCGCCGGCACCGAACGGCTGCACGGCCTGCCGCCAGCGGTGGTGCTGGCGCGCTTCGCGCTGGCGGTGGAGAAGGAGATCGGCATCACCGTTTCGGCTGGCCTGTCCTACTGCAAGTTCCTCGCCAAGATAGCGTCCGATTTCCGCAAGCCGCGCGGCTACTCGGTCATCGGCGAGACCGAGGCGGTCGGCTTTCTGGCGGCGCAGCCTGTGACCATGATCTGGGGCGTCGGCAAGGCGTTCAACGCCACGCTGGAGCGCGACGGCATCCGCACCATCGGTCAGCTGCAGCAGATGGATCGTGGCGACCTGATGCGCCGTTACGGCACGATGGGCGACCGGCTCCACCGCCTTTCGCGCGGCGAGGACGTCCGCCGCGTCGATCCCGACCAGGATGCCAAGAGCGTATCGGCCGAAACCACCTTCGACACCGACATCGCTTCGCTCGACGAGCTCGTCGCGGTGTTGAGGGGGCTTTCAGAGAAGGTCTCGGCACGGTTGAAGAAATCCGGCATCGCCGGGCGCACCGTGGTGCTGAAGCTGAAGACCCAGGATTTCAAGCTGCGCACGCGCAACCGGCAGCTCGGCGACCCCACCCGGCTCGCCGATCGAATCTTTCAGACCGGGGTGGAGCTTCTGCGCAAGGAAACCGACGGCACGAAATATCGGCTGCTCGGCATCGGCGTCAGCGACCTCTCGGACGACGACAAGGCCGACCCCCCCGATCTGGTGGACGTTCAGTCGCGCAAACGCGCCATGGCCGAAAGCGCCATCGATGCCCTGCGCGACAAGTTCGGCCGCAAGGCTGTGGAAACCGGCTATACATTCGGCAAGGGCCGTGACGCCGATCCGCCGGAACCGCTTGAGGACTGAGTTTCATATCAGTCCGAGCCAAGAGTGGTGGGTTTCGAGAACCGGGGGCGGCGCGTACTTTCCGGCGCGTGAGCACCGGAAGCGCAGAAACCCGCTATTTTGAGGCCCTCATCATCTGAATATCGACAACGCCCTGGTCAGGTACGCTGCAGATCGATCCTGCTCGTCACCACGCTCTTGCCGGTTTTCGGGTCGGTGTCGGTGACCGTAAGCCGGATGCCGTTCTCGCCGTTCTTCTCAACCGTCATCCGCGCCTTTCGATCACCGTTGACCTCCTTGGCCCAGCCAATGCCGAGATTGATCGCGTTGCCCGAGCGGCTGCCATTCAGCTGTGCCGGCCCGGTGCGAGACCCGACATAGATGCCATTGTACTTCGCACCCGTGACCTTCAAGTTGGCACTGATGGCCCGCGTTACCAGCACGAGACCGCGGCAGTTGCCATCCAGCGAGAGTGAGGTTGAGGTCGCATTCGACTTGAAGTTGCAGGATACACTAACGTTCGGCACATCGGTGGTTACCTGGACAGTGCCCTTGCCAGCGAAATTGCCATTGAACGACTGCAGAAACTTGGCCTCGTCGGCATGTGCCGTGCCAGCCGCGGCCAACAGACAGCCAGCAAGCCCGAATTGCGCGAATGATCTCATCGAAGCTCTCCTTGTCGATTTGGAAAAGGCAGGACGGCCTGCAAGGCAAGGCACGGCAGAGTCTCCAGGCTCAACGCCTGTTGCCGTATAGGGTTCCGATCGCAACATGACTGTTTTGCAACATCCAGGCATCGCGACTGGCCTAGAAGAATGCAGCGGCTAGCAATTGCGGCAAGGGCCCCGGCCTGCGAGATAGCGGGCATGGTCCCTACCCCCTCCATCCCCAAGGCCGCGTTCTGGATGGCACTGTCGATCGCCTCGTTCCTGGCGATGTCGGTCGCCGGCCGCGCCACGACGGCCGAGCTTAACGTCTTCCAGGTGCTGGAACTGCGCTCGGTGATCGGCTTTTTCATTCTTCTGCCGCTGGTGATGATGAGCGGCGGCTTTGCAGCCATGCGAACGCAGCGCCCCATTGCCCACATGGCCCGCAACGTTGTCCACTATACCGGCCAGGCGGCCTGGCTTTACGCGCTGACACTGATCCCGTTGGCGGTGCTGATCTCGATCGAATTCACCACACCGATCTGGACGGCGATCCTGGCGGTGACTTTTCTCGGGGAAAGACTTTCCCGGCCAAGGCTTGCAGCGATCGTGCTGGGATTGATTGGCGTGGTGATCATCGTGCGCCCCGGCGTCGGCTCGGTCGATCCGGGACACCTCGTCGTGCTCGGTGCCGCCGTCTGTTTCGGCATATCGCTGGTGCTGGTCAAGTCGCTGACGCGCACGGACAGCGTCGTGCGCATCATCTTCTGGATGCTGATCATCCAATCGGCACTCGGCCTCATCCCGGCGCTCTATGAGTGGCGCAACCCGGCGCTGGAGCTGTGGCCATGGATCCTGCTGATCGCCTTTACCGGCATGTCGTCGCATTTCTGCATGGCCCGGGCGCTTGCCTATGCCGACGCCACCGTCATTTCGCCGATGGATTTCCTGCGCGTGCCGCTGTCGGCGCTGATCGGCTGGCTGCTCTATCAGGAGCGGATAGACGCCTTCACCGCCGGTGGCGCACTGCTGATCCTGCTGGGCAATCTGCTCAATCTGCATCGAAAAGCGCCACAACCGGCGAAGATCGCCGCGTCCTAAAGCATGATCCGGTCTGGTAGAGATTGAGTCTACGAGAGTTTCGTGCCCTGATCTGACGTTGCTGCCTGTAGCTGGGCGGCGGGATGAGACGCTCCTGGAGACAGAGAGCAAGCGTGAGATGGTGCAACGATGCCTCTTGTGATCGTCGCTGTTTTGTTGATGTCGGCGCTGGTAGCCACCGGCGAAGCGGAGGCCGAAGCGGGAACGCACCTTCTAGCGTCGGATAATCCTGCGGCTTCCCGCTATAACCCGACAATTGTGGCGGACTATTCTGCGTCCATGTCGCATTATCGAACAAGTCTGGGCGCGCATTCTGCCAGTGATGGCCTTGTCGGCGAATTCATTTCCTCGCTGCGCATTCCCTGGACTTGGCGTTCCGATGACGGAAGTACCGTTCGGCGCCTTGGCAACAGCCTGTTCTTGCTCACCGAGGGCGATTGCCTGAGCCGAATGTGCCGCGAGATCCCTTGCAAACAGACGGAGTGGCCCGTGTTCGACTGCCGCGATGGTCACAAGCGCAAGATGGCGGCTCCCGGCCTGACGGGCATCAGCTTCGGCGGCGTCAACTACAGCCAGATAGGTGGCCCGCAGTTTTAAGCGGATAACCTGTGTACTCCGGCGGGATGGGTCTCAAGCCGGTCAATTGCCGTCGTCGGGTATGTTGAGGAGGTGGCCGCAGGCCTTGCAATGGACGGCGTCGGGCTCGTGCCGTTGCAGCCCGCATTGCGGACAGGGAAAGAATACCTTGCTGGGACGGAACAGCGCCTGCGCCAACCTGACGAACAGCGAAATGCCGATGATCATGGTGGCGATCGCGGTCAGCTTGCCTGCGATCCCGGGCAGGACGATGTCACCAAAGCCGGTCGTAGTCACGGTAGCGACGGTGAAATAGAGCGCGTCGATATAGTTCTCGAGCCCCGCCCCGGTGCGGAAGAAGAAGGTGTAGACGAAGCCGGTGATGACGAACAGGAAGGTCAACAGGTTGATGACCGCCTGGCTTGCCTCGCGCCATTTCTTGACGCCGCGCATCTCGAAATGCCGCCATAGCGATCCGCTGCGCGACAGCGACCAAAGTCGCAGAATACGCAGGAAGCCGAGGCTCGCCAGCGCGGTCGGCATCAGTAGCGTCAGCAGGATGAAGGCATCGATCCACGATGTCGGCTGTTTCATCAGCCGCAGCATGTCGTTGGAGGCCAGCAGCCGGGCAATCATGTCGGCGGCGACCAGCGCCGCCACCGCATAGTCGAGCCAGAGGAATGACGGCTTGTCCTGAAGAACCGGCGTCGCGATGAAGAAAGCAATGATCGCGAGGTCGATGACAACAGATACCAGTTGGAACCGGAAAGCCGCCGGGGTGCGTCCGTGATAGAGCTTGCGCAGCTTGTCGCGTAACCGCGCCATTGCTGAATTGTCTGGCAACCCGTCCTTGTCCGCCGCTTTCATGACGATTGCGGTGGCGTTCGCGGCAAGAGCCACGCGGCGGACTGCCGCCGGCCCGCAAGGGCGGGGTTCACACCAGCTCCACTTCGACCACGCCCGGCACGGCACGCATCGCCGAGGCGATCTGCGGTGAGATCCGGTAGCGATTGGGCAGCTCGATCTCGATTTCCCCCTCGCCATCTTCCTTGATCAGCACGAAGCTGACCTGGCCTTCGCCCCTGACCGCAAGCTGGCTGGCCAGCGTGCCGATCGGCGTCGCGTTGCGCACGAAAATACGCAGTGCTTTCTGGATGCGGCTTGCCTCGTCCTCCAGCGATTGCACCGTCTGGATGCGCAGATTGACGCCTTCCGGCCTGTCCTCGGCCGCGACGGTGATGACGACGGAACGTCCGGGCTCGAGCAGGTCGCGATACTGCGCCAGTCCTTCGGAAAACAGCACGGCTTCATACTGGCCGGATGTATCGGAAAAGGCCACGACGCCCATCTTGTTGCCGGTGCGCGTCTTGCGCTCCTGCTTGGTGGTGACCGTGCCGGCGAGCCGGCCGGCGGCGGCACCGCGTTTGACGGCCGCCGAAAACTCGGCCCAGTTCTGCACCCGCATCTTCTGCAGGGCCGCCTTGTATTCGTCGAGCGGATGGGCGGAGAGATAGAAGCCGACCACCTGGAATTCACGGTGCAACCGGTCGGCGGCGAGCCACGGGTCCGTCGCCGGCAGATTGAGCGCCTGCGACTGCGCTCCGAGCGAGGCGCCGAAGATATCGTGCTGGCCGGAGACCGCATTCTGCTGCGCCAGCGACGCCAGCCCCATCATCCGCTCCACCCCAGCCATCATCGAAGCGCGGTCATGGCCGAAACAGTCGAGCGCGCCGGCCATGACCAGGCTTTCGAAGACACGCTTGCCGACAATCTTGGGATCGACCCGCTCGCAGAAATCGGCGAGGTTCTTGAACGGCTTTTCGCCACGCTGGGCAACGATGTGCTCGACCGCTGCGTCGCCGACGCCTTTTAGGGCGGCCAGCGAATAGTAGATGCGGTTCTCGCCGACCTCGAAGGGACGAAAGCTCGATATCACCGACGGCGCCAGAACCTCGATGCCGAGGCGCAGCGCATCCTGGCGGAAATCGGCAAGCTTGTCGGTGTTGCCCATGTCGAGGGTCATCGACGCCGCCAGGAACTCGACCGGATAATGCGCCTTCAGATAGGCGGTCTGGTAAGAGACCACCGCATAGGCGGCGGCGTGCGACTTGTTGAAGCCATAGTCGGCGAACTTGGCCAGCAGATCGAAAATGAAGTCGGCTTGCGGCTTGGCGACGCCGCGTTCGACCGCGCCCGAGACGAAGCGCTCGCGCTGCTTGTCCATCTCGGCGCGGATCTTCTTGCCCATGGCGCGGCGCAAAAGATCTGCTTCGCCGAGCGAATAGCCGGCAAGCTCCTGCGCGATCTGCATCACCTGTTCCTGGTAGACGATGACGCCCTGCGTCTCTTTTACCAGATGGTCGATCTTGGGATGGATCGACGCCATCTCCTCCTCGCCATGCTTTCTGGCGTTGTAGGTCGGGATGTTCTCCATCGGCCCCGGCCGGTAGAGCGCCACCAGGGCGATGATGTCCTCGATACAGTCGGGCCGCATGCCGATCAGCGCCTTGCGCATGCCGGCACTTTCCACCTGGAACACGCCGACCACTTCGCCGCGCGACAGCATGGCGTAAGTCTCGGGATCGTCGAGCGGGATCGTCGCCAGGTCGATCTCGATGCCGCGGCGGCGGATCAGTTTGACCGCCGTCTCCAGCACCGTCAGCGTCTTCAGGCCGAGGAAGTCGAACTTCACCAGCCCGGCCTGCTCGACATATTTCATGTTGAACTGGGTGACCGGCATGTCCGAGCGCGGATCGCGGTACATCGGCACCAGCTCCGACAGCGGCCGGTCGCCGATGACGATGCCGGCGGCGTGTGTCGAAGCGTGGCGGTAGAGGCCCTCCAGTTTCTGCGCCATGTCGAGCAGCGTCTGGACGATCGGCTCCTTCTCGGCCTCTTCGGCAAAGCGCGGCTCGTTGGCGATGGCGTCGGCGAGCTTGACCGGATTGGCCGGGTTCTGCGGCACCATTTTGGAGAGCTTGTCGACCTGGCCGTAGGGCATCTGCAGCACGCGGCCGACGTCGCGCAGCACGGCGCGGGCCTGCAGCGTCCCGAAGGTGATGATCTGGCCGACCTGGTCGCGACCGTATTTCTGCTGGACGTAGCGGATCACCTCCTCGCGGCGATCCTGGCAGAAGTCGATGTCGAAGTCGGGCATCGATACGCGATCGGGATTGAGGAAGCGCTCGAACAGCAGGGAGAAGCGCAACGGGTCGATGTCGGTGATGGTCGTCGAATAGGCGACCAGGGAGCCTGCGCCCGAACCGCGGCCCGGCCCGACCGGAATGCCTTGCGCCTTGGCCCATTTGATGAAGTCGGCAACGATCAGGAAGTAGCCGGGAAACTTCATCTTGGTGATGATGCCGAGCTCGAAATTCAACCGCTCGCGATATTGCTCGACCGTGTAGCCGGCGGTCGGGCCGTGCGCGGCCAGCCGCGCGTCGAGCCCCTCATGCGCCTGGCGGGCCAGTTCGTCGGCTTCCGCCTGCACGGCGGCGTCATTGTCGGCAACGTCGCCGCCGGTGAAGCGCGGCAGGATCGGATTGCGGTTCTTCGGATAGTAGGAACAGCGCAGCGCGATCTCGACCGTGTTGTCGATTGCTTCCGGCAGGTCGGCGAACAGCCTGGCCATATCGGCCTGGCTGCGCAGGAAATTGTCCGGCGACAGCCGCCGGCGGTTGTCGGCGGCAACGACCGAGCCCTCGGCGATCGCGATCAGCGCGTCATGCGCGTCATAATCGTCGCGCGCCGAGAAGAACGCCTCATTGGTGGCGACCAGCGGCAATTCATGGGCATAGGCGAGATCGATCGAGGATTTCTCGATCATTCGATCATAACCGGAAACCCGGTCCAACTCGACATAGAGCCGGTCGCCGAACATCGTCTTGAGGGTCAAAAGCCGTGCCTCGGCCAGATCGCGGCGATCTTCCTTGAGCGCAATGCCGATCGGTCCGCGCGGCCCGCCGCTGAGGCAGATCAGCCCGTCACAAAAACCCTCAATCATTTCGGTGGTCAGGTGCACCGCCTCGCCGGGCGGTGTTTCGAGGTAGACGCGGCTGACCAGCCTGACCAGATTGGAATAGCCGGCTTCGGTCGCCGCTATCAGGACGACCGGCCGCATATCCGGACCTTGCCGCCGGCGGTCGCGCTGGCCATCGCTGTTCTCGCCGGAAAAGGCGAGCGCGATCTGGCAGCCAATGATCGGCTGGATGCCGTCCTTCACCGCCTTCTGCGCGAATTCCAGCGCGCCGAACAGATTGTTGGTGTCGGTGACGGCAATCGCCGGGGCTTCATCCTTGACCGCATGAGCCACCACCTTGCCGATCTGCAAGGCGCCCTCCAGCAGCGAATAGGCCGAATGCACGCGCAGATGGACGAAGGGCCGTGTCGGCGCCTCCGGCCGCGCGGCCGCGATCGCGGCTTCGCGCTTCAGGGGATCGCGTGGAAGTTTTTCGTCGGCCATGATGCTGCGTGAAGGTCCTGAGTCGATGGAGATATATTGTCCGGGACCCGGCGATGCCAGTCCAGCACAAACGACCGCCGACCACAGGCTTGCCGTGCCCTGCCTGGCTCGCCTTACGCAAATTCCATGATCACCGCATCCACCGCCAGGCTATCGCCCGGCTTGGCGTTGAGTTTCGACACGACGAGATCGCGTTCGGCACGCAGCACGTTTTCCATCTTCATCGCCTCGACCACGGCCAGCGTCTCGCCGGCCTTGACCTCCTGGCCTTCGGACACGGCGATCGACACAACCAGGCCGGGCATCGGACACAGCAGCAGTTTCGACGTGTCCGGGGCCACTTTCTCCGGCATCAGCCTCTCAAGTTCGGCGATACGCGGCAGCATGGCGCGCGCGGTCACCGACATGCCCTTCCAGGCAATGCGAAAGCCATTGGCAACCGGCCTGACCTGAGCGGCAACCTTGCGCTGACCGACCGAGCCGCGCCAGATCAGGTCGCCCGGCCGCCAGTCGGACGAAACGGTCAGCGCCTTGCCGCCCTCGATCGACAGATCGATTTCCATCGGAATGGAAATCATGCCTTCGAGAATGGACGCCGACAGATAGTCTTCGCCGATCTTCACCACCCAGTCGCGCTTCAGCGCCCCTGAATGCGGCGCCAACCGCCCTCCCAGCCGGTCGAGCCGGTCGCGGCGCAGCAGTTCCACCGCAGTCGCAATCGATGCCAGCACGGCTTTCTCATCGTTGCTCGGCACGATTGGCGCAAAGCCGTCGGGGTATTCCTCCGCGATGAAACCGGTCGATATCACCCCTTCGCGCCAGCGCGGATGCTGCATCAGGGCGGCGAGGAACGGGATGTTGTGTTCGATGCCGTCGACGACGAAACTGTCGAGCGCTTCCGACATGGCGTCGATGGCCGCGAGCCGCGTTGGCGCCCAGGTGCACAGCTTGGCCAGCATCGGATCATAGAACATCGAGATCTCGGAGCCTTCGGTGACGCCGGTGTCGTTGCGGATGACGACGTCGCCGAATTGTCCTTCCTCCGGCGGCCGGTAGCGCGTCAGTCGGCCGATCGAGGGCAGGAAATTGCGGTACGGGTCTTCGGCATACAGCCGGCTTTCCACCGCCCAGCCGTTCAGCTTCACATCACCTTGCTTCAAGGCGAGCTTTTCGCCGGCGGCGACGCGGATCATCTGCTCGACCAGATCGATACCCGTGACGAGCTCCGTCACCGGGTGCTCGACCTGCAATCGTGTATTCATTTCAAGGAAATAGAAGTTCTTGTCCTTGTCGACGATGAACTCGACGGTGCCTGCGCTCTGATAGTCGACTGCCCTGGCCAGCGCCACCGACTGCTCACCCATGGCCTTACGTGTCCTGGCGTCGAGGAACGGCGATGGCGCCTCTTCGGCGACCTTCTGGTTGCGGCGCTGGATCGAGCATTCGCGTTCGCCGAGATAGACCGCGTTGCCATGCGCGTCGGCCAGCACCTGGATCTCGATATGGCGCGGATCGACGACGAACTTCTCGATGAAGACGCGGTCGTCGCCGAACGAACTCTTGGCTTCCGAGCGCGCCCGGTCGAAACCGTCGCGCACTTCCGACTGGCTCCAGGCTATACGCATGCCCTTGCCGCCGCCGCCGGCCGAGGCCTTGATCATCACGGGATAGCCGATCTCGCCGGCGATCTTCTCGGCATGGTCCGCATTCTCGATGACGCCGAGCCAGCCGGGCACGGTGGAAACCTTGGCGGCCTTGGCGAACTTCTTTGATTCGATCTTGTCGCCCATCGCCCTGATTGCCCGTGGTTTCGGGCCGATGAAGACGATGCCTTCCGCTTCCAGCGCTTCACAGAAGGCCGCCCGCTCGGAGAGGAACCCGTAGCCGGGATGCACGGCTTGCGCACCCGTCTCCTTGCAGGCGGCGATGATCTTCTCTGGCACGAGATAGCTCTGCGCGGCAGGCGAAGGCCCGATATGCACCGCCTCGTCGGCCATTTCGACATGCACGGCATCGCGATCGGCATCGGAATAAACCGCAACCGTGGCGATGCCCATCTTGCGCGCCGTCCTGATGACACGGCAGGCAATCTCGCCGCGATTGGCGATCAGGATCTTGGTGAACATGCGGAATGTCATCCCTCGGGTCGGCCGTTCCTTTTATGGCCTGTGTCGGCGCGGTCAAGCCGGCCGGGTCAATCGCGACCTTTCAATCGATTTGGGATTAAAATTCTCCGTATTGGCCCATGCCTGGAACCAGCTAGCTGTTGATCGCCAAGACAAAACCTGAAAGCTTGCGCAAAAATCGCCTTTGGAGGAATTGCCTGATGAAAACCCGCGCCGCAGTCGCAGTCGCCGCCGGAAAGCCGCTGGAGATCATGGAGGTCGACCTCGACGGTCCGCGCGACGGCGAGGTGCTGGTCGAGATCAAGGCCACCGGCATCTGCCACACCGACGAGTTCACGCTGTCGGGCGCCGATCCCGAAGGCCTGTTTCCGGCCATCCTCGGCCATGAGGGCGCCGGTATCGTCGTCGATGTCGGCAAGGGCGTCACGAGCGTCAACAAGGGCGACCACGTCATCCCGCTCTATACGCCCGAATGCCGGCAGTGCCCGTCCTGCCTGTCGCGGAAAACCAACCTGTGCACGGCGATCCGCGCCACCCAGGGCCAGGGCCTGATGCCCGACGGTTCGTCGCGCTTCTCGATCGGCAAGGACAAGATCTTTCACTATATGGGCTGTTCGACCTTCTCCAACTTCACCGTGCTGCCCGAGATCGCGCTGGCCAAGGTCAATCCCGACGCGCCCTTCGACAAGATCTGCTACATCGGCTGCGGCGTCACCACCGGCATCGGTGCGGTCATCAACACGGCCAAGGTCGAGCAAGGCGCGACCGCCGTCGTCTTCGGCCTCGGCGGCATCGGCCTCAATGTCATCC
>NZ_JBFUDB010000010.1:0-434543 GCF_056404935.1 Mesorhizobium sp. P2_A8
GATCGACACCGTGAACGCCGTGTGCGATCGACACCGTGAACGCCGTGTGCGTCGCGCCGTCGTTGTACTGGCCCTCGATCGTGCTTCCGACCTGCACCAGCGTGATCGCATGATCGCCCTGTGCCGTCGCAAGTCCGGAGTTCGCCTGTGTCACCGACAGGGCATAGGTCGTCGTTCCGGCGCCGTCGGCGCCATAGCTCGACGAAACCGTCACGATCGCCGCAGCGCTCGTTGCCGTCATCAGCGCCGGGGTCAGCACGCCGTCCGTCGTCGGACCATTGTTCGTCTCGTCAAGCGTCACCGAGCTGCCGACCACCGCGTTGGTGATCGACGGAGCATCATCGTTGAAGGTTATGGTCAGCGTGCCCGGTGCCGTCGAGCCGTCGGCATCGGTGATCACATAGCCGAGGTTGACGGTCGCATTGTTCTCGTCGTTCGGACCCTGGGCCTGAAGCACGTTTTCGAGCAGCGTCACCGTGTAGGCGCCAGTGGCCGGATCGGTCACATGCACCGTGAACAGTTCGCCGCGTGGACCCGTCGCCGTCAGCGTGTCGTTGCCGGCGTTCCAGCTGTAGGTGACGTTCTCCTGGCCGACCGTCCCGTTGGTGCCGTCCAGCGCCGCGAACGAGAAGCCGTTGGAACCGGCGCCGTCGCCGCCGACGCTGCCGCCCAGCGTGCCGTTGTAGGTCGCTTCGCTGGCGCTGAGCGGAACTTCGCCCGCGTTGGCGTCGATGTCGCCCGCCGTGCTTGCCGCATTGCCGCCAGCAAGCCCGTCGTCATCGACCGCCGCCGCCGCCGTGCCGGCCGTCGGATGGTTGGCATCCGTCACCGCAAAGCTGATGCCGGCCGTCGCCTTGTCGCCATCGCCGTCCGTCACAGTATAGGTCGCCGAGGCCGCACCGGCCCCAATGACCGGACTGTTGGCCGTAAATGAATAGCTGCCGTCAGCCTTGACCTTGATGAAGCCGTCGCCGATGTCGATCGCCTGCGAGTAGCCGTCTTGGCCGAACACCAGCGCCGTGGCGCCGATATGCGTCACCGTGGCGCCGTCGGCGCCGGCAGCGAAGTCCAGCGTGCCGGTGATCGTCGCACCCTCAAGAACATTCTGCGAAGCCTCGGCCGTAGCCGTCGGCACGTCGTCGACGATGTTGACCGACAGCGTGCCGTTGACGCTCTGCGCGTCCTGGTCGGTGAGCGTGACGGTGAAGTTCTCGAACAGGCTGTTGGTGCCCTGAACGGGCGCATGCGCCTCGTTGTCGACGAGTGTGTAGGTATAGCTCACCACACCGGTGCCGGCATTGTAGCCGGTCACCGTCAGTGTGTTGCCGAGCGCGGTGGTGAAGGAGCCGGCCGTGAACACGCCATTGGTGATGAAGGCATGATTCTCGATCGCCAGCGAGGCGATGCCGTCGGGCGACGAGATGGTGAACGTGCCGCCCTGGGTGGTGCTCTCCTTTGAACTGTCCGATCCAGCCGATTCGCCCTGTCCGCGGCTGGCCAGGAGATCGTCCTCGTTGACGGTCACGTCGCCGCCACCGGCTGCCGGCGACAAGTCACCGATCGTCGGTGTCGAATTACCGATCGAAATCGTCAATGTCGTGTGCGACAGATCTCCGTCGCCGTCCTTGATCGTGTAGGTGAACACATCCTTGACGCCGCCGGGCGTCCCGGCATCGCGCACATAGCTGTAGGAGCCATCCGCCTGCAGTGTCAGCGTGCCGTAGGTGCCGTGGATCGGCGCGTTCAGTGTGACGCCGCTGTCCAGATCCGCATTCGTCGTGCCGGCGGCCACGCCCGCAACCGTCGCGTCATCGGCACCCTTGGTGTCGGCGCCCGCCGCATTGCCGTCGCTGCCGGCGCCGCTGATCACATTGCCGTCGACCGGCGCGTGCGAACCCGCCGCCACCGCATCGGTGTCGGCAACTGCCGTCGGTGCGTCGTCGATGATATTGATGACAAGATTGCCGTTCGGTGCCGGGTCGCCATTTGCATCCGTAACCGCAACCGGGAAGCTCACATTGGTGGCGTTGCCAGCAGTGTTGTCGAGAAGCGTGTAGGTGTAGTGGATGGTGCCGATGCCGGTCGCCGCATCGTAGACATAACTCGCCGTCAGCGAGCCGGTCGCATCGGTGAAGGTCTGATCCACACCACTCAACGCATGACCGCCGAGCGAAACCACCTGCACGCCGTCCGGCGAGGTGAAGCCGATGTTGCCCGAGGTCGTCTCCGAAGACGCAGCCTCGTTCGAGCCGGCAGGCTCGCCGCCACGCGCCGGCAAGCCGGCCTCGCTGACTGTTGCCGAGCCTATGAGGTCGATCGAGGGGGTGGAATTTTCTTCTTTTTCCGCAACGCCGATTGTCAGTTCGCGCCGTTCCAACAACCCGAACTGCAAGTCTGTCGGGGGCAACAAGGCCGAAAGGCCAAACCCGTCGCCGATACCGCCGGCGGGGATTTCGAAATTCCCGCCTGCGCTGGGGGGCGAACCGCCTGGGCCGGCCGACATGGAACCGTCGGCGCCGAAAGCAACGTCGACATGGCTTGCCTCGAGAGCTGCCAGCAAGGCAACGCGGGGCACCTCGACGTCGCCAATGACGAAGGTCGGCACGTTCAAGGCGCCATCCTTGATCACGATCACCGAGCCGTCGGCCTGTTCGAGCACAAGGTTGTGGCCGTCGACCTTGATGTTGTCGATGGAAACGTTGGACGGTAGCTTTACGATGTTGCTGGCGTCAGCCACATATTCATGCGGTGCCGTCGCTGCCGGTGCGTTTGCTGTCGCCGGCGCTGCCGGCTTGACAGGCGCTCCGCTGCCAACATCGACCGGCACCGGTTCGGCCGCTGCCGGTGCGGGCTGCTGCGCCGAAGTTGCCTGTGCAACCAGGATCTCTCCCGGCGATGCCTGACCGTTATGTTCGCTGGACGCGGAATGCTCGTCCAAGGAACCCGAAAAACTGTCCAACTCGTTATTGTTGATCATTGCTGAAACCCCTCCGGCATTTCCCGGAAGAGACATTGGCCGCTTCTGCTTTGCAACAGTCCCGCAATCCATTTCATATATTCTGATATGCTTAGTTTGGCATTTTTTACACGTGGTAAACTGTGACAATATAACCTGATATATGTCGGCTTCGGTGCGACTTGCTTGGCTGAGGCAAGTCGAAGTTTCTTGGTGAATAGAAGTATAAAATTGAATAAAATTTTATAGAAAATAGACAAAGCCATTTGCGACTAAGTTATCCACCTTCATTTCCAATAATTTGAGACAAGATTGGTAGCGTCCACAGTCAAAAGGTGGGCGTTATGAAAAAAGAAAAATCAGCCCCGGGAAAAACCGGGTTCAAGGTGCTCTTGCTGGCAATCGGTCTCGTCGGCCTGGCAGGACCCTCATTCGCGAATGCCGTTTCCGGGGAGGTCGCCGCTGCCGGCACGCCCCTGGAAAAGCTCCAGGCGCCGCCCTGTCTCGGTGGAGTTTCGCTGTCGAGGCCTCAGCCCTGGCAGCCTGCGGCCCCGTACCGGGTCGGTATGGTTTTCGGCAGTTATGGCCCGGCAGTCCCGGCGGTTGCTGATCGCGGGGATGGCTCGTCAGTGGCGCGAAGCGATGCCGGGATAGATCCGCTGCAGACGGCGTCGATTATTCCCGGCGTATTCGGGTCGGTAGCCTTGTCGATGCGCAATTTTCCCGTCTCGGCTCGCTGGGCACCCGTCTACCGGGCAATCACCAGCTGCTCGGCAGGCAGCGCCTGCGAGCGCAAGAGTGCACCGTTTGCCAGCATGGTCTCAGCCGCTCAGGGCAAGGGGTTCAGCGAGAAGCTATCCTTCGTCAACAGCAGCGTAAACCGCCTGATCGCCTACCGGAAAGACAGTGTTGTCTACGGCAAACTCGACTATTGGGCAAAGCCGTCGGAAATTCTCGAACGGCGAGCCGGCGACTGCGAGGATTTTGCCATTCTCAAGATGACGGCTCTGCTGAGGGCTGGCATTCCAGCGCAAAGCATGGCGCTCGTTGTTCTTCAGGACCGCAAGAGAGGCTTCTTTCACGCAGTGCTGTCGGTGAGCACAGGCAGCGGCACCTTCATTCTCGACAGCCTCAGCAACACCGTCGTGCGCGATAGCGATCTTCCGGACTACGTTCCGCTCTATTCGTTCAGCACGGACCGCGCCTGGATCCACGGCTCAAGACCGGGCGCAGCCCAGATGGCTGACATCAAAGGCGGCTTCGCGACCGTCGCACCGGGCGAAGGTTTTCAGCCATAGGCCTTCCGGCACGATCGTGCGGTGCGTTCAGGTGAAGGGTGGGACGTCTACCCGTGAATGCTGACGCCAAAAGTGCGCAGCGGCTTTGGGACAACGACCTGCATAAAACAAAAGGCGTGAAGCCGTCGATTGGATCCGTTTCAGCGCGACACGCCTTAGCCGCCGAAGACGAACGCCATCAGCAGCTCCGGCTCGAGTACCGGGGCCCGCACCGCATTCAACTGACCTCGGTATCGACGTTCACCGGCGCCGATGACAAAGCCGGTAGCCACCGGCGCTTCGCCATTGGCGTCAAGCCGCGCGAATATGTCGGCAACATTGAGGTCGAGCGCCAGCTTGAGGTCATGGCGCGCTTCGTCGTTTGGGGCTATTGGCAATTGACGCTTGACCAGTTGCTGGAACGGCGCGTTGAACGTCAGGATCTTCTTCGACGATGCCAGGGCAAAGGCTGGTGACGGACAGGCGACCAGTATGGCGTTGATGGTGTTGATCGACGCTAGCCTTCGCAGGGTCAGGTTTTCGTTCCCCAATCCACGCATGCAGGCCACCCTGATCGCAGATGTCAGGTTACCTGTCTGTGCCTGACTTTCGGCGATCTCATCGATGAGCATGCCGATCGTGCACTTCCGGCTTTCGGCCATCTGCTTCAGTGACGCCCAGAAAGCCCGTTCCAAACGGATGCCGCGTCGTATGCCGCCACGCGCCACAACCCGGAATTCCAGCCCAAAATCCTCGGGCGCTACCGGAGGCAGCAACCGCCCGTGACCGGCAGAGTCAGCGCTAGCGCTCACTCATTGCCTCCTGACGCGCCTTGTTGATCGGCTTCAAGAGATAGTTCAGGATCGTCTTGCGTCCGGTCTTGATGTCGACTGAACAGATCATGCCCGGAATGATCGAATAGGCCTTGCCGTCTCTCTCAAGTGTCGATTTATCCGTCGACACGCGCACTTGGTAATAGGGCTCCCCTGTCTTCTGATCGACCAGGCTGTCGGCTGTAATATTGGAGACCTTGCCTTCGATGCCGCCAAAGATCGAGAAATCATAGGCAGTGACTTTGATAAGCGCGTCCTGGTCGGGGCGGATGAACGCGACATCCCGGGGAGACACCCGCGCCTCGACGAGCAACGTTTCCGAGGTTGGCACGATGCCGGCCACGACGGCGCCGGGTTGGACGAAGGCACCGACCGTGTTCAGCTCCAGCGTGTTGACAATCCCGTCCACCGGCGACCGGATATCAGTGCGTGCGACCTTGTCGGTCGCCCCCCTTATGGTTTCGTCCACCACCGAGAGATCGGCCAGCGCCTCCGTCAGGTCGCTCAACGCCTCCTGCTGCAACTGCAGGCCGAGTTCGTTGACCTGAAGCTGGGCTTCCGTGATAGCCCCCTTGGTTTTCTTGATGGTTTCGCCGGCGAGGTTCAACTGCCCCTGCAGTTCGGTCTGCTCGCGCTCGACGCGGATCTGCTCGGTCCTCGCCATCAGCCCCTTCTTGACCATGGAATCGACCAGCGCCTTTTCCTGGTCGCTAACGGCCAGATTCTTGGTCAGGCGATCGAGATTGGCGGTGGCTTCGTCCAATTCATTCTCGCGCTGATCGAGGCGCGACTTGAGAACCGACAGCTTGACTTCGAAGTTTTCGCGGCGCGCAACGAGCAGCTTCTGCTCGTTTTCGCAGATTTCCGGCGCCGTCTTCTGGATCTCGGGGGGACAGGGAAATGACCCTTCGAGATTGCCGCTCTGCTCGAATTGCAGCCGCGCAATGCGCGCCTGCAAGGCCCGCGCCTTGGCCTGCTGCTCGCCAAGGCTGGACGTGTTGAGCGTGTTGTCGAGGCGAATGATGAGATCATTCTTCTTCACGACCTGGCCAATCGTCACTGCGATTTCCTGGACGACACCAGCTTCACTGGCCTGAATGATCTGGGTCTTGGAAGCGGGTATCACCTTGCCGTCGCCCCGTGCGATCTCATCGACTTCGGCAAAGGACGCCCAGGCGACAAAAACGACGAAGAGCGCTCCTATTATGAATATGGACGCCGACGCAAAGAGCGGCGGTCGATCTTCCCTGGCAAGCATTTCCCACGCCCCAACGCATTGGATGCATCAACATTTGTTTTATCAGGCGCTTGTTTTCTGCAACGCCTGTATAACTTGTTCCTTCGGTCCGTCAGCAACGATCTTGCCCTGTTCGATAACGATCAGGCGGTCGGCCAGTTCAAGCATGCTGAAGCGATGTGTGGAGACGATCAGCGTGGTGTCGCGGTCGAAAGCGACCTTGAGCTGCTTTATCAACTGGCGTTCCGATGCGAGATCCATCGAGCCCGATGGTTCATCCAGAAAGACGATTTTCGGTTTGGTCAGCAGCAGGCGTGCGATCGCCACCGTCTGCCTCTGGCCGCCCGAAAGATTGGTACCACGCTCGCCGACATTCATGTCGTAGCCGCGCGGGTGTCGTGAGACGAAATCGTCGACGCCAGCCGCCTTTGCCGCTTCGATGATTTGCTCGTCGGTAGCCTCCGGACAGGCCATCAGGAGATTTTCCTTGATGGTGCCCGAGAACAGGTCGCCAGCCTGCGCAACGATGCCGACGGCGGCGCGAACCTCTGACGGGTGATACTGGCGAACATCAATCCCATCCAGCAGCAGCTCACCGGAGGTCGGCAGGAAAAGCCTGCCGATCAGCCGACCCATCGTCGTCTTTCCCGATCCGATGCGACCGATGATGCCGATCCGCTCTCCCGGCTTCACCGTGAAATTCAGACCGGTCAAGACCTCGTTTTCCGAACCGGGATAGACAAACCCGACATTCCTGAACACCATCGCTCCGTTGCGAATGGGACGGTTGACGAAACCCACCGTGTCCGGTCGATCCTCCGGTTGAGCCATGATCGAGTTCACCATCCTCAACGAGAGCATGGCCTGGCGAAACCGGGACAGCGTGATGGCGATCTGGCCGAGTGGAGCCACGGCCCTGCTCGCCAGCATGACCGTTCCTATGATTGCGCCTGTCGAAACATGCCCTTCCGAGAAGGCGTAAGCGCCGGCCACGACCAGAGCGACGGTCACCAGCTGCTGTATGGACTGGGTTATGTTGCCCGCAGCCGCCGAAAGTTGCTTGATCTTCTCGGACGTGTTGGCAGCGTTCTTGGAGTGCTCCCCCCATTTTCGCAGCAGATACGCCTCGGCGCGCAGCGACTTGATCGTCTCCAGCGTGGAGATGGATTCGACCAGCAGCGCCTGGCGCTGCGAAGCTTCGTTCATTGACGCGGCGACGCGCTTGCCGATACGGCGCTGGGTAATCAAGCCGACGATGACGGACATCACAAAGGCCAACGCTGGTATGATCACCAGCCAGCCGCCTATCGCATAGATGACAAGAAGAAAGACGAAGACGAATGCCGTGTCGATGAACACACTGATGGTGTTCGAGGTGAAGAACTCCCTGACGAACTCATATTGCGTGATCCTGTTTGCATATTCACCGGTCGAGCCGGGACGCGCCGACAGTGACGAGTTCAGCACTTTTTCGAACAGAAGATACGATATCCGAATATCCGCCTTGCGCCCGGCATAGTCGATCAGGGAGGCCCTGGCCGTCTTCAAAAGCAGATCGAACAGGATGACGGCACCAATGCCAATTGCCAGAACCCACAGTGTGGATATTGCCTTGTTCGGCAGAATCCTGTCGTAGACGTTCATCGTGAAGATGGGCGAGGCAATGGCCAGCACATTGATGAAGGTCGCCGCAAGGACGACTTTCGAATAGGTGCGCCAGAAGGCGCCCATCGTCCCCGTCAGCCAATGGCGCCTTTCGATCTTCTGCGCCGAGCCGACCTTCATCCCCTCGGTGGCATTGGCATAGGTGATCGAGAAGGAAGCGCCGCCGCTGATATAGCTGGCGGCCAGCTCGGATCTGCTGATCGCGGTGCGGCCGTTCTCCTGGGGCGCAGTCAGGTATTCGCCCGGCTCAATCTCCGCGAGCAGGGCAACAGGCAGCTGGCTGGCGCGAAACAGAATGGCGGGAAGATCGACGCGTCCGCGCAGGAAATCGCGATGACTGACTTCCTTGACCTCGAGGCCGATACGCTCGGCAAGGTGCCGAATATCCTCTACCTCAATTCGCGTCTCTGAGATCGGCACCCCGGCAAACAGCACTGTCTCAGCGCTCGGCCTGCCGAGATAGCCGGCAACCGCTGAAAAGCAGGCCTTGAATGCCTCCTTGGGGGAGAGGATGTTGGGTTGCTGGTTCACGATATGCCCGTAAGGACCCTCGCTGGACCCTATGCCGTCTTACTTTTTCCTCACTGGCGCGAGGATATCGAAAGGCAGGTCGTTCTTCTGCTCCGATGGCGTCCGCGCATAGGTTTCAGTGTCTGCGGTTTCTGGTGCGTTGAACTCGGCGCGTGCATATGCCGTCGCCTGCTTTGCCGGCTGAAGGTTCATCGTCTTCAGCAACTCGCCTGTCGCCGCGAGCAACCGGTACTGGGCGAAAAGCGATGCGTAGGATGCTGTGTCCGCCAGTGTTGCCGTGTTGAACCGCGTATTCTGTGCGTCAAGCACATCGAGCAGCGAGCGCTGTCCGACTTTGAACTGCTCGCGATAAGACGAAACCAGCTTTTCACTGGAAGCAGCCTGCTGCCTCAGCGTCTTTGCAAGGTCGGCCTGCCTGAAACGGCGATCCCATGACGTGCGAACGGCTTCCTCGATTTCGCGCAGCACCTGGTGATAGGCAAGCCGCTGCTCGCTGGCACGACGGATCTGTTCCTGCTCATTGGCCTTGTCTATGCCGCCTCGATACAGGTTCCAACGCAGCACCAGACGCGCCTGAAGGTCACTGGCGTCCCCGTTGTCGCCGTCAATGTCATACCCACCCCTGGCGCGGCCTTCAGCCAGGACTTCGGGGCCATATTTCGCCCGGGCCGCATCCACCATGGAAGCAGCAGCGGCGATATCGCTGGTGGCCATGTGAACGCGCGGATTGTTCTGCCGCGCCAGGCCCAGCGCGTCATCAAGTGACCTCGGAAGTGCGGCGGCGACGTCTGCGGGCCGCGAAGCGTTGACCAGCGGTTTCCCGACGGTCTTGAAGAAGCGGATCTTGGAGGCTTCCAGTTCTTCGGTCGCCTCCTGCATGCGTGCCTTGGCTGCGAACAGACGCTCCTCGGCCTGCTGCCGATCGGCCTCGTTCAGCGCCCCGCCTGAGATGCCTTGCCGGATGTCGCCAAGTATCGCCTGATGGAAACCCAGATTCTTCTTGGCTTCGGCGACGATCGAAGCCTGCAGCATGTATTCAAGGTAGTCCTGGACGACCGACAGCCCAATGAATTCCGAGCGCTCCAGGACCCGGAAGGACGCTCCGTCGACTCGCGACGCCTGGCGGTTCAATTCCGCTCGCCGCGCTCCGCTGTCAAATAGCTTCTGTGTAACCACCAGATCCGCTTCTGCCGGATAGAGCGAATCGTCCTCTATGGACAGTGCGCGCCGGGACGAATTGTCGAGGCGACGAACTCCAGCCGATGCCTCGACATCGACGCTGGGAAGATAAAGGCCTTTGGCCTGCCGCAGTTCGAACTCGATTGCTTCGCGGTTTTCGATTGCCTGTCCAATCTCGGGATTGGATTCCACCGCAACGGCCATCGCCTCCTTGAGCGTGAGCGCATGAGCACTTCCGCAGGTCAGCATGGTAGCCGTCATCAAAAGACCAAGGCGCTTGCCAATGGTCGAGATGCTTGTCGTATTCATTTAACCCACCCTAACGTTTCCCCAGCACCCTTATCCGCGAGCGCTACAACCAAGCCAAGGCCTGCCCATCGAGAATTACCCACAGTTTCACGAAATGTGTGAGAAATTATTGAATTAGCCTCTGCTAAAAGGGGGATTCAGGCCACAAGGTTGTGAAATGTAGCAAAAATGGCACATAAGCATCGACCCCGCTACGATGGTAATCCAGACCTGCCAAGCGGAGAAAAGGACAAAAAACAGCGGGCAGTGGCCAATGCGGGCAGAATCGCCCGCTATTTGCGACTGAATCCTGAGTTGGCCGCTATAACGGCAGACTTTTCGGAAGATAGATCGGCGCCGAGAACTAGTAGATTTTCATAAACCAAGATGCGCAAATTAACCCGTGGGGACCTTGCCTTGGCGTCCTGAAGCTCGCGTTTCCCACGCAATCCATCATTTCCAACCCGCTTTGCCCACCCGCATGCCGAGATGGCTTTGGCGCCAGGCTTCATGTGCAGACCCACTCGCGGATCTTGCATTTGCCACCTGTCGCCTCGCAGGCCTGCAAGGCGAGGTCTTCCGCTTCCCGGCGGGTCTGAGCAGACTTTGCGCCCCAGGGCGTGAGCCGGTTGGTTGCCTTCTCGGCCACGGCCAGGGCACCACAGTGATTGTAAGGAAAGCCGGTCTGGTCGTCGTCGTCCCAATGACGATGGTTGCGGAACACGGCTACGACGGTGCAGGTCTGTCCGCCCGCGTTCTCACAATACTTGAGAGCGATATCCGATGCCTCTTGCCGCTTGTCGGCGCCCCAGAAGAAGCCGTATTTGACATCGGCAGTGGAATAGGCGATCGCCGCCCAGATGCCTTTTTCCTCCTGAGGCGGAGCCGGCGGCTCCGGTGGTCCTTCCACCAGATCGGCCGAGATGACTTGCCCGGCCCAGAGCAAGGCAATGCCAAGAACAACAGCCAAAGGTCCATATCTCATAGTCAGCAATCCTCTGCGGGAGCCGTCGCCATCAGCTTCGCGTGCTCATTTCGCCGCCGAAGCAACGGAGATCACCACACAGCTGTTGCCCGTCGGCAGGAGAAGGGCCTCCCCCGCGTTTTCGCCAAGCTCGTAGACCTCGACCTGCCCGAGGTGGTCGGTGATCTTGCTGCCCCGCGGAAGAACGGACGGGATGTCGGAACACGGGCTGGCGAACGGCGCCACCCGCACCATTGCCCCCTCGCAACCTGAAGCGGTGGGCGATGCAAAAACGACGCCGGCTGCGGGCCCGCTATATCGTTCCGTCGCATAGTCCATGCCGACAAAGGCCTGAACGGCATGTTTGTCGGCAGCCTGGTCGTTCCATAACGATTTGACGCTGTATTTCGTGCCAGTCGTCAAAATCTGTCCGAGCACCGGAAAGACGGTCGAACAGGCCTGAACACCGGCTTGCTTGACATGCTGGAGGAAAGGCGTGTCCGGAAGCGCCAGCGACGCCGTCGAAGCCTGTGCGGCCGTCGCGCCGCCGACGAGATTGGCGATCGCGGCATAGTTCCCGGCGGCGAAGCCAAGGCCTGCCACCACCAGTCCCAACAGCGAAAATCCGGCGACGCGTGGCCAGCGCCGGCGCGCGGGCTCGACGAGCCTCTGCCGATCCGCCTCGACGGTCGGGCTGCTGCGTTTTGCGGACATGAACTGGTCCTGTTGGCTCATGATGCTGCCCCGGTTATTTGACTGGCGAAAGGGCGTCTGTCAGCCCCTTGAGCGTTGCGGTCACGGTGATCGTCCCACCGTCGACGGTCGAGTAGGAGATCGCCGGCGTCGCATTCTGCGAGATCTGTTGGCGCATGACGGGCCCCACCGGCAACATGCCGACGCAGACCATTTCGTTGCAGCCGTTCAGGTGAACGTCGATCGCCTGGCTTCGCCCCTCGAACTTGAGCGACACCAGGCCGTCGCTCCTGGCGTTCGGCGCGGTGCGCAGGATCATGTACGGCTTGCCGGCCTGCGTGGCGGCGAGCGACCAGCTGAAGGCCATCTTGCCGGATGTGTCCTCGATCACCTGCGAGACATTGCAAACCTTCTTGCGGGCTTTGAGGTTCTCGTCGCAGATCAATGTCCAGTTTTCGAAGGGACGGATGGTGCGCTGGTAGTCCCCCAGTTTTACCTCGGGAGGGACCACCACGTCCGAGGGCTTGATCCTGTATTGCGAGGCAACCTGCCCGACAGCCGGCATGAGGCCGCCGCAGAGCGCCAGGCAAGTCAGTGCGGCAAGGCGGGCATGGCTGGTTTGCCTGTTCATTCCAGCCTCAATTCAAGGTGAAGCTGAGGCCGGCGCCGACACCGACATGTCCACCCGCGGCCGTGCCGGACAGATTGCCGCGGATGCGGCCGTCTTCGCTGGTGTAGCCCGCGCCAAACGCGAAAGCGCCGGCATCCCGCCAGAAGCCGCCACCCGCCGCGACACTCAACTTTCCGGGACGGTCGTCGTAGCGCAGCGAGGCGGCGGCGAGCCCGATTGCGGCCGCTTGCCGCGCTTCGTCGCGTACGCCGCTGATGTCAGAATTGAGCTGGCTGAGCTTCTGGTCCGTGTAATCGTTGGCCTGCTGTAAGGTCGTGACGGCCACTTTGTCGGTGTAGTCGTTGGCCGTGTCGATAGCGTAGGCCACACGGTTGTCGGTATAGCTCTTGGTCTCGGTTATGCCCTGGTTCAACTGGTTGACGTTGACCGCATCGGTGCCGGCAACACCGGGTCCGACATTCGAGATGACCACCGGCGCGTTGACGTCTCCGCCCTGCAGCGTGATGCTGTTCTTTTTGCTGCCATCCGGATTGGTGTCGTAAACCGCGGCATTCTGGGTAAGGTTTCCGACGCCGTCTTTCAGATCCTCGATCGCCGTGTTCGTGGCGAAAAGCTGGGAACCGTTTATCGCGTCGGTGCTGCCGGCGGAAACGCGTCCGGCGGCGACATTCGTGATCGTCCTCTCGGCGCCGGCATCGCCGACGCTGACGGTTCCGACCGGAGCGGTCCCGGCATAGGCGTAGGTCTTGCCGTTGATGGTGGTGCTCGAGGTGCCGACCGCGGCCTGCGTCACCGAGCCGGAACCGAGAGCGACATCGTTGGCATTGTTGGCCTTGGCACCCTCGCCGAGCGCCACGGCGCCTTGCGCACTGGCCGCCGCACCATGCCCGGCGGCCAGGCTGTCGGTGCCACTGGCCACGCTCTCCGGCCCGATCGCGACGCTGTTGGCGCCGCTGGCGGCGGAGTCGGCGAGCGTCGAATTGGCGTGGAAATACTTGATGCCGCCGCCATTGCTGATGTTGGTCAGGGCATTGTCGACGGCCGTGAAACCGTCAGAGACGGTCGAGTAATTGTTGCCCTGGATGGTGTAGGTCGGCCCGGTGATCGAGCCGTCCGGATTGATCGTTGTGCTGCCTCCGAACAGATTGGCAACGTTCTGCGACACGCCGCGAAGCTGAGAGACGTTGACGGCGTCGGTATCGGCCGAGCCGGCGGCGACATTGGTCAGCTTGCGTTCGGCGCCGACGGCGCCGACCGACACCTCGCCGGCCGAGGTTTGCGGGCCTGCCAGCGCATAGGCCGTGTAATTCGCCTGCGCGCCGACAGTTGTGACCGATTGGGCGCCCAGCGCGACGCTGTTGGCGAAGGTGCTTTGGGCGCCGGCGCCGAGCGCCACCGACTGGATACCGGAGGCGGTCGAATTGGTGCCGAGCGCCAGGCCGTCGGCCAGCATCACATGGGCGTTCTGGCCGATGGCCGTGCCACCGGCTGCGGTCTGGTCGACGATCGCGCCATTGCCGATGCCGACGCCATTGTCACCGTTGACGACCGTCGTCGGACCGACAGCGACCGACTCGGCCCCGACCGCGAGCGAGTCGCCAGCCGCCGAATTGGCATGGAAGTATTTCGTCGAGGTGACCGAGACCGCCGCGATCGCGCCCTGCAACTGACGGATCGTCACGGCATCCTGAGCCTGGGTGCCGTCGGCCACGTTGGTGATCTGCCGATAGGCGGTGGAAGTGCCGACCGACACGGCGCCAAGCAAAGTCTTGTCGGTCGTATTGTATTGGATGAAGTTGGAGGGACCGGCGGCAATCTGGCCCGTGGCCGGAGCCAGGGCGCGATCGGAGACCGAACTGGACCCAAGCGCCACGCCGCCGTCAATGCTGGCCTGGCTGTCGCGGCCGAGCGCGAGCCCGCTGACGCCTGTCGCGGTCGCCTGGTAACCGACGGCCGTCGAGCCAACGCCTTGAGCGAAGGAATCGGTCTGCGCCAGTCCGGCCTCGTTGGTGCGGGCGTAGCGGATGCCGACGCCATTGGCGTCGGTATAGGCGGTCGAGGTGTCGCCGGCGATGTTGTTGATCGTGTCGCCGAGATCGGTCACCGAGCCGCCGATGTTGGCAATCGCCGTGGTGTTGGCCGTGACCTGCTGGTTGGTGGCAAAAAGCTGCGAGCCGTTGACCGCATCGGTCGAGCTTCCGTTCAACTGTCCGGCCGCGACATTCTGGACCTGGCGTTCGGCGCCCAGCGAGCCAACCGAGAACGCGCCGGCCGGCGTGGTGCCGGCGAAGGCATAGTTGACGCCTCCGATCGTTGTTCCACCGACGGCGGTCGTTGCGCCCGACGTCGAATTCAACCCAATCGCCACGTCGCCAGCATTGTTGGCCACGGCATTTGGCCCAACCGCGACGGAATCCGTTCCAAGGGCCAGGGAATCCGGCAAGGTCGAGTTGGCGTGGAAATATTTGATGCCACCGCCGACATTGATGTTGTTGACGACGGCGCCGATGGCGTCGACTGCCTGGTTGGTGGCGAAGAGCTGTGAGCCGTTGACCGCGTCGGTCGACAGCGCGCTGATCCGCCCCGCCGCCAAGTTGGTGAGCGTGCGCTCCGCACCGGGCGCGCCGATGCTGACCGTCGAGGTCGGGGTGGTGCCCTGGAAGGCGTAAGTCGTGCCGTTGATCACAGCGCTGGGCGTGCCGACCGCCACGGCGGTCACCGAGCCCGAGCCGAGCGCCACGTCGCCTGAGCTCGCCGCCGCGGTCGCGCCATTGCCGAACGCGACATTGCCCGCAAGGCCGGCAGCGCCCGCGGTCGAGCCGTTGCCCAGCGCCACGGAGCCTTGCCCGATGGCCTTGTTGCTGTTGCCGATGGCGACGGCACCAGCGGCCTGGTTGGCGGCGGTGGCAGTCGCCGTGCCGTCGCTGTTGGCGATGTTGTTGGCGCCGCCGGTGAAGGCGCCGGTGCCACTGGCATAGCTCGGATCGCCGATGGCCACCGCGCCGTCGCCGTAGGCGGTGTTGCCGGCGCCAATGGCCACGGACTTGCCGCCATCGGCAGTCGCGCCCGTACCGATAGCGACGGAGTCGGCGGAGAGCGCAGCGGACTGTAGACCGACCGCGATGGCGTTGGTTGCCGTCGCCTGGCTGTCGCGCCCCATTGCAATGGCGTCGTCCTCAGATGCCGTCACGTCCGTGCCGATGCCGATGGCGTTGTCTCCACTGGCGCTCGTTGCAAAAGTGCTTGAGCCGACATAGACGGCGCCTATCCCGGACGCCCTCGTCCCAGCGCCGAGAGAGATGGAGTTCAGGGCGCTGCTTTGGGCGCCGCGGCCGAGCGCGGTACTGTTGAGTCCGGTGGCGCGGGATTCACGTCCGACGGCAGTGGAATTGTCGGCGCTGGCAACGGTGCCGATGCCGAGAGCAGTGCTGGCGCTTCCGCCGGCGTTGGCGCTGACGCCGGCGGCGAGAGAATTGTCTCCTATCGCGTTCGCTCCGGACCCGAACGAGGAGGCGTTTGCGCCGCTGGCAACGGCCGTGTTGCCAACCGCTGTGCTGGCGGTGCCACTTGCCTTTGAGGTAGTACCCATGGCGATGGCGTCTTGCGCGCTCGCATTGGCTTGCTTGCCGACCGCCGTGCTGTTTGTCGCGCTCGCAGTAGCGCCCAATCCCAGCGCGCTCGCGCTTGCGGCGGTCGCTATGGCGTTGTTGCCGAGTGCGGTAGCGGAGACATCCGTAGCCTGGGCTCCAGAGCCGGCCGCGACCGAGCCGATACCGCTCGACACAGCCGAATTGCCGAGCGCCAGCGCGAATTGGCCCGAGGCCGTAGCGACGTTGCCAAGCGCCGCCGAGTTTGCCGCCGATGCATTTGCCTGGGGACCAACGGCGACAGCATTGGTGCCGGCGGCCTGGGCTTGGAAGCCTACAGCAGCCGAACTGGCGCCGCCGGCCGAGGTACCGATGCCGAGCGCGGTGCTGCCGACCCCGCCGGCGTTGGCGCTGACGCCGGCCGCGAGAGAATTGTCCCCTATCGCATTCGCTCCAGTCCCGAATGAGGAGGCGTTTATGCCGCTGGCAACGGCCTCACGTCCTACAGCAGTGGAATTGGCTCCGCTGGCCTTGGTCCCCCAGCCTGCGGCTGTCGCATAATTGTTGCTGGCCGCAGAGCTGGTGCCGAGGGCAGTGGAGTTCCCTCCCGAAGCAACGGAGAAAGTGCCCAAGGCGTTGGCGCCGGCCCCGGTGGCACTGGCCTGAACGCCGAGCGCGACCGAATTGACGCCGCTTGATATCGTGCCTTGGCCCAACGCCATCGCGCCGCCAGTGCCCGTGGCCTGCGCGTTCAGGCCCAGAGCCACCGAGTATTGTGCCGACGCAACGGATGAACGTCCTATCCCGATGGCGTCGGCCTGAGAGGCTGTAACATCCGTGCCGATGCCGATGGCGCTTGTGGCAGTGGCACCTGTTCCAGCGGCGGTGCGCGCGCCAAGATAGACGGAATTGATCTGGGTCGCGAGCGACTGGAAGCCGATTGCGACGGCATTCTGGCTGCCCGCATTGGCATTGGTGCCTTGGGCGATGGAATCAGCTCCGTTTTGCACCGCTCCAGATCCAATCGCGATACCACGCACCCCGTTCGCCGTCCCGCCGCCGCCGACAAACTGTGCTAATGCCGGCGTGGCGACGCCCGCGAAAGCGATCGCACCCAGCGCCGCCGCCAGAATCCTGCCATTGCCGAGCGCACCAAGCCCATGTCCCTTGCGGCGCATGCCGAGCACGCGATGAGCCATGCGCAGCACCGCCATCAGGCGACGACGAACCGAGCGGGAGCCATGATCGGCACCCGCGATCCAGTGCCCGGCGAAATGCGCCGCACGACGCTGAACAAACGAGCCGCTCGAAATCTGATTGTCGGTCATGGTTCCCTCTCCGCTGGCCGGCATGAAATCGTCAGACAATTCCAGTCCACGGCAGGAAGACATGATTCCTGCACGTAGTATTTCACGAAATTGCTGCCGCGAGAGAAAAAAGCGAAGCAAACTGACGCAGGTTAACGGCTCGTTACCTTAGCCAACGCTTTAACACCAAGTAATCAAATAATGCCGCAACCGGCTTCTCATCTAATCTTCGAGTTAAGCTTGCTCGCTCTCGCCTGCGATGGCGTCACCTGGCGGTATTTTTTCATCACCGTGGTAAAATGGCTCTGGCTTGAAAAGCCGGCCAAATGGGCGATTTCCGCGATCGTCATGCGGCTGTCGGCAAGCAGTCTTTCGGCGAAGTCGAGCCGCAGATCGAGAACGTATTGATGTGGCGGCGCCCCGAACGTCTTGGAGAAAGCCCGCACGAAATGATAGGGCGACAGCCCGCACACAGCAGCCATCTCGCCAAGCACCAGCTTGCGCGAAAAGTTCTCGTTCAGGAATTCCTGCACCTTGCGTGCACTGCGGACGGAAAGCCCACCTTTTACGTTGAGCTGCGGCTGTCGCGCTGTCTCTGTCCCGGAAATCCATCTTGCGGGATCATCATCGCGCCGCATGTCTCGGCCTCCTGATACCTCCCCGATGGACATCAACCTGAGGGTACATTCTCAGTTCCCTCAAGCAAACAATTCGTGATTGATCGAACTGACGAGCAGCTTTCCGCCAGGTCGATTCGCAGATTGATCAGATAACGATGCGGCGGCATCCTGAATGTCCTGGCGAACCTTGCTATGAAATGATTGGGGTGAAACTTCCGCGACCGACGCGAGTTCGGCGACCAGTATCTTTCGAAGGAAATTCGGGCGGCAGCTCTTCTGGGACCAGCACTTTCGGGAATGATGTCCAAGACGTATCGAGCTGTACGCTCTTGATCGACGATCCGGGAAACGCCGCTTTCCCGAGCCTCGTCCGCATTTTTCATTTGCGTCGCCTCAGCCGCCTTGCCGCCGCTTGAAATCCCCCTTGGCCAACCCGAAATCAACCTAACGCACAGGCCTTGGATAGGGAAGAACACCCACGCGCAAGGAAAAATCTTTGTTCGAGATAAAAAAGAAAAAAATGGCCGACGAAGGACGTTTCAAGAACAACTTTTCCACCGACGGCGAGGTATCCCATCAATGCGTTTTTGTTTCATCGGCCATAGTATGAATTGGCCACGCATTTCGGCTCAGTGCTAACGCTCATATGAAGGGCGCATCTGGCCCGGGCGGGCCTGAATCTGGTTTTTGCCGCCGGGATCGGCAGCCATGCAATGACGCGGCACAGAGCCAGCCGGTTCACCGCGGATTGCTAGGAATCACCGCGACGCCTCTCGTACAGATCCCATGCAAGTTCAACAAAGCCCAGCAGTACATCCTCCTCGCTCCACCCGGCCGCGACCGCCGCCTGGACGATTTCACGGAGGATAGGTAGCAACTGGCGCTGACATTCGGCCGACATGTCGACGGCGTCACCCACAGGAGGCCCATCGAAGTTGAATTTCACCATCCGGCGCTCCCCTCGCCATCAGTCGAAGTGTTATATCGTTAAATTCATTTCGCCTGATATACAATGGTTCCGGAACCAAGCACAGGAAGCCTTGAAGGACCGAAGCGGGACAGGATGACGCCAGATCACGCCGTCTCTATGCTTCGCCAAGGGTCAGGGTGGGCCATTGTACATGAATTCCCTCGGGGTTCGACCATAGCCCCAGGAATTTGGAATTCTTCAGCTGAGCCGCGTGCCGCCGATAATGGAGGAAGAATACCTCTTCGATTGTTGCGATATAGCGGCCTCGCTCCGCTTCCCACAGTCCCTTGGCTTCGTTCGGATCGGCCTTCTCCTTCTCCGGAGCAACTCGTACTTGCCGCATGCCAGCCGTTGCGCGGCGCTGCGACCTAGATGTTCTCGCGGGTGTAGATCTCGAAGGGCAGGATCGTGGTGAAGTTGCCCCCCTCGTTCGGGGCCGACACGGCGCGGACCATGCCAGCCAGAGCCTCCTGCGCGATGCGGGCGAGCGGGTGTGAAATGACAAAGGTCAGCGTTCCGTCGAGCAGCGCCGGGCGGGTCGAATCCATAAGCTCATAGCCGACGACGACGAGGCTGCCGGCTCGCCCGGTGGAGCGCAGTGCCGCAATGGCGCCAGTGATGCCGCCGCCGGCGACATAGAGGCCGGACAGATCCGGATTTTCGTTCAGCAGCTTTTCTGTCATCTCCTGCGCGATGGCGCTCGATTCGAAGGTCAGCAGCGGCTCCAGCAGCGTGAAGCCAGGCGCATGCTCGCGGAAATAGGAGCGAAAACCGCTTTCGTTCATTTCCTGGCAGCGGTAGCGATGATTGCCGACGAGGATGCCGAGCTTGCCGGGCGCCCGGCAGACATGTTCGAACACCCAGGCCGCGGTGCGCCCGACTTTCCAGTTGTCGAGCCCGATATAGCGCACGTGCCCCGTCGCCGAAATCTGCGAGATCAGCGCAAACACCGGCACGTTGCGGGCATTGAGTGTATCGACCGCTTGCGTCACGAGCGGATGGACCGCGGCGACGACGCCGACGGCGTCGCATTCGGCGCCCAAGGCCAGCATGCGCGAGGCGACGTTCTGCGGCGACAGATCGTCGAGAAACTCGGTGCGCAGGTCTATCTCGCAGTCAGGCATCGTCGGCGCCACCGCACGTATCGCCTCGGCAATGTTGCGGTAGAAGGCGCGGCCGGGCTGATGCAGCAGGAAGCCGAACCGGTAGCGCGGCCGGGCGGCCGCTATGCGGCTGCGCAGCGCGCCCATGCCGTAGAAACCGATCTGTTCCGCCGCCAGCCTGACACGCTCGCGTGTGCTCTGGCGCACGGCACCAGAGCCGCTCAGCACCCGGTTGACGGTGGCCACCGAGACATTTGCCTCGGCGGCTACATCCTTGATCGTCGGCCGCTTGTCCTGATCCATTTCGTCTCATCAGCCTGTAGCAATTGATACGAAGATATCATTCGCCGGGCAATCCTGAGACGAATGATACAATCCATTTGGAACAAACATTCTATTCTTGATTCATTTTGGATCAAGATGTTTATCTCGGGGCAGAAGCAAAGAAGGCGCAAGCACCGCCGGCCCAGGATAGAAGCAGCACAGCGCAGACAAGGTTCTGACCCTCCGTCCAACGGCGGTGTGAGGCAGCGTGCGCGTGCGGGCCATCCCAGGCACTGCGGGTGGAGGATTGCATGGACGATCTCAAATACGGCGTGCGCGACAAGCGGGGCGACTGGAAGCCGAACGGACGCATCGAGGCCGTGCCGTTCTGGAACTGGCCACCCAAGCTGCCGAAGATCCTGGCGTGGCTGCCCGGCTATATCTGGCCTTGGAACGCCTTCCACATGGCCACGGCGCTTGTCTACTGGTTCTATATCGTCCCCAGCGTTGAGACGATGAAGACCATCAGCTGGGGCTGGGCGCTGTGGCTCTACGCGGTCAACGCAGCGGCGATCCTGGTCTTCTACGGCATCTTCGAGCTGCGCTATTACATCAGGCGCGTCCAGGCGACGCGGTTCAAATACAACCACAAATTCCCCGGCGATGCGCCGTCGGATGTCTTCTGGTTCCAGAGTCAGAACCTCGACAATTTCCTACGTTCCTTCTTCATCACCATCCCGTTGTGGACCGTGGTCGAAGTCATTTTCCTGTGGTGCTTTGCCAAGGGCTATGTGCCGTGGGTCGGCTGGCAGGATCACCCGGTCTATCTCGCGGCACTGGTGCTGATCGCGCCGGCCATCCACGAGGTGCATTTCTTCTTCATCCACCGCCTGATCCACTGGGGGCCGCTCTATCGCTGGATCCACTCGGTCCACCACAACTCGATCAATCCCTCGCCGTGGTCGTCGCTGTCGATGCATCCGGTGGAAGGGTTCCTCTATCACGCGGTCGCCTTCTGGCACCTGGTCATCCCGTCCAATCCGATCGTCGCGTTGTTCCAGCTGCATGTCGCCAGCTTCGGCGCCGTCAATGGTCATCTCGGCTTCGACAAGCTGGAAGTGACCGAGGACAAGGCCGTCGATAGCCACGCCTACGCCCACTACCTGCACCACAAATATTTCGAGGTGAACTACGGTGGCGACGGGCTGATCCCGCTCGATAAGTGGTTCGGCACCTTGCACGACGGCACCAGAGAGGGCGACGCCCTGATGGATGCCCGGTTTCAGAAAAAGAAAGAACGCATGAACGCCAGGGCGTAATCCCGGCAAGCCATCGATCACGTGACACAGCGCGCAACCGGGAGAGAGGCGCGCAGGAGAGGTCAAAGTTTTTCTAAACCCGTCTGAAGACGGCAAATGGGAGGAGACGAAAATGAAGCGTATCACAAAACTCTTGGCGGCGATCATGCTCGCGGGCGTGGCGGCGACGTCAGCCACATCGGCAATGGCCGAGTCGAAAGGGGCAAAGATCTTCGTCATCGGCGGCAAGGCGGACGACCCGTTCTGGTCGAAGGTCAAGAAAGGCGCCGACGATGCCGGCAAGGTCGCCGAACTGACCGGCGGCTCGGTCACCTGGCTCGGTCCGCAGAACTACGACAATCTCGGCCCCGACGCGGCCAAGCTGATCCGCACCGCGCTCAGCCAGAATCCCAGCGCCATCGTCGGTCCCGACTGGGTGCCCGAGGCCATGGATGACGCGTTCAAGGAAGTCGTCGCTGCCGGCGTGCCGCTCATCATCTACAATTCCGGCGGCATGGATGCAGCCAAGCGGCTGGGCGCCATGAACTATGTCGGTAACGAAGAATACGCCGCGGGTCTTGGTGGCGGCGCCTATTTCGGCAACCATGGCGCCAAGAACGTGCTGTGCGTCAACACCTTGCCGGGCTCCACCAACACGGAAGACCGCTGCAAGGGCATAGCCGATGCCATCGTCAAGAGCGGCGGCAAATCCACCCAGCTGCCGCTGCCTTCATCCAGCTTCGGCAACCCGACTGCGGTCGCCGAGGCGATCAAGGCCGCCGTGCTGAAAGACAACACCCTCGACGGCCTGATCACCATCAGCGCCGGCGACGCCAACAGTGCGGCCAATGCGATCAGCCAGGCCAATGTCGGCGAAAAGGTCAAGCTCGCTTCGTTCGACATGGACGAAACCGGCCTGCAGCGCATCAAGGACGGCACGCAGTTGTTCTCGATCGACCAGCAGCCTTACCTGCAGGGCTATCTTGCGGTGTCTCTGCTCAACGGCTTCGTCAACTATGGGCTCGACCTCCCGACGAAACCGGTGCTGACCGGACCGGGCATTGTCGACGCCGCCAATGTCGACGCGACAATGGGGGGCGCGGCGGCCGGCGCCCGCTAGCGCGCCAATCGCTGCGTGTCTGGCCCGAGGATGCATCCGAGGGCCGGACATCGCCGGCCGGCTCGCCCCAACGTAGTCCGCGCCAGGCTCTCCATTGCTCAAGCCAGGGACACTTCGATGACATCCCAAGCCCATGACCAACCCGCCGTGGTAGCGACTGCGCCACCCGCCCCGCATTCTTCGATGCCCTCGATCGGCAGCCTCGTACGGCGCCCCGAGGTCGGCTCGCTGATCGGCATGATCGCCGTGCTGGTCTTCTTCTCGGTCTTCGGCGGCGCCAATTTCATGTCGGCCGGCGGCGCCGCCAGCTGGCTCAACGTCGCCTCGGAACTCGGCATCATCGCACTCCCGGTCGGGCTGCTGATGATCGCCGGACATCTCGATCTCTCCGTCGGCTCGATGATCCCCGCCAGCTCGATGACCATTGCCATCATATCGGGCCACTACGATCTGCCGATCATCGTCGGCATCCTCGCGGCGCTCGGTCTTGGCCTCGCCGTCGGCTTCATCAACGGCGTTCTGGTGATCCGCACCAAAGTGCCGTCCTTCGTCGTCACCCTGGCAACGCTGTTCGCGCTGGCCGGCCTCACGCTCGGCCTTTCGATCATCCTGTCCGGCAGCACCAGTGTCGCGCTGAAGAGCGGACCGATCGCCAAGCTTGTGTTTGGCGACTATCTCGGCGGCAAATTCCAGGTGACCCTGTTCTGGTGGATCGCCATCGTCCTGATCGTCGGTTTCATCCTGAATTTTTCGCGCTTCGGCAATTGGATCCTGGCCATGGGCGGTGACGCGGTCAGCGCCCGCAATGCCGGCATCCCGACGGACCGGGTCACCATCGCCCTGTTCATGAGCAGCGGCCTGTGCGCAGCCTTCGTCGGCATGTCGCAGGCCATCCTCTACAACAGCGCCCAGGTGGCCGCCGGGCAGTCGTTCATCTTCAACTCGATCATCGCGGTGGTCATTGGCGGCGTGCTGCTCACCGGTGGTTACGGTTCGGTGGTCGGCATCGTTTTGGGCACGCTGACCTTCTCCATCGTCAACCAGGGCATTTTCTACACCGGCTTCGACGCCAACTGGGCGAGCCTGATCATCGGCGTCCTGCTGCTCGCCGCCGTGCTGATGAACAACACTTTCCGCAACATGGCGTTGACCTACGCGCCGCGCAGCAAATCGAGGGTCCGCTCATGACCACGCCCTTGCTCAGACTGGCCGGAATCAACAAGTCGTTCGGACCGATCGACGTGCTCCACGACATTTCGCTGGAGGTAAACGGAGGCGAGGTGTTGTGCCTGCTCGGCGACAATGGTGCCGGCAAGTCGACGCTGATCAAGATCCTTTCCGGCGTCCACAAACCGACGTCGGGCAGGATGGAAATGGATGGCAAATCAGTCGAATTCGGCAGCCCGCGCGACGCCAGCGACCATGGCATCGCGACAGTCCACCAATTCGGCGGGACGTTCCCACTGATGAGCATCGGCCGCTCCTTCTTCGTCGGCGCCGAGCCGACACGCCGCTGGGGGCCACTCACCATCTACGACCGCAAGCGAGCCAACGAGATCGCCGTCACCGAGATGCGCCAGCTCGGCATCACCCGCATCGACGACGGCGATCGCCTGGTTGGTGGATTGTCCGGAGGTGAGCGTCAGGCGCTGGCCATCGCGCGCGCCGTCCACTTCGGCGCCAGTGTGCTAATCCTCGACGAGCCGACCGCGGCCCTTGGCGTCAAGGAGGCGGCGCATGTCCTGCGCATCGTCCTGCAAGCGCGCCGCAAGGGCATCGCGGTCATCTTCATCACCCACAATGTCGTCCATGCGCTGACCGTCGGCGACCACTTCGCCGTCCTCATCAGAGGCTCCAAGGCCGCCGACTTCCGCAAGGGTGAGAAAAGCCGCGAGGCGATCACCGACCTGATGGCAGGCGGCGAGCAGATGGCCGAACTCGAAGCCGAGATCGAGAGCTTCTCGGCGAGTGACGACAGGCCTGCGCCGCACGACGCGGGCCATGCATGAACCCAGTGAAGACGCCCATCTCCTCCTCCCGGGCATCTTCCTGTGCGGCCGGCGGAACGCGTGGTTCCGCCGGCTGTCTTTTCGACCAACCGAAGAACAGAGTGCAGGGCGACGATGGCAAAGTGGATTGATGCGTGTGCGACCGATGATATCGAGGAAGAGGACCTTATCCGCTTCGATCACGAGGGCCGGACATTCGCTATCTACCGCAGCCCCGATGATGCGTTCTTCTGTACCGACGGCCTGTGCACGCATGAGAAGGTGCATCTGAGCGACGGGCTGGTTATGGAGTACAGGATCGAATGCCCGAAGCATAACGGCGTGTTCGATTACCGGACCGGCGAAGCGCTGCGCGCACCGGTTTGCGTGAACCTTAAAACCTACAACACGAAGGTCGAGGACGGCCGCGTGTACATCGAGGTCTGACATGTCCGATACCTTCACCCTTGCGGCTTGCGCCGAGATGCTCTGGCGCGACCGGCCGATGGAATGGCGCGTGCGGCGCCTCACGGAAATGGGCTTCCAGGTTGGCCTCTGGAACTGGCCCGATCACGACCTCGCAATGCTCGAGAAATCCGGCGCGACCTTCTCGATCATGAACGGCTATTTGCGCGGCCGTCTCTCCGATGACGAGGGCGCCGTCGAATTGCTCAAGACGGCCAAGGAGACGGCGGCGGTCGGCAAGCGCCTCGGCGTCGCGCGGCTCAACCTGCACGGTACTGGGCTTGGCGATGGCGGCCTGCCGGTTACACCTTGCGAGACCGTCACCGGCGCCATGTGGCTCAAGGCGCGCGACACGCTGGACCGCATCGCGGACCTCGCCGAGGCGCAAAGCGTGACCTTCACGCTGGAGAATTTGAACCTTCCCGTCGACCATCCGGGCGTGCCGTTTGGGCGCGCCGAGGACACGCTTGCGCTCGTGTCGAGCGTCAACCGGCCCGGCCTGCGCCTCAATCTCGACCTCTACCATGCGCAGATCGGTGAAGGGAATCTGATCGAGCTGTGCCGCGCCTGCCTGCCGTGGATCGGCGAGGGCCAGGTGGCCGATGTGCCGGGCCGCATGGAGCCTGGCACGGGCGAGATCAACTATCGCGGCATCGCCCGTGCGCTGAAGGATATGGGCTACCGCGGGCCGGTGGGCATGGAGGCGTTTGCCTCCGGAGATCCCGAGGCAGCACTGCAGGCCTTCCGCGAAGCTTTCACCGTCTGAGGAACGAAATGGTCACCAAGAACAGCCGTCCCACCGTCGCCGACATCCGCGCCATGAAGGGCCGCGGACAAAAGATTTCCATGCTTTACGTCACCTCTCTCGAAGAGGCGGCGGCAGCGGATGCAGCCGGCGTCGACATGCTTTCGATCGAGGGTCGCTTCTTCTCGCCCGAGATGCGCGAGGCGGCCGGCCGCTGCTTCGTGCAGGTTGGACTGCCTTACGGCCCCGCCGGCAATCTGGTCACCTCGAAGGATTATCTGAAAACCGCCTACCACTTCATGCGCATCGGCGGCGACTGCTTCTACTGTGCCGCCTCGCTCGATATCCAGAAGGCGCTCTGCGACAATGCCGTGCCGGTCGTCGCCCATGTCGGCCTGATCCCCTCGCAATGCACCTGGACCGGCGGCTTCAAGGCCGTCGGCAGGACGGCCGAAAGCGCGCGTGCGGTGTGGGATCACGTCAAGCGGCTGGAGGCTATCGGCTGCTTCGGCGCCGAGTTGGAGGTGGTGCCGGACCGGGTTGCCGAACTGATCACCCGCAATACGCCCTTGATCATGCTCGGCATGGGCGCCGGGCCGCATGCCGACGCGCAGTATCTTTTCAGCGAGGACGTGCTCGGCCACACCGCCGGCCACAGGCCACGCCACGCCAAGACCTACCGCAACTTCGCCGCCGAATATGAACGGCTGCAGCGCGAGCGCATCGCCGCCTATCGCGAGTTCATATCCGACGTGCAGACTGGCGCCTACCCAGAGCCGCAGCACGTGGTTCCCGTCACCGACGGGGAGCTTTCTGCTTTCAAGGTTGCCCTTGGCCTCTAATGATTTGCCTGGAGGCAGGCAGCCCGCTCAATGCTGGGGCATGATCGGCTGCATTGCCTTCTGCAACCGCTCGCCGGATAGTCCCGGCAATGTTCGAAACTCTGGCGACTCATGCCCCACATCGTCGCGATCATCTCAGCGCAAAGATGGAGCGGATAGTCATCCGTCCTTCGGGCTGCAATCACGCAAATCCCAGTAGGGCGGATCACCGATTGCACTGATCAGACATGCCGCGAACGCCTTGAGCTTGGCCGATGGAGGTGGCCCTTCAGGATACGCGATGTAGATAAATTCGCCTTCGGCCTCGACGCCGATATCGATGATCTTGAGTTCACCGGTTCTGACGGCCGCTCCGACGATGAATGTGGGCAGCAAGGCTATCCCGAGACCCGCGATCGCAGCCTCACGCATGATGTCGCCATTGTTGACGAGCAGCCCGATTCGACCCCGGACGATCGCCGCGCCGTCCGGGCTTGGAAAACGCCAGTCGGCGACCCCCCGATTGGTGTAGAAAATGCCCCGGTGTCCGGCGAGATCAGCCATCGACGCAGGCGCACCATTCCGGGCGAGGTACTCGGAAGACGCAACGAGCACGCGTCTGCTCGCCGAGAGGCGCCATGCTATCAGCCTCGAATCCTGTATCGCACCATGCCGCACAACCGCATCGTACCCATCGGCAGCAGCATCGGCGCGCCGGTCGTCGAGATCGAGCGTCAGTTCGATCCCCGGATGACGCGCCAGAAATGGGTAAAGCGCCGGTCCGAGATGCATGCGTCCAAATGTGACTGGCGCGGAGATGCGCAGCGGCCCGACCAGTTCGCCACGTCGTTCCGCCATGTCGGCGCCGGCGTCCTCCACTTCCCTGACGATGCGCCGCGCTCGTGCGAGGAAGGCTACCCCATCCTCCGTCAGGGTAAGTCTGCGCGTCGTACGATGCAGCAGGGTCGCGCTCAGGCTTCTTTCGAGTTCAGCCAAACGTTCGCTCACCACCGACTTGGACAATCGTTGACGCCGCGCGGCTTCGCTGATCGAACCGGCTTCCACCACGGTCACGAACGTGCTGATGCCCTCAAGCTTCATGATTGTCCGTATTTTCCGAAATCGAGTTCCCGAATTATACGGCTAATCAGAACGAAAATCCTGCGCCATAGTCAATCATGCCCAATGTGAAAATGACGGCCACGCGGCCGCGGCAAATTGGCGGAGGTGAGATGTCAGGTTCCTGCTCGGCCTGTTTGGCATGCTTGTGATTTCACTTCCTGCCGCGGCGCAGGTTCAATCGCTGCCCCCCGGTTTCCAGACGCAAGAGATCAAGTCCGATGATGTGACATTGTATGTCCGTGTGGGCGGACAGGGCCCGGCGGTGGTCCTGATCCATGGTTTCGGCGACACTGGTGACATGTGGGTGCCGCTGGCCGCCGAACTGGCCCGCGATCACCGGGTCGTCATCCCTGATCTGCGCGGCATGGGCCTGTCGTCCCATCCAACCGATGGCTACGACAAGCGTACACAGGCGGCCGACATCCGCGCGATCCTGGCCGCGCTTGGAATCGATCGCGCCGTCATCGTCGGCCACGACATTGGAACGATGGTCGCCTATGCCTATGCGGCGCGTTATCCCGACAAGACAGAGAAACTGGTGGTGATGGACGCCCCGGTTCCCGGCATCCCACCCTGGGATGAAATCGTGCGCTGGCCCGCACTTTGGCATTTCGACTTTGGCGGCCCGGATGCCGAGCGGCTGGTGGCGGAACGCGAACGCATCTATCTTGATCGCTTCTGGAATGAATTCGCTGCCGATCCATCCAGGATCAACGAAGCAACACGCGAACACTACACCAAGTTCTACGCCTTGCCGGGCGCGATGCGCTCAGCCTTCGCGCAGTTCCGCTCTATCCGCCAAGACGCCGAAGACAACAAGGCATCGATGGTGATGAAACTCGGTATGCCAGTGCTGGCGATCGGCGGCGAAAAATCCTTTGGAGCATATGAGGCGATCGTCATGCGGAATGCCGCGACCGACGTGACCGAAGTCGTGATACCCAACGCGGGACATTGGCTCATGGATGAGCAGCCGGAGGCCACGATCGCAGCCGTTAGGACATTTCTCGACCGGAAGTGAGGCGCACAAGTCTTCCACCGGCGAGGGTTCCTTGGCTTAATATTCAATCATATCGCCCTGCCGGACAAAGGATTCCGAAGCAGTGAGAAGCAGATGGAGATGCCAGCCTGCTGTTCCGTGCTGAGATGATTCGGCCGATGCCTCGGCTGCGACACCCCGCATAACGGTTGCAGACGCTCGCCCGGTAGCGCCCGTCGGTGGCTTCGCCTCATGCCCGGGCCGCATTGCGTTCTGCAAGCGCTCGCTGGATAGTCCCGGCAATGTTCGAGACTTTGGCGACTCACTGGCCCCAAATCCTTGCGATCATCTCGGTGGTGATGGCGACCGTCGGCATCATCCACGTCGTCATGACCAAGGAGGATGTCCGCGCCGCGACCGGCTGGGTCGGCGTGATGGTGCTGTCGCCCATCATCGGCGTGCTGATCTATGCCGTCGCCGGCATCAACCGCATCCGCCGCGCCTCGATCAGCGCCCAGCGCCCGTTTGCCGGCGACGCGGTGTCCGCCAAGCATGAACGCGACGTCGCCGCCGAAGAGGCCCTGATCGTCGAGCGATACGGGCAGCGGTTCATGGGCCTGCGGACACTGGGCGACAGGGTGGCGCGGCGCGCGCTCAACCCTGGAAACGCCATCGATGTGCTGGAGACCGGCGACGAGGCCTATGCCGCCATGTGCGCGGCGATCGATGGCGCCGAGCGCAGCATCCTGCTCGAGACCTATATTCTCGACAATGATGCCGTCGGCCTGCACTTTGTCGAAGCGCTGGCCAACGCCGTCCGGCGCGGCGTCACCGTCCGCGTGCTGATCGATGCCGTCGGCGCCCGCTACTCCGTGCCCAGCATCCTGGGGCATCTGCGCAGCGCCAACATCACCGCCGATGTCTTCAACGGCAACATCGTGATCGGCTTGCGCCTGCCCTATGCCAACCTGAGGACCCACAGGAAAATCCTGGTCGTCGACGGCACGGTTGCCTTTACCGGCGGCATGAACATCCGCAAGGGCTTCTCCGCCGAGTTCGCCGGCTCCAACAGCGCCAGGGACACGCATTTTCGGGTCACCGGTCCGGTCGTCGCCGACCTCTTCTCGGTTGCCGCCGAGGACTGGCGCTTCGCCACCAACGAGGCGCTGAAGGGCGATGCCTGGCGAATTGCGCCGCTGTCGCCGGCGCCCGGCCTGCCGATGCTGGTGCGAGCGGTGGCGTCCGGTCCGGACGCCAGCATCGAGACCAATCACAAGCTGCTGATCGGCGCATTCTCCGTCGCCCGCAAATCGATCCGCCTGATGTCGCCCTATTTCCTGCCGGACCGCGAACTGATCAGCGCCCTGACCACCGCCGCAAGGCGCGGCGTGGAAATCGACATCGTGGTGCCGGCGGTGAACAATCTTTTCCTTGTCGACCGTGCGATGACGGCGCAGTTCGATCAGGTGCTGAAACATTTTTGCCGCGTCTGGCGCACGGAGGGACCTTTCGACCATTCGAAGCTGCTTTCGATCGACGGCGTGTGGGCCTATGTCGGCTCTTCCAACCTTGACGCCCGGTCGCTGCGGCTGAATTTCGAGATCGACCTCGAGATCCTCGACGCCGGCTTCGCCAGCGAGATCGAGGCGCGGATCGGGTCGGCGCTTGCCTCCGCCGTGCCGGTGACGCTCGACGCCTTGCGGGCCCGCCCGTTTCTTATCAGGCTGTTCGACCGGGTCCTTTGGCTCGGCTCGCCCTATCTTTAGGCAAAGGTTGGCTTGGGAACTCACTTGTCATGGAACATATGCCGAAGATGCCTATTTTGACTGTAGCCCGGTTCTGAATTGAAGCCAGCGAGGACGAGCAGCACGGATATGCACAGAACTGGACGCAGCCTCCCTGCAAGCATGCTTCTATCCATTCGCGACCGCAGGATGCAGAAGGCAAACGCCGGTGCGCCCAAGCGGACAGGCACGACCGGAACGCTGGTTGCCTCCTACAACGTCCACAAATGTATCGGCATCGACAGGCGGTTCGATCCCGAACGGACCAGCCGCGTCATCCGCGAAATCGATCCGGATGTCATTGCCCTGCAGGAAGCCGACAACCGCTTCGGCGACCGTGACGGGCTCCTCGACCTGTCTCGTCTGGAACATGAAACCGGCCTGGTGCCGGTGCCGATTGCCGCCAACGGCAAGGGACATGGCTGGCACGGCAATGTCCTGCTGTTCAAGAAGGGCGTCGTCCGCGACGTGCATCAGATCAGGCTCCCGGGGCTCGAACCGCGCGGTGCCGTGGTGGCGGAAATCGATCTCGACGGAAACCGGACGCTGCGCGTCATCGCAGCCCATCTCGGTCTGCTGCGCCGGTCCCGCTCGCAACAGGCTCGCGTCGTGCTGGATATCATGAACAGCCCCGACGAGAAGCCGACGCTCCTGCTCGGTGATCTCAACGAATGGCGGCTCGGCAACCGCTCCGCGCTGAACACGCTGCATGTCACCTTTGGCCCGCTGCCGCCGGCGGTTCCGACGTTCCCGTCGAACCTGCCGCTGCTCGCGCTCGATCGCATCATGGCCAACCGGCACGGAATGATCTCGGCCGTGGAGGCGCATGACACGCCGCTTTCGCGGGTGGCGTCAGACCATCTGCCACTGACGGCCTTTGTACGCTTGTAGTGCATGCTGCAGCGGATAACGCCTTGATATCCTCGGCGTCGCAAAGCGTGTAGATTTACAGTGGAACGTCTGGTTCTCCCGCGTGTTATGTGTCTTGAACTCGCAGGAGGACGAAATGAAAAAGTTGATTTTAGCTTCCATAATGGCATTGGCGGCAACGGCCGCAGTCATTGCGCCAACGCAAGCCGCAAGCTTGACTATCCAGTCCGACGACAACAGCCAGTATTCACCGGACGATCAGTCGGACGACGGCCAGGTCATCGTCCGCCGCCATCGTGACCGGTATAACAATGACAACCAATACGGTGACGATCAGAACGGCGTGCAGTTTGGTGATTACCAAGGTGGCGAGTATCGCCGCCACCATCGGCGCGATTACGACGATCAGAACGGCGGCGTGCAATTGCAATTCGGTGACTACGACGGAGGCGAGTATCGCCGCCACCATCGGCATCATCGCTGCCATATCGAACTGGTCAAGCATTGGCGTCACCACCACAGAGTGATCGAGGAAGTCCGCGTCTGCGGCTGATCTCGCTCGGAACAAACCGGCCGGCAGAAGCCGGCCGGTTTTAGTTTGTCGCATCGACCGATGGTTAGCTGCTGACGAAATACCGCTGCCATTCGAAGCCGGTGATGTGCGACGCCTGCCAGGCATCGAACGCTGCCTGGCAGGCCCGTCGGCTTTCGGCGTAATTCTGCCGAGCGCGCATTGGCGGCAGCACATGAGGGGTTCAGATGATCGCTTACGATTTCATGGGCAGGCATGCGGTCGTCGCCGGCGCCGGCGGCGGCATGGGCGAGGCGATCGCGTTGGCGCTACTCGATGCCGGCGCCTCCGTCACCGCCATCGACGTCAAGCCGCGCCCAGCGTCCCTCGCCACCTATGACGACAGGCTCACCTTCGCCCAGGGCGATCTCACCGACGCCGAGTTCGTTGAACAGACGGTTGGCACGGCGGGCCGCGAACGCGGCGGCATCGACTATCTGGCCAATGTCGCCGGCGTGCTCTGGTTCGGCCGTGACAAGTCCGCTCTCGAGATGGATCTCGACGTCTGGGACGAGGTGTTCAGGATCAATTTGAAATCCTTCGTGCACACCGCGCGCTCGGTCGTGCCGCATATGCGCTCGGGCGGCCGTGGCGGCGCCATGGTGCATTTCTCGACCATCCAGTGGTATCGCGGCGACGCCAATCCGCAAGACGCCTATCAGGCATCGAAGGCCGGCGTCTGCGCGCTCTCCAAGTCGCTGGCCATGCAGCTTGCCGGCGAGCGCATCCGCTCCAACGCCATCTGTCCCGGCATGGCGCTGACCCCGCTGCAGGCGCGCTGGGACACCGAGGAAAAGCGCTCGGCCGTGGCGAGCTACGCACCGCTCGGCCGCATCGGCACGCCGCAGGACATGGCCAATGCGGCGCTGTTCCTGCTCTCCGACGCCGCGAGCTACATCACCGGCATCGAACTCGCCGTCGACGGCGGCCTCTTGATGCGCATGTAGCCGGCGTCCGCTGCCGGGCTGCGATAGCGGCAACCGAGGCAAATGACCGGCCGGCAAGGCCTGTCAAACCTGTCCAACTGTTAATTCGACTTGGGCCGGTTTCGGCCATATGGGTTGATGGGGGTGAAAGATGCCACCATGGACCAGCAACTGGAAATGCCTCTGCAGACGATTGTCGCACGACGCCGTTCGCGCGGCTGGATTCCGTGGCTGATCTTTCTTGCCGTCGCCGCCGCCACCTGCGCGTACCTGTACCAGCGCCCTGAGGTCGCCGCCAGACAGCCGGGCAACAGGAGAGGCGCGCAGCCGATGTCGATTGGCGCCGCGACCATCGAGAAGGGTACGATAGACGTCACCCTCAACGCGCTTGGCACGGTGACCTCGCTCTCCACCGTCACGGTCAAGCCGCAGGTCACGGGCCCGCTCGTCCAGGTGAATTTCAAGGAGGGCCAGGACGTCAGCAAGGGCGACCTGCTGGCTGAGATCGATCCGCGCCCCTACCAGGCGGCGCTGGCCCAGGCCCAGGGCCAACTGGCACGCGACCAGGCCCTGCTGAAGGACGCCCAGCTCGACCTTGCTCGGGACCAGACACTGGTGAACCAGGGTGCTGCGACACATCAGACGCTCGACGCCCAGGTTGCCCTCGTCGCGCAGGACGCCGGCTCCATCCAGGTCGACCAGGCCATGGTTCAGACCGCCACGCTCAATCTCGACAATTGCCGCATCCTGGCTCCGGTCGACGGACGGGCCGGCCTGCGCCAGGTGGATGAGGGCAATTACGTGACGCCGAGCGATGCCAATGGCATCGTCGTCATCACCCGGGTGCAGCCGATCAGTGTCCTGTTCACCGTGCCCGAGGACGAGTTGCCGGAGATCGCGCAGCGCATGCAGCAGGGCGCCACGCTGCCCACCACCGCCTTCGACCGCGCCGGAGAGAAGAAGCTCGCCGACGGCCAGCTTGAAACCTTCGACAGCCAGATCGATCCAAGCACCGGCACCATCAAGCTGAGGGCGGGCTTCGCCAACGAAACGCGCATTCTCTATCCGAACCAGTTCGTCAACGTCGAGCTTCTGGTGGACGAGCACAAGGACGTGGCGATCGCCCCGGTCGCCTCGATACAGCGCGGCCAGCCCGGCACCTTCGTCTACCTGGTCAATCCCGACAGCACGGTCTCCGTGCGCAAGGTCACGCCTGGCGTCACCAATGGCGAGCACGTCGAGATCCTGTCGGGCCTCAACCCCGGCGACCGCGTCGTCGTCGATGGCGCCGACAAGCTTCGTGACGGAGCGCATATCAACCTGCAACAGGACGGCCAAACACAGGCTCCGACACAGTCACCCCCGCAGACATCAACGCCTGCGCCGGCAGGGACAGCACCTCAACCACAGGCGCAGCCACCCGATCAGCCAGCATCCGAGACGCCGAAGCCCGACGACACCGGCAGGCACAAGGGCCAGGGCCGCAAGCATCGCCATGCGGAGTCCGGGCAACAGCAATGAGCCCGTCGCGAGCCTTCATTCTCCGGCCGGTGGCAACATCGCTGTTCATGGTAGCGATCATGTTGTCCGGCCTGCTGGCGTACCGCTATTTGCCGGTCTCGGCGCTGCCCGAGGTCGACTATCCGACCATCCAGGTGCAGACCTTCTATCCGGGCGCAAGCCCGGACGTCATGACGTCCTCGGTCACAGCACCCCTGGAAGTCCAGCTCGGGCAGATCGCCAACCTGAACCAGATGAACTCGGTGAGTTCGGCCGGCTCCTCCGTCATCACCCTGCAGTTCAGCCTGGCGATCTCGCTCGATGTCGCCGAGCAGGAGGTGCAGGCGGCCATCAACGCCGCCGGCAATCTGCTGCCGGCCGATCTGCCGGCGCCGCCGATCTACGCTAAGGTCAATCCGGCCGACGCGCCGGTGCTGACGCTCGGCCTGACATCGGACACGATGCCGTTGCGCGATGTGCAGCAGCTAGCCGACACAAGGCTGGCACAGAAGATCTCGCAACTGGCGGGCGTCGGTCTCGTCAGCCTCAGCGGCGGTCAGCGCCCCGCCGTGCGCGTTCAGGCCGATCCGCGTAAGCTCGCCGCCTATGGCCTCAATCTCGACGATCTGCGCACCACGCTGGGCAGCGCCAACGTCAACACGCCGAAGGGCAATTTCGACGGGCCGTCGCGGGCCTACACCATCAACGCCAACGACCAGTTGAAGAGCGCCGACGAATACCGTTCGCTGATCGTCGCCTACAAGGACGGCGCCCCGGTGCGGCTGAGCGATGTGGCCACGGTGGTCGACGCCACCGAGAACAACAGGCTGGCGGCCTGGATGAACAGCACGCCGGCGGTCATCGTCAACATCCAGCGCCAGCCCGGCGCCAACGTCATCGAGGTGGTCGACCGCATCAAGGCGCTGCTGCCGCAATTGCAGGCGTCGCTGCCGAGCGCCGTCAACGTCAAGGTGTTGACCGACCGCACCACGACCATCCGCGCGTCCGTGCGCGATGTCGAATACGAACTCACACTGGCGATCATCCTCGTCGTGCTGGTCATTTTCGTCTTTCTGCGCAGCGCCCGCGCGACGCTCATCCCGAGCCTCTCGGTGCCCCTGTCGTTGGTCGGCACGCTGGGGGTGATGTATCTGTTCGGCTTCAGCCTGGACAATCTTTCGCTGATGGCACTGACCATCGCCACCGGCTTCGTCGTCGATGACGCCATCGTCGTCATCGAGAACATCGCGCGCTATGTCGAGGAGGGTGCGACGCCGCTGCAGGCGGCGTTGAAGGGATCCCAGCAGATCGGCTTCACCATCATATCGCTGACCGTTTCACTGATCGCGGTGCTGATCCCGCTGCTGTTCATGAGCGATGTCGTCGGCAGGCTGTTTCGCGAGTTTTCGATCACCCTCGCCACCACCATCCTGATTTCCGCGGTGGTGTCGCTGACGCTGGTGCCGATGGCATGCGCCAAGCTGCTCAAGCCGTTGTCGGCGGTACGCGAGAACGCCCTGCAGCGCGCCAGCCGCGCCTTCTTCGACTGGGTGATCCGAGGATACGGCCACGCACTGAGCTGGGTGCTCGACCGGCAGACGCTGATGCTGCTGGTGGCGGCGGCCACGCTGGTGCTGACGGTGGCACTCTATGTGATCATCCCCAAGGGGTTCTTCCCCGTACAGGATACCGGCGTCATCCAGGCGATCACCGAGGCGCCCCAATCGGTGTCCTACGCCTCGATGGCCGAGCGGCAGCAGGCGCTGGCGGCGATCATCCTGAAAGACTCCGATGTCGACAGCCTGTCGTCCTTCATCGGCGTCGACGGCACCAACACCACGCTCAATGTCGGCCGCATCCTGATCAACCTCAAGCCGCATGAGGAGCGCACCGCCGACATCACTGAGGTCGTCGCGCGGCTGAAACAGGAGGCCGCTTCGGTACCGGGCGTCACGCTCTACATGCAGCCGGTGCAGGACCTGACCATCGACGGCACGGTCAGCCGCACGCAGTATCAATTCGTGCTGCAGGACGCCAATCCGGACGAACTGGCGCAATGGACACCGAAGCTGCTTGCCAGGCTGAACACGCTGCCGCAGCTCGCTGATGTCGCCAGCGACCTGTCAAACAGCGGCCTTGCCGTCTTTGTCGACATCGACCGCGACCAGGCCGCCCGCTTCGGCATCACACCGGCAACCGTCGACAACGCGCTCTACGATGCTTTCGGCCAACGCATGGTCTCGACCATCTACACCACGTCCAGCCAGTACCGCGTCATTCTCGAGGCCGCCGCCTCCCAGAATTCGCTCAAGGCGCTCTCGTCCGTCTATCTGCCGTCGTCGACAGGTGGCGCACCGGTGCCGCTGTCGGTAGTGGCAAGCACCCATGTCGCCACCACGCCGCTGCAGATCACCCATATGGGGCAATTCCCCGCCACCACCGTCTCGTTCAACCTGGCGCCCGGAGTGTCGCTGGGCGAAGCGGTCGGCGCGATCCAGCAGGCGCAAAGCGAGATCGGCATGCCGCTCAGCGTTATCACCAGTTTCCAGGGCGCGGCGCGCGCCTTCCAGGCTTCGCTCGACAACACGCTGTTCCTGATCCTGGCGGCGGTGATCACCGTCTACATCGTGCTCGGCGTGCTCTATGAGAGCTTCATCCACCCGATCACCATCCTGTCGACATTGCCTTCTGCCGGCATCGGCGCGTTGCTGGCGCTGATGGTCGCGGGCGAGGACCTGACCATCATATCGATCATCGGCATCATCCTCCTGATCGGTGTCGTCAAGAAGAACGCCATCATGATGATCGACTTCGCGCTCGACGCGCAGCGCAACGAAGGCAAGGCGCCGCGCGAGGCCATCTACCAGGCCTGCCTGCTGCGCTTCCGACCAATCCTGATGACCACACTGGCGGCGATGCTGGGCGCGCTGCCGCTGATGCTCGGCACCGGCGTCGGCTCGGAACTGCGCCATCCCCTCGGCGTCACCATCGTCGGCGGCCTGCTCGTCAGCCAGTTGCTGACTTTGTTCACCACTCCGGTCATCTACCTTTGGTTCGATCGCCTTGCCGCCCGGCTGCAAGGCATCCAGCCCGACCTTCCCCGTGCGTATGGTGCGGACACCACCCCATGAACCTGTCGGTTCCCTTCATCCGGCGCCCGGTCGCAACGACCTTGCTGACCCTCGGGCTGCTGGCGGCCGGGCTGGTGGCGTTTCCGCAATTGCCGGTGGCGCCGCTGCCGGCGGTCGACTACCCCGTTATTTCAGTGCAGGCCTCGCTGCCGGGCGCCAGCCCCCAGGTCGTGGCCAACACCGTCGCCAGCCCGCTCGAGCGGCATCTCGGCGAGATCGCCGACGTCAATGAGATGACCTCGTCGAGCAGCGTCGGCAGCGCGCGCATCACCTTGCAGTTCGGGCTGGACCGCGACATCGACGGCGCCGCGCGTGACGTGCAGGCGGCGATCAACGCCGCGCGCGCCGACCTGCCGTCGAGCCTGCGCTCCAACCCAACCTATCGCAAGGTCAATCCGGCCGACGCCCCGATCCTCACCCTGTCGATGACATCGGACACCCTGTCTAAGGGCCAGCTCTTCGATGCCGCCAGCACAGTGCTGGCGCAGAAACTCTCGCAGGTCGACGGCATAGGCGAGGTGTCGGTGGGCGGCAGTTCGCTGCCGGCGGTGCGCGTCGAGCTCAATCCGCAGGCGCTCTACAATTACGGCATCGGGCTGGAGGATGTGCGCGCCGCCCTCGCCTCGGCCAACGCCCACAGCCCCAAGGGCGCCATCGATGTCGGCCAGCAACGTTATCAGATCTACGCCAATGACCAGGCCAACCAGGCGGATGCCTACCGTTCGCTGATCGTCGCCTACCGCAACGGCGCGCCGGTCAGGCTTTCGGACGTCGGCCAGGTCAATGATTCCGTCGAGAACATCCGCAATGCCGGTCTCGCCAACGGCAAGCCGGGGGTGCTGATCATCCTCAACCGATCGCCCAACGCCAACATCATCGCGACGGTGGACCGGGTGAAGGCGCTGCTGCCGACGCTGCGGGCCTCGATCTCGCCGGCCATCGACCTGTCTCTGGCGGTCGACCGTTCGACCACCATCCGCGCTTCGCTGAGCGAGGTCGCACAGACACTGATGATCGCCATAGGCCTGGTGATCCTCGTCGTCTTCGCCTTCCTGCGCGACGTTCGCTCGGCACTGGTGCCGATCGTGGCCGTACCCGTATCCCTGGTCGGCACGCTGGGAGCCATGTACCTGCTCGGCTTCAGCATCGACAATCTGTCGCTGATGGCGATGACGGTGGCCACCGGCTTCGTCGTCGACGACGCCATCGTGGTGCTGGAGAACATCGCCCGCCACACCGCTTCCGGCATGGGCCGCATGGAGGCGGCGATCAAGGGCTCACAGGAGGTCGGCTTCACCGTGCTGTCGATGAGCCTGTCGCTGATCGCCGTCTTCATCCCCATCCTGCTCATGGGCGGCATCGTCGGCCGGCTGTTTCGTGAATTCGCCATCACGCTGTCGGCCGCGATCCTGGTCTCGCTCGCCATTTCGCTGACCACCACCCCGATGATGTGCTCGATCCTGCTGCGCGGGGAACGGAGCCGCACCCATGGCCGGCTCTACCGCTGCAGCGAGCGCGTTTTCGACGGCATGCTGGCCGGCTACCGCCGGTCGCTGTCCTGCGCGCTCGACCATTCGCTGCTGGTCATGGCCGTGCTGGCGGCAACTCTTTGTCTCAATGGCTACCTCTATGTCACCATCCCCAAGGGTTTCTTTCCGCAGCAGGACACCGGACGACTGACCGGCTCGATCCAGGCCGACCAGGCGACGTCCTTCCAGTCGATGTCGCAGAAGCTCAGCCAGTTCGCGGGCATCGTCAGCAAGGATCCGGCCGTCGACACTGCGGTCGGCGCCACCGGCGGTGGCCAGACCAATTCCGGCTACATGTTCGTGTCGCTGAAGCCGCTGGCAGAACGCAAGATCTCCGCCGACCAGGTCATCGCCAGGCTGCGGCCCAAACTGGCGGTAGTGCCGGGCGCAACCCTCTTCCTGCAGGCGGTGCAGGATATCCGCGTCGGCGGGCGCCAGTCGAATGCCCAGTACCAATACACCTTGCAGGGCGACAGTTTCGACGAACTCGCCGAATGGGCGCCGAAGCTCGCCGCCGCGCTGCAAACGGAACCCAAGCTCACCGACGTCAACAGCGACCAGCAGAACAAAGGCCTGGAAGCCGACGTCACCATCGACCGCGATACGGCGACACGTCTCGGCATCACCGTCAGCCAGATCGACAACACGCTCTATGACGCCTTCGGCCAGCGCCAGGTGTCCACCATCTATGTGGCCCGCAACCAGTACCACGTCATCATGGAGGTGGCACCGCAATACTGGCAGAACCCGGACGCGCTGCAAAAGGTCTATGTCAGCACGTCGGGCGGCTCGGTGCATGGTTCGCAGGCAAGCAATGCGGTGGCCGGCACATTCCTCGCGCCGGGGCAGTCCGGCAGCGCTACGGCGGCAGCGACGGACGCCGCGCGCAACCTGGCCAACAATTCCATCACCAGCACCGGCAGGACGGCGGCCTCGACCGGCTCGGCGGTCAGCACCGGAGCCGAGACCATGGTGCCGCTCTCGGCCGTCGCGCACTACGGTCCCGGCAGCACGCCGCTGTCGGTTAACCACCAGGGTCTGTTCGTCGCCACCACGCTGTCGTTCAACCTGGCGCCCGGCGTCGCCCTCAGCGACGGGGTCGCGGCCATCAACGCGGCGGCGGACCGCATCGGCATGCCGGCGACCATCCATGGCAGTTTCCAGGGCACGGCCCGGGTGTTCCAGGATTCGCTGTCCGACCAGCCGCTGCTGATCCTTGCCGCGCTCATCGCCGTCTACGTCGTGCTTGGCATTCTCTACGAGAGCTACGCCCACCCGCTGACCATCCTCTCCACTCTGCCCTCGGCCGGCGTCGGCGCGCTGCTGGCACTGTCGGCCTTCGGCATCGAGTTCAGCATCATGGCGCTGATCGGCATCATCCTCCTGATCGGCATCGTCAAGAAGAATGCGATCATGATGATCGACTTCGCGCTGGCCGCCGAGCGCAACGAGAATAAGTCGGCACACGACGCCATCTACCAGGCGTGCCTGCTGCGCTTTCGCCCGATCATGATGACGACCATGGCAGCGCTGTTTGGCGCCGTGCCGCTTGCCATCGGCCTTGGCGAAGGCAGCGAGCTGCGCCAGCCGCTCGGCATCGCCATCGTCGGCGGCTTGATCCTGAGCCAGATCCTGACCCTCTACACGACCCCGGTCATCTACATCTATGTCGACCGCTTCGGCCGCTGGTGCCAGAGGCTGCGGTCGCGGGCATGGCACCCTTGGCAGCCAAGTGCACAACCGGGAGAATGAGGTGGCATCGGACGCTGGCGAATCCGCATTGGCGCTCAGCTGATTGGGGCGACCGGCCGAAGCAGAGAGTCCGAATCTTCTGCTTCGCGATCACAACCTGTCAACTTTCCGTTCCTTGCCATGCCTTGGCTCGGGACGCCTCTATATCGATACCGCGGGCTACGAACCGCCGGCGATGACAGGATCATCGCGACGCGACGGGAGCAGATTGTCCGTGTTCGAAAAAGCGATATCCACACCGCTTTTCCCGTTGAAGGGAGGCGCGACCATGCGCAATTTTACACCAAGGATCATAGCAATCGCATCGCTTCTGGCGGCGGTGCCATTTTCGAGTGCTTACGCAGTGCACCGCCACAGGGTCGAACCACAGGCCATGTCCGTTGAGGCGAGAGCGGTCCTGGATCAGTTGCAGGGCGTCAAGCAAGGGATTGTCGAGGCAAGGGATGCAAAGGCGATTACCCCCGAGCAGGAGCACGATCTGATGATGAGGGCCAACGCCATCCATCGCTCGGCGACAGGAGACGGCTCATACCAGGGTTTGCTCAGCCAGATTGAGGACCTGGATCAGCGGCTGCAAGACGATTCAGGCGGCGGCTTCTACATCGGCGACGGCGCCGATGGCGGCTATTATCCCAACGGCTGACGCAGGCTGACAATAATCGCATGGCGCCTTCCGGCGATTTCGGAGGCGCCGGCTTTTTCCGATACGAGCCTCGCTTGCGCGCTCGGCGTGATCACCCAAATCTTCAGCGGAATGCCCGGCGCCGTCGTCTAGGTCATTGCAAATACTTGGCGGCATGCTGGCCCGACTTTTGCTTGGTCTCTTCGGGTAGTGAGCCGGGATGGAACGTCTGGACACAAGCGGCGAAGGCTGAAAATGTGGTCACGTCGTCTGGGTTGCAGAGGCTCGCTCGGAACACAAGGAGGATATGCTGAATCTGGAAGACATTGCCGGCCATCCGGCCCTGCATCGCTATGTTCAGGCACAGTCGCTGGCGCTGATCCGCATCTATGAAGAGAGCCCGCGGCTGGCTTCCATTTTCGCCACGCAGCAGCGTTGGCTGATGGGCCATGTCGGCCTTGCCATGCATTTCAGGCGTGACCCGCTCGACCGCAGCAAGCAGCTGACGGTGTCGCGCTTCATCGAGGTCGTGCACCAGCATGCGGTGGCCAGCCGCAACACGGCCGACGCTTTCATCAAGGAGATGCTGCACTACCACATCGCCGAGTATGTGTCGGGCGGCGACGGCCGCACGCACCCCCTGCAGCCGACGGCAGTCACGGTACAGACTTTCACCGGTTGGGTCCTTGCCCATCTGCAGACGCTGGATCAGCTCGACGGTGCCGATCGGCTGGCCAGGTTCCTGGAACGGCCCGACATGGTTGCCAGGCTGCAGCCTCTGGTGGCGGACGGGCTGCTTTCCTCCAAGCCGGTGCGCGAACCCAACCAGACCTTTTCCCTGTTCATCTGGCTCAACAATGGCGGCATCGTCATGGACTGGCTGATGTCGGGCATCGACCCCGATCATGCCGGTCTCGACCGGATTCCGACCAGCGTGGTTTCGATCGGAGACTTCGCCAGATGGCTCAAGCTGTCGCGGACCCACCTTGCCCGCAAGCTGCGCGCGGCCGAGAATCTCGGCAGCATCGGATGGCTCGGCCAGCGCGGCCATTCGGTGATGTGGGTGTCGAAGACGTTCTACCAGGAGTACATGACTGTCCAGGCCGCCAAGCTGGCCATTGTGGCCGCCGCATTCGACGCCTGTTTTTCGCAATCAGGGGCCTGCTGAACCCTGGCCTTGATCTAAAGCATGTTGCCTAAAAGTGACCCTGGTTTTGGGGCAACGAGAGCGGCATCCCCCGTGCGGGGGATGCCGCAAGCGGATTCCCTCAGTCGATGTCGAACGAAACGCCCTGCGCCAGCGGCAGCGCCTTGGAATAGTTCACTGTGTTGGTGGCGCGCCGCATATAGGCCTTCCAGGCATCGGAGCCGCTCTCGCGGCCCCCCCCGGTTTCCTTTTCGCCGCCGAAGGCGCCGCCGATCTCGGCACCCGACGTGCCGATGTTGACATTGGCAATGCCGCAGTCCGAACCGTCGACACCGAGGAAGCGCTCGGATTCCTGCAGGTCGCGTGTGAAGATCGACGACGACAGGCCGGCGCCGACCGCATTGTGCTCCTCGAGCACGGCGTCGAAATCCGAATATTTCATCACATAGAGGATCGGCGCGAAGGTTTCTTCCGTGACAGGGGCCACCTGCTTGGGCATTTCGACCAGCGCCGGATGCACGTAATAGGCATCGGGATGGCCGTTCTCGACCCGGGTGCCACCGGTCACCTTGCCGCCGTGTGAACCCGCTTCCTTCAGCGCTTTCTGCATGGCGTCGAAGGCAGCCTTGTCGATCAACGGCCCGACCAGCGAAGAGGTCTCCAGCGGATTGCCGACCGAGACACTCTCATAGGCCTTCTTCAGCCGCGGCAGCAAAGCATCATAGACGCTGTCATGCACGAACAGGCGCCGCAGCGTCGTGCAGCGCTGGCCGGCCGTGCCCATCGCGCCGAAGGCAATGGCGCGCAGCGCCATGTCGAGATCGGCGGTCGGGCAGACGATGCCGGCATTGTTGCCGCCGAGTTCGAGCACCGCGCGGGCAAAGCGCTTGGCCAGGCGCGGGCCAACATCGCGGCCCATGCGGGTCGAGCCGGTGGCCGATACCAGAGGCACCTTGGGGTGGTCGACCAGGATCTCGCCGACGGCGCGGTCGCCGATCAGCACCGGCGCCAGGCCTTGCGGCGCGTCCGTACCGAAACGCTTTACCGCGCGGGCAAAGATCGCTTCGCAGGCGAGCGCCGTCAGCGGCGTCTTCTCAGATGGCTTCCACACCACCGCATCGCCGCAGACCAGCGCCAAGGCGGCATTCCACGACCACACCGCGACCGGGAAGTTGAAGGCGGAAATGACGCCGACGACGCCAAGCGGATGCCAGGTTTCCATCATGCGATGACCCGGGCGTTCAGTGGCGATGGTCAGGCCGTACAATTGCCGGGAGAGGCCGACGGCGAAATCGCAGATGTCGATCATCTCCTGCACTTCGCCGAGCCCCTCGGACGGGATCTTGCCGACCTCGATCGAGACGAGCCGGCCAAGCTCGGCCTTGTGTATACGCAGTTCCTCGCCGAGCAGGCGGACCAGTTCGCCACGCCTCGGGCCCGGCACCATGCGCCAAGCCTGGAACGCCTGGTGCGCGGCATCGATGGTCTTGGCCGCGTCAGCCGGCGAGATCGTCTTCAGCGCCGCGATCTGCTCGCCCGTCACAGGGCTGCGCACGATGAGGTCGCCGCCGACAAGCGCGTCCTTGGCCACACCCAGTTTCGCCAGAAGTTCGGCCGTTTCCTTCGCTATCGTCATTTTTGTCCCTTTCAGATCCCGTCGCCATCATTGGGCACCGGGTCCAGCCTGCGCCATGTCGCCCGCGTGCCGAAAGGCACTTCAGGCATTGTCATGGCGTGGCATTACTCGTTTCAGGGGAAAATCGCCACCCCGGCATGGTCCAAGCCGTGCGCAGACCGTTGAACCAGACCGCGATCAGTCATTTCGCCGTGCGGACAGGTCCTCGTACAGCACCGTCTTTCATCAGCCGGTCGATATGCATGCGGATATGGGCGGCTTCCGCCGCCGTGTTGGCCAGCGCGATGGCACGGTCGAAGGCGACACGCGCCTCCTCGCCGCGGTCAAGCTGCATCAAAAGGCCACCCTTGAGGCCGAAGAAATGGAAATAGCCGGACAGCCTCTGTTCGAGCGGCTCGATCAAGGCAAGCGCCTCTGCCGGTCCGCGCACCTTCGAGACCGCGACGGCGCGGTTGAGCGTGACCACCGGCGACGGCTGCATCTGTTCGAGCAGGCCATAGAGCAGGTCGATCTCCACCCAGTCGGTGTCCTCGGCCTTCTCGGCCCGCGCATGCAGCGCGGCAATCGCCGCTTGCACCTGATAGGGGCCGGGTTTGCGATGGCGCAGCGCCTTGTCGACCAGTGCCAGCCCCTCGTCGATCATCTTGCGGCTCCACAGGCCGCGATCCTGATCCTCGAGCAGCACGATCTCACCGTCTCCGTCGAAGCGGGCCGGCGCGCGCGCATGCTGCAACAGCAACAGCGCCGCCAGCCCCATGATCTCCGGCTCTGTCTGAAACAGCCGCAGCAACAGCCGCGCTAGCCGGATCGCCTCCTCGCACAGCGGCGCGCGGGCCGGCGCCTCGCCGCTGTTGGTCGAATAGCCCTCGTTGAAGATCAGGTAGACCATGGCGGCGACAGCGGCGAGCCGTTCCGACCGCTCGACCGCGCCCGGCGTCTCGAACGGCACGCCGGCTTCAGCGATGCGCCCCTTGGCGCGGGTGATGCGCTGTTCCATGGCGCTTTCGCCGACCAGGAAGGCGCGCGCGATCTGCTTGACGGTGAGGCCCGAGACGATGCGCAGCGCTACTGCGATCTGCTGCGTCGGTGGCAGATCGGGATGACAACAGATGAACAGCAGCCGCAAAATATCGTCGCGGTAATGTGCCCCGTCCAGCCGGTCGGCGATATCGCTCTCGGCATCTTCCAGGTCGGAGATCTGGTCTTCCTCCGGCATCGGCGCCTGCTTGGCGCGCTTGCGCACCGCATCGATTCCGCTGTTGCGGCCGACAAAGATCAGCCAGGCCGCCGGGTCGCGCGGCGGCCCGTTCTGCGGCCAGTTCTTCAAGGCCCTGAGACACGCATCCTGGAAAGCTTCCTCCGCCGTATCGAGATCGCGGAAATAGCGCAGCAGCGCGCCCATTGCCTGCGGGCGGGCGCCGCTGATGGCCGAGCTGATCCAGGCGAGGTCGGTCATACGGCAACCTTGGTGGGATTGAAGACCGAGACCGGCCGAATCTCATAGGAACCGCCGCTCGGATTGACTTCGGAAAGCTCGCGGGCGAACTCGACGGCCTCATCGAGATCGGCGCATTCGAGCGTGTAGAAGCCGAGGAACTGTTCCTTGGTCTCGGCGAACGGCCCGTCGATGACGACCGCTTCGCCCTTGACCTTTCTCAGCGTCGTTGCCGCCGTGGTCGGCAACAGCCGCGCTACCGGACCAAGCCGGCCGGCCTTGGCATATTTGTCCTGGACGTCGAGAAGGTTGGCCATGACTTCGTCATCCTGCGCCTTGCTCCACGAGCTGACGACGTCTTCGGAAGCATAGCAGAGGATCGCGTAGAGCATGGTTGGTCCTTTTCTCTGTCAAAGGACGAAACAGTAAGACCGATCCCGACACGACGTCGATAAAAAAATCCCCATGCCGCGGATTTGGCGACCGCCTCTTGGCGCCAGTCAGCCCTCGCGCGTCTTCAGCCATCTCAGCACGAGGGCTTCCTCGTCGTCGAGACCGTCTATCGAGCGCTTGCGCTTGTTGGCGTCGGCCATTTCGTCGAGCAGTTGGCCTTGCAACCACGCCTCGAAGACCTGCGGATGGATGTAGCATTTGCGGCAGACGGCGCGCGTGTTGCCCAGCCGCTCGGCGACTTTGTCGATGACGCCGTTCATCATCCGCTTTTGCTGCGCCTGGCTTTCCGGCAATTCCATATGCGCAAACAACGACGCAGCGTGGATGGTGCCGCCCCAGGTGCGGAAATGCTTGGAGCTGAACGCATCGCCAACGGCCTCGCGAATATAGCGGTTGACGTCCTCGGAACGAACCGGCCGCCTGTTGCCGTCTTCATCGAGATACTGGAACAGCTTCTGGCCCGGCAAATCCTGGGCACCCCGCACAATGCCGGCGATGCGGCGATCGACCAGCTTCAGTTTCCATTCCTTGCCGGACTTGCCCTTGAAGGCAAAACGCAGGCTCGAGCCCGAAATATCGACATGGCGATCGCGCAGCGTGGTCAGTCCGAAACTCTTGTTGTCGCGGGCGTAGGCGGCATTGCCGACGCGGATCATCGTGTTGTCGAGCAGCCAGACGACGGCGGCGACGACGCGCTCGAGCGGCAGGCCGTGACGGCGCAGATCACCGTCGATCCTGCGCCGCAGGTCAGGCAGGCTTTCGGCAAAGGCCACAAGGCTCGAATATTTGGCGCCGTCGCGTTCTTCGGCCCATTGCGGATGGTAGCGGTATTGCTTGCGGCCACGCTGGTCCCTGCCGGTCGCCTGGATATGGCCATCGGCGTCGGGCGAAATCCACACATCCGTCCAGGCCGGCGGAATGACGATCGCCTCGATGCGCGCCCTCACGGCGACCGGAACTGCCCGTCCGTCCGGCCCCTTGTAGGAAAACCCGTTGGCTGTCTTCAGCCGCCGGATGCCGGGCTCGGCATCGCTGACATAGCTAAGCGAGGCATGATCGGCCGAGCTTTGCGCCCCGTTCTTCGGCACCGCGTTCTTCGGCACAGCGTCTTCGTCAGCCGATCGGCTGTGCGACAATCCGGATTTTTGCAGCATGTCTGCTCCGCGCAATATCCGTAGATAAGCTGCGGGCCGATTGCTGGTTCCACATCCCGTCCGAAAAGCCTGCGGCGACGATCACGCCCGGCCTGCCTTCACGCCTTTTCGAGCACGACCGGAATGACGTCGACAGCCTGCTCGCCGACCTGTCCGCCGGTGGTCTTGAGCACGCCGACGATCGGCGCCACGTCCGAATAGTCGCGGCCGTGGCCGACGGTGATGTGGTCGTTGCTTGCCCGCATGCCGTTGGTCGGATCGAATTCCTGCCAGCCGGCATCGCGCCCGCACCAGACCTTGACCCAGGCATGCATGGCATCGGCGCCTTCCAGCCGAGGCTTGCCCTTCGGCGGAATGGTGCGCAGGAAGCCGCTGACATAGCCGGCCGGGATGCCGAGCCCGCGCAGGCCGGCGATCATGATGTGCGAAAAATCCTGGCAGACGCCGCGCCTCAGCTTGAAGGCATCGCTGGCCCGGGTTCGCACCGTGGTCGCCTCGCCGTCATAGGTGAAATCGCGATGGATGCGATTGCACAGGTCCATCGCCGTGCCGGCGGCCGAGCCGCCGACACTGTCGTGCGCATAGAGGGTGATCGCATCATCGAGGCCGGCATGAGTGCTGCCGGTCAGGAAATGGTGCGGTGTATCAGGCGCCAGCGACCGCACCGCAGTGAGTTCCTGCCTGAGCCGGCCGATATCCGGTGACACGTCGAGCCCGGGCTCGGGCCGCGACACCGATACGCGCGCGCTCATCCTTATGTCGAGCGCGTCATGCGCGTCGCGAAAGGCGATCGAGGTGACGTTGTTGCCGAAGAAGTCCGAAAAGTCCGAACGTTCGTTGGGCGCCGGTGCAAAGGACAATGACGCGGCGATGACGCGCTGCACCCCGGAAATCGTCGATGGCAGCACGCGGATCTGATGGCGGCCGCCGCCGGCCGCCGCGGCGTAGTCGTAATGCAGATGGAGCCGGATGTCGTAAAGCATGCTCTACTTTTCTTGTCTTGGCGCAGGTCCTTAGCCGAAATAGGCTTTGGCGAGGCTGTTGTAGAGGCCGCCGATTTCATAGGCGAGATCGTCCAGTGCCTTTGCCGTCATGTCCGAAGGCTCCTTGATGGCGATCTGGGTGTTGAGCTGCAGGATCTCCTTGGCCGCCGGCGACATATGCCCTTCGCCGCCGAGCGACGGCAACAGGCCGATCTCGGCCTTCAGCCTTTCGAGCTGGAACAGGATCGAGCGCGGATTGAGCGGGTCGAGCGCCAGAAGATCGATCACCGTGCGCCGGCCGGCCTGCACCGGATATTGCCGGCGGTGGGTCATGACGCTGTCGCCGATCTCCAGCATCATGTCGAGTGCACCATCAGGTGCCTTGGCACTGGTCAGCCGGGACAACGTGCGGGCGATCTGGATACCGCGCTCCAGCCGCCGGCCGATCTCGAGGAAACGCCAGCCGGCGAAGCGGTACATATTCTCGTGCAGCAGGCCGGAGAAGCCGGCGAGCTTGCGCAGGATGACCGTCATGGCCCGTGTCGCGTCGTCGCCCGGCGCCACCGTGGTTGCGAACTGATGGATGGTCTTCGACAGGTCCTTGAGCGCCAGCCAGCCATCGGGTGAGAAGCGGTCGCGGATCTGCCCGGCGCTGTAGACGGCGCTGTCCAGCGTACCGATCAGCCCGGACGGGATCGCCGTCTCGACATCGATGCCGAACGGTTCGAGATAATCCCTGATGTCGGCGAGCAGCGGCATGTCCGGGTCGGACGTCTCGGCCAGCCGCACATGATAGGCGCGCAGGATGCGCACCGTGTCTTCCGAACGTTCGATGTAGCGGCCGAGCCAGGTCAGGTTCTCCGCCGCGCGGCTGGGCAGGCTGCCCGGCCTGGTGCGGATGAAGCTGTCGCCCTCTTGCGGCAGCAGCGTCTCGCGCTCCACCGGCTTGTCGCTGACCACCCAGACATCAGCCGCCTGGCCGCCGCGCTGCATGGCGATAGCCGTCGGATCGAGTGACAGGCCGACGCGGGCAAACCCGCCCGGCATCACCGTCCAGCCCTGGGGCGTTCGCGCCAGATAGACGCGCAGGCTCGCCGGCCGCGGCTCCAGCCAGCCGCCGACATAGACCGGTGTCGTCGAAAGCGTCACCGCTTCCTGACCGACGAAGGCGCCGCCGTCGCCTTCGATGCGCGCCACCAACTCCGCCCGCTCCCCGGCGGACAGCGCCGAGCCGAGCTTCGTCGAATCGTCATCCTCGAAGGCAAGTCGTGTCGACAGCGCCGGGCCAATCACCATGCGGTCGATGTTGGCCAACACATGCGCGCGCTCCGTCGCCTGGCCGCACCACCACGTCGCGACGCTTGGCAAGAGAAGCTCCTCGCCCCGCAAGGCGCGTGCGATCTTGGGCAGGAAGGCGAGCAGCGCGCGTGTTTCCATCAGGCCGGACCCAAGCGCATTGACGGTCGCAACGGCGCCTTGGCGGATCGCCTCGACCAGCCCCGGCGTGCCGATCTGCGAATCCGAGCGCAGTTCGAGCGGATCGGCGAAGGCCGCGTCGAGCCGCCGCCACAACACGCTGATCGGCATCAGGCCGGAAACCGTTCGCACCATCAGCCTGCCGCCGGAAACGGTCAGGTCCTCGCCTTCGAGCAGCATGATTCCGAGATAGCGGGCGATATAGGCGTGTTCGTAATAGGTTTCATTGAGCGGGCCCGGCGTCAGGATGGCGACGCGGCCGTCGGTTTCCTTGGCCATGCCGATCAGCGCATCGCGAAAACGGCGGAAGAAGCCGGCAAGGCGGTGCACATGCATCTCGCCATAGATGTCGGACAGCGCGCGCGTGGTCGCGACGCGGTTCTCCAGCGCAAAGCCGGCACCGGACGGCGCCTGGGTGCGGTCGCCCAGCACCCACCACTGGCCGTCGGGCCCGCGGCCGAGTTCGAAGGCGCAGAAATGCAGGAAATGGCCGCCGGCCGGCCTGGTGCCGACCACGGGCCGCAAATATTCCGGGCTGGCCGCAATCAATCCCGCCGGCAGGATGCCCTTTTCGACCAGCCGGTTGGGGCCGTAGATATCGGCGATGGTTTCCTCGAACAGTTCGGCGCGCTGGACGAGGCCGGCGCTGATCGCGGCCCACTCGCTCTCTTCGATCAGAACCGGAACATGCGCCAGCGGCCATTCGCGCTCGTTGGCACCGGCTTTGTCATAGACGCGGTAGTAGACGCCGGCGTCGCGCAGATACTGGTCGGCGCGGGCGAAGCGCTGGCCGAGCTTCTCAGCCCCCAGTTCGTCGAGTGCCTCGATGAAGTGCTTCCAGACAGGACGGGGACTGCCTGACGCATCGACCATTTCGTCGACGACGCCATCGATCGGCTGGTAGTGCTCCAGCAGGCTGTGGATCTGCGGCTTGCCGCGTACCCTCTTGTGATTCCCCTTCGCCATGTCCGATCACAGTCTTGGTGGACGTCGAAGGTCAAGGGTCATCGGGAAATCTTCCGCCGGTTGTTCCTCGCGCAGCACATAGCCGGACGGCGTATGACCGCGCGGTTCGAAGCGGGCGAGCCGCCGTGCCTCCGCCTCGTTGCCGTTGACAGGGAAAGTGTCGTAGTTGCGTCCGCCCGGATGGGCGACATGGTAGACGCAACCGCCGACCGCGCGGCCCGACCAGCGGTCATAGATGTCGAAGACCAGCGGCGTGTTGACCGGCAGTGCCGGATGCAGGCCCGACGCCGGCTGCCATGCCTTGAAGCGGACGCCCGCCACCGCCACTTCGCGGTTATCGGTCACCTTCATCGGCACGATGCGGCCGTTGCAGACGATCGCATGGCGTTCGGGGTTGAGGCCCTCTGTCTTGACCTGCAGCCGTTCGACCGAGGAATCGACGAAACGGACGGTACCGCCGATCGCGCCTTGTTCGCCCATGACGTGCCACGGCTCCAGCGCCTGCCGCAGTTCCAGCTTGATGCCGGCGTGCTGGACCTCGCCACAGAACGGGAAGCGAAATTCGAGCTGGGCGTCGAACCATTCAGGACGAAACTCGAAGCCGTTGAGCTTGAGGTCGTCGAGAACATCGAGAAAATCCGCCCAGACATGATGCGGCAGCATGAAACGGTCATGCAGCGAGGTGCCCCAGCGCACGAATCGGCCGTCGAGCGGGGTCTTCCAGGCACGCGCGATGATGGCGCGCACCAGCAATTGCTGCGCCAGCGACATGCGCGCATTGGGCGGCATCTCGAAACCGCGGAACTCGACCAGGCCAAGCCGGCCGGTCGGGCCATCCGGCGAGAAAAGCTTGTCGATGCAGATTTCCGAACGGTGCGTATTCCCGGTGACATCGGTCAACAGGTTGCGGAACAGCCGGTCGACCAGCCACGGCAAGGGTGCCGCGCCCTGGTCCGGATGCGGCACTTGCGCCATCGCGATTTCGAGCTCGTAGAGCGAGTCGTGACGCGCCTCGTCGAAGCGCGGCGCCTGGCTGGTCGGGCCGATGAACAGGCCGGAGAACAGGTAGGACAGCGACGGATGCCGCTGCCACTGCAGCACCAGGCTCTTCAACAGATCGGGCCGGCGCAGGAACGGGCTGTCATTGGGCGTCGCGCCGCCGACGACGACGTGATTGCCACCGCCGGTGCCGGTGTGACGGCCATCGATCATGAACTTGTCGGCGCCAAGCCGCGTCTGCCGCGCCTCCTCGTAGATCGCAGTCGTCGTCGCGACGCAGTCCTGCCAGTTGGAAGCGGGGTGGATGTTGACCTCGATGACGCCGGGGTCGGGCGCGACGCGGATGACGTTGAGGCGCGGATCGTGCGGCGGGCCGTAGCCTTCGATATGCACCGGCAGGCCGATCGCCTTTGCCGCATTCTCGGCGGCGGCGACCAGTTCGAGATAGTCTTCCAGCGCCTCGACCGGCGGCATGAACACGCAGAGCCGTCCGTCGCGCGGCTCGACCGAAAGTGCTGTGCGCACCGCACCGCCGATCTCGGTGATTTCCTGCTCGACCCGGTCCTGTTGGCCGCTTGCCGCGGTGAACGACACCGCCTGCTGGCGGCGCGCCATTTCATCGGCGCCTTCGAGTTCGGCCGGAGCCGCTATGGGCAGGATCGCCGCGCGCGCCGGCAGCGGCCCGCGCGGCAGCGAGGGATCGACCGGCACGATATAGGGGAACTGCGCCGGCGGTACGTAAGGAAGCGTGCCGAGCGGCAAGCGATAGCCGACGGGTGAATCGCCCGGCACCAGGAACAGCCTGCCGCGTCGCGTCTTCCACTTTTCCGAGCGCCAGCGCGGACCCGACGCCTGGCTGTTCCAGCGCTGGACGGGCAGCACGTAGCCGGACGGCTTGGTCAGCCCACGTTCGAACACCTTCGCCATGCGGCTGCGCTCTTCCGGATCCTCCAGCTTGGAGTTGGACGGATCGACATTGTCCGGCAGCTTGCCTTCCTTGAGCAGCCACTCCGCCGGATCCTCATAGGCCTCGCTGACCATGGATTTTTCGATGCCGAGCTCACCGGCAATCGCCGTCAGCAGGCTTTCGGCCTGTTTCGGCCCGACATCGGCCGCGCTCTTTTCGCGCGCGATCAGCGACGGGTCGCTCCACACCGGCTGGCCATCGGCGCGCCAGTAGAGCGAGAAGGTCCAGCGCGGCAGGCTTTCGCCCGGGTACCATTTGCCCTGGCCGTAGTGCAGGAAGCCGCCGGGCGCAAACCGCTCGCGCAGCTTCCGGATCAGCGCATCGGCCTTTTCGCGTTTGGTCGGCCCGACGGCGGCGGTGTTCCACTCGGCGGACTCGAAATCGTCGATCGACACGAAAGTCGGCTCGCCGCCCATGGTCAGCCGCACGTCGCCTTCCGCGAGTTCGGCATCGACCTTGTTGCCGAGCGCATCGAGCGCCTGCCAGCTTTCATCCGAGAACGGCTTGGTGATGCGCGGATGCTCGGCGATGCGGTCGACCCGCATCTCGAAGCCGAACTCGACGTTGGCAAAGCTCGCCATGCCGGAAATCGGTGCGGCATTGCGGAAATGCGGCGTGGCGGCGAGCGGCACATGGCTCTCGCCGGTGAGCAGGCCGGAGGTCGGATCGAAGCCGATCCAGCCGGCGCCCGGAAGATAGACCTCGCACCAGGCATGCAAATCGGTGAAGTCGACGGCCGTTCCCGGCGGTCCGTCGAGCGCGACGAGGTCGGGCTTGAGCTGAATCAGGTAGCCGGAGACGAAGCGGGCGGCGATGCCGAGGTTGCGCAGGATCTGCACCAGCAGCCAGCTCGAATCCCGGCACGAACCTTTTTTCGCGGCCAGCGTCTCTTCCGGCGAGAACACGCCGGTCTCCATGCGCACGATGTAGGCGATTTCGCGCTGCAGCCGGGCATTGAGGTCGACGAGGAAATTGACGGTGTTCTTTGCGCTGCGGTCGATGGTCCCAAGCAAGGCCGAAAGCAGCGGACCGGCCGGCTCCGGCGTGCGGTAGATGGCGAGATCGTCGCGGATCTCTTCCGGATACTCGAACGGAAACGCCTCGGCTGACGGCTCGACGAAGAAATCGAACGGATTGTAGACCGTCATGTCGGCGACGAGATCGACCTCGATCTTCAGTTCTGTCACCGGCTCGGGAAAAACGAACCGGGCGAGGAAGTTGCCGTACGGGTCCTGCTGCAGATTGACGAAGTGGTTTGCCGGCTCGACCTTCAGCGAATGGCTCAACACCTTGGTGCGGGAATGCGGCGCCGGCTGCAGCCGGATGATCTGCGGCCCGAGAACCACCGGCCGGTCGTACTTGTAGTGGGTCAGATGGTAGACAGCTGCCAGAATTGCCATGGGGCCCCGGGATTCAGCGTTTCAAACGAATTCGCTGAACCCTGACACAAATGGCGGCCATTCTCCAAGCAGAGATGTTGCGGTGCACCTAATTTAAGCAGGTGTGCCGGCTTAGAAAAACGCCTGCAGGCCCGTCTGCGCCCGCCCCAGGATCAGCGCATGCACGTCATGCGTGCCCTCATAGGTGTTGACGGTCTCCAGGTTCTGCGCATGGCGCATGACGTGGTAGCCGATCTGGATGCCGTTGCCGCCATGCATGTCGCGAGCCTGGCGGGCGATGTCGAGCGCCTTGCCGCAATTGTTGCGCTTGACGATCGAGATCATCTCCGGCGCCATCTTGCCTTCATCCAGCAACCGCCCTACCCGCAGGCTCGCCTGCAATCCCAGCGCGATCTCGGTCTGCATGTCGGCGAGCTTCTTCTGGTAAAGCTGCGTGCCGGCCAGCGGCTTGCCGAACTGCTTGCGGTCGAGACCGTACTGGCGGGCGCGGTGCCAGCAATCTTCCGCGGCCCCCATCGAGCCCCAGGAAATGCCGAAACGGGCCCGGTTGAGGCAGCCGAACGGGCCTTTCAGTCCGGAGACATTCGGCAGCAGCGCGTCTTCACCAACCTCGACGCTTTCCATCACCACTTCGCCGGTGATCGAAGCCCGCAGCGACAGCTTGCCGCCGATCTTCGGCGCCGACAGCCCCTTCATGCCCTTTTCCAGCACGAAGCCGCGGATCTCGTCCTTGCCATTCTCGCCCTTCAACTTCGCCCAGACGACGAAAACATCGGCGACCGGCGAATTGGAAATCCACATCTTCGAGCCGGAGAGCTTGTAGCCGTTGGCGGTCTTTTCCGCACGCGTCTTCATGCCGCCCGGGTCGGAGCCGGCATCCGGCTCGGTCAGGCCGAAGCAGCCGATCCATTCGCCACTGGCAAGTTTCGGCAGATACTTCTTGCGCTGTTCGTCCGAGCCATAGGCGTAGATCGGGTACATCACCAGCGACGACTGCACGCTCATCATCGAGCGATAGCCGGAATCGACGCGCTCCACTTCACGCGCCACCAGCCCGTAGGTCACGTAGTTGGCGCCGAGGCCGCCAAACTCTTCCGGGATGTTGATGCCGAGCAGGCCGGCCTCGCCCATTTCGCGAAAGATCGCCGTGTCGAACGTCTCGTTGAGATAGGCGTCCTCGATCCGCGGCGCCAGCTTGTCGGCGGCAAAGGCCGCGGCACCATCGCGCACCATACGCTCGTCTTCGGAAAGCTGGTTCTCGATCAGGAACGGGTCTTCCCAGACGAAGGTATTCTTGTCGGCGGCCATAGCTCTCTCCCAACTGATGCAGATCGCCCAAAAGTCTCAGCGGTTTTGGGATGGCGACATGCATGAAGCAAAATCTTGGCCCGGCTTATCGACCTGCGGCCCGAAAAAATCAAACGAAATTGCTTCACCGATCAATGAGCGTTAGTAATGGATCATGAGTGTCCAACGCCGCCTCCTACCGAACATCAGCGCTCTTGCCGCCTTCGAGGCGGTGGCTCGCCTGGGTAGCTTCACCGCCGCCGCCCAGGAACTCGATCTGACCCAGGGCGCGGTCAGCCGGCAGATCAGATTGCTGGAGGATCAGTTCGGCCGCCGGCTGTTCGAACGCGACAGCCGCAACGTCAGGCTGTCAACGGCAGGCGAAATCTACGCCGATGCGGTGCGGTCGGCGCTTGGCCAATTGCGTGACGGCGCCCTTGGATTGATGAGCAATCGGCATAGTGGCATCCTGAACCTTGCCATCTTGCCAACCTTCGGCACGCGCTGGCTGATGCCGATGATCCCCGATTTCGTCGAAAGCAACCCCGATATCACCATCAACTTCGTCACCCGCGTCGGCCGATTCGACTTCGCCCGCGAGCGGCTGGATGCCGCCATCCACTACGGCCTGCCGGACTGGCCGGAGGCCGACTCGACGCTCCTGGTGCGCGAAACGGTGGCGCCGGTTGTGTCACCCGAATTCCTCGCCGGCCGCGCCATCGCCGCACCGGCCGACATCGGCCGCTTGCCGCTGCTGCACATGGCGACGCGCCCTGGCGCCTGGACCGAATGGTTCGAGCACCAGGGCCTGAGCGCGCCGACAGGACCGGGCATGCAGTTCGAACAGTTCGGCACCGCCGCCCAGGCCTGCATGGCGGGGCTCGGCGTGGCGCTTTTGCCGCTGATTCTCATCGCTGGCGAATTGCAGCGCGGCCAACTGGTGCCTGCGCCCGGCCAGCCGATGCAAAGCCGCAGCGCCTATTATCTCGTCGTCCCGCACGACAAGCGCGGCCACCCGCCGGTCGCCAGCTTTCGCGACTGGCTGCTGGAGCAGCTTGAGAAGGAGCCGGCTGTTCTGGCTTGGTAGCTACTTCCGCTTCAGCGCATCGGCCAGTGCCGCGCCGAACGCACCTTGCTGCGCCGGCCGTTCCGGCTGGCGCTGCGGCGCTGGCGAACGCGGCGCTGGCTTGCCACCCGTGGTGTCACGTGGCCCGCCTCTCGATGCACTTCCCTCGCCGCCATCCCTGCGCATCGACAGCGCGATGCGCTTGCGCTTGATGTCGACATCGACGACGCGCACCTTGACCACATCACCCGCCTTGACCACCTCATGCGCGTCCTTGATGAAACGGTCGGCCAGTTGCGAGACATGCACCAGCCCGTCCTGGTGCACGCCGATATCGACAAAGGCGCCGAAGGCGGCGACATTGGTGACTGTGCCTTCCAGCAGCATGCCGGGCTTCAAATCCTTGATGTCGTCGATGCCGTCGGCGAAGGTCGCCGTCTTGAAACCGGGGCGCGGATCGCGGCCGGGCTTTTCCAGCTCAGCCAGGATGTCGCGCACCGTCGGCAAGCCGAAACGCTCATCGACGAAGACGCGCGGATCGAGTGCCTTGAGCACTGCACTGTCGCCCATCAGCGCGCGCACGTCGCGGCCGCAGGCGGCGACGATCTTCTTCGCCACGCCATAGGCTTCCGGATGCACCGACGAGGCGTCGAGCGGCTCGCTGCCATTGGCAATGCGCAGGAAGCCGGCGGATTGTTCGAACGCGCGAGGTCCAAGGCGGGGCACCTTGAGCAGATCTTTCCGGCTGGCAAAAGGTCCGGTCGCATCGCGATGCGCGACGATGGCGTCGGCCAGCGATGCGCCAAGGCCCGAAACCCGGGCCAGCAGCGGCGCCGAGGCGGTGTTGAGATCGACGCCGACAGCATTGACCGCATCCTCGACCACCGCTTCCAGCGAGCGGCCGAGCCGGTACTGGTCGACATCGTGCTGGTACTGGCCGACGCCGATCGACTTCGGCTCGATCTTGACCAGTTCGGCCAGCGGATCCTGCAGTCGCCGGGCGATCGACACCGCGCCACGCAGCGACACGTCGAGGCCGGGGAATTCCGCCGCCGCCGTCGCTGAAGCCGAATAGACCGAGGCGCCGGCCTCGCTGACGATCACCTTCAGCGGCTTCGGCCCACCATCCGCCGGCATGTCGGACAGCATGTCCGCCACCAGCTTTTCGGTTTCACGGCTGCCGGTGCCGTTGCCGATCGAGATCAGCTCGACCTTGTGCAGGCGAATAAGCTTGGCCAGTTCCGCCTGTGTGCCGCGTGCGTCATTCCTGGGCGGAAACGGATAGACCGTCGTTGTCGTCAGCACCTTGCCGGTGCCGTCGACCACCGCCACCTTGACGCCGGTGCGGATACCGGGGTCGAGCCCCATGGTGGCGCGCGAGCCGGCGGGCGCGGCAAGCAGCAGATCCTTCAGGTTGCGGGCAAAGACATGGATCGCTTCCTCTTCTGCCCGCTCGCGCAGGTCCCGCATCAGGTCGAGTGTCAGGTGCAGCGAAAGCTTGATGCGCCACGTCCAGCCCGCCACCTCCATCAGCCAGCGGTCACCCGGCAGGCTGCCGCCGACGGCATAGGCATTGGCGATCATCCGTTCGACCGGCTTCACCGGTGACGTGTCGTCGGCATCGACCTCGATGTCGAGCGACAGCACTTCCTCGTTGCGGCCGCGCAGCATGGCCAACGCGCGATGGCTCGGCACATTTGCCCAGCGCTCGACATGATCGAAATAGTCGGAGAATTTCGCGCCGGCCTCCTGCTTGCCGTCGACCACCCGCGCGCGCATGAAGGCGCGTTCCTTCATGTAGGTGCGCAATTTGCCGACCAGGTCGGCATTCTCGGCGAATTGTTCCGACAGGATGTCACGCGCGCCCTCGAGCGCTGCCTTGGCGTCAGCCACCTCTTCGCTGACATAGGCCAGCGCCAATTCGACCGGGACCAGCGACCGGTCGGCAAGGATGGCCTCGGCCAGCGGCCCCAGCCCGCGCTCCCTGGCGATCTCGGCCTTGGTGCGCCGCTTCGGCTTGTAGGGCAGATAGATATCTTCCAGTTCGGCCTTGGTGGTGGCGGCGGCGATCTTGCCTTCAAGCTCCTCGGTCAGCTTGCCCTGATCACGGATGGAGCCAAGAATGGTGTCGCGACGCGCATCGAGCTCGCGCAGATAGACAAGACGCTCCGAAAGCAGCCGCAGCTGCGTGTCGTCCAGCCCGCCGGTCACTTCCTTGCGGTAGCGCGCCACGAACGGCACCGTCGCGCCCTCGTCGAGCAGTTCGATCGCCGCCGCGGCCTGTTCGGGCCGCGCGGTGATCTCGGCCGCGATGATGGCGGCAATGCGCTTGATGTCGGATGCCATGTCGTTCCTGCTCTCGTCGAAAAGAGCGGCGACCATAGGCGCAGACGCTCAGTCCGCCAACCGCCGCGTTTTCATCGGCCCAGCGGGTCCACAGGAAAGCGTGCGCTAATGTGGCGCTCTTGGCGCGGATCAGACCATCCGGCTCAGCGCCTCGAAGAAGGCGACGATCTCGATATCGAGTGGGTCGTCGACCGGCTCCGGCTGCGACGACATTTTGGCGATCACCACTTCGGTCCTGGGATCGACATAGAGCCACTGGCCGTGGATGCCGATGCCGCAATAGGCGCCGTTTTCGGCACCGGTCTGGTACCATTTGTTGCGATAGCGGCCCTTGGGGAACAGCGGCAGCATTGCGCCGCGCTGCCAGGCATCCGTGCTGCCGCCGGTGCTGGTGGTGTCGCGCACCCAGGCCTCCGGCACGATGCGCCGGCCATTGACCGTGCCGCCTTGCCGCATCATCTCGCCGACACGCGCCAGGTCGCGTGGTGTCACCGAAATACCGCCGGCGGTGCGCGCCGTGCCCTCCATGTCGACCCCGATCGAGGCGTCGCTGACGGCGCCAAGCGGCAGCCACAGTTTCTCGCGCATCAGGTCGCTGAACCGCTGACCTGAAGCGCGCTCGAGCAGGATGCCGAGCAGGTCGGAATTGGGCGAGCGGTAGCGGAAGGTCTGGCCATGCGGCTCGGCAAGCTGCTGCAAGGTCAGGATGAAGTCGCGCAGGCTTTCGGTGCCACCGCCCGGGTTCCATAGGGTGGCGCGGCGATAGCGGGCAAAGGCGCTTTCCGGATCGAGATAGGCCTCCTCGAAATCGAGGCTGACGCTCATGTCGAGCACATGCCGCACGCTGGCATCGCCATAGGCCGAGCCGGCGGCTTCCGGGATGTAGGCCGTCACCGGCGCTTCCGGATCGAACATCCCCTCGCCTTCCAGTATGCCGGCGACAATCGCTGTCACCGACTTGCTGATCGAAAAGATGATGTGGCGGGCACCGAAATCCATATGCGGCGCAAACCAGTCGCCGATGACCTTGCCGCTCTTCATCACCGTCAGCGCGTCGCTGCTCGAGCGTGCGAGAAATTCAGCCACTGTCTCCGGCGCGCTGGCGATCGTAATTTTGTCGCCGAGCAGGCCGCTGATATCCCGCACCGGCGCCTCGACACTATCAGGCGCAACCGCCACACGTGCTGTCGGCACCAGTTCGCCGAGATTCTGGAACGACCACCGGTTGAACGGGTTTTCGCGCCAGTTGGCGAGCAGCACCTCATTGCGGCGGAAGCCGTATCGGGTCTCGAACGCGGTCTTGCCGGTCATGGCGGTTCCTTGCAGGTCGTTTCTTGTGGGGTTCAGCCCAGTGCAGCAGCGATGGCGTGCACGGCCTTCACCGTCGCCACCGAATAGGCGACATTGCTGAAATCCGGATAGGTCGAAAGCTTCACCACGACCATGCGGCTGTTCCAGTCGATGTGGATCATCTGTCCGAACACGCCCCGGCACATCAGCGCGCGTGAGCGCGGATCCTCGATCCAGAACTGGTTGCGGTAGCTGCCCTCAGGCAGGCTCGGGTTGAAGTCCGGCCCGTGCCTACCGTTGCGCGTCGCCTCGATCCAGTCGGCCGGCACCACGCCGCCGCCTTTGTCGAGGATCAACTGGCCGAAGCGGCCATAGTCGCGCAGCGTCGCGTTGAAGCCGCCATCGGCCACTGCATAGCCGGCACTGTCGACGGTGAAACAGGCGCTTTCGTCAGCACCAAGCTTTTGCCAGAGCTCTTCCGAAACCAGCTGCGGCAGACGTTTTCCAGTCACCCGCTCCATGATGAAGGCGAGCACATCGGTCTCGATCGAGCGGTATTCGAAGGCTGCGCCATGCGGACGGATCGTTTCCGTGAGGCCGAGGATCAGCTCGAACATGTGCGAGGGCCAGCGAAAGGCCGGATCGCTGTCCGGCGGTACCGGCTTCCAGCCGGTAGCGACGTCGACCTGACCGATGTCGGAATAGCGGTCGGTATATTCCTCGGAAAAGCGCACCCCGCTCGTCATGTCGAGCACGTGCTGGACGCTGGCGCCCGCCCAGCCGGTGACGGCGAGCTCCGGCAGGTAGTCCGTCACTGGCCTGGCCGGATCGATCAGGCCGCGACCGACCAAAATGCCGAACACCGAGCCGGTGACCGATTTCGCCATCGATTGCGACAAATGCAGCGACCGCTCGCCCATCCCGTTGAAAAAGCGCTCATAGGCTATCTTGCCGTCCTTGAGCACCAGGAAACCGTCCGTATAGGTCTCGTCGAGAAGGCCGGCGAGTGTCGTCTGCGCCCCCGTGCTGTCCTCGACTGGCAGCCCATCGAGATCGACCTCGGCGCGGTCGAACCGATGGCGATGGCCATTGCCGCGCCAGACTTCGGCGGTCGGCAGGAACTCCCTGATATGCTGGAACGCCCAGCGGTTCCACGGCGGCCGGTCCCAGTCGAGCTTGGGCAGCACCATGGCGGGCGGCGAGCCCCGCATGATCGGCGGCATCGGATCGGAATTGCGGTAAGACGTCATCGAACCTCCCCGTATGCGCGAAGAAGGGGGGCCGAAGCCCCCCTTCCGAAGGATTTGGGACGAAAGCTACTTGCGCAGGTTGGTCCAGATCTTGTTGTAGATTTCGACCACCTCAGGCGGGCAAGGCGGAACGAATTCCGCTGCCGGCGCACCGGCCGGCGGGTTGAGTTCCGGCGACGCCGCGAAATCCGCCGGCAGGAACTTGTGGCTGCCTGCAATGCCGTTGTCGTAGCCTGCGAACTCCGAAATCAGCGCCGCGTTTTCCGGAGCCATGATGAAGTCCTGGAACAGCTTCGCATTGTCGAGGTTCTTGGCGCCCTTCAGAACCGCGACATTGTCCATCCAGCCTTCAATGCCTTCCTTCGGATAGGAATATTTGATTGCCGGGATTTTCTGGCGAGCGCGATAGGTCGCGCCGTTCCACGCTTGTGTGACGATCACGTCGCCGGAGGTGATCTTGGTGATCGTGTCGTAGCTGAAGGTCTTCCATGACGGCTTGGCGGCCACTAGGATGTCGTTGACTTTCTTGAGGTCGGCCTTTTCAGCGCCGCATCGCGGCACGCCCGCATAGCGTTCGGCCGCATGCATGACGGTGTTGACGTCGTCGAGCATGTTGATCTGGCCCTTCAACTCGTCCGGCGGGTTGAAGAGGATTGCCAGCGTGTCGATGTTGCCCTTGTACTTGTCAGTGTTGACTTCGAACGTTGTGGTGCCGAACTGCCACGGCGCGGTGTAGTGGCGGCCGCTGTCCCAATAGATGTCCAGGAAACGCGGATCGATGTTCTTGCCGTTCGGCATTGACGCGGGCTCGGTCTTTTCGAGCAGACCCTCGTCGACCATGATCTTCACTGTGTAGTCCGATGGCACCACGATGTCATAGCCCGAATTGCCGGCGCGCACTTTCGACAGCATGGTTTCGTTGGAATCATAATCGTCCAGCGTGACCTTGATGTTGTACTGTTTTTCGAACTTTTCGATCAGCTTGGGATTGGTGTAGTCACCCCAATTGTAGATATGCAGCTCGCCATCGGCGAGCGCCGGCACTGCCCATAAAAGCGCTGCGGTCGAAACGGCAGCCATCAGTTTCCGAGACATTCTTGTTCTCCTTTGCCTTCCCATTAATTCAATTGGCGCGTCGGCGCGCGATGAGGAACGATACCGAGACGAAGAGGATCGAGACCAGCAGCAGGATGGTGGAGATGGCATTGATCTCCGGCGTCATCGGCCGCCTGATCTGGTTCCAGATATAGAGAGGCAGCGTCGTCTGCCCAGGCCCCGCGACGAGCTGCGTGATGGTGAAATCGTCAAAGGATACGATGAAGGCGAGTGCCGCACCTGACAGAATGCCGGGAATGAGCAAGGGCAGCGTGATGCGCCGGAACGCATGCCAGGGGGTGGCATAGAGATCGGCCGCGGCAGATTCGAGCGTCAGATCCATGTCCTCGAGACGCGCCCGGATCGGCATATAAGCAAAAGGAATGCAAAACACCGAATGAGCGAGGATCAGATTGCCGATGCCGAAATTCAGTCCGAAAGCCCCGGCGATCAAGGCGAAGAAGGACAAGGTCGCCACCGCCGTGATGATCTCGGGGACCATCAGCGGCAGATTGATCACCATGAAAGCCGCCGAAAGCCCGCGCCACGGCTTTACCCGGGTCATGCCGATCGCCGCCAGCGTAGCGCATATCGTCGAAATGATCGTCGCGCTCACCGAGATGATCAGCGTGTTCGCGGCGGCTCTGTGGAATTCCTCGTTGAGCAGCGCACTGCCGTACCAGGTCAGGCCGATACCTTCCCAATGGGTAACGAGCGACCCCGTGTTGAATGAAAACACCATTAGGATCAGGATCGGTACGTAAAGCACGCCAACGCATATGATGGCGATCGTGCGAAATCCCGGCTGGTCCTTGATGTCGAGGTTGCGGGGGTCAGCCATGCTGGATTTTCCCCGACGTGTTGCGAACGTAGAAGTAGAGAGCCACCAGCACCGCCGCCATCAGGATCAGCGCCTGGGCGCAGCCGAGCGGCCAGTTGCGACCGGAGCCGAATTGCTGGGCGATGAGATCGCCGATCATCAGGTGGATGCCGCCGCCGAGGATCAGCGGCGTCACATAGGCCCCGAGCGCCGGAATGAAAACGAGCAGGCAGCCCGCTATGATGCCGGGCAGCGACAGCGGGATGATCACCCGCCAAAGAACTTGCCGGCGTGTTGCATAGAGGTCGTTGGCAGCCTCGACCAGCCGGAAATCCAGCTTCTCCAGGCTGGCATAGAGCGGCAGGATCATAAACGGCAAAAACGAGTAAAGCAGGCCGAGCTGAATGGCGAAATTTGTGTAGAGCATGGTGATCGGCTTCTCGATCACGCCAAGCCCCATCAGCAGATTGTTGATGAGGCCTTCATCGCGAATGATGAACATGATCGCCAGCGTGCGCACCAACAGGTTCGACCAGAACGGAATGGTGATCAGCAGCACCCACCAGTTACGCTGCGCCGGGGTCCGCGTCGCCATGAAATAGGCGGTCGGAAAACCAAGCAGCAGGCAGATGACCGTCGTCACCACGGCAAAGAGAAACGAGCGCAGATAAATGATCAGGAAATCCGGCGTGAACTGCAGCGTGTCGTCGAAAATATCTCGTTGAAACAGGAAGTTCAGATAGGCATCCGTCGAAAACTTCCACTTCACGCCGCCATAGGGCGCGGCCTCGAGAAACGAATAGACGCAGATGATCAGCAGCGGCAGCACGCCAAACACACCGATGATGATCAGCGCCGGCGTCGACAGCAGGCGATTGCGGCGGCTCGCGGCCCGTGCCGCTTTGGCTTCGAACAGTGCGGCTTGCGGAACTGCGTTTGTCATCAGTCCCTCAATATCCGCGCGCCGCCATCCTCGAACACGATGCCGACTTTGGCGCCCGGCTCGAATGCCACCGCACTCGAGCGGCTGTTCTGATGGCGCACGATGAAATTGTCACCGCCGTCGAGGTTCACGTGGTAGTGGGTGTCGGTGCCGAAGTAGACGACATTCGCCAAGGTCCCGGCGACAGTACCCTTGGCCGCATCGGCAATCAGATCCGCATGTTCGGGCCGCACCACGACCGTCACTTCCCCGGAAGGATCGAAGCTGTCGGGAAACCCCGCCGCCACCATTGCGTCGGAAGCGATCCTTACAGTGGCGACGCCGGACTTCTTCGACACGACGGTGCCCTTCAGGAAATTTGTTTCGCCGATGAAGTCGGCGACGAAGCGCTCCGCCGGACGGTCATAGATGTCGCGCGGCGAGCCGACCTGCAGGATCTTGCCGGCTGACATCACCGCGATGCGGTCCGACATGGTCAGCGCTTCTTCCTGATCATGGGTGACGAAGATGAAAGTGATGCCGGTCTCGTGCTGCAGCCGCTTCAATTCGATCTGCATTTCCTTGCGCAGCTTGTAGTCGAGCGCCGACAAGGGCTCATCGAGCAACAGTACTTTCGGCTGTGGTGCGAGTGCCCGTGCCAGCGCCACGCGCTGTTGCTGGCCGCCTGAAATCTGGCTGGTGCGGCGGCCCGCCAGCGCCTCCATCTTCACCAGCTTCAGCATCTGGGCCACGCGGGCCTTGATCTCGGCCTTCGGCTTGCCCAGCATCTCCAGACCAAAGCCGATATTCTCGGCGACCGTCATGTGCGGGAACAGCGCATAGGACTGGAAGACGGTATTGACCGGCCGCTTGAACGGCGGCAGCGGCGCGATGTCCTGGCCATAGAGCAGGATTTCGCCGGCGCTCGGAAAATCGAAGCCGGCTATTAGCCGTAAAAGCGTTGTCTTGCCGCAGCCGGACGGGCCGAGCAGCGTGAAGAACTCATTTTCGCGGATGGAGACGGAAACGGTATCCAGCGCGGCGACTTGCGCCTCCCCCGTACCGAAAACCTTGCGCACACCACGGACTTCGATCGCATTCTTACCCGGTTGTTCCGGCACGATTACCCCATTGAGAAAGCCTGCTCTTTGCGGCAGGTTTCGTTCCTGTTTGATTGTCATCACATGGCAGCCGGCTTGGCAACTGCGTAACTGAATCTTGATTCAAAAGGCAATTCCCATGCCACCGTCAGGCTTGATAAGTCACCTTGCCACCGCAAATCGTTGTCACCGGCCGCACCGTGTCCAGCGCTTCCGGCGCGGTCTTCTCGATATCGGCCGAGAGCACCACGAGATCCGCCAGATAGCCGGGCTTCAGACGGCCTTTGCGGTGCTCGGCGAATTCGGCATAGGCACCCTCTACCGTGTAGGCTGCAAGCGACTCTTGCAGCGAAAAGCTCTGGTCGGGATCGCCTTCTGCCCACGGTTTGCGCAGCATTGCCGCCTGAATGCCCAGGATTGGATCGACCGGCGATACCGGCCAGTCCGAAGCGAACACGACGCGCGCGCCAGCGGTCTTCAGCGTTCGCCAAGCGTAGCTCAGCGGCCATTTCTTGCGGCCGATGCGCGAGAGTGTCGGTTCGAGCGGAAAATTCAGCGCCCCTGGCGGATGCGGCGGCTGCATCGACGCAATGACACCGAGCTCGGCGAAGCGCGGCACATCGGCGTCGGTGGTGACTTCGATGTGCTCGATCCGATGCCGGCTGTCGCGTTTGCCGTTTGCCTTCCGCGCCGCCTCGTAGCCGTCCAGCACGGCGCGCACCGCGCCGTCGCCAATCGAATGCACCGCGATCTGCAGGCCGCGTCGGTCGGCCTCCACCGCCACTCGCGCGAAATGTTCTGGCGAAAATAGCGGCTCGCCGACCCAGTCCGGACGATCCGCATAGGGTTCGACCATCACCGCCGTCCATGAATCGAGCACACCGTCGTAGAATACCTTGACCATGCCCGACGACAGCCACTCCGATTTGTAGGTCGAAGCCATCGTCGATGCTTTTTCAAGCATGTCGAGGTCCATGAAGTTCTTGAAGTGGAAAGGAATTTGCGTGCGGCACAACAGCCGCCCTTCCTGTTCGAGGCCGGCAAGCAGTTCGAGCTGGTAGAGGTTGCCATCCATGTTCTGGATCGAGGTGATGCCGTGGCGGGCACACCATTCCAGCCCGCGATGCATCAGGTCACGGTCAGCCGCGAGTTCTTCGGCGGATGGATAAGGGTGCGGCTCCTCGCCCGTCAGCCCGAGCCGCGTTCGGTTCTGACCGTAGAACTCCAGGATCGGACCGAACGCTTCACCCTCACGCAATTCGCCGGACGCCAGTCCATCCGCGCCCATGACGATTTCGTTGCCCGGCCCCACTCGCTTGCCGTGAAGCAGGCCAGCCTCCTCCAGTGCCTTGGTGTTGGCCCACATGGTGTGATGGTCGGAAGCCGACATGGCGAAGGGACGGTCGGGAATGATCCTGTCGAGATGATGGCGCGTGACCGGCTCGGGCAGTATCGCATAGTCGACGCCGGCGCCAACCAGCAGCTTTACGTTCGGCCGTTTCGCTGCAAAGGCCTGGATCGAATCGCGCAGGGCATCGAAGCCATGCACGCCTGCCAGATACAGATTGTCGAGTTCCGCGGCGCCGCCGAAAAGATGCATATGGGCTTCGATAAAGCCCGGGATCACTGAACCGCCCTTGGCGTCGATGACCTTGGTGGCCGGTCCCTTGAGCTCTTCGATGGAGGCGCGGCTGCCAATGGCGATGATGGCGCCGTCCTTGACGGCAACAGCCTCGGTAGCGGGATTGTCAACGTCCATGGTCAGCACACGACCGTTGATGACGATCAGATCAGCACTATGACCCGCACCCGTGACAGACATCGCGACTCCGCGCTTTTGACGACTGACTGATACCGACAACCCGTGCCCACGACCGGCCACTCCACTGGAGCGGCGCTATGGGAAAAAAATGATGCCGGCACGCTGTCTTCGAAATTCCCCTTGTTATCCCTGAAGACAGCGTGGATAAAGAATGCGACTAATTATTCGCGTTTGTCAACATGCGGAATTTGTATTGCGGACAGCACCCTCCGCGTGCGTTGGGACCGGGCGGGGAACGAGGACATCAGGCAGTGAAGCGCAGTCTCGACCGCATAACCAGGATAGCGCTCGAGCCGCGCAAGCAGCCGCGGCAACAACGGTCGAGCAAGGTGGTCGACAGGATTCTCGACGCGGCTCTGATCTTGACGCGGGAGCAAGGAACCAAGACGCCGACGACGCTTGCCATTGCGCAGCGCGCGGGCCTGTCGGTCGGTTCGGTCTACCAATATTTTCCCAACAAGGAGGCAATTCTTCTGGACCTCGCCCGGCGCTGGCTGTCATCCTTTCCCGAGGTGATCGCGAAACGAATCAAGGTCGCACCGCCCACCAACCGCGAAGAGTTTCGGCGGGAAGTGCGCAAGCTCTTCATCGACACGTCCAGGCTCTATCTCGAAAACGCCAGCCTGATGCCGGTGATCGAGGCTATTTCAGGCAACGCCGACCTCAGGCCGATCCAGAACGAATATGACGACCAGATCATCGCCCTCTACGCGGCTTGGCTGCGGCATGTGAACCCGGCTCTTGAAGACAAGATCGCCAGCCGGCTCGGCGTGGTGATGATGGAGGTCGGGCACGTCTGCCGGCTTGTGGGGCTGAAGAAGGATCGCAAGACGTTCGACCTCATCGAGGACGATGTGGAAACCATGTGGCTCGCTCTGGTGAGCCCCTATCTCGATCTTGACTGATTTCGCACTTCGAGAGGAATTCTATGAAAACTGTCTATTCGCCGCTTCATGCTGGCCATACCGGCCAGATGGAACTTGTCACCGCTGCCATCGTGCCGGGTTTCGAAAAGCCTTCGCGGGCCGAATTCATCAGGGCGCGGGTCGAAAGCGAAAAGCTGGGTCCGATCGTCCTGCCGCTTGAGCACGACCTTGCCGCCGCCAAGCGGATCCACAAGGCCGACTACATCGACTTCCTGCCGACGGTCTGGCCGCAATGGGTAGAAGCCGGTTTCAAGGGCTCGGCAATGCCCTTCACCTGGCCGACGCGCGGCCTGCGCGGCGACGTACCGCCAAAGCGTATCGAAGGCCTGCTCGGCTACTATTCCTTCGATGCCGGCGCCACCTTCGTCGAAGGCACATGGGCCGCGATCAAATCGTCCTATGACGTGGCGCTGACCGCCGCCGGCCTGATCAAGGGCGGCGAGGCATCCGCCTTCGCGCTTTGCCGTCCGCCCGGCCATCACGCAGGGGCCGGATTCATGGGCGGCTATTGCTTCATCAACAACGCCGCAGTCGCCGCGCAATGGTTCCGCGACCAGGGCGCCAGCCGCGTCTCCATCCTCGATGTCGACTACCACCATGGCAACGGCACGCAGGAAATCTTCTATGACCGCGCCGACGTGCAGGTCCTAAATCTGCACGGCGATCCGATGGTCGAGTATCCGTTCTTCCTCGGCCATGCCGATGAACGCGGCGCCGGCGCCGGCGAGGGCTTCAACATCAACTATCCGATGCCCTTCGGCACCGGCTGGGACGCCTGGAACGCCTCGCTCGAGGATGCCTGCGCCAAGCTTACTGCTTACGCGCCGGATGTCGTCGTCGTCTCGCTCGGCGTCGACACCTTCGAGAAGGACCCGATCAGCCAGTTCAAGCTGAAGATATCAGACTATCCCAAGATCGGCCGCCGCATCGCCAGGCTCGGCCTGCCGACGCTGTTCGTCATGGAAGGCGGTTATGCCGTCGAGGAGATCGGCGTCAACGCCGTTGGCGTGCTGACCGGATTTGAAGACAGGTAGATGCCTGTCGCCCAAAGTGTGCAGCGGTTTGGGGCAACGACAGGCATATGCAAAAACCAGGACCGGGCAGCAACGCCGCCCGGCTCTCGCGATCAGGTGCCGGTGCTCGGCACGACCGCTGGTGCGGCTGCCTTGCGCGAGCGCCCGAGATAGTAGACCACCGCCGCCGCGATGATGCCGGCGACCAGGATACCCGCCGCAAGCAGCGGCCGATACCAGAACCAGGCGATGGCGATCGTCGTCGTGCCGACCAGGATCGCCAGGAAGAAGGCGATGATGCCGGTTCCCATCCGGGCCATGCTGCCGAGGAACGGTATGACGTCGAGGATGACGCCGATCGGGCTGAGGAACAGCGCAAAGCCGATCGTCAGCAACAGCAGGCCAGCGGCACGCAGTAGCCAGGTAGTCAGCGTGTTTGCGCTGACCGCTTCGGCAAACATCTTGTCGGCCGGGACAGTGCCGGTGTCGACCATCAGCAATTGGTCGCCGGCCACCGTCTGGTAAGGCTCGAACCGGCTGCCGGCCTGGCGCCCCACGATGCTGACCACGCCGAGCGGCGCCAACTCGTAGCCGATGCGGTAGTCGCCCAGCGCCGGCGTTGTCGTGTCGACGCCGAGATAGATCTTGCCGTCGACGATGTTGAGCGGCCGGGCGCCCGTGTACGCGGCCTTGATCGCAGCCGACTGGTTGGCCGACAGCGAATAGTCCTTGTCGCCCTCGATGCGATCAAGCACCGGCGTGTCGAGCGTGAATGCGCCAAGCTTGCCTTCCGGGATCTGGAAGGTCCGGCTGTGGATCGCCATCGACGGATTCTGGTGGCCATCCGGCTTCTTGAAATCCGACGAGTCGATCTGGCTGTCGTCCCAAACCTTCGAATAGCTGTAGGTGGTCACCGTCTCTTCGCCGCCGCCAAGCTTCTTGGTGGTCTCGGATTTGGACTCTTCCTTCCACTGGTACATCTCGACATCGCGCGACAGACGCAGCCCTTGCGCCGCAATGCCGAAGTCCGGATCTGACAGGCCACTATCCGTCGTCACCGGCCCACTGACATGCACCAGTTTGCCGTCATTGGCGGCATCGACGTTGTCGGCGCTGGCCGAAACCACGGCGCCGGCCCCTTCGGCCAGCGAGCGTGCCGTCTGCACCGCGCGGCCCTCGTTCCAGAACAGCCCGATCACCATCAGCACGATCAAGAGCAGGCCGAAGATGACCCCACCGACCGCGCGCTTGATCCGCCCGAACCACGAGACGGATGTTACTTCCCGAAATGAATCGCTCATCGTTTCCCCCGAAACCAACAGTGCCAAGATTTGCGCGCGGCCGGCGGCCGCGCATGTAACCGATCAATCGGCGTGGATCTGCGCGCCGCAATCCTTTGCTACAGTGCAGGAATGCACCGCGCGCGTCGTGCCGCCGTCGCCGACCCGCCATGGCGAGGCGGACAGCGGCGCCTGCTGCTTGCCACCGAGAAGATCAAGCGCCCGCATCGCCGTCTGCTCGCCTTCATCGCCGCGCTTGACGATCTCGACATCCCTGAGGCCGATCGCGGCAAGTTGCGGCATCACCACGTCCGGATCGCCTGCCACCACGATCAGTGACGGATCGAGCGACGACAGTGCCAGCGCCTGTTTCTGCACCGCGTCGAGCGTCAGCTGGGTGCGCACTGTCATCCGGCTCTGCTGGTCCGCCAGCGTCGAACCGGAGCCGACGGCGCCTATCAGCGAACCAAACAGGCCGGCCGAGGTCTCCCGCTTCATGATCATCCCCATGCCGATGGCCGCGAACAAGCGCTGGCCGTCTCGCCCAGTCCGACCGACGGGACGCCCATCCCTGCCGGTCGGCGAAACCTATCGGAATCGATCGGCCCTCGATACCGCAGCTTCGCAATATCGTCCGGCTTTTTCGTGTCGGCGTATCAGTGACCCCCAGAGTCGCGAAAAGGCTTGCGAGCCCGCCTCTGAGTCGCACACGAGTCCACCAGATTCGTTTTTGTCAAATCGCGTTTGATGTCGGATTCATCTGCGGGTAGATTAGACCCGAATCAGCCGGTCCTTGGGGGGCGCGGCGACCACCCAAAGTCTCACGTTCCGGAGATTTTCCGGCACCAGACGCGGACGGCTTCGCGTTCCCTGAATGGATTCGGATCTGGTTGGCGCAGCTCTGCGCCATGAGTGTGTCTTCGTCAAAGTAATGCGTATTCGGGTTCGGCGGCTGGCACCCAGCATCCGGACGGCAGAAACGATTCCGGCCAAAAGCAACAAGAATGAGCAGTCCCGCCGCGCTTCTTCAATCCGACACATTGGGCTCGCGCCTGACGTCGCGCGGTGATCTCACCAGCTTTTTCATGCAACTGACCGCCGAGATCGGCGCCGACAGCTACATGCTGGTTGCAATTGTCCACGACCAGGACCGCAACGATGCGCGCATCGTTTCGTCAAACTGGATTTTCGACGCCATCGAGCTGACCGGCAAGCGGCTGATCGCCGGGCTTGCGCAAGGTGCGCTCACCGTCGCGCCCGGCATCCGCCCGAGACCGCTTGTAGCCTCCCAGGCACCCGAGGCAGACGGATTGGTCACCGGCGAGGAGGCGCGGCTTCTCGACGTGCTCGGCCATGCCGAGATCTATTCGCTCCGGCTGAATGTCGGCCGCCAGCGCCTGTTCGCGCTGTTTTCGGCCGCAACCGCCGGCAAGATCGACCAGCCGGCGCTGATGCGGGCGCAGTTGAAGTGCTGCTACGCGCTCTCGCACATCCCGCAATTGATTGCCGCCGCCGCCATGCAGGACCCGCTGTCGGATCGTGAGCGCGAATGCCTGTTCTGGGTCTCCGAAGGCAAGACCACCGACGAGGTTGCCGTCATCCTTGGCGTCTCCTCCAACACCGTCAACAGCTACATCACCCACGCCATCCAGAAATTCGCGGCCAGCAACCGCGCGATGGCCATCGCCACGGCGATCAGGAGCGGCATCATTTGAAACACGCCGATATCAAGGAGGCTGCCGAAGCCCTTTTCAACGAGCAGCGCAATCCGTTCGGCGCCTTCTCGCTCGGCTCCGAAACCCATCACGCCGTCACCATTCCCGACGCCGTGCGCCGCTGCCGCTGGATCGCTGTCGACATCAACGCCTCGGCCTTCGGCCTGTTCTTCGTCAGCCCCTCGCCCGAACGGGCACGGCTCGTCCCTTGTCTTGATTCCGACTATCCCGGCATTGCGGTGGCAACGAAGTTCATTTCAGGCGCCAATGGCGAGGAGATCGTGCGCCACACCCGGAACTCGACGGAGCCGCGCTGGTGGACGGACGACGGGGTCGCCGCCATCGCGGAGGCGTTCGGCAATCTCGCCTGGACCGAACAGATGGCGCCGCTGGCGCCCGGCACCAGCGGCATCGCCTTCCCTGTCCATGCCGATCGCGGGCAATGCGGCCTCGTCGTATTCCTGGGGTCCGAGATCGCCCTGCCGCAGGACGCCCTCTACGAAATCCACGCCCGCTGCTTTTCATTGTTCGCCGCCGTCGCCCGCATCCGCCCGATCGAAGCCGGCCGCATGCGCGCGATCTCCAAGCGTGAGCTCGAATGCCTGAAGCTGACCGCCAATGGCAACACAAGCGAGGAGATCGCACGGCTTCTGAAGCTTTCGGTGCACACCGCCAACCAGTACCTGACTCAGTCGACCCAGAAGCTCAACGCCGTCAACCGCAACCAGGCCGTTGCCAAGGCGTTGCGGCTGGGCCTGATCGAATAGGGCAATTCCAATGCATGTCGCCAAAAAGTGGACCCGGTTCTGGGAAAACGACATGCATGAAAACAACGGCGTGTAGCGGCTCGGAAGCGACTGATGGTCAGCGAAAGGCCAGCGGCTCGACCTTGCGGATACGCGCCTGTTCGATCACCGCCTCGAGCAGGGCCGTGTTGTGCTCGGGATCCTCGCCCGGCTTCTCGAACGACACGTAGTTGACCATCACCGAGGCGCCAAGTTCGCTCAGCGTCAGCTGGAAATAGACGGTGACACCCGGCGGCCTCAGCTCCAGATCGAGCACGATGCGCGGGCTGCCGCTCCAGTCGACATGCGCCTCGGCGCCATGGCCGAGCCGCAGCGTGCCCGGCATGAAGAACAGCTCCACAGCCGAGTCGACCAGATCCGACAGGCACGCGAAATGCTCCAGCCGGATGAAGGCGATGTAGTCGGCGACATCGATCAGCCTGAGTTCCGCCACCACTTGCTCGATGGCGCTGGCGACGATGATCTCGCGGGATTTTGCGTGCGGTTGCCGGTTCATGAAATCTGTCTGCGCTCAGCCTTTTTCGAGTAGACGATCCGCACCAGTTCGGCGACGGCCTGATAGAATTGCGATGGGATCACACTATCGACCGAAACTTGCTTGTACATGGAGCGGGCGAGCGCCACGTCCTCGAAGATCGGGATGTTGTGTTCCCGCGCGATCTCGCGGATCTTCAGCGCCACCAGGTCCTGCCCCTTGGCCAGCACGATCGGTGCCGAATCCTCGTCGCGCACATATTTCAGCGCGATTGAGAAGTGCGTCGGGTTGGCGATGATCAGTGTCGCGCGCGGCACCGCCGTCATCATCCGTTTGCGTGCCCGGTCGCGCGCCAGCGAGCGCAGCCGCGACTTGACGATCGGATCGCCCTCGGACTGCTTGAACTCGTCCTTGACCTCCTGCTTGCTCATGCGCAGGTCCTGCTTCCAGTGGAAGCGCGACCAGACGAGGTCGACCGCCGCGATCAGTCCCATGACGAAGACGATCGCCACCAGGATGTCGACGGCAATGCCACGGATCACGAGGCCGAAGGCAACCGGATTGGTGATCATGCCGGCGAGCAGCTTGCGGTGGTCTTCCGACAGCGTGAAGCTCAGCACGACGATGGCAAAACCGACCTTGCCGAGTGCCTTGAGGAACTCGACCCAACCCTGAATGCCGAACAGCCTGCTCCAGCCCTTGGCAATCGAGATGCGCGAGAGTTGCGGCCGTACCCGCTCGCCGACGAATTGCGGCATGTTCTGGAACACCGAGGCGCCAACACCGGCAACGGTCAACAGCACCAGCAGGCTGACCACGGCGCGGCCCACCTCGAGGAGGACGATCTTGTAGAGCGCGATGACATCGGTTTCGGTGTCCATCGGCCAGGCTTCCGGCTTCTCCAGGAACATCGACAGGAACATGCCGAGATCGATGACCGCGTCCTTGGCGTAGAAGACGGTGAACACCAGTATGGCGACGAAGGATGCCAGCAGCGCCGTTTCCCGCGAATGGGGCAGCTTGCCCTGTTCGATGGTGTCGCGGATCTTCTTTTCCGTCGCCTCTTCGGTTTTCGAATCCTTGTCGACCGCGTCAGCCATGTCGCGGTCTTAGGCGGCGTTCCGGGTCGAGGGGAGCTCGAAGGCGCCTTCGCGCGACAACCGGATCGTCGTCGTCACGATCGTCTTGCGCGCCGCGGTGATGTCGGCAAGGGCAACGCCCTCCGACCCTTGTCCGAGCTCGGCTTCGATCATCCGCCGCGACCGCGCGCCGATCGCCGACAGCACGGATTCGGCAAGTCCCGCCTGCGCGCCGCGCAAGGCCAGCGTGACCAGTTCGGTCGACAGCCCGTCGAACAGCAGCACCCGCGCTTTCTGGGTCAGCAGCGGAAGGTCGTCGAAGGCGAACAGGCGGGCCCGGACGCCGTCGAGATCGGGCGTGCCGGCGGCCTCCAGATCCTGCATGACCTCCTCGAGCAGCGGCTTGTCCAGTTCATTGAGCACGCTGGCGACACGCGCCTGGCCGGCCGACGTGTCCTTGGTCGAGGTTTCCGTCAGCACGCTGCTGCGCAGTCGGTTTTCGACGATCCTGCTGGCGGCGTCGGGAACGTTGGCGATCGTCACCATGCGCTTGATGATCTCGCCGCGCGTTGCCTTGGTCAGCGTCAGGAGCACGCCCGCTGCCGTTTGCGGCGCCAGCTTCGACAACACCATGGCCGCGGTCTGCGGATGTTCGCCGGCGAGGAACGCGCCAAGCCGCGCCGGTTCGAGCTTTTCGAGCTCGGGCCAGATCGGCGGCGGGCCTTCCGGCGCGGCCTCGAATTTCTTGTCGCCCATGATCGCGCTCATCTCTTCGGGCGAGAGCGATTCATTGAGGATGGTGTCCATCCTGTCGGCGGAATCGAGCAATCCCGCCCCTTCGGTGAACTCGGCCTCGAACTCGGCGACGATGCGCTCGAGATCACTTTGCGGAATGGTCCGCAGCAGCCGGGCGCCCTCGATCAGCGCCTTCAATTCTTCCTGCTTGAAGAATTTCAAAAGACGGCTGGCCGATGGCTTGCCCATCGCCACCAATATGGCGGCCGCCTTCTGCGCGCGGGTCAGGGTCACTGGCGTCGTCATGCCTCTCGCCTCCGCTGCCACCGGCAAGCCCCGCAATCCATGTCTAGGCGCCCTTCGTGCCGGCGATGATTTCGGTCAGCCTGATGCCGAAGCGCGACGGATCGCTTTCCAGCACGGTGATCTCGCCGCGCGCGATCTTGCGGCCGTTGACCACGACGTCGACAGGTTCGCCGATGCGGCGGTTGAGCGCCACCGTCGACCCCTTCTGCAGCGCCATCAGGTCGGAGACCGGCATCTCGGTGCTGCCGAGGATGATCTGGACATCCACCGGGATGTTCATGATGACGCTCGAATTGGCACCGGAAGCGGCCCTCAACGCCGCATCGGGGCGCCTTTCCTCTTCATGCAGGACCCCGCGCAATTCTTCGATGGCACGGTCGAGCTGCTCGTCCGGCTGGTCGAGGTCGGCTTCCGCCTTGGTGTTGGCCATGCGTCGTCTCCAAATGCTCAGGCGCGTCCGGCGGAAGCCGGCATCAGCCCGTCGATAAAATCCTGCCCGGCATCGTAGGGATGCCTGATCCGGACGGTGTAATTCTGCCCCAGTTTACCGAACTCGCACACGAACAGCGTTTGGCCGCGCGCGCTGAGACGCGCCTGCGACTGCGCCGTTTCCTCGAATTCGATGATCTGGCCGATTTCGAAACCGGCGAGGTCGCCGAGCGTCAGCCGCGCCAGCGGCATGGTGGCCTCGAGCGCCACGGCGGAGCGCATCACCTCTTCCGAAAAGCGCGCGCGCCAGCTGGAGCTGTGATCGTCGTCGCTGACAGCGGCGGCACCGTCGCGGCTGGCCAGCACGACACGCTGCGGCATCGTCACCGTGACGGTGCCGCTGTCGGCCGGCGTCGAGATGCCAAGGACGATGCGGACTGCCGCACCATCGCGCAGCACGTGCCGTTTCGCCTCGGTGCCCGACATCGCCCGCGGCGCCGGCAGGCGCAGGTCGAGCGAGCGCCGTCCCGATCCGTTGAGGGCCTGCGCGACCTGCTGGAACACCATGGTCGAGACATCGACTTCGATCTGCGACAGATCGCGCTCTATCGGAGATGCAGGCATATCCGGGTCGCCGCCGAACAGCGTGCAGATCATGATCGCGATCGCCGGCGCATCGATCACCAGGGTCATCGCATCGGAGGACGTGGATGATGCGACGATGGTCATGGCAAACGTATCGCCGGCACGCGAGCGCGCCTCCGCGACGCGGCTGACCTCGACCGCCCTGAGATCGACGGTGACCGGAACGCCAAGTTCACTGGTGAGGCTCTTCTGCAGCAGCGGTGCGGCTCGCTCGGCCATGGCCCGGCCGGTGCCGATGACCTGGGCGGCCTCGCCGCTGTCGCCGACGAGACGCTCGATGATCAGCGAGCGCGCTTCCGCTGGGCTGCCCGGACTGGTCATGACAGTGCAGGGACCGATCTGTCGCGCATCGTTCAGGCGGCCTTCTTATCGACGGTGCCGGTGTTCATCGTGCTCTGCTCGACGGCGTCGATCGTCGGCCGTTCATAGGACGAGATGGTCTTGCGGCCGAACTCGATCGCCACCTGCGGCAGTGCGCCGTTCATGTAGGCCAGCAGCGTCTGCTTGACAATGATGTAGAGGCGGTTCTTCTTCTCGCGCACCGTCTTGATCTTGGTGGCGACCGGTCCGACCACAGAATAGGACAGGAAGATGCCGAGGAACGTTCCGACAAGTGCTGCACCAATCAGGCCGCCGAGGATTTCCGGCGACTGGTCGAGCGCGCCCATCGCCTTGACCACGCCAAGCACGGCGGCGACGATGCCGAGCGCTGGCAGGCCGTCACCGACCGCCACCATTGCGTGATAGGCCTTCATCTTGTCCGACTTGATGGTCTGGATTTCCTCGTCCATCAGCGCCTCGATCTCGTGCGAGCGGGCATTGCCGATGATGATGATGCGGCAGTAGTCGCAGATGAAATGCGTCAGGTCATGGTTATGCAGCACGGTCGGAAAGGCCTGGAAGATCGCCGATTCCTCGGGATTGTCGATATGCGCCTCGACCTCGCTCCGGGATTTTGACCGCAACTCTCGCATCAGTGAGTGCAGCACGCCGAGCGTTTCGAGATAGTCCTGTTCCTTCGGCACCGCCTGCTTGAAGGCTTCGAGAATGCCTTTGCCGGTGTCCTTGACTGTCTTCATTGGATTGGCGACGAGGAAGGTGCCAAAAGCTGCGCCACAGATGATCACTGCTTCCCATGGCTGTATCAGCACGTGAAGATGACCGCCCATGGCCATAAAGCCGCCGAGGACGCAGCCGAGCGTTACCACCAGTCCAATCAGAATGCCCACGAGAGGTCCTTCCGCATTTCACAACAGGAGCAAGGGATAGCCCCCGTGCCTTGTGTGAGGCTTGAATCGAAGCCCGCGGATCCGATTCAGTTTCGCGCAAGGAAGTGGGGCTATTGTGCTGACATAGCTTCGGCCGGAGGCACGTTTTTGCTTAATACCTTTACCAGCTACCAGCTCATCACCAAGGACATCTCGCAGTCGCTCGACAGGATCGAGCAGCAGCCCGTGGTTGACCGCGATACCAAATATTATCTCGCCAACATCACCAAGGTGAAATCGATCGACGATTTCGTCAACAATGACCGGCTGTTCAAATATGCCATGAAGGCCTACGGGCTCGAGGACATGGACTACGCCAAGGCCTTCATGGTCAAGGCATTGAAGGAAGGTGTCTCCGACCCCGACAGTTTCGCCAACAAGCTGACCGACAAGCGCTACGCCGATTTTGTCAGCGCCTTCAACTTCGCCGCCAACGGCGCCGATGCGACCATCTACAACAAGGCGCAGCAGATGGTGACCAAGAACTACGCCACGCAGGCGGAGATCGCTGGCCTCGATCCGGACTCCGACTACGTGAAGGGCGAGACGACATACTATCTCGCCAACATCACGAAGGTGAAGTCGATCGACGATCTGATGTCGAACAACCGGCTCTACACATACGCCCTCGCCTCATTCGGTCTCGATTCGGCGACCGAGGACAAGGATCTCATCAAGCAGGTTCTGCAGGGCGGGGTCCGCGACCCCGACAGCGTCGCCAACAAGATGACGGACAAGACCTACGCCGCACTCGCCTCCACCTTCAACTTCGAAGCCTATGGCGAAAACGCCACCACCATCAATCCGGCGCAGCAACCGACGGTCGACAAGTACATGCGCCAGACCCTCGAAGAGAGTGCCGGCCAGACCAACCAGGGTGTGCGGCTGGCGCTTTACTTCGACCGCAAGGCGCCAACCATCACCAGCTGGTACGACGTGCTGGCCGACACCGCCCTTGCCAGCGTGGTGCGCACCGCGCTCGGCCTCCCCGATTCCTTCGCCTCCGCGAATATCGACAAGCAGGCGCAGCTGTTCGAGCAGAAACTCGACATCTCGGATTTCTCCGACCCCGAGAAGCTCGGCAAGTTCCTGACACGCTTCACCAGCATGTACGAGATCAACAATCCGACCTCATCGGCCGTCACCTCGGTCAGCGTGCTGTTTGCCCAGCCGATCACGGTCGGCATTTCCACCGACCTGATGATGGCCATGCAGAAACTGAGGTCCTGAGAGCATCATGCGGGACAGCCTCTACGTCGCCCTTTCCTCGCAGATCGCGCTCGAGCGCCGCCTCGACACGATCGCCGACAATGTCGCCAACGCCTCGACGATCGGCTTTCGCGCCACCGGCGTGAAATTCGAGGACGTCGTGTCAGGCACCGGATCGAAATCGGTGTCCTTCGCATCCTCGGGCAAGACCTATCTTTCCGGCGCAAACGGCGCGTTGACCGAGACCGGGAATCCGTTCGACTTCGCCATCCAGGGCGATGCTTGGTTCGCCATCGATACGCCGGTCGGCACCGTCATGACCCGCGACGGGCGCTTTTCGATGAACGAGAATGGCGAGCTTATGTCGATCGAGGGCCACCCGGTGCTCGATGCCGGTGGTGCGCCGATCCAGCTCGACCCCCGCAACGGTCCGCCCAAGGCCGGTGCCGACGGCTCGCTGCGCCAGAACGATCAGCTTGTTGGTTCCATCGGCGTCTACACTTTCGACCCAGGTGAGAATTTCGTCCGCTACGGCAATTCAGGCATCGTTCCAGCACGCACGCCAGAGCCGGTCACGGATCGCTCCGATACCGGGATCGCCCAGGGATTTCTCGAGGAATCCAATGTCAATCCGGTGCTGGAGATCACCCGGCTGATCATGGTGCAGCGCGCTTTCGAGAACACCGCCGCGCTGATGCGGCAGACGGATTCCTCCACCGACGAGGCGATCAAGACGCTCGGCTCGAAATAGTCCATGTCGCTCGACCAGCCATCCCTGCGCGCACCCGAAAGACAGCTCCAGCCGGCGCCGGAAGACCGGCTTGCCGCGCTGGAACGGGTATGGCGGCGTTTCGCCGACACCGAGGCGCTGCTCAAGCGCGGCGGCCGCGTCACCGAGGTCACGTCCACGCACTACAAGGTGCACGGCCTTTCCGACTTCGCCAGGCTGGGCGACATCGTCGAGCAGCGCGGCCATGCCGGCACGCGTCGCGGCGAGATCGTCAAGATCGGCCGCGACGAGATTGTCGTAGCACCCTTCGAACGCAGCGCCGATGCCGGCATCGGTGACGCCGTGTTCCGCCGCGGTCCGCTCGCGGTGGCGCCGCATGCCTCGTGGCGCGGTCGCACCGTCGACGCGCTCACCAGGGCGATCGACGGCGGCTCGCCACTGGTCAGGGGTGACGATACCTCGAGGGGGGCCCAGACGACGCCCGGCGCCATGGCACGGCAGCGCGTCGGCACCGCCTTCATGACCGGCGTCAAGGTCATCGACATCTTCACGCCGCTTTGCCTCGGCCAGCGCCTCGGCATCTTTGCCGGCTCCGGCGTCGGCAAGTCGACGCTGCTCGCCATGCTCGCCGGCGCCGATGCATTCGACACCGTCGTCGTGGCGCTGATCGGCGAACGCGGCCGCGAAGTCCGCGAATTCCTCGAGGACACCATCGGCGACAGCATGGCCAAGACCGTTGCAGTCGTCGCCACCAGCGACGAGAGCGCCATGATGCGCCGGCGTGCGCCGGACACCGCCATGCGCGTCGCCGAGCATTTTCGCGACCAGGGCCACCGCGTGCTTTTGGTGCTGGATTCGATCACCCGCTTCGCCCATGCCTTGCGCGAGGTGGCGACGGGAACTGGCGAGCCGCCGGTCGCCCGCGGCTATCCGGCCTCGGTGTTCACCGAACTGCCCAAGCTGCTCGAGCGCGCCGGGCCCGGCGCGGAGGGCCCCGGGGTTGAAGGTCGGGGGTCGATCACCGCCGTCATTTCCGTGCTGGTCGACGGCGACGACCACAACGACCCGGTCGCCGATTCCGTGCGCGGCATTCTCGATGGTCATGTCGTGCTCGACCGCGCGATCGCCGAACAGGGCCGCTATCCGCCGGTCAACCCGCTGTCGTCCATATCGCGGCTGGCCGGCAAGGCCTGGAGCGCCGAACAGCGTGCGCTGGTGACAAGGCTGAAGTCGATGATCGCCCGCTTCGAGGACACGCGCGATATCCGTCTGCTGGGTGCCTATCAGGGCGGCGTCGACGCCGAACTCGATATCGCCGTGCGTCAGGTGCCGCTGATCTACGAGGCGCTGACGCAATCGCCCAAGGACCGCCCGTCAGCCGAACCGTTCTCCGATCTCGCCCGCCACCTCAAGGGTAAGCTGAATGCCGATGCAGGAGACTGAACGCCAGTACACCGAGCGGATCTTGCGCGAGATGATCGCCGAGGCCAACGCTGCGGAGGAAGCCAGAGCTGCCGAAGCCAGAGTCGCCAGGGCAACGGCTGCCCGCGCCATAGCTGCGAAAGCCGAGGCTGTTCTAGCCAGGGCTGCCAAGCCAATCCTGCCCAGGGTTGCCAAGCCAATCCTGCCCAGGGTTGCCAAAGCCGAGCCTGTTCTGTCGAGAGCTGCCGAGCCCGCTTTGCCCAGGGTTCCCCAGGCAGCGGCTGCCGAGAGGACGCAGGCCAGCCGCGACTCGCTGATCGACGGCCTGTTCCCGGTCACCGAATGGCCGCAGCCGCCAAAGGCGCAGTTTCCCAGGTTGAAAAAAAAGTCCGACCGACGCAGCGATTTCGTCGTTGCCGCGCTCGGCCTCACGCTCGGGCTGATCTGCGCCCTGTTTCCCTGGTACATCTTCTTCAACCAGGAACAATTCGGCGTCCAGGCGATCAAGTTCGGCGGCACCGGCAGCAACTCGGGACGGGCGGGTGGTGGTGTGGTCGCCCAACGCAGCGCGCCGTTGACGGCAAAAGACGTTCCGGCGGCCAATCTCGATCTGCTTGCCACGGGAACCGTGCAGGATGATGCCAATCCCGCGCCGGCGCCCAATGAGCAACCGTTTCCGGCGGACGCCGCGAAATTCCGCATGGTTCATGTCGCCAATGGCCGCGCCATGATCGAGGACGACGCCGGACTGTGGATCGTCCAGCGTGGCTCGATACTGCCCGACTCGAGCCTGGTGTCCTCCATCGAGCAGCGCAACGGCAAATGGGTCATGGTCACCAGCACCGACCAGGTGATCGAACTCTCCAGGTAAAACGCCCCGTCTCGGGCGTCCGGCCATCCGCAAGGTCCGCGCAAGACTGGCGGCCTAGTCTTCGGGAACCCGCCCGGAGATTCCCATGGAGCCCGTTTCCCTTTTCGACCTCGCCGCGAAGCAAGCGCAATGGCTGGCCGTGCGCCAGTCCGCCATCGCCGGCAACATCGCCAACGCGAACACGCCGGGCTACACGGCCAACGATGTCGAGCCGTTCGAAAAGGTGCTCGACCGCACCGCGGTATCGCTGCAGGCCACGCAGGCCGGCCATCTCGGCAACGCCGCGACCAATGCCGGCTTCACCATCAGGCCGCAGGAAGGCGACGGCGTTGTCATGCCGTCCAAGAACTCGGTGGTGCTGGAAGACCAGCTGATGAAAGCCGGCGAGGTGCGCCGCTCCTTCGAGCTCAACACGGCGATCGTCAAGGCGTTCCATTCGATGATGATGATGGCGGTGAAAACCTGACCATGGACGCGCTCACAGCAGCCCTCAAAGTCGCAGCATCCGGCCTCGGCGCCCAATCGGAGCGCCTGCGCGTGGTTTCGGAAAACCTGGCCAACGCTCAGTCGACCGGCACCACACCCGGCTCCGATCCCTATCGCCGCAAGACCATCAGCTTCGTCTCCGAGCTCGACCGGACCTCCGGCAGCTCGACGGTCGCGGTGAATTCCATCGATCGTGATCCGAGCGACTTTCCGGTCGAGTTCCAGCCCGGCAACGAGGCCGCCGACGATAAGGGCTACGTCAAGATGCCCAACGTCAACGTGCTGATCGAAATGGCCGACATGACCGAGGCCAACCGCTCCTACGAAGCCAATCTTCAGGTCGTCAAGCAGGCACGCGACCTGATTTCCATGACCATCGACCTGATGAGGAACCAGTAATGATCAGCGGCATCGGAGCCCTTCAGTTCAAGTCATCGATTGGCGGCGACGACGCGGTAACGAGCCTGCTCCAGGGCGGCGCGACACCCTCGGCCGGCGGCAACATCGGCAGCTCCTTCGCCGAGGCGCTGAGCCAGGCGGCCTCCAAGACCGTCAACACCATGCAGAATGCCGAGCAGGTGTCGATGCAGGCGCTCAAGGGCGACGCCGACACCCGCCAGGTGGTCGACGCCGTGATGAGCGCGCAGCAGGCGCTTCAGACCGCCGTCGCCATCCGCGACAAGGTGGTTTCCGCCTATCTCGAAGTCAGTCGAATGGGCATCTGAGGAATTCCGCCATGAAAGCACTCGCCATCGCCGCCACCGGCATGAATGCCCAGCAGACAAATCTGGAAGTCATCGCCAACAACATCGCCAACATCAACACCACCGGCTACAAGCGCGCCCGCGCCGAATTCTCCGACCTGCTCTATCAGGTCGACCGCACGCAGGGCGTGCCCAACCGCTCCAACGCCTCGCTGGTGCCGGAGGGCGTCTCGATCGGCCTCGGCGTCAAGACGACGGCCGTGCGCAACGTCCACACCCAGGGCGAACTGACCAGCACCGGCAACAGTTTCGATATGGCGCTGACCGGCAGGGGCTGGTTCCAGATCGAGGGCGCCGACGGCGGCACGCTGTACAGCCGCGCCGGCGCCTTCAACACCAACGCCACCGGCCAGTTGGTTACGGTCGACGGCGCCACCGTCATTCCCGCCATCACCGTTCCCACCGACGCCGTCGAGGTCATCGTCAACAAGACCGGACAGGTCTTCGCCCGTATCGACGGCCAGACCGACCTGCAGACCCTCGGCCAGCTCCAGATCGCCAATTTCGCCAACGAGGCGGGCCTGGCGCCGCTCGGCGACAACCTGTTCCAGGAAACCACGGCTTCCGGCCCGGCGAATGTCGGCGTGCCCGGCGATCCCGGCTTTGCCACCATCGAGCAGGGCTATCTCGAGGCCTCCAACGTCGACCCGGTCAAGGAAATCACCGAACTGATCTCGGCGCAGCGCGCCTATGAGATGAATTCCAAGGTCATCCAGGCCGCCGACGACATGGCCTCCGTCGTTTCCAAGAACATCAGGTAGGGATGATGGCCATGCCGATCCCCTGTTCCGCGCTCCGCCGCACCGCGCTCGTCCTTGCGCTGGTGGCCGGCGGCATGCCGGCTTTCGCCCAGGAATCGGCAAACCAGTCGACAGACCAATCGGCCACTCAGATCGCCAGCAATCAACCTGTAGGCGAGGTTATCTTGATCCCCAACCGGGTCATCTATCCCGGCGAGACCATCGAGCTCGCCGCCCTGAAACAGGTGACCCTCATTGCCGGCAAACACAAGCCGGACGCGGTCGCCACGCGGGCCGAGGAACTCGACGGCAAGGTCGCCAAGCGCACGCTGCTGCCCGGCCGCTACATCCCCTCCGCCGCCATCCGTGAAGCGTGGCTGGTCGAACAGGGCGCGTCCGTGCAGGTCTTCTTCATCGCCGGCGGACTGACGATCTCGGCCACCGCGGTGACTTTGCAGCCGGGTGCTGCCGGCGACCTCGTCAAGGTCCGCAACATCGACAGCGGCAAGATCCTGTCCGGCACGGTGATGGCGGATGGGACCATCCAGGTCAGCGCTTCATGATGCGCGGACTTGCCCTGATACTGGCAGCCGTGCTCGGCTTGCAGCCGGCGCTGGCCGACGGCCTGACGCTCAAGGCCAAGCGCGAGCTCGCCGCCAAGAATGGCGGGGTCTACGACGATCCCGAATACAATCCGGCCACCACCAGCCGCATGTTCCGGGTCTCGTCCGGACCGAGTTCGCTGCCGCCGGGCCAGGTCGCCTCGCGCATCAAGGACATCGCCCAGCTGCAGAGTTCGCGCGACAACCAGCTGGTCGGCTACGGCCTGGTCATCGGGCTTGCCGGATCGGGCGACAGCCTGCGCAACTCGCCGTTCACCGAACAGTCGATCCGCGCCATGCTCGAAAATCTCGGCATCGCCACCGAAGGCGGCAGCGCGCGCGCCAAGAATGTCGCCGCCGTCATCGTCACCGCCAACATGCCGCCCTACGTGCAGTCGGGCGCCCGCATCGACATCGACGTCTCCTCGATGGGCGACGCGACCTCGCTCGCCGGCGGCACGCTGATCATGACGCCCTTGAAGGCGGCGGACGGCGAGATCTATGCCGTCGGCCAGGGCTCGGTCATCGTTTCCGGCTTCACCGCCAAGGGTCAGGCCGAGCAGCTGACGCAAGGCGTGCCGACCTCCGGTCGCGTGCCGAACGGTGCCATCGTCGAGCGCGCGGTGCAGGCCGAGTTCGATGATCAGGCGACGCTGACGCTGCAATTGCGCAATCCCGACTTCTCGACCGCCATTCGCATCGCCGACGCCATCAACGACTATACCAGCCAGCGCTTCGGCATGCGGGTGGCGGCTGAGCGCGATTCCCGCACGGTGCAGATCAGAAGGCCGAAGGGTGTTTCGGCGGCCCGCTTCTATGCCGAGATCGAAAACCTGGTGGTCGAATCCGATACGCCGGCCCGTGTCGTCATCGACGAGCGCACCGGCACCATCGTCATCGGCAACGACGTCAAGATCTCACGGGTCGCCATCAGCCACGGCACGCTCACCGTGCGCATCACCGAGGCGCCACGCGTCGTGCAGCCCGAGCCCTTCTCCAAGGGTGAGACCGCCGTCGAGCCGTTCACCGCCATCGAAGCCAACCGGCCCGATGCCCGCGTCGCCGTGCTTGATGGACCCGATCTCGAAACGCTCGTTTCCGGCCTCAACCGTCTCGGCGTCAAGCCGGACGGTATCATTGCCATTCTGCAGGGCATCAAGTCGGCCGGCGCCCTGCAGGCCGACCTGGTTCTGCAATAGGCGATGCCGATGACGCGCTCCCTCTCACATCATGCAAGACGCCGCCCCGCTGCAATCCTGTTCGCGGTTGTCGCCGCCATGTCCTTTCCCGGCAGCGCCGCACACGGCGAGGAGACGGTTCGGCAGGTCCTGCCGGGCGCACCGGTCGCCGAGGCCCCACAGCAATTGACGCGGGAAAAGGCGTCGGACCAAAGCGAGATCGAGCGCTTCTGCTCCAACATCGCCGACGCGGCCCGGGACCGCCGCTATGCCTTGCAGGCGGAAGAGATGAAGCAGCTCCAGGCCGGCATCGACCAGCGCATGAAGGCGCTGGAGGAGAAGCGGGCCGAATACGAGACCTGGCTGAAACGGCGCGAGGTTTTCCTGGCCCGGGCCGAGGACGGCGTCGTCCAGATCTATGCCGGCATGAAGCCCGACGCTGCCGCCGAACGGCTGGCCATCGTCAACGCCGATCTGGCGGCGGCGATCTTGATGAAGCTCGATTCACGCAAGGCGAGCGTCATCCTCAACGAAATGGACCAGAAGGCGGCGGCAACGCTCACCGGCATCATGGCCAGCGCAGCCCGAAGGGTAGATCCGTCATGATCCGCAAAATGCTCCTCCTGTGCGCGGTCGCCGGGCTGTCTGGCTGCGGAACCAATCTGAAGGAGGTCGGCAAGGAGCCGGCCCTGTCCCCGGTCGGCTCCGGCATCGATGGCGGCAACACCTCGTCCCTCTATCGCTATCCCGAAACGCCGCCCGCGCCGGTCCGGAAATTCTCGTTATGGGATGACCGCCAGAGCAGGCTGTTCACCGACCCCCGGGCGCTGTCGCAGGGTGACATCCTGACCGTCAAGATCAAGATCAACGACAGGGCCAACTTCAAGAATCAGAACGACCGGAGCCGCACCGCCAACCGCAAGCTCGGCTACGACCTCAGCGCGCAGTGGGACAAGTGGAGCACCGCTGGCAAGGGCGCTGGCGCTCTCACCTCCACCACGGACACGACCGCCGACGGCGAGATCAAGCGCTCGGAAACCCTGGAGCTCAATGTCGCTGCCATCGTCATCGATGTCCTGCCGAACGGCAATTTGATGATCAAGGGATCGCAGGAAGTGCGCGTCAACGCCGAGCTCAGGGTGCTGACCATCGCCGGCATCGTGCGGCCGGCCGACATCGGCGCCGAGAACACCATCCCCTACGAACGCATCGCCGAAGCACGCATCTCCTACGGCGGACGCGGCCGCATCACCGAGGTCCAGCAACCTGCCTACGGCCAGCAGGTTCTCGACCAGGTTCTTCCGTTCTAGGATTGGGGAACACGGCACCGTGGCAAATGTCGAACAGGTTCAGCCGCGCAAGGGTCCCTCCCTTGCCATCCAGGCTGGCATGCTGCTGATTGTGACGGCGGCGGCCATCGGCATGGGCTGGATGTCCGGCGGCTATCTCAAGGGCGTCGGGTCACCGGCGTCGGTGCCGGTCGCGCCCGAGAACGAAGGCAAGAGCGCACAGCCCGCCACCGCCGAGCAGCCAGGCGCGGGGCCGACGCTCGTCCTGCTGGCGCCGATCACCACCAACATCGCCTCGCCTGCCGATACCTGGATCCGAATGGAGGTGTCCGTCGTCTACGACGGGCCGCAGCCACAGGCAATGTCGGATGACATTCATCAGGATCTGCTGGCCCTGGTGCGCACCTTGAAGATGCATCAGATCGAGGGCGCCAGCGGCTACCAGCACCTGAAGGCCGATCTCGAGGAACGCGCCTCGATCCGCAGCCAGGGCCACGCCAAGCAGATTCTTATCAGGACATTGCTGCTCGAATGAGAAAGTTCCTTCTCGCCACGGCGATGATCGCCGCCGCCACGTCCGTCGCGGCGGCCCAGCAACTCGATCTCGGCGGCATCGGCAAGGCCGACGGCACCACCGTTGGCTACATCATTCAGATGTTCGGCCTGCTGACCGTGCTGTCGGTGGCGCCGGGCCTGCTGATCATGGTGACGAGCTTCACCCGCTTCGTCATCGCCTTCTCGATCCTGCGCGCCGGCATCGGTCTGCAATCGACGCCGGCAAACCTCATTCTCATTTCGCTGTCGCTGTTCATGACCTTCTATGTCATGGCGCCGACCTTCGATCAGGCCTGGAACACCGGCGTCAAGCCGCTGATGGACAACCAGATCACCCAGACCGAAGCCTTCGACAAGATTTCGGATCCCTTCCGCACCTTCATGCTGCGCAATGTGCGCGACAAGGACTTCGACCTCTTCGCCGATCTCGCACGCGAGCGCGGCCAGACTGTTTCGCGCGACACCGTCGACCTACGCATCCTGGTGCCCGCCTTCATGATCTCGGAGATCCGGCGCGGCTTCGAGATCGGCTTCCTGATCGTGCTGCCATTCCTGGTCATCGACCTGATCGTCGCCACCATCACCATGGCGATGGGCATGATGATGCTGCCGCCGACGGTGGTATCGCTGCCATTCAAGATCCTGTTCTTCGTCCTGATCGACGGCTGGAACCTGCTTGTCGGCAGCCTGGTGCGCTCCTTCAACTGATCCCCGGCAACGGATGCTGGCAACGGGTCGCTGCCGCGCCGCTATAGTGCAGAATTTCAAGCAATATATTTTCGATTAACCGTCCGGTTTAGCCCTTTGGTAGGGACTAGCCCGCATATTCGCTCGCAGATGGCGGGTGATCGATTTCGAAGATCATTGGCATGATGCCGCACCGTCATACCGGAAGAGCCGGTATGTCAAAAAAACACGTGTAAGAACAAGGTACGAGTAGCCATGTCCAGCATCATGACGAACAGCGCAGCTTTGACCGCGCTGCAGAGCCTCAACGCCACCAACAAATCCCTCCAGGACACCCAGGCCCGCATTTCGACCGGCTACCGGGTCTCGCAAGCTTCGGACAACGCCGCCTACTGGTCGATCGCCACCACGATGCGCTCCGACAACCAGGCAATGTCCACCGTTTCGGACGCGCTCGGCCTCGGCGCCTCGAAGGTCGATACTGCCTACACCGGCATGAACGCCGCGATCACCACCATCAACTCGATCAAGCAGAAGCTGGTCGCGTCCTACGGCCAGACGGATGCCTCCAAGGAAAAGACCCAGACCGAAATCACCGCTCTTCAGGCGCAGTTGAAGTCCTACGCCGATGGCGCCACCTTCTCCGGCACCAACATGCTTTCGGTGTCCACCGCCACGGGCACGGCCGCCGACGTGAAGATCGTTTCGGCTTTCAACCGTGACTCCGCCGGCGCGGCTTCGATCTCGACGATCGACGTCAACGTGGAAAGCATCAAGCTCTATGACTCCGGTGCCACACCGACCGCGAAGGGCATTCTCGACACGGCCCGCCTCGGCCTCACCGGCGCTGCGGTCGCCACGGCCTCGACTCCGACCCTGGGCGCCGCTGCAGCGGCCACCGACACCTATTCTGTCGCTTCGCTGACCATCTTCTCGGGCGGCACGGCTGCCAGCGATACTCAGATCCAGCAGCAGATGAACGTTGTCGACGCCGCGCTCAAGGACATGACCAACGCCGCCACCACGCTCGGCGCCGCCAAGAGCAGTATCGACCTGCAGAAGACCTTCACCTCGGACTTGATGGACTCCATCGATCGCGGTGTCGGACAGCTCGTCGATGCCGACATGAACAAGGAATCGACCCGTCTGCAGGCCCTGCAGGTCCAGCAGCAGCTCGGCATCCAGGCGCTGTCGATCGCCAATGGCTCGTCGCAGTCGATCCTGTCGCTCTTCCGCGGCTGATCACCTTCGCCTAACCTTAGTTCGCACTAAAACATCGGGCCGCGCCAAAAGCGCGGCCCGATTTGCGTTTGCATGATTTTGCGTTTGCTTGATGCGCGTTTGCAAGGCTCGCGCAACCCTCGTTCCTTAGCTCTCAAAGGCCAGCTTTTAACAGGCTGTTAACCATGCCGCGCTAGTTATGGTTAACCAATAGCTTACGACAGTGGGGAATCGGTCCGACCGGCACGACGCCACCCGTTGAACAGGCCTGTCCGGCATGTCTGAAGCATGTCGGTTTTTGAGAAGGAGCGACTCTCTTGGCGAGCATTATGACAAACGCCGCGGCGTTAACCGCACTTCAGAGCCTCAGCGCCACCAATAAGTCACTCGAACAGACGCAGGCTCGCATATCGACCGGCTACCGGGTCTCGCAGGCCTCGGACAATGCCGCCTACTGGTCGATCGCCACCACGATGCGCTCGGACAACTCGGCCCTGTCGACTGTTCAGGATGCGCTCGGCCTCGGTGCCTCGAAAGTCGATACCGCCTACACCGGCATGAACAACGTGCTGACAACCATCGGCCAGATCAAGACCAAGGTGCTTTCGACCGTAGGCCAGACCGATGCAGCCAAGGCAAAGACCCAGACCGAGATCAAGGCGCTACAGGCGCAGATGAAGTCCTTTGCCGATGCGGCAACCTTCTCCGGCTCGAATTTCCTTGCGGTGACTTCGAAGCAAACTGCCGTCGCCAATGATGGTGTCCAGCCCGACTCCCAGATCGTGTCCTCCTTCAATCGCTCATCGTCCGGCGCGGTCTCGATCGGAACGATCGACATCGATGTCGAGGGCACCAAGCTTTTCGACTACGGCCTTGCCACCGAGGTCAAGAATTACGGCACCCTCGATCGCCAGACTTCCATTTACGCCACGGGAGCCGCCCAGACTCTGTATGACAACGCCTACCAGGCCGCGATCGCCGGCGGATCAACGGACATCGCCGCAAACGCCGCTGGCCAGACGGCGGCGGGAGCGGTCGCCAAGGTCGACAACATTTCGGCCTACAACCTCGACATCACCGCGACCGGCGTAACCGACGACATCATCACGCAGATGGTCACCAGGATGGACAAGGTCATGGCGCAGTTGACCGATTCCGCCACCATCCTCGGTTCGGCCAAGAGCAGTATCGACCTGCAGAAGACCTTCACCCAGAGCCTGATGGACTCCATCGACCGTGGTGTCGGCCAGCTCGTCGATGCCGACATGAACAAGGAATCGACCCGCCTCCAGGCGCTGCAGGTTCAGCAGCAGCTCGGCATCCAGGCGCTGTCGATCGCCAACAGCTCTTCGCAAAGCATCCTGGCGCTGTTCAAGAGCTAATCGCGGGCGCCACCGGCGCGATCCCTACCGCATCCTGATTGACGGGCCGCGCCGCAAGCGCGGCCCGATTTCATTTTCGCACAAGCTTCGAGGACTACTGTTCCGGCGGACAATCATGCTGGGAGTCGTTGAACCGTGCCGGAACAGATCCAGAGCATCATCTCGAATCTCCGCGGGTTTGGCGTGAAGCGCCTCGCCATGCTGGCGGGCATCGCCGTTCTGGTGATGGGCGTTATCGGCATCGCCTCGGTCTATCTCAACCGCCCCGCCTACGACACGCTCTATGTCGGGCTCGACCGCTCCGACGTGAACCAGATCGGCCTGGTGCTGGGCGAAGCCGGCATCGGCTTCGATGTCGGCGCCGACGGAACCTCGGTGCTCGTGCCGGCCGGCACCACGGCGCAGGCCCGCATGCTGCTTGCCGAAAAGGGCCTGCCGACCAGCGCCAATGCCGGCTACGAACTGTTCGACAACGTCGGCTCGCTCGGCCTCACCTCCTTCATGCAGCAGATCACCCGCGTGCGTGCGCTGGAAGGCGAGATCGCCCGCACCATCCAGTCGATAGCCGGCATCAAGGCAGCGCGCGTCCACATCGTCATGTCCGAACGCGCCAATTTTCGCCGCGACGAACAGCAGCCTTCGGCATCGGTGGTCATCCGCTACACCGGCATCGACGCCGAGAAGAGCGCCATGTCGATCCGCCATCTCGTCGCCGCCGCCGTGCCGGGCCTGTCGGCAGACAAGGTGACGGTGCTTGATTCCAACGGCAATCTCCTTGCCGCGGGCGATGATCCTTCCAACACCAGCGCCGCCCGCACGCTCGGCGTCGAGCAAACCGTCGAGGCGCAGATCGGCGACAACATCCGCCGTGCGCTGACAGCCTATCTCGGCCCCGACAACTTCCGCGCCAGCGTCAAGGCCGAGGTCAACACCGACACCCGCCAGACCGAAGAAACCATTTTCGATCCGAATTCCCGCGTCGAGCGCTCGGTGCAGTCGGTGCGGGCAAACGAAAACAACAACCAGAAACAGGCCTCCACCCCGGCCAGCGTCGAGCAGAACCTGCCCGAAGCCCAGGCAACCACCACCGACGGTCCGCAATCCTCTTCGCAAAACGACCGCAAGGAAGAGATCACCAACTACGAGATCAATTCCAAGAAGATCGCCACCGTCTCCAACGGCTACACCGTCACCAAGATGTCGATTGCCGTCGTCGTCAACCAGCAACGCCTGATGACCATCCTCGGCAAGGACGCCACGCCCGAGCAGATTGCCAAGCGCGTCGCCGAAATCCAGAAGGTGGTGACCTCGGCCACCGGCTTCGACGACAAGCGCGGCGACGTCATCGATGTCTCGGCGGTGGAGTTTATCGACGGGCTGGATGGCGAGGCGATCCCGCAGGCCGGCATGCTCGATTCCATCGGCCAGCATGCCGGCACCTTGATCAATGCCGGCGCCTTCATCGTCGTGGTGTTCCTGGTCGCCTTCTTCGGCCTGAGGCCGATGGCGGCAGCGCTGACGGCAAAGGCGACGCCTGCCCTGTCGGGTCCCAGCTACGATGAAGTCCAGCGCTCGCTGCCGACGCCGGAAGCAACCGCAAACACCGAAAGCGCCGTCGGCGCCCTGCCCGGTTCTCGCCCAAGTCCCACACCTCTCGACGATCTTCGCCAGAAGATCAGGCCGGCGCCACAGGATCGGCTTGCCCGGATGGTCGACCTCAACGAGGAGCGCACCGCGCAGATCCTGCGCAAATGGGCCGCCCAGGAAGTCGCGGTGTAAACCATGGCCTCCGCAGCCCTTTTCGACCTTCTGCCTGATTTCGGCACGCGCGCGCAACGCGCCGGCCAGCCCCGCGCCACGGCCGATCCCGAACACACGCCCGAGGCACCGGTGCCGCAAGCCGATATCGGCACGCTGATCGCGGAGGCAGTTGCCCAGGCTGAAGCGGCGCTCGAGGCGCGCCTGTCGGTCGCGCATGAAGCAGCGCTCGAAGCCGAACGCCAGGCCAATGCCGAGGAAGCAAGGGTATTTCTCGAAAGCCTTGGCGACGATGTCGGCAAGGCCGTCTCGTCGCGCATCGATGCCATGGAGGCGCGCGTGACCGGGCTGGTCGCGGCCACCGTCGCCCGCATGATCGGCGGCATCGTCAGCGACGACTTGCAGAAACGCTCAATCGAAGCGCTCGCCAGCGCGATACGCGAAGCGGTCGGCGATGCCGAGGCAGTGCGCATCGCCGTGCGCGGGCCTCTCTCGCTGTTCGAAACACTGAAGGCATCGCTCGGGCCCCGCGCCGCCAATCTCGACTTCATCGAGACGCCAGGCTTCGATCTCACGGTCGCCATCGACGAGGCGGTGTTCGAGACGCGCATGGCCGAATGGTCGACGACACTCTCGGAGGTCCTGGCATGAGCGTCGCCGACGCAGGACAAGTTCATCAGGAGATCATCATCGTTCGCCGTGGTCACGACGACCACGACGAGGGTCACCATGGCGGCGTCTGGAAGATCGCCTTCGCCGACTTCATGACGGCGATGATGTGCTTCTTCCTGGTCATGTGGCTGATCAATGCCGCCAACGAGCAGACCAAGGCTGCCGTCGCCAGCTATTTCAACCCGGTCAAGCTGGTCGACCGCAATTCGAGCCGCAAGGGTCTGGAGGATCTCGGCGACGGTCCGCGCGCGATCGGGACGACGGCCGACAACCCGCAGAAGGCGACCAACAAGGCCGGCCAGGACGGCGATGGCTCGGCGGACCGCAAACAGGAAAAGCAGGAACTCCCGCAGGCGGAACACTCCGACGAGCATCTGTTCGCCGATCCTTACGCGGTGCTTTCTGAAATCGCCACCGACACCGGCGTCATGCAGAACGTCAGCCAGAAGGGCGATGGCGGCGCGCAGGCTGCCGGCCCGGCGACGGGCGCCTCGGGCGGCACGTCCTATCGCGATCCCTTCGAGCCCGATTTCTGGTCGCAGCAGGTGGCGGCGCCCGGGGCCGAAGCCAGTGCCCAGCGTGCCAAAATCGAGGGCGATCCGGTCAAGCCCGGTGACAAGGCCGCCGAAACGCAGGTGCTGAAGGTCGAGGCCGTGCCACCCGTCGCGGCTGCACCGCTCGAGCCGCTAGCAACGGATGCGACCGGCAAGCAAGCCGCGAACCCCGCCGAGGCAACGGCAAAGGCCGGCGACACCAAGCCAAGCCAGATCAAACCGGGCGAGACCAAACCGGGCGACACCAAAGCCGCGGACGCAGCCGAGTCTGAGGCCGGTGCGCAAGAGGCCGCCAAGCCCGACACCGAAGAAAAGGCGCCAACCGCGGCCGCAGTCAAGGCCGCGGCCGACGTCAAGCGGCAGTTGGCCGATGCTTTCAAGCCCGGCGACAAGCTGCATGACGGCGTCTCGGTGGAAGCCACCGACAAGGGCGTCGTCATCTCGATCACCGATCAGTTCGACTTCGGCATGTTCGAGGTCGGCTCGGCACTGCCCCGCCGCGAACTGGTGCTGGCGATGGAGAAGATCGGCCGCATCGTCAACAGCCAGAAGGGCACCATCAGCATCAACGGCCACACCGATGCTCGGCCGTTCCGCAGCGACAGCTACGACAATTGGCGGCTGTCGACGGCGCGCGCGCATTCCGCCTACTACATGCTCGTGCGCGGTGGCGTCGACGAACGCCGCATCACCGAGGTCGCCGGCTTCGCCGACCGCCAGCCGAAGGACCCGGCCGATCCATTGGCGGCCGTGAACCGCCGCATCGAAATCCTGATGGCGACCGGCGGATGAGGCGGGCGGCCGTCACCAGCCGCTTGATTGGCCTGTTGCTGCTGGCCGGCGGACTTCCGTCGGCCGGCTTCGCCCAGGACGCGCTGCAGCCGTATCAGCTGGTGCGCTCGCTGCAGCTCGTTCAGGACCGCATCGCCGCCGGCGACCATGCCGCCCTGCCGATGCAGGCCAAGCTGCTCGAGATGGCGGATGCGCGCCTGCGCGCGGCAGACGCAGAGGATTTCAAGGATCCCAAGAACTTTCGCGCCCTGCTTGTCTATGGCATGAGCGGCGGCAACCCGGTGACTGTCGAGGCCGCCACGTCGCGCGCCACGACGGACCCGCAAAGCCTTGCCATAGCCAAGGGCGTGATCGACTATCTCAGCGGCCGGCCCGGCGAGGCGATCGAAGCGCTGAAGCCGATCGATCCGATGACGCTGCCTCCCGATCTCGGCGCTTTCCTTGCCCTGGTCAAAGGCTCGCTGCTTGCCGGCGACCAACCGGCAGCGGCGCTCGGTTTGCTCGACGAGGCGAGATTGCTCAGCCCCGGCACGCTGGTCGAGGAAGCAGCACTTCGCCGTTCGGTCGGCATTGCCGTCGCGCAAGGCGATGCGGCACGCTTCGCGCGTGCCTCCACCCAGTATGTCGAGCGCTATCTCTATTCGCCCTATGCCAGCCAGTTCGCCGACTCCTTCGTCTCCGGCGTCATCGCGCTGCATATGTCGATCAGCCAGGACAAGCTGGCCGACATCACCTCGATGATGGATCCAGAGCGCGAGAAGGTCATCTACCTGCGCATCGCCCGCCGCGCCGCGATTGACGGCCTGAACGAACTGTCGGCCTTCGCTTCAGCACGGGCCGAGCAGGGCCGCGACGGCAACACCAACCAGGACGATCCACGCGCCCAGCTCTACGCCAGCCTTTCCACCGTTACCTCGGGCACCATCGAGGACGTGCGCGCCAAGCTCGGCAAGATCGACCGCAGCAAGCTGTCGGAAGGCGACCGCGACTTGCTCGACGCCGCTCAGGCCATTGCCGGCGAGGTCGTCGCGCCGCCCGCCGCCCTTGCTGAGCAAAAGCCCGCCCCGGTTGCAGCCGAGCAACCTCCCCTGCCTCAGACCGCCGCGGCGCAAGGCGTCGACGCGAGCGGGCTGCCACCGGTCGAAGGCGCAATCGCCGAGCAACCGGCGGTCACCGCGGCCGCCGGCGGTCCAGCCCCGAATGCGCCGGACACGCCGGTAGTTGCGGCCGCGGCTGCCGATGCGGCGACTGTTGTGCCGGCGTCGGCACCGTTGCCCGCGGCCAGTCCCGAGCCCGCCGACCCGACCGATGCCGCCATGACCAGAACACGTCGACAGCTCGACCTGATCGACCAAATGCTTGGAGCCGCCCCCAAATGACCACCAGCCTAGGCTCGGCCTTACCAGGATTTGCCGCCACGCGCGCGTCGCCGGAGCAACCGGCTGCGAACGGCAAGAAAGATCACGCCGGCTTCGGCAAGATGCTGCGCGGCCAGGCCAGTCCTGCCCACCCGGAACGGCAAACGACAACAGAAACGGGATCGCGCGAGCAGCGCTGGGCCAAACTCGCAGCTAGCCTTGCCGGGCATGATGGCAAGGCCGAGCCGACATCGGCCGCTCCCGGAAAAGTCGTCTCGGCCAAAATACCGACTGTGAAAATCAGCAAGGACGACCTGGAAGCAAAGTCGCACGAGGACGAGGACGACGCCAAAGAGACGGCGCCGGATGTGGATGCGGTGCCGCTTGACGACCATCTGCCGCTGCTGATCGCGTTTCATGACCTGCGCCATTTCTCGACATCGGCCAAGGCAACCGGACGCGACGCGGCTAGTGGCGAGAGCCCGCCGGAGCCGGCGCTTGAAGCGCAGGCGCCGCTGCCAAGGACCTATCGGTCGAAGTCCACGGCCGGAAACGAAGTCCTCGAAACCCTGTCGAAGCCGGAGCAGGCGTCGATCGTCGACGGGCCTTTGACTGAGCTTGACGGCCCGCCGCCCAGCGCTGCCGGCGTTGCCTCGAGCGCCCCCAAACGCGACAACATCGTGGCGGCCCAGAAGCTGCCGGACGGCACAACCGCCGATGTGCCCGGCGTGCAGTCGAAGCACCCCGCACCGGCGCTGAAAAGCATCGAGGATGTGCAGTCCTCGCTACGACCGGAAGCGGGAAAACAGTCCCTGTCCGCCGTCCGCATCGACGTCGTGGCCGAACAGAGCTTCCCCGCGCCGCCGCAGAGCCTCATCAGCCAGGCAGCCCTCAATGTGATCAGCGCCATAGCCACCGATGGCGGCCCGCAAAAGGCGCTTTCTGCCCCATCCGCGGCCGCCCAGCTGGCCAACTCTGTTGCCGTTCCGACACATGTGCTGAAGATCGAACTTCACCCCGCCGAACTCGGCATGGTGACGGCCCACCTTCGCCTCTCCGGAGAACAACTTTCGATTGAATTGAAGCCAGAAACACACGACGCTTATCGCCGGCTGTCCGCCGACAGCGAGGCCATCGTCAAGTCGCTGCGCGGGCTCGGTTTCGAGGTTGATAAGGTCACGATCGTACAACCTTCGGTAGCGGTTCCTGCCGCAATCCGCGCCGATGCGGCCGCCCCTTTGCCAACGGCGTCAGGCCGCGACCCGTCATCCTTCCAACCTGGAAACCCGGGCGCCGGCAATGGTGGAGCGGGTGGTCAGCAACCGGGTCAGCAATCCGCAGGAAACCGCAATGATGACGCGCAGGACTACGGCCGCGGTACTCAGCCTTCTCGCGAGCGCGCTAGCGGCGATATGTTCATCTAGCGTCGCGACTGCCGCCGCTGCCGCCACCAACCCTTGCGAGCCGGAGATCCTGCGCGCCGCCGACCGCTATGGCGTGCCGGCCGGCATCCTTTATGCCGTTGGTTTGACAGAGACCGGCAACAAGGGCAGCCTTCAACCCAACGCCTTGAATATAGAGGGAAAAGTGGTCTTTCCGAGAAGCCGGACCGAGGCCCTTGCTGCGTTCGCCAATGCCCGGCGCGAGGGCAAGACGCTCATCGATCTGGGTTGCATGCAGATCAACCATCACTACCACGCGTCGCATTTTCGCAGCGTCGAGGACATGCTCGATCCGCGTCAGAACGTCGACTATGCGGCGCGCTTCCTGGCCAGCCTCCATGCCCGTCACGAGACATGGTCGATGGCCGTCGCCCGCTATCACGCCGGTCCCGACAACGATCCGGCGCAGAAGATCTATGTCTGCCGTGTCATTGCCAACATGGTCGCCACCGGCTTCGGAAAATGGACCGCGAACGCCCGCGGTTTCTGCAACCCATAGACGCATTACGGTTTTTCGAGCATCCGAGACGTGCCACCCTGGAGTTGCGGCTTCAGGTGGCCGATAGCTGCCACGCCGACATATCTGGACGCGCGCTAATGCAACCGGCGCGATTCCCGACTCCCAAGAAACTAGCTACAAGAAATGACGGTTGTTCAGGATTCTCACCACCGGATACCCCTTTTCTCACGGGGCAAATGATTTGATTCGGAGGCGGGCCGATGATTGTAATCGTTGACGAGCGAGAGCTCGTAACAGAGGGATACAATTCACTTTTCGATCGTGAGGGTGTCGCCTGTGCAGGCTTCGCGCCAGGCGAGTTCGGCGAGTGGGTAAGCTCGGCGGCCGACACCGACCTGAGGTCGGTCCGAGCCTTCCTCATCGGCGACTGCCGCGAAGGCTCGATCTCTCCCCGGCAGATCCGCGACCGCACCGGCGCACCGGTCATCGCCCTGAGCGAACAGCACTCGCTGGAGAACACGCTGCGGTTGTTCGAGAGCGGCGTCGACGACGTCATACGCAAGCCCGTCCATATCCGCGAGATCCTGGCCCGCATCACCGCCATCCGCCGCCGCGCCCTGGAAGACGTCGCCTACACCGAGATCGGCGCCATGCGCATCTTCATGGACGGCCGCGACCCCGAGATCGACGGCCAGCCTTTGCCCTTGCCGCGCCGTGAGCGCCGCATCCTCGAATATCTGGCGAGCAATCGCGGGCGCCGAGTCACCAAGACCCAGGTTTTCAACGCCATCTACGGCATCTTCGACGAAGAGGTCGAGGAGAACGTGGTTGAAAGCCACATAAGCAAATTGCGCAAGAAGCTGCGAGAGAAACTGGGCACCGACCCGATCGATTCCAAGCGCTTCCTTGGCTACCGGCTCGTCTTCTGATGCCGCGCCGCGCCAGCTTCGCGCAAGACAACACACGTAGCCTTGTAGCCAGTGGCATGCACATTGGGGAGACGTTTCGATGAGCCTCTACGGAATGATGCGGACCGGCGTTTCCGGCATGAATGCACAGGCAAACCGGCTGTCCGCCGTGGCCGACAACATCGCCAACTCCGACACCACCGGCTACAAACGCTCCTCCGCCGAGTTTTCGACGCTGGTCATGCCAAGCACCGGCGGCGCCTACAATTCCGGCGGCATCACCACGACGATCCGGCAGGCAGTCAGCGATCCGGGCGTGCTTCAGTACACGACCTCGGTCTCCGACCTTGCCGTCAACGGCGACGGTTTCTTCGTCGTCCAGGATCCGAGCGGAACACCTTTCCTGACACGAGCCGGCGCCTTCGTTCCCGATGCGGAAGGCAGGCTGGTCAACGCGGCCGGCTTCCAGCTGATGGCCTACAGCTATGCCAACGGCGTGCCGGCGGCGACAGTGAACGGCTTCGAGGGACTGACCCCGGTCGTCATCTCTGACCAGGGGATGACGGCAACGCCGAGCACCGAGGGTAGTTACAGCGGCAACCTGCCGGCTGGCGCGACGCCGGTCGCCGCCGGCAGTCTGCCCACCACCAACGCCGCGGGCGCTCAGTACACCTCGAAATCCTCGATGGTCGCCTACGACAATCTCGGCAACAAGAAGCTGCTTGACGTCTATTACACCAACACCGGCACCGGCACCTGGCAGGTGTCGGTCTTCGATCAGTCGAAGGCCACCGCCGGGACGTCGTTCCCCTACACCGGCGGCGCATTGGGCTCGGCCAACCTGACCTTCGACACCACCACGGGCAAGCTCACCGGCGCCGTCACCAGCGTCGGCCTGACGGTACCCAATGGCGCGGCCTTTTCGCTGGATCTGTCGGCATTGACCCAGCTCGGCACCGGCTTCACCGTTTCCGATGCCCAGGTCAACGGCAACGCGCCGAGCACCATCGACAAGATCCAGATCAGCAAGGACGGCACCATCTCGGCGCAGTACAAGGACGGCTCCACCAAGCCGCTCTACAAGATTCCGCTGGCCGATGTGCAGAGCCCGGACCAGCTCACCGCGCTGCCCGGCAACGTCTACGCACAGGGCACCGAATCCGGCGCGGTCCGGATCGGCTTTGCCAATGAAGGCAAGGCCGGCTCGATCATCTCCGGCGCACTCGAGAATTCCAATGTCGATATCGCCGAAGAACTGACCAACATGATCGCGGCGCAGCGCAGCTACACCGCCAATTCGAAAGTCTTCCAGACCGGTTCCGATCTGATGGACGTCCTTGTCAACCTGAAGAGATAAAACGGGCTCCGCCCGTGAAAGACCCGCATGTCGCTGTCCACTGCACTGAGCATCGCCCAGTCGGCGCTTATGAACACCGCGCGGCAGACCAGCGTTGTCTCGCGCAACGTCGCCGACGCCTCCAATCCGGACTATTCGCGTCGCCAGGCCGTTGTCACCAGCACGGCGCCGGGCGCGCGTTCGGTTGATATCCAGCGCGCCACCAACGACCTGCTGTTCCGCCAGAACCTCAGCGCGCTGTCGGCCTGGAGCGGCCAGAGCGCGCTGTACAGCGGCATGGATCAGCTGGGCGTTGCGGTCAATGGCGTCGACAATGCGTCCTCGCCCTCGACCGCGATCGGCAATCTGCAGCAGGCGCTGCAGCTCTACGCCACCTCGCCGTCCAACCAGAACCTCGGCGCCAGCGTCATCGACGCCGCCAAGCAGGTTGTGCGCTCGCTGAATGAGGGCTCCAAGGCGGTCCAGGATTTCCGCACCCAGACCGACGGCCAGATCGCCACGGCGGTCGACGACCTCAACTCGCTGCTCAGCCAGTTCCAGGATGCCAACACGGCGGTCATATCCGGAACCCGTTCCGGCACCGATGTTTCCGATGCGCTCGACCAGCGCGACGCGCTCTTGAAGAAGATTTCGGACTATGTGCCGGTCTCGACCTTTACGCGTGGCGACAATGACATGGTCATCACCACCGGCGACGGCACGACGCTGTTCGAAACCATACCGCGCACGGTCACCTTCGCGGCGTCGTCCGGCTACACCGCCGGTGCCGCCGGCAATGCGGTCTATATCGACAATGTGCCGATTTCGGCGGGAGCCGGTGGCAACACCAGCGCCAGCGGCAAGCTTGCCGGCCTGCTGCAATTGCGCGACGGCGTCGCCTCGACCATGCAGAGCCAGCTCGACGAGACCGCGCGCGGCCTGATCACCGCCTTTGCCGAAACCGCGCCCGCGATGCCCAATGCCGCCGGCCTGTTCACCTGGTCGGGCGCGCCAGCCGTGCCGGCAGCGGGCACGCTGGTCAACGGCCTTGCCGCTTCCATCAGCGTCAATGCGGCGATGGACCCGAGCACCGGAGGCAATCCGACGCTGCTGCGCGATGGCGGCGCCAATGGTGCTGCCTATGTCGCCAACACCGGCGGCGGCGCGTCCTACTCCAGCCTTCTGGTTGCCTATGGCGACCGGCTCGACCAGCCACTGACCTTCGACCCTGCCGCCGGGATCTCGGCGACGTCCAGCGTTTCCGACTACGCGGCCAATTCGATAGGCTGGTTCGAGGGCGTGCGCCAGCAAGCTTCGACCGCCTCCGACGCCAAGGAAGCATTGGCATCGCGCAGTGCCGAGGCGCTGTCGAACGCGACCGGCGTCAATGTCGACCAGGAGATGTCGCTGCTCCTCGACCTCGAACACACCTATCAGGCATCGGCCCGGATGATGAAAACCGTCGACGACATGATGACGGCCTTGCTCAGCGCGGTGGGATAATCCATGACTTCAGTCTCCTCAGCCGCCATGTCGAACGCCATGCGCTACCAGCAGATGCGCATGCAGGCGGATCTCGTCAAAGCCCAGAAGGAGGCCTCGACCGGCAAGGTCGCCGACACCGGCCTGGCCCTCGGCGGGCGCACCGCTCAGTCCGTCACCTTCTCGCGCGATCTCGACCGGCTCAACGTCATCATCGATTCCAACGGTCTGGTCGGCGCCCGGCTGTCCTCGACGCAGACCTCGCTTGGCCAGCTCTCCACCGCCGCGCAGACCTTTCTGTCCGCCCTGACCACCGCGACCTCGAGCGATTCTTCCAACAATCTCACCCAATCCTCGGGCAAGGCGACCATCCAGCAGCTGACCTCGATCCTCAACACCAGCGTCAACGGCGAATATCTGTTCGCCGGCACCAACACCGACGTCAAGCCGATCAACGACTTCACCGCCGCCGGCTCCACCGCCAAGGCGGCGTTCGACGCCGCCTTCGTCGCCAATTTCGGTTTCACCCAGGACGACCCGGCCGCGGCCAACATCACCGCTGCCCAGATGGACGACTTCATCACCAACGATGTCACGCCGCAGTTCATGGGCCCAGGCTGGCAAGGCACCTGGTCGAACGCTACCGACCAGCAGATCGTCAGCCGCATCGCCCTCAACGAGACCACGCCGACCTCGACCAGTGCCAACAGCGCTGGCATCCAGAAGCTTGCCATGGCGGCAGCCTTGGTCACCGGCCTGATGTCCAGCAACATCAGCCAGGCCGCGAAGAATACGGTCGTCAGCCGCTCGACGTCGCTGGTCGGCGAAGCGCTGAGCGGCATTGGCCAGATTCAATCCGAGACCGGCATCGTCCAGAAGCGGGTTTCCGATGCGAACGACCGCATGAAAACGCAGGTCGATCTTTTCGAACGGCACATTCTCGATCTGGAAGGCGTCGATCCGGCCGAAGCCGCGACCCGCGTCGCCGACCTGACACAGCACATCGAAACGTCCTTCGCGCTGACCGCACGCCTGCAGCAGCTCAGCCTGTTGAATTACCTGACCTGACAACGCTTAACGGAACGGTAGAGCCCCAAAGATGTACCAATTCTCCTACGCCGACATCCAGAGCACCTCCGTTGCCGACGCCAAGGACCGCGAGCGGGAGCTCCTGACCCGCTCGATCGACATGCTGTCGGCAGCGGCCACCGCCGGCCACAACTCGATGGAGGCGGTCGAGGCGCTGCATTTCACCAACCGCGTCTGGACCACCTTCGTCGAGGATCTCGGCTCCAGCGACAACGCCCTGCCCAAGGAATTGCGCGCCAACCTCATTTCCATCGGCCTGTGGCTGCTGCGCGAGGCGGAGGACATTCGCCAGGGCCGCACCAACAATTTCGAAGGGCTGATCGAGGTGTCCCAGATCATCAGGGACGGCATTCAATGACCAACACGCTGAAGATATCGCTGAAGCCGAACGAGAAGATCTACATCAACGGCGCCGTCATCCGCGTCGACCGCAAGGTCACCGTCGAATTGATGAACGACGTGCAGTTCCTGCTCGAAAGCCATGTGATCCAGGCCGACGATGCCTCGACGCCGCTCAAGCAGCTGTATTTCATCCTGCAGGTCATGCTGGTCAACCCGGCCGGCGCGGCCGAGGCACGCGACATGTTCCGGCGTTCGCTGCCGTTGCTGCTGGCAAGCTTCGAGGACACCCAGATCTGCGCTGCGCTGAAACAGATCGACCGCATGGTCGGTGAGGATCACATCTACGAGGCGCTGAAGGCGATCCGCGCGCTCTATCCGCTCGAACGCCGCGCGCTTGGCGGCAATGACGATGTTCCGGGTGACACGCGCCCGCTGGCTGTGGGAGCACGATACTGATGAACGTGGACATGACGACGACGATACCGACTGGCGCCAACCAGGCCACAACGTCGACTTCGAAGACTGCGGTCGACTACCAGTCGTTCCTGAAGCTTCTGATCGCCGAGATGAAGAACCAGGACCCGACCAAGCCGATGGACTCGACACAGTATGTCGCCCAGCTCGCCACCTTTTCGCAGGTCGAGCAGTCGGTGCAGACAAACACCAAGCTCGACCAGATCATGCAGTCCTCGGCGCTGTCGCAGGCCGACGCGCTGATCGGACGCTCGATAACCTCCGCCGACGGCAACACGACCGGCACGGTGGCGTCGGTGCGCCTCGCCAGCAGCGGCCTCATCGCCGTGCTGCAGAACGGCACCGAAGTCGCGGTCGGCCCGGGGGTCTCGGTCAAGGCGGCGAGCTGACGCTTCCGGCAGGGCCAGTCCCATGAACGAGGCCGACGCTCTCGACATCGTCCAGTACGCGGTGTGGACGGTGCTCACCGCGTCTGCACCGGTGGTGTTGGTCGCCATGGTGGTCGGCATCGGCATCGCCCTCATCCAGGCGCTGACGCAGGTTCAGGAGATCACCTTGACCTTCGTGCCGAAGATCGTCGCAATCATGCTGGTGGTGGCGCTGACCGGCCCCTTCATCGGCAGCCAGATATCGGCCTTCACCAACGTTATCTTCGAGCGCATCCAGAACGGATTCTGAGCAGCTTCTATCCATCTGGCTTGCGGTTGTGCCTTCCAGCAGTGCGGCAGCCGGCCAGACCTCGCGCGAAACCAGGCGTGGACCGCAGCTATCCCATTGTTGGACCGTGACCTTTTTCGAAAGACATTCGCCCTTTGCGCCGCCATGCCCTACTTTCGGCAAATGATCTGAGCAAACGGATCATCTGACGAATCGGCACGACATGGCAGGGACCCCCGATGATTGACGAAAAGCCGGAAAGCGAGAGCGTTTCGGCGCTGGCGCCCTTCCGGCACGGCATTTTCCGCGCCGTATGGGCGGCAAGTCTGGTCTCGAATTTCGGTGGCCTGATCCAGGGCGTCGGCGCGGCCTGGATGATGACCACGATCGCCACCTCGCCCTATCAGGTGGCCCTGGTCCAGGCTTCGACCACCTTGCCGATCATGCTGTTTGCGCTCGTCGCCGGCGCCATCGCCGACAGTTTCGACCGGCGCAAGGTGATGCTGGTCGCCCAGACCTTCATGCTGGTCGTCTCGGTGCTTCTGACCCTGTTCACCTATTCCGGCCTCATCACGCCGTGGACGCTGCTGGCCTTCACCTTCCTGATCGACAGCGGCACGGCGCTCAACAGCCCGTCATGGCAGGCCTCCGTCGGCGACATCGTTCCCCGCAACAAGGTGCCGGCCGCCGTCGCGCTCAACTCGATGGGCTTCAACTTGACCCGCAGCGTCGGCCCGGCGATCGGCGGCATCATCGTCGCCGCGGCCGGTGCGGCCGCCGCCTTCGCGGCGAACGCGGTGAGCTATATCGGCCTCATCGTCGTGCTGGCGCGCTGGAAGCCGGACCTGCCGGTTTCGACCTTGCCGCGCGAGTCGCTGGGTGCGGCCATGGCCGCCGGCCTGCGCTATGTCGCCATGTCGCCCAACATCGGCAAGGTGCTGGTCAGGGGCGCGGCTTTCGGCTTCAGCGCCGGTGCCGTGCTGGCGCTGCTGCCGCTGGTGGCGCGCGATGTCGTCAAGGGCGATGCCCTGACCTACGGCATCATGCTCGGCGCCTTCGGCATCGGCGCGGTCGGTGGCGCGCTGATCAGCGTCAGGCTACGGCAGCTGCTGTCCAGCGAGACGATGGTGCGCTGCGCCTTTGCCGGCTTTGCTGTCTGCGCATTCAATGCCGCCGTCAGCCATCATGCATGGCAGACGTCGCTCGGCCTGCTGGTCGGCGGTGCCTGCTGGGTAATCGCCCTTTCGCATTTCAACGTCACGGTGCAGATGGCGACACCGCGCTGGGTGGTCGGCCGGGTGCTGTCGGTTTACCAGACCGCGACCTTCGGCGGTATCGCGCTCGGCAGCTGGATCTGGGGTGTCGTCGCCGATGCGCATGGCGCCGAAACCGCGCTGATCGCGGCCAGCATCGCCATGCTGGTCGGCGGCGCCATCGGCATGCTGCTGCCGCTGCCGCAGCAGCAGGTGCTCAACCTCGACCCGCTCAATCGCTTCAGGGAACCGCACCTTGCGCTCGACCTGAAGCCGCGCAGCGGCCCCATCGCCATCATGATCGAGTACATCATCCGCGACGAGGACGTGCCGGAGTTCCTCGCCACCATGGCCGAACGCGGCCGCATCCGCCGCCGTGACGGCGCCCGTAACTGGACATTGGCACGCGACCTCGAAAATCCGGCGATCTGGATCGAGCACTATCATACTCCGACCTGGATCGAATATGTGCGCCACAATGGACGCATCACCCATGCCGACGCCGTCGTCGGCGAGCGCTTGCGGGCGCTGCACAGTGGCGACGAGCCGCCGCGCGTGCGGCGCATGATCGAGCGCCCGACGACCGCCGGTACGGCCCTCGTGATGGCCAAGGGTCCGATCGAGCATTAGAGCAATTCCACGAAAAGTGTGAAACGGTTTTCCGTCCGGAACTGCGTCAGAACAAAAAGAGGGAGCCTTCGTGGCCGGATGAGTCGCTCTCCCCAGCATCGCCACCAATTTTAGAGGAACCTGATATAAAGATTCTTGGCGTATTCGTGACCTTGACGGGAAGCCGCCCTGCAAGAGCCAACGAGAAAGCCTTATGTCAGCATTGCGTAAATCGGATGCACCGACGGATCGCGAATCGAACGAACCAGCAAAGATCGGCTCGCCAGAGCAGTCTCTGCGGGAGAGGGTTCGGCTCCTGGAGGCGGTCGTCGACAACTTCCCCGGTGGCATATCCCTGTTTGACGACGACCTGCGGATGGTCCTCTGCAACGACCAGCAAAAATCCATGCTGGATTATCCTCCGGAACTTTTCCGCAATGGCTATCCGAACATGGAGGATTTGTTCCGGTTCAATGCCGAACGGGGCGAGTATGGCCCTGGGTCGGCCGACGAACATGTGAGAAGGCGCCTTGAGCTGGTCAGACAGCGAACACCTCACAGTTACCACCGTACCCGGCCCAACGGCACGGTACTTGAAATACGAGGCGTTCCCCTCAGCGGAGGAGGATTTGTGACAACGTACCTGGATGTGACGGAACAACGCCGCAACCAGGAACTCGTTGCCCATATGGCGCACCACGATCACTTGACCGATCTTCCCAACCGCGCGTTGTTCAATGACCGTTTGCAGCAGGCAATCGCAAAGACCAAGCGCAACGGAACCATAGCCGTCCTGTGCCTGGATCTTGATCGGTTCAAGCCGGTCAACGACCAGCTTGGCCATCAGGCAGGTGATGAGCTTTTGAAGCAGGTTGCCGGACGATTAAGTGCCTCGGTTCGCGATCACGATACGGTCGCACGTCTTGGAGGCGACGAGTTCGCGATCGTGCAGACCGATATCCACCAGCGCTCCGACGCCAGCGTCCTTGCACGTCGTCTGGTTGCCGCGATGCATCAACCGTTCGCTGTTTGTGGGCATTCAATCTCAATCGGCACCAGCATCGGAATCTCCGTGGCCCCCGACGACGGATTGTCATTGGACGACCTGTTGCGGAAAGCCGACCTTGCGCTCTACCGGAGCAAGCGCAGCGGTCGGGGCACATTCAGTTTCTATGAGGGAAGTGACGAACAACGACAGGTCACCTCCGAACCGCGCTCGGCCTGAAGCGGCCGACTGCTCGCACTCTCTACGTTTTGGCGCAATTCCGGACGGAAAACCGTTTCACACTTTTCCCGGAATTGCTCTAACCTTCGCCCGACAGGTCCCTGCGCGCCTTGTCCAGTTCCTCGGCATAGCGCCGCATCAAATGGCCTTCGGTCAAAAGCCCCAGCACGATGCGGTCGGTGAAATCCTCCACCACGGCGAGCTCTTCAGCGCCGGCGCGCTGGAAGGTTTCGGCGGCGGCCTGCACGTTCATGCTGGGCACCAGCACCGCGTCCTTGTACTTGGCAAAATCGCGCACCGCCACCTCGCCGTCGGAAGGATCGCTATGCAGTTCGGCCACGATCAGCACGCCAACATAATGATCCCCAGGGTCGACGGCGATGACGCGCTGGGCTGAGCCGAGCGGCACCTCGTTGCGGAAGGCCGCCAGCGTCGTCGAGGCATCGATGGTCTTGATGTCCTTGCGCATCATCGAGCCGACGGTGAGGCTGCGCATCCAGCCGACATCGTGGGCGCTGCGGATGGTCTCGCCGCGCAGATGGAAGCGCCATGTCGAGAACGAGTAGCCGAAGGTCTCGCGCACCAGGATGGCAGACATGATCGAGGCCGCCAGCACGACACCGGTCAGCGTCAGGTCGCGGGTCGATTCCAGCGCCAAGAACGTCATCGTCAGCGGGCCGCCGACGACGCCGACGGCGAGCGACGTCATGCCGACGACGGCGGCAACGGCGGGGTCGATGCCGGTTGCCGGCGAGACGATCGCCATCACACCGGCAAACGCCTTGCCGAGCAGCGCACCGAGGAACAGCGAGGCGAAGAACAATCCGCCGCGAAAGCCCGACCCCAGCGATATCGCCGATGCCGCCAGCTTGAGCACGAAGACGCTGGCCACCACGGCCAACCCGTAGTTCATCGCGAATTCGCGGTGCAGCGCGCCATGGCCGCTGGACAGGACTTGCGGCGTGACCAGTCCGAGCAAACCGACGATGACCCCGCCGATGACAGGACGCAGCGACGCATCGATCGACAGCCTGGCAAAACCGCGTTCGATCAGCGTCACCAGATGCATGATGGCGATCGAGGCCGCCCCGCCGACCAGCCCGAGCAGCAGGAACGGCACGTACTGGCCGGCGGTCAGCGCCGGCAAGCCCGAAAGCTCGAGCGGAAACGGCACGCCGCCAAACATTTCGGCGGTCAGCGAGGCGGAGATCGCGGCGGTCATGACAGGCGCTACATTGGCGACCGAGTAGATGCCGATGACCAGTTCGAAACCGTAGAAGGCGCCAGTCAGCGGCGCGTCGAAGGCGGCAGCGATGGCGCCGGCGGCACCGCAGCCGACCAGGATTCGAACATCGTTGCGGCGCAGCCGGAAGATACGCGCCAGCCGCGACGCCAGGCCGGATCCGACCTGCGTATAGCCCGCTTCCAGCCCGACCGAAGCGCCAAAACCGCTGGAGATCATCGTCTGGCCGGCAATGATGAAGGTGTCGGTCAGCGACATGCGCCCGCCATAGAGCGCGTTGGCTTCGATCGGGTCTATCGGCGTGCGGAATTTACGCAGTCTGAGCCAAATCACCGTAAGCCCAAGCAGGATGCCGCCAATCGCCGGTATCAGCGCCTGCATCGGATTGGCGAGCGAGAACATGCCGGAAAGCCGGCCGCCGGGCTGAACGCCGAACAACAGCCCGTGCAGGTCCTGCACGATCTGGCTCATCGCCGTGACCAATATGCCCGCCATCGCCCCGACCACGCCGGCCAGAATGACCACCGCGATGCCGCGAGCCTCAAGCAGCGGCACAGACCTGATCAGCACCGCGCGCAGCCGGCGGGCGTAGACTTCGCTGTGGTTTCTGGAAAGCACCGGGGCGGCTCGCCGACATCAGAAAAGGCAGTGGAAAGCCCGCCTGATACGCCCGGCGACACGGCATGGCAACCACAATGGCGATAGACAAGGCGCCATTGTGGCATGGGCGGCCGGTTGCGACCGTTGCTGCCTCTGCTGGAACGCAAACGGCGCCGCCGGCGGCTGGCACCAGATCCTTAGCGCCCGTCGCCGGTGGTCGAGCAGCCGGCTGGCAGGGCGATCAGGTCGGCTTGGGGCCGCCTGCCTCATAGAGCACGAGATTGCGCTCGCCGATGCCAAGCGCCGGCCAGCTCGCACGCCAGTCCGCAAGGTGCGGCGAGCGGAAATGCGCTTCGAGTGCTGTCCTGTCGCTCCACACTTCCGTGACCCGGATGAGCCCGGCGTCGAACACGTCCTGCGCGTAGGAGTATTCGACGCAGCCGGGCTCGGCGCGGCTGGCGGAAACCATGCGCTCCATGGCGGGCTTTGCCTCCCCAAGCTTTTCCGGCGGCAAGCGGATGGTGCCGATGATCAGAAGCATGGGATTTCCTTTTTGGAAGCGGCGATCCGAGCCCAGTAGCCAGTCTCCCACCCTCGCGCAAGCTTGGCCGGTTACGGTTTGAAACCTGTCGCGCGCTCGGCGGGCTTGGCATTGGGGACGACATGGCGATCAGCGAAAGCATCCAGCCCGGCGCAGTGGCCAAGAACGGCCGCGACGTCTTCTTCGCCATCGGCATCGTCATCATCCTGGCCGTGCTGTTCCTGCCGATCCCGGCCTTTCTGATCGACATCGGCCTCGCCTTCTCGATCGCGCTTTCGGTGCTGATCCTGATGGTGGCGCTGTGGATCCAGCGGCCGCTCGATTTCTCGTCATTCCCGACCGTGCTGCTCATCGCCACCATGCTGCGGCTGTCGCTCAATATCGCCACCACGCGCATGATCCTGTCGCATGGCAATGAAGGCACGCACGCCGCCGGCTATGTCATCGCCGGCTTCTCCAAGCTGGTGATGGCCAGCGATTTCGTCATCGGCCTCATCGTCTTCATGATCCTGATCGTGGTCAACTTCATCGTCATCACCAAGGGCGCCACCCGTATCGCCGAGGTCGGCGCCCGCTTCACCCTCGACGCCATCCCCGGCAAGCAGATGTCGATCGACGCCGACCTCTCCGCCGGCATGATCGACGACAAGACGGCGCAGTTGCGCCGCCGCGAGTTGGAAGAGGAATCCTCCTTCTTCGGTTCGATGGACGGCGCCTCGAAATTCGTCCGCGGCGACGCCATCGCCGGCCTCATCATCACCGCCATCAACATCGTCGGCGGCATCGCCATCGGCTATATCAGGCACGGCATGGGCATGGGCGAAGCCGCCGACGTGTTCATCAAGTTGTCGGTCGGCGACGGCCTCGTCACTCAGATCCCGGCGCTGATCGTTTCATTGGCCGCCGGCCTATTGGTGTCGAAGGGCGGCACGCGCGGTTCGACAAACCAGGCGGTTTTCGGCCAGCTCGGCGCCCATCCGCGCGCCCTCTACGTTGCGGCATCGCTGCTGGTGCTGCTCGGCCTGATGCCCGGCCTGCCTCTGTTTCCGTTCTTTGCGCTGGCCGGTGGCATGGCCGGCCTCGGCTACGTCATTCCGATGCGCCACAACCGCGCCGTCGCCGCCGCCGAGGCGATCAAGGACCAGGAGAAGGCGACCAAGGTCGAAGAGGAAAAGAACTCGGTCAAGGCGTCGCTCGCCACCGCCGAGATCGAGCTCCTCATCGGCAAGCAGCTTTCGACGCGGCTGCTGGTGTCGCATCAGGAACTGGTTTTCCGCATGTCCAAGATGCGCAAGAAATTCGCCACCCAGTACGGCTTCGTCGTGCCGGAGGTACGGGTCGCCGACGATTTCGCCATTCCGCCGAAGAGCTACCAGATCAAGGTGCACGGCACCGTGGTGGCCGAATACCAGATGCGCGTCGGCGAGATCATGGTGCTGCTCGGCAACCGCGACATACCCGAAATACCGGGCGAGGAAATCCGCGAGCCAGCCTTCGGCATGCGCGCCTATTCGGTCGTCGAAACCTTCGCCGAAGATTTGAAGCGCGAGAACTACACCTTCGCCGACAACATGTCGGTGCTGCTCACCCATCTCTCCGAGGTCATCCGCAACAACCTGCCGCAGCTTCTGTCCTACAAGGACATGAAGGCGCTGCTTGAGCGGCAGGACCAGGAATACCGCAAACTCGCCGACGAGATCTGCACCACGCACATCTCCTATCCCGGCCTGCAGGCGGTGCTGAAGCTGCTGCTCGCCGAGCGGGTCTCGATCCGCAATCTGCATCTGATCATCGAGGCGATCGCCGAGATCGCACCGCATGTGCGCCGCACCGAGCAGATCGTCGAACATGTCCGTATCCGCATGGCCCAGCAGATCTGCGGCGACCTCTCGGAGGGCGGCGTGCTGAAGGTGCTGCGGCTCGGCAACCGCTGGGACCTGGCCTTTCACCAGAGCCTCAAGCGCGACGCCAAGGGCGAGGTGCGCGAGTTCGACATCGATCCGCGCCAGCTGGAAGAATTCGGCCAGGACGCGACCAAGGCGATCAAGAAGTATCTGGAAGCCGGCGAGCGTTTCGTGCTGGTTACCGCACCCGATGCCCGCCCCTATGTGCGCATGATCATCGAGCGGCTGTTCACCACGCTGCCGGTGCTCAGCCATGTCGAAATCGCCAAGGGCGTCGAGATCAGGGTGCTCGGGACCATATCGTGAGCGTTCTCTCGCAAGGCGTCGTCATCGCGGCGTTCCTCGCCTTTTGCCGCATCGGCGCCTGCTTCATGCTGATGCCCGGCCTGTCCAGCGCCCGCGTCCCGGTCCAGGTCAGGCTGTTCGTGGCGGTCGCCGCCACCGGCGGCCTGCTCGCCTTCCTGTGGGACCGCATCTTTCCCTTCGTCGACCCGCGCCCGCAAATCCTGGTGCCGATGATCATCTCGGAACTTCTGGTCGGCGGCCTGATCGGCGCCATGACCAGGCTTTACATGGAAGCCTTGCGCTTCATGGGCTCGGCCATCGCCATGCTGATCGGCTATGGCGGCACCGGCGGACCGGCGATCGAGGAGCCGGAGCCGCAGGCAGCCCTTGCCGCCATCATCTCGTTCTCGGCGCTGCTGATGCTGTTCGTCTTCGATTTCGACCATGAGATCATACGCGCGCTGGTCGCTTCCTACACGGTCGCGCCGGTCAACATCTTCTTCAACCCGCAAGCCGCACTCGTCGATGTCACCGACACGGTGTCGGACACGTTCTTCCTGGTCATCCGCCTCGGCAGCCCGTTTGTCGCCTATGCCATTCTGGTCAATCTGACGATCGGCTTCGTCAACAAGCTGACCCCGCAGATCCCGATCTATTTCATCTCCCAGCCCTTCATCATCGCCGGCGGCATGATCATCTTCTATTTCGCCGTCGGCACCATGCTGTCGCTGTTCGTCGCCGGCTTTGTCGACCTGACATTGGCTAGATAGCCATGAGCACCCGCAGGGACCGCCTGAAGAAACTGGTCAAGGTGCAGGAACAGCTGAAGGCGCTGCACGAAACCCGTCATGCCACGTTCCTCGCCGCGGCCAGCGCCGCCGAGGCCGAAGCCCGGGATCTGGTCGGGCATTTCGACCAGGCCGATTCCCTCTCCGGCCTGTTTCCCGATCTCTACCATCGCCGCATCGCCAGCGCGGTCGGGCGCCAGGAAGCGAGCCTCGAAAGCGCCAGGCAGGAGGCCAGCCTCATCGCCGCGGCAACCGCGCGCACCAACATGGTCGAGCGCGCCTACAAGGATGTACGCAACCGCGACGAACGCGAACGCTCCGACCGCGAACGCCTCGACCTGATCGCGCAGAAGCGGAAGGAAGAGTAGCCAAGGAAATTCTGCTATTGGGCCGATCCCGCCATGGAGGATAGCCGGCGAGATCGTCGCGAGAGGGTGGCAGGGCGGCCAGAGGGGTTACTGACCCAACATCAGTCAGTAGGCTTCGATTGTCAGAATTGCGTTCTGGAATCGCTTGGCCGCAAGGTCCTCGGGCGTAATCCAATATTGAAGCGGCCCCATCTCCCCGACGGTCCAATTGAGCGCCATATCCGGCCCAAGTTGGAGCAGCAGCAGATAGCGGTCCTTCATCTCGTCGGCTGCGACCTGGACGACTTCACCCTTGCCAAGCATCTGATGGCTACGCGACAAGTGACGGTGAGACAGGGCGGCCACGACGTCGGGGCCTATGAGCGCAGCGCCGCCCGGATCTGTCAGTCCCCCCTCGGCGCCTTGGATCGCCGCGATTGAAAGCCAATCATTCATCACCAGCGGAAGTTGACGGTGATGCGGCCGCCGCGCCGAAGGTGACGGCATGCCGTTGACGCGCAAGTCTTCCAGAAAGGCAAGGATTTGCTGCTTCACCTCGGGAGGCGGTGCGTCATAGTCCTTCAGTCCGGCATTGACCGTCGGAAAGAATGCGTTGAACATCTTCGAGCCGAATGCCGACAGTTCGCGCTGCACCACCCGTAGCCGCTTGGCCTCCGGATCATCTTCGGTAACATCGCCAAGCGCCTTCAGTTTTGCCGTGACATCGGCCGTCTCCTCGCGGTGAAATGCCTCCACAAGCTTCCGAACGATCCGCGCGGAATGCCAATTGGCCGGAAATCCCGGATACGGCGTCCAAAGCGTGTCTTTCGGCGCATGATGAGCGGAAAGCCGCGGATCGGGGGCGATTGGCGGACCGTAGAAAGCCTCGACCCTTTCGGTCCGAATTTTGTCCGCGACCTTGAAAGCATGACCTTCCTCCGCACGCGCCGCGACTTCGGCGTCGGTCGGCTCCTCGATCCAGGCAAACTCGACCTCGACCCGATCATAGTGAGTTCGCTTGCCCCGCAAGATTTCGTCCATCGGATCCGATCCCAGAATCTTGGCGGTGAACGGCATGTCGACTGGCGCCCACTTCTGCGTCACCTGACGCGGTTCATACCGCGTCACGAAGTGCATGGCGTCCGCGCCAAACGTGTCGGACATCGGCGCGAAGAAATAGAGATAGCCCTTTTCGGGCAACAGATCTCGCCCAGGTCCCGGTGGCAGGTCCGAACAGTCGATTTGCGCCATGAAATTGAGGCGCTCGAGCAATCCCTTCCGATTGTGAACGGTCGGCCAGTCGAATTCGTCGGGGACAATAGGCAGCCCGCCAAAATAGCTCATGCTGCGTTGGGGGAGCCGCGGCGGAAAGATGTGTTTGATCGCAATGCGCGCGGCTTGCCCACGTTCGATCGCTTCGCCGCCATCGACGGAAATCGGCGGGATCTTGCGCTCGACATGCGCTTTGAAAGTCGCCTTGCGCTGGTCGTCGCTGTTCTTCGCCTGCTGCTGCATTTCGGCGATCAGCTTTTCGGCTGCAGAGGTAGGCTTGGGTGATGGAGCTTGGGCAGCATCAGACGATGCCAGCGTGCGCTGACGAGCCTTGCCGACCGGCAAGGAGGAACTGTCCCGAGCGTCGTTTGACTTGCCTTTTGAAGACGAACCGGAAAACAGCCCGGCAATGCCTTTTGCTCCGCGATAAATCAGGCTGCCAACGATCAAGACCATCGCCCCGACCACAAGCAGGGGCATCAGCATTTCCATGACGCTTACCCCCCAACCCGATCGTCACCCACGTCGCCCCCACCCGCAACCAAATTATTGCCGTCATATGAGGCGTTTCGCAAGCAAGGGGCCATACCGATCCTCGATCCGCGGTGATACCGGCGCAGTTAACGGCGCCAACCCCACTCGGCTGGCGGCGGTACTCCCTGCTAGCCTCCCGACCACCAGTGCGGGACGCCACATTACGCGCGAAAACCGGTTCGGAGGTTTGGATATGCCCGCGTCCGGATCAACTGATCTCGCCCTCCTGGTCAATCTGGTGATTTGCGCGCGGCTGCCTCACGAATAGGCATAAGTCAAGACGATTCCGGCTTGCGGGCCGGGTATTTTGCTGACATGTTTGCCTGTTTATGAATTCTGCACTGTGGCAGGCGTTCAAATAGAGGGGCATAAGGATGGCTAAAGAATCTTCGAATACCGCGTCTTCAGCAGGTAAGGCGGAGGGAAATCCGATAGGTAATGCAGAGGGAAACGGGCTGAACTTCATGGCGGCGGCCCAGGCTCGCGAGGCCGGGATCCCGGGTGACGCTGTAGGTGTCGACAAGATACGTGACCTGCTGTTCGGCAACCAGATGCAGGACTATGACCGCCGTTTTTCCAAGCTTGAAGAACGGTTCTTGCAGCGCTTCAAGGATGTTGAATCCGAGGCCAAGCGCAATCTTGAAATGTACGAGTCAAATGCAAAGAAGCAGGTCGAATCGCTCGCGGCGCAATTGCGGAGCGAAAAAGATGCACGAGCCGAGGCCGACAAGGAGATTGACCGGAATCTTCGCGAGCAAAATCAGGCACTTGAAAAGCAGGTGCGCGCGCTGTCGGATCAATTGAGCGAGCTTGAGCGCGACGTTGCGGATCGGATAAATCGAAGCGATCATTTGCTGCGTGAGGAAATCAAGCAAAAGAATGAAAGCATTCAGATGCTAATGGAGAAAATGTTCTCCGATCTCAGCAACGTCAAGACCGACAGAAATCTTTTGGCCGGCCTGTTTATCGAGGTTGCAAAATGTATAAATCAGGATTCCGGCGGCAACAAGAGTAACTCGGAACGTAGCTGGAAAGTGAGTTGATCGGAACTTGACGTCGACCGTCGACCCAATCAACCTTCCTAAAAGAGCCCCGTCGAGCGATACCGAGATTGATCGCGAGGCTCTGGCTATTCTTTTGGTCGAAATTGCCCGGAACGTTGATCCGGACCATCATGCGCGTTTCGACGGACTTCCAACCGCCGATCCTCGCATGGAAACGCTGCGCCAGTTGCTGGTCGGCCGCGAAATTTCCGAGCTTTCAAGAGTTACGCATCTGCTGGGCGAACCGGAGCAGCTTGCGGCAGCAGTGGGCGACGTTCTTCCCGGTGCGGCCGCACGGGCGCCTCATGCGCAACTCGGCGAGGCCCTTGCGCCAGCTGTCGAGAGGGCTGTGCAACGGTCGATCCAGAAGAGCCCGCGCACGCTGACGGATATCTTATACCCGGTGTTTCTGCCGGCAATTCGCAAGTCGATCGGGGAAAAGATCGACCAGACCTTTCAGTCGCTGAATGAAACTTTACGACATATATTTACCTGGCATGGGCTCAAGTGGAGATTTGAATCCTGGAGAACTGGCGCCAGCTTCTCGGAAGTTGTTCTGAAGCATTCTCTTGTCTATCGTGTAGAACATGCCTTTCTCATTAGCCGCAATTCGGGGCTTTTGATAGCGCATGTGACCGCCGACAATGTAACGAGCGAGGATCCTCAACTAATTTCTTCGATGCTTAGTGCAATCCAAGATTTTGTGAAAGACTCATTTAACGAGAAAGAACAGAGTAGCCTTGATACTATCCGTTTTGGCGACCTTCGTCTCTGGTCGGAAGTTGGACAGTTTGCGACCCTGGTTTCGGTGATCCGAGGAAATCCGCCAGAGGAATTACATGAAATAGTTCGCGATGTATTGCTTCGTATCCATGAGGAATACTCCCAGGTTTTAGAGGAGTTTGACGGCGACAGTTCGCAGTTGGCCGGCGTAGAGGCGCAGTTACAGACGTGCGTTGAGCTGAAGCAGGAGGAATCAAACCAGGGATTTCCGTGGCTGGTAGTGGCTGCAGTCCTGCTGCTTTTGATTCCGGCAGGCGGTTGGTTCTTTCTTTCCTGGCAATCCGGGCAGCGCTGGCAGGCCTATGTGTCGCGACTGGAGACCCAGCCGGGCATCATCGTTGCCGAACAAAAGACACGCTCCGGTCAATTCTATATTGCCGGCCTGAGAGACCCGCTTGGCGCCGACCCGCAGTCGCTGTTGTCCGGAACGCAGGTCGATCCCGCCCGCGTTCATTCGCAGTGGCAATTCTATCAGAGCCTTGAACCGACGTTCGTGTTGAAGCGGCTGACGGCGTCGCTGGCTCCGCCGGATACAGTACGACTTTCGATCGTCAAGGATCGCATCATTGCCGAGGGTGAGGCTCCCGACACCTGGATCAATCGGGCGCAGGCCGCCGCCCAGCAGCTTTCGGCAGGCGGACCGGAATTCGACATCTCCAAGGTTCGTGATGTGAGCCCCGATGCACGCGCGGCGGAGCGCTGGCAGGCCTATGTGTCGCGACTGGAGACCCAGCCGGGCATCATCGTTGCCGAACAGAAGATACGCGATGGTCAATTCTATATTGCCGGCCTGAGAGACCCGCTTGGCGCCGACCCGCAGTCGCTGTTGTCCGGAACGCAGGTCGATCCCGCCCGCGTTCATTCGCAGTGGCAATTCTATCAGAGTCTTGAACCGGCGTTCGTATTGAAGCGGCTGACGGCGTCGCTGGCTCCGCCGGATACAGTACGACTTTCGATCGTCAAGGATCGCATCATTGCCGAGGGTGAGGCTCCCGATACCTGGATCAATCGGGCGCAGTCCGCCGCCCAGCAGCTTTCGGCCGGCGGACCGGAATTCGACATCTCCAAGGTTCGTGATGTGAGCCCCGATGCACGCGCGGCGGAGCGCTGGCAGGCCTATGTGTCGCGACTGGAGACCCAGCCGGGCATCATCGTTGCCGAACAAAAGATACGCGATGGCCAATTCTATATTGCCGGCCTGAGAGACCCGCTTGGCGCCGACCCGCAGTCGCTGTTGTCCGGAACGCAGGTCGATCCCGCCCGCGTTCATTCGCAGTGGCAATCCTATCAGAGCCTGGAGCCGGCGTTCGTGCTGAAGCGACTGACGGCGTCGCTGTATCCGCCGGATACAGTACGACTTTCGATCGTCAAGGATCGCATCGTTGCCGAGGGTGAGGCTCCCGACACCTGGATAGATCGGGCGCGCGCAGCGGCCCGACAGCTTTCGGCAGGCGGACCGGAATTCGACATCTCCAAGGTTCGTGATGTGAGCCCCGATGCACGCGCGACGGAGCACTGGCAATATTATGTGTCGCGACTTGAGGCCCAATCGGGAATCATCGTCGCCCAACAAACGGCGAAGGGCGGACATTTCTACATTTCCGGTCTGAGAGACCCGCTTGCCGCCGACCCGCAAGCTCTGCTGTCCGGAACGGGGGTTGATCCTGCCCGCGTTCATTCACAGTGGCAATTCTATCAGAGCCTTGATCCGAAGTTCGTGGTGAAGCGGCTGACGGCGACGCTGACCCCGCCGGATTCAGTACGACTTTCGATCGTCAAGGATCGCATCGTTGCCGAGGGTGAGGCTCCCGCCGGCTGGATCAACCGGGCGCGGGCCGCCGCCGAACAACTTTCGGCGGACGGAGTGGTTCTGGATGTCTCACAGCTGCGAGAGCTGAACCTTGCAGAACTCAATCAGTTGAGAGAGGCCATCCAGGCAACCGATATTTTCTTCTATTCCGGCAAAGCTGTGCCAGGACCAGAGCAGACGCCGGTTCTCGACAGATTGGCGGATCAATTAAAGGAATTCGCCCAAAGTGCCCGCAAGTCAGGCGTAACAGCGCGGTTCATGTTGACCGGCCATTCGGACGGCACGGGCCGTGAGACGGCCAACGTGTCGATCAGCGCTGCCCGCGCCGAGACGGTTCGTGCGCTTCTCAACAGGCGCGGCGTCGCCCCGGAGCTGCTGCTGGTTCGGGGCGCGGGCACCTTTGAGCCGGTGGTGCCTGAAAATAGTCAAACTGGTAGCTCCACCAATCGCCGGGTTTCGGTTACGGTAAACCTGGAATAGGGCGGAGCCCAAGATGTTGCAAAAAAAGATCTGCATGTTGGGCGGGTTCTCTGTCGGAAAGACGAGTCTGGTTCGCAGGTTTGTGCAAAGCATCTTTTCAGAAACCTACTTGACCACGGTGGGAGTGAAAATCGACAAGAAGAGTGTCGCACTCCCGGACAAAACCGTGGACCTGATTTTGTGGGATTTGGCCGGCGAAGACGATATCGGCTCATTCCGCGTCAGCCATGTGCGAGGTGCGACCGGGCTTGTGCTTGTCGTCGATGGAACCCGCGCCGCTACTCTTGCCGCGGCACTCACACTGCGCGAGCGGGTCGAGGCCGAATTCGGCGCTATGCCGTTTGTATTGCTGTTCAACAAATCCGACTTGGCCGATCGGTGGGAAATATCGGATAGTGAGATTGACGGACTGCGGCAACTTGGATGGCAAATCTATCTAACAAGTGCGCTTTCCGGAGAATCTGTTGATGATGCGTTTCGCCAGCTTGCTTCGATGGTTACCAAATAGACCATGCATAGATTGCCGAAAGAAGTCGGAAGCTGGATTTATAATTTCTTCTACAATGAGCACTCTATCGCATATCTGAAAATTGACGCCCTGCTTTGCATAGCTGCAAAGGGCGGTAACGTTGAACATTACGGACTCTCATCGCTTCGCATTGGTCAGCCTGTTGCCGATCAGCTTGAATTCATGGAAGGTTTGCTGCCTTCCCCGGAGCTTCCATATCATATGGCCATGGTCGAACTGCCCAATGGGCGTGTCGCGGACCTTCATCTTTTTGCTGACAATGACTGCGTGTGGCTGCTCTTTCTTGACACCACTGCCGAACGCGACAATAGGCAGCGGCTTCAACAGAAGGCTTATGAAATGACCCTTCTGCAAGAGAGGGAGCGTCAACTCAACGAGAAACTACAATCGATGAACGAGGCGTTGAGGGAGAGCCAAGAGGGATTGTCGCGTGAATACCAGCGCGCCGAAACCCTACTCCTCAACATTCTTCCGGCGTCGATCGCGGAGCGGTTGAAAGCACACGAGCAAATTGCAGACAACCACGCAGAGGTGAGTGTGCTTTTTGCCGACATCGTCGGCTTTACCGAAAGAGCGCGGAGCGTCGGAGCCGTGACCACGCTCGCTATTTTGAACTACTTCTTCAAGGCGGCGGATCAACTCTCGGAACGATACGGCTGCGAAAAGATCAAGACCATCGGCGATTGTGTGATGGTGGTCGCTGGCCTGCCCACCGCGCGATCCGATCATGCAGAAGCCCTTGCCCACTATGCACTTGAACTGCGGGAGGCGGTTAAGCGCGAACGCTTCGCAGGAGAACGGCTGAGACTCAGAATTGGAATTCACTCAGGACCAATCGTCGCGGGCGTCATAGGCAACAGGCGGTTTGCCTATGACCTGTGGGGCGAGACCGTTAATCTCGCCGCACGTATTCAAACGTCAGCGGAGCCCGACGAAATCCGTATTTCGGATGCAACTCACAAACTGCTTGGACCAAAATTTGCCTGCGACCCACTCGCGGAAACGGAATTGCGCGGTACAGGTCGTGTGCGAATGTGGCGGCTCTCGGCCTGACTCGCCGCTTGGCTGTGCCGTCCTGGAGCGCATTGCATCTCAAGCTAGTCAAACATCATGGTTTCGAATGTCCGCGGTGGTGCCGAAGCAGAGCGACCACCGAGCGACCGCCAAAGGTTTGTCCTGGATCAACTCAGACATCGGATCCTGAGTTCTAACGTCGAGATCGTTCTTCCCGGCACCACAAGCGGACCTGCTGTTTCCGGCCCAAACGCGACGTCCGAGTAGCAACTTGGCGATGGCCATAGTCAGCGCCTGGCAAACCAACGACACACGCCTGCATTCTGCCTCTCCCGCCGCGCAAGCCTGCCACAAGCTTGTTGAGGCATGGTCTGGCTAAGGAAAACCGATAAAAGGCGGACTTTCTTGGCGATTTCTCCACCCAGCGACATCGTTATGGATGTGGCCCGAGCCGTCGACCCGACGGACATCGAGGCCGCCCGTGCCGCGCTGACCAAGCGCGCCGGTGGTGCTGCCGGGACGTTTTCGGTCGACACCGCCGCTTCGGTAGATGCCGGCTCGATCCTGTCGCGGGCCACCGCCGACAAGGCCGCCGCGGCAACCGACCCGGCCAAGAAGTTCAAGAAGTTCGAGGCCATGGTGCTGCAGACCTTCATCCAGAACATGCTGCCCAAGGACACCGAAGGCGTCTACGGCAAGGGCCTGGCCGGCGACATGTGGAAATCGCAGCTAGCCGAGCGGGTGGCCGACGTCATGGCCGAACGCGGCGGCATTGGCATCGCCAAGTCGATGCTCGCCGACCACTACCTCGAGGGCAAGCGCGTCATGCCGGTCGGTCCGGTTTCGGGGGGGCCTGAAAAGACCGAGATCGATCAACAGAACAGCCTGTCGACCTCGCTGGTCCACGAATTGCAGCGCAAGGCGGCGCGGTCGATCACCGGTGACGAGACCGCCATCAAGACAGACATCAAGATCTAGGGCAGGCCCCAAACCGGGAGCCGGCTTGGGAAAGATCATGCTTAAACACTGAGATAGTGCGTATCCGAGTTCAATCTAACCAGACCGGGATTTTCATGGCCGATTTTTCGGAATTCACCGCCAACCTGCCAGCACGCACGACCGCGTCCGAAGCACCGATCCCGTCCGCGCGGCCTGGCAACCTCGCCGCCATCATCGGCCGCATCGAGGAAGTGGTCGAGGAAGAGACGGCGGGCATCCGCAACGCCACCAACTATGATCTCAAGGCGTCGAACGCCCGCAAGAGCCGCTATCTCTACGAGTTGACCCGCGCCATGAAGGGCGGCAGCGAAGCCGAATTCCTCGAACAGCACCGCGAGGGCCTGACCCGGCTGCGCCAGAAGCTGGCCAAGAACGAGGCGGCGATCCTGGCGCACCTCAGCGCGGTCAATGAAGTCGCCACCCTGCTGCGCCACGCCATCCAGCGCTCGCAAACCGACGGCACGTACTCCGCCGGCGAGTTCGGTTGGGCGAAGACATGATGCCGAGCACAATGTTCAGGCAAGAGGGCAGTGCCGCCTTCGCATCGCAAGGGAATGACAAGGCCCGATGATCAAGGTCATCGCCATCGCCGTCTGGATCTGCGCCGCCACGCTCGGCGCCGTGTTCTATTCGTTCCAGGCGGCCGGCGAGGCTGGTGTCGGCGAGACGCCGAAACCGATGCTGGGCGGCCTCGACTATGTCAAGACCGACATCATTTCGGTACCGCTGATCCGCGACTCCCAGATCGGCGGCTATTTCCTGACAAAGCTTGTCTACACGGTCGAACCCGAGCAGATAAAGAAGCTGTCCATTCCGGCGGAAGCGCTCATCACCGACCAGGTCTATAGCTACCTCTATTCCAATCCGCAGATCGACTTCACCAAGAAGGCGACGATCGATCTCGATGCCTTCCGCGCCGCGATCCGCGATACCGTCAACACCCGTGTCGGCGCCACCTTGGTGCATGAGGTTCTGATCGATCAGGTCAATTTCCTGAGCAAGGACGAAATCCGCGACAACTGGCTGCGCCGCAAGAAAAGTGAGACGGCAGCGGAAATGACCAAGGCATTCAAGGAACATTGAGCTGTCCGGCGCGCCGCTGCCCTGGTCATTCCGGGATGTCATCCGCTGCGGCGATAGGAACCAACCACCCGAATTCGCGTTGACGTAAACGTCAACTCAAAGCTATATGCGGCAGCGGCCGTGATCGCGAAAAAGGCGGCATGGCGACTTAAGCCGTATTTAAGCGCCTTTGCGCGACCAACCAGACAAGGAGAACAGCGTGAGCGTTCAGGAGATTGCCGAGAAGATCAAGTCGCGCGTGGCGAACAGCGGGTTCGATCGTTCCGTGAAATTCGACACCGGCGGCGATGGCGTCATCGTCATCGACGGCGCAACCATCTCGACGACAGACGCGCCCGCCGATTGCACCATCAAGCTCTCGCTCGACGATCTGGATTCGCTGATATCTGGCGACCTGAACCCGACCATGGCCTTCATGACCGGCAAGATAAAGGTCGAAGGCGACATGACTGTCGCCATGGCGCTCAGCCAGTTGATCGGCTGACCGCTTTCAGACGCACAAAACGCCGCCCGATGGGCGGCGTTTTTGTTTGGGCGACGACGATGTGTCCGCTCCAGGCGCTCTTGCAGCCTCAGGCCGCCGACGCCTGCTCCTGCGCCTTCAGCTTGCGTCCCGCGGCCTTCAGCGTACCCCTGGCGCTGTCGAGCGCGCCCTCCACCAACTCCAGCGCCAGCAGGCGGTGCCGCTCGTACGGGCCGGGCATGGCGAGCGATCCGGTCCTGGCGGCCGAGAAACCGAAGCGTCCGTAATAGGGCGCGTCGCCGACCAGCAGGATCGCCGCGTGGCCAAGCCGCGCCGCCTCGGTAATTGCATGGCGCATCAGCGCCGAGCCGATGCCGGCACTCTTGAGTGACGGATCGACGGCAAGCGGGCCAAGCAGCAGCGCGGCCGGGCCGCCCTCGCCCAGCGTGACATCCCACAGCCGCACCGTGCCGGCCACGCTACCCGACGCATCGCGGGCGATGAAGGCCATGCCTTCCGAAGGCCGGCGGCCGCGCCGCAGCTTCTCCGACGACTTGGTCCTGCGCTTCGGCCCCATGGCATCGTCGAGCAGCGCTTCACGCGCTGCAACGTCGGCCGTGGTTTCGGCAACGATGACAACAGCACTGGCAATCTCCTCCCTTGAGGGGGAGATGTCGCCGAAGGCGACAGAGGAGGTCGCCGCGGGTGAAGCGCCGCCCTCAACAATGAAATTTGCAATGTCCATTTCCGCAATCCCTGGCGAGCGGAGAACTGTTCCACAGGCGAGCCCGGGTGGACGACAGGCGCCCACCTGGGATGATCTGAGCGGCTCTTGCGAGCCGATCAGATCACGTAGGATCGGAGAGGCTCGAAGCCGTTGAAGGCGACCGCCGAGTAGGTGGTGGTGTAGGCGCCGGTGCCCTCGATCAGCACTTCGTCGCCGATGGTCAGCGACAAAGGCAGCGGGTACGGCGTCTTCTCGTACATCACGTCGGCCGAATCGCAGGTCGGGCCGGCGAGCACGCAAGGCGCGGTCTCCGTGCCGTCATGCGCGGTGACGATCGGGTAGCGGATCGCCTCGTCCATCGTCTCGGCCAGGCCGCCGAACTTGCCGATGTCGAGGAACACCCAGCGCACATTGTCGTTGGCGGCCTTCTTCGAGATCAGCACGACTTCCGACTTGATGACGCCGGCATTGCCGACCATGCCGCGGCCCGGCTCGATGATGGTTTCCGGGATGGCGTTGCCGAAATGCTTGCGCAGCGCCGAGAAGATCGCCTGGCCATAGGCCTGCGCCGCCGGGACATCACGCAGGTAGCGCGTTGGGAAACCGCCGCCCATGTTGACCATCTTGAGCACGATGCCTTCCTCGGCGAGCGTCGCGAACACCGTCTTGGCGTCGGCCAGCGCGCGGTCCCACGCGGTCAGGTCGGTCTGCTGCGAGCCGACATGGAACGACACGCCATAGGCGTCGAGGCCGAGCCCCTTGGCATGGCGCAGCACGTCGACGGCCATCGCCGGCACGCAGCCGAACTTGCGCGACAGCGGCCACTCGGCACCCTCGCCATCGGTCAGCACGCGGCAGAACACGCGCGCGCCCGGAGCGACGCGGGCGATCTTGTCAACCTCTTCGACGCAGTCCACCGCGAACAGGCGGATGCCGAGCTGGTAGGCGCGTGCGATGTCACGCTCCTTCTTGATGGTGTTGCCGAAGGAGATGCGGTCCGCCGGCGCACCGGCGTCCATCGCCATCTCGACTTCGGCAACGGAAGCGGTGTCGAAGGACGAGCCCATCGCAGCAAGCAGGCGCAGGATTTCCGGCGCCGGGTTTGCTTTCACCGCATAGTAGATCTTCGAATCGGGAAGCGCCTTCTCGAAGGCGCGGAAATTGTCGCGCACGACATCGAGGTCGACGACGAGGCAGGGGCCGGTCGGGCGTCGGGTGGCGAGGAAGTCAAGGATGCGCTGGGTAGCCATCGGGGTCTCCATCAGCGCCTTTCGGCGCGCAATAAGGCTGCGGAACGCGGGCTGTCAGCCTCGCGAACACGCGGTGGACAAAGGCGGGACGGAAATCCATGGAACCAGCCGGTGGAGACCCCGGAACCATGAAACGCCGTCTCGCGGCGGTGAACCTTGGCCTTGCCCGGCCTCGGTTCGCTTTGTCTGCCTTGGCTTGGATGGGAGACCCGTCCGCACTGCCGGCAATGAAGGTGTGCCTCTTCAGTAACCCCGGTCTTTGGACAACCGGCAGAACACCAGAAAGGCCCGCACCGTCGTTGCTTCAAGGTGTCCTCGGTCTGGCGGTTGGCCGCTAAACCGACTGGAGGGGTTGGCTCCAGTTACCTTACCGATTTCCCTCACCATTCGAGGATCGGCGGACACCCACAGGCACGTGCGACTTTGGGCAAACGCGATATAAGGGCGAAGGCTTTCACAATCAATAAAAATCGCATCCCAGGTTGTAAAATTTCTGGCACCGAACAATGTTGGTGCACTCGTATGCGGATATCGAACGATGACAGGCACGCACGGCCCCCTCAACGCCTTTCTCGATGTTCGCCAGATGCCGGCGGTGGCACATGCCGAGCTCGGACCGCTGGCCGGCCTGCGGCTGGCCGTCAAGGACATCTACGACGTCTCCGGCTACCGCACCGGTTGCGGCAATTTGCAGAAATTCGCCGAAAGCAATGCCGCCACGCGCACCGCGCCGGCCGTACAGATGATTCTCGATGCCGGCGCGCGCTTCGTCGGCAAGACCCAGACCGACGAGCTTGCCTTCGCGCTGTTCGGCCAGAATGCACATTTCTCGTTTCCGGTGAACCCGGCCGCGCCCGACCGAGTCACCGGCGGTTCGTCATCGGGGTCGGCGGCGGCGGTGGCGGGCAGGCTGGCCGACATCGCCACCGGCTCCGACACCGGCGGCTCGATCCGCGCGCCGGCGAGCTTTTGCGGATTGATCGGGCTGCGCACCACGCATGGCCGCATTTCGCTCGACGGCGCGATGAAGCTGGCGCCGAGCTTCGACACATTCGGCTGGTTCGCCGACGACATCGAGACCTACGAGACCGTCGGCAAGCTGCTGCTCGGCCGCGACCCGCACCAACATGCATTGGAACGCCCCCTTGGGCTGGACTGGCTGAACGAGCTGGTCGCCCGCCCGGCGCTTGCCGAATATGCTGAGATGAAGTCGCTGGCGAGCGCGGTTTTCGGCGCGCCGGCGACGCCAGCCACACACTTCTCCTCGTCTCCGGACGAACTCTACTGGTGCTTTCGCCGGCTGCAGGCCAAGGAGGCCTGGACTGTGCATGGCGACTGGATCACCAGCGGCGAGCGCGACCTCGGCCCCGGCGTCGACGAGCGTTTCGGCTTCGGCCGTGCCGTCGACGACCGCACAGCGCAGGCTGAGACGGTGCGCCGGCTGACTTTTCGCGGCGAACTGAGCGAACTGCTCGGCAGGGACGGCTTCCTTGTCCTGCCGACGGTGCCGGGCCCGGCGCCCTATGTGGACAGCACGCCGGAGCAGTTCCAGGCCTATCGGGAACGGGCGCTTCAGCTTCTGTGCCTCGCCGGCCTGTCGGGTTTTCCGCAAATCACCTTGCCCATCGGCTCGGTCGCCGGTGCCCCGTTCGGCCTGTCGCTGCTTGGCCCTTCCGGCAGCGACATTGCCCTGATACGGCTCGGCCGGAAACTTCTCGACGCGGCACGAAAGGCCTGACCATGGACACACTGACCCGCATGCGTGCCTTCATCGATGTGGTCGAGGCCGAGGGCTTTTCGGCGGCCGCACGCAAGATCGGCCGCTCCAAGGCATTGCTGTCGAAATATGTGCGCGAGCTGGAGGACGAGCTCGGCGCGCTGCTGCTCAACCGCACCACCAGGCAGTTCTCGATGACTGAGGCCGGCCACACCTATTACAGGCGCGCCTCGGAGATCGTGCGCGAGGTCGACAGCCTGGCCGATGCCGTGCGTGAATCGTCCGGCGACGTGCGCGGCCGGATCAAGCTGTCGGCGCCACGCACCTTCGCCGATGCGCCGATCGGCCAGTCGCTGATCGACTTCGCCAAGCAATATCCCGACATTGTGCTCGACATCCAGCTCGACGACCGCTTCGTCGACCTTGTCGAGGAAGGCTTCGATCTCGCCGTGCGCATCTCGCGGCTGGAGAACTCGTCGCTGATCGCCAGGCGGCTGGCGCCGTTTTCGATAAAGCTCTGCGCCTCTCCCGAACTGATCGCCAAGCATGGCATGCCGACGCGGCCGCAGGACCTTGGCCGCATGCCCTGCATCGTCGACACCAATGGCCGCGGACTGAACAACTGGCCGTTCAAGGGCGACAATGGCGATCCGGTGAGCGTTGCGGTCTCGGGTCCGATCGAGGTCAACAGCCCGATGACGGCGAGAGCCGCGGCCGTGGCGGGGCTCGGATTTTCCGTGCTGCCGGATTTCATCGCCGCGCCCGACCTCGCGAGCGGCCGGCTGGTGACGGTGATGGATGACCGCATCCTGTCGGGCGGCGGCATTTTTGCCGTCTACCCGCATCGCCGCTATCTGCCGGCGAAAGTCCGCGTCTTCGTCGACTTCCTGGTGCAGTGGTTCAAGACGCGTGAGGCCGCCTGAGCGGCCTGGAGCATGAGTGGAAGCCGGTTTTCTCGGACAAGCGGAAACTGTTTGTCCGGAGATCATGCGCAAACAAACAGACAGAGCCCCATCCCGATCCAATCGGGATGGGACAGGCTATGGTCGCGCCTCGCGGTCCCAATTTCGCCCCCTTTCTGGTAACTCTCGACATCTCTCTCCGAGGCCGATGGAATCGCGACCGAGAATGCACCTGAAACGGCACGCAATCATGCTGGCTTCGGCCTTGGCGGCGACCTTTGCCGCCACCGGACCGGCTTATGTGCATCCACACGTCTTCGCCGAGGCTCGCCTCGACGTGATTCTTTCTCCGGATCACCAAAGTGTGAAGGCGCTGCGTCATCTCTGGCGCTTCGACGATCTGTTTTCCAGCACGGTGATGATGGAATTCGACAAGAACTCCGACCTGAAGCTCGACGACAAGGAGCTGAAGGAAGTCGCCGATACCGTCCACGCCTCGCTGGCCGAGTTCAACTACTTCCAGCTCGTCACTGTCGACGGCAAGGACGTGGCGATGACGCCGCCGCCGCATCTGATGGCCAATTTCGACAATGACCAGTTGATCATCCTGTTCGAGTCCGAGCCGAAGGTGCCGATCAAGCTGGCCGGCAAGATCGACATCGGCGTCTACGATCCGACCTTCTACACGGCGATCGACTTCACCGAGGACTCCAACATCACGGTTGAAGGCCTGCCGTCGAATTGCACCAGCAAGGTGATTCGTCCGGATCCGGACGAAGCGATCAAAGAAAACCAGAAGACCCTGACGGATGCCTTCTTCAACGATCCGACGGGCACCGACATGAGCAAGATCTTCGCCACCAAGCTCGAACTGACCTGTCAGCCAGAAGGATGAACCCGGTGACGAAACCATCCCTGCGATTGGCATTCGGCCTGTTGGCCCTAACCTTTGTCACGATGCATCTCGCCAGCTCCGCGCATGCCCAGAGTTCGCTCGGCATCGGCGTCAATGACGGCATGGCGCCCACCACCGGCCCCTTCGCCCACATCCTGATGTGGATCAATCTCAGGCAGCAGGAATTTTATCGCGCGCTGGCAACAGCGATGAAGGCGATGCGCCAGGACGGCAGCAAGTTGTGGGTGCTCATCGGCCTGTCTTTCGCCTACGGCATTTTCCACGCCGCCGGCCCCGGCCACGGCAAGGCAGTGATCTCGTCCTACATGGTGGCCAATGAAGTGGCGCTGCGGCGCGGCATCCTGTTGTCCTTTGTCTCGGCATTGCTGCAGGGCCTGACTGCGATCGCGGTGATGCTGCTCGCCTATTTCGTCCTGCGCGGCACCACCATCTCGATGACCGACGCGGCCTGGTTCATGGAAATCATGAGCTATGTCTTCGTCACCCTGTTCGGCGCCTGGCTGCTGTGGCGCAAGCTCGGCCCCTCCATCCTGCGCCTGTTTGGACGAGGCCCCGCCTACAGCCTGTCGGCGGCTCACGCCGGTCACTCCCATGCGGGACATGGTCATTCCCATGCCGGCCATTCGCACACCGGTCATTCCCATGCCGCTCACAGCCATTCGGCGCATGCCCATTCGCACGCCCTGCACGTGCATGACGATCACGACCATGCGCATGACCATTCGCACGATCATCACGGCCACGGCGCGCACGATCATGACCATGGCGCACACGATCACGATCATACGCATCACGATCACGCGGCGGGTGAGGTCTGCGACACCTGCGGCCATTCGCATGCGCCCGATCCGGCGCTGCTGTCGGGCGACCGCTTCGACTGGCGCACGGCCTGGTCGGCGGTGGCGGCCGTCGGCATCCGTCCGTGTTCAGGCGCGTTGATCGTGCTCAGCTTCGCACTTCTCAACGGGCTCTGGCTCGGCGGTCTGTTGTCGGTGCTGGCGATGTCGCTCGGAACCGCCATCACCGTCTCCGCCCTGGCGACGCTGGCAGTGACCGCCAAGAACTGGGCGGTGTATTTCGCCGGCGATGGCCGCATGGGCAACCGCATCCACTCGATCGTCGAGATCGGCGGCGCGGCGTTCGTCTTCCTGTTCGGGCTGCTCCTGCTGTCGGCGAGCCTCGCGACCGGCGGATGATGCTTTTGCGCGCCCGCGGCGCTGCGGGTTTAACCGGCGACCTTGCCGCCGAGCTCATCCTCGATATGCGCGCGGATGATTTCATCAAAACTCTTTTCGGCGCTGAAGCCGAGTTCCCTTGACCGTCGCGCCTCGAACCGGGTCGGCCAACCCTTGACGATTGCCCAGATCGTCTCGTTAGGCTCCTCGCGGATCAGCTTCACCGCCTTCGACCCGCCGATGCGCTCGAGCGCCTCGATCTGCTCGCCGACGGTGACGGCGACACCGGGCATCGTCAAATTGCGGCGCGGTCCGACAGCGTTGCCGTCGATCTCCGCCGCATGGATCAGGAAATTGACCGCCGAACGCGGGCTGGCATGGGTGTGCACGACGGAACGCGGCACCGGCAGGATCGCCTCGTGGCCGCTCAACGGCTCGCGGATGATGCCGGAGAAGAAGCCGGACGCCGCCTTGTTCGGCTTGCCCGGCCGCACGCAGATGGTCGGCAGCCGGATGCCGATACCGTCGAAGAAGCCGCGCCTGGAATAGTCGGCGAGCAGCGCTTCGCTCATCTGCTTCTGGGTACCGTAGGAGGTCAGCGGCGTCGGATGGAATTCATCCGGTATGACATCCGGAAACGGCGCGCCGAACACCGCGATCGACGAGGTGAAGACGACGCGCGGTGCAAAGCCCGCCAGCCGAATGGCGTCGAACAGCGCCCGGGTGCCGTCGAGATTGACGCGGTAACCGAGATCGAAATTCGCCTCCGCCTCGCCGGACACGATGCCGGCGAGGTGGAAGACGACATCGGGGCGCGATGCGACCAGGCGTTCGGCCGCGCCCGCCTCGGCGAGATCGCCGGTGTGGAGGGTGACGCTGACGCTGTCCATGCTAGGTGCATGCGGCGGCACGATGTCGTGCAGGTCGAGTGCTGCGATCTTGCGGCCGCGCAGTGTGCCGTCCTTGGCCAGCCGGGCGATGAGCTTCCGGCCGACCATGCCTGCCGCGCCAGTGATCAGAATGCGCATGTCAAAGACCTCTACTTACCCTGGTTTTTGCGCTGGTTGCGGGCCCGCAGCCAGAACACGGAGAAAAACGCCAGCACGAAGACGATGCCAAAGGCACCGGCCAGCACGGTCGAGAAACGGCCAAGTGCCAGCATCACGGTCGGCAGGTAGAATGCGACGATGCCGAACAGAAGCATGATCCACGCTGCCGCGATGGCCGCATTCCTGGTATCGCGATCCATCATGCTGCGCCCGGGCAGTGAGCGTTCGTCAAGCTGGTTTTCAAGGCTTTGGGACTCCTGAGACAGGACCAATCGATATCAATCGATCAGGCCTGGTGATGGTGGTCGTGATGCGAAGCCGCATCGTGCTCGCGCTCGTGCTCATGGTCGTGGTCGTGGTCGTCGCTATCGTCGGCGCACTGTCCGAATTCCGGTTCCACGGTGGCATGGCTGATGCCATGCTCGCTGGCAAGCCGCTTCTTGATGGAGCTGACCGCCTGATAGGCATCGACACCCTCGTTGAGGCAGGCATGCAGCGTCGCCATGTTGCTTGTCCCGTCAAGCGACCAGACATGCATGTGGTGCACTTCGCGCACCCCCTGGACTGTCGCCTCGATATCCCTGGCAATCATATCGCGGTCGAGGCTGGGCGGCACGCCCTCGAGCAGGACTTGAGCGGCGGCGCGCATCAGCGACCATGCCGTCGACAGGATCAGCAGCGAGACCAGGACCGACAGGATCGGGTCGATCGGCGTCCAGCCGGTCGCCAGGATGACCAGCGCGGCAACGATGGCCGCGGCCGAACCGAGCAGGTCGCCGAGCACATGCAGGATGGCGCCTCGCATGTTCAGGCTGTCGCGGTCGCCGCCATGCAGCACGAAGAAGGAACCGATATTGACCAGCAGGCCGAGGATCGCCACCACCAGCATCGGTCCGCCAAGCACCGGCACCGGCGCCAGCATGCGCCCCCATGCCTCGTAGACGATCCATAGCGCGATGACGAAGATGGCGATGCCGTTGGTATAGGCCACCAGCGTCTTGACCCGGCCGAAGCCATAGGTGAGACGGCCGGTCGCCGGACGCCCCGCAAGATGAAACGCATACCAGGCAAGGCCGAGTGCGATCGAATCGGCCAGCATGTGTCCGGCATCGGCCAGCAAGGCCAGCGATCCGGTCAGGAGGCCGCCGAGTGCTTCGGCGACCATGAAGCCGGCGGTCAGGCAGGCAGCGATCAACACGCGTTTCTTGTCGGTCGAGCCATGTACATGACCGGCGCCGTGGTCATGCCCGCTGTGATCGTGGGTATGCGCCAATGGCAAACTCCCGTTGCGCGCCGAATTCAGCTCACGCGCCGAACTCGGCGCGAAAATCCTCAAGCCGTCGCTTCTGCTGGCCGTCGCCATCGAAATTGGCCGGGTCGAGCCACGCTTCATAGGCTTGGCGCAGATCAGGCCATTCCTTGTCGATGATCGAATACCATGCCGTATCGCGGTTTTCACCCTTGACGATGAGATGCTGGCGGAAAATGCCCTCGAACTTGAAGCCGAAGCGTTCGGCTGCCCGCTTCGATGGCTCGTTGCGGTTGTTGCATTTCCATTCGTAACGGCGATAGCCGAGCCCGTCGAAGATGTATTTCATGAACAGGAACTGCGCTTCGGTCGCTCCGGGCTTGCGCGAGATGAGCGGTCCCCAATAGATGTTGCCGATCTCGACGACGCCATAAGCAGGATCGATGCGCATAAGCGTCTGGCGCCCGGCGACCTTGCCGCTGGCCTTGTCGATGACCGTGAAGAACAGCGGATCCTCGCTGGCCTCGACCTTGTCCAGCCATGGCTGGAAGGCGGCGCGGGTCTCCGGCGGATAATCAGGCAGCCAGGCGAAGCGGCCGTCGACGTCGGATACCGAGGACGCTTCGTAGAGGCCGTCCCCGTGTTTTGCAGCGCTCAGCGGTTCGAGCCGGACGGTGCGGCCGTCGATCGCCTTGCGCTCGGGCCGCGGACGCGGTTGCCAATCTTTGAGATTTTCCGACACCGAAAGCTCCAATCCGTTTGACTTTTGCGGGCCGAAGCTCACAAAAACGCACGCCAACAGCAAGAACCACACGGACGGGAAAAATGCTCCACACGATTTCGGCCTTCGACCGTCTCGGCGAGGAAAACGCCTTTGCCGTGCTGGCGCGGGCGACGGCGCTGGCAAGCCAAGGCCGCGACATCGTCAATCTCGGCATCGGCCAGCCCGACTTCAAGACGCCGCAACACATCGTCGAGGCGGCGATCAAGGCGCTGCGCGACGGCCACCATGGCTACACGCCGGCCAATGGCTTGCTGGCAACGCGCGAGGCGGTGGTGCGCCGCACGCTGACCACCACCGGCGTCGAGGTTTCGCCCGAAGCGGTGCTGATCCTGCCCGGCGGCAAGCCGACCATGTTCGCCGCGATCCTGATGTTCGGCGAGCCGGGCGCCGAGATCCTCTATCCAGACCCCGGCTTTCCCATCTACCGCTCGATGATCGAGTTCACCGGCGCCGCCCCGATCCCGGTGCCGATGCGCGAGGAGAACGGCTTTGCCTTCTCCGCCGAGGAGACGCTGTCGCTGATCACGTCGAAGACCAGGCTCCTGATCCTCAACTCGCCGGCCAACCCGACCGGCGGCGTCACGCCACGTGCCGAGATCGAGAAGCTGGTCAAGGGGCTGGAGAAGCACCCCGACGTCGCCATCCTCTCCGACGAGATCTACGACGTCATGACCTATGACGGCGAGACGCATTGCTCGCTGCTCGACTTTCCCGAGATCCGCGACCGGCTGATCGTGCTCAACGGCTGGTCGAAGACCTGGGCGATGACCGGCTGGCGCATGGGCTGGTCGATCTGGCCGAATGGCGACAAGGGCGCCCACCTCTACGACAAGGTGCGCAAGCTGGCGGTCAATTGTTGGTCCTGCGTCAACGCACCCAGCCAGTTCGCCGGCATCGCGGCAATAGACGGCCCGCAGGACGACGTCGACAAGATGATGCGCGCCTTCGATCGCCGCCGGAAGATCGTGGTCGAGGGGCTGAATGGCTTGCCCAACATTTCCTGCATCACGCCCAAGGGCGCGTTCTATGCCTTCCCCAACGTGTCGAACACCGGCTGGAAAGCGAAGAAGCTCGCGTCAGCCCTGCTTGACGAGGCCGGCGTGGCGCTGATCGGCGGTCCCGATTTCGGCATTCTCGGCGAAGGCTACATCAGGCTCTCCTACGCCAATTCCGAGGAGAACATCTTGCGGGCGCTGGAGCGGATCGGAACGTTCCTGGCGAAGTGAGGCTCAGCTCGCTCTGGGCTTCTCCAGATAGGCTCTTGCAATCGATCGCAGCTCGCGCCGGTCAATTGTTTCGCCATGCCCGCAATAGGCCTGGCTGAAATCTATCTGTAAGAGCCGCTCCATTGTCTTTCGGTAGACCGGCATGTCCGACCCAGGAAGGTCGTCGACCAGTCGCCCGCGATAGATCGCGTCGCCGGCCAGGAAGTCGCCGTTGCGTTCATCGAGCAGCCCGATCGACCCCGGCGAATGACCGGGCAGATGGATGACGCGAAACGACCTGTCGCCTGTCTCGATCAGGTCACCATCATCCAGAATCCGGGCCAGCGGCGCCGGGCTGATACGGAAACGCTGTAGCGACCATGCCTCATCCGGCGATCTGCCAACTGCTTCCGGCTGCGCACGAAAGAGATGAGCCAATGTGTGCTCATCCGCCATCTCTTCGAAGAAGGCTGCCTCCGCGCGATGGCCGGCCCTCGTCTCGAACTCCCTCAATGCACCGACATGATCGACATGGATATGCGTTGCAACGGCCATCACCGGCTTGCCTTGCGGCAGGTCCAGCACCGGCCGGAGCGGCACAAGTCCCATGCCGGCATCGATGACGAGATCGACATCGCGCCCGCGAACGTGAAAAATATTGCTCCTGAAATAGGGATGGACGTGCGGCTCCCATATCCGCGTGATGGCCTGCCCCAGGGTCTCGCGTGAAAACCAGTCGAAAGCCTCACCGGGCACGGTGGACGACATCAACGATGTCCCCGCGACAGCATGCGCTCGACCTTCATCTGGAAGGCGGTCAGAACCGAAACCATCGACATGTAGTAGATCAGCGCGGCGCCATACCATTCCAGGAAACGAAAGCTGGTGGCGATGGCGAACTGGGTAACGGTCATGAGCTCCTTCAGGGAGATGACGGTGGCCAGCGAGGTTGCCTTCAGCAGCGAAATGAACTCGTTGACCAGGGCCGGCAGCGCGACGCGAAGCGCCTGAGGCAAGACGATCAGGAAGAATATCTGGCCCCGGTGCAAGCCAAGGGCCGCCGCCCCCTCCGATTGCCCCTCGCCGATGGATGCGTAGGAGCTGCGAAGGATCTCGGTCAGGTAGGCGATCTGGATCAGCGTCAGGGCGAGAAACGCCGCGATGAACGGCGTGAACCAGCTCGATCGGAAGACCGCCGAGATCTGCGGCAGCCCGTTCCAGATGAACAGCAGCACAAGCAGTGCCGGCGCACCGCGAAAGAGCCAGACAAACGCGGCGATCAACAGGCGGATCCAGCGCCGCTTCGACGTGGCCAGCGCCGCCGTTGCCAGGGATACCGCCAGGGCGACGGCCATGACGAGAACCGAAAGGACCAAGGTCAGCAAAGCGCCCTTGGCGAGGGGCCAGCCGAACAGCGCCGACAGGAAGAGCTTGTAGTCGAACACGGCAGCGCTTCCCTCAATTGGTCGTATGCTTGACGTCGGTGGCGGTCGCGGGGAGGTTCCATTTTTTCAGCAGCGTCGCCATCTCGCCGCTCGCCTGCAGCGCCTCGATCGCCTTGACCAGCCGCTGGCGCTCGTCACCGCTTTTTCTCAGGTAGAGCCCGTAGGTTTCACCGTCCCCATAGCTGTATGGAATTTGCAGCTGGCCCGGCATCTGCTGGATACGAAACGCGGCAGTCGTATCCTGCGTGATCGTTGCTGCAGCGCGGCCGATCAGGATCTGCTGGATGACGGCGGAAGCGGACGGATAGGTCTGTATTTCGGCTGGCGCCTTGCCGGCCTTGGTTAGTTCGGCGTTCAGGTCGGCAGCCATCTTCTCGTAGTTGGTGCCGGCCTCGATCGCCAGCACCTTGCCGCTCAGATCCTCCGGTGTCTTGGTTGCTTCGTCGGCGACAGCCGTCACCATCACGACGTTGGAAACGAAGTAGGGAACCGCATCGTAGGCCTTGAGCCGCTCGGCGGTGACCAGAATGCCGGAAGCCACCAGATCGCAGCGCTCGGCGCCGAGCGACGGCAGCAATCCCTTGAAATCACCAACGACGTATTTCGTGGTGTCATTCCACTGCTTGGCGATCGCATCGACGACATCGACCTCGAAACCGACGAGCTTTTCGTCCCCGGGATTGGCGTAGTACTGCATCGGTGGAAAGTCGCCACCCGTGCAGACACTCAGCACACCGTCGCGCACGAGACTTGTGTCGGCAGCCTGCGCCGTCGGCGTCGTGGCGGAAAGCAAGGTGACGATCATCCCTCCCAGGGTCAGTCTGGCTGCGGCAGAAATCGGTGTGTGAAACATATCGCGGTCCCCATTTGTTTTGTCATGGCTGGCCCGGAACGGGCAGCGCGGGGGACGGTATGTTGCAAGTTTTCTGCAAACAAGCTAAATCTTTAAAGGAAAATTTGAGCAGTTTTTCTAAACTATTGGTGTCAAATGGCGCTTCCGTCCCTTCATTCGCTTCGTGCCTTCGAAAGCGTATCGCGGCTGGGCAACATTGCGGCGGCTGCCGCCGAACTGCATGTGACGTCGGGCGCCATCAGCCAGCAATTGCGCGCGTTGCAACTGTCGCTCGGCCTCGACCTGTTCGAGAAGCGCGGTCGCCGCCTGGTGCTGACGGAGCGCGGGGCCGCGCTGCAGAAGAGCGTGGGCATTGCCATGCAGCAGATATCGGAATCGATCCGCGAAATATCGGCGGATGCCTACAGCACAGCCGCCAAGGCGACCCTCACCGTGTCGGTGCCTTCGGTTTTCGGCACGACGTGGCTGGCAGCGCGGATTTTTCGGTTTCTCGATGCGAACCCCGACATTCGCATGCGCATGCGCACGGCGGTGGATTTCGAAGAGGTGGACTGGCGGGACATCGATGTCGCCATCGTCTATGGCAAGCCACCCTGGGCCGGGTTCTGGTGGCGGATGCTGCACAGCATATACGCGTCACCAGTATGCAGCCCGCAATTGCTGCGCGGTCCGAACGGTATTCGCGAGCCGCGCGACGTCCTGCGTCACCGCCTGCTCCATGAAGACGATGGCGACCAGTGGAGACGTTGGCTAACGGAGGCGCGTGTGCCACATTCGGTGGAGTCCGATATCTATTTCGATAATTTCGCCATGGTGCTTCAGGCTGCGCGTGACGGTCATGGTGTGGCGCTCACAAACGATATCATTTCCTTCAGGGACCTCGATGAGGGTCGGCTCGTTCAGCCCTTGATGCTCGGCGTCGCGTCCAGCCGAAGCTATTACTGCATTTGCCATGAGGAGGGTCTGGCAAATCCGGCTATCGGCCGGTTTGTCGACTGGTTGGTCGATCAGGCGTCGAGGCCCTCTAGCTGACGACGAAATAGCTGCGGTCGGACCAAGGTTCTGTTCAATTCCGGAGAAAAGGAGAACGCTCGATGTTCTATGCAATCCTCGCCTACCATGTGGAAGGAGCCATCACGGCGCTGACCCCGGAGCAGGACGCGGCCCTGATGGCCGACCTGCTCCGGATCAACGAAAGGCTCTACGCCGAAGGCAGCCTCGGGCCGTCGGCGCGGCTCGGTGAGACACAATCGGCCTGCACCTTGCGCGGGCCAGGCGACGGGACCGTCATTGACGGGCCGTTCGCCGAGACCAAGGAACAACTTCTTGGCCTCTACGTCGTCGACTGCGCGACGCGGGACGGTGCCATCGCCATCGCGCGCGATCTGCGCCGCGTCAATCCAACCGCGGTCTACGAGATCCGTCCGATCGCGCTCTTCCGTCCCGGCGTACCGTTGACGGGGAAATAACTAGCCACGCCCGACAAACGGCATCTTGGTGGCCATCACCGTCATGAACAGCACATTGGCGTCTAGCGGCAGGCTGGCCATATGGACGACGGCGTCCGCAACGCGCTGGACGTCCATCACCGCTTCGGCGGCGATCGAACCGTTGGCCTGCGGCACGCCGACCGTCATCGCCTGCGCCATGTCGGTCAGCGCGTTGCCGATGTCGATCTGGCCGCAAGCGATGTCATACGGCCTACCGTCAAGCGCCAGCGTTTTCGTCAGTCCGGTGATGGCATGCTTGGTCGCCGTGTAAGGCACCGAGCCCGGACGCGGCGCGTAGGCCGACACCGAACCATTGTTGATGATGCGGCCACCCATGGGCCGCTGCTTGCGCATGGCACCGAATGCGGCGCGGGCGCATAGGAACGAACCGGTGAGATTGACGCCGACGATATCGTTCCACACCTCGACCGGGATCTCGTCAATCGGCGTCGATTTGTAGCCCATGCCGGCATTGTTGAAGAGCAGGTCGACCCGGCCGAAAGCCTCGGCCACCGTCTCGAACAGATCATCGACCTCGCCGGCCTTGCTGATGTCGCAGGCAACCGCCAGTGCCTTGGCATCCGTGGGACCGGCCTCGGCGATCGCGGCATCCAGCACGGGTTTGCGGCGTCCGCAGAACACCGTGTTCCAGCCGGCCTTGAGCAGCGCCGTGGCGACGCTCTTGCCGATGCCCGTGCCGGCGCCGGTGACGATGGCGGTTCTTTGCTCGGTCATAACTGTTGTCCTCCGGCAGCGCTGCGCGTGCTCGACTGATTTTGGGGATTTGGCTCAAGAAGGGAAGGCATCGCAAATGACGGCTGCGATGGCAAGCGAGACCACCAGAGCTTGGTCCGAAAGTGGAATCCGATTTTCGGAAAAGCTCAAGAACTGATAGGTCTCGACAAAAAGGGCGGTCATTGGCGACCGCCCTGATCTGAACCGGGCTTGGGAGGAGGAAAAGCCGGTCCGACTGTATAGAATCATGCGCTTCCTGAGTTAACGGACGGTTAACCCCGCAAAGGGCGCCTGTGCCGATTTGGGTTACCAGCGCGGATTGGGCGAGGTCCCCGCCTTGGCCGGCACCTTCGCGGCCGAAACCGTCGCCTCGACATGATCGACCAGCGCATCCGGCAGGCCAAGCCGGCCGGCAAGCAGGTCGAGATAGCCGCGTTCGGCGCGGGTGTCGGGATCGATGGTGAGGCGCGACGCGGTGTACAGTTCGAGCTTCTGCGCATCGGTCTTGGCGCCAGCCACCAGCGTGTCGAGATTGAGCGGGCTCTCCAGCTCCGCCATCAGGAATTTTTCGGCGTCGGGACCAATCCCGGCAAGGCTCAGCTTGCCGGCGATCTTCTGGCGTTCGTCATCATCGATGTGGCCGTCGGCCTTCGCCGCCGAGATCATCGCCTGAACCAGGGTCAGCGTGAATTCGTCCTCGCCTTGCGGCGCCTGCGACGGGTGGAAGGCGGTATCTTTGGGCGGCGGCAGCAATTCCTGTTCGCCGGCCGCGGGCGCTTCCGCGGGTGCGTTGCCGGCCTTGTAGTTCTGGTAGGCCTTGTAGGCGAGACCGCCGATCGCGGCCAGTCCGCCAAGCTTCACCGCGGCGCCTGTCACCTCGCGGCCGGCACCCGTTCCAAGCAGCACGGCAGCCAGCGCGCCAGCCGCCAGCGGATTGTCCTTGGCGATCTGCACGGCCTGGCCAGCCTTGTCGCGGACGGTGCCGCTGGTGCCAGGGATTTGCGAGCCGAGCAGATCGTCGAGAAGCTTCTTGGGATCGAACATTCAGTGCCTCCAGGATTTGCCCGGCCGAACGGGCAGGTTTCCAACGCCGAAGAGGTAGGTCCCACAGCTTGACATTACAATGACGGATCCTTGGGACACATCCGCGGCGGCGAGCGGTCGATGCCGGGATCAGGAGCCGATATGCCGGCCCCTGCCCCGCACTTGCGCGAGTTCAACCTGACGCTGGCGCTCGGCATATCGCTGACGGTCGTCATCGGAACGGGCATCGAAACAATGCGGGCAAGATACGCCGGCGGCAAACTTCGGTGACGTCAATTCGCTCGGCGTCAGCGGATGGCGGCAGGCGCGGCAGAGTTCGGCTTCGCCCTCGGCGAGACCGTGCGACACCGAAACCCGCTCATCGAAGACGAAGCACTCGCCTTGCCACAGGCTCTGTTCCGCCGGAACTTCCTCCAGGTATTTGAGGATGCCACCCTTGAGGTGGAAGACATCCCTGAAACCGAGGGACTTGACGTAGGCGGTCGCCTTTTCGCAGCGTATGCCGCCGGTACAGAACATCGCCACCTTGCGGCCCGCGAGCTCTTCCCGGTGCGCGAGCACCCAGGCCGGAAACTCGCGAAAACTTGCGGTGGCTGGGTCGACCGCGCCCTTGAAGGTGCCGATCGACACCTCATAGGCGTTGCGCGTGTCGATGACGATCGTGTCAGGCTCCGAAATCAGCGCGTTCCAGTCGGCTGGCGCGACATAGGTGCCGGCACTCTTCGCCGGGTCGATATCCCCGACGCCCATGGTGACAATCTCGCGCTTCAATCGCACCTTCATGCGGTGGAACGGCATGTCTGCTGCACTGCTGTATTTGATCTCGAGGCCGGCGAGCCCTTCGATGGCTTGGAGATAATCGATCAGTTCGGCGATCGCCGTCTCGCTGCCGGCGACGGTGCCGTTGATCCCCTCATGCGCCAGAAGCAAGGTGCCCTTGATGCCACGCCCGCAACAGAAAGCAGCGAGCGGTGCGCGCAGTTCGTCGAAGGCGTCGAGCCGGGCAAACCGGTAGAGCGCTGCGACGCGGATGGGGTCTGTTGGCGTGGACAATGTCATTGCCAAAGCACCTAGAGCAATTCCAGGAAAAGTGTGAATCGGCTTTCCGTCCGGAATTGCGTCAAGACAAAGTTAGAGCGGTTCGCCGTTTCCGTGAAACGTGAGCTGCTCTAGACGCTCGCCGCAGCCGATTCAAGGCGCAGCCGGTTCATCGGCCCGTCATCGTGTTTGATGGCAATGGCCGGCATGACCGCCCCACGGCGCGTGACATCGCGACACGCTTCGTTTCATGGACAGAGAAACACCCGTCTGCTAATCGGTTGAATTGTCCCACGATACGGAGAGACAGATGCCCAGCAAGACCGAGAAACTCCTGTCGCTCCTCAACGGCCAGCCGGTCATCCCGGTGCTGAAGATCGCCAATGTCGCCGACGCCGTGCCGCTGGCCCGTGCTCTGGCGCGTGGCGGCCTGCCGGCGATCGAGATCACGCTCAGAACCGCCGATGCGCTGGAAGCGATCCGGCGGGTGGCGGCTGAAGTCGAGGAAGCCATCGTCGGCGCCGGCACCATTCTCGATGCGCATCAGTTCGAAGAGGCCGCGGCCGCGGGCTCGCGATTCATCGTCAGCCCCGGCATCACGCGCGAACTTCTGGCGGCAGCCGCCGGCAGCAATGTTCCGCTTCTGCCCGGCGCCATCACGCCTGGCGAGATCATGGCCGCACGGGAAGCCGGCTTGCGCTTCCTGAAATTCTTCCCGGCCGAGCAGTCGGGCGGCATCGCTTCGCTGAAGGCCTTCGCCTCGCCGCTCGCCGATGTGAAATTCTGCCCGACCGGCGGCATCACCGGCAAGAACGCGGCCGATTATCTCAGCCTGCCAAACGTCGTCTGCGTCGGCGGCTCCTGGGTGGCGCCGGACGACCTGGTCAAGGCCGGCAAATGGGATGAGATCGAGGCTCTCGCACGCGCGGCGAGCAAGCTCGGTCGATAACGCATCCACTGCTTCGGGCTTACGGCGAGGCTATGGAAAGACCCGGCCGGCTTTCGCCAACCGGGTCAAGATTTTCCTGCATGAACAGGATCAGTTGCAGACCCTGACCTTTTCCACAACCTTGCGGTGGTGAGCCCAATGCGTGACCACCTTGGTCCTGCAGTGATGCTTGCCAGCCTTGATGATCACGGTTTCGGCTTGTGATGGAGCGATAGTGGCCGATGCCGCCGCCAGCGCCAGAACTGATGCCAGTAGAATTGTCTTCATGAATATCCCCAAGGGTTGGAACGCACTCATACTAACCCCGAAACGGGCAGGCTGTTCCGGGTTCACGAGAAGTTCAGCCGCCCGTGATCCCGAGGTGGAGACCCGGTCTCAGCTGATGATTGTCGGCTCGTTGCCGGTCGTCAGTTCGAACCACGTTTCACACCTTCAAGCCCGACCCGATGGCCATCCGGCAATCGCTTCAATGCACCGCATGGGACTATTGAACAGCAAAAAAGCCGCGCAGGTTGCCCGGCGCGGCCTTGTCGTCTGGCTGGTCCGTTACTTGGTCTGGAAGCGGGCGACCGACAGGAACTTAACGGCGTTGCCGGTGAAGCGGTTGGCATCGGCCATCTGGTCGCCCGACTGGAAGCCGGCCGTATAGACCTCGCTCGGCGGCGTATGCACGATGCTGTAGGCGTAGCCCGGCGCTGTCGTGGCGCTTGAAACAGTGGCGACATTCTCGCCGCTGGTCAGCGCCCAGCGGGCGGCCTGCGGTGCGGCGGCAACCACCATGGCCTTGGGGCCGGGCTTCAGGTCGCGGGCGGTGGCCCTCGATTCCTTGCGGGTCGTCTTCACGCCGGCGCCGATCGCGGCGGCCGGGTCGGAGCCGGCCGGCCGGGCAACGACTGCCTGGCGAGGCGATGCGGCATCGGCGCCCGACGGATCGTTGAAGGCCGAACGCGGCTCGGACGCGGGCACGGAAGCGACCTGGTACGCATCGGCGGCGCCGACCTGGGCGTTGGCCTCGTCGAGCACGGCCTTGACCGCATCCGGCCTGGCCATCTCGGGCCGTGCCGTCGGCAGCACCGAGAACGCATCGGTCGCGGTACTGCCGCGCTCAGCCGTATCCGCCAGCGCCATCAGCACATCCTTGCTGGGCGGCGGAGCCAAAGCGGCCGGCAGCGAATTGTCGGGACGCCATGTCGGCAGCGGTACGTTGTTGACCGCGACCTGGGCCGCATCCTGGACCTGGGCCGCATCCGGGGCGGCCGACGGATCGGCCATGCCGAACGGCACGTTCACCGGTGCATGCGCGGTCGCCACGGCCTGTTCGGTGGTGGCTGTCGCATCGGCCATGGCAAAAGGAACGTTCTCGGGCTGCTGGGCGCCGACATCGGCCTTCGGCCGGGGTGCGAAATCAGGCAGTGGAATGCTGCGGGCAGGCAGCGCCGCGATGATCGTCTCCGGCGTGTCCTTTTCCGGCTCCGGAGCCTGCTCCTCGGCAACTTGCGGAATCTCGGCGCGCTGCGCATTCTCCGGCGCCACGATGGCGATGCCCGGGAGGTTGCTGGTCTTGGCTGCCGCGGCAGGCTTCAGGTTTCTAGCCTTGGGCGGAGGTGCAGCCGAAGCGGTCTCGACATCGGCGCTGTCGTCGGCCTCGTCGTCGCCGCCGCCAAAGAAAGCCGACAGGAACCCACCTGATTTCTTGCTGCTGCCGCCGGCACTGGCCAGTTCGATGGCCGGCGCGCCTGAACCCTTGCGCGCCTTGTAGGAGGCGAGCGCCTGCTCAAAGCCGGGCAGCGGCCTGCCGTCGCTCGGCACATGCAGCGTCTTGCCGTTGGGGAACAGGCTGACCAGTTCCTGGCGGCTGATGCCGGGCCAATGGCGCACATTGCCGACATCCATATGGACGAACGGCGAACCGGATGACGGATAGTAGCCGACGCCGCCGCCCTGCATCTTGAGACCGATGTTGCGCAACTTCTTCAGCGGCACGCCGGGAATGTAGAAGTCCATCGCCTTGCCGAGCATGTGCTGGCTCTTCTCGGCCACGCCCCTGCTGCGGCTGCGCAGCATCGAGTTCGTCGACGGCGAGCGATAGCCGCAGACAACCTGGATGTAATCCGTGGCACCGCTTTCCCGATACGCTTCCCAGACCAGATCCAGCAGGCGCGGATCCATCTTGGTCGGCTCGTTGCGGCGCCAGTCGCGCAGAATGATGTTGATCTTCCTCAGACCCTCCGGAACGTAGCGGCCATTGCGCTTGTAGACGATCTCGGCCTTCTCGTGGGTGTGGAGGTGATAAAGCTTGAGCGAACGTGTTTCGGCGCTGGCGCCGGTTGCGGCCGCGGCAACAAAACCAAAAGCGACAATCAACGCTGCCAGCCATTTCGGCCAGACGCTCACGTGATGGTGCCGCCCGTTTGTGTGTCGTTCGATTCTGTTCAAATCAAAAGGCCCTGCAGGCTGCCGTTTGTCCCCGGATTTGCCCAAACGGATGTGTCGTTATCACATCCGAATATCGATCCTAATGGTTAATCATCGCTTATTGAAGCCGAAATGCGGTAACACCGTGGCGATATCCCGTCAAAAATCGTTCACAGGCTTTCTTGGTAAACCGCTGGTTTAGATCATGTTTCCGCCTTTGGCCGAAACACGATCTGTTACCGTTAGCCTTAATGCGTGAACAGGCCTGTCCATAGCCCCGCCACATTCCCGCCGAAACCCGATACAGAGAGCATACTGGCATTGCAAGCTGGCTCCGGCCTTGCGTCCGAAGCATGGATCCCGAACCGAAGGCCGCCAAAGCAATGGTGGAAAGTGGTTTCCGGAAGGGATTATGCGCTCCAAGCGGTGTTGAGAATCAGGTCAACACGCTACGAGGCGAGCCGGTCGACACGGCCGGTCTCCGGGTCGATGCCATACTCCTTGAGCTTGCGGTACAACGTCGAGCGGCCGATGCCGAGGCGGCGGGCGACTTCACTCATCTGGCCGTTGTAGTGATCGATGGCGAGCTTGATCATCTCGAGTTCGACATCGGCCAGCGCACGCACATTGCCGCGTTCGTCGAGCGCCCGCAACGTGCCGAAGCGAGGCTGCAGCCTGGCCGGCGGATCGGGCTCGGTCGCCAGGGCACCCTCGCCGGGCAGCGCTTCCTCGTCGCCCGGCTGGACGTCCAGGGGAAACGGCTCAGACCGCGAAGCGTCATCGACGTCGAGATTGACTGTCCCTTCCACCTGCGCCCGGATCTGCGGGAAGTCCTCCGTGGTCAGCACATCGCCTTCGCAAAGCACCGAGGCCCGGAAGACGGCATTTTCGAGCTGCCGGATGTTTCCCGGCCAGTCATAGGCCTGCAGCACGGCGAGCGCTGCGGCCGAAATGCCCTGCAGGCGACGGCGCGGGTCGGCCGGCGCCACCTTGTCCATGAAATGTGTGACCAGATAGGGGATGTCGTCGCGGCGGTCGCGCAGCGGCGGCACGAAGATCGGGTAGACGTTCAGCCGATAGAACAGATCCTCGCGGAACTTGCCGTCCTTGACCTGCTGCAGGAGGTTGCGGTGCGTCGCCGAAATCAGTCTGATATCGACCCTGACGGTCGAGCGTCCGCCGACCGGGTCGACCTCGCCGTCCTGGACGGCGCGCAGCAGCTTGACCTGCACGTCGAGCGGCAGGTCGCCGATTTCGTCGAGAAACAGCGTTCCCGAATGCGCCTCGACGAACTTGCCGGTGTGCTTGTCGGTGGCGCCGGTGAACGAACCCTTCTCGTGGCCGAACAGGATCGATTCGACCAGATTGTCGGGAATGGCACCGCAATTGACGGTGACGAAGGGCTTCGAGCGTCGGTCGCCACTGCCCTGGATGGCGCGCGCCACCAGTTCCTTGCCGACGCCGGACTCGCCCTCGATCAGGATCGGGATGTTGGACGCCGCCGCCTTCTGGCCGAGGCGGATCACCTTGTCCATGGCCGGGCTGTGCGTGATCATGTCCTTGAAGGTCAGAAGCCCGCCGCGCCGGCGCGACGTCCGCTTGACCTCGCCCTCGACGGCCTCGACCTTGAGCGCATTGCCGATCGACGCCTGCAGCCTGTCGGGCGAGGCCGGCTTGACGACGAAATCGAAGGCGCCGTGGCGCATCGCCGAGACCACGGTCTCGATGCCGCCCTGGGCGGTCTGCACGATTGTCGGGACATTTATGTCGCGCTCGCGCATCGCCTTCAGCACGCCGATGCCGTCGAGACCGGGCATGACCAGATCGAGGATGACCACCGAAACCTCGCGGGCGCTTGGCCCGTCGAGGACATCGAGAGCGGCCGCGCCGCCGTCGACGACGACGGCGTTGTAGCCGAACCGCGTCACCGCCGCCTCGAGCAGCCGGCGCTGCACGGGATCGTCATCGACTATGAGTATGGAACCTGTCATGACTGATACGACTGCCCGCCCGAGGAAATCTGCCCTGTGGACCATCTTGGCACAGGGTTCTAAATAAGGTTTCAAAAAACCCGGTGAATGAATTCCTTAGCATTTGACCGGCTTCTCGTTTCCCCTTGAACCTTGGCCACGGAAGGTATCGGCGATGCACATGGTTTCTGGCCACATGGTTTCTGCTCGGCCGCAGGCGGGGCCGGCGTCCGGTCAGGGCGCGGCCGAGCTTGGCGACCTGCCGGAGTGGAACCTGGCCGATCTCTATGCCGGCATGGATGCGCCGGAACTGAAGCGCGACATCGCCAAGGCCGCCACCGACGCGATCAGCTTCGAGAGCCGCTGGAAGGGCACGCTGGCCGCCGAGGCCGAGCGCGGCAGCGCCGGCAGGCTGGGCGAGGCGCTTGTCGCCTACGAGGCACTCGAGGAGCTGATCGGCCGCATCGTCTCCTATGCGGGGCTGGTTTATGCCGGAAACACCGCCGATCCGCAGCGCGCCAAGCTCTATGGCGACATCCAGGAGAAGATGACCGACGCCAGCGCACACCTTCTGTTCTTCGCGCTCGAACTCAACCTGATCGACGACGGCGCGATCGAAGGCGCGCTTGCCACCGATCCCGCGTTCGGTCACTACCGGCCCTGGGTGCTCGATCTGCGCAAGGACAAGCCGTACCAGCTCGAGGACCGCGTCGAGCAGCTGTTCCATGAAAAATCGATCACCGGACGCGGCGCGTGGAACCGGTTGTTCGACGAGACGATGACCGACCTTCGCTTCGACATCGACGGCGAGGAGCTGACGCTGGAACCGGCGCTGAATCGTTTGCAGGATGCCGACGGCGAGGTTCGCCGGCGGGCGTCCGAGGCGCTGGCCGCGACCTTCCGCAAGAATTTGCGCACCTTCACGCTGATCACCAACACGCTGACCAAGGACAAGGAGATTTCCGACCGCTGGCGCGGCTTCGAGGACATCGCCGATTCACGCCATCTGGCCAACCGCGTCGAGCGCGGTGTGGTCGATGCCCTGGCGTCCGCCGTTCGCGACGCCTATCCGCGCCTGTCGCACCGCTATTATGCGATGAAGGCCCGCTGGCTGGGCATGGAGGTGATGAACCACTGGGACCGCAACGCGCCATTGCCGGATACGCCGCAGGCGATCATCGGCTGGGACGAGGCCAGGAACACCGTACTGTCAGCCTACCAGCGCTTTTCACCCGACATGGCGGAGATCGCGCGAACCTTCTTCGACCGCAACTGGATCGACGCGCCGGTGCGTCCGGGCAAGTCGCCCGGCGCCTTCGCGCATCCGACCGTGCCGTCGGCGCATCCCTATGTCCTGCTCAACTACATGGGCAAGCCACGCGATGTGATGACGCTGGCGCATGAGCTTGGCCACGGCGTGCATCAGGTGCTGGCCAGCGGCCAGGGCGCGCTGATGGCCTCGACGCCGCTGACACTGGCAGAGACTGCATCCGTCTTCGGCGAGATGCTGACCTTCCGCTCGCTGCTCGACCAGACCACCGACAGGCGCGAGCGCAAGGCCATGCTCGCCCAGAAGGTCGAGGACATGATCAACACGGTCGTGCGCCAGATCGCCTTCTATGAATTCGAGCGCAAAGTGCATGCGGAGCGCAAGAATGGCGAACTGACCTCCGACAGGCTCGGCCAGTTCTGGCTGGAAGTGCAGGCCGAAAGCCTCGGGCCGGCGATCAAGTTGCGCGAAGGCTACGAGGTGTTCTGGACCTACATTCCGCACTTCATCCATTCGCCGTTCTATGTCTACGCCTATGCTTTCGGCGACTGCCTGGTGAACTCGCTTTACGCGGTCTACCAGAACGCCGAGCGCGGCTTCCAGGACAAGTATTTCGAAATGCTCCGCGCCGGCGGCACCAAACATCATTCCGAACTCCTGGCACCCTTCGGCCTTGATGCCACCGACCCCACCTTCTGGCAGATCGGGCTTGGCGTCATAAGCGGCCTGATCGACGAGCTGGAAACACTCGACGCTTGAAACGCGCCTCCAGGTCTCATCTGTCCGCAGAACAGTCTAGCCGGAATGCATGTCGGAGACGGCTGTTTTTGGCCTAAATATTTGTTCTTGAAGTACTCTGCGCGGAAGTTTTCCGATAGCTTTCCACAAGCTCTATGATAGCCTTCCCTCCAAGCTCAGCCGGAGTGGATGCGGATCGGCGAGGGAAAGTCTCGGCCTACCGTGGCGCCTTGGCGAACGCGACAACGGCCGTTGGCCATGGGCAAGCAAAGCCGATCGCCGACAGCTCCATCGAAGCCGGCTGTTCTGCGCACCGCGGAACCACCATCGAGTAGTCCTTTCGCCGAAGGTCATGGACCCATGCCTCGGCAGACGGATCTGACTGGAGAGAGACAATGGGCACTTTTTTCTACATGCTCCTGGCGTTCCTGGTAGGCGTGTTGGTGGGCTGGTTCCTCTGGGGACGCCTGCGCGGCGAGCTCGACAGCTTGCGCGGCGACCTAGACCGCACACGCAGCGAGCGCGACAAGCTGCGCGCCGACAGCGACCGCCTGACCGGTGAACTCGATGCATGCGGCAAGACCCGTGCCGACCTCGAGCGCCGGCTGCGCGAAGCACAGACGTCCGCTGCCGGAACCGGTGCGGCAAAGCCGGCAGGCCTGGCGCCCGCGGCCCTGATGTCGACACCACCGACGGCCAAATCTGCCCCCGCAAAGCCTGCACCGGCCAAACCGGCGGCCGCGAAGACCGCCCCTGCCAAGGCCACCACAGCCAAATCGGCGGCACCAAAGCCGGCAGCAACGAAACCTGCAGCCAAAGCCACGGCTCCAGCCAAACCCGCAGCTGCAACCTCGGCAGCCAAGAGTTCGAAAGCAGCCAAACCAGCAGCGGCCAAGCCCGACAATTTGCGCCGGCTGATCGGCATTGGCCCGGTCAACGAGAAGCTGCTCAAGGCACAAGGCGTCACCAGCTTCGCCCAGATCGCCGCCTGGACAGCCGCCGATATCAAGCGGATCGAGGATGTCATGAACTTCGACGGCCGCATCGCCCGCGAACGCTGGATCGAGCAGGCCAAGCTGCTGGCCGCCGGTGACGAGGCGGAGTTCGCCAAGCAGTTTCCGACAGCGGGAACCGCCAGCAACACCTGAGCGGCGGAAGCAAGATGGTTATAAACGGCGGTGCCAAGGCGCCGCCGTTTGTTGTTTGCCCGCAACGTCGGCCCAGGTTGGCCCCAAGGTTGGCCAAGAGGTCGGCTTTGAGTGGCAGCGTGCCGTTCCCTCGATTGCGCGCGAGCGGCCCCCCATATAGAGCGGTCGACGGCTTCATTGACCGCAACATCAGAGTCCCATGTCCTTGCCCGCCGCAATTTTCCGCAACGACGAAAGCGCGCGCCAGCTCGTTTTCGACCGGCCGGCCGACATCATCGTGGCGCATGAGGCAAAAGATTTCCTGCCAGCGCTGGCGGCGGCGCAAGCCGCGCACGACGCCGGCAAATGGCTGGCCGGCTATTTCTCCTATGAGGCGGGCTATCTGCTCGAACCGAAGCTAGTTCCCTTGCTGCCGAAGGGGCGTCGTGCTCCGCTCCTGTGCCTTGGGGTTTTCGAAGCGCCGGTCGAAGAGGCGGTGCCGCCCCGCAATGCAGCGGCGACCAATGGCCCGATTTTCGACGCCCGCGCGACGTGGTCGCTCGAAGACTACGAGAAGCGGTTCTCGCGGCTGCACCAGCACATCAGGCAAGGCGATTGCTACCAGGGCAACCTGACCTTTCCGGTGCATGCGCAATGGTCGGGCGACCCGCTTGCCGCCTTCGATGCGCTGACCGAACGCCAGCCGGTGAAATATGGCGCACTGATCGCACTCGGCGATCCCATCGTGCTGTCGCGCTCGCCCGAACTGTTCTTCGAGATCGACACTGCCGGCATGATCGAGACGCATCCGATGAAGGGCACGGCGCCGCGCGGCGCCACCAAGGCCGAGGATGAGCGGCAGAAGATCTTCCTGCGCAACGACGAGAAGAACCAGGCCGAAAACCGGATGATCGTCGACCTGCTGCGCAACGATATCTCGCTGATCAGCGAGGTCGGCACGCTGGACGTGCCGGCGCTGTTCCGCATCGAGACCTATCCGACCGTCCACCAGATGGTGAGCGACGTCAGGGCAAAATTGCTGCCGGGTCTGGGCATCCGCCAGATCTTCGCGGCGCTGTTTCCGTGCGGCTCAATCACCGGCGCGCCAAAAATCCGTGCCATGGAAATCCTGCACGATCTGGAAGGCACGCCGCGCGACGCCTATTGTGGCGCCATCGGCTGGATCGCGCCCGGTGGCACGATGCGCTTTTCCGTGGCGATCCGCACCATCTCGCTCTTTTCCGGCGGCGAGGCCGTCTACAATGTCGGTGGCGGCGTCGTCTTCGATTCGACGGCGCAGGAGGAGTACCAGGAGTGTCTGCTGAAAGCGCGCTTCGCGACGGGAACACCGCCGATTTCCAGCTGATCGAGACCATGCGCTGGGAACCCGGCGCAGGCCTCCTGCGCTTCGATCGCCACCTTGCCCGCCTCTATGGCTCGGCGGCGGAGCTGGGCTTTGCCTGCGATCCGCAAAAGGTCGGCGAGGTGCTGGGCGATGCGGTCAGCGGATCCGGCATGGCGCTGCGCACGCGCCTTGCTTTGTCACGCGACGGCTCGGTGACCGCCTCGGCGCAGCCCTATGAACCGCTCGTCGCCGACAAGGTCTGGGTTCTGCAGCTGGCGCGGACGAGACTCGATTCGCACGACACGTTGCTGCACCACAAGACCAGCCGGCGACAGCTCTACACGCATGCCCGCGCCGAATATCTCATCACCCAGGCCGACGAGGTGTTGTTGGCCAATGAGCGTGGCGAGATCTGCGAAGGCACCATCACCAATGTCTTCGCCGATCTTGGCGACGGCGTGCTGTCGACGCCACGGCTCGACTGCGGCCTGCTGCCTGGCGTATTGCGCGCCGAGCTTCTGGATGAAGGCCGCGCCCGCGAAGCGATCTACAGCTACGCCGATCTGCAGTCGGCCAAGGCGCTCTTTGTCGGCAATTCGCTGCGCGGCTTGATTCCCGCAAGGCTGGTGTGATCGGAGAATGCCATGTTCGTCGTTTCGCTGAACTACAAGGTGCCGCTGACCGAGATCGACCGCTTGCAGGCGGCGCATGTCGAATGGCTGAAGGCCTGCTATGCCGACGGCATCTTCGTCGCTTCCGGGCCGAAGAAACCGAGAACCGGCGGCATCATCATCGCGCAATGTCCGCGCGAGGTGCTCGACGCCAGGCTGGCGCAAGATCCATTCGCCAGGGCAGGCGCCGCCGACTATGAAGTCACCGAATTCCTGGCGAGGATGACCGGCGCCGGCCTGGACACGTTCAGGGAAGCATGAGCTTGCTCCACGCCCTGCCCACCCATACGCCCTATGACGGCTCGTCAAAACTCTTCAGCATCGGGCTGAAGCCGCTCAGTCCGGCAGACTGGATTGAGCTCGACGGCCATTTGCTGCCATATCTCGCAGAGAAACGCCGGCTCTATACTGAAATCCCCGAGCGGGTTTTCGTTGAGGAGGACGGCACCCGGGAGGCCCAGCAGGAAGTCCTCGAATTGCTCGGCATGCATCTGCTGCAGAAGTTTCCCGGCACCTATCGACGCACCGGTTCAGGCCTCGAGGTCGTGGGCGCAGCGAACCATCCCGCACTCCCGTCCGGTCTCGCCGACGCCCCGCTTGTCGCGGCCTCGCTGCTCATCCAGGAAGACCTGATTCTGATGCGCCGCAATGACAGCGGCTGGCGGCTCGTTGCCGGCTCGCTGTGCTTTCCCTCATCCTGGCTGCTGGTCGAGAAATTCGGCCGGCCGCTGCAGGAGATCCACGCGCCGGTGCCGGGTTTCGGGCCGGGCACCCGCCCGGCCGAACTGATCAACCGCATGTTCGACGGTCTCCAGGGCCAGGCGGTCGAGCGCTACAACTGGTCGATCCAGTCTGACAACGCGCTCTACCATCCGCTCTCCGACCTGCAGCGCATCGACCGCGCCACCAGCCGCCCGTCACGGTTTTCGGATGGCGACGTCAGCGCCCATGCCTTCATCCGTGTCGAGCGGCAGACGCTGCGCAAACTGCCGGCCTCAGGCGATATCCTGTTCACTATCCGCATCCATCTCGACCCACTCGCCGTGCTGGCGCGGCACCCGGATCGGGCGAAGCTCGCAGTGTCTTTCGCCGCCCAGCTCGAAGCGCTCGATCTCTCCCAGCTCGACTACAAGGGCCTGACATCAGACCGCGACCGGCTGATCGCCGTCCTTAACCACATGGCCAATGACGCGTAGCCCCTGGTTGGCGCTTTTCGCTGGTTTGTGACAATGATCTGTGATGTAGCGCATGGCCGCCGGGCAAAAAATGCCCGGTTTTGCGCGTGTTTTCCCAGTTTCCTGGGTTTTGAAGGAGTGTCCGATAAAATGGCGAATGAAACCTGGCCCGTTTACGGTGAGATCACCGGCCCTGTCGTGATGATCGGCTTCGGCTCGATCGGCCGGGGAACGCTGCCGCTGATCGAACGCCATTTCAAATTCGACAAGTCGCGCATGACGGTCCTCGACCCGCGCGACACCGATCGCAAGCTGCTCGACGAGCGCGGCATCGCCTTCGTCCAGGAAGCGGTGACCGAGAAGAACTACAAGAAGCTGCTGTCGCCGCTTCTGACCAATGGCGGCGGGCAGGGCTTTTGCATCAACCTGTCGGTCGACACTGGTTCGGTGGACCTGATGCGGCTTTGCCGCAAGCTCGGCGTGCTCTACATCGACACCGTCGTCGAGCCATGGCTCGGCTTCTATTTCGATGCCAAGGCCGACAATGCCAGCCGCACAAATTATGCGCTGCGCGAAGCGATGATCAAGGAAAAGCACGACAGGCCCGGCGGCGCGACGGCGGTCTCCACCTGCGGTGCCAATCCCGGCATGGTCTCGTGGTTCGTCAAGCAGGCGCTGGTCAACCTCGCCACCGATCTTGGCCTTGAGTTTTCAGAGCCCACGCAGGACGACCGCGACGGCTGGGCCAAGCTGATGAGGAAGGCCGGCGTCAAGGGCATCCACATCGCCGAGCGCGACACCCAGCGCACCAAGAAACCCAAGCCGATGGATGTGTTCTGGAACACCTGGTCGGTCGAAGGCTTCATCTCAGAGGGCCTGCAGCCGGCCGAGCTCGGCTGGGGCACGCATGAGACGTGGATGCCGAAGAACGCCAGGAAGCACAAGCACGGCTCCAAGGCCGCCATCTATCTTGAGCAGCCCGGCGCCAACACGCGCGTGCGCTCATGGTGCCCGACGCCAGGGCCGCAATACGGCTTCCTGGTCACGCACAACGAGGCGATCTCGATCGCCGACTTCTTCACCGTGCGCTCCAGGAAGGGCAAGGTTCAATACCGCCCGACCTGCCACTATGCCTACCATCCCTGCAATGACGCGGTGCTGTCCCTGGACGAGATGTTCGGCGCTGCCGGCAAGCCTCAGCCGGTGCACCACGTGCTTGACGAGAACGAACTGGTCGACGGCGTCGACGAACTTGGCGTGCTGCTGTACGGCCACGACAAGAACGCCTATTGGTACGGCTCGCAGCTGTCGCTCGCCGAGGCGCGCAAGCTGGCGCCCTACCAGAACGCCACCGGCATGCAGGTCACCTCGGCGGTTCTCGCCGGCATGGTCTGGGCGCTGGAAAACCCGGAGGCCGGCATCGTCGAAGCCGACGAGATGGACTACAAGCGCTGTCTGGACGTGCAGTCGCAATATCTCGGACCGGTCAAGGGCTACTACACCGACTGGACGCCGCTCGACAACCGTCCCGGCCTGTTCCCGGAAGACCTCGACCGGAGCGACCCGTGGCAGTTCCGCAACATCCTCGTCCGATAGCGGCCTGCTCGGGATACTGCATTACCTTGCAATCGCCCGGAAATCGGGCGATTGAAGGGATGCGGACTGAGGAGAGGATTTTCAAATGAACATTGCGCGCAAGATTCTTTCGATGAGCTTTGCAGCTGCTGCTGTAGTGGGGCTTGCTGCTTGTGCGACCAGCGGCCCCGATGAACCGCCAATGGCGACTTCGCCGAAAGGCGTCGAAGGCTCCTGGATCGACGCCAAGGGCACCGGCCTTTCGACCTTCGCCAGCGGCACCTTCACGACCGTCGCGACCGACACCGGCCAGAAGCTTGCCGATGGCAGCTACACCATGACCGGCGCCACGTCGGTGCAGATCAACGGCACGTCGCTGATCCGCCAGACCGCGGTCAGCTTCAACTGCCTGATGGTGTCGACCAGCCAGCTCAACTGCACGAGCTCCAGCGGCCAGAACTTCGTGCTGACACGGCGCACCTGAACCAGCGGGCATTCACCTCCCTGAGGACGGCGGCCAATTGGCCGCCGTCTTTTTTATGCCGGCAAAAGTCCCCCGATTTCCGCTTGCGTCATCCGGAACGCGATGGGAACATAGCCAAAACGCCGACTGTTATGTTCCAGTCAAGCAAGAGCGTTAAACGCCTCTGATCAGCTTTCCGGGAGACGAAGATGAAGAAGCTTGCCGCCATTGCCGCCCTGTCCGCCTCAGCACTTGGCCTGTCGGCCGGCGCATCCTTTGCCGACTACACGTTGAACATCCTGCACATCAACGACTGGCACAGCCGCATCGAAGGCAACAACAAATATGAGTCGACCTGCTCCGCCGAGGAGGAGACCAAGGGCGAGTGCATAGGCGGCGCGGGTAGGCTGATCACCGCGATCGCTCAGGAACGCAAGAAGCTGGAAGGCCAGAACGTGCTGCTGCTCAGCGCCGGCGATAATTTCCAGGGATCGCTGTTCTACACGACCTACAAGGGCAAGGTCGAAGGCGAGTTCCTCAACGAAATGAAGTTCGACGCCATGGCGCTCGGCAACCATGAATTCGACGATGGTGAGACGGCGTTGGCGCCGTTCCTCGACATGATCAAGTTCCCGGTGCTTGGCGCCAATGTGAAGGCCAATGCGCAATCCAAGCTCGGCGACCGCGTCAAGCCATCGATCGTCGTCGAGGTCGGCGGCCAGAAGATCGGCATCATCGGCGCGGTGACCAATGACACGCCCGAACTCGCCTCCCCCGGCCCCAACATCACCATCGAGGACGACGTCAAGTCGATCACCGCGGAGGTCGAGAAGCTGAAGGGCGAAGGCGTCAACAAGATCATCGCCGTGACCCATATCGGCTACAGGCGCGAGCGCGACGTCATTGCAAAGATCCCGGGCATCGACATCGTCGTCGGCGGCCATAGCCATTCGCTGCTGTCGAACACCGACCCGAAGGCGGAAGGCCCCTATCCGACGATGGTCGACAATCCCGACGGCTATAAGGTGCCGGTGGTGCAGGCCGCGTCCTATTCGAAATATCTCGGCGAGTTCAAGGTGGTGTTCGACGACAATGGCGTCGTCAAATCGGCCAGCGGCGACCCGATCTATCTCGACAAGTCGATCACCCCCGACCCGGCAGTGCTCGCCCGCATCAAGGAGCTTGGCGCGCCGATCGAGGCTCTGAAGAACAAGGAAGTGGCCGAGACCACCGACGTCATCGACGGCAGCCGCGAGAGCTGCCGCACCCGCGAATGCGCGATGGGCAACCTCGTCTCCGACGCCATACTCGACCGCGTCAAGGGTCAGGGCGTCGAGATCGTCATCTCCAATGGCGGCGGCCTGCGTGCCTCGATCGACAAGGGCACTGTCACCATGGGTGAGGTGCTGACCGTGCTGCCGTTCCAGAACACGCTGGCGACCTTCCAGATTTCCGGCAAGGACCTGGTGGCCGGCCTCGAGAGCGGCCTCAGCCAGATCGAGGACGGCGCAGGTCGCTTCCCGCAGGTCGCCGGCCTGAAATATTCCTTCGACAAATCCGTCGCCCCCAACGCCGGCCGCGTCAAGTCGGTGGAAGTGATGGAAGGCGGCGCCTGGGCGCCGATCAATCCGGACAAGGACTACCTGGTTGCCACCAACAACTACGTCCGCCAGGGCGGCGACGGTTACAAGATCTTCGCCGACAAGGCCAAGAATGCCTATGACTACGGTCCGGGCCTCGAACAGGTGGTTGCCGACTATCTCGGCGCGCACCGGCCCTACACGCCGAAACTCGACGGCCGCATCACTGAGATCGCCGCGACCGTCGCGGCGGCGCCAGCCGCGCCGGCCGCTGAACCAGCCAAGCCTGCAGAAGCAGCACCGGCAACCCCGGCGCCCGCACCCGCGGAACCGGCAAAGCCCGCGGAGGCGGCGCCTATGCCCGAACTGCCCGCCAACTCGGGCGATATCGCCAACACACCACCTGCCATATCGACAGAGACAGCGCCCACGCCGCCCGCTGCACCTGCCGCGCCAGCGAAACCGGCCGAAGCAGCACCAGCTCCTGCCGAACCGACAAAGCCCGCCGAGGCCGCACCGGCCGAAAGCAGCCATGTCATCGTTGCCGGCGATACCTATTGGGATCTGGCAAAGAAGGCCTATGGCGACGCGACCAAGTGGAAACTGATCTATGAGGCAAACAAGGGTCAAAGGCCTCACCGCCTTGCGCTTGGCGCGACGCTCACCATCCCAGCGAAATAGCCTCGCTTCACCCCTTTCGACGACAGCACCCGCCCGGGAAACCGGGCGGGTTTTCTGCTTTCAGGCTAAGGTGCGGCCAGACGCTGCATTGAAAGCGCGCGCAAGATGGTTAGGTTCGCGTCTCCTGGAGAACCCTTATGACGCTTTCGACCCCTGTCGATCCCAAAGCCGCGAAGGCCGTCGGCCCGTTGCCGGCCGGCCATCCGCCGGTTAAGGCTGGCAAGATCGGCGTCATGCTGGTCAACCTCGGCACGCCGGACGGCACCGATTTCAAGCCAATGTGGCGCTATCTCCGGGAATTCCTGTCCGATCCACGCGTGATCGAGCTCAACAAGGCAATCTGGTATCCGATCCTCTACGGCGTGGTGCTCACCACCCGGCCGAAGAAGTCAGGCGCCAACTACGCCAGGATCTGGAACCGGGAAAGGAACGAGTCGCCGCTGCGCACCTACACCCGCGCACAGGGCGAAAAGCTGGCCGAGGCGCTACGCGATCTGCCCGATGTCGTCGTCGACTGGGCGATGCGCTACGGCAATCCTTCGACCGCGAGCGTGGCCCAGGCGCTGGTCGACAAAGGCTGCGACCGCATTCTGTCCTTCCCGCTCTATCCGCAGTATTCGGCGACGACCACGGCAACCGCCAACGACCAGCTGTTTCGTGCCCTGATGAAGATGCGCCGCGCACCGGCCATCCGCAGCGTGCCCCCTTACTACGACGAACCGGTCTATATCGAAGCGCTGGCGCGTTCGATCGAGCGGCATCTGACCACGCTGGATTTCGAACCGGAAGTTGTCGTTGCCTCCTTTCACGGCATCCCAAAACCCTATTTCGAGAAGGGCGACCCCTATCATTGCCACTGCCAGAAAACGACGCGGCTGTTGCGAGAACGGCTCGGCTGGGATGACAAGAAACTGATCATCACCTTCCAGTCGCGCTTCGGCGCGCAGGAATGGCTGCAGCCCTACACCGACAAGACCGTCGAGAAGCTGGCCAGGGACGGCGTCAAGTCGATCGCCATCGTCAATCCCGGTTTTTCGGTCGACTGTATCGAGACGCTGGACGAGATCGGCCGCGAGGCGGCCGAGACCTTCCATCATGCCGGTGGCAAGAACTTTGCCCATATCCCTTGCCTCAACGACAGCGCCGAGGGCATGGCGGTGATCGAGGCGATGGTGCGGCGTGAACTGTCCGGCTGGGCCTGAGGCCGGAACAACACAAGCTCCGGGGCGTTGAGCAGCACCTCCGGAGAACTTGATGCCTCGCAAACTCGACCTCAGAACTGGCCGGCCCGTCTGGTCCGCCTATCGCGCGCCTGCGGTGCACACAATCACGCTCACCCGTGACGCAAAGGCCGACGTGCTGATCATCGGCATGGGCATCAGCGGCGCCATGATGGCCGAGGCGCTCACGGCCGATGGCCATGCGGTGATCTGCATCGACCGCCGCGGCCCGTTGAAAGGCTCGACCTCGGCAACCACCGCACTGGTGCAGTTCGAAATCGACCAGCCGCTATCGATGCTCTCGAAGATGGTCGGCAGAGCCTCGGCGGAGCAGGCATGGCGACGCTCGCGGCTGGCCGTTTCCAACCTCTCTGCCCGCATTCCCGAACTCGGCATCAATTGCGCCCTGAGCCGCACCCCATCGCTCTATTTGGCCGGCACAGCGCTGGGCCCATCGGAACTCCGGGACGAGGTCGACGCGCGTCGGCAAGCAGGCATCGCCGCGACCTATCTCACATCAGCACCGCTGGCAGAGACATTCGGCATCGACCGCGACGGCGCCATCCTCAGCCATGGCAACATCGCGCTCGACCCGCGTAAGCTGACGGCTGGCTTGTTGCTGAAGGCCCTGGGGCGCAAGGCCCGGTTTTACACGCCTGCCGAAGCGACGGCGATCGAGGACAGTGCCGACGAGGTGGTCGTCGCGACCAGGGATGGTCCGACCATCACCGCACGGCATGTTGTTCTGGCCACCGGCTACGAGCTGGTCGACATCGTGCCGGCCGCGGCCCACCGGATCATCTCGACATGGGCGATCGCGACACGCCCACAATCGCGAAAGATCTGGCCCGATGCTGCCTTCATCTGGGAAGCCTCCGATCCCTACCTCTATATGCGCGCGACGGCCGACGGCCGGGTCGTCTGCGGCGGCGAGGACGAGGATTTCGTCGACGAGACGCGGCGCGACAACTTGATCGCCGACAAGAGTGCACGCATTGCCGAAAAACTTGGCCGGCTGTTTCCGCATCTCGACGTCAGGCCCGAATTCGCCTGGACCGGATCGTTCGGCACCACGACAACCGGCCTGCCCTATATCGGCGCGCTTCCCAGGCATCCGCGCATCCATGCAGTCATGGGTTACGGCGGCAATGGCATCACATTCTCCCAAATCGCTTCCGAGATGATTTCGGCCTCGATCTGCGGACTTCACGATTCGGATGCAGAGTTGTTTGCCTTCAACCGCTGAGTGCAAACCCACAAACAATCCATCATCACCTGATTGTAACGCTACTGAAACACACTTAAGTCTTTGGTGAAGCCGGCTGCGCGAGAATGGCTTTCGCGGCCTGCCTCTGAGGGAGAGCCAAATGGATTTCAGTGGTTTCGATATTGCGGTCATTGTTCTGGTCGCGCTTGTCGTGCTGGTGCTGTTCAAAGGCATCAAGACAATTCCACAAGGCTATAACTATACGGTCGAACGTTTTGGCCGTTACACCAAGACACTGAGCCCCGGCCTCAATCTCATCATGCCTTTCGTCGACCGCATCGGCGCCAAGATGAACATGATGGAGCAGGTGCTCGACGTTCCGAGCCAGGAGATCATCACCCGCGACAACGCCATTGTCGGTGTCGACGGCATCGCATTTTTCCAGATCCTCAATGCGGCGCAGGCCGCCTACCAGGTTTCCGGCTTGCAGAACGCCATCCTCAACCTGACGATGACCAACATCCGTACCGTCATGGGCTCGATGGACCTCGACGAACTGTTGTCGAACCGCGACGCCATCAACGAGCGCCTGTTGCGTGTCGTCGACGAAGCGGCCCATCCGTGGGGTATCAAGATCACCCGCGTCGAGATCAAGGACATCAACCCGCCGGCCAACCTCATCGAATCGATGGGCCGGCAGATGACCGCAGAGCGCAACAAGCGTGCCCAGATCCTCGCCGCCGAGGGCCTCAAGCAGTCGCAGATCCTCGAAGCCGAAGGCCGCAAGGAAGCCGCTTTCCGCGACGCCGAGGCGCGCGAGCGTTCGGCTGAAGCCGAAGCGCGCGCCACGCAAGTGGTGTCGGAAGCGATCTCCAAGGGCGACGTGCAGGCGCTGAACTACTTCGTGGCGCTGAAGTACACCGAAGCACTTGGCAAGATCGGCACGGCCACCAACAGCAAGATCGTGCTGATGCCGATGGAAGCCTCGTCGCTGATCGGCACGCTTGGCGGTATCGGCGAGATCGCCAAGGAAGTCTTCCGCAGCGAAGGCACGACAGGCGCGCAGAGGCAGGCCGCGCGTCCGCCGGTCGTACGGCCAACCGACAACTGAGATAATAACCATGATCGACCGCATCGTTTCCGAACTCGGCCCTTGGAGCTGGATGGTTCTGGGCTTCGTGCTGCTGGTGATGGAAGTCATCGCCCCCGGCATTTTCATGCTGTGGATAGGCATCGCCGCATTGATCATCGGCGCGGTATCGCTGCTGATCTGGGACGCCGGTTTCTGGACCTGGCAGATCCAGGTCCTTGCCTTTCTGGCATTGTCTGTTGTGTCGGCCTATGCCGGTAAGAAACTGGTCGGCGGGCGCAATGATCCGACCGATCAGCCGCTGCTCAACCGGCGCGGCGCGCAGATGGTCGGCAGGATGGCGACACTTGCCGAACCGATCCGGGACGGGCGTGGCCGCATCAAGCTGGGCGATACGTTGTGGCGTGTCTCCGGCCCGGACCTGCCGGCCGGCACGCAAGTGCGGGTGACGGCCGCTGCCGACACGGATCTGGAATTGACCGTGGAGCCTGTCTGAACGCTCAGGCCGCGCCGATACGCAGCAGATCGTGGAAATGAACCACGCCCAACGGCATGTTGTTTTTGGTCACCACCAGCGCGCCGATATTGTACTCATTGAGAAGCGCGATCGCCGTACCGGCAAGCGTCTGTGGATCGATCGTCTTGGGCGTGCGGGTCATAATGTCGTCGACGATGACGTTGGCTAGGTTGCGGTGGAGGTTGCGGGCCACATCGCCGTCGGTGATGATGCCGACCAGTTCGCCGTTTGTGTCGACGATCAAGACGCAGCCGACCTTCTTCTGCGACAGCGTCATGACCGCTTCCGGCATCTTGGTGCCCAGCGCGGCTAGCGGCATCTGATCGCCAACCCTCATGATCTCGGAAACCAGGGTCAGGTTGGCGCCGAGCTGGCCACCCGGGTGGAAGGTGCGGAAATGGTCCGGCGTGAAACCCCGCGCTTCGAGCAGGGCGATCGCCAGCGCATCGCCGATGACCAGTTGCAGCAGCGTCGAGGTCGTCGGCGCCAGCCCGTGCGGGCAGGCCTCCGCTGCGCGCGGCAGCAGCAGCACGACGTCAGCCGCGCGCGCCAGTGCCGATGTCTCTCCGGCAGTGATGGCGATAAGCGGAATGGAAAAGCGCCTGGAATAGGCGACGATCCCCATCATCTCCTTGCTCTCGCCCGACCACGACATGGCGATGATGGCGTCATCCCTGGCAATCATGCCGAGATCGCCGTGATTGGCCTCGACGGGATGCACGAAAAAGGCAGGCGTGCCGGTCGAGGCCAGCGTCGCCGCGATCTTCGAACCGATATGGCCGCTTTTGCCGACGCCGGTGACGATGAGCCGGCCTTCGATCTTCGAGATCATGTCGACGGCATGGGCAAAAGGCCCGGCCAGTCCGTTCTCGAGCGCCTCGGCAAGGGCCGCGATACCGGCCTGCTCGGTTACCACCGTTCTCAGCGCCGAAGCGATCGACGCTTGCCTGTTCAAAGGCTTCTTATCCAAGGATCCCGCATGCATGGCTGATGCGATTAGCGTGTTGCCGCCCGCCTGTCCAACAGAAATGGCCCCACGCACGTCGCCCAACTGTCCGCGGTGGTTCGGGACAGCGACAAGCAAGAGGACAAAAAGCTTGCCGCACGCGGTATGAACCCCCTTGGAAATTGGCGCTTGGGGCCCCTGACGTGACCGCCCGCCTCAACCCTCCGTTAACCATCCCCGTTTACGGTTCGGTAAGTATGGCGCGCGTGCGCCGCGCGAGCAGTGGTGGCGATGTCCGGGGTTCAGCCAAGAAAATCAAGAGGACGAAAGAGCAAGGCCGCGTGGGCCCTGCTGCTGGCGACCAGCATGCTTGCCTTGCTGCGCCCGCAGGCGCTCCGTGCCCAGGAAACGGAACTGCGTGGCGAGGTCTCCGAATCGGCGATCCTGTCCGATCAGCAGCGCAAGGCGCGACAGCTCGCCCTGGCAGCCCAAGGCCAGCAGGCGCCGGCCGATGCCGCGCAGGACAATGCGCCGGCACGAACCTACCTGCCGGCCAGCGCCGGCGCCGTGCCTGACGACACGGACACCAACGACGCGGCGGCGACCGGCAGCGTGTTTGATCCGCCGGCTGCCACCGACGATACCTCCGCCGACACCCCGGCACCGCCAAAGCCCCGCCGCCGGCCATCAACTGCCAGCCGAAATGCGGCGGATCAGGCCAAGGACAAAGCCGCCGACAAGTCGAAGAAGAAAAAGTCGACAACCGCAACGACGGGCCCTTCTGCGACCACGGACACCGCCGCGTCTACGACGGAAGATGCCGACGGCAATGACGCGGATCAGGGCGCAGCCAACCGCCGTGCCGTCACCATCGACAGCGTTGACCGGCAGAAGCTCGACCCGGGCGCCGAACGCACCGCCTCCATCGAAGGCCAGAAGACGAAGGTCGAGGACGATCCCTTTGCCGCCACCGGCGTCAAATGGGGTTCGTTCGTCATCCGGCCGACCATCGAACAGGGCCTCACCGCAACGTCGAACGGCGATTCGAGCAATGCCGGCAAGTCGGCGCTGCTGTCCGAGACGGCACTGCGCTTTTCCGCCGCCTCCGACTGGAGCGAGAACTCGGCGACGATCGATGGCTATGGCCTTTTCCGCGAGACCGTGTCGGGCTATTCGGTTCACAATGAGCAGGGCCGCATCGAGGGCCAGCTCAACGTCGACCTCGACAACGAGTTGCGCGCCATCGCCAAGCTCGGCTACGAGGCCGTACCGGAATCGGCCTCCTCGCCGGACGCCATTGCCGGCGTCGACACGCAGCCCCTGCGGCAGACCGTCAATGGCAGCCTCGGCATCGAAAAGGACGCCGGCAAGATGCGCTATGCGTTGACCGGCGCGGTGACGCACGACTTCTATGGCGACGCCAAGCTTTCGGACGGCACCTCGCTGTCGCAGAAGGATCGCGACTCCACGCTCTACACAGCGACCTTGCGCACCGGCTACGAAATCTCGCCGGCCATCACCCCTTTCACTGAAATCGAGGTCGGTCGCCGGGCCTATGATCAACGCGTCGACGACGAGGGTTTCGAGCGCTCCTCGACGCGGCTCGGTGCCCGCGCAGGCCTTGAACTCGACATGGGCGAGAAGCTCTCCGGCGAGTTCTCCGCCGGCTGGCTAAGGGAGGCGATCGACGACAGCAGTCTGGAGGCGATTTCAGGCGCCACCGTCAACGCCGATCTCAAATGGTCGCCCGAACGCGGCACCACGATCGGCCTGACCGGCCAGACCACCGTCGAGCCCACGACCACCGCCGATGAAAGCGGCGATATCCTCTACTCAGGCCGCTTGACGGGCGAACGGCAGATTCGCGCCAACCTCACCGGAAATGCTGCTCTGGGCCTCGACTGGCGCGACTACATCGGCGTCGACGGCCACGACATGACTCTAAGCGCCGAGGCTGGCCTGACGTGGTGGCTGAACCGCTATGCCGGCTTGACCACCCGGGTCAGGACCGAGAAACTGACCAGCAATCTGCCGGGCCGCGACTACACAGCCAACAGCATCTTCCTGGGCGTGAAGGTGCAGCGCTGATCCACGCCTATCCTAGAAGGCGGCGCCGCGACGCTCCGACGGCTTCAGTTCGTCGAGAAGCGTGCGGATGACGCCGGCCATGTTCTCGTTCATGTCGCTGCGCCACAGCGCGAAGGCGACATTGGCCTCGACAAAGCCTTCCGGCGATCCGCAATCGAAAGTGCGGCCCTGATAGTGGTAGCCAAAGAAGGGCTGCAGCTTTTCCAGCTTCAGCATCGCGTCGGTGAGCTGGATCTCGTTGCCGGCGCCCTTTTCCTGGCCTTCGAGGATCTTGAAGATCTCAGGCTGCAGGATGTAGCGGCCGTTGATGTAAAGATTGGACGGTGCGGTGCCGGTCTTCGGCTTTTCCACCATCTCGGTGATGCGGAAACCATGATGCGTGTCCTCGCCACGGCCGACGATGCCATACTTGTGGGCTTCAGCCGGGTCGCATTCCTGCACCGCGATGATGTTGTTGCCGGTTTCCTGGTAAAGCTCGACCATCTCCCTCATGCAGCTCTTTTCCGACTGCATGATCATGTCGGGCAACAAAAGGGCGAAGGGTTCGTCGCCGACCAGTTCGCGCGCGCACCAGACGGCATGGCCGAGCCCCATCGGCACCTGCTGGCGGGTGAAACTGGTCTGCCCCGGCGCCGGCTGCAGCCGTTGCAGGCGTGCAAGCTGGTCGTCCTTGCCGCGCTGGGCCAGCGTGTCATAGAGCTCGAACTGGACGTCGAAATGGTCCTCGATGACGGCCTTGTTGCGGCCGGTGACGAAGATGAAATGCTCGATGCCGGCCTCGCGCGCTTCATCCACCACATACTGGATCACTGGCCGGTCGACGACGGTCAGCATTTCCTTGGGGATGGCCTTGGTGGCCGGGAGAAACCGCGTGCCAAGACCGGCGACCGGGAAGACTGCCTTGCGAACTCTCTTCATACTGTCAATTATCCGTTTGATGGCCTGCTCCGCAATCCCCGTTTCAAGACATTTTCACGCCGAAATTGAGGATTACTGGACGACTGAAGGGGGGAACGTTCACCGGTAAAGCTTTGAGGCGTCTTTTCGTTCCCGGCGGCACCTATGGTAAACTAATTCCTAACCTGGTTCGGCGATGAATGGTCTTTCCTGACACAGAGAAGGAGGAAAAGATGTCCGTTCGCAATGCCGCAAAACGTTTTACCAGCGTCATCGCGGCAGCCAGCCTCTCGCTCGCTCTGCTGATGCCTTCCGGCCCGGCGTTCGCAGATGCCGGTTTCCGGCAATGGGTCGCCGGCTTCCGCGCCACCGCCGTGCAGAGCGGCGTTTCCGGAGCGCTCTACGATCAGGCCTTCAGAGATATCAAGGATATTGACCCGGTGGTGCTGGAAAAGGCACGCACGCAGCCTGAATTCACCGCGCCTGCATGGGACTATTTCGACAACCGCGTCCATGACCAGTCTGTCGCCGTCGGCCAGCAAATGGCCAAGAAATGGAAGCCATGGCTGGACAGGATCGAAGCCAGGTTCGGCGTCGACCGCTACATTCTGCTCGCCATCTGGTCGATGGAATCGAACTATGGCGAAATCCTCAAACGCGACGACATAATGCGCAATGTCGTGCGCTCGCTGGCGACCTTGGCCTATGCCGATCCGAAGCGGGCGAAATTCGCCCGCACCCAGCTGATCGCCGCGCTGAAGATCCTGCAGACGGGTGATATCGACGAAAGCCATCTGAGCGGATCCTGGGCCGGCGCCATGGGCCACACCCAGTTCATCCCGACCAGCTATCTGCACTATGCCGTCGACATGGACGGCAACGGCAAGCGCGACATCTGGAATTCGATCCCCGACGCGCTGGGAACGGCCGCCAATTTGCTGAAGAAGAATGGCTGGCAGGCAGGCAAGACCTGGGGCTATGAGGTCACCTTGCCTGCCGGCAAACTTCCCGGCGGCTCCAAGACGCTGTCGCAATGGCAGGCGCTCGGCGTCGTCAGGGCCAACGGCAAGCCGTTCAAGAACGGTGGCGACAAGGCGACGCTGAAGGTGCCGGACGGCCGCAGCGGGCCAGCCTTCCTGATGATCAAGAATTTCTCGGTCATCAAAGCCTACAACAATGCCGACAAATATGCCCTTGCCGTCGGCCTTCTCGCTGACGAAATCGCCGGCTCCAGCGGACTCGTGCAGGACTGGAAGCGGCCTTTCACCAAGCTCACTTTCGAGGAAAGGCAGGAACTGCAGAAACGGCTTTCGCAGCACGGCCTTTACGACGGCAAGTTCGACGGCAAGATCGGCGACGGCTCGAAAACCGCCATCATGGCCTTCCAGGCCCAGGCCGGCTTGACCCAGGACGGCTATCCGAGCATGGAAGTGCTGAAGTGGCTCCGGCAGAAATAGAGCCACCTGCGGTGCCGCGCGGCCTTTCGGACGCGCATCGGACACTGTAGCAATCTGGTTTGGTGCAATGTCCTTTCGAAAAGTCGATGCGACTTTTCGAAAGAAGCGCCAAGGGATGGAGGAAAAGATTGGCTTCGGCTGCGCGCATCGCAGGGCTTGTTCGTCGCATGCCGGTGCTCGTTCTGGCTGTCGTCGTGCTCGCAGTCGGTTTGGCCGGCGCCTTTCATGCCCCCGCCATGGCGCAGGAACAGCAAAACCGCGGCTGGTCGTTGCGCGACCTTTTGTTCCCGCGCCGCAGCGAGCGGATCGAGCCGCCGATGAACATCCAGAAGGCGAAGCCAAAGCCGCGCAAACCCCGCGTCCCGCGTGCGCCGGCCGAACCGCAAACACCGATCGCCGAGAAAGTCCCGGATGCCCGCACCGTCCTGGTGGTCGGCGACTTCATGGCGTCCGGGCTTGCCGAAGGCCTCGACACCGCCTTTGCGGAAAACCCAGGCATCAGGATCGTGGTTCGCAGCAATGGTTCATCCGGCTTCGTGCGCGACGACTTCTACAACTGGCCCGAGCAGATCAAGACGCTGATCGAGACCGAGAAACCCGCCGCCGTGGTCGTCATGTTGGGGTCCAACGACCGTCAGCAGATGAGGGTGGGGGATGTGCGCGAGCAGCCTCGGTCCGAGAACTGGACCAAGGAATATGAGCGCCGCACCGATGCACTCGGCAAGGCCATCGCCGACGCCAAGGTGCCCTTCGTGTGGGTTGGCATGCCGGCGTTCCGGGTACCGAAGATGACCTCCGACATGCTGGCCTTCAACGACATCTACCATCAGACGGCGGAAAGCCATGGCGGCGAATTCGTCGACGTCTGGGATGGCTTCGTCGACGAGAACGGCGCCTTCGTCCCCAGCGGCCCCGACATGAACGGCCAGCCGGTTCGGCTGCGTGCCGACGACGGCATCAACGTCTCGAAGGCAGGCAAGCGCAAGCTCGCCTTCTATACCGAAAAGCCGCTGATGAAGATCCTCGGCCTCGCCGCGCCCGGAGGCGTGGTCCCGGCGACCGCACCGGCAGGCGCGCCCGTCGAAGCGCCCGGGCCGGCCGCGGCTCCGATTGTGATCGACCGCACCGTGCCGATGCTGCTCAGCGATCCGGCACTCGATGGCGGCTCCGAACTTCTGGGCGCGGCACCGCCGCCGGCAAAGGCCAACCCGAACCTGCCCGGCGAAAGGCTGGTGGTCGAGGGCAAGGCACCGCAGGCTTCGCCCGGCCGCGCCGACGATTTCTCCTGGCCACCCCGGGCGCAGCCTGCTGCGGCGGCAGCCACGACCGACACGACGACGGCGATCAACCCTTAACGCGGCAGGACGCTCGAGCCCATCAACGCCTCATCGATCGAACGCGCTGCCTGGCGGCCCTCGCGGATCGCCCAGACGACCAGCGACTGGCCGCGGCGCACGTCGCCCGCCGCGTAGAGCCTGTCGACGCTGGTCCTGTAGTCGCGGTCATTGGCCTCGACATTCCTGGAACGGCGGCTGTCGGTGACGATTTTCATCTGGCCGTCCAGTTCAGAGACCAGGCCGGCGGTGGTCGGACCGGCAAAGCCGATGGCGATGAAGGCAAGATCGGCGCGGATGACGAATTCGGTGCCGGCGATCGGCTTGCGCTTGTCGTCGACCTCGCAGCACTTGACGCCGGTCAGCTGGCCTTCCTCGCCGATAAATTCGAGCGTCGCCACCTGGAATTCGCGCTCCGCCCCTTCGGCCTGCGAGGACGAGGTACGCATCTTGGTCGCCCAGTAGGGCCAGACCGAAAGCTTGTCTTCCTTCTCCGGCGGCTGTGGGCGGATGTCGAGCTGGGTGACGCGCACCGCACCCTGGCGGAAAGCAGTGCCGACGCAGTCGGAGGCGGTGTCGCCGCCGCCGACAACGACGACATGCTGGCCGCCCGCGATGATCGGATGCGACGGCCACGCCACCGACTGGATCGGCTCGCCACCGACCCGCCGGTTCTGCTGCACCAGATAGGGCATCGCGTCATGCACGCCGCCGAGATCGTCACCCGGAATACCGGCCGCGCGGGGTGTTTCCGACCCGCCGCAATAGAGCACCGCATCGTACTCGGCCAGCAGCTCGTTCACCGTCTTGTCGACGCCGACATTGACGCCGCAATAAAAAGTCACGCCCTCGCCCTGCATCTGCTCGATGCGCCGGTCGATATAGTGCTTCTCGATCTTGAAGTCGGGAATGCCGTAGCGCATCAGCCCGCCCGGCCGGCTTTCGCGCTCATAGACATGGACGTCGTGGCCGGCGCGGCCAAGCTGCTGGGCAGCCGCCATGCCGGCCGGGCCGGAGCCGATGACGGCGACGCGCTTGCCTGTCTTCTTCTCCGGCGGATAGGGCCTGATATGGCCGGTCTCATAGGCCTTGTCGGCAATCGCCTGCTCGACCGTCTTGATGGCGACAGGAATGTCCTCGAGGTTCAGCGTGCAGGCTTCCTCGCAGGGCGCCGGGCAGATGCGGCCGGTGAACTCCGGGAAGTTGTTGGTCGAATGCAGGTTGCGGATCGCGTTGTCCCAGTCGCCATTGTAGACGAGGTCGTTCCAGTCGGGGATCTGGTTGTGGATCGGGCAGCCCGTCGGTCCATGGCAGAACGGAATGCCGCAATCCATGCAGCGCGCGGCCTGTTTCTCGACCTCCTTGTCCGACATCGGCAGCGTGAATTCGCGGAAATGCCGGATGCGGTCGGAGGCCGGCTGGTACTTGTGCACCTGCCGGTCGATTTCAAGAAAGCCTGTTACCTTGCCCATAGTCCAGTTCCTGCTGTCCAGATGGTGCGGTTTTCGCCGCACCCGTTAACCTCTTGAGGCAGCCATGGCAACCTTGCCCTCGAGGTCAAACTGTCGATGAAAGTGGGCCGGGAAGCCAGCGCCTCCCGGCAACGCATAAGTCTATTCCGCCGCCACGCCCATGCGCATGCGTTCCATCTCGATCAGGGCGCGGCGGTATTCGACCGGCATGATCTTGCGGAATTTCGGCCGGAAAGTCGTCCAGTCGTCGAGGATCTCGCGGCCGCGCACCGAACCGGTGTAGTGCACATGGTTCGAGATCAGCTGGTAAAGCCGCTCCTCGTCATGGCTGGTCATGTCGCCGGACACGTCGACGCGACCCTTGTGGTCAAGGTCGCCGCCATGATGCAACAGCCTTTCCATCAGGTCGTCCTCTTCGGGAACCGGCTCCAGCTCGACCATCGCCATGTTGCAGCGCTCGGCGAAATCACCCGCCTCGTCCAGCACATAGGCGACGCCGCCTGACATGCCGGCGGCGAAGTTGCGGCCAGTCTTGCCGATGACGACGACAATGCCGCCGGTCATGTACTCGCAGCCATGGTCGCCGACGCCTTCGACGACGGCCGCAACACCCGAGTTGCGCACCGCGAAGCGCTCGCCGGCGACGCCGGCGAAGTAAGCCTCGCCCTCGGTCGCGCCATAAAGCACGGTATTGCCGACGATGATGGACTCGGCCGCGACAATCTTGGCCTCTTCAGGCGGCCGGATGACGATGCGGCCGCCCGACAGGCCCTTGCCGACATAGTCGTTGCCTGCGCCGACAAGCTCGAACGAGATGCCGCGCGCCAGGAAGGCGCCGAAGGACTGGCCGGCGGTGCCGGTCAGCTTCACCGAGATCGTGTCCTCGCGCAGGCCCTTGTGCTTGAAGCGCTTGGCCACTTCGCCCGACAGCATGGCGCCCGCCGAGCGGTCGACATTGCGGATGTCGACCTCGATCTTGACCGGCTGCTTGCTCTCGAGCGCCGGCTTGGCCAGTTCGATCAGCTTGCGGTCGAGCACGTCGTCGATCGGGTGCTTCTGCCGCTCGGTCCAGTGCACCGCTTCATGCGGCGCGTCCGGCTTGAAGAACATCTTCGAGAAATCGAGCCCCCGCGCCTTCCAGTGCACGATCAAGTCGCGCTTTTCCAGGAGGTCGGTGTCGCCGATGATCTGGTCGATATGGGTGTAGCCCATCTCGGCGAGCAGCTCGCGCACTTCTTCCGCCACGTAGAAGAAGAAGTTGATGACATGTTCGGGCGTGCCCTTGAAGCGCTTGCGCAGCACCGGATCCTGCGTCGCCACGCCGACCGGGCAGGTGTTGAGATGGCACTTGCGCATCATGATGCAGCCGGCCGCGATCAGCGGCGCGGTCGAGAAGCCGAACTCGTCGGCGCCGAGCAGCGCGCCGATGATGACGTCGCGGCCGGTGCGCAAGCCGCCATCGACCTGCAGCGCCACGCGCGAGCGCAAGCCGTTAAGCACCAGCGTCTGGTGCGTCTCGGCAAGGCCCATTTCCCACGGGCTGCCGGCATGCTTGAGCGATGTCAGCGGCGACGCACCGGTGCCGCCATCATAGCCCGAGATGGTGATGTGGTCGGCACGCGCCTTGGCGACGCCCGCCGCAACCGTGCCGACGCCGACTTCCGACACCAGCTTGACCGACACGTCGGCCGCCGGATTGACGTTCTTCAGATCGTAGATCAGCTGCGCCAGATCCTCGATCGAATAGATGTCGTGATGCGGCGGCGGCGAGATCAGGCCGACGCCCGGCGTCGAATGCCGGACCTTGGCGATGGTCGCGTCGACCTTGTGGCCGGGCAACTGGCCGCCCTCGCCGGGCTTGGCGCCCTGCGCCACCTTGATCTGCATCATGTCGGAGTTGACGAGATATTCGGCCGTCACGCCGAAACGGCCCGAGGCGATCTGCTTGATCGCCGAGCGTTCGGGGTTCTTGCCGCCGCCGGGCAGCGGCAGGTAGCGGTCGGCCTCTTCGCCACCCTCTCCGGTGTTCGACTTGCCACCGATAGCGTTCATCGCACGCGCCAGCGTGGTGTGCGCTTCGCGCGATATCGAGCCGAAGGACATCGCCCCGGTCGAGAACCGCTTGACGATGTCGGCCGCCGACATGACGTCGTCGAGCGCGACCTTCTTGCGGCCGCTCTCCTCGGCCAGCTTGATCCTGAACAGGCCGCGAATGGTCTGGGCGCGAGCCGTCTCGCTGTCGATCTGCGCGGAATAGTCCTTGAACGTCTCCCACGAGCCCTGGCGCACGGCGTGCTGCAAGGTGGCGACCGCGTCGGGCGACCACATATGCGCCTCGCCGCGCATGCGGAACATGTATTCGCCGCCCACTTCGAGGCTGTTGCGCAGCACCGGATCGTTGCCGAATCCGTCATTGTGGCGGCTGAGCGTCTCGCTTGCGATCTCGTCCAGCCCGACGCCTTCAATCAGCGTCGCGGTGCCGGTGAAATACTGCTGCACGAAATCGGTTTTCAATCCGATGGCGTCGAAGATCTGCGCGCCGCAATAGGACTGGTAGGTCGAGATGCCCATCTTGGACATCACCTTGAGGATGCCCTTGCCGATCGACTTGATGTAGCGCGTGACGACTTCGTAGGCGTCGACCTCTTTCGGCAGTTCGCCGCGCTTGTGCATGTCGAGCAGCGTATCGAAGGCAAGGTACGGGTTGATCGCCTCGGCGCCATAGCCGGCAAGGCAGCAGAAATGATGCACTTCGCGCGGCTCGCCGGATTCGACGACAAGGCCGACCGAGGTGCGCAGCCCCTTGCGGATCAGGTGATGATGCACCGCGGCCGTCGCCAGAAGCGCCGGGATGGCGATGCGGTCCGGCCCCACCTGGCGGTCGGACAGGATGATGATGTTGTAGCCGCCGGCGACCGCCGCCTCCGCCCGCTCGCACAAGCGGTCGATGGCGCCCTGCATGCCCGCGGCCCCTTCATTGGAGCCGTAGGTGATGTCGATCGTCTTGGTGTCGAAGCGGTCCTCGGTGTGGCCGATGGAGCGGATCTTTTCCAGATCGCCATTGGTCAGGATCGGCTGGCGCACCTCGAGCCGCTTGCGGCGCGAATTGCCGACCAGGTCGAAGATGTTCGGCCGCGGCCCGATGAAGGACACCAGGCTCATCACCAGCTCCTCGCGGATCGGATCGATCGGCGGGTTGGTGACCTGGGCGAAGTTCTGCTTGAAATAGGTGTAGAGCAGCTTCGACTTGTCCGACATCGCCGAGATCGGCGTGTCGGTGCCCATCGAACCCACCGCTTCCTGGCCAGTCGTCGCCATCGGCGACATCAACAGCTTTGTGTCTTCCTGCGTGTAGCCGAACGCCTGCTGGCGATCGAGCAGGCTGACATCCTTGCGCAGCGCGCGCGGTTCGACCGGCTTCAGGTCTTCGAGGATGAGCTGCGTGTTGGCGAGCCAGGTCTTGTAAGGATGCTTGGTCGCGATCTCCGACTTGAGCTCCTCGTCGGAAACGATGCGCCCTTTCTCCAGGTCGATCAGCAGCATGCGGCCGGGCTGCAGACGCCACTTCTTGACGATCTTCTCTTCCGGCACCGGCAGCACGCCGGCTTCCGAGGCCATGATGACGCGGTCGTCGTCGGTGACGATGTAGCGCGCCGGGCGCAGTCCGTTGCGGTCCAGCGTGGCGCCAATCTGGCGGCCATCGGTGAAGACGACTGCCGCCGGTCCGTCCCACGGCTCCATCAGCGCTGCATGGTACTCGTAGAAAGCCTTGCGGTCGGCATCCATGAGCTTGTTGCCGGCCCAGGCTTCCGGGATCAGCATCATCATCGCATGGCTGAGGCTGTAGCCGCCTTGGAACAGGAACTCGAGCGCATTGTCGAAGCAGGCGGTGTCGGACTGGCCTTCGTAGGAAATCGGCCAAAGCTTCGAGATGTTGTTGCCGAACAGTTCGGAATCGACGGACGCCTGTCGCGCCGCCATCCAGTTGTTGTTGCCGCGCACGGTGTTGATCTCGCCATTGTGGGCGACCATGCGGTACGGATGCGCCAGCTTCCATGACGGGAAAGTGTTGGTCGAGAACCGCTGGTGGACGAGGATCAGCGCGGTTTCGAAGCGCGGGTCGGTCAGGTCCTTGTAGTAGGCACCGACCTGATAGGCCAGGAACATACCCTTGTAGACAATGGTCCGTGCCGACAGCGACACGCAGTAGGAGCCGATGTCCTTGTTGTCGTTCTCGGCGTAGATGCGGCCCGATATGACCTTGCGCAGCAGATAGAGCCTGGCCTCGTACTCCTCGTCGTCGGGGATGTCTGATGTGCGGCCGATGAAGACCTGCCGATGGAACGGCTCGGACGCCACGATGTCAGGCGCCTTCGACAGGGACGAATTGTCGACGGGCACGTCACGGAACCCGATGAGCGGAAGCCCCTCGGACTGCGCCGATTCGGCGATGATGTCCTCGATATGGGCGCGCAAGGCAGCGTCCTGCGGCATGAACCAGTGTCCGACGCCGTACTGACCCGCCGGCGGCAGGTCGATGCCCTGGGCTGCCATCTCCTCGCGGAAGAAACGATCCGGGAGCTGCACCAGCACGCCGGCGCCATCGCCGACCAGCGGATCGGCGCCGACGGCGCCGCGATGCGTCAGGTTTTCGAGCACGGCAAGGCCGTCCTTGACGATCTGATGCGACTTCACGCCCTTCATGTTGACGATGAAGCCGACGCCGCACGCATCATGCTCGTTGCGCGGATCGTAGAGGCCGTGGGCGGAAAAGCCCGTGCTGGTTCGGAACGTATTTTTGACGGTTGCCGCTTTCGTCTGCGCGGCCTGGCCGTTCGTCGCAGAGTGCGTCATGTCCGTCATCTCCTGTCCTCCATTCCCAGCCCTTCGGGCGCCGGTTTGCCTCGGCAAGCGCCTGGCTCACCCTGATCCTTGCGGCACGTCTTGCGAAATCCTTGCCGAACCAGGCGGCGTTCCGCATGGTTCCTATTCGTACAGGCCAAAGTCTGGCTGTCCAACCTGTCGCTCGCAGCAACAGCCGGAGAGGCCCAAATGATACGCCAATCCAGCTCGTTTTGTGCGACAAAATAAGACAGCACTACTGTCCTAAATTTTTATGACAGAAATCCTGAACGCGCACAAGACCGATTCACAAAAAACTTGGGCCGCTGGCGACAGAAAATTACGTGAAGTTGAGGAGAAACGTAAGCTTCGGTCGCCAGCTGCTGCCCTGCCCGGTTGACTGGCTTTAATGGTTTTCCGGCGTCTGGCCCTTGCGGTCAGCACGCGAAACCGGTCAACGTCCGACCGATTTCCCCAAAACACTGATTTCCACAACACACGGGCAGATGCATGTTCTTCGCTTCCGACAATTGGGCAGGCGCCCATCCCAATATCGTGGCCGGCCTGTCGGCCAATGCCGGTGGTTTTTCCCCCGCCTATGGCGACGGTGCGCTTGACCAGGCCGTCTACCGGCACTTCAGCGAGATTTTCGAGCGCGAAGTCGCGGTGTTCTTCGTGGCGACCGGCACAGCCGCCAACTCGCTGTCGCTGACCGCCTATAACAAGCCTGGCGGCATTTCCTTCGCCCACCGCGAATCGCATGTGATCGAAGATGAATGCGGTGCGCCGGAATATTTTTGCGGCTCGCGACTGCATGCGATTGATGGCGCGCTCGGCAAGATAGATCCGCACAATCTGGAGAGGACCATCGGCCGCTTCGCGCCCGAAATCGTCCATTGGGGAAGGCCGATGGCTGTTTCGATCACCCAGTCGACCGAGGTTGGCACCATCTACGGGCTGAACGACATCGCCGCGATCTCGGCCATCGCCAAGAAACATTCCGTGCCGTTGCACATGGACGGCGCCCGCTTTGCCAACGCGCTGGTCGCGCTGGACACGACGCCGGCCGAAATGACCTGGAAACGCGGCGTCGATATCCTCTCTTTCGGCGGCACCAAGAACGGCTGCTGGTGCGCCGAGGCGATCGTCCTGTTCGATCTCGACCGTGCCAGGGAATTGGCCTTCCTGCGCAAGCGCGCTGCCCAGCTGTTTTCGAAATCGCGCTTCGTCGCGGCGCAGTTCGCGGCCTATTTCAAGGATGGATTGTGGCTGGACACCGCCCGCCACGCCAACGCCATGGCCGCGCGTCTCGCGGCGGCGATCGAGGATTCGGCCACGGCGAAGTTGGCCTGGCTGCCGCAGGCCAACGAGGTGTTCGCGGTGATCAAGAAAGCCGAGGCCGAAAAGCTGCAGGCAGCGGGTGCTGCCTTCTACGACTGGCACAAGCCGCATGGCTTTGACGGCCATATAGGCGAGGACGAGTTGCTCTATCGCTTCGTCACCAGCTTTGCGACGACGGCCGATGAAGTCGACCGCTTTGGCCAGCTGATCGCTGGCTAGAGCATGATCCCGAAAAGTGGATACCGGTTTTCGAAAAAGATCATGCCTCGTACAAGCAGATAGAGCCCCATCCCGTTCAATCGGCATGGAACAAACAGGCTCTGGCGGTATCACGGACAACAAAAAAGGCGGCACCTTTCGGCGCCGCCTTGCCTTGGGAGGCTATTGGTTCAGTTGGCGGTCTTGGCCTCGATCTGCTTGGCCTTGGCCGAAGACGCCGTAATGGCAATCTTGCGCGGCTTCAATTCCTCGGGAATGTTGCGCTTGAGGTCGACGAACAGCAGGCCGTTCTTCAGCGAAGCACCGACGACTTCGACGTGATCGGCAAGCTGGAAGCGGCGCTCGAAAGCCCTCGAGGCAATGCCGCGATAAAGCAGTTCGGAACCTTCGCCAGTGCCCTCTTCCTTGCGCTCGCCCTTCACGGTGAGCACATTGCGGTGGGCTTCGATCGAGATCTCCTCGTCCGAGAAACCGGCAACCGCCATCGAGATCCGGTAGGAATCCTCGCCGGTGCGCTCGATGTTGTAGGGCGGATAGGTCTGCGCGCCATCCGGCTGCGCAAGCGAATCGAGCATGGTGAAGAGACGGTCGAAGCCGACCGTCGAGCGATAAAGCGGGGAAAAATCAACGTGACGCATGAGGTGTTCTCCTGTTGAGCAACATGGTTTGCGTATGGCCGTTGCGAAACCCTTGAGCGGCGTTTCGGCTGGACCAGCGGCCCCAGTATTGGCGACCGCATCCGACATTTGGGGAGCGCTCGAATGCATTTCAAGATTTCGCCTGCTGGCAAAAAGCCCGTGCGGCTGGTCGTTGATGAACGGCAGATGAACCAGCGCTTCGGCGCGCGTTCAGACAGCCCGCGTTAGAGTGAGCCTAAGATCAAGGATTGGCGGCGCTGGATTGAGCAATTCCAGGAAAAGTGTGAAGCGGTTTTCCCGGGAAAAGCGCGTAGCGCTTTTCCTCAGGAATTGCGTCAAAACAAAGAGATAGAGCGGGTCTGCGTTTCTGTGAAACGATGAACCGCTCTCAAGGCGCCGCAACGAGGCCGAACCGGGTGTAACGTCCCTTCCTCCCGGATCGACAGAGGCCGGAAGCACGCATTCAAGCGGCTTCCGGCCTTTCCATTTGCAGCTTCTCATCACCGGGAATTCCTTTGCTTTTGGCGCATGGGCGTCTATCACCTTAGCGGAGCCAGCCAGCATGGACGGGCACGCCAGACGCCGAGCACGAAGCGCCGAATGACGGATCTCTTCCCCGACACCCCCCTTTTTCACGAAATCGAGGGCAATCCACGACCGGAAAACGCCACCGGCGGCTTCTTCACCACCCGCGATCGCAAGAAGATCCGCTACGGTCTGTTCGGCGCGGCCGCTCGCCCGCTGAAGGGCACCGTGGTCGTGCTCACCGGCCGCAACGAGTGCATCGAGAAATATTTCGAAACCATCCGCAACCTCGCCGACCGCGGCTTTGGCGTCGCCACCCTCGACTGGCGCGGCCAGGGCGATTCCTCCCGCCTGATCCGCGATCGCCAGCGCGGCTATGTCCGCAGCTTCCGCGACTATACCGCCGACCTGGAACAATTCTTCGAGGAGATCGTGCTGCCCGACTGCCGCGGTCCGTATTACATCCTTGCCCATTCGGCGGGTGCGGTGATCACGCTGCTTGCCACGCCATCGATGGTCAACCGCGTGCGGCGCATGGTGCTGATCGCGCCGTTCCTCACCGTGCCCGATCTGCCGGTCTCGATAAGGACGGTTCGCCGCGTCTGTTCGCTGTTCTGCGCTCTCGGCCTTGGCCGGCTCTATGCCGCCTGGGGTCCGCGGCCGAAGGTGCCGGCGCCTTTCGAGACCAACAAGCTGACGAGTGACCCGGAGCGCTATCGGCGCAACACGCGGATCTATGAAGAGTATCCGCAACTGGCGCTTGGCGGCCCGACGATCCGCTGGCTGCAGGCGGCCGCGAAGGCATCCGAAGCCGTCAGCGACCCCGACTTCATGGCCCGCATTCAGGTGCCTATGCTGATAATTGCCGCCGGCGCCGACCAGGTCGTCTCGACCAAGGCCGTGGAAGCCTATGCCAGGCGGCTGCGGCTTGGTTCGTTGCTGATGATCGACGGCTCCCGTCACGAAATCCTGCAGGAAGCCGACATCTACCGCGAGCAACTCCTAGCCGCCTTCGACGCCTTCATTCCTGGTAGCGACGACCCCACGGCCTGACAGACGCCGATCACCGGCTCATGCCTGGCGGGGCGAACTCCATGACCCAGTTAGTCTCCCAGCTCGTACCGCCGTCCGCAGAGAAGGCCTGCTCCCAGCGTGCCGAATTCTCCATGATCGCTGACCAGAGGAAACGAACCTGGATCGGCCGGCCGTCGAAGACATCGTCGCACAGGAACGTGCCGACACCGTCGGTGAACGCGCCGCGCACCGGCACATCGATGGTCAGCGGGTTGCGGCCATCGCGCCGCGTTCAGGCAGGTTTACGGCCGCACGCCGGCGGAATTCCAGCGCTCGATCAAGCCGCGCTGAAGCAATTCCCGGAAAAGTGTGAAGCGCTTTCCCCTCAGGGATTTGCGTCAAAACAAAGAAAGCATGAAGATATCAGCCGCGCAGCGCGGCCATCGCGGCCGCATGCAGTTCCGGCGTCGCCGCCGCCAGCACATCACCACCCTTTTCCGCCGGCCCGCCGTCGAATGTGGTGACGATGCCACCGGCCTTTTCGATGATCGGGATCAGCGCCACGATGTCGTAAGGCTTCAGCCCGGGATCGGTAACAATGTCGACGCTTCCCGACGCGATCATGGCGAAGGCATAGCAATCGGCGCCATAACGAGCGAGCTGGACCTGCGTCTCTAGCTGGTCGTAACGCTCGCGCGCCGCGCCCTTGAACAGCGCCGGCGTGGTGGTGAACAGGGTCGCCTCGGAGAGCTTCGTCGTTTTGCGGGTTGTCAGCTTGCGCGGCCCGCCCGGCCCCTCATAGTGGGAGCCCGAGGCATTGGCGTAGTAAAGCTCACCGGTGAAGGGTTGCGACATCATGCCCGCGACAGCGTCGCCGTCGACCGTCAGCCCGACAAGCGTCCCCCACACCGGCAGGCCGGAGATGAAGGCGCGCGTGCCGTCGATGGGGTCAATCACCCAGACATGCCGGCTAGAAATGTTTTCGCTGCCATGCTCCTCGCCGAGAATGCCATGGTCGGGATACTCAGCCGATATCAGCGTCCGGATGGCGCGTTCGGCCTCGCGATCGGCTTCGGTGACAGGGTCGAAACTGCCCTTTTCCTTGTTGGCGACCGCGCCCTGGCTGCGAAAGCGCGGCAAGGTTTCCGCCGCCGCCGCCTGCGCGATGCGGCGCATGAAATCGATGCTGATATCCAACTGATTCTCCCGCACTGCAGCATGCCCGAGCCGGGCTCTGCCGCCAATTTCCCACCAAAACAAGAGTGTCCGACGAATTTTCCGCAACGACACCTGTTGCCTGGATGTCACACAAGCATCATCGAAACGCAATTTCCACATCAGAGTGAATTAAAAAAGCCTGAAGGTCGCTTGACATTTGTGCAGCGCACCATACCCTCGACCTCGGACAGGTTTTCCTGTCCATGCCCTCCTTGGGCGTTTCCTCCCTAGACTTCGACCGTATCGTGCAAACGATGCGGTCTTTTTTTACGCCGATTATCCCGGACTAGAGTTTCACTCCGCAGCCAGCGGCAGGTCGATGAAATGATGGTCGGGCATTGCCATCAGATCCGCCGAAAATCGTGTCAAATCGTCGGCCAGCGCGTCGAAGCCGGCGACTTTCTCGAATGTCCGCTCGTTCATGTAGAGCCCGCGATTGACCTCGATCTGCAGCGCGTGCAGGTGGCGCGCCGGTCGGCCATAATGCTCGGTGATGAAGCCGCCGGCATAGGGCTTGTTGTGGGCGACGGTATAGCCCATGGCGGTGAGCAGGCCGATCGCCGTCTCGGTCAAGGCAGCGGTGGCCGAGATGCCGAACCGGTCACCGATGATGAAATCGGGTCGCAGGCCGTTGTCTCCGACACGGATGCTCGCCGGCATCGAATGACAGTCGATCAGCACGGCAAAGCCGAACCGCGCATGGGTTCTGGTCAAAAGCCGTTTCAGCGTTTCGTGATAGGGCTTGTAGACGGCCTCGATGCGGGCGACCGCTTCGGCCAGCGGCAGGCGGCCGGAATAGATGTCGAGCCCCTCGCCGACCAGCTTCGGCACCGTTCCAAGCCCACCGGCCACCCGCGCCGAGCGGATGTTGCAGAAGGACGGCACCGGCTCGGCGAACATGCGCGGATCGAGTTCCCACGGCTCACGATTGACGTCGAGATAGGCGCGCGGGAAATTCGCCGCCAGCATCGGCGCACCGAGCGCGACGGCACCGCCGAACAGCTCGTCGACGTAACAGTCTTCCGACCGGCGGATGGCGTTGCGGTCCAGCCTTGCCATGGCAAGGAAGCGCTCCGGATAGTAGCGGCCGCTATGCGGTGAGTTGAAGAGGAAGGGAACGCGCTGCTCGGCGCCCGACCGGATTTCGAAGGGTGGAAAGACCGAAAAATCCTCGGCTGCCGTCTTCAATTTGAACGAACCCGAAAACACCAGTGCATCATGATGTGAAAGTGCCACCTTGCTGGCCGCGTGTCCAGCATTTCAGCGGCAGCACACGCCGGGCAAATATGGGTCATCCCCGCTCTCGTTCACTTGATGTTTACCCTCACCTCCTCATATACAGGATGGTTAACGGGCTTGCCCAACGGCAATCTCGGGCGGGTGATTCGGACGGGACAAGATGGCACGCATTCTTCTGGCAGAAGACGACGACGATATGCGTCGGTTCCTCGTCAAGGCGCTGGAGCGCGCCGGCTACCAGGTCAGCGATTTCGACAATGGCGCCAGTGCCTATGAACGGCTGCGCGAGGAACCGTTCTCGCTGCTGTTGACCGACATCGTCATGCCGGAGATGGACGGCATCGAGCTTGCGCGCCGCGCCACCGAGATCGATCCCGACCTCAAGGTCATGTTCATCACCGGTTTCGCCGCCGTTGCGCTGAACCCGGATTCCAAGGCGCCAAAAGACGCCAAGGTGTTGTCGAAGCCGTTCCACCTGCGCGACCTCGTCAACGAGGTCGAGAAGATGCTGCACGCGGCCTGAGCCGCTCTCTCAGCAAGGCTTCTGCGCCCTTATCGCCGCTGCGGCGAGACGACGCCTTCTTTCCTTTTTCCTGCTATTGACGCGCTGGATCAAAAATGGTGTATGCGCGGCTTCGGATGGGCGTGTAGCTCAGCGGGAGAGCACTGCATTGACATTGCAGGGGTCACAGGTTCAATCCCTGTCACGCCCACCATCCTTTCAAACACTTAGCTAATACCTCTCCCTCCTGGCACAGAAACGGCACAGAGGCCGGCTCTAAACCTGGGCCGCGTTCCTCTGGAAATCGACGTGGTGGTGACCATAGACCTTGTCGAGCGTTTTGGCGGACATGCCGAGCGCGCCGGCCGCTTCGCAGATATCCACGCCCTTGAACACATCCGCGCGCGTGTGGCGCACAACGTGCGGCGTGATAGCCGATTGCCCGGTGATGGCCGGATCGAGCCATCCTTTGTCGATCGCCATTTCCTATGCCGTCCGGGCAGAAGCGTTCCCAGCGCACCAGGCACGCCGACCCGCCTGCCAAGCCGCACCGGTGGCTGGCGCTTGTTCGTCTCTGTTACGGCCTCCCCTCGCCGATGCCTGACGACGCGCTGGCTGTCGATCCAGCCGCCCGTTGTGTTCGCCATGGCGCGTGCCACGAGGCGGTTGATCAAGTCGAGTGGCCCAACCGTGGGGCTAGCCTAATCGCCCCCCGGCTGGGCTGCCTGAAGGCGATGGGCCCTGGAGAGGGAACATTAGCGGTTTTGAGTTCATGCTTCGGATGCCGCTGCTCTTGGCTCCGTCGCAGGCTGGTGGGTACGTCGGCCGGCCCGCGTCATCGGTCCCTCCGTGGCGCGGGCTTTCAAGGCTAGTTCGTCAACGGCGTTGTGCTTTCAGCCGCGGGACCTGTGCCGGCGGCGCGCTGGACGACGCTCAAAACGGTGGAAGATACCACCAGAAAGCCTTGGCTTCCTCTTCGGGCGTCATCGGACGAACCTCCCATGAGTCCGTTCTCGCGATGTAACGTGTCCAAATGGGCGTGCCTTCTTCGCTGACGCCTTCGTGCCAGTCGGTAAACCCCATCAGCGGCAATAACACTTCTCGGATCGATCGAAGCCGCAATGCTGCCGTGTGCATGGGAATGACCTCCCTTCGCTGGTTGCGGTGAGGAATTCGACCTATCCGTCAGCGCTCCGCCACCGATTCTTTGCGCAGCCTCACCCGCCACCGCCGTCGTAGCGTTGCCGATCGTTTTTCCAGCGGTCCGGCGGCCATGGCGGGGGGCTCGGGGTTTGACCGCCGGGCCTGACCGGCAAACGGGGTGGTTTTGCCGGCTGGCAAATTATAGGCCGTTTATTCGAATATTCAATTTCTCTAAAATGATCCGTGTGAGCCGCAACCGACCGTGCTGCCGCTCGCGGATCGGGACGGCCGGTGCGGCCTACGGCCGGTTACAAAACCTCGGTTGACCAATGCATTGATCAGCGTCGAAGCGGTCGAGGTCCTACATAAAACCATAGGAAGAAGTCCGCCACAGGAGCGACCTGCGGCGGTTCTTCAAGCGTTAGCTAATGCAGATCTTTCAGCGATAGCTAATATAGATGAGCCAGCGTCATCCAATCGAGGGATGGCGCGACTTAACCCCTGCTCCACCTAATGGCAAGGCAGGGCGGCAACCCGGTTTTGCTGCCCAGGGGGCCTGCTGGCTCTAGGGGGGGGCTAAATATGAGCAAAACGACTCTCATGCTCGCTATCCTCGCGATCAGCATCGGCTGTGCCGATGCCAAGGACCGTAAGGTGAACTTGCCGGTTTGCACCGCGTCAAGCTCACTCGCCGACGTCCTGGGTGGCAAGTGCTACCTCGTCAAAGGTTCGATGATCTACGGCGACATCGCCGATCTTTCCCAGATAGTCAGTTAGGCTGGTGGCGGAGCTGGCGGTCTGTGAAGGATGCCCTTGGGCTATAAGCCGGCAATGACCTACATGGTGAGCGTGTTCGAGAAGCCGCACTGGCGCGCTGAGCTGACCACCAAGGACAAGGAAAAGGCGCTCGCGCTCGCTAAGGAGATCGGCGACAAGGTGCGGATCGAGGAAATCACGCCAAAGCCGAGGAAGCGCCAGAGGTCCGGCAGGCATTTCGACTGTACGATTTTAACCAAGGCGCATAGGGCCGCTTCAATACGTCAAAGTTGAAATGCGTCGCAGTTGCATAACTGCTAATATCACGATGGCAGGGCTGCCTTCGCGGAATGGCCGGCGCCTGTTGTATGGGCTTTGTGATAAAGGCGCCGCCTGACAGGGGGGTGAGAGCTCGCCGCTTCGCAAATGGAGCGACGGGCCGTCGACGAGCACTGCATCGACATTGCAGGGGTCACAGGTTCAATCCTGTCACTCCCACCATCCCATCCAGACAATCAATACATGGCGCCCAGTTTCCGCTGCTCAGCCATCCAAGGGTCGGCTATCCCTGCTTTTCCTTGTAGATCAGCAATTCAGGCCGATATTCGAAATGCATGGTGTCGTAGTGATACCAGCGCCCACCCCAGATAAACCCCTGTCCTTCAAACAGCGTGACGATTGAAAGGGGAATGCGGTTCTTGAACGGGATACGGCCCTTGCCATTGGGCTTGTTCCAGAACCAATAGTCGGAATAACCGACATTGATGTCGAATGCGGCCCCGAAGGAATGGACGCTGAGTTGATCCGTACCGGCGATGACCCGCCAATTGAAACCGCCGCCCGGCTTGAGGCCGAAGCGGCTTGTGTCGACGGGCATGTCTTGCAAGGCATTCGAGATTTTGGAGAGGCGCGCGTCAATGCCGAAGAGCGAGGTTATCCGAACCGGATACTTGCCCAGTTTGGGCAGCCATTTGACGCTTGTTAAATGATGGCCGACCGCTGCGGCACTGGCCCCATAAAGTTTCTTGAAAAAAGCCTCGTTGCCAATACGCCCGGGATCGAAATCCACGTCAGGGATTAGGTCTCCGGCACTGGCCGTCGGATAGACGTAGTGAAACATGTCCTCGATATCGGGGGACTTGATCAGCTCCTCAGGGGTGCGGGTCTTGCCATCATCCCACACCATTGTGGCACCATCCGACCACGTCACTGTGTTGCCCGAGATGGTAAAAAGGCCGGGATAGGCTTCAAGCAGGGCAGCCTTGGCGCCAGCCTGATCGACGCCATCACCGCCTTGCGCAGATGATAGGGGAATCGCCGCCAGCAAAACCACGAAAACGATGGAAATCCTTAGCTTCATTGCCGTATGGCCTCAGCGCACGAGCCCCCATTATTCCGAAATGCCCGCTACGGCGCAAAGACCTTTCATCCTGGCGACCGCCAGATCCGGATCGGCCAGCAATCCTGCCTGGTCGGCAAGGCAGAAGACATCGGCGTAGTGACGGATGCCGCGCGCCGACTGCATGCCGCCGACCATCGCGAAATGATCCTGGTGGCCGTTCAGCCAGGCCATGAAGACGATGCCGGCCTTGTAATATTCGGTCGGCGCTTCGAAGATTTTTCGTGACAGCGGCACGGTCGGCGCCATCAGTGCGTCGTAGCCGGCGCGGTCGCCGTTCGCCAGCTTGGCCAGCGCCGCATTGGCGACCGGCGCGATCGCGTCGAAAATGCCGAGCAGCGCATGCGAGTGTTTCCTGCCGTCACCCGCGATCAGTTCGGGATAGTTGAAGTCGTCGCCGGTGAACATGACGACGCCGTCCGGCAGCCGGTTCCTGAGCGCGACCTCCTTGCTGGCATCGAGCAGCGAGATTTTTATCCCTTCCACCTTGCCGGCGTGACGTTCGATGATGGCGACGACGGTATCGAGCGCTGCCTCGAAATCGCTGCTGCCCCAATAGCCCATCAGTGCCGGATCGAACATGTCACCCAGCCAGTGCAGGATGACCTTGCCGGACGCCTGGCTCAGAATGCGGTCGTACACACGCGCATAGTCGTCCGGGCCCCTGGCGATAGCCGCCAGCGCGCGGCTGGCCATCATGATCGCCTTGCCACCCTGCCCTTCGATGAAAGCGAATTGCTCTTCATAGGCGGCGATGACATCGTCGAGAGTCCTGGCGGCGCTTGCCACCAGATGGTCGGTCCCGGCACCCGAAGCGAGATCGGCGCCTTCGACGGTGCGCGCTTCCGCGATCGAGCGGCGGATCAATTCCTGGGCATTTGTCCAGTCGAAACCCATGCCGCGCTGCGACGTGTCCATCGCCTCGGCGATGCGGAACCCCAGCCGCCACAGATGATGCCGGAAAGCCATGGTCCTGTCCCAGTCGACCACGGGCCGCGACCATGGATCGGTCATATCAAGCGGATCGGCAACGACATGGGCGGCGGCATAGGCGATGCGGGAAAACCGCGCGCCGATCACCGGCTGCACCGGCTGGCCGACCAGCGCGTAGCGGCTGTTGCGGCCACCCTCACCAGGCAAGACAATGTCCATAGTTCTCTCCCCTTTTGCAGCGCCTATAAATGGAACGTTCCAATAAATCAAGAACCTTTAGGAGTCAGGACCCATTCACTGGCAAATGCTGCGCCGCAGCACAAAAAGCCTTGTAAAATGGGCTGTCCGGCCTTTCCTGATCAATTTTTCAAATTCAGAACGAACCCCGATTGACTCCGGGCGGGAGCAGTGATTAGAACGTTCCAATAGATTGACCTAGAAAACCGGGGAGGATGCATCTGGATGGCCAGCCGGGCCAAGGCGACGATATTCGACATCGCCCGCGAAGCAGGCGTGTCCAAATCGACGGTATCGCTCGTGCTCCAGGGCAGCGGGCTGATCCGGCCTGAGACCGCGGTCAAGGTTCGCAAGGCGATCGAGGATGTCGGTTACGTCTACAACCGCGGCGCCGCCAATCTGCGCAAGGCTCACTCCAACGTCATCGGCATGGTCATCAACGATCTCACCAATCCTTTCTTCGCCGAACTGGCGGTCGGCATGGAGCGCGTCTTCCAGTCGGCAGGCATCGTGCCTTTCATCGCCAACACGGCGGAAAATCCGGTGCGCCAGGAAGAAGTGCTGAAATCGCTGATGGAACAAGGTGTCGCCGGCCTCATCGTGTCGCCGGCGCGCGGCACGACGCCGGGCGCCTTCCGGCGGCTGGAGACGGCGGGTGTTCCGGTCGTTTTCGCCATGCGCCGCCTGCCGGAAAGCCGCATCCCGGTGATCGCGCCCGACAATCATCGCGGCGCCTACCTTGCCGCCGCCCATCTCATCGGCAAGGGCCACCGCCGGCTGGCCTTCTTTGGCGGCTCGTCCGACCTCGTGGTCTATCACGAGCGGCTGGGCGGCTTTCGCGAAGCCTGCGAAACGCTTGGCATCGCCGCCCGCGACATGACTGTCGTCGAAGGAGAGACCAGCCGCAGGGGCGGCATTGCTTGCCTGGAAAACGCTCTGTCGCTGCCCGAGCCACCGACCGCGGCCTTGTGCTTCAATGACGCGGTCGCATTTGGCGCCATGCTGGCGCTGCGCAAGCGCGGGCTTGAGCCGGGAGCGGATTTCGCCGTCGTCGGCTTCGACGATGTGGTCGAGGCCGAACACTACACGCCGGCTTTGACCAGCGTTTCGGTGGACACCGCCGGCCTTGGCGAGCGTGCCGCCCATGTCATGCTGAAAATGATCCAGTCGCGCACCACGCGGGCCGAGGATCATATTGGTGCGGTCAATCTGGTGGTCAGGGAAAGCTGCGGTCCAGACCGCCGCACCCGAAACAGGCCCACAGGAATGGGAGACGCGGCATGAGCGTCAGATGGGGCTTGATCGGCGCCAGCACGATCGCCAGACAGTTCATGATCAACGCCATCCGCGCGCAGGGCGATGGCGAGATCGCAGCCGTGATGAGTTCCAACCCCGAGCGCGCCACCGCCTATGCCGGGGAAAACAGCATTCCGCTGGCTGTCTCGACGCTTGATGCTCTGCTCGGTGCCGATATCGACGCCGTCTACATCTCGACCACCAACGAACTGCATCTCGAACAGGCACTCGCTGCCATCAAGGCGGGAAAGCATGTGCTGTGCGAAAAGCCGCTGGCGCTGACCAGCGCCGACGCCCGCACAATGGTTGCCGCGGCAAAAGCCGCCGGCATCGTGCTCGGCACCAATCACCATCTGCGCAACGCCGGCGCGCACCGCGCCATGCGTGACGCGATCGCCGCCGGCCATATCGGCAAGCCGATCGCCGCGCGCGTCTTTCATTCCGTCTATCTGCCGGAAAATCTGCAGGGCTGGCGCATCACCAGGCCGGAGGCCGGCGGCGGCGTGGTGCTCGACATCACCGTGCACGATGCCGACACGCTGCGCTTCGTGCTCGGCGACGATCCGGTCGAGGTCTCGGCCTTCACGCAGTCGGCCGGCATGGCCGGCAGCGGGCTGGAAGACGGCGCCATGTGCATCTGGCGTTTCAGATCCGGCCTCATCGCGCAGTCGCATGAAGGCTTCACCACCAAATTCGCCGGCACCGGCTTCGAGGTGCATGGCTCGGAAGGCTCGCTGATCGCCAGCAACGTGATGACGCAGAAGCCGGTCGGCTCGGTGTTGCTGCGCACAGCCAACGGCGAGGAGGAGCTGGGCTTCGACCGCGAGGACCTCTATTCCCGCTCGTTGCGCCAGTTCCACGCCGCGATCCGCGGCGACGGCCAGCCTTCCGCCACCGGCGAGGACGGCATCTGGTCGCTCACCGCTGCCGAGGCCGCACTGCAATCGGCCAGCTCCGGCACAGCCGTCAAGATCGACCCGAAACTCGGGAGCAAGAATTGAGCAAGGTCGTTTCCGCAGCCCAGGCAGCAGGCCTGATCAGGGATGGCATGGTCGTGTCCGTGTCGTCGTCGAGCGGTCTCGGCTGTCCGGATGCAGTGCTGGCCGCCATCGGCGAGCGCTTCGACAGCGAAGGCCATCCGAAGGACATCACCACGCTGCACCCAATCGCCGCCGGCGACATGTATGGCATCAAGGGCATCGACCATCTGGCCAAGCCCGGCCTGCTGAAGCGCACACTGTGCGGCTCCTATCCGTCAGGCCCCTCCTCGTCCGAGCCGCCGCAGATCTGGAAGATGATCGGCGACAATTCGGTCGCCGCCTACAACGTGCCGTCTGGTATCCTGTTCGACATGCACCGCGAGGCCGCGGCCAAACGGCCGGGCGTGCTGACCAAGGTCGGCCTCGACACCTTCGCTGACCCGCGCCACCAGGGCTGCGCCATGAACGCGGCCGCCAGCGAGCCGATCGTTTCGGTTCAGCAGTTCGACGGCGAGGAATGGCTCTATTTCCGCTCGATCGTGCCGCATGTCTCGATCATCCGCGCCACCACGGCCGACGAGCGCGGCAACCTCACTTACGAGCATGAGGGCGCCTATCTCGGCGGGCTGGAGCAGGCGCTGGCCGCCCATAACAATGGCGGCGTCGTCATTGCGCAGGTCAAGCGCGTCGTCGAGAACGGCACGTTGAAGCCGCATGACGTGCGCGTGCCCGGCGTGCTGGTCGACCACATCGTCGTCGCGCCCGACCAGTTGCAGACGACGCTGACGCCCTATGATCCGGCAATCTCCGGCGAGATCTTCCGGCCGCTGTCAAGCTTCCGCAACGCCGAAATGAACGTCCAGAAGGTGATCGCGCGCCGCGTCGCCATGGAGCTTCGCGACGGCATGGCCGTCAACATCGGCTTCGGCATCTCCGCCAATGTGCCGCGCATCCTTCTCGAGGAAGGCCAGCACGGCAAGGTCACCTGGGTGATCGAACAGGGTGCTGTCGGCGGCGTGCCGCTGCTCGACTTCAAATTCGGCTGCGCCTCGAACGCCGAGGCGATCATGCCCTCGCCGCACCAGTTCATCTATTTCCAGGCCGGCGGCTTCGACGCTTCGCTGTTGTCCTTCCTGCAGATCGACCGCCACGGCTCTGTCAACGTGTCGAAGCTGTCTGCACGGCCGCATGTCACCGCCGGGGCCGGCGGCTTCGTCGACATCACGGCGCGGGCGAAGAAGATCGTCTTCTCCGGCTTCTTCAATGCTGGGGCAAAACTCTCATTGGCCGATGGCGGCATCCGCATCGACCAGGAGGGCAAGGTCAAGAAAATCGTCAGCGAGGTCGAGCACATCTCCTTCTCGGGCAAGCGCGCGGTCGCGCAGGGGCAGGACATCACCTACGTCACCGAGCGCTGCGTGATGAAGCTGACGCCGGACGGTTTGGTCGTCACCGAACTCGCACCCGGCATCGACCTGCAGCGCGATGTGCTGGCCCAGGCCGAGATTCCGCTCGGTATCGCCAAGGACCTCAAGACGACACCGGGAGCTCTCTACCAGGATCGGTTGATCGGCCTGACGCTGAATGGCGGCGCCTCGCTTGGAGGCGCGCATGACTGATCGCCTCGTCACCTTTGAAACTGAAGGCGCCATCGGCATCGTCACTTTGCGGCGGCCGGAAAAGTTCAACGCGCTTGATATTCCGATGCTGCGGGCGCTGGAGATAGCGCTCGACGAGGCGGAGGCGGCCAACGATGTGCGCGTCGTATTGCTGCGCGGCGAAGGCAAGGGCTTTTGCGCCGGTGGCGATGTCGAGGCGTGGGCGCAGATGAGCGCCGCCGATTTCCAGGTGCAATGGGTACGCTACGGCCACCGCGTCTTCGACCGGCTGGCGCGGCTGCGGCAGCCGACCATCGCCGTGCTGTCCGGCCATGCGCTGGGCGGCGGGCTGGAACTGGCGGTCGCCTGCGACTTCCGCGTTGCGGAGACACACGTCAAGCTCGGATTTCCGGAAACCTCGATCGGCGTCGTCCCGGGCTGGTCCGGCACGCAGCGTGCCGTACGCCGCTTCGGCGCGCAAACAGTGCGGCGCATGGCATTGGGCGGCGAGATTCTGCTTGCTCCCGAAGCGCTGGCCCTTGGCGTGGTCGACCGGGTGGTCGAAACCGGCAGCGGCCTGACCGAAGCCAGGGCCTGGGCCGGAAAGATCGCCGAGCGCGGCCCGCTGGCGACAGAGGCCGCCAAATTGATGATCGCCGTGGCCGAAGGCGAGGAAAGTGCCGCCGCGACCGAAGCGCTGGCCAGCGGCTTCATCGCCCTGACCGGCGATCTCAAGGCCGGCGTCGGTGCTTTCAAGACCAAGCAGAAACCCGCATTTTCAAGATCCTGAGGATTCCGAACTAGATGAACGCCCCCCTCAACATCATCATGCCCGCCGAGGCATCCGCAGCGCCAGGAACCTATCGGCTGCTGATCGACGGCAAGCATGTCGATGCCCGCGACGGCCGCACGCTGGAGCGCAAGAGCCCAGGCCACGGCTTCACCGTCTCGCATTATGCACAGGCCGGCGAAGCCGAAGTCGAAGCCGCGGTGCAGGCCGCGCACAAGGCGTTCGACACCGGTCCGTGGCCGCGCATGAAAGCGTCCGAGCGCGCCGCGATCCTGCTCAAAACGGCCGATCTGATCGAGGCACGGCTGGAAGATATCGCACGGCTCGATGCGCTGGAATCGGGCAAGCCGATCGCCCAGGCGCGCGGCGAGATCGGCGGCGCCGTCGACATCTGGCGCTATGCCGCCTCGCTCGCCCGCACGCTGCACGGCGAATCCTACGCCAATCTCGGCGACACCATGCTGGGTGTCGTGCTGCGCGAGCCGATCGGCGTCGTCTCGATCATCACGCCGTGGAACTTCCCGTTCCTCATCGTCAGCCAGAAACTGCCCTTCGCGCTGGCCGCCGGCTGCACGGCGGTGGTCAAGCCGAGCGAAATGACCTCGGCCTCGACCTTCGTGCTCGGTGATATCCTGATGCAGGCCGGCCTGCCCGCCGGCGTCGTCAACATCCTCGCCGGCGTGGGCGCCGATGTCGGCGCACCGATGGTCAGCCATCCGCTGGTCGAGATGGTCTCGTTCACCGGCTCAACCCGCGTCGGCAAGACGACCATGGCATCGGCCGCGCACTCGCTGAAGAAAGTCTCGATGGAACTCGGCGGCAAGAACGGTCAGATCGTCTTCCCCGATGCGGACCTCGAAGCGGCCGCCGACGCGGCGGTGTTCGGCGGCTTCTTCAATGCCGGCGAATGCTGCAATGCCGGCAGCCGGCTGATCGTGCACGAGGCGATCGCCGACGATTTTCTCAGCACGGTCAAGGCGCTCACCGCCAGGGTGACCGTCGGCGATCCGCTTGATGACAGCACCAAGGTCGGCGCGATGATCTCTTCAGACCATCTGGCCAAGGTGACAGACTACGTCGCGGCAGCGGCAAGCAACGGCAGCAGCGTCTACAGCGGCGGCAAGCAGTTGGCCTCGAATGCCGGCCAGTACCTCGATCCCACCATCATCCGCGGCGTCACCGAGGACATGGCCATAGCGCGCGAGGAAGTGTTCGGGCCAGTGCTCTCGGTGCTGACTTTTGAATCGATTGAAAAGGCGTTGCACATCGCCAACAACACGCCTTATGGTTTATCTGCGGGCGTATGGAGCGCCAGCATCGACACCTGTATGTCGGTGGCGCGGAATGTGCGTTCGGGAACCGTCTGGGTAAACACGTTCATGGAAGGTTATCCCGAGCTGCCATTCGGAGGCTACAAGCAGTCCGGTCTCGGACGCGAACTCGGCAAACGCGCTGTCGAGGATTATACCGAAGAAAAGACAATCCAGTTTCATCGCGGCCAGCGCACCGGATGGTGGGTCGGCTGAGTTGAGAAGAACCCGGCGGGCATCCGCCGGTCGTGTAGATGCAACAAGGGAGGAAGTACATGTTGCGCAAACTTCTTATTGGAACGGCTCTCGCATCGGGCCTTGCTTTCGCGGCCCATGCCGAGGACGTCAAGGAAGTGCAGATGCTGCATTGGTGGACGTCGGGCGGCGAAGCGGCTGCTCTCAACGTCCTCAAGCAGGACCTGGCCAAGGAAGGCTATGCCTGGAAGGACGTGCCGGTGTCCGGCGGTGGCGGCGACCCCGCAATGGTCGCGCTGAAGGCAATGGTGGCAGCCGGCAATCCGCCGACGGCTTCCCAGATGCTCGGCTACACCGTGCTCGACTATGCGGCAGCCGGCAAGATGGGAGACCTCACCGCCATCGCCGTCAAGGAAGGTTGGGACAAGGCTGTTCCCGCGGCGCTGCAAAAGTTTACCATCTATGAAGGCAAATGGGTCGCGGTGCCCGTCAACGTCCATTCGGTCAACTGGCTGTGGATCAACAAGGCGGTGATGGACAAGATCGGCGGCACCGAGCCGAAGACCTTCGACGACCTCATTGCCCTGCTCGACAAGGCCAAGGCGGCGGGCGTCATCCCGCTCGCTCTCGGCGGCCAGAACTGGCAGGAAGCCACCATGTTCGACTCGGTCGTGCTGTCGACCGGAGGACCTGAGTTCTACAAGAAGGCCTTCAACGACCTCGACGACGCTTCGCTCAAGTCCGACACGATGAAGAAGTCGTTCGACAACCTGGCCAAGCTCGTCACCTATGTCGACCCGAACTTCTCGGGCCGCGACTGGAACCTGGCCACCGCCATGGTCATCAAGGGCGATGCCCTGGTGCAGGTCATGGGCGACTGGGCCAAGGGCGAGTTCCATGCCGCCAAGAAGACCCCGGGCACCGACTTCCTGTGCTATCGCTTCCCGGGAACCGACGGCAGTGTCGTTTATAACTCCGACATGTTCGGCATGTTCGATGTTGCGGACGATCGCAAGGCCGCCCAGGCCGCACTTGCGACCGCCACCCTGTCGAAGAGCTTCCAGTCGGCCTTCAACGTCGTCAAGGGTTCGGTTCCGGCCCGTACCGACGTGCCTGACACCGACTTCGACGCTTGCGGCAAGAAAGGCATTGCCGACCTGAAAGCCGCTAACGAGAAGGGCACGCTGTTCGGCTCGCTTGCGCAGGGTTACGGCGCGCCTCCGGCGATCGCCAACGCCTACAAGGATGTCGTGACCAAGTTCGTCCACGGCCAGATCAAGACCTCGGACGAAGCCGTGACCGAACTGGTCAAGGCGATCGACGACGCCAGGTAAGCGTCACACACCCAAAACGCCTTCCCCGCTCCGGCGGGGAAGGCTCCGATCCGCGAACCTGGTTGGCCTCGCGTCGACGGGAGGAGCCCTATGAGCACGGTAGCAACAAGCCAGATCAAGCTGACGCCGGAGCACGCCCGTCCGCGCGCCTCTGTGCGCTCGCGCCTGCAGGACGCGCTACCGAAGATCGTGCTGGCGCCGAGCTTCGCCATCACCATCGTCTTCGTCTACGGCTTCATCCTGTGGACGATCTATCTGTCCTTCACCAATTCAAAGACCTTCCCGTCCTATGTCATCACCGGTCCCCGCGCCTATCGGCGGCTGTGGGGCTGGACCTTCGACACCGACCCGCCATCGAGCTGGTACACGTCGATCACCAACATGGGCATTTTCGGCTTTCTCTACATCTTCATCTGCCTGGCGCTCGGCCTGTTCCTGGCCATCCTGCTCGACCAGAAGATCCGCGGCGAAGGCGTGCTGAGGCCGATCTATCTCTACCCGATGGCGCTGTCCTTCATCGTCACTGGCGTTGCCTGGAAATGGTTCCTCGATCCCGGCCTCGGCCTCGAGCAGACATTGCATCAATGGGGCTGGACGAGTTTCCATTTCGACTGGATCAAGAACAAGGATTTCGTCATCTACACCGTGGTCATCGCCGGCGTCTGGCAGGCCTCCGGCTTCATCATGGCGATGTTCCTGGCCGGACTGCGCGGCATTGACGGCGAGATCATGAAGGCGGCGCAGATCGACGGCGCCACCACCTTCCAGCTCTATCGCCGCATCGTCATTCCGCTGCTGCGGCCGATCTTCCTGTCGGCCTTCATCGTGCTCGCACACCTCGCCATCAAGTCGTATGACCTTGTCGTGGCGCTGACCAGCGGCGGCCCCGGCGGCTCGGCCTGGCTGCCGTCGAACTTCATGTATGAATACACTTTCAAGCGCAACGAGATGGCCGTCGGCTCGGCCAGCGCCGTGATCATGCTGATGACCATCGTCGCCATCATCGTGCCGTACCTCTATTCCGAACTGCGGGAGAAGCCGCGATGAGCGCTGTCACAACTCCCGCCCGTCAGTCCTCCGGCGGCGTCAACGTCAAGATCATCAACCGCATCATCATTTACGGGCTGCTGGCGCTGTTCGCGCTGTTCTACCTGATGCCGCTGTTCGTCATGCTGGTCACCTCGTTCAAGACCATGGACGAGATCCAGAACGGCAACATGCTGGCGCTGCCGCAAGCGCCGACCTTCGACCCGTGGCTGAAGGCCTGGGGCGAGACCTGCGTCGGCCTCACCTGCGCCGGCATCAAGGGTTATTTCTGGAACTCCATCAAGATGGTGGTTCCGGCGGTGCTAATTTCGACCATGCTCGGCGCGCTCAACGGCTACGTGCTGACCAAATGGCGTTTTCGTGGCGCGACACTGGTGTTCGGGCTGATGCTGTTCGCCTGCTTCATCCCGTTCCAGTCGGTGCTGTTGCCGATGGCGACGATCCTAGGCAGCATCGGCCGTTTCGGCGTGACGCTGCAGAATGCGACCGGAACCAGCTTCGGCCTCGGCAACCCGACGGTCAATCTGGTCTTCGTCCACGTCGTCTACGGCATCGGCTTCACCACGCTGTTCTTCCGCAACTATTACGAGGCGTTCCCGACCGAGCTGGTCAAGGCGGCGCAGGTCGACGGCGCCTCCTTCTTCCAGATCTTCCGCCGCATCATGCTGCCGAACTCGATGCCGATCTTCGTCGTCACCGTGATCTACCAGTTCACCAACATCTGGAACGATTTCCTGTTCGCCTCGGCCTACGCCGGAACCGGCGACGCGATGCCGATGACGGTGGCGCTCAACAACGTCGTCAACACCTCGACAGGCGTCGTCGAATACAACGTCAACATGGCGGCCGCGATGATTGCGGCGTTGCCCACCCTTCTCGTCTATGTGCTCGCCGGCCGCTATTTCGTGCGCGGTCTGATGGCGGGCGCCGTCAAAGGATAATCTGATGGCTTTTCTGGAAATTGATGGCCTGAGAAAGCGCTTCGGCCAGGTCGAGATCCTCAAGGGGATCGACGTCGAACTCGATAAGGGCGGCTTCCTGGTGCTGGTCGGCCCGTCCGGCTGCGGCAAGTCCACTTTGCTCAACACCATCGCCGGCCTCGAAACGATCACTTCGGGCGAAATCCGCGTCGAAGGGCGCGCCATCAACGATCTGCATCCGTCGAAGCGCGACATTGCGATGGTGTTCCAGAGCTATGCGCTCTACCCGAACATGACGGTGGCCGGGAACATCTCCTTCGGCATGGAGATGCGCGGCGTGCCGGCGGCAGAGCGCCAGAAGGCGATCGACAAGGTGGCCAAGGTGCTGCAGATCGGCCACCTGCTGCAGCGCAAGCCGAGCCAGCTTTCCGGCGGCCAGCGCCAGCGCGTCGCCATGGGCCGGGCGCTGGTGCGCGACCCCAAGCTGTTCCTGTTCGACGAACCTTTGTCCAACCTCGACGCCAAGCTGCGCGTCGACATGCGCATCGAGATCAAGCGCCTGCATGCGACCACCGGCACCACCATCGTCTATGTCACCCACGACCAGATCGAGGCGATGACGCTGGCGACCAAGATCGCCGTCATGCGCGACGGCGAGGTGCAGCAGTTCGGCACCCCGGCCGAGATCTACAACAACCCGACCAATCTCTTCGTTGCCGACTTCATGGGTTCGCCGGCGATGAACCTGATCCCCGCGACGATCGGCACCAACGGCAACGCGCTGTCCGTCGTGCTGCAGCGCGAGGCGCGCGACCCGATCTCGCTGCCTATGGCCAACGCACCGGCAGGCCTGTCGGCATTCCAGGGCAAGCCGATCATCTTCGGCGTCCGCCCCGAAGCCCTGACCGATCCGGAAGGCGCGGAGCGCAACGCCTCCAACATCGCCACCGCCGACTGCCATATCGAGGTTGTGGAACCGGCAGGCTCGGACACCTTCGCCGTCACCAATCTTGGCGGCAAGGGCGTGGTGGCGCGGCTGCGCGCCGACGCCAACATCCAGCCCGGCACCAGCACGCCGCTCGCCTTCAACCTGACCAAGGCGGTGTTCTTCGACCCGGCGACCGAGAACCGCATTCGCTGACGGCCATGGCAAATCCGGACATCGTCATCATCGGCTCCGGCATCGGCGGCGCCACGATCGCCTCCGGTCTGGCTGGTTGCGGTGCGTCGATCCTGATGCTGGAGCGTGGCGACCCGTTGCCGGCAACGCCGCATGCGCGCGACACGCGGTCCATCTTCGTCGACGGCCACTACCGGCCGAAGGAGATGTGGCGCGAAGCCGGCGGCGCGGCCTTCAACCCTGGCAACTACTACTATGTCGGCGGCAATTCGAAATTCTACGGCGCGGTGCTGATCCGCTACCGTAAAGAGGATTTCTCCGCCATGGAGCACTTTGGCGGGGTCTCGCCGGCATGGCCGTTTTCCTATGAGCAATTCGAGCCCTGGTACTCGAAGGCCGAGCAGCTGTTTCGTGTGCGCGGCACGCTGGGCGAAGATCCGACCGAGCCCTTCCATTCGACGCCCTATGCCTTCAAGCCGGTGCCCGACGAGGCGCCGATCGCGCGCGCCCGCGCCGAGCTCAAGGGCCTTGGCCTGCATCCGGCCTCGCTGCCGCTCGGCGTCGACATTGACACCTGGCTGAAAGACGGCAAGACCGGCTGGGACGCTTTCCCCAACACCGGGCAAGGCAAGGTCGACGCGCAAACGGGACCGCTGACGGCGGCGCTGACCGACCCGAACATCAAGCTCGAGACCGGCGCTTATGTCGAATATCTCGAAGCCTCGGCCGACGGCAAAACCATCGCCGCCATTCACTACCGGCAGAACGGCGAATTGAAAAAGCTGACGCCGAAGCTGGTCATCCTCTGTGCCGGCGCGATCAATTCCGCCGTCATCCTGCTGCGCTCGCCCTCACCCGCCAACGGCAAGGGAAGTGGCAAGGGCCTCGCCAACCGCTCCGACCAGGTCGGCCGCAACTTCATGAACCACAATTCCAGTGCCATGCTGGCGATCGATCCGCGCCGCAGGAACGACGCCGTCTACCAGAAAACGCTGATGCTGAACGACTACTACCTGTCCGACGGCAAGGGGGGCAAGCCACTCGGCAACGTCCAGCTTCTCGGCAAGATCGACGGCAACATTCTCAGCGCCAATGTAAAGTTCGCGCCGAAATTCGCGCTCGATTTCATCGCCGGTCACGCCGTCGACTGGTACCTGATGTGCGAGGACCTTCCCGACCCCGAAAGCCGCATCATGGTCGACGGCAAGGACATCGTCATGCAGTGGCGGCGCTCCAACATGCAGTCGCTCGACGGGCTGACCAAGGTGATGCGTGAAAACTTCCGCGCCTGCGGCTATCCGATCGTGCTGTCGCGCCCCTTCGACAAGCGCACGCCCTCGCACCAGTGCGGCACGGTGAAGATGGGCGACGATCCGGCGACCTCGCCGCTCGATCCGTTCTGCCAATCCTTCGATCACCGGAACCTGTTCGTCGTCGATGGCGGCTTCCTGCCGAACTCGGCCGCCGTCAACCCGGCATTGTCGATCGCCGCACAAGCGCTGCGCGTCGCCGACCACATCCGCAAGACGGAATTAGCAGCATGACCCGTCCCGCAGCCATCGTCACCGGCGGCGCGCGCGGCATCGGTCTTGCCTGCGCCCAGGCGCTGGCGGAGTCCGGCTTCGATATTCTGGTCGCCGACCTTGCCGAAGAACCCGCCGATGGACTTGCCGACGTCATCACGGCGCGGGGCGCAAAATTCGCCTATATCAGCTGCGACATTGCCGATCTCGACAGTCACGCAGCACTGGTCGACGCAGCGATGCGCGCCTTCGGCCGCATCGATTGTCTGGTCAACAATGCCGGCGTCGGCGCCGTCGTGCGCGGCGACCTCCTGGCCCTCAAGCCGGAGAACTTCGACCGGGCGCTCGGCGTCAATCTGCGCGGCACCGTGTTTCTCAGCCAGGCCGTCGCCAGAGCGATGCTGGCTACACCGGGCGATCACCCGAAATCGATCATCACCATCACCTCGGTCAGCGCCGAAATGGCGTCGCCGGAACGGCCGGACTACTGCATCTCGAAAGCCGGGCTGTCGATGTGGGTGAAGAACCTGGCGCTCAGGCTCGCCGCCGAAAACATCGCTGTGTTCGAGGTGCGACCAGGCATCATCCGCACCGACATGACGTCAGGCGTAACCGCCAAATACGGCGCCTTGATCGACGGTGGGTTGGTGCCGGCAAAGCGCTGGGGCGAAGCGTCGGACATCGGCGCGGTGGTAGCGACCTTGGCCGGCGGCAAGCTCGGCTTTTCGACTGGCTCGATCATCAATGTCGACGGCGCGCTCTCCGTGCCGCGACTGTAAGTGGACAGTGTCATGACCGACTACATCATCGTGGGTGCCGGTCCCGCCGGCTGCGTTCTGGCCAACCGGCTGAGCGAGGATCCGGCGAATTCGGTGCTGCTGCTGGAGGCTGGCGGCAAGGATTGGCATCCTTATATCCATATGCCGGCGGGCTTCGCCAAGATGACCAAGGGCATCGCCTCCTGGGGCTGGTCGACCGTGCCTCAGAAGCACATGAAGGACCGCGTGTTTTGGTACACACAGGCCAAGGTGGTTGGCGGCGGCTCCTCCATCAACGCCCAGATCTACACGCGCGGTAATGCCCGCGACTACGACGCCTGGGAGAAGGAAGAGGGTCTCGCCGGCTGGGGCTACCGCGATGTGCTGCCCTATTTCAAACGCGCCGAGAACAACCAGCGCTACGCCAATGACTTTCATGGCGATCAGGGTCCGCTCGGTGTGTCGAACCCGATTTCGCCGCTGCCGATCTGCGAGGCCTATTTCCGCGCCGGCCAGGAGATGGGCATTCCCTTCAATCCGGATTTCAACGGCGCCAGCCAGGAAGGCGTCGGCTATTACCAATTGACCCAGAAGGATGCCCGGCGTTCATCCGCCTCGGTCGCCTACCTCAGACCGATCCGCGCCCGCAAGAACCTCACCGTCAGGACCGACGTGCTGGTGACGCGCATTGTCGTCGAGAAAGGCCGCGCCATCGGTGTCGAGATCGTGGACAGGCCGGGCGGCGAGAAGAAAATCCTCCGCGCCGGGCGCGAGGTGATCGTCTCCTCCGGCGCCATCGGCTCGCCGAAGCTGTTGATGCAGTCGGGCATCGGTCCTGCCGACCACCTGAAGGCGGTTGGCGTCACGCCGGTGCATGATCTGCCCGGCGTCGGCTCCAACATGCAGGACCATCTCGATCTGTTCGTCATCGCCGAATGCACCGGCGACCACACCTATGACAATTACGCCAAGCTGCACCGCACTGCCTGGGCCGGCCTGCAATATCTGCTGCTGAAAAAGGGACCGGTGGCCTCCAGCCTGTTCGAGACCGGCGGCTTCTGGTACGCCGACCCGACCGCCGCCTCGCCCGACATCCAGTTCCATCTCGGCCTCGGCTCCGGCATCGAGGCCGGTGTCGAGAAACTGAACAATCCGGGCGTCACCTTGAATTCGGCCTTCCTGCGGCCGCGCTCGCGCGGCACGGTGCGCCTGAAGAGCGCCGACCCGGCCGACCATCCGCTGATCGATCCGAACTACTGGTCCGATCCCTACGATCGCGCCATGTCGATCAAGGGACTGAGGCTGGCGCGCGAGATCATGCGGCAGAAGGCGCTTCAGCCCTACGTACTGCGCGAAGTGCTGCCCGGCCCGTCGCTCGCCAGCGACGACGAGCTGTTCGACTATGCTTGCCGCAGCTCCAAGACCGACCACCATCCCGTCGGCACCTGCCGTATGGGCCACGACGACATGGCGGTGGTGACGCCCGATCTGCGGCTGCGCGGTATCGAAGGCCTGCGGGTCTGCGACGCCTCGGTGATGCCGCGCGTGCCCTCCTCCAACACCAATGCGCCGACCATCATGGTCGGCGAGAAGGGCGCCGACCTGGTCCTTGGCCGCGAGCCGCTTCCGCCGGCGGTGTTTTCCGGAAACCGTGCAGCTTGAAGGAACCCTGACGATGATCCGGCACTGTGTTTTTGCTAGGTTTCGCAATGAAATTTCCGCCGCCGAGCGTGCGGCGATCCGTGCTGACCTCGAGGCGCTGCGACAAGTGATCGACGGCATGGACACCGTCGAATTCAGCGCCAATGTCAGCCCTGAGCCGTTCGCGCGCAGCTTCACGCACGGCTTCACCATCGATTTCCGCGATGCCGCCGCCCGCGACGCCTATCTGGTGCATGAAGCCCATCAGCGCGCTGGCGCCCGGCTGGTTGCAGCCCTCGAAGGCGGCACCGACGGGTTGATGGTGTTCGATCTCGACCTTACGAAAAAGTGACCGCCGGCTTTTCGAAAGCCGGCTGATGGCTGTTCTCTTTTGCGAACCGGGCGACATATCGTTGCCCGGGGGATGGCAAAGGAGCACGTCTTGAACCTCAACGCCCAACAGAAGAAAACCGTCCTGGCCTCATTCCTGGGGTGGACGCTCGATGCCTTTGATTTCTTCCTTCTGACATTCCTGCTCACGGATATTGCGACAGAATTCCAGACCGATGTCTCGGCAGTCTCGAAGGCGCTGTTCCTGACCTTGGCGACGCGTTTCATCGGCGCATTCTTCTTCGGCATGCTTGCCGACAAATACGGGCGCAAGCCCATCCTCATGCTCAACATCGTCAGCTATTCTGTGATCGGAGCATTGGCCGCCTTCTCGCCCAATCTTGGCATCTTCCTGGCGCTTCGTGCCCTGTTCGGTATCGCCATGGGCGGCGAATGGGGGCTTGGCAGTTCGCTCGCCATGGAATCCATCCCGCCCAGCGCCCGCGGAATGGTTTCGGGCATCCTGCAATGCGGTTACCCGACCGGCTACCTCCTGGCAGCGGTGGTCTATGGCCTGCTCTATCAACAAACGATCGGCGGCTACACGATCGGCTGGCGCGCCATGTTCCTGCTCAGCTTCCTGCCCGCACTGATCGTGCTCTTCATCCGCTCGCATGTGCCGGAATCGCCGGCTTTCGTCGAAGCGCAGAAGACCGCCAGACCGGGTCTTTTGGAGACGTTGCAGAAGCATTGGGGTGTTGCGCTTTATGCCGTCGTGCTGATGATGTTCTTCAATTTCTTCAGCCATGGTACGCAGGACCTCTACCCGACCTTCCTCAAGAAGCAGCATGGTTTCGATCCGCACACGGTGAGCTGGATCACCATCGTTGCCAATATCGGCGCCATCGTCGGTGGCCTGGCGTTCGGTGCGCTGTCGGAGAAGATCGGCCGCGTCAACGCCATCACCCTGGCGTGCCTGATCGCCTTGCCATCGATTCCGCTGTGGGCCTACAGCACCACGCCTTTCATGCTCGCCATCGGCGCCTTCGTCATGCAGGTCGCGGTCCAGGGCGCCTGGGGTGTCATCCCGGTGCACCTCAACGAGCTTTCGCCCGGGTCGGTTCGCGCAACCTTGCCCGGCTTCATCTATCAGGCCGGAAATCTCGCCGCCTCCTACGGCGGCCCTTACCAGGCAGGCATCGCGGAAAGGGTCGGGGGCAGCTATGGCTATGCGCTGGCGCTTTTTGCCGGCGTGGTCGCCGTCTGCATCATCGTCGTCATCCGCTTCAGCCCGGAACGGCGCGGCCAGGTAATGACGGTGCTGGGCTGAAAGATCTGGCTGGTTTTTCACGCATGATCTTTTCCGAAAAGTCTGCAACTTTTCGGGATCATGCTCAGCCCAGCCTGAGCGCAACGACACCGGCAACGATGCTGAGCGCGGCGGCACCGCGCCAGCCCGTCATCTTCTCGCCGAGCGCGAACACCGAGATCATCATGGCGAACAGGATCGAGGTTTCGCGCAGCGACGCCACCGAGGCGATCGGCGCCTTGGTCATCGCCCACATCACGATCCAGTAGGCCGCGCCGCTGAGCACACCGGTGAACAGGCCCACCTTCCAGTCGCGCGCCAGCACCGGCAGCGCCCTGGGCCCGCGTAGGATGAGGCACAGCACCAGCGCGCCAATGGCATCGCAGATGAACAGCCAGGCGGCATAGCTCTGCGCGGTGGCGGCCAGCCGCGCGCCGCTGCCGTCGGACAGCGTATAGCTGGCGATGAAAATCGAGGTGCCCAGCGCAAAGCCGACCGCACGCAGGTTCAGCTTCTCCAGATGCGCGCCGCCGCGAAACGACATCACCAGCGTGCCGGTCGACAGCAGAAAAATGCCGAGAATGGCAAGCGGCGCCGGCACCTCGGCGACCACGAACATGCCTCCAAGGGCCGCCAGCAGGGGTGCTGTGCCGCGCGCCAGCGGATAGGTCTGGGCAAAATCGCCCGCCCGGTAGGCGCCGATCAGGAAGGTCCGGTAGCCCATGTGGAAGAGCACCGAGGCCATGATGTAGGGCCACACTTCGGCTTTCGGCACCTCGACGAAGGGCAGCACCACGAGGGCAGCAGCGCCCATCCCGAGCGTCATCAGTGTGATCGACAGGAAGCGGTCGAGATGGACCTTGACCAGCGCGTTCCAGATCGCGTGCATGGCCGCGGCGGCAAGCACCGCGAAGAAGACGAAGAGCGTCATATCAGGCTCATCCGTCGTGCTCCATCGCGAGCGGCGTCTCGAGATCGATGTCGATCCGCAGCGGAAAATGGTCCGACGCGACCTCACCCATGTCGGCGCTCACCGAGCGCACGCGCCCCGCAAACATGCCGCCGACGAAGCAATGGTCGAGCCGGCGCTTTGCCACCTTGCCGTCGATGGTCTTCACGTGGGTGTGGAAATCCGCTGGCGGCTCGCTGGCAACGGCAGCGGCATCGACAAAGCCATCGAGGTAGGCAGCGCCTCGATGATAGGGCGTGCTGCCGACGATGCGGCTGTATTCGGCGCTGCCCGGCTCCATGTTGAAATCGCCCAGCCAGATCGCCGCCATTGGGTTCTCAGGCTCCGGCTCGCCATTACTCCAGTGGCGGGCAGGCTCGTCATCGGCGCCGCTCCACGGCCCGCCGTCGGAGGGCGCACGGCGATGCTCGGCAAGCAGATAGTCTATCTGCTCCAGCCGCTCTTCGACCGCGATATGGGCGAGATGCAACGACAGCACCCGGACCGGGCCGGCCGGAGTGCGGATCATGCATTCGAGCGCCGCATTGCGGGTGTTGAGCGGCCGCAGCGTGCGGCGCATCGGCAGCGCATGCAGCCGCGACCAGACGATCGGCAGTCTCGACAGAACCATGGTGCCGAACTGACGGCGTCGGTTGACCAGGTGCCCATCACGCCGCTCGCTGGCATCCATATCGAAGGCCGGGGCATAGACCCAGTGATAGTCCGGCAGCAGGCGGGAAAGCAGCTCCGGCTGGTCGTCGTGGTTGCTGCGCTGCCAGTGCCGCTCCACCTCTTGCAGCGCAATCATATCCGCGCCGGCCACGATGCCGGCGGCACGCGAAAGATCATAGCGGCCGTCGCTGCCGAACCCGTACTGGATGTTGTAGCTGACCAGCTTCATTGCTTATCCGGCTCAATTTCGCTGATGGCAGTAACGGTTCGGTGCCACGGTTGCAATGTACCGGGCGGATGGCGGAACTGGGCCAGCAGCTAGGTCGTCAGCGGCTGGAACCGGCCAGCCGGCGAAGCTGCCAGCTCCGTCCAGTCGATCTCCTCCTCCAGTCGGTGATAGGCCTCATCGCCGATCGTGCCATTGCGGCGCAGTTCCTCCAGCGCGTCGCGCTGGCTGTTGATGGCATAGAGGCGCAGCCGGTCATACTCCGTCGCCGCCTGAGCGTTTTCCGGGTTTTCGGCGATTGTGCGCTGGGCCGTATATTGTTCCCGCACGGCGGCAGCCGCATTCGAAGTCTTGCCGCTCAACACGTTGAGCGCCGCCTGCATGACGGCGACACGTGCCTGCGCCACTTCGCGGTCGACTGTCGTGTCCGGGTCGAAGTTGAGCAGGCGCAGCAGCGGCTTCAGCGTCATCCCTTGCAGCACCAGCGTGCCAAGGACGACCGCGAAGGCGGCAAGCACGATCGGATCGCGACCGGGAAAGTTGGCCGGCAAGGCAATGGCGGCCACCAGCGTCACCAGCCCGCGCATCCCGCACCAGCCGACAAGCACACCGCCACGAACCGACGGCGCTTCTCGCCTTTGGTCCTCGCTGCCGAAGCGGGCAAGCGATCGTATGATGACGCCGTAACCCAGCACCCAGACGAGGCGCGACACGATGACGACGGCAAGCACCGTTGCGGCGAAGACGAACGCCTCGCCCTGCCCTTCCCCGGCAAGCCGGCCGACGATCGACCGGGCCTGCAGGCCCATCAGAACAAAGGCCAGCACGTTGAGCACGAAGACCGCCGACTCCCAGACCGAATAGGTGCTGACGCGCCGCCTTGCCGACATACGGCGCGGCGCCCTGCGTGCGATGGTCATGGCATAGACGACGATGGTGATGATGGCCGAAAGGCCCAGCCTGTCGGCCAGGATCCAGACGCCGAAAGTTCCGGCGAATTGCACCACCGTGCTGCTCGCCGCATCCTCGATCCTGGTGAGCGTCAGCAGCGAGAAGCGGCCAAGCAGATAACCCGCGACCAGGCTGCCGATCGTCGACAACAGGATCGTCGGTATGGCGTTGCTCAGCATGATCGTGCCGAGCGTCGCCGAAACCGCCAACCGGTAGATCAGGAGCGCGGTGGCATCGTTGAGCAGGCTCTCGCCCTGCAGGATTGCGGTGATGCGGTGCGGCACCTTGAACTGCCCGAGCACGGCCGACGCCGCGACCGCGTCGGGCGGCGCGACGATGGCGCCGAGCGCTATCGCCGCGGCAATCGGCAGTCCGGCCATTTTCCAGCCGACGAAAGCAACGATCGCCGTGGTGAAGGTGACGGCGCCGAGCGCCAGAGCCACGAGCGGCAGCCGATAGCGGTTGAGGTCCCGCAACGATGTGTCGTAGGCGGCATCCAGAAGCACGGGCGCGATGAACAGCGCCAGCGCCAGCTCCGGGTCGATCTCGATCGTCGGCGCGCCCGGTACGAAAGCGAGACCGACGCCGGCCAGAGCCAGCAGTGAAGGATAGGGTATCTCCAGCCGCCGCGACAGCGCCGTCAGCGCGACTGCGGTCAAAAGCAGGACAAGGGTCAGTTCGAAAAGAGCCATGACATCATCTTAGCGGCTGGCAGGTTGATCAGCAGGGACAAGGTGACAGCATGGTGTTGATTGTCCAGCAGGTCCAGCCCGGGTGGCCGTATGCAGGCCGCCGATCGGCCTGTAAGCATCGGTCATGATCCTGATTGGCCAATATGACTCGCCTTTCGTTCGCCGCGTCGGCATTGCGCTGACCCTGTATGGCATGGCTTACGAGCACCGTCCGTGGTCGGCCTTCGGCGATGCCGACAAGATCCGCTCCTACAATCCGCTGACGCGGGTGCCGACCCTGGTGCTGGACAATGGCGAGGTGCTGATCGAAAGCCACCTCATGCTCGACTATCTCGACAGCCTTGTTCCATGAGACCGAAGGATGTTTCCGACAGATGAGCCCGCGCGCCATCAGGCGATGAAGATATCAGCTCTGGCGACCGGCCTCGGCGACAAGGCGGTCAGCCTGTTCTACGAGACGCGACTGCACGACAAAGTCTCCGACCTCTGGGCCGGGCGTTGCCGCACGCAGATCGGGGCCGTCCTTGCCGTGCTGGAGGCCGATCGTCAGGGCAGGTCGACACCCTATTGGTTCGGCGACCGCATCGGTCACGCCGACATCGCGGTTGCCGCCGTGCTCCGTTTCATCGGCGAGGCGCATCCGGGGCTCGTGTCGCTTGCGACCTTCCCTTCATTGAAAGCTCACTCCGCACGGATGGAAGCGCTGCCAGTCTTTCAAGCAGTCTCACAGCCGTTCATTGCGCCGGCTTGAGAACGCCTGATTTGGCCAGACCCAGGGTGTGTCGAGATTGAGGTAAGGCCGAGTCCGACAATGCCGGGTTCCGGGAACCGGAGCGGAGCGTACTTCTGAGGACGTGAGCACGCAGCCTAGTGCAGCACCAGCATGTCGCTCGACGAAAACGAGATCTCGGCCTTTTCACCAACAGCAGGTGGCGGCGTTGCCGGGCTGTTGAACGTGTCGAGCGAGACCGTGCTGCCGCCGATGCCGACGCGAACCCGGATGACCGAGCCGAGAAAATGCACCTCGGAGATTTCGCCGGACAGGCTGGAGTCGCGGCCCGGCTGGCGGCCGAGCGATATGGCCTCGGGACGCAACGCCAGCGACAGCGTGTCGCCGGCCTTGGAACCGTTGAGCTTGCCCTTGAGTGAAACTTCCTGCGTGTTGACCTGCACCGTGCCGGTCGAGGCATCGGTGACGGTGCCTTCGAGAACGTTCAGCGTGCCGACGAAATTGGCGACGAACTTGGTTGCCGGCCGGTTGTAGATCTCGAACGGCGTGCCGACCTGCTCGGCCTTGCCGCCGTACATCACGGCGATGCGGTCCGAGATCGACAGCGCCTCTTCCTGGTCATGCGTGACGAAAATGGTGGTGATGCCGAGCTTCTTCTGGATCGAGCGGATTTCCTCGCGCAGCGACACGCGCACCTTGGCGTCGAGCGCCGAAAGCGGTTCGTCGAGCAGCAGCAGCTTCGGCTTCGGCGCGATGGCGCGGGCCAGTGCTATGCGCTGCTGCTGGCCGCCCGAGAGCTGGTAGGGATAGCGGTCCGCCATCTGCGGCAGCTTGATGATGCCGAGCATCTCGGCGACACGCGCATCGATGTCCGCCCTGGGCATGCCGGCGACCTTCAGGCCGAAGCCTATGTTCTGCGCCACCGTCAGGTTCGGGAACAGCGCGTAGGCCTGGAACACCATGCCGACATTGCGCTGGTTGGGCTTCAGCCTCGTGATGTCCTTGCCACCGACGACGATCTTGCCGGCGGTCGGCTCCTCGAAGCCCGCCACCATGCGCAGCACGGTGGTCTTGCCGCAGCCGGACGGACCAAGGAACGAGACGAATTCGCCACGCTCGACATCGAGATTGAAATCCTCCACCACCGTGGTGGCACCGAAGGATTTTCGCACGTGCTGGATGGAGAGAAACGGGTCGGCCATGGTGTTGTTCTTTCGATCAGTACTTTTCGATCAATTGGGGCGGTTCGCCGATCGCGGCGCGAAGCGGGACAGAATCTGGATCAGCGACATGCAGCCCCAGGTGATGGCAAAGGCGATGATGGCAAGGGCTGCCGGCTCATAGGCGCGGTTGGCGCCGATGTTCTGTAGATACGGACCGAAAGCGGGCCGGTTGAGCAGGCTGGCCATGGTGAACTCGCCGATGACGATCGCAAAGGTCAGGAATGCACCCGACAACACCGCGATCAGGACATTGGGCAGGATAACGCGCGTGATGATCGTCGACCAGCCGGCGCCAAGGATCTGCGCCGCCTCCGTCAGCGTGCGCACATCGATGGTTCTAAGCCCAGTGTCGACCGCACGGTACATATACGGCAGCGACAGCGTGGCATAGCCGATGACCAGCAGGGCGTTCGTACCGGTGTCGCTGGCCAGGAACGGCAGCGGCGAGTTCGAACCGTACATTCTGATATAGCCGAAGACGATGACGATGGCCGGAATGACCAGCGGCAACAATGTGATGAACTCGACGACGGGACGCAGCTGCGGCAGGCGCAGCCGGATCCAGTAGGCGGCGGGCACCACGATCAGCACGCCGAGAATGATGGTGAAAACGGCAGCCAGCACCGAATAGCCGAAGGTTGCCTGGAAGCGGGCGTCGCCCAGCACGACCTTGTAGGCGTCGAAGGAATAGACGCCGCGCCGCATGCGCATGGAGAACTCCACGGTCGCGATCAGCGGGATGAAGAAATAGGCCGCGCCCAGCGCGAAGACGACCCAGGCCCAGAACTTTCCCGACTTCATTTCAGCCACCTCTCGGAACGGGTCCGGAACCAGATGTAGAAGACATTGGCAAGGCCGGTGATGAAGATCATGCCGAAGGCGATCGCGTAGCCGAGATGGGCATTGTGCAGCACATCGCCGCGGATCTGTGCGTACAGCAGGATCGGCACGATGTTGAGCGACGAGCCGGTCAGCGCATAGGCGGTGGCGATGGCGCCGAAGGCGTTGGCGAACAAAAGGATGACCGTGCCGAGGAAACTCGGCCAGATCACCGGGATGACCACCATACGCCAGTATTGCGCCATGGTTGCACCGAGCGTTGCGGCGGCCTCGCCCCATTCCTTCTTCAACCCGTCGATTGCCGGCACGATGATCACCACCATCAGCGGGATCTGGAAGTAGACATAGGTCAGCGTCAGCCCCCAGAACGACAGGATGTTGAAGCCGTGAGCGTAGATATTGAGGCCGAACACGGTGTTGAGGATCACCGTGGCAAGGCCAAGCCGGCCGAGCGTGGCGATAAAGGCGAAAGCCAGCGGCACGCCGGCGAAATTGGAAGCGACACCGGAGAAGGTCAGCGTCGCCGAGCGTATCCACTCCGGCAGGCCGCCGCGCACGATGGCGATGGCGATGGCGAGACCGGCGAAGGCACCAATCAACGATGAGGCAAGGCTGACCTTGATCGAGATCCAGTAGGCGGCAACGATCGACGGCTGCGCCAGGGCTGCGATATTTTCGAAGGTGAACTCACCCGCATCATTCTGGAATGCGCCCAGCATCAGATAGAGCGTGGGCAGGATCAGGAACATGATGGCGAAGATGAAGAAGGGGGCGACGCCGAGCCACTGTGTCGGCAGCCTCATGCTGCGTGCCTCGGCGGGAGGCGCGGTCTTCCCGGTAACAGCGTGGTCGGACATTGAGATATCGGTCATGCGCCGGCTACCGTCTTCGAGAAAAGGACCGGGCGGCCCGAGGCCGCCCGGCATGGTGTGGATTACTTGACGTTGGCGCCGACGACGGCATCCCAGTTCTTGGTGATGGCTTCCTTGGACTTGGCCTGCTCCTCGAGCGTCGGGAACACGGCCGCGGCATAGGATTCGGCCGGCGGCAGCTTGGCCAGCACGTCCGCCGGAATCTTGCCGTTCTTGGCAAGATCGTTGAAGCGGATCGGGTGGCAATAGCCCTTCAGCCAGCCGATCTGGCCTTCGTCGGAGTAGAGGTATTCCAGCCAGAGCTTGGCAGCGTTCGGATGCGGCGCGTAGGCGCTGATCGCCTGCACGTAGACACCAGCGACGACACCGGTCTTCGGCACGACGACGTCGACGGGCGGGTTGCCCTTCAGCGTGTCGCGGCCGGCGAGCGCGTTGTAGTCCCATGTGATCAGGATCGGGGTCTGGCCCTGGGCGAGCGTCGCCGCCTTGCCGATGACCGGAACGAAATTGCCGGCGGCGTTGAGCTTCTTGAAGAAGTCGAGGCCGGCGGTACCGGCGGCTTCACCAGCGGCGGCGCCCGACGACAGGCCAGCGGCATAAACGCCCTGGATAGCCTGGTTCGAAGCACGCGGATCACCGGCGAGCGCGACGGCGTTGGCGAATTCCGGCTTCAGCAGGTCGGCCCAGTCAGCCGGAGCTTCCTTGACGATGTCCTTGTTCACCTGGAAGGACAGCACGCCGTAATAGTCGCCGGTCCAGAAGCCGTCAGCATCCTTGGCGCTGTCGGGGATCGAGTCCCAGGTCGACACCTTGTAAGGCTGGATCAGACCATCCTTCTTGGCGGACGGACCGAAGGACAGGCCGACGTCGATGACGTCAGGCGCCTGCGGACCCTTGTTGTCCTTGTTCGCCTTGATCGCCTCGACCTCGTCACCGGAGCCGGCATCGGGGTTGAGTTCGTTGACAGTGATTTCCGGATATTTCGCCTTGAAGCCGGCGATGACGTCGCCGTAGCCGCACCAGTCATGCGGCAAGGCTATGGTGGTGAGCTGGCCTTCGGCCTTGGCCGCCTTGACGAGATCGTCCAGCGAAGCCGCGGACGAAATCACCGACGACACCATAAGGGTCGCGGCCGAAAGGGAAAGCAGTTTCCCCGTGAATTTGAACATGTGTTCTCTCCGTTGAACTGACGCCGTTGGACGCCTGCGATCCGGTATCGTTTTCATGTGACAGCCAGATGAAAGCTTTGTGAAACCGGCGGCTCGCAGTGTGAAAAAGTAAACTCTTTTTAACCGGTTGTAGCAATCGCCTCGCGATTCTTTTTCCGGCTAACTAGTTTCTGCCTTGCCCGTTATCCTCCCCCTTGTTTTTGTAGCCCCTTTTCAGATCAATTTCCTGCGCGGAAAACGCCTCAGACCGTGCCGGCGATGGCGTTTTCGAGCAAGGTCAGCGCGGCCTTCTTGGTCAGCTTGACCGGGTTGCCGCCGGCCGTCGGATCGACCACCGCCATGTCGGCGATCAGGGCCTTGCGCTTCTTGTCCATGTCGAGCCCCTTGATCAGGCCAGGCAGCGCATGCGGCACCTTCAACTCCTTGCGCAGCTTGATGATCGCCTTGGCGAAGCCGTCGAAGCCGCCCTTGATGCCGCAATAGGCGGCGAGGCGGCCGATGCGCTCCTCGATGGAGTCCCGGTTGAAGGCCAGCACATAAGGCATGAAGACCGCATTGGTCATGCCGTGATGGGTATCGTAGAGCGCGCCGACCGGATGCGACAGCGAGTGGATGGCGCCAAGCCCCTTCTGGAAGGCGGTGGCGCCCATGGCGGCAGCGCTCATCATATGGGCGCGCGCGACGAGATCCTTGCCGTTGGCATAGGCCTTCGGCAGGTTCTCGAAGACCAGCCTGACACCTTCGACGGCGATGCCGTCAGCCATCGGGTGATAGCCCGGCGCGCAATAGGCCTCGAGGCAGTGGGCCAGCGCGTCCATGCCGGTGCCTGCGGTGATGAAGCCGGGCATGCCGACCGACAGTTCCGGATCGGCAATGACGATGGCCGGCAACAATTTGGGATGGAAGATGACCTTCTTGGTGTGCGTCGCCTCGTTGGTGATGACGCCGGCGCGGCCGACCTCCGATCCGGTGCCGGCGGTGGTCGGCACGGCGATGATGGGCGCGATCGCATCGGAATTGGCGCGCGTCCACCAGTCGTCCACATCCTCGAAATCCCACACCGGCCGCGTCTGGCCGGCCTGGAAGGCGATCAGCTTGCCGAGATCGAGCGCCGAGCCGCCGCCGAAGGCGATGACACCGTCATGCTTGCCCTTCTTGAACACCGCGATGCCGGCGGTCAGGTTGGACTCGACCGGGTTCGGCCTCACCTCGGAAAAGACGCCATAGGGGACCTTGGCATCGTCGAGGATCTGCAGGGTCGAGGCGACGACCGGCAATTTCGCCAGGCCCGGATCAGTGACGAACAGCGGCCGCTTGATGCCGGTGGCCGCCAGAACCTCAGGCAATTCCTTGATGCGCCCGGCGCCGAAGCGGACGGTGGTGGGGTAGTTCCATTTGGAGATCAGCTTGGACATTTTTATCTTTCGAAAATCAGATGGCTTCGCGCAGGTGGAAGGACTTCGGCCTGGTCAGATTGTCGTAGCCGATGGCGGACAGGCCGGCGCCCTTGCCGGTGTCTTTGACGCCGGTCCAGACCAGGGCCGGATCGAGGTAATCGCAGCGGTTCATGAACACCGTGCCGGTCTCGACGCGGTTGCCGATCGCCACCGCATGCTCTGTGTCGCGCGTCCAGATCGAAGCCGTCAGCCCGTAGGGGCTATCGTTCATCAGCGCGATCGCCTCTTCGTCGTTGCGCACCTTCATGATGCCGACGATCGGGCCGAAGCTTTCCTCGCGCATGACGCTCATCTGGTGGTCGACATCAGTCAGCACTTCCGGTGCCAGATAGGGCGAGCCGGCCTTGTCGTTAGCCACCTTCATGTTGATGTGCGCCACCGCACCCTTGCGCAGCGCCTCGGCTTTCTGCTCGCGGATCAGGTCGGCGAAACGCGCCTGCGCCATCGGCCCCAATGTCGTCGCCTGGTCGAGCGGATTGCCGACGACATAGTTCTTGGTCTCGGCGATGAAGCCCTCGACGAACTCGTCATAGACCTTTTCATGCACATAGACGCGTTCGATGCCGCAGCAGCACTGGCCGGAATTGTAGAAGGCGCCGTCGACCAGATTGGCGACCGCATGGTCCATCTTGGCGTCGGGCAGCACATAGGCCGGATCCTTGCCGCCAAGCTCGAGACCGAGCGTCATGAAGGTGCCCGCCGCTGCCCTCTCTATGGCGCGGCCGCCGCCGACAGAACCGGTGAAGTTGACATGGTCGATCTTGCCGGAGCCGAGCAGCTTTTCGGTCTGCGCATGGTTGAGCACGACATTCTGGAACACACCCTTGGGCAGGCCGACCTTGTCGAAAGCCTGTTGAAAACGCTCGCCGACCAGAAGTGTCTGCGCCGCATGCTTGAGGATGACGGCGTTGCCGGCCATCAGCGCCGGTACGATGGTGTTGACCGCCGTGAGATAGGGATAGTTCCACGGCGCGATCACCATGACCACGCCGAGCGGGTCTTTCTTCACATAGCGGCGGAAGCCATCCTTCGGGTTGGAAGCCGGCACGGATTTCAGCGCCTGCTCGGCGATCTCGACCATGTAGTTGGTGCGTTCCTTGACGCCGCCGAACTCGCCGCCATAGCGCACGGGCCGCCCCATCTGCCAGGCGATCTCCGGCACGATCTCGTCGGTCATCGCGACCAGGGCTTCGAGCATCGCCAGCATGTACTTGCCGCGCTCGACGATCGGCGTCTCAGCCCATTTCTCTTGCGCCGCCTTGGCGCGCTCGACCGCGGCGTTGATCGCCTGGTCCGTTGCCACGGGCCGCTCGGCATAGATCGAGCCATCGACGGGGGATATGAGTTTGACCGTTTCGGTCATCTTGTAAGTCCTCGCATTCTACAAAAAATCTTTTGGCTTGGCGCTGCCCTCATCCGCCTGCCGGCACCTTCTGCCCGCATGGTGACGGTGAGGGAACCACTCTGGCACTGACATCCCCCTCTCCCCCGTTCTTCGCGGGAGAGGGTAAGGGCGAGGGGCGGCGCCAAGGTTCGCAGGTTGGTTTAATACCGCTCGAACCCCCTGTGCAGTTCCCAATCCGTAATGCGGCGGTCGTATTCGAACTGCTCCCACTTTGCGGTGTGGACATAGTGTTCGAGCACATCCTCGCCGAGTGCGTGCTTGAGCATCTTCGATTTCGCCAGCGTCTCGGTTGCGTCGCGCAGCGTCTTTGGAATCTCCGGCAGGCGCGACGCCTGATAGGCATCGCCGACGAAGGGTTTCTGCAGTTCGAGCTTCTCATCGATGCCGGCAAGGCCAGCGGCGATCAGTGCCGCAAAGGCGAGATAGGGGTTAAGGTCGGCGCCACCGATGCGGCATTCCATGCGGATGCCCTTGGTGCCCTCGCCGCACAGGCGGAAGCCGGCGGTGCGGTTGTCCTCGCTCCACATGATCTTGGTCGGCGCGAAGGTGCCGGCCTGGAAGCGCTTGTAGGAGTTGATGTAGGGCGCCAGGAACCAGGTAAATTCCTTGGCGTACTTCAGCTGTCCGGCCGCCCATTGCTGGCCAAGCGTCGACAGTGTCCAGTCGGCCTTTTTGTCGAAGAACAGCGGCGTCTTGCCGTCGGCGCTCCACAGCGAATTGTGGATGTGGCTGGAATTGCCGGCGAGCCCGTAATTGTACTTGGACATGAAGGAGATCGCCTTGCCTTCCGACTCGGCAATCTCCTTGGCGCCGTTCTTGAGGATGACGTGGCGGTCGGCCATGTCGAGCGCCTCGGCGTAGCGCACGTTGATCTCTTCCTGACCCGGACCCCACTCGCCCTTGGAGTTCTCGATCGGGATGCCGGCCGCGTCCATCTCGTTGCGAAGCCGGCGCATGACGCCTTCTTCCTTGGTGGTGATGCCGATCTGGTAGTCGCCGATATAGGGCGACGCAGTGTCGAGGCCCTGCCAGTGTTTCTTGCGGGCGGAATCGTAGGTCTCGTTGAACAGGTAGAATTCGAGCTCGGAGGCGAAATAGCCGATATAGCCGCGCTCGCTCAGCCGTTTGACCTGCTTCCTGAGGATCGCGCGCGGCGAATGCGGCAGGTCGTCATGGGTGTGGTGGTCGAGCACGTCGCAAATCACCAGCGCCGTTTTTTCCAGCCATGGAATGCGCCGCAGCGTCGCCAGATCAGGCTTCATGACGAAGTCGCCATAGCCTTTCGACCAGCTTGCCGCCTTGTAGCCGGGCACCGGCTCCATATCGATGTCGGCGGCCAGCAGATAGTTGCAGCCATGCGTCTCGTCGTGGGCGGAGTCGACGAAATACTGGGCCAGGAACCGCTTTCCCGCGAGCCGGCCCTGTAGATCGACGATGCAGGCCAGCACCGTATCGATCTCACCGCTGGAGACCGCTTTCTTCAACTGATCGAACGACAAATTTCCGGCCATTCTTTTGGCACTCCAGCGCTTGGTCTTTGAACGGGGTAAACGAAACCATGGCCGGCAAACAGCCGGCCATGGTGATGGTAGGGAGCCTCAGTGGCCGGTCTCGCCTATGGCCACCTCGGCGGCCGCGATTGCGGCCTGGCGCTTGGCAATCTGGTCGCCGATCGGCGGGCCCTGGAAGCGGCGGTTCTCGAAACCGAACCAAAGCACGGCAGTCAGCACAATGAAGCCTATGGTGATGTAAAGCACCTTGTCGTTCGGCGGCTGGATGGCGATGTAGAAGATGATCACCATGCCGATAATCGACAGCGCGCAGAACAGCTTGAACAGTCCGGCGCCCAGGTTCCAGGGGCCAGGATTGGGCCACTTGGCCGTGCCGAATGTGATCATGCCGAGCGCGATCGGGATGGTGAACGACAGGAACAGGAACACCAGCGTCGAGTTGACGACGATGGTGTAGATGTTGGTGCCGCCGATCGAAATAAACTGGGCGAGGAACACATACAGGATCTCAAGGATCGCGGCCGTCCAGATCGCGTTGACCGGCGTACGCCAGGCTTGGCTGACCTTGGCGAGAGCCGCCGAGCCAACGGGCATGCCGCCGTCGCGAGAGAAGGCAAACAGCATGCGCGAAGCCGAGGTCACGGTGGCGAGACCGCAGAGGAACTGCGAGATCAGGATTGCAAAATAGAGCAGTTCCTTCAGCCACACCGGCAGGATCGCGTCCATGGTCGAGAAGAACACGCTCCAGCCCTGCTTGGCGCCGGCCGCCAGGTCCGGAATGGCCAGAACGATTGCGCACAGCATGACCCAACCGATCAGCGACGACCAAAGCACCGACGAAACGATCGCCCGCGGAACCGAGTGCGCGGCCTTCACCGTTTCTTCCGATGTGTGCGCCGACGCGTCATAGCCAGTGATGGTGTAGACGGGCAGGAGCAGGCAGAGCAGGAACAGGTAGCTCATGGAATCGGTCTGCGGGAAAACGCCACCGCCCGCATCACCCGAATAGTTGGTGAAGGTCCAAAGCCGCGTGATGTCGATTGCTGGCGCAAACACCAGGCAAGCCACGATCAACACCGCTGTCGCGCCCAGGATAAGGAATCCCGAAGCATCCGTGAGCATTGCGGTCAGTTTGATGCCGAAATGGTTGAACAGCGCCTGCAGCACGGTGATGAAGGCGACGAAACCGACGATTTCGCCCGGCGTTCCGGTAATGCCAAACCAGCTTCCGAACGTTCCAACAAAGAAGAAAGCGGTGCCGATGTTGATGGCGCCGAGCACGGTGATCAAGCCAAACAGGTTGAGCCAGGCCGTCAGCCACCCGGTGAAGCGGTTGCCGAGGATCGAAGACCAGTGATAGAGGCCACCGGCTGTCGGGAATGCCGAGGCGATCTGCGCCATGGCAAGAGCGAAAAACCCTGAAACGCAACAGCCGACGATCCAGCCGATACCCGCGCCCGCGCCACCGATCGACGATGTCGCCTGCGCGAAGGAGTTGATGCCGCCTGAAAGGATGCAGATGATCGAGAAGGAGATCGCGAAATTCGAGAAGCGGCTCATGCTTCGCGACAGTTCCTGGGCATAGCCCATACCGTGGAGAACCTTCAGGTCCTCCTTCTTGTCTACTTCAGTATAACCCGGTGCTGCCATTGGAAGTCCCCTGTTGGTTCTTAGCTAGCCGATTGAACTGACTTTCCGACTGAATGCGATCTGGTTTGTCCGGCCTCCTCTGGCTCCAGATCCGAAAAAATGCCCGTGAGCAGATCCGCCCATTTCTGCTGCCCGGTCTCGCCGGCTATTTCGTCGTTGCGGATTTCGATCATCGCGCAGGGCAGGCCGCGCGAACGTGCGTGGCGTTCCAGCGTGAAATAGACGCGGTCGGCCGGCGAATAGGGCTCGTTGACGCCGACGGTGACGCCTGCAAGCCGCTTCAGCGCGCCAATCAGCGGTGACGCCAGCCGGCGGTCCTCATCATGGATGATGCCGATATGCCATGGCCGGTTGCGGCCCTTGTACACCGGCGTGAAGGAATGCACGGAAACCAGGCGGGTCGCCTGCCCGCGCGCCAGCCTGTCGTCGACGATCTGCTCGATGGCGGCATGGAACGGCTGCCACGACAGGGCGACACGCGCCGCTCGCTGCTTTTCCGACAGGCCGGTATTGCCCGGGATCGCCGTGGTCTCGCTGACCGGCGGCACCAGATCGGGCGCGTCGAGGGGACGGTTGCAGTCGATGACGAGGCGGGAAATGCGGGTTTCCACCAGCGTCGCGTCGAGCGCCTCGGCCATGCGCCGGGCAACCGGCAGCGCGCCGGGATCCCAGGCGATGTGGCGGGACAGGTCCTCGGCGGCAAGGCCGAGCGTGCCGAATTCGGCCGGCAGGAAATTCGAGGCGTGATCGCAGGTCAGCACGAAAGGGCTCGATCCGCCGGGGTTGGTCACCCCCACGGTATCAGACGATGCAAGGCTGGCGGGCCGTGCTTTCTCCATAGTCTGCCGTCCCCGGGGAGCGCTGTATCGTATGTTACGTATTTTGCCTCATTGCGTCCCTGTGGATGATTTCATACAGTTTGTCCGGCTTTGTCAAATGCGATTTCGGAAAAGACCGTGGGACAGGCCAAGGGTGGGGACAAGATGATTTCCAGCATTGCCGAACTGATCGCCGACCGCATCGGCACGATGCCGGCCAGTGAGAGGCGCGCGGCCCAGACGCTGATCGCCAGCTATCCGATGATCGGCCTCAAGACGGTCGCCGAATTCTCGGCCGCGGCCGGCGTCTCCTCGCCGACGATCCTGCGCTTTGTTGCCAGGCTCGGCTTCCAGAACTATCCCGAATTCCAGTCGAGCCTGCAGGACGAACTGGCGGCGCAATTGCAGTCGCCCGCGACAAGGACGCTCAACCCGCCCTCGCCCGGCGGCGGCACCGTGTCACCGATGCTGGAAGCGACGCTCGACAACATGCGCGAGACGTTCAGGCACCTGTCCGACAAACAGCTAGACGACATCGCGACCCGCCTCGCCGACCGGCGCGGCAAGACCTTCCTGATCGGCGGCCGCTTCACCGATCCGCTGGCGCGCTACATGGCCGCCCACCTCGCCGTCATCCAGCCTGATGTCTTTCACCTCGCCGGCCAGGAAAGCATGTGGCGCGACCGGCTGATCGACATGGGAAAACGCGACGTGCTGGTGATCTTCGACATCAGGCGCTACCAGGACAGCCTCCTCCGCTTCGCCGAGAAGGCACATCAGCGCGGCGTGCAGATCGTGCTGTTCACCGACCAGTGGCTGTCGCCGATCGCCCGCTTCGCCCGCCATGTCATTGCCGGACGCACGGCGGTGCCGTCGGCATGGGACTCTTCGGCTGCGCTTTTCGTCGTTGCCGAAACGCTGATCGGTGCCGTGACAAGGCAGCTTGAGGCGGACGGCGCCCGGCGTATCCGCGAGATGGAAGGTCTGCGTTAGCCGTCAACGTTACGTATATTTAATGTGCGCAGTGACTGGAGAGTTGTCATAAAGACGCGATATCGGGGCGAGCTGTTGCCTTACAATAGCCTCGCTGCGTCTGCTTCATTTCGGGGAACCGGTGGACGGAAGGATCGTTTTGCCAACCGGAGTGCCGATGGCCGCCTGGAAACAGATACTTTTCGCGCTCGTGGTGCTGGTGGTGGCGGCAGCCGCATGGCTGCGCTTTTTTCCGGGCGCACCGGACGTGCTGGCACGCTGGGGGATAGACTGGGTTTATGCGGCAACGCCCCCGGCTGAAACAGGTGCCGCCAACGCGAAGCAGGCGAACGGCGGCAATGGCGGCAACCGGCGTGTGAACGTGGTCGCCCTGGCCGCCACTTCGGCCACCATTAACGACCGCTTGCAGGCGATCGGCACCGGTCGTGCCAATGCCTCGGTGACCGTCAATCCCTACAGCTCCGGCCGCCTTGCCGAACTGCTGGTCGAATCCGGCACCCGGGTCGAAAAGGGACAGATCATTGCCACCCTCGATTCCGAGACCGAGGTGATCGCGCAGGATCGTGCCAAGCTCGTTTTACAGGACTCGCAGAACAAGCTCGACCGGGTGAAATCGCTGCGAGCGTCCAACGCCGCGACACCGGTCGCCGTCGCCGATGCCGAAGTGGTGCTGGCGGTCGCCAAACTGGTCCTTCGCGATGCCGAACTTGCACTGCAGCGCCGCTCCATCATCGCGCCAATCGCCGGCACCGTCGGCATCCTGCCGATCGCCGCCGGCAACTATGTGACCAACCAGTCGGCGATCGCCACACTCGACGACCGTTCCAGCATCCTGGTTGATTTCCTCGTGCCCGAGCGCTTCGCCGCCGCCGTCAAGGTCGGCGCACAATTGACGGCGACGCCGATCGCCAATCCCAGCAATGCCTACACCGGCACGGTTTCGGCCATCGACAATCACATCGATGAAAAGAGCCGCACCTTGCTGGTCAAGGCCAAGATCGCCAACCCGGCCGATTCGCTGCGTGCCGGTATGTCGTTCGGCATCACCATGAAGTTTCCGGGGCAAACCTACCCGGCCGTCAGCCCGCTGGCGATCCTCTGGGGCTCGGACGGTGCCTATGTCTGGCAGATCGAGGACGGCAAGGCCAGGCGGGTCCCGGTGCGCATCATTCAGCGCAACACCGAAACCGTGCTGATCGACGCGGAGATCGACAGTGGCGACATGGTGGTGACCGAAGGTACCCAGAGCGTCAGCGAGGGCGGTGCGGTGCGCATCGCCGGCGAAGAGCAGCGCGCCGCGGACGCCGCCGAAGGCTCATGACCAGTCCCGTCAACGATGCCAGCGACACCGGCTTTACCGCCCTGTTCATCCGCAGGCCGGTAATGGCCTTCGTGCTGAACACGCTGATCGCAGTCGCCGGCCTCGCCGCCTTCTATGGCGTCGAAATCCGCGAACTGCCTGACGTCGACCGCGCGGTCGTCACGGTCACGACCGCCTTCGAAGGCGCTGCGGCCGAAACCGTCGACCGTGAACTGACCGACACCATCGAGGGCGCTGTCGCCCGCGTCTCCGGCGTCAAGTCGATCTCGTCTTCCTCCTCCTTCGGTTCGAGCCGAGTCACCATCGAGTTCAACGACGGCGTCGACCTCAACGTCGCCGCCTCGGACGTGCGCGATGCCGTCGGCCGCGTCGCCAACCAGATGCCGGACACGGCCGATCCGCCCCGCATCGTCAAGGCCGACGCCAATTCCGACCCGGTGATGCGACTGGCGGTGACTTCGGACAACATGTCGATCCAGGACATGACGGTGGTGGTCCAGGACCAGATCGAGGACGAACTGGCCGCCGTGCCCGGCGTTGCCGACGTCCAGGTCTACGGCGGTCGCGACAAGATCTTCCGCATCGACGTCGACCAGAACAAGCTCGCCAGCCTCGGCTTCACGGTTGCCGACCTCAGGGCGGCGCTTGCCTCTGTCGCCTTCGATTCACCCGCCGGTTCGATCACCACGACAAACCAGGACCTGATCGTGCGCACGACGGCGGACGTGACCACGCCCGAGGAATTCGAAAACATCATCGTCGGTGGCACGACACGCATCCGCGATGTCGCCACCGTCACGCTCGGCCCCGATGTCGGCCAGACCACGCTGCGTTCGGATGGCAAGACCGGCATCGGCATCGGCATCATCCGCCAGGCGGAATCGAACACGCTGGACATCTCGACTGGTGTCCAGGCCGCCGTCGCCAAGTTGCAGGAGAACCTGCCCAAGGGCATGTCGATCAAGATCACCAGCGACGACGCGGTCTTCGTCAACGGCGCGGTGCACGAGGTCGAGATCGCGCTTGGCCTGTCCGTGACCATGGTGCTGATCGTCATCTATGTCTTTCTGCTCGACTGGCGCGCAACGCTGATCCCGGGACTGTCGATGCCGGTCGCCATGATCGGCACCATCGCCGCCATCTATCTGGCCGGCTTCTCGGTCAACATCCTGACCTTGCTCGCCCTGGTGCTGGCGACGGGACTGGTCGTCGACGACGCCATCGTCGTGCTCGAAAACATCGTGCGACGACGCAACGAAGGCATGGGACCGCGCGCCGCCGCAGTCCTCGGCGCCCAGGAAGTGTTCTTCGCCGTCATTGCCACCACGCTGACCCTGGTCGCCGTCTTCGTGCCGATCTCGTTCCTGCCCGGCCAGACCGGTGGCCTGTTTCGCGAATTCGGCTTCGTGCTCGCCATGTCGGTGCTTTTGTCCTGCGTGGTGGCGCTGACGCTATGCCCGATGCTTGCCTCGCGCATGCTGTCGAGCGCGCCACTGCACCATGAAGGCGGCCACGGCATCGGCGCTCGCATCGGGGGCGCGCTGAATGCAGCCTACAGGCGCGCCCTGCACGCCTGCCTCGACGCGCCGTGGATCGTGCTTCTGGTCGCGGTGCTTTTTGCCGGCACCGCCTTCGCGCTGTTCGGCACCATCCGCCAGGAACTGACGCCGACCGAGGACCGCGCGGCCGTGCTGTTGCGCATCAGTGCCCCGCAGGGCGTCAGCCTCGACTACACGACCCAGCAGATGCAGAAGATCGAAAAACTGATCCAGCCGATGCGCGATTCCGGCGAAATCCGGGCCACGTTCGAGAATGCCGGCCAGAACGGCTCCTACAACTCAGGCTTCATGGTCATGACGCTGGCGCCGTGGAACGAGCGCAGCCGCAGCCAGCAGGAGATCATGGCCGAGATCAGCCAGCTGACCAGGCAGGTGCCGAGCGTGCGCATCTTCCCTGTGCAGCCCAACAGCCTCGGTATTCGCGGTGCCGGCAACGGCCTTCAGTTCGCGCTGGTCGGCAATGACCGCAAGGCACTCGGAGACGCGGCCGTAAAGATCATCGCCGAGATGCAGAAGGACCCGCGCTACCAGACACCGCGCCTGTCCATCGACCCGACGCAGCCGCAGCTTGCCGTGGCCATCGACCGCGAGCGCGCCTCCGACCTCGGCATCGACATCACCGGGCTGGCCAACACTTTGCAGGCCATGCTCGACGGCAACGACGTCGTCGACGTCTACATCGCCGACCGCAGCTATGGCGTGAAGCTGGTCTCGACCACCAACCCGATCAACGATCCGACCGACCTGGAAAACATCTTCCTGAAGACCGCAGATGGTCGCTTCGTGCCGATGTCGACCATCGCCACACTGACCGAGCGTGCCGTGCCGCCGTCGCTATCGCGCGAGCAGCAGCAACCGTCGGTGGCCATCACCTCCAACCTCAATGGCGACTTCGCGCTTGGCGATGCGCTCACCCGCGCCGAGGAGATCGCCACGCCGCTCCTGCCCGCGGGCAGCCGCATCCTGCCATTGGCCGAGGCGGCGACACTGGGCGAGACCAACAGCGCCATGGTGACCATCTTCGGTTTCGCGCTGGTCATCATCCTCTTGGTGCTTGCCGCCCAGTTCGAAAGTTTCGTCAGCGCCGTCATCATCATGGCAACGGTGCCGCTCGGTCTCGCCTGCGCCATCTTTGCCTTGCTGCTCTCGGGTACCAGCCTCAACGCCTACAGCCAGATCGGCCTGGTCCTGCTGGTCGGCGTGATGGCCAAGAACGGCATCCTGATCGTCGAATTCGCCAACCAGCTGCGCGATCGCGGGCTTGGCGTGCGCGAGGCGATAGAGCAGGCCTCGATCATCCGCGTGCGGCCGGTGATGATGACGATGATCTGCACCGTGCTCGGCGGCGTGCCGCTGGTGCTGGCGAGCGGCGCCGGCGCCGAGGCGCGCGTCGCGCTCGGCTGGGTCATCGTCGGCGGGCTGGGACTTGCCACCGTCTCGACGCTGTTCCTGACGCCGGTCGCCTATCTCCTGCTTGGCCGCTTCGTCACGCCGAAGACCCATGAGGAGGCCCGGCTGAAGCGTGAACTCGAGGAAGCCGCCTACACCAATGTGGAGCCGGCGGAGTAGAGAGAAATTCCAGGAAAAGTGTGAGCGGTTTTCCGTCCGGAATTTCGTAAGAACATCTACGGCCTATTTCAGCAAGCGGCCTTCGATCGACCAGCGTGCGGCGAGGAAATTCAGCACCGCAGCCACCACGACACCGCCGATCTTTGCCGGCCACACCCCGGCGATACCGGCGAACAGCGCGATCGAAAGGCTGGAGACGCCGAGCGAAATCAGCCCCCCGAGCGAGGCGAAACGAAGGAACGCATCCCGCAGCCGGATGGCTTGATTGCGTTCGAACGACCAGAAGCCGTTCGCCACGAAAGAGAAGGTGACGGCGATGAACCAGGCGGCGATGTTGGCGGGCAGCGGCGGCATCTGCAGCTTGAGCAGCAGGAAGAAGCTGGCAAGGTCGATGGCTGTGTTGGCAAGTCCGACAATGGCAAAGCGGACGATCTTGTTGCCCGTCGAACGCCGGGGTTGGTCCGCGCCGCTCATCCCTTGCCATCCATGATTGCGACACCGACGCGGACCAGGCTGGCGCCGAAATCATCCGATGCGAGGACCGCGAATTCGACCTCGCGCACGGTTTGCATCGGGTCACGCGCGCGCAGCGTCTCGTCGACATGGCCGGGGTGGCACATGAACAGCCCTCGTTCCGGCAATGCCTCGACGGCGGCCTGCAGAACCGAAGCGAACTTCTCGGGTTGCCGCCAATCGTAGATGCCGGCGAGCGGCTCGAAAATGGTGAAGCCGGCATCCTGCATCGACCGGTTGAAGCCGGCGGCGAGCGCAGCGATCGCGGCGACTTTTGGCGCCGACGCGAATGTGCCAGCCAGTGCCGGAGCGCCGCGCAGCGCCGGCCTGTCGGCTCCCTCATGCAGACGTGCGCGCAGCCATCTGCGCACGACGGGAAGGAAATGCACATGCTGATGCCCGTCGACGAAGTCGGGGCGGCGCCCCAGTGCTTCGACGAAGCGCCCGTACTGAGCATCGAGTTCTGCATGGACATCGCGATCGTCAACGCGGCCGCGCAGAACAGGCAAGGCCAGCGAGCGGAGCGGCGGCAGCCGGCCTTCCGGCGCCAGGCTCGACCGGCCGGTGATGGCTGGCTGGTCGGTCAAGGTGAGATGCAGCCCGACCGCGACACGGCCGCACAGAGGCTTTATGCGGGCCGCTGCCTGCGCCCATTCCGGAAAGCCGGTCATGCAGCCGGTGCCGGTCAGACGCCCACGATCCAGCAGGTCGAGGATCGCGGCGGAAACGCCGGGCGCCAGGCCGTAGTCGTCGGCGATCAGGCGGATGCGCCGCGTCATGCGTCGGGGGCGCCCGGTGCCGGGCTTTCGGAAGCGGTGTCGCTGCGCACGACATCGCGCACGATATAGACCGGCCGATCCTTGCTTTCGCTGAGCGTGACCCAGACATATTCGCCGATCAGGCCGAGAAGGGTCAGGTTGAGGCCGCCGAGCAGGACCACGGCGACCAGGAGGCTGGGATAGCCGGGGACGGCAATGCCGTAAAAGATCACCTCGAAGAACACCTTGGCGCCGTAGACCGCGCCGGCAAACGCGGCAAGCAGCCCGCTGAGGCTGATGAGACGCAGGGGAATGACGGAAAACGAGGTGAAACCTTCCAGCGAGAAGGCGATCAGGTTGAGCCGGCTCCATTTCGATGTGCCGCTGGCGCGACCCTCGGGCGAATAGGGCAACGCCTTCTGGCGGAAGCCGGCCCAGGCAAACAGGCCCTTGTTGAAGCGACGCTTGTCACGCAGGCTGGTCAGCGCGCGCGCCACGGCACCGCGCATGACACGAAAGTCGCCGGCATTTTCGGGAATGTCGAAACGCTGGCTGCTGTTGATCAAGCTGTAGAAAAGCCGAGCCAGCTGGCTGCGCCGCCAGCTGGCCTCGCGCCGGTCGTTCTGTGCGTAGACGACGTCGATGTCCGGATGTTCCACCAACTCGGCGATCAGCTTCAGGCTGATGTCCATCGAATGCTGGAGGTCGGCGTCCATGATCAGCACCATGTCGCCGCGCGACTGATCGAGGCCGGCGAGCACGGCGACCTCCTTGCCGAAATTGCGGCTGAGGCGGACGATTTGCCACGACCCCGTCAGCACCTGCGAAAACCGTTTGGCGCCATCGTCGCGGCTGCCGTCATCGACCAGGATCTTGTGCACGGTCATGCCGAAGCGCTGTGCCACCGCCGCCTCGAGCGCGGCCAGCAATTCGGCGAACGCCGATGCCGATGGCGCCTCGTTGAAGAACGGCGCGACGATATCGAGTGTCGGCCGCGTCTCAGCCATTTGCGACCCCCGCATTCACCACCTTTTCCCGTGCCTTGGCCCAGAACCACCAGATCAGCGAACAGGCGATGAAAGCAACCGCTATCGGCCGGAACCAAGGGTAGAGGATATCGTGGACATGCTGCTCGACGCCGCTCAGCCCGGTCAGAAACAGCGCCGTCGACAGAACAGAGGCCAGCACGCCGCCCCGTTCCTCGCGCCACAGCAGGGCGATGGCGAGACCGGCAGGCACGGCGATCATCGCATAGGTGTTGGGCTCGACGCGCGGGTTGAAGACGCACATGTAGAAAGCGGCCGTCAGGAAGATCGCCAGCCCCGCCGTCCCCCGCTCGAGCTTGCGGTCGAACCAGAGCACGATCGAGAGCGTCAACAGGCCGACCACGAAGCGCACCACCGTGGCGCCGGATTCCGCGATAGGCATCCCTGCCGTCGCAAAAGGCGCTGTGAAATCGGCGGCAACAAAGTGGGTTGTCTTGTCGACCGCCATCGAGGTCAGCATGCCGGCGAAATCACGATACTGGTCGTTCAGATAACCGGCTGGCGCGAAAGCGTAGGGCAAAGCGAGCACGAACAGCACCGCCAGCACCAGCACCGGGATCTGCCGCGGTCGCAGCGCTCCTGCCAGGAGCAGCATGATGATCGCGGTCGGCTTGGCAATGACGGCAAGCGAGGCCCAGAAGAAGGTTTCGGCACGCCGCCCTTCCAGCGCCGACAAAGTGAGAAGCCAGCAGGCGCCGGTCAGCAAGATGGTCGACTGGCCGTTGCGGATCGCGCCGAGCGCAATCGGCAGTGCGAGGAAGAGACCGAACGAAAGGAGCCAGGTCAGTTCCTGACCGCCGAGTTTGCGCACCTGCCGCATTGCAGCGAAGGTCAGCACCGCGAAGCCGAGGACATGCCACACCAGGCCGCCGAGATGCGGGCCAAGCTTCAGCAACGGAACATAGAGCGCGGCAAAGGCGGGTGCGTAGAGATAACCCATCTCGGACTGAAGGTCGTAGAGCGGCCGTCCAGCCAGAAGGTTCTCGCTGCCAAATCTATAGGCCAGCAACACCGTACGCGTGTCGGGCGACCACAGGACCAAGGCAAGAACGACCAGGAACGCTCCGATCCACAGGCCAAACCCCAAACGGTCGAAAACCGGCTTGGAAATCGTCATCTAGTCATCCTACACCCACCCGGAACGGCCCTTGCCTGGACCGCCCGGCATTCGATGGCGGCGGCATATCACGGACAAAGCGGCGTGGCATAGGGGGCTGAAAGACGCGGATGTCCGCCCGACCGGCTGGCGGCAGCCGCACACCAGGATCTTTTTTGGCATCGAGAGCCTGTGATTGCTGCGCATTCGAACGTCTGGCACCTTCATGCTACGGCCGAATGAACACCTTGCCGTTGGGCCTGGCCAGTTCCGTCGGCATCCGCGCCATTGCCTCGGCGAGCGGCACCACCGCCGTCACATCGGTCGACCAGCGCCCATCGGAGAAACGCTTCTGCGCTTCCAGGATCGCCGGGCCGCGGCGGTCGCGAAACTGGCGCATCCACTCGCTCAGCCAAAAACCTTCGATATGCTTGTGCTGGAAGATCAGTTGGCCGGGTTCACGGATGATCGTGGCTTCGGGATCGAGCCGCCCGTAGATGATCCAGCGCGAGCGCTTCGGCATGGCGTCGAAGATGGCGGAAGCCAGCGGCCCGGTGACCGCGTCGAGGAAGATGTGCGGCTGTTCGGCCTTCATCACCTCGCGCAGCGTCGCCTTGAAATCCGGCGCCTTCTCGTTGAGGACATGCGCCGCGCCAAGCGCTTTGAGCAGCGCGATCTGATCGTCGCGGCGCACGGTGACGATGGGTCGGAAACCCTCTTCCTTGGCCAGGCCGATGATCAGTTTGCAGAGCTGGCTGGCGCCGGCGGTCATGACGAACGCCTTTTCGCCTTCCTGTTTGACGATGTCGAACATGGCGAGCGCGGTGAGCGGGTTGACGATCATCGCCGCACCATCCTCGTCGCGGACGGTGTCGAGCAACGGGATGCAGACCACCGCCTCGGCGACGGCATATTCGGCCCATGAGCCCCAGTTGGTGACGCCGGTGGCGAAAGCGACGCGCTTGCCGGTCAGGCTTTTGGGATAGGGCTCGTCGCCACTGGCGACGACGGTGCCGACCCCCTCGAAACCGGCCGGCTGGCCCTTGGCGCGCGGCTGGCCGTACTGGCCTTTGACGAACATGACATCGGACGGATTGATCGAGGCCAGGCCGACCTTGATCAGCACCTGCGTTGGCCCCGGCGTCGGCACCGCGATGCTGCCCTCCTCGAGATAGGGCTCCATCGCCTCCAGCACGCTGCCGCTCGGCGTCCTGGTGTAGCCGTCGCCGACAAGCAGCAGCGCCTTCATTTCGGAGGGGACGGTCATCGGAACACTCCCTGCTTGGACCGGTCGGCGTCGCCGGATGACGAATGCCGGCGCTCAGACCCTATCCTGCGTGTATTTCTTCAGCTCCGTCCGCGCCACCTGGCGGCGATGCACGGCGTCCGGTCCGTCGGCAAGGCGCAATGTCCGTAGATGCGTCCATGAGCGCGCCAGCGGCGTGTCCTGGCTGATGCCTTGCGCGCCGAACATCTGCACCGCCTCGTCGGTGACCTTGAGCGCGACGCGCGGCGCGATCACCTTGATCTGGCTGATCCAGGGGGCTGCGGCGCGCGGGTCGCCCCGGTCGATCATCCACGCCGCCTTGAGGCAGAGCAGCCGGGCCATCTCGATCTCCATGCGGCATTCGGCGATGATGTCGAAGTTGGCGCCGAGCTTGGCCAGGGGCTGACCGAAGGCCTCGCGGCGCACGGAACGCTGGCACAGCATCTCCAGCGCCATTTCGGCCTGGCCGATGGCGCGCATGCAGTGGTGGATGCGGCCGGGACCGAGCCGCCCTTGCGCGATCTCGAAACCCCTGCCCTCGCCGAGGATCAGGTTCGCTGCGGGCACGCGCACATTGTCGAAGCGAAGATGCATGTGGCCATGCGGCGCGTCGTCCTCGCCATAGACCTGCATGGCCCGGACCTTGGTCACGCCTTTTGTGTCGGCAGGCACCAGGATCATCGAATGCCGCCGATGTGTCGGCTCATCATCGCCACCGGTCCTGACCATGACGATGTAGATGGCGCAGCGCGGATCGCCGGCGCCCGACGCCCACCATTTCTCGCCGTTGAGCACATAGTCGTCGCCCTGGCGTTCACAGCGCATCGCAATGTTGGTGGCGTCGGACGAGGCGACATCCGGCTCGGTCATCAGATAGGCCGAGCGGATCTTGCCGTCGAGCAGCGGCTCGAGCCACGCCTGCTTGTGGTCAGCCGAACCGTAGCGCTCCAGCACCTCCATGTTGCCGGTGTCGGGCGCCGAGCAGTTGAAGGTCTCGGCGCCGAGATGCGCCTTGCCCATCTCCTCGGCCAGATAGGCGTATTCGACGGTGGAAAGGCCGTAGCCGCGCTCCGAGCCGGTCAGCCAGAAATTCCACAGGCCGCGCTCCCGTGCGGTCCTCTTCAGCCCTTCGAGGATCTCGCTCTGGCGCGCGCTATAGACCCAGCGGTCGCCTTGCTTGCCCACTTCGCCCAGGAATTCCCTGTCGAGCGGCATGATCTCGTCGCGCACCATGGCGGCGACGCGCGCATGGATCGGCTTCAGCCGCTCGGACATGCCGAGATTCATCTCCGTCATCGGTCGCTAACCCTTCATGCACGCCAGGCATTTTACCCGTGGCAAGGATGACCGTACTTCGGATAGCCTTGTCAACGCGAACTGTTTTGCCCTGATGCCGAGGCAAGGCGCGGAGGATTGTGATGGGCTATCTGGACGAGCTGTTTTCGGTGGCCGGCAAGACCGCGCTGGTGACGGGAGCGGCGACCGGCATCGGCCGCATGGCGGCCACCGCGCTGGTGAGGGCGGGCGCCAGCGTGATGATCGCCTCGCGCAAGGGCGAGGATTGCATCAAGGTCGCAGCTGAACTGAACGGGCTTGGTGTACCGGGCCGAGCCGAAGGCTTTGCTGGCGATGTCTCCAGCGAAGCCGGCATTGCGGCACTCGTCGCCGAGGTCAAGGCGCGTACCGACCACCTGAACATCCTGATCAACAACGCCGGCGTGTCCTGGGGGGCGCCGCTGGAGAGCTTCCCCTATTCGGCATGGGCCAAGGTGCTTGGCGTCAATGTCACCGCGGTCTTCCATCTGACGCGCGAATTGCTGCCGTTGCTCGATGCCGCCGCCAGCGATGCCGATCCGGCCCGAGTGATCAACCTGGGTTCGGTGATGGGCACGCAGCCGCTGGCCGACGACGCCTATTCCTACACGGCGTCGAAAGCCGCGGTCCATCATCTGACGCGCACCCTGGCGGTCGAGTTCGCCGCCCGCCGCATCACCGTCAACGCCTTCGCCCCCGGCCCCTTCCAGAGCCGCATGACGGCATTTGCCACCGGCACGCAGGAACAGGCCAGACATGTCGGCAGCCATGTTCCGATCGGCCGTATCGGTGCACCGGATGACATTGCCGGCGCAACGCTCTATTTGTGCAGCCGTGCAGGCAGCTATGTCACCGGCGCCATCCTGCCGATCGACGGCGGGCAGTCGGTGCAGCATGGACTGACCTTGTTCAAGGAATGACATTTTCCGGCCAGAGAAGCCGGGGGTGAACTGGAGGACATCCGCGTGGAACCGATCAGTCTCGATTTGCTTCTGGCCAGTGTCGGCAAGGAGGTTGGCGTGTCGCCGTGGCGTGTGGTCACGCAGCGCATGATCGACCAGTTTGCCGACGCCACCGACGACCACCAGTTCATCCACTGCGATCCGGAGCGCGCCATGCGCGAGACGCCGTTCGGCGGCACCATCGCGCATGGCTTCCTGTCGCTGTCGCTGTTGTCGGCGATGACCTTCGAGACCATGCCGCCGCTGGAAAACGGCAAGATGGGCGTCAACCACGGCTTCGATTCGCTGCGCTTCCTGGCGCCGGTGAAGACCGGCGCGCGCATCCGCACCCGTTTCGTGCTGGCTGACGTCAAGGTCAGGCCGTCGGGCTGGGTGCAGACCGCGCATGATGTGACGATCGAGATTGAAGGCTCGAAGAAACCGGCGCTGACCGCTCGCTGGCTGACGCTGACCTTGATAGAACGCCAGCCCGAGACGGCATGATCGATCCGAACGTTCTCGACCAGGCAGCACTGGCGCCTTATCTCGAGGCCAGCATCCCCGGCTTTACCGGGCTTGCCTCCATCGAAAAGTTCAAATCCGGCCAATCGAACCCGACTTACCTTTTGACCGCGCAAAGCGGCCGCTACGTGTTGCGCGCCAAGCCGCCCGGGCAATTGCTGAAATCGGCGCATCAGGTCGACCGCGAATTCACCGTGATGAGCGCGCTTGCCAGCACCGCCGTGCCAGTGCCCAGGATGCTGCATCTGTCGGCGGAGGTTTCACCGATCGGCCGCATGTTCTACGTCATGGATTTCCTCGACGGCCGCATCTTCTGGGATCCGGCGCTGCCGGAATCTCGCGACAATGAAGAACGCGCCGCCATCTACGATGCCATGAATGCGACGCTTGTGGCCCTGCACGATGTCGATGTCGCGGCCGCTGGTCTCGGCGATTTCGGCCGGCCGGGCAACTATTTCGAGCGCCAGCTGGCGCGCTGGACCAGCCAGTACCGCGCCTCGGAAACCGGCACCGTTGCCGAGATGGACCGGCTGATTGCCTGGCTGGAGACGCACAGTCCCGCCGATGACGGCCGCGTCTCGCTGGTGCATGGCGACTACCGGCTGGACAATCTGATCTTCGCACCTGATCGGCCTCAAGTGCTGGCGGTGCTCGACTGGGAACTCTCGACGCTCGGCCACCCCTTTGCCGACATCGCCTATCAGTGCATGCAGTGGCGCCTGCCGCACGCCTCGGGCTTTCGCGGTCTGGGTGGCGTCGATCGTCGCACGCTCGGCCTGCCCTCGGAAGCGGATTATGTCGCCGCCTACTGCCGGCGGCGCGGACTGGACGGCATAGGCAACTGGAGCTTCTTCCTGGCCTTCTCCTTCTTCCGGCTGGCGGCGATCTGCCAAGGCGTCTTCAGGCGGGCGCTGGACGGCAACGCCTCCAATCCGGAAAAGGCCAAAACCTATGGCGAGGCCGTGAAACTGCTTTCGCATCTTGCCGTGAGACTGATCGACAAGGAGACATGATGGGCCGCTTTGAGGGGGCAACCGTGCTGATCACCGGTGCTGCCGGTGGGCTTGGCCGGGGTGCGGCGAAAGGCTTTGCCACCGAGGGCGCGCGGCTGGTTCTGTCGGACATCGATGAAAAGGCGCTGGCCGGTCTCGCAGACACGCTGCAGGCCGAAACGGCGATCCTCGCCGGCAACATCGCCGACGAAAAACTGTCCGAGGACCTGGTCAGGCTGGCGGTCGAGAAATTCGGCCGCCTGGATGTCGCCATCAACAATGCCGGCATCGTCCAGAGCTTCGTGCGCTTGCCGCAAGTCCCCTCGGACGAGGCGCGCCGCGTGCTGGAGGTCGATCTGCTCGGTGTGTTCTATGCCATGAAGCATCAGATCCCGCAGATGGAGCGGCAGTTCAAGGCGACCGGCAGGGGCGGCGCATTCGACCGCCGCCGAGCGGGTCAGGCCGATGACGCCGTGCTTGGCGGCGGCATAGACCGAAAGTTTAGGCGCGCCCGACAGGCCGGCGGCCGAAGCGATGTTGACGATGGCGAGGCTTTGGCCGAACTGACGCGTGGCGTGCCGATGAAGCGGGTGGCCGAAGTCGACGAAATCACCACAGCCATCCTGTTCGCCGCCGACCCGGCCAATTCCTTCATGACCGGCCATGCGCTGGCCATAGACGGCGGCGTCGGCGCGATCTGATGCATGCCGTTTGGGAACCTGTCGCGCCCTTGTTCGTTTTCGTACAGCGTATATAATTTAGCCAGGCACCAACAAAACGAAGGCACGAGATCTTGCCGCCGAGCGTCCAGAAACGCCGCGAGAAACAGAGAGCCGAACTGCGCTCCGAACTGGTCGAGGCCGCGCACAAGCTCGTCCAGGAAGAAGGCTATGAAGGCCTGACCATCCGCAAATTGGCCAAGCGGGTCGGCTACGCGCCGATGTCGGTCTATTCGTACTTCGCCGACAAGCAGGACATCCTGTTCACGCTGGCCGAGGATGCGTTCGAGACGCTTGCCCGCCGCATAGAAGAGCATACCTCCGACGATCCGATCGAGGCATTGCAGGCGGTCATGACCGAATATGCCGCTTTCGGGCTCGGCAATCCCAACGAATACCGCACCGTGTTCATGACCGAGAAGACCAAGCTGCCGGAAGGCAGGAGGTACGAGGACATGGAAGCGAGCAACCCGGCGATGAATGCGCTGATCAGCAGGGTCGAGGCCTGCGTCGCCGCCGGCAAGTTGCAGGGCGACCCGCGCGCCATCGCCACCATGCTGTGGGCGGTCGGCCACGGCACGATCTCGCTGCTGATCACCTTTCCGTTCTATCCCTTCGGCGACGCGCAGGCCTTCGTAAAGCGGATGTGCGATTTCACGCTTGCCACGCTGAGTACGCAGAATGTGCCGCCTCTGACCGAGACGCCAGTCAACTGCTGAGCGACACACTCACGGGCTCTTATCACCACGACCAACGACCGATTGGAGCGCTCGGCTGTGCCAGAACGTCGCGATTTTCGGCGTTCAATAAAAGTTCAATAAAATTTATTGTACATGTACGTTTTCTGACTTGAACACCGGCATCTCCGCTCGTATATGTACACCGTATCGTACATGTACGAAGAAAATTCAACCGTCGAAATCGGAGACTGACGATGAAAAAGACGCTCCTCACCATCGCCGCCGTGCTGGCGCTTTCGGGCTCGGCCTTCGCCGCCAGTGCCACCCAGCCGGTCAAGCAGGCCCCGGCCGCGACCTGCGTCGACACCAGGACCCATGTGAAGCTCGATTGCACTTCGACCGGCTCGGTCGAGAAGAAGGGCTCCACGGAAAACACCGCTGAAGGCAAGGGCCCGCGCCTCGGCATCAGCATCAATCCGTGGATCGTGCCCAGCACATTCTGAGACCGGATAACACGCGCCCGGGGTTTCCCCGGGCACGGATGGGTGTCTACCCCCGACTTCGAGCGGCATATTGGGTTGGCGCACAGCCGACTTTGCCGCTGAAGGCAGTGCTGAAGGCACTAGCCGATTGATAGCCCACATCGGCCGCGATCTGGCTGAGCGGCTTCTGGCTGTGCAGCAGCGCGTCCTTGGCAAGCGCCATGCGCCATGCCAGCAGATATTCCACAGGTGCCGCCCCGACGATGTCGACGAAGCGCCGAGCAAATCGCGACCGCGACATGCCGGCACTCTTTGCCAGTTCGCCAATCGTCCACGCCCTGCCGACATCGGAATGAATATGCGCCAAGGCCCTGGCCAGTTGCGGGTCGGCAAGGCCGCCAAGCAGGCCTCGGGGCTGTGACGCGCGCCGCGCACCGTCGCGACGCAGCGTTTCGATCAGCATCACCTCGATCAGCCGCGACAGCACCATGTCCCTCGCCGGCCTGGCGGCACGCGTTTCGTCGACGATGATCCGCATCAGGCTTCCGAGCCTCTCCCCGACATCTTCCGCTGCCCGGATATGCGTGAAGCGTGGCAGCAGGCCGAACAGCAGGTCGGCATTTGCCGGATCGCAGATGATCAGACCGCCGAGAATGCGCGTCGTCGGACCACCTTCGATGCCGTCGCCGACCCTGAGTTCGTTATTGACTGTGTTGCGTTCCTTGAATGCGGCGTCGGACAGGATGAGCCTGGCGCCGGGGCTGCTGACGAAGCACGGCGAAGATGGCTGCGCGGCCAGAAGGTAGTCCCCCATGCACAGCCGCACCGCATCCCCGTCATCGGGCTGAAACCAGCATTCGCCCTCGGTCACCAGATAGAAGGTGGGATCGCTCTGATGGGGCGAACGGATGCCCCACGCGCCGGTCGCGGCAAGGTTGCCGAGCAGGAGCGTCCTCGGGCGCAACAGGGTGATGATGTCGGTCAAAGGGTCCAAATGAGACGATCCGTAATCAATTTGGTAGTTTTCATTATAGATCAGACCAATCGTTTTGCCTAGATCAGTCACCTGACCCTCAGGGAGTTATGTGAATGACCAAGACCGTCCTCATCACCGGCTGTTCGTCCGGGCTCGGCAAGACCACGGCAAGGCATTTCGGCGCCGAGGGCTGGAATGTCGTCGCGACCATGCGAAAGCCGGATACAAGCCTCGCCTCCGACTATGCCGATCAAATGCTTGTCCTGCCTCTCGACGTCACCGACCCCGCAAGCATCGAGACCGCGATTGCCGCCGGCGTCGAGCGCTTCGGCCGCATCGACGCCGTCGTCAACAATGCCGGCATCAGTGTCGTCTCGATCTTCGAAGCCACCGCTAAGGAGACGATCCGCGGAATTTTCGAAACCAATGTCTTCGGCATCATGAATGTCGTACAGGCGATCATTCCGCATTTGCGCAATCACGGTGGCGGGACGATCGTCAACATCAGCTCCGGCGTTGGGCTGGCCGCCGTACCGCTTCTGGCGCTGTACACGGCGACCAAGCATGCCGTCGAAGGCCTCGCGGAATCGCTGTCCTACGAGCTTGAATCGCAAAATATCCTTGTCAAGCTTGTGGAGCCCGGCGCCATGCGCACCACCAACTTCACCTCCAACACCATGGCGGCGTCACAGGCCGTTTCCGTTCCGGCATCGTACAGGCCGTACTTCGATCACATGATGCAGTCGATGATGAACTATCCATTCCCTGATGCCGACGAAGATCAGGTCGTCGCGACGATCTATGCGGCGGCGACCGATCCGTCGCACCGGCTGCGTTACCTCGCCGGCCCGGATACGGTGGAAATGGCAAGGCTGCGCTGGTCGACGTCGGAAGACGAATACCTGACCACTATGAACCGCCTGATGGGTCAAAGCGCCTGGCGTGATAGCAGGTCCAACTGACCTCAGGCCCCCATTGAACCAGGCCCCATTAGCTCAAACCCTTGTCGCCATCGGCATGCAGGCGCAGCCCTTTCTGGACGATCTTCTCCTTGGCCGCATCCGTCGGCACGTTCGGCGCATTGGTGATGCCGGACCAGGCCGGCGCCGGGTTGTGCGCCCAGTGCACGGCGTTGCGCAGCACCTGCTGCACGCCCTCATTGTGGTAGATCGGATAGGTCTCGTGGCCGGGCGAAAAGTAGAAGATCCTGCCGGCGCCGCGCTGATAGGTCAGCCCCGACCGGAACACCTCGCCGCCCTCGTACCAGGAGACGAACACCGTCTCGAGCGGTTCCGGCACGGCGAACGGCTCGCCATACATTTCCGTCTCGCCGATCTCCAGGCACTCGCCGATGCCTTGCGCGATCGGGTGGCTGCGGTTGATCGCCCAGACACGCTCGCGCTCGCCCGCCTCACGCCATTTCAACGAACAGGGCGTGCCCATCAGCCGCTTGAAAATCCTCGAGTAGTGGCCGGAATGGAGCACGATTAGCCCCATGCCTTCCCACACCCGCTTCTGCACCCGCTCGACGATCTCGTCCTTGACCTCGCCATGTGCCGCATGGCCCCACCACAGCAGCACGTCGGTGGCGGCCAGGCGCTTCTCGCTCAAGCCATGCTCGGGCTCTTGCAAGGTGGCGGTGGTCGCCTCGATGCCCTTGTCCTGGTTGAGCGCCGCGGCAATAGTGCCATGCATGCCCTCGGGATAAAGGCCGCGAACGGCGGCATTGGTCTGCTCGTGGACGTTCTCGCCCCAAACGATGGCTTTTGTCGGCATTTTTCTCTCCCAAAGCGCTTTAAATAGCATGTCCAATGGGATTGAGAAGGTCCGACCCGGCCTGGTCCGATGGAAACTACGTCGTGCGCTTCTTGCGCCCTTGCACGGTCTTGGCCTTGCCCGGCTTCGCGGGACCGCCGGAGATGGACGTTCCGGTTATCGACACCGGATCGCTGGCCGGAAAGGTGTCCTCGAGGCCTTCCTCGAGTTCCTCTTCGGCGCTGGACTCTTCGTGTTGCTCATGTTCGAGCGAGCGAACGGCAGCGCTCTTTTTGACCGGCGACTTCGGCGCGGAATTCGACGGCATCGGCATTCTCCCTCGGCGTGCGAATGCAGAACGAGCGCGCCCTGCAAATCGTTCCGAGTTCAGACCGCTGCGTCCCGCGATCCCTCGGACAGGAAAGTAAAGACATAGTCCGAGAAGGAACGCCAGCACTCGACCCGGAAGGCGTCAGGGCCGTTGCGCAGCAGCACGATCTCGGCCTTGCCCAGGATGGTGCGCGAAGCCGCCCCGACCGGGAAGGCTTCGAGCGACAGATCCTGCGGGCAGCCCGAATTGATCGTCGCCGCCGCCCCAGCACCCGTAACGGCAATCGCGATGTTGCGATGCGAAATGCCGACCGCCGAATGCAGCAAAGTAACCTTGGTGCAATCGGCGAGCGGATCGCTGCCGGCTTCATCGATGACCAGCCATTCGTCGGGGCCGAGCCACAATGCGGTGCGGCCTGCCTTCGTGGCCGAGGTCTTCGGCTTTGTCGGCAAGGTCACGCCGAGCGCCTTCGACAGTGCTGGCACCGAAGCCTCCGGCGCGCGCAGCGAGATGCGATCGGCAGGCGGCAGAACCTCGACCTTGACCCCGGTGGCGATGGTGGTGCGCCCGGCCAGCGCCGGGCGGCGCTCGACCGATGGCGCGGCAACAGCAGTTTTCTTCGCAGCAGCCTTAGCCATTGAGGCGCCCTCCCGTCTCGTCGAAGAACACCATGCCGGTAACCTCCACTTCGATCACCCCGTTCGGCATCGGCACATAGAGCGTGTCGCCCATCCGGTCGCGACCGCCGGCAACCAGCGCCAGCGCGATCGAGCGGCCGCAATTTTCCGACCAGTAGCTGGAAGTGACGTGGCCGATCATCTTCATCGGGATCGCCTGCTTGGGGTCCTCGACGATCTGTGCGCCCTCTTCCAGAACCACCTTCGGGTCCTTGGTCTTGAGACCGACCAGCTGCTTGCGGCCCTTGGCGACCAGATCCGGCCGCGCCATGCCGCGAATGCCGACGAAGTCGGCCTTCTTCTTGCCGACCGCCCAGTCGAGACCGGCGTCGTTCGGCGTCACCGTGCCGTCGGTGTCCTGGCCGACGATGATGTAGCCCTTTTCGGCGCGCAGCACATGCATCGCCTCGGTGCCGTAGGCGGCAGCACCGTGCTTCTGGCCCTCGGCCCAAAGCGCTTCCCAGACGGCCTGGCCGTAGTCGGCCGGCACGTTGACCTCGAAGCCACGTTCGCCGGTGAACGACATGCGGAACAGTCGGGTCGGCACGCCGCAGATCTTGCCTTCGCGCACAGACATGTGCGGCAGCGCCTCGTCGGACATGTCGATGCCTTCGACCAGGGGCGCGATGATGTCGCGCGACTTCGGTCCCTGCACGGCGATGACCGCCCACTGCTCGGTGATCGAGGTCAGCCAGACATTGAGATGCGGGAACTCGGTCTGGAGATAATCCTCCATGTGGTTCATGACGCGCGGCGCGCCACCTGTCGTCGTCGTCACATGGAAGCGGTCGGGCGCCAGCCGGCCCACGACGCCGTCATCATAGATGAAACCATCCTCGCGCAGCATGATGCCATAGCGGCAGCGGCCCGGCTCCAGCTTCTCCCACGGGTTGGTGTAGAGCAGCTCCATGAACTTGGCCGCATCCGGCCCGACCACTTCGATCTTGCCCAGCGTCGAGGCATCGAACAGGCCGGCCGTCTTGCGCACCGCGACGCATTCGCGGTCGACCGCGGCGTGCATGTCTTCGCCGGCCTTGGGGAAATACCAGGCGCGCTTCCACTGCCCGACATCCTCGAACACGGCACCCTGGGCTTCGGCCCACGGATGGATCGCCGTCTTGCGCGTCGGGTCGAACAGCGGACCGCGCGCATGACTGACGATCGCGCCGAAGGTCACCGGCGTATAGGGCGCCCGGAACGTGGTCAGGCCGACCTCCGGGATCGGCTTTCCGAGCGTCTCGGCGGCAATCGCCAGGCCGTGCATGTTGGAGGTCTTGCCCTGGTCGGTCGCCATGCCGTTGGTGGTGAAGCGCTTGACGTGTTCGATCGAGCGCATGCCTTCATGCACCGCCTGGCGGATATCCTTGGCAGTGACATCGTTCTGGAAATCGACGAAGGCCTTGACCGTCGTGTCCGGCCCGGCGCCGGGGGCAGCGCCCAGCATGCCGCGCGACCAGCTCTCCGAGGCATCGACCTTCGGCTTGTTGCCCTTGGCGGTTTTCGCGCCGGCATCCTTGGCCGCCTTGGCGCCCGCCGCATAGGCCTCGTCGATCGTCGCCGACAGTCCGTCGGTGCCGTTGCAGGCGCCGACCGAGACGCAATCCTGCGCATAGGTGCCCGGCACGAAGCGCTTGGTTTCGTCGTTGAAGGCGACCTTGCCGCGCGACTGCGAGAACAGATGCACGGACGGCGTCCAGCCGGCCGACATCAGGATCGCATCGACCGGGATGGTGCGTTCGCCGCCGCCATTCTTTGGCTGCACGGTCATCGACGACACCCTGAGCTTGCCCCCGGCGCGGATCACCGCGCGGCCGAAATTGACCTCGATGCCGAGCCCCCTCGCCTCATCGATCACCGGCCCTGTCGGATGGTCGCGCAGGTCGACGATCGCCGCCACGTCGACGCCGGCCTTCTTCAGGTCGATCGCCGCCGCATAGGCGGAATCATTGGCGGTGTAGACGCCGACATTTTTGCCGACCGCAACGCCATAGTGGTTGAGATAGGTCCGCGCAGCGCCTGCGAGCATGATGCCCGGCCGGTCATTGTCGGCGAACACCATGTGGCGCTCGATGGCGCCGGAGGCCAGCACCACGCGCTTGGCGCGAACCTGCCACAGCCGCTCACGCGCCAGATCGTGGCCGGGGGTTGCGAGATGATCGCTGACACGTTCGACCAGGCCGACGAAATTCTGTGCGTAATAGCCGAAGGCCGTCGTGCGCGAGAGCACGCGGACATTGTCCATGCCTTGGAGCCTGGCAATCGCCGCCTGTGCCCAGGCAAAGCCGTCCTGGCCATCGATCCCAGCGCCGGTCTCGAAACGCAGGCTGCCGCCGAATTCGGCCTGTTCATCGGCGAGGATGACGCGCACCCCGCTCTCGGCCGCGGCAAGTGCGGCCGCAATGCCGGCCGCACCGCCGCCCAGCACCAGCACGTCGCAATGCGCATAGCGCGACGAATAATGGTCGGGATCCGGCTGATCGGGGGAAACGCCAAGCCCGGCCGCGGCGCGGATCTTCGGCTCGTAGAGGCTCTTCCACGCCGCCTTCGGCCACATGAAGGTCTTGTAGTAGAAGCCGGCCGAAAACATCGGCGAAGCGATGTCGTTGACCGCGCCGACGTCAAACGACAGCGACGGCCAGCGGTTCTGCGACTGCGCGGCAAGCCCGTCATAGAGCTCCTGCACGGTGGCCCGCACATTCGGCGTCTTGCGCGCCGCGTCGCGCCTGATCTCAACCAGCGCGTTCGGCTCTTCCGCGCCCGCCGACAGAATGCCACGCGGACGGTGATACTTGAACGAGCGGCCGACGAGATGAACGCCATTGGCAAGCAGTGCCGAGGCCAGCGTATCGCCCTCGATGCCGGCGTAGGACTGGCCATCGAAGCTGAACCGCGCGGTTTTCGCCTGTTTGAGGCGACCGGCGCCGGGAACGCGGAACGCGCCGCTCATTTGGCAACTCCAGGCAGCTTAGACGGCTTCGGTTCGCCGGCCTTGTAGGTCATGACGAACTTGTCGGTGACGGTGTCGCGCACCGCATTGAAGAAGCGGGCGCAGCCATGCATGTGCCGCCAGCGCTCATGGATGATCCCTTTGGGATTCGAGCGGATGAAGAAGAACTTTTCGAAATCGTCGTCGGTCTCGCCAGCGATGTTGGCCGAGCGTGCGATATGCGCCTCGCCGGCATTGCGGAACTCGAGCTCCGGGCGCTCTTCCTCGCAATAGGGGCAGCGGATGAGAAGCATCTGGTTCGTTCCTACAATTCGCCGTGGCCGACGTGAGCGCCGGCGGGTTGGTCGCAAAGCTTTTGGCCCATGGTTGCAAAAGGCGCGACGAGCCTGATGCGCTCCTCCACGCTTGCAGCCGGGCGAAACAGGTCGCGATACGCCATGTTGCCGATCGTGAGTTGCATCGGGTCGGTCGTGACGATGACGCGGCGCGGCTCGAAAATGTCGTCCTCGTCAAGATCGGAAGGCCTGTTCTCGAGGAACATGACCACCTTCTGGCCGCCGCTCCACACGCAGGCCAGCGTGCCGTCGTCGACGGAAAACGGCCATCCGGCCTCGTTCCCGGCGCGGCTGATCGGCTGCGTGCGCACTTCGTCCGCCGAGGGAAAATGGAACATGCCCTGTTCCCCCGCCAGCATCAGCGGCATGGCGACAGCCATCTGCGCCATCATCAGTGCGCCACCGCCGCCGCTGCCGCCTCGTCGATGAGCCGGCCGGTGCGGAAGCGTTCGATGGTGAAGGGCGCGTTGATCGGATGCGGATCGTCCCTGGCGATGGTGTGGGCAAAGACATGGCCCGAGCCCGGCGTCGCCTTGAAGCCGCCCGTGCCCCAGCCGCAATTGACATAGAGGCCGGGCACCGGCGTCTTGGCCAGGATCGGCGAGCGATCCGGCGTGACGTCGACGATGCCGCCCCACGAGCGCAGCATCTTCATGCGCGTGAAGATCGGGAACATCTCGCAGATGGCGTCGAGCGTGTGCTGCAGGATGTGCAGGCCGCCGGTCTGCGAATAGGAGACATACTGGTCGGTGCCGGCGCCGATCACCAGTTCGCCCTTGTCGGACTGCGAGATGTAGGCGTGCACCGTGTTCGACATCACCACGCACGGCACCACCGGCTTGACCGGCTCCGACACCAGCGCCTGCAACGGATAGCTTTCCAGCGGCATGCGCACGCCGGCCATGTTCATGATGACCGAGGAATGGCCGGCGGCAACGACACCGACCTTCTTGGCGCCGATGAAGCCGCGCGTCGTGTCGACGCCCATGACCGCGCCGTTCGGCGCCCGCTTGACGCCCGTGACCTCGCAGTTCTGGATGATGTGGACGCCGCGCGCCGAAGCGCCGCGCGCATAGCCCCAGGCGACGGCATCGTGGCGCGCCGTGCCGCCGCGGCGCTGCAAGGCAGCGCCGACCACCGGATAGCGCGCATCCCTGGAGATGTTGAGCGGCGGGCAGAACTCCTTCGCCTGCTCCGGCGTCAGCCATTCATTGTCGATGCCGTTCAGCCGGTTGGCGTGGACATGGCGCTTCAGCACCTGGATGTCGTGCACATTGTGGGCCAGCATCATGACGCCGCGCGCCGAATACATGACGTTGTAGTTGAGTTCCTGGCTCAGCCCGTCCCACAGCTTCAGCGCATGGTCGTAGATGCCGGCGCTCTCGTCATAGAGATAGTTGGAGCGGATGATGGTGGTGTTGCGGCCGGTGTTGCCACCGCCGAGCCAGCCCTTTTCCAGCACCGCGACATTGGTGATGCCGTGCACCGTGGCGAGATAATAGGCGGTGGCCAGACCATGGCCGCCGGCGCCGACGATGATGACGTCGTACTCCTTCTTCGGCTCAGGCGAGGACCATTGCTCCTCCCAGCCCTTATGGCCGCGCATTGCCTCGCGGGCGATGGCGAATACCGAATATTTCTTCAACGTTCCAGCCTCGCAAATGGCGGCAGGGCGTTCACTCGGCCCCGGCGCGCGAGGTGTATCACTAGCGAAACGCAGCTTCCACCCTTGCGCTGTTTGCGACGGCGCTTGCCGTTTTGCGCCGCGCCGAAAAAGACGCATGCGATCTGGCCGCCATGGCCGCCTTCGGTCACATTGCCCGTCGCGGGATTCAAGGAGCCGACCATGGGCAAAGCCTGGTGGAATTTGACATTGCGGTTCCTGCTGGAGCTTGCCGCCTTGCTTGGCCTCGGTCTGGCGGGATGGGGTCTCTCCGACGGATGGTGGCGTTGGATCCTGGCTCCGGCCCTGCCGCTCATTGCGGCCGTCTTGTGGGGAACCTTTGCCGTGCTCAACGATCCAAGCCGGTCGGGCCGTGCCCCCGTGCCAGTTCAGGGCGCGGTGCGGCTGGTGCTGGAATTGGCGATCCTGTTTGGTGGGCCGCCGGATTCTACGTGGCCGGCTACACGACCACGGGCATCATCGTCGCTCTGCTGATCGTCATCAGCTACGCATTTTCGCTCGACCGCCTGGGATGGCTGTTGCGGCAATAATTCGCCCAACCGCCTCGCTGTTTCGCGAGTGGCGAGCTGGCTCGCCTCGACCGGCGGCAAGATCCAACTGCGCAGGTATCGGGTGTCGGCGGAAGGCATGGCCTGCGATCAAGGGGCCTCGTTGCCGGCACCAGTCGGCCAGACAGGACCGACAGAAGGACGACATCCATGCTCGCACTCGCCAACAAGATCGCCATCGTCACCGGCGCCAGTTCCGGCATCGGCCGCGCCACCGCGAAACTTTTTGCAGAGCAAGGCGCCAAGGTCGTCGTCGCGGCCCGCCGCCAGGCCGAGCTTGATGCGCTTGTCGCCGAAATCGAGGATGCCGACGGAACGGCCGTCGCCCTTGCCGGCGATGTCCGCGACGAAGCCTATGCAAAAGCCCTTGTCGATCTGGCGGTCGAAGAATTCGGCGGCCTCGACATCGCCTTCAACAATGCCGGCGCCGTCGGCCAGATGGGGCCGATTTCGGACCTGTCGCTGGAGGGATGGCGAGAGACGCTGGACACCAACCTGACCAGCGCGTTTCTCGGCGCGAAATACCAGGTGCCGGCCATGATCGAGCGGGGCGGCGGATCGCTGATCTTCACCTCCACCTTCGTCGGTCACACCGTCGGCATGCCCGGCATGACCAGCTATGCCGCGAGCAAGGCCGGGCTGATCGGGCTGACGCAGGTGCTTGCGGCCGAATATGGCCCGAAAGGCGTGCGGGTCAACGCGCTGCTGCCCGGCGGCACCGACACGCCGGCGGCGACCTTCAAGACCCCTGAATCGCGGGCTTTCGTGGAAAACCTGCACGCCTTGAAGCGTGTCGCGGGTCCGGAGGAGATCGCCCGCTCGGCGCTCTACCTCGCCTCCGACGCCTCGAGTTTCACCACCGGAGCGGCATTGCTTGCCGATGGCGGCGTGTCGATCAACCGGACGTGATGGGTTTTCGCGGCCAGGACGCATGTTCATGGCCGCAACATGGGCGTCCGGTCTTGCTTTTTCGCCGCGATTTGGCGATGCCGTTTCGTGTCGAAACGCCAAAACGGGTCCTGGAACCATGATGCTGATCAGAACCTATGTGGCTGCGAGCGCAATCGAGGGCGTTGGCGTGTTCGCCGCCGAGCCGATCAGGAAGGGCGCCTCGATCTGGCGGCTGGATCCGGATTTCGACCGGTTGATCCCGATGGAGAAGTACAAGGCAGCATCGCCGCATCTCAGGGAATTGCTCGACCGCTACGCCTATCCAAGCCCGGACCGGCCAGGCTTCATGGTCTATGAAGTCGACAATGGGCGCTTCATGAATCACGCAGAACGGCCAAATACGGATTTTTCGCAGTATGGCGGCGCGACCGCGACGCGCGACATAGCGGCCGGCGAGGAGATCACCTGCGACTACGGCGAGTTCTTCGAGGATTTCGAGCGGCTGCACCTCGCCACAGCGTAGTCGGCTCCTTGCCTTGCGGCAAACCGGCTGCGGTTTGGCCGCTGATCTTCATTTCGGCTGTGGACAGCGCGGCCTGATTCTGCTATCAGCCGCCACAATTCGTGGTGTAAATCGCCGCGGAGGCTTGTGGCTATGGCCGCTTGCCTGTTGATATCAAACCCGAAAGACAGGATTGCCCGTGCAGGTACTCGTCCGCGACAATAACGTTGATCAGGCGCTTCGCGCTCTCAAGAAGAAGATGCAGCGCGAAGGCATTTTCCGCGAAATGAAGATGCGCGGACATTACGAGAAGCCTTCCGAGAAGCGCGCCCGTGAAAAGGCCGAAGCCGTCCGCCGCGCCCGCAAGCTGGCCCGCAAGCGTGCCCAGCGCGAAGGCCTGCTGCCGATGACGCCGCGTCCGGTTGCTGCTGGCGCCGCCGGCGGTGCAGGTGGTGCTCCGCGTCCGCCGCGGTTCTAACGCCAATTTTTCGTCCTTTTCGAAGGATACTAGAGGTGGCGCGATGCGGAATCGCCGCCACCTTTTTGTTTAGAGCAGCGTGCGCCCACCCGGATGCACAAAGGGCGCTCTAACAATTTGCGACAATTTTTGACCCGGCCCGGAGGGGGGACCCGGACCTGAGTGACGCGGCTGAAGTGAGGACAGGGCAGACATGAACGCAATCAGCGTGGAGCGCAGAACCCCATTGCGCGGTTTCGCCCTGACGGCCGCCCTGCTTTCCGGGCTGGCGCTTGCCGGCTGCCAGACGGCCGGCCCTACAGGCGAATTCAACAACATCGACAAGGCGCAGGGGTCGACCGAGAACATTTCCTCGCTGTCGGCAGTGATCCAGCGCAATCCCCAGGATCCCGAAGGCTACAATGTGCGCGGCTCCGCTTATGGCCGGGGCGGCCAGTACCAGGCGGCGCTCAAGGATTTCAACACCGCCATCGAGCTCAACCCGAATTTCTTCCAGGCCTATTCGAACCGCGCGCTCATCCAGCGCTTCCTCGGCAATCAGAAGGCCGCGCTCGACGACTACAACCGTTCGATCCAGATCAATACCAATTATGACGCCGCCTATATCGGCCGCGGCAATCTCTACCGCAAGGCGGGTCGCACCCAGGACGCCTTCAACGACTTCCAGAAGGCAATCCAGCTCGACACGACCGATGCTCGCGCTTACCACAATCGCGGCCTGATCTATCAGAGCCAGGGCCAGCACAAGTTCGCCATCGAGGATTTCTCGACCGCCATCTCGCTGGCGCCGGACGCCGCCGAGCCCTACAACGGCCGCGGCCTTTCCTATCTGGCCACCAACGACGAAGACAACGCCTTCGCCGACTTCAACATGGCGATCAAGCTCGACGGCAAGAACGCCGAGGCCTGGGCCAATCAGGCGCTGATCTACGAGCGGCGCGGCGACAAGGTCAAGGCCGGGAAATCCTACCGCGAAGCCGTGCATCTTGATCCGACCTACCAGCCGGCCAAGGATGGCCTCGCCCGCGTCAGCGGTGCGACTTAAAGCGCCGCGTCGAAGCGGATTCATGCGACGCGCTTTGAGTCTATGGTTCTATGCATGTCATAGCCTCAAAACCGGGGCCACTTTTGAGTGACGTGCATTAGGCGCGACTCAAAGCGCTGCCCGTTGTGCGCCCAAAAGGGCGCACGGCGCCTCAAACCCGTCAATCCAGCAACCGTGCGTTAACCCCTGCAGCAAGGTTCTGACCCGTGCCTTGTTCGCGCCAAGTTTTCGGGGGAACGGTCTGGCCACCCAAGCCGTTACCCCAGGCAATTTGCGAAAGGACCTCCCATGATCAAGAAACTCGCCTGCGCCGCTGCCCTCGCAACGACGGTGTTCGCCGTCGCCCCTGCCAGCGCCGGCAAGCTGCAGCTCGGCACGCTCGACTGCACCATCGACGGCGGCACCGCTTACATCGTCGCCTCCAACAAGGGCGTCGACTGCACCTTCCGTCCCTATCATCACGGGCCTTCTGAGCACTATACTGGCGTCATCTCCAAGATCGGCGTCGATCTCGGCCAGACGCATCAGGGCCAGCTGGTCTGGGCCGTGCTGGCGGCGACGCGCGACCGTGAGGCTGGCGATCTCGCCGGCGGCTATTACGGCGTCAACGCAGAGGCCAGCGTGGTGACCGGCGGCGGCGCCAATCTGCTGGTCGGTGGCTTCGGCAGCGCCTTCATGCTGGAGCCGCTCAGCGTGCAGGCACAGACCGGCGTCAACCTCGCGGTCGCCGTGACCTCGCTCGAGCTTATTCACTCGTTCAAGTGAGTGCAGGAGCCTTTCAGCTCCGGGCTGAAGGCTCCGTTTCAACGTGACAGCGAGCTTTGTACGTCCGAATCGACGTAGGTCGCTCCAAGGTCTCTCTACCTGCGGCGCGGAACCGGATAGGGTGTTCCGCGCCGTATGATTTTGCATCAAACAAAAGAGACAGAGCGGTTCTGCGTTTCCGTGAAATGATGAGCCGTTCGGGGGGACCGCCATGCTCAAGACAGCCATCGCTGCTGCCATCCTCGCCACCGCGCTTGCCGGGACGGCGCATGCGCAGGACAGGGGCGTCGAACTCGGCGTGCTGGATTGCGCCATCGGCGGCGGCACCGGCTTCATCTTCGGCTCGAGCAAGGATCTGAGCTGCACCTTCAACCCCGCCGACAAGAGCTTCGCGCCGGAAGCCTATTTTGGCGCCGTCAACAAATACGGCCTCGACATCGGCACCACCAAGCAGACGGTGATGCAATGGATCGTGCTGTCGCCACTGAAGAACATCTACGCGCCGGGTGCGCTGGCCGGAGACTATCTCGGCGCCAGCGCGGAGGTGACCGCCACTGTCGGCGCCGGTGCCAATCTGCTGGTCGGCGGCTCCTCGCAGGCCTTCACGTTGCAACCGCTCAGCCTGCAGACGCAGACCGGCATCAACCTCGCGATCGGCGTCAGCCAGTTCCAGTTGCGCAGCACCGAGAATTGATCGCTCGGGCACCTGCCGTAATATCCCGAAAAAATTCGCTTGAGCTCAACCCCGGTTGAGGTTTTACAAGCCTGCCCCGGCTGCAGCAGCGCCATCGATGTGGCGCAATGCACGCTCCTGCCTGCGCATGGTCCTGCCGGAAACCCACACTGGCTTCTGGCGCCATGCGCTGGCATCGAGATATGGAAGGCAAGGGGTGGAAATGACCGAAATCAGCACAAACAGGGTCGACTGGCGAGCTTTGTGGGCGAGCGGCGACCTGGCGCGTTTCTGCTTCATCAGCCTCGGCATCCTGCTGCACGCCACCAACGAGACGATGGTGGCGACGGTGATGCCGGCCATGGTCGGCGAACTGGCCGGGGTGCAGCTCGTCGGCTGGTCGCTGGCGATCTATGAACTCGGCGCCATCGTTGCCGGCGCGGCGGCCGGACGGCTGGTGAGTTATGTCCCGCTGCGCACCAACATGGTGGTTGCGGCCCTCCTCTATGCCGCCGGGGCGCTGATCTGCGCCGCCTCGCCTTCCATGCAATTGTTCCTTGCCGGCCGCCTGATCGAGGGGCTTGGCGGCGGCGCCCTGGTGTCGCTGGCCTTCGTCTCGGTCGAGCGGCTGTTCTCGCGCGCCATCTGGCCGCAGCTTTTCGGCATCATGTCGGCGATCTGGGGCGTTGCCGCCTTCAGCGGCCCGATGCTCGGCGCGATCATGACCGAGCTTTTTTCGTGGCGCTGGGCCTTCGGCATCTTCACCTTCGGCGGCACCGCCATGGCGCTGGCAAGCTTCATCGTGCTCAACACACCGGAGGCGACGCAACCCGTCACCAGCGCGGGCAAGCCACCGCCCTTCCCGTTCACGGCACTGGGCTGCCTAGCCGTCGCCGTGGTGCTGATCGCCTCGGCCGGCGTCGACATCGCCTTGCTGCGTTCCTCGCTGCTGATGGTCCTCGGCCTTATCGGCCTGGTGCTGTTCTTCTACATCGACGCGCTGAAGCCGCGCTCCCGGCTTTTTCCGGCACGGCTGTTCTCGTGGCGCACGCCGGTCGGCGCCGGCATGACCATGGTCGCCGCCTTTTCGGTGGCGACCTGTTCCTTCGGCGTCTATGGACCCCTGCTGCTGACCAGCCTGCACGACATCCCGCTGCTCACCACCGGCTACATCATCGCTGCCGAATCGATCGCCTGGTCGATCCTGTCGATCCTGGTCGCCAATGCGCCACCGCAACGCGAGCGGCTAATCATCATTGGCGGCGCGGTGATGATCGCGGCAGGCATCGCCGGCTTTGCCTACACGATACCGCTGGGCTCCATTCCGCTGATCCTGATCTGCGCCCTGTTGCAAGGCGGCGGCTTCGGCATCGCCTGGCCGTTTTTGACGCGCGTCATCGTCGCCTCCGCCCCGGAAGGCGAGCAGACCATCGCCTCGGCGGCGGTGCCGACTATGCAGCGCATTGGTTATGCCGTGGGTGCCGCTCTTGCCGGCATCGTTGCCAATGCCAGCGGCTTTTCGGAAGGATTGAACCATGACGCGGCGGCGAATGTCGCGTCCTGGCTGTTCCTCGCCTTCGTGCCGCTCGGCGTTGTCGGCTGTCTGGCTGCCTTGTGGGCATCGTCGACGGCTAACCGTCTGCAGGAGGCTGTTGGTTAGAGCGTCAAGTCGAACGGCCCTCGCTCTACTCGACCTCGCGCAGGCGATAGCCGACACCCGTCTCGGTGGTGATGTAGCGCGGCTGGTCCGGGGTCTTCTCGATCTTCTGCCTGAGCTGCCGGACATAGACCCTGAGATACTGCACGTCGGTCGAATCGCCCCAGACCTGCTTCAAAAGGAAATGATGGGTCAGCACCTTGCCGGCGTGCTGCACCAGGATGCGCAGGATGTCGTATTCCTTCGGCGACAGTTTTACGTCCTTGCCTTCGACCTTGACGATGCGTTTGACCAGATCGACGGACAGGTCGCCGGTGTGGAACACCGGCTTCTCGCCCTGCTGCTGGAACTGGTGGCGCAGCGCCACGCGGATGCGTGCCACCAGCTCGTTCATGCCGAACGGCTTGGTGACATAGTCATCGGCACCAAGTTCCAGAGCCTGGACGATGCCAGCCTCGTCGGTCCGGCTGGAAAGGATGACCACCGGAATGTCGAGACCGTCGTCACGCCATTTGCGCAACAGTTCATGGCCGCTCATGCCGGGCAGGCCGAGGTCGAGCAGGACGAGGTCCGGCTTCTCCGCCTCCATTAGCTCGATCGCCACCCTGGCGTTCGGCGCCTCGCTGATCGCGTAGCCCTGGCTGCCGAGACCGACGCGCAGCAGCTTGCGGATCGGCGGCTCGTCATCGACAACCAGTATCCTGACGTTCGAGTTTGTCATGCCAAGTCACTCACATCGTCGTCGTCCGTCGAGGCTCCAAGGTCGGGCGGGTTCGCCGGCTTCGGCATCTTGATGGTGAAAACCGCGCCCGAATGGTCGGTTCGGTTTGCCGCCGAGATCGTGCCACCCATCGCCTCGATGAAGCCACGGCAGATCGACAGCCCAAGCCCGGTGCCGGCGCGGACCTGATCGCGCTTGCGCACCCGATAGAACGTGTCGAAAATCCGTTCCAGATCGCCGGGGGGAATGCCCGGCCCCTCATCCATGATCTGCAGGATGACGGACCCATTGTCGGTCCAGCCCTGCACCCGGATTGTCGAGCCGGGCGGAGCGTATTTCGCGGCATTGTCGAGAAGATTGAACAGCGCCTGCTCGAACAGGACCGGGTCGACCTTCAACATCGGCAGATCCCCGGGGATGTCGATCTCGGTCTTGTGCTCGCTGATGATTTTCCTGGCTCTCTGCAACGCGGAGCCGACGATGTCGCCGACATAGTGGAAAGCGTAGTTCGGCTCCATCGCGCCGGACTCGATCTTGGTCATGTCGAGCAGATTGGCGATGAAGCGGTTCAGGCGCTCGGACTCGTCGAGCACGGTCGTCAAGAGCTCCGCCCGGTCCTGTTCGGGAAGTGCCGGCGCGAATTCCCTCAGCGTGCCGGCCGCACCCATGATGGCGGCGAGCGGCGTCTTCAGATCATGCGAGATGGAGGTGAGAAGGGCCGAGCGCAGCCTGTCCGCCTCGGCGGCGAGCTTGGCGCGGTCGACGTCGGCGACAAGCTGGATGCGCTCGATGGCGACTGCCGCCTGGTCGACCAGCGCATCGAGCAGGCGCTGCTGCTCGGGTGTCAGCAGCGGGCCCTGCTTGTCGTTGTCGAGGCCGACGACGCCGATGGCCGTGCGCCCGGTCCGCAAGGGAAGATAAAGGCGCTTGGCGCCTGGAAGCGTGTCGGCGCCGCGCCCCGCGGCTCGGTTGTGCTCCCAGGCCCATCGGGCGGCTGCGATGTCGGCCTCGGCCAGCGTGTCGTCGGGCGGATAGCCGGCCTTGACGGTGATGGTTCCGTCTTCCGGCAGCAGCAGCACGACCCGCAGCTTCAGCATCGAGGCGATCTGGAAAGCGGTGGCCCAGAGAACGTCGTCGAGCGTGCCAGCACCGGCGAGCTTCTTTGAGAAGAGGTAGATGTCCTCCGTAGCCCGCGCCCGTGAGCGGGCGGCGATCGCCTGACGCTGCACGCGCACCGTCAGATTGCTGGCAATGACGGCGACCACCAGGAAGACGCCGAGCGCAACAATGCTCTCCGGATCCCGGATTGTCAGCGTGTAGCGCGGCTCCAGGAAAAAATAGTTGAACGCAAGGGCGCTGAGCAGACAGGCGTACAGAGCCGGCCACAGACCGCCGGTCACCGCCGATGCCAGCACCCCGATGAGAAAGATGATGGCGAGGTTGCGAACGTCGAGAAACTGGTCGAGCAGGACGGCGAAGGCGAGCGAGCCCGTGACATAGGCCGTGGCCTTGAGATAGGGCCAGATCTGGAACTGCCACTGCTCGTCAGCCGCCCTGACGTTCCTCGACGCCGTCTCGGTGTTGCGTTCGTTTCCCGAAATGACATGGACGCTGATGTCGCCGGCATTGCGGATGAGATCATAGGTGAGCGAGCCTTCGATCAATTCGCGCCAGCGCGACCGGGTCGGCCTGCCGACCACGATATGGGTAAAATTGTTCGCCGTCGCATAACGCACGATGTCCTGCGCCACGTTCTGCCCCGGAATGGTCGTCACCTCGGCACCAAGTTGTTGGGCGAGGCGCAGGTTCGTCGCGAGCCGGTCCTTGTCCTCTTCCGGCATGCTGGCCGAGCGGGTGCTGTCGACATGCAGCGCCGTCCACGGGGCGCGGAGCCGGTCGGCCAGCCTGCGTGCATAGCGCACGCGGGCCGATCCTCCCGGGCGCGCGTCGAGGCAGACGAGGACCCTTTCCCCGGCGGCCCACGGTCCGGGAATCGCATGGGCCTGCATATGGATCAGCAACTGGTCGTCGACGCGCTGGGCGGTGCGGCGGAGCGCCAGTTCCCTGAGCGCCGTCAGATTGCCCGGCGAGAAATAGTTCTCAATCGCCCGCTGTGCCGTGTTGGGGAAATAGACCTTGCCTTCCTCAAGCCGCTTGATCAGGTCGTCGGGGGTGAGATCGATGATCTCGACATCGTCGGCCTGGTCGATGATGGAATCGGGAACCGTCTCGCGGACCCTGACCTTGGTGATCTGGGCGACGACATCGTTCAGGCTTTCGACATGCTGGATGTTGAGCGTCGTGTAGACGTCGATGCCTTGCGTCAGGATCTCCTGGACGTCGAGATAGCGCTTGGGGTGGCGGCTGCCAGCCGCGTTGGTATGGGCGAGTTCGTCGACGAGAACCAACGCTGGGCGCCGGGCGAGGATGGCGTCGATATCCATCTCGTCGAGAATGCGGCCCTTGTAGTCGACCTTGCGGCGGGGAATGACCTCATAGCCCTCGACCAGGGCCAGTGTTTCCTTGCGGCCATGCGTCTCGACGACGCCGATCACCACGTCCACGCCGTCGGCCAGCCTGGCGCGGCCCGACATCAGCATCTCGTAGGTCTTGCCGACGCCGGGCGCTGCACCCAGGAATATCCTCAGGCGGCCGCGCGCCTCCCGCTCGGCATGATCCAGCAGCGCGTCGGGAGAAGGTCTGGTTTCGTTGCGGCTGTCGTCCGGCATCTGCATCGATCATGGATGGCGCCGGGGAACCTGTCGATCCCCGGACCCCACCATTCACTATTTCGTGGCGTCGAGAGCAAGGTTGAGGCCGAGCACGTTGACCACCGGTTCTCCCATGAAGCCTAGTTCCCTGTCCTCGACCTGGCTGGCGACAAGCGCCTTGACCTTGGCTTCATCGATTCCTCTGGCCTTGGCCACGCGGGCGACCTGAAAGTAGGCCGCTTCGGGGCTGATGTGCGGATCGAGGCCGCTGCCGGACGTCGTCACCAGGTCCATCGGCACGGGCTGGTTCGGGTTCTCCGCCTTCAGCTTCTCCGCATCGCCCTTGATGCGGTCGATCAGCTTGGGGTTGGTCGGGCCGAGATTGCTGCCGCCGGAGGCGGCGGCATTATAACCGTCGCCGGCAGCCGAGGGGCGGCCGTGGAAGTAACGGTCGCTGGAGAAGCCCTGGCCGATCAGTTCGGAGCCGATGACCTTGCCGTCCTTCTGGATCAGGCTGCCATTGGCCTGACGCGGGAACAGCGCCTGGGCGACGCCGGTCATGCCGATCGGATAGATCAGGCCGGTCAGCACCGTGAAGAAGACGATCATGACGATCGCGGGTCTTATCTGGGTGAGCATGGACATATTCCTCAGAGCAATTCCAGGAAAAGTGTAAAACGGTTTTCCGTCCGGAATTGCGTTAAAACAAAGAGTTAAGCGAGACCGAGGGCGGTGACGATCATGTCGATCGCCTTGATGCCGACGAAGGGGACGATGATGCCGCCGAGGCCGTAGACGAGCAGGTTGCGGCTGAGCAGCGCGCCGGCGCCGATGGCACGATATTTGACGCCTTTCAGCGACAGCGGGATCAGCGCGATGATGATCAGCGCGTTGAAGATGATGGCCGACAGGATGGCGCTCTGCGGCGTCGCCAGATGCATGACGTTTAATGCCTGCAACGGGCCGGTGGTTTGCCCTGGCGCGATGTAGAAGGCAGCGAACATCGCCGGGATGATGGCGAAATACTTGGCCACGTCGTTGGCGATGGAGAACGTCGTCAGCGAGCCGCGCGTCATCAGCAGCGCCTTGCCGATCTCGACGATCTCGATCAGCTTGGTCGGATCGCTGTCGAGGTCGACCATGTTGCCGGCCTCGCGCGCGGCGACCGTGCCGGTGTTCATGGCGACACCGACATCGGCCTGGGCCAGGGCCGGCGCATCGTTGGTGCCGTCGCCGCACATGGCGACCAGCTTGCCCTTGGCCTGTTCGTCGCGGATCAGCTTGAGCTTGTCCTCGGGCGTCGCCTGGGCGAGGAAGTCGTCGACGCCGGCTTCCGCGGCGATGGCCGCCGCCGTCATCGGGTTGTCGCCGGTGATCATCACCGTACGGATGCCCATCTTGCGCAGTTCGGCGAAGCGCTCCCTGATGCCGCCCTTGACGATATCCTTGAGGTGGACGACGCCAAGCAGGCGACCGTCGCGCTCGACCGCCAGCGGCGTGCCGCCCGACTTGGCGATCTCGTCGGCGATCGCCTGGAGGTCCCTGACAGTATCGCTGCCGGGCCGCGTGGCGTGGGCTGCGACCGTCGACTGGCTGACATGGGCAAGCACGGAATCGACCGCGCCCTTGCGCACCGAGGAGCCGTCGATATCGACGCCGCTCATGCGGGTCTGCGCGGTGAACGGCACGAAGGTGGCGTGCAACGTTGCCATGTCGCGGGCGCGGATGGCGTATTTCTCCTTGGCCAGCACGACGATCGAACGGCCTTCCGGCGTTTCGTCGGCGAGCGAGGCCAGTTGCGCCGCGTCGGCCAGCTCCTGCTCGGTGACGCCCTTGACCGGGCGGAACTCGGTCGCCTGTCGGTTGCCGAGCGTGATCGTGCCGGTCTTGTCGAGCAGCAGCGTGTCGACGTCGCCCGCGGCCTCGACGGCGCGGCCCGACATCGCCAGCACGTTGAAGCGCACCAGGCGGTCCATGCCGGCGATGCCGATGGCCGACAGCAGCGCACCGATCGTCGTCGGGATCAGGGTCACGAACAGGGCGACCAGAACGGTCACCGAGATGTAGCCACCCGAATAGGAGGCGAAGCTCGGGATCGTCGCCGTGGCCAGAACGAAGATCAGCGTCATGCCGACGAGCAGGATGTTGAGCGCGATCTCGTTTGGCGTCTTCTGGCGTTCCGCGCCTTCGACCAGCGAGATCATGCGGTCGAGGAAGGTGTGGCCGGAGGCGGCGGTGATGCGCACGCGGATCCAGTCGGACAGCACCTGCGTGCCGCCGGTGACCGCCGACCGGTCGCCGCCGGATTCGCGGATGACCGGTGCGGATTCGCCCGTTATCGCCGCTTCGTTGACGGAAGCGACGCCTTCGACCACCTCGCCGTCGGACGGGATGATGTCGCCGGCCTCGACCAGCACGGCGTCACCCACCTTGAGGCTGGTGCCGGGCACGAGTTTGTATTTCGTGCGGTCTTCACCGGTCAAAAGCTTGGCCTGGGTTTCGGTGCGCGCCTTGCGCAGCGAATCGGCCTGCGCCTTGCCGCGGCCTTCGGCAACGGCTTCGGCGAAATTGGCGAACAGCACGGTGAACCACAGCCAGATGATGATCTGCAGCGTGAAACCAAGATTGCCGCCGCCGGTCACCAGGTCCTTGACGAACAGCACCGTGGTGAGCGCCGAGACGACGGCGACGACGAACATCACCGGGTTCCTGGCCAGGGTACGCGGGTCAAGCTTGCGGAACGCGCCGCCGATGGCGGGCAAGAGGATGCGGGCATCCATGATGCTCGCTGATTTTGAGTGGCTCATTTTGAAGCTCCGGCTTCGGTGTTGTTGGATGGCACCGAGCGATCGGATGCCGAAAAGGGTGGCCCGTAGACCAGCAGCCAGATCACGATCATGACTGCCGCAATGCCCAGGAATGTGGATACGCTCGGGAAGGGAGGGGGAGATGCCTCCCCCTCATTGTCGGCTTTGGGCCGAGCCTTGCGACGCGTGGTGTTGAACCAGGACATGGCTTTGATCCAGGACGGGGCCGTATCAGAATGTTTGCCCGTGGATCATCGCCAGGTGCTCGATGATCGGCCCGACGGCGAGCGCCGGGAAGAAGGTGAGACCGCCGACGATCAGGATGACGCCGACCAGCAGCCCGACGAACAGCGGGCCATCGGTCGGGAAGGTGCCGGCGGAGGCCGGCACCGTTTTCTTCGCCACCAGCGAGCCGGCGATGGCCAGCGCCGGGATGATGACCAGGAAGCGGCCCATCAGCATGCCGATGCCGATGGTGATGTTGTACCAGGGCGTGTTGCCGCTGAGGCCGCCGAAGGCCGAACCGTTGTTCGCCGCAGCCGAAGTATAGGCATAGAGAACCTCCGAGAACCCGTGCGGGCCGGCATTGCCCATCGACGCCACGCCGGTCGGCAGCACGACCGCGATGGCCGTGAAGATCAGCATCGCCAGCGGCAGGCAAAGGATGGCCAGCATCGCCATCTTGACCTCCTTGGCCTCGATCTTCTTGCCGAGATACTCGGGTGTGCGGCCGACCATCAGGCCGGCGACGAAGACGGCGACGACGATGTACATCAGGATGCCGTAGAGGCCGGCGCCGACACCGCCGACGATGACTTCGCCAAGCTGCATGTTGATGATCGGGATCATGCCGCCGAGCGCGGTGAAGGAACCGTGCATGGCGTTGACGGCGCCGCAGGAAGCGGCCGTCGTGATGACGGCGAACAAGGCCGACAAGGCGATGCCGAAGCGCGATTCCTTGCCTTCCATATTGCCGCCGTCGATGCCCAGTGCATGCACCAGCGGATTGCCGGCGGCTTCCGCCCAATAGCAGACGATGACGCCGGCGATGAACATGACGCCCATGGCGGACAGGATCGCCCAGCCCTGGCGCTGGTTGCCGATCATGCGGCCGAAGACATTGGTCAACGCAGCGCCGATGGCGAAGATCGTCACCATCTGGATCAGGTTGGAGATGGCGTCGGGGTTCTCGAAGGGATGTGCCGCATTGGCGTTGAAGAAGCCGCCGCCATTGGTGCCGAGCATCTTGATGGCAACCTGCGACGCGACCGGGCCGACGGCGATGGTCTGCTGCGCGCCTTCGAGCGTCGTGGCGTTGACATAGGCGCCAAGCGTCTGCGGCATGCCGAGCCAGACATAGACCAGCGTCAGCACGATGCAGAGCGGCAACAGCAGATAAAGCGTCGAGCGGGTCATATCGACCCAGAAATTGCCGATCGACTTGCCGGAGGCACGGGCAAAGCCGCGGATCAAGGCAATGGCGATGGCGATGCCGGTGGCCGCCGAAACAAAATTCTGCACCGTCAGGCCGGCCATCTGCACGAGATAGGACATCGTGCTCTCGCCGCCGTAGTTCTGCCAGTTGGTGTTGCTCATGAAGCTGGCAGCGGTGTTGAAGGCCAGCCCCGGCTCGACCGCGGTCATGCCGGCCGGATTGTAGGGCAAGCTGCCTTGCAGGCGCTGGAGGACGTAAAGCACCAGGAAGCCGGCAAGGTTGAACAGCAGCAGAGCCACCGCATAAGTGGTCCAGTGCTGTTCCTCGCGTTCGCTGGTTCCGGAAATGCGATAGAGCCCACGCTCGAGCGGGCCGAAGACTGGCGAAAGCAGCGTGCGGTCGCCGTTGAAGACGCGGTGCATGTAGCCGCCAAGCGGCTTCACCAGCAAAACGACGATCCCGCAGAAGACCAGGATCTGTATCCAACCGTTAAGTGTCATGGCTTTGGCTTTCCGTGCCTTCAGAAGCGTTCTGGACGAACGAGCGCGTAGGTCAGATAGGCGAGCAGGAACAATGTCACGCCACCACCGAGGATGTAATCGACAAGCATGGTTCGACCCTTCAGCTCAAATTCTGTCGCAGGCTTTGACGTAGACGAAGAACAGGGCGAAAAACAAAACCCCTGTCCCGAGAACAATGATGTCCATTGTGCTTGTTCCTTGTATCCGCTTAGTACTTTGCGCCTTCGAACGGGTCGCAATACCCTGAAAACGGCCCGTCGCATTTTTGGCGGCACCGGATGTGTTTTCTTGAGGGGAATATGGACCCGATCGCCATAAAGGTTCGAGACGGGGCGGAATGGAAAGAAATAGGAATTTTATAAAGATTTTGGGCCCGGCTCGTCGCCACCCCTGGGCCAAACCTCGGGATGAGAATCTGGTCCCTGGCATTCCGGAAACGCGTAGGGACGCTCCTTGCAGAACGGCCGGAACAAATCCTTCAATGCGAGATTGTCGACCTGAGGGCCCACCAAAGGAGACGACAATGGCAAAGCAGAAAATGCTCGACGACCTGTTTCACGATACGCTGAAAGACATCTTTTTCGCCGAAAAGAAGATATTGGCGACGCTGCCGAAAATGGCCAAGGCTGCGCAAAGCGCCGACCTGAAAGCCGCCTTCGAAAAGCACCGCACCGAAACCGAAGACCATGTCGCGAGGCTGGAGAAGGTCTTTGGCGTGATCGGCAAGAAGCCGGTCGGCAAGACGTGTGCGGCCATCATGGGCATCACCGAGGAAGGCGCCGAGATCATGGAGGAGTATAAGGGATCTCCCGCGCTCGACGCCGGCCTGCTGGCCGCCGCGCAGGCTGTCGAACACTACGAGATCTCGCGCTACGGCACGCTGCGGACCTGGGCCGGTGAACTCGGCCTGAACGAAGCCGTGACCCTTCTCGAAGCGACGCTGAAGGAAGAGAAGGCCACCGACGAAACGCTGACGCAGATTGCGGAATCGACGGTGAACGTCACAGCGGAAGCAGCGTAAGGAAACGAGCGAGGGCCGCGCTGAACCATCATGGCGCGGTTCCCGCATCATGCAGTTTGGCGCGGTGCCCATGGCGATGATCCGCTCGCGACGGGCGCATGGCTCCCTGTGATTTCCTAGAGGTTACAGAAAAGCGAAAGCCCGACTGGGGAGGACCAAGCCGGGCTTTTCGTTGTGGCTGGTGCAGCTTAGCCACCACAATGGAAGATGGCGTCGGTTAGGCGGCGTAGCCGCCGTAACCACGGGCAACGGCGTGTACGCCCGCGGCCGGCTCGAGGTCCGGCCACAGGATACCGGCAGCCTGCGCGAATTCGACCAGCGCACGGCGCGCCTGCTCGATGGTCACATAACCCGGAACGGCGAGATCACATGCCTTCACCGCGTTGCGATAAAGCGGGCCCCGGCGGGACGTCGTCCAGTCGGTCAGGAAATCGTGCATTTCGGCCAGCGAGACAATTTCGCGCTTGAAGCCTAGGCCGACGGTCAGTGCGACCGGTGAATGAAACAGCTTGTCGTGCATGAAACGGGCTCCTGATTTATCGCAGCGCCGGGAGAGATATCCGGGCTGGTCCACGGACGGGACGCCGTGAAACGCACTGCGAGGCAGGAGGTTCCGAGCCGCGAGCTTTTATATGAAATGCGGCGGTCATCCGTTGATGGCGATGCCTGCGCTACCCATCGTTCGCGTCAGCCCTGCCCACGCGCCTCTCTCCCGGACGGGCAGAATGCTTCCAAGGTGCGTGAGACTCCAGATATCCTCAGCCAGGCTCGTTGATCAGCGGCGTTGTATCTTTCGGTCGCCTGAACGTCTTCACCAGTTCGACCGTGCTGGTATCGACGGTGACGCGGCCGAGCACCTGCACCGTGACGCGGCCCAGATCCTCGTCGACATGCACGACTTCGCCCTCGAACCTCATCCTGTCGCCTGGCTTGGCTTTCGGATCGATGATCGAATAGGGGAAATTGGCCGTCAGAATGTGCAGTGCGACGCGATCCTCGAAGCGTTCGCCCACCGTGGCGCTGAGCGCCACCCTGTCACCGATATTGATTTCCCGCGCCATGCATAGGATTCTGGAGCGGCGGAACTGATTGTCAAGAGATTGCTAATATTCCCTCGTTGGCGCCCCATCAGTTCGTAATTTCGTACGTGACGTTGTCGAATTTGCCTTTCGCCAGTTCATTACGGTTTATGAACAGGACGATCGAATACGTGTCGCCCCACATCCATCCAACCATACTGCTTGTCCGCAGTTCCAGCAAAACCACGTTCGGTGTCGCCGGCCCGTGAAGCGTGTAGACATGGCCAGCCGGGGCATTTCCCATGGCGCCCCGCTCGTGCAGGGCATCGAATTGCCAGATCACTTCCATGCGAGAGCGCAATTCGGGATGAAGCGACTCGGGAGCGTATGTGTAAGCGCAGAGGGCATGCCGATAAAGCAGGTCAGCATAGGTATACCACCATTGCCCGACCGGCTTGTCGCACAGTCTCAAAGTCGAAGAACTGAAAACGGCATAGCCATCTTCGTCATTTTTCAAATAGCGTAAATAGGAGAAAGGGATGTCCGCGATCTGCGCCATCAGGTCTTGGATCGGTGCGCGCCGAAAGTCCTTTGTGAAAGGTATGAGCAAATCCCTGATGTGTGAAAACCGCGCAATCGATCGGGACGCTTCCAGCTGAATGCTCTCCAGTTCCGTTCTATCACCGTCGCGGTGTTTCCTTTTGAGCATTTCGTCTATGTGCGTCTTTCCTAAGCTGACCTGGTCCTCGATGGCATTGAGAAGCGCCGCCAGCGTCGCCTCGTTGAACGGCTGAAAGGCCGCGTCGGATAGGTCCGGTACCTGAGCCTGGCGGGGATCGGGAAAGCCGGGCGCCTCACCCTTGCGCCAACCCGTGGGCGGAGGAGGTTGGCCGACGTGCCCGGTGATCATGATAGGCCACCTCGGCGAATGGGCTTGCACCGGCGGTCTGCGTTCGGTTGACAGCGGCCGGAACCAGGCCGCATCCGCTTGCCCAGGTCCGTCGCGCCCCTTCAGGTCTCCATCGACGTGGAGCACCTTGGGAGCCGTTTCCTTGGCATGAGCCGTTTCGTCGGCATGAAGGAAAACAGCAAGCCAGCCTTTCCTGGGGCCGAGGCCAGACCAGATATTCTGGGGCAAGGCGGACAAGTCTATCTGACATACGAAGCGAAGGGGTTCGCCGTCGATCTCTGGCCACGCAACATCGTCAGGCAAGCAAGGCATGCCGCCAAACCAGCCGGCGCTCTGCTGTGCCGGGAGCGGTACGACGGGAGTGAGCAGGACATAGGGTTCACTGCTGTTTCTCGCTTCAGCCAGCATCTCGAAGGTCGCGATTTCGTTCTCCAAGATGCGCCCAACAAGGTCGGCAGAACCGGCCGGCGATATATTTCTGTTTTTCTTCTTGAATAGGACTCCGAATAGCCAGTGAACCATGAGAAAGACCGTTCCCGTCACCTTCATCATCCGAACCAATCTCCGCCCCCTTTTGAACCCGCCGTTCAGCGCGCTCCTCTTAAGCTGCTTCCTCTTGCGGGCCGTTTTGCTTCACCATTCCGGTACACCCAAGATAGAAGTGAAGGACTCCCAGCAAGCCTAGAAATGACAACAGCACATAAGCGAGCCCCATGGACTTCGCTTCATTGGCAACGCGCTGCTCGATTGGAATTTGTTGCTGTGTCGAAAATCTGATCGAAATCTCCCCCCGAGATCTGTCGAAGCTTCCTCAAGATCTGACAATCATTCAATCGATACCCGCATGCAAGCTTCGCCGCCGCAAGGGTGTACTTGATAAAAAGTCCGCCACCGTGAGGCAGCGGGCTTCATTATTCTCGTCGGCAAGAATGATCAGGGCCGGGACGACTTGGTGTCCTCAGCAAGGTCGCGGTTCAGCATCTCCCGAGGCTTGAGAATTATCCATCGTAAAGATCAGGTCGTAGCCGACCGCGTCCGCATCCTCTTCGAGCCGTTCGACGGGTCGGACTGGTAAGCGCAGACTCGCTGCCTTGGCCGAAGCCGTCGAGCGCATGCACGACAACCTGTTCCTTGTCGAGCACGAGGCCGCGCACGGTGCGCTGCGCTCGCTGCCCGGGGACATAGGTGCCGCAGCGGGGAATTGTGGAGGGGTGGCCGGAAGGCCGCGACCAATGACCGGGATGGAGAGGGTCACAATCTCAGCCACCGCGGCGTCGCCGACCGTGGCGTGCGGCCCTACGACTGATGCCGCACGAGCGCGTTTGCTTCAGCCAACGTGGCCAGCGCTTGTTCGACTTTCTGCGCCGAGGCGTCCGTGCGCTCGATGTGCCGCAGCGTTTGCTGCGTCAGCATCGCAAGCCTTGCGGCGCGATATACGTTGCCGTTTCTCGCAGCTTCAAGGTCGAAGGTCGCGATCATCTTGGACAGCAATCCCAAAAATCATGGTGCATTGGAATTGGAACGGTGCTGACGGATCGATCGTCGCCAGGCGCTCCCTGGCCTCGATCACACGCCGCTGAGCGGCTCTTATCCTCCCGCAGAGCGCGATATTGATCCCGACTCCGCAGTCTTCGTCCAGCATTTCCTTGGCGCGCGTGAGGGCGAGTTCCGCCCGCTTGACGCGCTGTCTGGCCTTGGCCAGTTCCAAAATCACGAGATCGGCCATCGCGCCGCGTCCATTGTGCTCCAGGGTGTACATCATGCAGTGCTAACTCATGAGGGAGCGGTTCGTTCCCCCTGAGGCCGGGCCGGGTAACTCTCTCGGCGATTGGAAGGCTGGCGGAGAGAGCTACAGCAGAGCCTGATAGTCCGATACGCCATCATCTCGCAGTTTCTGGCTGCGCAATTGTTTCTCAATATGACTCCGCAGGAACTCCCATTCAGCAGTAGTGAATCCCTTCATAGGCCGCTTCCCTCTGTTGCTCTCACCGTCTCGCCCCTCCGCCACCCGGCCGCCACCGCCTCGGCCTCACTGCAGAACCACCGCTCGCGTTTCAATAGGTTGATTAGGGCCTGACCTGGGACACGGTAGAAGCGTGGAGTGGTGTTGTGGCTGACATTGCAGTCGATGAACGACGCGAACTGGAGAGATAGGAGGCCGCAGACCACCGCAATGCCAGCAACAATCTTTGCCCGGTAAAACCAGACGCGACGGCGCCCTCTGTCCATACAGCGGTAGCGATTGTCTGGCCGGTAGAACTTGCCCACGCCCCTCTCTCCCCCTGGGAGAATGCGTCGCGGCCGGCGGCCTCGTCAAGCGGCTGCTAATGCAAGGCTTGACCTTCGATCGAGGTCGTGATCCCTTTACCAAAAAGAGGGAACCAACCCCCATGACGAAGAAGCTGAGATTCAAATCAGCCAAGGTGCGAAGCGAATTCGTCGAGATCCAAGGTGGGAAGTGCTGCTATTGCAGGCGGCCGTTCACCCAGACCGGACTGACGGAAGCTACCCTAGAGCATAAGAGGCCCAAAATGTATGGCGGCACCAATGAGCGGTCCAATCTGGCCGCCGCGTGTTGGCACTGCAATCATCTTCGCGGCACACAGATGAACGCCACCAAGCAGCGGAAAGAAGCCAAGGCGAAGACCTCTCTAAGCAGAGAGGGTGCCGAATGCGTAAGCTCGCTTGACGGAACATTAGCGACATCTAAAAGTCCTCGCTTGGCGGTCAGCGATGCTCACCCCATCTCTGCCGAAGATCGGGACACGCACCACCTGATCGGCCCGCGCTTGCCCGCAAGCGGCGCGGGCTTTCACTGACCGATCCCGCCTCATCCCAAGCGTTTCTGACGTGGTGGCCAGCTCATCAGGAAGTGCTAATATTCTAAGATCGCGACCGCCACGCTGACTTTGCGGCCAAGCAGAGCGGACCGTTCATAGGGGGCAACAGGTGAGGCACGAACCAACGAAAGTCACCGGAGGATGTCTTTGTGGTAGCGTTCGATATGAGGCAGAGGTCTATCTTCACAACGGCTATATCTGCCAATGCACCATTTGCCAGCGCAGCACAGGCCAACCAGCCGATATTACGGTCTTAATTAAGGCCGGCACTCTCAAATATCTGAAGGACAAACCGCAATACTATGTTTCGTCGGATAACGGGAAACGTGGGTTTTGTGGGCATTGCGGGTCTCGGATCGTATGGCAGGCATCTAGGCGGGAGGATGACTGGTTGACGAATATCACGGTGGGCACCTTGGACAGACCGGCCGAGGCCAGGGTCACCAGGCATATCTACGCGGACACTCAGTTGCCTTGGTATCGTGTGTGTGAGGAGTTGCCAAAGCTAACTGAGAAAGATGCTGGGAGGCTAATCGAACTTCTCAGAGATGAGCTACGGCCACAGTAAGCGTCGCAACGACGGAGAACTCTACGGATGTCGATCCGCGATGAATTGCAGGCACTTTGGGAGGGCTATGTCGCTGCCTACCGTGCCGGAGATGCCGCCGGTTGTGCAGCCATTTTCACGCCTGACGGGGAAGTGCATTCTCCCTACGCACCTCCGGCTCGAGGTCGCGAGGCCATCGAGGCACTCCACAGCATCTGGACACAAGGCGAGGTCGGGGACAAAACCCTTGCCGTCGTGGATGCGAACTCGTCCGGCGACCTGGCTTGGTGCCTCGCTGCCTATTCAGAAGGTGAGGCGACGGGAAACGGAACATCACTCAGCGTTTTGGAGCGGCAAGCCGGCGGAGGCTGGTTGATACGCATGTGCAGCCTCAACAGCAGCGATGTTGGCGAGTGAGCGACAAGCCCGCCACAACCTACGTCGTGAGCGTGTTCGAAAAGCCGCATTGGCGGACCCGTGCTGACCACCAAGGACAAGGCCAAGGCTTTGGCTACGGCCAAGGAGATCGGCGACCAAGTGCGGGTCGAGGAGATCACGCCGAAGGTGAAGCACTAGGCTTTCTCACCGTCGCAAATTAACCTTGACCGAAGGAGGCAGTGATCTATCGCCAGTCATTACTTGCGTGATTACTAATATAATGAAACGCTCCGCCCATATTGGAGAATGGGGCGATGGAAGAAAGCCCAGGTAGATTTAGTTGCCTTCTTGAGCCGACAGGCGACTGGACGGTTTGGGATGAAGTCACCGGCGAACCGGCAAACTTGGGCGGGAAATTACTGATCGGCTGTACACGGGAGCGCGCCGAGTCTGCTCGCGACGTACTCGCGCGGATCTACAAAAACGGGCTGCACGCTCGACCCGCTGGCCAATCTCGCGCTTGAGAACGAATTTGAAGTTGTAAGCTATGGCCGCCCGAAACCGGCGAAATACGCCAAAAACTGCTATTAAATCAATATGTTATGGCGGAGAGAGCGGGATTCGAACCCGCGTTACGGTCTCCCGTAAACACACTTTCCAGGCGTGCGCCTTCAACCACTCGGCCACCTCTCCGTCCATGCATGTCGCGCCGGCCGGTTTCGCCGCGCGGGTTGGGGAGATGCACCTCCCTTGGGGCTGCGGTGCGGAATCTCCACGCCATCGGCGCCGCCAACCAGCGAACGCCCTTCCCCTGCACCTGAGCCGTCGAAGCAACAGGCGCGGGGCTCATCTAGTCGATCCGGCGCCGAATGCCAAGTCATAACGGCAGTCTATTCGCTTTGCCGGCCACACAGCGTTTCGCGAGGCTGCCGGCGCCCCCGTTTTGAGGCGCCGCCACCCGAATGATGTGCACAGGCAAGGCCGCAAGGCCGGCGGCGCTTGACTTCGCCCGGGGTCGCCTGTCGAGTGTCGGAAAGGCTTTGCGGGGGCATCGTCCGGACATGACATCGAACAATGGACAGACGCCAGCCAGGCGGCCGGACAGCGGCCTGTCCTTCGTGCCACCGGGCTGGCTCGTCTTCGTCATGGCGTGGTCGGTCTACGGCCTGATATCCGCCTGGCGGCTGGTCGGCGAATACGGCCTGCCGGGCAGCGTCTTCTATCTCATCTATGGCGGGCTCGCCGTCGACATCATCACCATCCTGTGGGGGCTTTATCTGCTCGGCCTCGCCTTCGGCCGCTCGGCACGGTTTCCGCGCCATTTCACCATCTGGCAGATCGCCACCATCATCTGGCTGCTGGCCAGGCAGGCCTATGTGCTCACGGTGCCCGACTTCGTCTTCTCAGGGCAAGGGCTTGTCGTCACCGGCGCGGAAATCGCCATCGGCCTTCTCTGCATCTATCTGCTGCGCCGTGGTTCCGAAGCCGAGACCGCCTATGCCAATCCGGCGACCGAAAGCCCGCCCGTCCTGGTTTCGGTCATCGCCGCCCTGCTCGGCATCGTCCTCGGCGCGGTCATCGGCGCCGCGGGCGGGTTCTTCGCCGGCTCGGTGATTGCGGATGCCACCGATACGAGCTGCTTCGAGGGTGCCTGCGGCTATTTTGCCCTGTTCATCGGGCTTGCCGGTCTGGTCGTCGGCGCCATCGCCGGCGGCCTTTTCGCCGTCTGGCGCGTCCATCGGCGCAAACGCAAGCCGGTCGCGTAGGCCAGGCTTCAAATTCGCAGGGGCAACAAATCCAAGTTAACGGGTTTCTTCGGGCGCCGACGCTTTGGTTGACGAAGCATCAAACGAAAAACCCGCCTGTGCGGCGGGTCACTGGCGCAGGTCAGCACCGTGGACGAATATATAGCATAGCTGCCCTCACCCTGTCAAGAATAAATTCCTATCGAACGGCCCGGCGGAACAAAGCTGCCGACGCCGCTGGACTGGCCGTCGTCAGGCCTTTTTTGTTCACCTGAGTTCGGAGCCCTGCAAATTCGCGTATGGCGATTGCGAACCAGGCATGCGCATTCTATCTCTCATGCTGGAACCGGAAGGCCCTCGGGAGGAGCTTGAGGACTGGCCGGAGGAAGGTCCCCTAATGTTTCGCTTGGTCTTTCGTCTTGCCGCGATGGTCTCGCTGTCGATTTCCGTCATCATGGCGGTGCTCGACGCGACGCGCACCGTGGCGGCTTCGGCGTTGGTGCTGACCCCGCTCAACACCAGCTGGCTGGCCGTCTCGCCGGACACGCGGGCCGCCTTCGAAAGCTTCGTGCGAATCAAGGCCAGCCCGCTGCTGTGGGACATCGCCATCGCCTGGGTGCTCAACCAGCCGGGCTTCGCCGTGTTCGCGGTGCTGGCCTTCCTGCTTTATGCGATCGGCTACAGGCGGCAACGACGCACGGGCCAGTTCGCCGCGACCTAGAGCACTTCCAGGAAAAGTGTGAAGCGGTTTTCCTGGAATTGCGTCAAAACAGAGAGATAGAGCAGAGGGAAGACCGCGCATGTTCTTTCTCAGCGACATGCTGAACAAGAAGCTCAATCTGCCGAAGCCATCCGAGGCGTTGCCGGGCCGCGCCCGGGCAATCCCGACGACATCCAGGCACCATGTGCTGAAAAAGCCGCTCAAGGGTCCCTATCCCGAGGGGCTGGAGACCGCGATGTTCGGACTCGGCTGCTTCTGGGGCGCGGAGCGGCTGTTCTGGCAGCTCGATGGCGTCTGGGTCACCGCGGTCGGCTATGCCGGCGGCTTCACGCCCAACCCGACCTATCAGGAAACCTGCACGGGCCTCACCGGCCATGCCGAAGTGGTGCTGGTCGTCTACGACCCCAAGATCGTCTCCTATCCAGCGCTTCTGAAGCTGTTTTGGGAAAGCCACGATCCGACGCAAGGCATGCGCCAGGGCAATGATGTCGGCACCACCTACCGCTCCGTGATCTACACGCTTAGCGATGCGCAATTGCAGGCGGCGCGCGCCTCGCGCGATGTCTATCAGGCCGCCCTGCGCGGTGCCGGCCATGGCAAGATCACCACCGAGATCGCGTCGGCATCCGAATTCTACTTCGCCGAAGGCGACCACCAGCAATATCTGGCGAAGAACCCGTACGGCTACTGCAACCTCAAAGGCATCGGCATCGCTTGCGTCATCCCGGCTGCCGCCGCCTGAAGCCTTGGCGCAATGATCAAGCCGCGGCGCGGCTTGCCCGCGCATGCTTTTCCAAAAGGTCAAAATTCCGCGTGAATTTTGTTTCGGGTCGTGCCAGATTGCCGCCGAGCGGGAGGGGAGTACACTCCTGGCTGACGTCGCATGCCTGCCGGAGAACCGGGCCGGCAGGCGGTGCGTAACGGAAAAAATAACCGACAGGGTGTGGATCACATGAAACGTATCGTTCTCGGCCTCCTGGCCGCAACCGCAATGGTTCTTCCGGCTTTCGCCGCGGATGTCCAGCCGGCCATCCTCTATGATCTCGGCGGCAAGTTCGACAAATCCTTCAACGAGGCTGCCTATCATGGCGCCGAGAAGTTCAAGACCGAGACCGGCACGGCCTACGTCGAATTCGAAGTCTCCAACGCCTCGCAGCGCGAGCAGGCGCTGCGCCGTTTCGCCGAGGACGGCCGCAACCCGATCGTCATGGCCGGTTTCGCCTGGGAGGATGCGCTGAAGAAGGTCGCGGCCGAATATCCTGACCTCAACTTCGCCATCATCGACGACGCCGTCGATTTGCCCAATGTCCGCTCGCTGGTGTTCAAGGAGAATGAAGGCTCCTACCTCGTCGGCATCCTGGCGGCGATGGCGTCCAAGTCGAAGAAGGTTAGCTTCATCGGCGGCATGGACATCCCGCTGATCCGCAAGTTCGAATGCGGCTATGTCGGCGGCGCCAAGTCGGCCGGTGCGACCGACGTGATCCAGAACATGACCGGCGACACGCCGGCTGCCTGGAACGACCCGGCCAAGGGCGGCGAGATCGCCAAGACGCAGATCGACCAGGGCTCCGACGTGGTCTACGCCGCGGCCGGCGGCACCGGCGTCGGTGTGCTGCAGGCGGCGGCGGATGCCGGCAAGCTTGGCATCGGCGTCGATTCCAACCAGAACGGCCTGCAGCCCGGCAAAGTGCTGACCTCGATGATGAAGCGCGTCGACGTTGCCGTCTACAACGCCTTCATGGACGGCAAGAACGGTACCTTCAAGGGCGGCCTGCAAAATCTCGGCCTCAAGGAGGGCGGCGTCGACTACGCCATGGACGACAACAACAAGGCGCTGGTCACCGACGAGATGAAAGCCGCCGTCGAAAAGGCCAAGGCAGACATCATCTCCGGCAAGATCGAGGTGCACGACTACACCACCGACAACGCCTGCCCCTATTGAGCGGCACGGACATTCAACCATATCTACAAGCCGCCGGGCGCAAGCCCGGCGGTTTTGCGTTGCCTATGATTTGCCCGCCAGATAGCCCAGCACGAAGGCCAAAATCAGCCCGACGGCAACGGCAAATCCACGCCGGCCGCCAAGCGTATGCAGGCCGACGCCGTGCGGTCGCTGCGTCAGGCTTCGGATCACCGTCGGCGATTTGCCATCGTTGCCGGCCAGGCCAGAGCTGCGCATCTGCGGCAGCTCGGCAATGCGCTGGGTGATCTCCGTCCAACGCTCTTCGCCGCCCGCCGGCTCAGTGCGGTCGAACATGTGCATGCGTTCGGCAAGTTGCACCACCGCGTCGCGGAAGGCAGGGTCGATCTCCAGGTCGCGCTCGGCCCGTTCGCGCTCCATATCGTTCATCAGGCCGAGCACATAGTCGCCGGCGCGCGCGATGCGATCGCTTTCACTGGCCATGGCTTGCGCCCTCCACCTCTTTCCTCACCAGTGCGGCGGCTTGGTTACAGGCACGTCAGGTGCTGCTTGCTCCTCCAGCGCCAGGAAGCGATCTGTCAGCGCGTCGAGCTTGCGCTGCATGCGCTCGATTACCTTCCACTGCTCGGCGATCTGGCCGGACAGTTCCTCGACGGTCTTCTCCTGTTCGGCGGCGCGGATCTCCAGCGTCGTCATCCGGTCGGCGGGCATGATCATGTAAAAATCCCCAGTCTCGCACCGCAATGCCTTGCGCCGCGATACGAATTTCGGCTTCGCCATATTAGCGAATGTGAAGGCCCCGGCCACGTTGGAAATTGACAAGCGCACCGGGATTTGTCGAGAGTGACCAATGCTCCGCCAATTGGCACGGACGGAGTGTCATGCTAGGCGTTTTGACCAAGCGATAAAAAAATAAGAGTGGGACAGGCTGCATGGCGCAAGCCGCAATCGAGCTGATCGGCATCAACAAGAGTTTTGGCGCCGTGCGCGCCAACCGCGACATCAATCTGGAGATAGCACGCGGCACCATCCATGGCATTGTCGGCGAGAACGGCGCCGGCAAGTCGACGCTGATGTCGATCCTCTACGGCTTCTACCAGGCCGACAGCGGCGAAATCCGCGTTGGCGGCCAGCCGGCATCGATCAAAACGCCCAATGACGCCATCGCGCTCGGCATCGGCATGGTGCATCAGCATTTCATGCTGGTCGACAATTTCACGGTGCTGGAAAACATCATTCTCGGCGCCGAAAGCGATGCGCTGCTGAAGCGCAGCATCGCCAAGGCGCGCTCCGAGCTCGAACGTCTCGAACGCGAATACGGGCTGGAAGTCGATCCCGATGCGATCATCGAGGAACTGCCGGTCGGCCTGCAGCAGCGTGTCGAGATCCTCAAGGCTCTCTATCGCGGCGCCGAGATCCTGATCCTCGACGAGCCGACCGGCGTGCTTACCCCGGCCGAGGCCGACCATCTGTTCCGCATCCTCAAGCAGTTGAAGGAACAGGGCAAGACGGTGGTTCTGATTACCCATAAATTGCGCGAGATCATGGCCATCACCGACACCGTGTCGGTGATGCGCCAGGGCACGATGGTGGCGACACGCGAGACAGCCAAGACCACCGTCGAGGAACTGGCCGAGCTGATGGTCGGGCGACGCGTGCTGCTCAGGGTCGAAAAGGGCGAGGCGGAAGCCGGCGCAGTCAAGCTCGCGGTCAAGAACCTGACGGTGAGGGACACCCGCGGCGTCACTATGGTCGACGACATCTCCTTCGACATTCGCGCCGGCGAGATCGTCGGCATCGCCGGCGTCGCAGGCAACGGACAATCGGAACTGCTCGAGGCGATTTCCGGCATCAGGCGCGCCGTGTCCGGCTCGGTCATGCTCGACGGCAAGCCGATCGATCTGACGGGTGCCGCCGACCCGGGCGAGTTGCGCGACCGCGGCCTCGCCCACGTGCCGGAGGATCGCCACCATGTCGGGCTGGTGCTGGCCTTCGAGGAGAACGAGAACTCGATCCTCGGCTATCACGACGACCCCCGCTATTTGAAAGGGCCGTTCCTCAACATCGATGCCATCCGCAACGATGCCAAGGACAAGATCGGCAAATACGACATCCGCCCCGCCGACTGCCGGCTGAAGACCGCCAATTTCTCCGGCGGCAATCAGCAGAAGATCGTGCTGGCGCGGGAAATGGAACAAGACCCGGGTGTTCTCATCGTCGGCCAGCCGACGCGCGGCGTCGATGTCGGCGCCATCGAATTTATCCATAAGCGCCTGATCGCCATGCGCGACCAGGGCAAGGCAGTGCTGGTGGTTTCCGTCGAACTGGACGAGATCCGTTCGCTCTCCGACCGCATCCTGGTGATGTTTGCCGGCCGCATCGTCGGCGAGCGCGGCCCGGAAGCGACCGAGGGCGAACTCGGGCTGCTGATGGCCGGCGTCGAGCATCAGGAGGCCGCACAATGAGCACGCCTTACGCCAAACTGCCGGCCTGGGCAGACTACGGCCTGATCCCGGTGATCAACCTCTTCGTTGCTTTCGTCGTCGCCGGTTTCGTCGTGGTTCTGGTCGGCGAGAACCCGTTCCGCGCCGCGGTCATCCTGGTCGAGGGCGCCTTCGGCAAGGGGACAGGCATTGCCTTCACCCTGTTCTATGCCACGACTTTCATCTTCACCGGCCTGTCCGTGGCGGTGGCAGCGCATTGCGGCCTGTTCAACATCGGCACCGAGGGGCAGGCCTACATTGCCGGCCTCGGTATCGCTATCGTCTGCCTTTCCTTCGACAGCGTGCTGCCATGGTGGCTGACGTTCCCACTGGCTATCGTCGCTTCGGCGGTCGTTGGCGCCTTGTGGGCACTAATCCCCGCCTATCTGCAGGCCAAGCGCGGCTCGCATATCGTCATCACCACCATCATGTTCAACTTCATCGCCGCCTCGATCATGGTTTACCTGCTGGTCGGCCCGTTGAAGCCGGCAGCCTCGCAAGCGCCGCAGACGCGCAACTTCCTCGCCGGCGCGGAATTGCCGAAGCTCAACTGGATCATCGAGCTGTTCGGCGCCAAGATCCGTTCGGCGCCGCTCAACATTTCCTTCCTGCTGGCGCTGATCATGGCCTTCCTGGTCTGGCTGCTGATCTGGCGCACCAAGCTCGGCTACGAGATGCGCACCTACGGCCACAGCCCGAAGGCGGCGCGCTATGCCGGCATTTCGGAAACCCGCATCATCATCACCGCGATGATGATCTCGGGCGCGCTGGCCGGCATGATGGCGCTCAATCCGGTGATGGGCGACCAGCACAATGTCGCGATCGACTTCGTTTCCGGCGCCGGTTTCGTCGGCATCGCCGTGGCGCTGATGGGCCGCCTGCATCCTGTCGGCATCGTTCTGGCGGCGATCCTGTTCGGCATGCTCTACCAAGGCGGCGCCGAGCTTGCCTTCGAGATGCCGGCGATCAGCCGCGACATGATCGTCATCATCCAGGGTCTGGTGATCCTGTTCGCCGGCGCGCTCGAGCACATGTTCCGGCCTTACATCCAGGCGTTGTTCGCCTCTTTCAGTCCGCGATCGGTCGGCATGGAAGCGGTCAAGGGGAAGGGTGCCTGAAATGGATGTGTTCAACGCCATCGTCCAGACACTGGACTCGACCATCCGCCTCTCGGTGCCGCTGCTGCTCGCCTGCCTCGCCGGCCTCTATTCGGAACGCGCCGGCATCTTCGACATCGGTCTCGAAGGCAAGATGCTGGTCGGCGCCTTCGCCGGTGCGGCGGCCGCTTCCGTGTTCCATTCGGCCTTTCTCGGCCTCGGCATGGCCATCCTGATCTCGGTCGCGTTTGCCCTTGTCCACGGCTTTGCCTCGATCACCCATCGCGGCAACCAGATCGTCTCCGGCGTGGCGATCAATTTCATCGCCGCCGGATCGACCATCATCCTCGGCCAGGCCTGGTTCGAGCAAGGTGGCCGCACGCCGGCACTACAGCCGGGCGAACGCTTCGAGGCCATCACCTGGCCCGGCGCCGATGCCATCCACGATGTGCCGATCATCGGACCGATCTATGCCGAGCTCCTGTCGGGCCACTCGATCCTGGTCTATCTCGCCTTCCTGATGGTGCCGTTCACCTGGTGGGTGCTGTTTCGCACCCGCTTCGGCCTGCGCCTGCGCGCCGTCGGCGAGAACCCGGCCGCCGTCGACACCGCCGGCATTTCCGTCGCCTGGCTGCGCTACCGGGCGCTGATCTGCACCGGCGTGCTGACTGGCATCGCCGGCGCCTATCTGTCGATGGTGCAGAATGGTGGCTTCGTGAAGGACATGACCGCCGGCAAGGGCTACATCGCGCTGGCCGCGCTGATCTTCGCCAAGTGGAAGCCGGTCAACGCCATGTTTGCTTGCCTGTTGTTCGGCTTCCTCGACGCGCTGTCGATCCGCCTGCAGGGCTCGCCGCTGCCCATCATCGGCAAGGTGCCGGTGCAGTTCATGCAGGCGCTGCCTTACATCCTCACCGTCATCCTGCTCGCCGGCTTCATCGGCAAGGCGATCCCGCCGCGCGCCGGCGGCGTGCCTTACGTCAAGGAACGCTGAACTCGGCTCAGGCCAAGGCATGTCGCTCAAAAGTGGTCCCGGTTTTGAGACAACGACATGCATAGAAAATAGACTTAAAGCGCGTCGCATGACTCCATTTCGACGCGACGCGCTTTAAGCGGGAGTGCCGGGTTTTGGACACGATCATCGGAGAGAACAACTGAATGTCGCATGATCTGTTCGAGGCCGCCAAGGCTGCCATGGCCAAGGCCTATGCGCCCTATTCGAAGTTTCCCGTGGGCGCCGCCTTGCGCACCGAGGACGGGCGCGTCTTTGCCGGCGCCAACATAGAGATCGCCTCCTATCCGGAAGGCTGGTGCGCCGAGACCACAGCGCTTGGCCACTACATCATGGGCGGCGGCGGCAAGATCGTGGAGATTGCCGTCCTTGCCGAACGCATGGCGAAATGCTCGCCCTGTGGCGGCTGCCGGCAGCGGCTGGCCGAATTCTGCCGGCCGGAAACAAAACTCTATCTCTGCGACAATACCGGTGTTGCGGCGACCGTGACCATGGGCGAGATGCTGCCCTACGGCTTCCGCGGCGACATTTTGAAATGAAGACCTGGTTGAAATGAAAGAACTGGCTGCAATGAAGAGTTGGCTGCGATGACGGAAAAGGCGCTCGACCATCTCGTCGAAAGGCTGGACGGCCTGGCGCCGTCGACCGCACTGGTGCTGGGTTCGGGCCTGGGCGGGCTGGTCGACCAGATCGAGGATCCGATCCGCATTTCCTATGCCGCCCTGCCTGGTTTTCCCAGAAGCGGCGTCACCGGCCATGCCGGCGAAGTGGTGGCGGGGTTGTTTGCCGGCGTGCCGGTGCTGATGCTGTCCGGCCGCGCCCACTACTACGAGCACGGCAACGCGGCTGCGATGCGGCCGGTGCTGGAAGTGCTTGCCGGCATCGGCATCACGAAACTGATCCTCACCAATGCTGCCGGCTCGGTCGATCCGGACATGCCGCCGGGCTCGGTGATGCTGATATCGGACCACATCAATTTTTCGGGCACCAATCCGCTGATCGGCGAGCCCAGCGACCGCCGCTTCGTCGGCCTGACCGAAGCCTATGATGCAGGCATCCGCAAGGCGCTCGAGCGGGCGGCCAAGGCGACCGGCACCGCGCTTCACAAGGGCGTCTACATGTGGTTCTCCGGCCCCTGTTTCGAAACGCCCGCCGAGATCCGCATGGCGCGCATCATGGGCGCCAACGCGGTCGGCATGTCGACCGTGCCGGAGGTCATTCTTGCCCGCTTCCTCGGACTTCGGGTCGCCGCCTGCTCGGTCATCACCAATTTGGCCGCCGGCATGACCGGCGCCGAGCTTTCGCACCAGGAGACCAAGGACATGGCGCCGGTCGGCGGCGCGCGGCTGGCAACGATCCTGCAGCGCGTGTTCCGCGACGGGCTGCTGGAGAGCTGATGCTTCCCCAGGAACTCATCCGACGCAAGCGCGATGGCCTGAAACTGTCGGCGCAGGAGATCGCCGGCTTCGTCGAGGGCGTGACTGACGGGGCCGTTTCTGACGGTCAGGTCGGCGCCTTCGCGATGGCGGTGTTCTTCAACGGCATGAGCCGCGACGAGGCGGTTGCGCTGACGCTGGCGATGCGCGATTCGGGTGACGTGCTCGACTGGTCGGACCTGCCCGGCCCGGTCACCGACAAGCATTCGACAGGTGGCGTCGGCGACAATGTCTCGCTGATGCTGGCGCCGATCGTTGCCGCTTGCGGCGCCTATGTGCCGATGATTTCCGGCCGCGGCCTTGGCCATACCGGCGGCACGCTGGACAAGATGGATGCGATCCCGGGCTATGCCAGCCAGCCCGATATCGCGCTGTTTCGCAAGGCGGTGCTTGAAACCGGTTGCGCCATCATCGGCCAGACCGCCAACCTCGCGCCGGCCGATCGCCGGCTCTACGCGATCCGCGATGTCACCGGCACGGTCGAATCGGTGCCGCTGATCACCGCTTCGATCCTGTCGAAGAAGCTGGCGGCCGGGCTGCAGTCGCTGGTGCTCGACGTCAAGGTCGGCAATGGCGCCTTCATGGAAAAGTCACGTGACGCGACCGCGCTCGCCAACAGCCTGGTCGAGATCGCCAATGGTGCCGGGTTGAAGGCCTCGGCGTTGATCACCGGCATGAACGAGCCGCTGGCGTCGGCCGCCGGCAATGCGGTCGAGGTGCGCAATGCCGTCGATTTCCTCACCGGGCGTCTGCGTGATCATCGGCTGGAGGACGTGACGCTGGCGCTCGCCGCCGAGATGCTGCAATCGGCGGGGCTGGTGTCGTCCAACCAGGATGGCATGCGGCGCGCCACAGAGACGCTTGCCAGCGGCCGCGCCGCCGCCACTTTCGCGCGCATGGTCGCCGCACTCGGCGGCCCCGTCGATTTCATCGAGAAGCCGGAAAAATACCTGCCGAAAGCGGCGATCGAATTTGCCGTCAAGGCAACCGCAAACGGCTTCGTCACCGGCATGGCGACCCGCGACATCGGGCTCGCCGTGGTTGGCCTGGGAGGCGGACGCACGCGGCCGGATGACAAGGTCGATCCCGCGGTCGGCATCACCAGGCTGTTGCCGGTCGGTGCGGAAGTGAGGATCGGCGAGCCGCTGGCGCTGGTCCATGCCCGTTCATTGGCCGATGCCGAGGTGGCCGCCGACGCCGTGCTTTCGGCCTATGCGACCGGGGCTTCGAAGCCGGCCGCCGACAAGTCGGTCATCCGGCGGATTCTTCCGCGCGGCTGATTATTGAACGAGCAGCAGCGTGCCATTCTCGGCCTGGAATTTGCCAAGCCGATTGAGGAAGCTCATACCGATCAGATTGGTGTGCAGCGCCCTGTCGTCGAGCACGATGGTCTGGACGTCATTGACCGTGATGCTGCCGATCTGCAGGCGGTCGATCATTGCCACGGCAGCCTTGATCGAGCCATTGGCGGTGCTGACCTCGTGACTGAAGTCGGAAGGGTTCAGCGACAGGCCAATCCTGCGTGCCGTCGAGGTGTTGATGGCGACCAGCGTGGCACCGGTGTCGATCATGCCGTCGACCTGACGTCCGTTGAGCTTGAAGGCCGACGAGAAGTGTCCGCGCTCGTCTGCCGCAACGACGACCTTTCGGCCAAGCGGCAGCGGCGCCGCCGGCCTGTCGGGCACCGAGGCCAGATTGACATCCGGCTGGGCTTCGACCGCGGCCTTGCCCGTCATCGGCGATCTCAGCAGGTTTTCGATGATTTGCGGATTCGACTGATACACAATCGGTATCGATGCCGATGTACCGGCAAAAACGCCAAGGATGAGAAGTTTGCGCAGCATGGATCGGCCTTCGTGAAGGGCGATCCTTAAGCCCGGATGGTGTTTGCCCCTTTAACGCACGCCAAAACCACGCCTTTGCGTAAACATTTGGTAAATTATTTGGTCCCGTACATGCGGTCGCCGGCGTCGCCGAGGCCGGGCATGATGTAGCCCTTCTCGTTGAGCTGGCGGTCGATCGAAGCGGTGAAGACGGGAACGTCCGGGTGCGCCTTGGTGAAGCGCTCGATGCCTTCGGGCGCCGCCAGCAGGCAGAGGAAGCGGATGTTGGTGGCGCCGCGCTCTTTTAGCTTGTCGATCGCCGCGATCGCCGAATTGGCGGTTGCCAGCATCGGATCGACGACGATCACCAACCGGTCGGCGAGGTCGCTCGGCGCCTTGAAGAAATACTCGACCGCCTCCAGAGTTTCATGATCGCGGTAGAGACCGACATGGGCGACGCGGGCCGCCGGCACCAGGTCGAGCAGGCCTTCGAGCAGGCCGTTGCCGGCGCGCAGCACCGAGGCGAAGACCAGCTTCTTGCCCTCCAGCGTCGGCGCTTCCATGGTCTCCATCGGAGTCTCGATCGTTGTCGTCGTCAGTTCAAGGTTGCGGGTGACCTCGTAGCCGAGCAGCAGCGAGATCTCGCGCAGCAGCCGCCGGAAGCCGGCTGTCGAGGTCTCCTTCTTGCGCATGATGGTCAGCTTGTGCTGGACAAGCGGATGGTCGACGACGGTGACGCCCTGCATGATGTTCTCCTGATGTCTGCGCCCGAAAGTGCGCGCATGGTCCTTTCGGACGCGCCGCGCTTCAAGCTGCTTGAGCGAACCCTAGCGACAATGCGCCGGCCAAGGAACCGCTTGGCCAGCACCGACCACAGTTTTGTCGGAAGAAATCAGCGAGAGGCGCCGTTGAGGCGGGCAAGAAGCGCGGTCTTGGTCTTTCTGTCGACGAAAGCGGCCTCGATGGCCGTTTTGGTGACGGCGGTCAGCGCCTTTTCGTTCATCGAGAAATGCTCGGCGGCAATGTCGTATTCGCGCTTCAGCGAGGTCCAGAAATAGGGCGGATCGTCGGAATTGAGCGTCACCTTGCAGCCAGCCGCCTGCAGGGCCGGAAAGGGGTGGCCGGCAAAACTGTCGAACACCTTGAGCGCGATGTTGGAGCCCGGGCAGCATTCCAGCACGACGCCCTCATCGGCGATGCGCCGGACAAGGTCCGGATTCTCGATGGCACGCACACCGTGGCCGATGCGGGAGGGACGGATGTGATCGAGTGCCGCCTTGACTGTCTCCCAGCCTGTCAGTTCGCCGGCATGGATGGTGATGCCGAGCCCGGCCTCGCGGGCGATCTCGAAGGCCCTGACATAGTCCTCCATGTCACCTATGCGTTCGTCGCCGGCGACGCCGAAGCCGGTGACCAGCGGATGACCGCAGCGCGCCGCAAAGCGCGCCGCCTTTTCGATCGACTCGACGCCGACATGGCGCACGCCGGTGACGATCATGCGGCCCTCGATGCCTGTCTTGGCCTTGGCCCGGGCCATGCCTTCGCCAAGCGCGTCGGTATAGGCCTTGGGCGACAGCCCGGCCTTCGTGGCATGGTCGGGCGACGTGAACACCTCGGAATAGATGGCGCCGTCGCGAGCGAGACTGGTCAGATAATGGTCGGCCAGCCGCGCATAATCCTCTTCGGTCCGGAACAGATCGGAGGAGAAATCGTAGGCCGCGAGGAAAGAGGTGAAATCGTGCCAGACGAAGGAACCGTTCTGGATATAGGGCGAGGTATCCTTGCCGTATTTCTGCGCCTGGCGAATGACGAGTTCGGGCGCCGCTGCCCCTTCAATGTGGCAGTGCAGTTCCGCTTTCAAAAGCATTCACACATCCCGTCGGTCAGTCCAGGTCTTGAAACCACCACCTGGAAGCGCGGCTGAACACCGCGCCTTAAACAATAGCGCCCGCACCATCGATCGGCTATGGTCCCGCCGGTTTTATGACGGATCAAAAAAATGTCAGTTGAGAGAACCACGGCCGCGGGCGGCATGGAAACCTCCTATGGTTTCAAGCGTGTAGGGGCTGGCGACAAGCAGTCCCTGGTCAACGATGTTTTCCACAAGGTCGCCAACCGCTACGACCTGATGAATGATCTGATGTCGGCCGGCCTGCACCGGCTGTGGAAGGATGCCATGGTCACCTGGCTCAATCCTCCAAAAAGGATGGGCTGGCGGGTGCTCGACGTTGCCGGCGGCACCGGCGACATCGCCTTCCGCATCGTCGCTGCCAGCCAAGGCAATGCCCATGCCACCGTGCTAGATATCAATGGCTCGATGCTCGCCGTCGGCCGCGATAGGGCACAGAAGAAAGGCCTCTCCGGCAACACCGACTTCGTCGAGGCCAATGCCGAGGAACTGCCCTTTGCCGACGCCACGTTCGACGCCTACACCATCGCTTTCGGCATTCGCAACGTGCCGCGCATTGATGTCGCGCTCAGCGAAGCGTTCCGCGTGCTGAAGCCGGGCGGGCGCTTCCTGTGCCTCGAATTTTCCGAAGTCGAGATGCCGCTGCTCGACACGGTCTACGAAGCCTGGTCGTTCAACGCCATTCCAAAGATCGGCAAGATGGTCACCGGCGACGGTGAACCCTATTCCTACCTGGTCGAATCGATCGCCAGGTTCCCCAACCAGCAGAATTTCGCGACGATGATTTCCCGCGCCGGCTTCGATCGCGTCTCCTTCCGCAACTATTCCGGCGGCATCGCGGCACTTCATTCGGGCTGGAAGCTTTGAGGCTGGACCGCATTTCTCATAGTCGATATGCGCTGAGCCGGTTCGAAGAGCCGGCAGGACGGCCGCTGCCATGAGCACGGCCAGCGCAGGATTTCGGCTCGTACGGGCCGGCTGGGTTCTGGTGCGCGAGGGCGTCGTCGCCGCCTTGCCGGGCGAGGAACTGTCCGGCCTGCCGAAATTCGGCTGGCGGCTGGCGCGACTGTTCACCCGCCGCCGCGCGCTGGCCTATGAGCGCAGCGACCGGCTTGCCAAGGCGGTGGTCCGGCTCGGGCCTTCCTATGTCAAGCTCGGCCAGTTCCTGGCGACACGGCCCGACGTCGTCGGCAACGACATGGCGCTCGATCTCGCCATGTTGCAGGACAAGATGCACACCTTCCCCAGGGCCGAGGCGATCGCGGCTATCGAGGCTTCGCTCGGGCGCAAGGTCGACGATCTCTACGCGCAATTTGGCGATCCGGTCGCCGCTGCCTCGATAGCCCAGGTCCATGCCGCCGACGCCGTCCATGACGGCATAGCCACAAAGATGGCGGTGAAGGTGATCCGGCCGGGCGTACGCCGCCGCTTCTTCCATGATCTCGAAAGCTATTTCCTCGCCGCCCGCCTGCAGGAGAAATACATCCCGTCGTCGCGCCGGCTGCGGCCGGTCGAGGTGACCGAGACGCTGGCGCAAACCACCAAGATCGAGATGGATCTTCGCCTCGAGGCGGCCGCGCTCTCGGAACTCGGTGAGAACACCAAGGACGATCCGGGCTTTCGCGTGCCGTCCGTGGACTGGGAACGCACCGGCCGTGACGTGCTGACCATGGAATGGGTCGACGGCGTCAAGATGAACGACATTGCCGGCCTTGCCGCTGCCGGCCATGACCTGAAAATCATCGCCGCCAACCTGATCCAGTCGTTCCTGCGCCACACGCTGCGCGACGGCTTCTTCCACGCCGACATGCATCCGGGCAACCTGTTCGTCGAAGCAAACGGCACCATCGTTGCCGTCGATCTCGGCATTGCCGGCAGGCTCGGCAAGAAGGAGCGCCGCTTCCTCGCCGAAATCCTCTACGGCTTCATCACCCGCGACTATCTGCGTGTCGCCGAAGTGCATTTCGAGGCCGGCTACGTGCCGCGCCAGCACAATGTCGCGGCCTTCGCGCAAGCGATCCGGGCGATCGGCGAGCCGATCCACGGCCAGCCGGCCGAGACCATTTCGATGGCCAAGCTTTTGACGCTGCTGTTCGAAGTGACCGAACTCTTCGACATGGCAACGCGGCCCGAACTGATCCTGCTGCAGAAGACCATGGTGGTGGTCGAGGGCGTGGCGCGCACGCTCGACCCGGCCTTCAACATGTGGAAGACGGCCGAACCGGTTGTCGGCGGCTGGATCGCTGGCAACCTTGGGCCGCGTGGCATGCTGATCGATGCGCGCGATGGCGCCAAGGCGCTGCTGACGTTGGCCCGCCAGGCGCCCGAGCTTGCGGCGCGTACCGATCGGCTGTCGCGCGAGATCGACCTGATGGCAGAGCACGGCCTGCGCTTCGACGAGACCACCGCCCGCGCTATCGGCAAGGCCGAGGCGCGCTACAGCCGCTCCGGCCGCCTGGCGCTGTGGGTGATCGCGTTGACGCTGGTCTATATCGCCTGGAAGCTCATGTAGCGTCGGATCCACACCAGGGTTCGTTTCCGCAACTTGCAGCCGATTGATTGCATTGCTATCATTGCCATCGGCAAACTGCGGCAGAGTGCAATCAAATGGCCAGCATCACCATCCGCAACCTTGACGATGAGGTCAAGGAACTGCTGCGCCGCCTGGCGGCGGAAAACGACCGCTCCATGGAAGAGCAGGCGCGGGTGATGATCCGGGCCGCTGTTGACGGGCAGATCGGTCCTGTGGGCCGCATCGACCAGATCGAGAGAACCCTCCGCGACCTGACCAGCTCGCACAACCTCGCCGCAGTGCCAATCGCTGTTACATCAGGCAAGAATTTGCCGCGTGGCAGCCTTTTCGGCAAGCGAATCCTGCTCATCATCGGCGGCGGCATTGCCGCCTACAAGGCGCTGGATCTGATCCGCCGGCTGCGCGAGCGCGGTGCCTCGGTGCGGGTGGTCATGACATCAGCCGCGCAGGAATTCGTCACCACGCTGTCGGTGGGCGCGCTCTCCGCCGACCATGTCTTCACCGAGCTGTTCGACCGCCAGGACGAGCACGATGTCGGCCACATCAGGCTGTCGCGCGAGGCCGACCTTCTGGTGGTGGCGCCCGCCACCGCCGACCTGATGGCCAAGCTTGCCAACGGCCACGCCAACGATCTTGCCTCCACCGTGCTCCTCGCCACCGACAAGCCGGTTCTGATGGCGCCGGCCATGAACCCCAGAATGTGGGCGCATCCGGCCACCCGCCGCAACCGCGCGATGCTGCAAAAAGATGGCATTGCCTTCGTCGGTCCGGCCAAGGGCGAGATGGCCGAAAGCAATGAGGCGGGCGAAGGCCGCATGGCGGAGCCGCTGGAGATCGCCGCGGCCATCGAAGCGTTGCTCGATGTCAGCCCAAGGCCGCTGTCGGGGCGCAAGATCATCGTCACCTCCGGCCCGACGCATGAGCCGATCGACCCGGTGCGCTACATCGCCAACCGTTCGTCCGGCAAGCAGGGACACGCCATTGCGGCAGCACTGGCCAGGCTTGGCGCCGATGTGCGCCTCGTCTCCGGCCCCGTCGGCATCGCCGACCCCACCGGCGTGAAGACCATCCATGTCGAACGGGCTGAAGAGATGCGCGATGCGGTGGAACAGCTTCTGCCTGCCGACGCGGCGGTGTTCGTCGCCGCCGTTGCCGACTGGCGCAGCGAGAATTCAGCCGGCGAGAAGATCAAGAAGGTCGCAGGCGAAGGACCGCCGGTGCTGCGCATGGTCGAGAATCCCGACATTCTCGCCGGGGTTGGTCATCACAGCCAGCGACCCGGCCTTGTGATTGGCTTCGCCGCCGAGACACAGGATCTCCTGCGCAACGCCGAGGCCAAGCTCAGGAAGAAGGGCGCCGATCTCATCGTTGCCAACGACGTGTCGCACGAAAGCGGCATCGGTCCTGCGGGCGTGATGGGCGGCGATCGCAATCGGGTGCGCATCGTGTCGAAGGCCGGCGTCGACGAATGGCCCGAGATGAGCAAGGACGAGGTGGCGGCGCGGCTCGCCGCCCTGATCGCCGAACGGCTGAAATCGATTGTCGTTTGAACGGTGGCGCCGGAAACGAAATCCGGCCGCCAACCTGCTGTCTGCTACATGCCTGCCGCTAAAACGACATTGAGGCGGCGCGCGCCTCCGGTCCTACACGACCTGCGCGGTCAATTGGCCAAAAGCGCCGCGGTTCGGGCAAGCGCGCCGGCGAAGCCGTTGAGCGGAATGGAAAAGCTCACCGCTTGTCCGGTGTCGGCGGCGAAGGCGTCGATCTTCAGGGTGGTGCCTGACTTCAGCAGCGGCGTGACGGTCGCATCGAACGCCACCGGCACCAGGCAGCCGACGACCTGGCAGGTGTTGAATGGCAGGCTGCCATCCAGCTTCTGGTCGTCGATGGTCAGGCTGACGCCCTTGGCCAGCGCCAGGCCGAACGGCAGAGCCAGCGTACCCGTGGCATCCTCGCCGGTCTTGCCCGACAACTCGATCGCCAGCAGGCGCTGGTTGCTTTGCTTGTTGAATTGCTGATGCGACAGGCTGCAGGCTTTGGTCGCGCCTGATATCTGGCAATTGACCGTCCAGTCGCCATGGGTTTCGGACAGCGCCGAGGCGCCGCCAGGAAGTTGCGGCGCATCGGCAGCGGGCGGCGCTGCCGCCTTGTCGGTCTTGGTTTGCGCAGCCACGGCCGGCATACCGACGACGCAGGCAACACCCAGCAGGGCCACGAAATACGCGTGCTTCCTCATCAAGACCCTCCCGCCCGGCTCCGCCTTAGGCCAACTGGTAGCTGACCTTGAAAGACGCGCCGATGGCGTTCTGTTTAACCGTTTCGCCGAAGGCACCGTCATCCCTGACAGACATGCCGGCACCGTTGACGCCATTCCGCTCAAGGCCGGCACCGACCCGATAGAGCGGCGAATCGACGGCTTCCGTCAAGTGCAATGCGGGGTTGCGAGGCAGGTTCTCCGCCACCGCAAAGCAACCTTCGGTGATCGATGACCCCGATTTCGCTTCGATCTGCTCCGAGATATGGCACGGCCGGTCAGACGCCCTATATTAAGGTCAGGATTTCTTTCATGCGGGAATGAGCGGATGTCGGCGCTTCGATCATCTACGGTTTTCACATCGGCAATACTGGCCGCAGCAATGCTGGTCGGCGCTTGCCTGCCCGCTTCGGCGCAAGCGCTCAATTCCGCCGCCGGCAACAACGCACTGATCCGACAGAACGACCTGCAAATCCTGCAGAACAGGGTGCAGCGGCAGCAATACCAGCAGCAACAGCAGCAGTATCGCGCCCAGGACCGCCAGAGTGTCCAGCAGCCGCGGCCGGTGGTGCCGCAGCTCAAGCCAAGCTGCTCGACGCAGATAATCGGCGCCACCGCCGTGAGCAATTGCCGCTGACAAGCCGGCGTTTTTCGTTTATTTAGCCGACTTATGTATTCGGGGTGCCTTTCGGCACACGCGGAAGTTTTGGTTTTGCAACGATGCCTTGTCGCGCTATGCGGCATTGCATCGACTGGATTCACGAATGGCAGCCACCAAGAAAAAGGCCGTACGCAAGGCAAAGAAAGGCGAGAGCATCCGTCAGGTGGCGGCGATTCCGTTTCGGCTGAACGCGGGCGGTGATATCGAGGTGATGCTGGTCACGTCGCGAACCACAAGACGCTTCATCGTCCCCAAGGGTTGGCCGATGAAGGGCAAGAGCGGACGCAAGGCGGCCACCATCGAGGCGCAGGAGGAAGCCGGCGTGCTCGGCAAGACGCTGAAGGAACCGGCGGGCACCTATTCCTACTGGAAGCGTTTGGCCAACCGCTTCGTCCGCGTCGACGTCATCGTCTATCTGATGGAGGTGACCGAGGAACTCGCCGACTGGCAGGAAGCGAAACGGCGACAGCGGGCTTGGCTGCCACCGACCGATGCGGCCTTGCTCATCGATGAGCCCGACCTCTCGACGCTGGTGAAAACCTTGACGATTGCCCGGCCTGCGCCGGTCGACCTCACCTGAGATCAGGCCTCACTCACTCGTGTCGTCCCCTTGGGGAAAGGGTCGCATAGGTGTGCCGGTATAGGCCCACAACCATTCGCGCGGCAGCGGCCCCTTGTTTCGCTCGGCTTGCTGCGACTGTTCCCAGGCATGCGCCAGGATGCCGACCGAGCGCGACAACACGAAAAGCCCGCGCGTCAGCGGAGGCGGAAAGCCGAGTTCGCCATAGATGACGGCGGTGGCGCCATCGATGTTGAGCGGTATCTTTTTCCCCTTGCGCCGCGCGACTTCCGCCTCGATCGCCTCGGCGATATCGGCGAAGCGTCCATTGACGACACCCCGCGCGGCAAACTCACGCGTCAGTTCCAGCAGGCGTGGCGCGCGCGGATCGACGGGATGGAAGCGATGTCCGAGCCCCGGCACATAACCCTTCTCCTCGGCGAAGAACCGGTCGAGCCGTGCCGAGACGGCTGTATCCAGAGTCATGCCACCATCGAGCGCCACGGCGATGTCACCGTAGAAGGACAGCGCCTGTTCGCCGGCGCCGCCATGGACGTCGCCGAGCACATTGATGGCCGAGGCCATGGCGCTGTTGATGCCGACGCCGCAGGTTGCAGCCATCCGCGCGATGGCGATCGACGGCGCCTGCGGCCCATGGTCGACGGCGGCACCCAGCGCAATACCGAGCAGCGCTGCCTGGTCCTCGCTGGGCAATTCGCCACGCAGCATCAGCCAGATCATCGCCGGAAAGCTGACGCGGCCGATCAGATCCTGGATCTCATAGCCGCGCAGCCGGATGATACCGGGCCGCATCTCGATGATGTCGGTCTGCCACCATTCCTCGCCGCGCTCACGGCCGGTGTTTTTCTCCGTGCCGCTCATGCCCGTGCCTTCGTCTTGGCGCGCGGCGGCAGGCTGGCGAAGACCTCGTCCATATGCTCGCCGAGCGTCGGCGGCGGCTTCGTCGGCAGCGGCGCCGTGCCATCGACCATGAACCCGCCGCGCAGAACGGTGAGTGGCCTGTCCATACCCGGCACGTCCTCAAAACTTGCGGTCACCTGGCGCTCGAGCACTTGCGGCTCGTCCAGCACTTGCGGGATCGTCAGCACCCTGCCCGCCGGCACCCCGGCACGATTGAGCGTCTCTTCCCAGACCGCCGCCGGCGCCCCCGCCAGGGCGTCCTCGATCTCAATTTTAAGCACTGCCCGGTTGCGCTTGCGCGTCTCGCGCTCGGCAAAGCGAGGATCCAACGCCAGCTCCGGCCGCCCGATCAGCCGGCACAGCGTCACGAACTGCTCCTGCTTGTTGGCGGCGATGTTGAGCAGTCCGTCGCCGGTGCGAAAGGCGCCGGACGGCGCCGCGGTCATGTTCTCATTGCCCATCGGCTGCGGATCGACGGCGGCGGTCAGGTAGTTGGAGACCGGCCAGCCGAGCGCCGAGAGCGTGCATTCAAGCATCGAAACGTCGAGAAAGGCGCCCTCGCCGCTTGTCTTCTGCCGCACCAGCGCGGCGGCAATGGCGAACGCCCCGACCAGTCCGCCAAGCGTGTCGGCAACGGGGTAGCCGACCCGCAGCGGCGCCGTTTCCGGCGTGCCGGTGATGCTCATGATCCCCGACAGGCCCTGGATGATCTGGTCATAAGCGGGGTTGTCGCGCATCGGCCCCGTCTGGCCGAAGCCGGATATCGCACAATAGACAAGGCCGGGACGGACCGCCTTCAGCGCCTCGTAGCCAAGGCCGAGCCGATCCATCACGCCCGGGCGGAAATTCTCCACCAGTGCATCGGCGCTGGCGACCAGATCGAGGAAGCGCTCGCGATCGGCCGGCTTTTTGAGGTCGAGCACCACCGATCGTTTGCCAGCGTTCTGCGCCAGGAACGAGGCGCCCATGCCGGCGCTGTTGAGCTGTGGCGAGCCGCCGAGCTGGCGTGCCAGGTCACCGCCTTGCGGGACCTCGACCTTGATCACGTCGGCCCCGAGCAGCGCCAGCTGATAGGCGCAATAGGGGCCGGCCAGGACGTTGGTCAGGTCGAGGACGCGGATACCGGAAAGCAGTTCTGTCATGGCATCAGGGATCGATCAGGCATCGCCGGGCACATGCTCCGGTCCGCGCCGCCGGCGGTGCTCGACATAGGCCCAGATATGCGGCCCGACCAGGCCGATGAAGGCGAGTGTCAGCAGCGTCAGCGACAGCGGATGCTTGTAGAACACCGACCAGTCGCCATTCGAGATGGTCATCGCCCGGCGGAACTGGGTTTCGGCGAGTGGCCCCAGGATCATGCCGATGATGACCGGCGCGGTCGGGAAATCGAAACGCCGCATCAGGAAGCCGGCCCCTCCCAGGAGATAGAGGATGACGAGGTCAACAGGCGATTGCGAGATGCCATAGGTGCCGACCGTGGCGAACACCAGAATGCCGGCATAGAGCTGCGGCGCCGGGATCTTCAGCAGCCGCACCCAAAGACCGATCAGCGGCAGGTTGAGGATGACGAGGATGACATTGGCGATGAACAGGCTGGCGATCAGCCCCCAGACGAGGTCGCCCTGTGTCGTCAAAAGCAGCGGCCCGGGATTGATGCCGTAGCTCTGGAACGCCGACAGCATGATCGCGGCCGTCGCCGAGGTCGGCAGGCCGAGCGTCAGCATCGGCACCAGCACGCCGGCGGCGGACGCATTGTTGGCGGCCTCGGGGCCGGCAACGCCCTCGATGGCGCCGACCGTGCCGAACTCCTCCTTGTGCTTCGACAGCTTCTTTTCGATGGCGTAGGACAGGAAGGTCGGGATTTCGGCGCCGCCGGCCGGCATGGCGCCGATCGGAAAGCCGATCGCCGCACCGCGCAGCCAGGGTTTCCACGAGCGCCCCCACTCGGCAGCGGTCATGTAGAGCGAGCCCTTGAGCGGCACGATCTCATCCTTGCCGGCATAGCGGCGCGAAGCCATGTAGAGCGTCTCGCCGACGGCGAACAGGCCAACGGCGGCGATGATGACGTCGACGCCGTCGAGCAGTTCGGTCATGCCGAAGGTGAAGCGCGGCTGGCCGGTCTGCAGGTCGACGCCGATCATGCCGATGACGAAGCCGGCGAAAAGGCTGGTCAGACCGCGCACCGAGGACGAGCCGAGCACCGCCGAAACCGTGATGAAGGCCAGCACCATCAGCGAGAAATATTCGGCCGGACCGAAGGCGAGCGCGAATTTTACCACCACCGGCGCCAGGAAGGCGACGCCCAGCGTACCGATGGTGCCGGCGACGAAGGAGCCGATCGCCGAGGTGGCAAGCGCCGCACCGCCACGGCCGGATCGGGCCATCCTGTTGCCTTCGAGCGCGGTGACGATGGTGGCGCTTTCGCCGGGCGTGTTGAGCAGGATCGACGTCGTCGAGCCACCATACATGGCGCCGTAGTAGATGCCGGCGAACAGGATGAAGGAGGCTTCCGGCGCCACCTGATAGGTAATCGGCAAAAGCAGCGCGATGGTCAGCGCCGGCCCGAGACCGGGCAGCACGCCGATAGCGGTGCCGAGCGTGGTGCCGAGCAGGCACCACAGAAGGTTGACGGGGGTGAAGGCAACCGAGAAGCCGTGAGCGAGATGGCCGAGCGTTTCCATGGCGTCAGGCTCCAAACGTGCCGATGATCGCATCGATCACCGTGTTCAGCTGGTTCTCGATGAAGCCGGCGCCGATGTTGACGCCGAGCGCCCTGGCGAAGCCGAAATAGGCGGCCAGCGCCAGGATCAGGCCGAGCCCTGCGTCGCGCAGCGTACGCTTGCTGCCGAAGCCGTAGCAGACGAGAACGAACATGATGACGGATGCCGCCGTGAAGCCCAGCGGCTGGATGAGCAGCAGATTGGCGAGCAGGCCGATAACGACGAAACCCATCGCCTTCCAGTCGGTCGGCGTTTCCCTTTCCTCTTCAGGCTGCCAGCCGCCGCGCAGCGCCGCGAGGATGAGCAACAGGGAAAGCACCACCAGACCAACCATGGTGAGGTAGGGAAAGACAGTCGGGCCGACCTTGGAGTAGAGCGGCGACACCGGGATCGCCAGCGTCTGCCAGGCCACGGCGCCGGCGCAGGCCAGAAGCCCGACGCCGATCAACAATTCCGGCACGGCAAGACGCGACGGCGCCGCCTGCTGGTCGCTGCTGCTCATGATTGTCCTCCCCAGTATATCTGGCCCAAGCTGGCCAAGATCCCCGGCACCGCACGGCCGGTCCTCACCGTAGTTTCACGCCGGCTTTGCATTCCATGCGAGAAGGGGCGGCGCGCGCCGCCCCTTCAGGGAAGATCAGGCAAGCCCGAGATCCTTGAGGATCGCCTCGATGCGGGCCGTGTCCTCGGTGACGAATTTCGCATAATCGTCGCCGGTGAGCAGGATTGGCGTCCAGTTGCGGTTCTTGCACTCAGTCGCCCAGGCGTCGCTCTTGGCCATGCTCTCGACCATTGTGATCATCGCCGCCTTGTCGGCATCGGAAACGCCGGGAGGTGCGAAGACCCCGCGCCAGTTGAACAGCTCGACATCGATGCCGGCTTCCTTCAGCGTCGGCGCGTCGATGCCGTCCTGGCGCTTGTCGGCCGAGATGGCAAGCAGCCGCAGCGCGCCCGCCTTGACCTGTTCGGAGAACTCGCCAAAGCCGGAGATACCGGCCGCGACCTGGTTGCCGAGCAGCGCCGACAGGGCCTCGCCACCACCAGCGAACGGGACGTAGGACAGGTTTGTCGCCGGCACGCCGACGGTCTTGGCGATCAGTCCGAACAGGATGTGGTCCGAACCGCCGGCCGAGCCGCCAGCCACGGGAACCTTTGTCGGATCGGCCTTGAGCGCGGCGACGAAATCGGCGGCCGTCTTGAACGGCGATTCCGCCGGGACCACCAAGGCCTCGAACTCGCCGGTGAGGCGGGCGATCGGGGTGACTTGCGTCAAATTGTTGGCAGCCTTGTTGGCGATGATGGCACCAACCATGACCATGCCGGCAACCATCAGCGAGTTGCCCTTGCCGTTCCATTGGTTGATGAACTGCGGCAGTCCGACCGTGCCGCCGGCGCCGCCGACATTGGTGATCTGCGAGCCGGAGATGAGCTTCTCACTGCGCAGCACCTGGTCCATCGTGCGCCCTGTCTGATCCCAGCCGCCGCCAGGTGCTGCCGGCACGAAAATCTGGATCTGCGGTGCGCCTTCGGCGAAAGCGGGTGAAAGATGAAGTCCTGCAAGGCCGGCAGCGCCAGCCGCCGCCGTGCTCATCAAAAATCTGCGTCTGTTCAGCATGGGGATTCCTCCAGATCACGACACCTCCTCCGGTGCCTGCCAAAACGCGCCTGAATCCAGACCCGTAATCGAGTTCAAGCAGATGTTACCAAGTTCTGTCAACGGGAACGATATTCTACTAGACAGAACGAATCGGCGGCGCGACACATTGGCTCCGCTGAGCAGGTTCCGCAAAAGTGTTCCGCGGTTTTGCGACAAGAACCTGCGGCAAACAAAGAAACCTAAGCAGACGACGCGTTGGCGAAGCCAGCGGAGTCTGCTCAGGGCCTTCTCCGAGTTGGGAACCGCAATGGACTCACCAGGCAAATCCGCTGATCCAGACATCCGGCCCGCGGCCGCCGAAGGGGTTGCCGCGCTTGATCGGGCGATCACCATCCTCGATGCCTTCACCACGGCGGACAGGTCGCTCAGCCTGGCCGAAATCGCGGCGCGGACCGGCCTCTACAAGAGCACCATCCTGCGGCTTGCGAATTCCCTTCTACGCGGGCAGTTGCTCGAGCGTCTGGACGATGGCCGTTATCGCGTCGGACCCGCGACCTTCCGGCTCGGCGCACTCTATCAGCGTTCGGTGGTGGCGGTCGACATCCTGCTGCCGATCATGCGCGACCTTTCCGAGCGAAGCTGGGAGAGCGTTGCCTTCTATGTTCGTTCGGGCGACGTCCGCACCTGTCTCTACCGCGTCGAATCCAAGCACCCGATCCGCTACACGATACGCGAAGGCGACGTGCTGCCGCTGCTGGTCGGCTCGGGCGGCCGCGTGCTTGCGGCGTTTTCCGGCCAGCAGGGCGAGCCGTACGAGACCATCCGCAAGACCTGCAACTGTCTCGCCGTCGGCGACCGCGACCCCGAGACGGCGGGCGTGTCGGCGCCGGTGTTCGGGCCGGGCCGCGCCCTGCTCGGCGCCTTGACGCTGGCCGGCCCCAGCACGCGCGTCGACGCGGCGTTTCTCCAGCGCATGAAACGCCCGCTACTCGAGGCGGCTGCGCGCGCCACCCGCGCCTTCGGCGAGGACGCCTCCATGCTCGAGCAGGCGAGCCTCGCGGCGGACGCTGCGTCGTAGCGTCGATCGGCCCGTCGGCCGAAGCAAAGCGCGATGCAGGTCCACGCAACACTGCCCGCGCTTGCAATCCCGGGAAGAAGCTCCAGAGAGACGAATACAATCTGATTCAACTTGAAGTAGTTGTATGACGCCGCGTAATATTCGGTCACCCGAAACAAGAATCGCTCATATAAATAGTTGAAGTCTTTATTCGCTGTTAAGCCCCCTCGTGATACCCGGACTGTTGTCGCCAGATGAGCGACACTAGGGAAGAACGTCGTCTCCACCGACGGATGAAACAGTCGGACAGACGGCCTGACAAGGATCATGGCAAGTCCATGGAAATTCGATGAAGCTGTCATCGATGGACCCGAAACCCCGTCTTCTCGGGCTCGTCTGGCCTTTCATCGCCGTCGTTCTTGTTCAGGCGCTGGTTGCCAGCCTCAGCCTCCACACGCTGTCGGCGGTCCGCGCCTATGTCGGCGGCGAGAGCCAGTGGTCCAAGGGTCAGAAGCACGCCATCTATTTTCTCAGCCTCTATGCCGACACAGGCAAAGTGGAATTCTTCCGCGAATACAGCGGGGCAATCGCCGTTCCGCTGGCTGATCGTTCGGCCCGCCTCGCACTTGAGCAGCCCGAGCCCGACACCAATGCCGCACGTACCGGCTTCCTGCAGGGCAGGAATCACGCCGACGACGTAGCCGGGATGGTCTGGCTGTTCCAGAATTTCCGCGGCTTCAGCTATCTCGATGCCGCCATCCGGCACTGGACGGCCGCCGACACGATGATCCTCGCCATCCAGCGGCTCGGTGACGCCATGCACGAGAGGCTGGGCAAGGGGCCGGCATCGGCGGCTGAGATCAGCGCCTGGAAAGCGGAGATACATCGGCTCGATCATCAGGTCAGCCCGCTTTCCAAAGCCTTCTCGGACAGCCTCGGCGAGGGATCGCGCTTCATCAAGATATTGCTCACATCAGCCAATCTGGTCACCGCCGCCTTGCTGATCCTGCTTGCCGTATGGCGCACGCGCAAACTCCTGGCGCAGCGTCAGGCATTCCAGATGGCGCTCAATGCCGAGCGTGAGCGCGCCCAGATCACCCTGGCTTCGATCGGACAGGCCGTGATCAGCACCGGGGCAGACGGGCGGCTGGATTACATGAATGCCGTCGCCGAAAGATTGCTGGCATGTCCGCTCAGTGCCGCCAGGGGCAAGCCGATCGCGTCGCTGTTTCGCCTTGTGGACAAGGACACCAGCGCCGAAGACATCGGCCTGGTCGAGCGCCTGCTGGCCGGTGAGCCGCACCTTTCGAGCGCGCGTCCGCAATTGCTGCAGCGGCCGGATGGCTCCGTTGTGCCCGTCGCGCTGACCGGCGCCCCGCTGCTCGTTTCCAGTCACGTCGCCGGCGCGGTGCTGGCGTTCCACGACATGACGCGCGAAGAGGACTATATCGAGCGGCTGTCGTGGCAAGCATCGCATGATGCGTTGACCGGACTGGCCAACCGACGTGACTTCGAGAGCCGGCTGGAAAGAACGATCGCGGACCTCCAGGACCGGCCTCGCCAGCTCGCACTCATGTATCTCGACCTCGATCAGTTTAAGCTGGTCAACGATACCTGTGGTCATGCCGCGGGCGACCAGCTGCTGCGCCGAATTTCAGCGCTGCTGACCCACGAATTGCGACCGGGCGATGTGCTGGCCCGGCTGGGCGGCGACGAGTTCGGCGTGCTGCTCCTCGATTGCGATGGCGACAGTGCGGCCGACATCGCCGAACGGCTGCGCGCGGCGGTGCAGGATCTGCATTTCGCCTGGGATGACAGGCCTTTCAACTCCAGTGTCAGCATCGGCATGGTGCAGATCGCCAATGCCGAAGTGACGATCGAGGAAACGCTCAGGGCCGCCGACGTCGCCTGTTACTTGGCCAAGGAAAAAGGCCGCAACCGCGTCCAGATCCACAGCGATGGCGATGTGTTCATGCGGGAGCGCTTCGGCGAGATGGCCTGGGTGCAGCGCCTGCACGTCGCCCTCGAAGAAAACCGCTTCAGGCTTCATGCCCAGGAAATCTGGCCGCTCAACGACGACATCGCCGAGGCGGGCGCGCATATCGAGATCCTGTTGCGGCTGACCGACGAAGACGGCAGCTTCGTCACCCCGCAGAGCTTCATTCCCGCGGCCGAACGCTACGGCCTGATGCCGTCGATCGATCGCTGGGTGGTCCGCAACACCTTCGCCATTCTGGCGGCGCGGCAAGCCGATCCGCGCTCGGCTCCGATTGCCACCTGCGCCATCAATCTTTCCGGAGCGAGTTTCGGCGACGAGACATTCCTCGACTTCCTGCGCGAGCAATTCCTCGTCCATGGCATTTCGCCCGCCATGATCTGCCTGGAGATCACCGAAACCAGCGCCATCGCCAATCTGACCAGTGCCATGCGCTTCATTGCCGACCTGCGCGGGCTGGGCTGCCGCTTCGCGCTCGACGATTTCGGCTCCGGCATGTCGTCCTTCGCCTATCTGAAGCACCTGCCGGTCGACTACCTCAAGATCGACGGCAGCTTCGTCAAGGACATGCTGGAAGATCGCATCGACCACGCCATGGTCGAGATGATCCATCACATCGGCAAGGTCATGGGCAAGCGCACCATCGCCGAGTTCGTCGAAAGCGACGGCATCATCGCCGCCTTGAAAAAAATCGGCGTCGACTATGCCCAGGGCTATGCGATCGCCAAGCCGCAGCCTTTCGATGTTTCGACGGTGCTGCTCAGCCGGAAATTCGCACCGGCTGCCAAAAACGCTGCCGATCCATGGGTCGATCTGGCGCGGAAGCTCAGCCGCAAGGCCGGCTAGAACCGTTTCAGGCGAGCCGTTCCAGCAGGATGGTCGGAGCGTCGTGGTAGGTGGTCCGCACCACTTCCCGGTAACCGCATTTCGTCGCAACGTTCAGCGAGGCGGCGTTTTCCGGGTCGATGATGCAGACGGTCTTCGCAGGCCCGAACGTCTCTTCGCCCCATGCCAGGATGCGGCCAACCACCTCGGTGGCAAAGCCTGCGCCATGAACGGCCGGAGCGAGCGCCCACCCAGCCTCGGGAATGCCTTCAATCGACGGCTCCATATCGCGCTTCAGATCGTGAAAACCGGCCTCGCCGATGAAACGGCCCGTCGCCTTCTCCTCGATCGCCCAAAAACCGTAGCCGAGCAGCGACCACAGGCCGGCATGACGCAGGAAGCGCATCCAGCTTTCTTCGCGCGTGCGCGGCTTGCCACCGATAAAGCGGGTGACGACGGGATCGGTCCACATCGTCGCATAGGCGTCGAAATCTCCCAGCCGGTGTGCCCGCAGGATGGTTCGCTGCGTCTCGATGACAGGGGCGCTGGTTGCTTGCGGATTGTTCATGGGATCTGCCTTGCTTGTCTCCCGGCGCGTAGCAAATTGCCCGGGCCTGGCAAGGGCCAAGGCAGGGCATGTCATCTTCCAGACGAGAAATTGTTCTCAGCCGCGCCAGGCCATGTTCATGGAGACGCCGCCTGCAGCTCGTCCAGCATCTGGTCGAGTCACTTCCTGCCTGGTACCCGGCCTTTGGCGCGGCCGATCCAGCCGAGATTCTTCTGGTAATCCGGCCGTGCCTCATAAGCCGTCATCAAACCGCGCTTTGTCAGGACAGCGCGGCCATCATCGGGCATCGGGTTTAGGGCGCGTTTCAATGCGGTCATCCGCGGAACTTTCAGGTTGTCAGGAACTGTCGTCAATGACGCTCACGGCCAGGTCGAAAGCGAGCTCGCGAGTGGGAATTTTGCGGAACGATGCTACCCTTCGCAAGGTGACTGGTTCAGCTTGGCCGGTCTCAGTGCCTGCCAACAAGGAAAATGCATGGACACCACCGATCTCGTGCTTGCCATCATCCACCATCTGCTGGTGTTTTCCCTGGCAGGGATCATCGGCGCCGAATTCGTGCTGATCCGCGGCGATCTGGCCGCCGCCACGCTCAAGCGGCTCGCCGGCATCGACCGTCACTATGGCATCATCGCAACGCTGATCATCATCGTCGGCATCGGCCGTGTCTTCTATGGCCTCAAGGGTTGGGAATTCTACGTCTACAACTGGGTGTTCTGGGCCAAGATCGCGGCGTTTGGCATCGTTGGCCTGCTGTCGATCATCCCGACTATACGTTTCATTTCCTGGAACCGGCAGGCAGGCGCCGACCCCTCGTTCCTGGTGCCGGCGGCTGAGCTTGCTTCGGTGAAGACCTATATCCGTGCCGAGGCGTTCATCTTCCTGCTGATCCCGGTCTTCGCGGCGGCGATGGCAAGGGGCTACGGCTACCTAGAATAGAGCGGAGGAACGGCAGAGAATCGCAGTTTGCCATTCGAGGCCGATTGCAATCTGCTAGCTTGCGCTAGTTGTTGCTCTATCCGCAGCCGGTGTTGGGAGAACGCCGCGCGCGGTTGGAGATTATGCCCTGGGAGGAGATCACGATGAGAAAACTAGTCGCCGCTCTGGCTGCCGCTGCGGCCATCACGCTTTATCCGTTCGCAGCGGGCGCACAGACCTATCCTGAACGAACCATCACCGTTGTGGTACCGTTTGCCGCCGGCGGCCCGACCGACACCGTCACGCGCCTTGTCGCGGAAGCCATGTCGAAGGATCTCGGTCAGCAGGTCATCGTCGAGAATGTCGGCGGCGCCGGCGGCACGCTTGGCGCGGGCCGCGTCGCCAACGCCGAGCCGGACGGCTACACGCTGCTCCTCCACCACATCGGCATGGCGACAAGCGCAACGCTATACAGAAAGCTCGCCTACGACACGCTGAACGCCTTCGACTATGTCGGCCTCGTCACCGAGGTGCCGATGACCATCGTCGGCCGCAAGGACCTCGAGCCGACCGATTTGAAGGGGCTGGTCGACTATGCCAAGGCCAACAAGGATAGCCTCACCGTCGCCAATGCCGGGATAGGTGCGGCCTCGCATCTGTGCGGCATGCTGTTCATGAGCGCCATCGGCACACCGCTGGTCACCGTGCCCTACAAGGGCACCGGCCCGGCCATGACCGATCTTCTTGGCGGTCAGGTCGACATCATGTGCGACCAGACGACCAACACCACCAAGCAGATCCAGGGCGGCACGATCAAGGCCTATGCCGTCACCTCGCCGGAACGCCTCGATGTCCTGAAGGACGTCCCGACGGCGACGGAAGCGGGCCTTCCTCAGGTGCAGGTCGGCATCTGGCACGGCGTCTATGCACCCAAGGGCACACCGACCGAGATCACCGAACGCCTGTCGAAATCGCTTCAGGTCGCGCTGAAGGACCAGAACGTCGTGGCCCGCTTCGCCGAACTTGGCACCAAGCCGTCACCCGAAGCCGACGCGACGCCAGCGGCGCTGAAGGCCAAGCTGGAAGGTGAGATCACGCGTTGGAAGCCGATCATCGAAGCCGCCGGTCAGTACGCCGATTGAGGGCTTCAAACGGGGCGCTGCCAGCGCTCCGTTTTTGCTTCGGCGCCCGTTTTCGCATGCAACGGCGCGCCCGCGGCCCGGGCCTGGGAGGATGTCATGAAACCGTTCGCAATCGACAGGACCAACGCCACATGCGCCGCACTGTTCATCGGCTTCGGCGCGTGTTTCGCGCTGCAGTCGCTCGGCCTCGAAATCGGCACCGCCTTTCGCATGGGACCAGGATATTTTCCCCTGGTCCTGGCGATCGTGCTGATCCTGCTGGGCGCCATCATCCTCATCCAGGCAGTTCGCTTCGATAGCAGCGAGCCAATCGGGCACATTGCGTGGCGCGGCATGCTGCTCATCCTCCCTGCTCCGATCTTCTTCGGCCTGACGGTGCGCGGCCTCGGCTTTATCCCGTCGATCTTCCTGACGGCGCTGATCGCGTCGTTTGCCAGCAGTCGCATGAAGCCGCTGACCGCGCTCGCGCTGTCGGCCGGCCTGACGTTGTTTGCATTCCTCGTCTTCAGCTACGCGCTCGGCCTGCCGTTCCGGCGCTTCGGGCCATGGTTGCCATTATGAGGAGATGAACATGGAACTCCTCGGCAACCTCGCGCTCGGCTTTTCGACGGCCACATCGTTGGCAAACCTCGGTTTCTGCCTGATCGGCGTCCTTCTCGGCACGCTGATCGGCGTCTTGCCCGGCATCGGCGCCACCGCAACCATCGCCATGCTGTTGCCGATAACCTTCCAGATTGGCGACCCGGTTTCCTCCCTCATAATGCTCGCCGGCATCTATTACGGCGCGCAATATGGCGGCTCGACCACCGCCATTCTCATCAACATGCCCGGCGAATCCTCGTCGGCCGTCACCGCAATCGACGGCTACCAGATGGCTAAGAACGGCCGCGCCGGGGCGGCACTCGCGATCGCGGCCATCGGCTCGTTCTTTGCCGGCACGGTGTCTACCTTCCTCGTCGCCATCTTTGCCCCGCCACTGACGGCGATGGCGCTGAAATTCGGTGCGGCCGAATATTTTTCGCTGATGATCGTCGGCCTCGTCTCGTCCGTCGCGCTCGCCCACGGCTCGATTGTCAAGGCGCTGGCGATGGTCGTGCTCGGCCTGCTGCTCGGCATTGTCGGCACCGACATCTACACCGGCACGCCGCGCTTCACGCTCGGCATCCGCGAGTATGCCGACGGGCTGAATTTCGTTGCGGTGGCGGTCGGCGTCTTTGGCGTGGCCGAGATACTGCGCAACCTCGAAAACGAGGACGAGCGCTCGGTGCTCATCCGAAAGGTCACCGGCCTTATGCCGACCCGCGAGGACTTTCGGCGCATGGCAGCGCCCATCGTGCGCGGAACGATCATCGGTTCGGCGCTCGGCATCCTGCCGGGAGGCGGTGCGATCCTTGCAGCCTTTGCCTCCTACACAGTCGAAAAGCGCATCTCGAAAAATCCGGGGGAGTTCGGCAAGGGCGCCATCGAAGGCGTCGCCGGACCGGAATCGGCCAACAATGCCGGCGCGCAGACCTCTTTCATCCCGATGCTGACGCTCGGCATTCCGGCCAACCCGGTGATGGCGCTGATGATCGGCGCGATGATCATCCAGGGCATCGTGCCCGGCCCCAATGTCGCGACCGAACAGCGGGCGCTGTTTTGGGGCATTATCGCCTCGATGTGGATCGGCAATCTGATGCTGATCGTCCTGAACCTGCCGCTGATCGGGCTTTGGGTGAAGCTGCTGACGATCCCCTATTACGTGCTCTTCCCGATCATCATGGCGTTCTGCTCGATCGGCGTCTACAGCGTCAACAGCAACGTCTACGACCTCTACGCCGTCGCCTTCTTCGGTTTCCTCGGCTACCTCCTGACCAAGTTGCGCTGCGAACCGGCCCCGCTGCTGCTCGGCTTCGTGCTCGGCCCGCTGCTCGAGGAAAACCTCCGCCGCGCCATGATACTCGCGCGCGGCGACCCGAGCACCTTCGTGACGAGACCGATCAGCGCCAGCCTGCTGCTCATCGCGCTCGCCGTGCTCGTCATCGTCTTCCTGCCCGCGGTCAAGAAGAAGCGCGAGGAGGTGTTTGTGGAGGAGAATTAAGGTGTTGAATCGAGCGGCGCGAGCGCAACCAGCGGTGCCGGCACATCGGTCGTCTTCTCCTCGGCCTTGCAGATATCGGCGATGACGCAGGCCGGGCAATCCGGCTTGCGCGCCTTGCAGACATAGCGGCCATGCAGGATCAGCCAGTGATGCGCGTGGCGCATGTATTCGTCCGGGATGATCTTCAACAACCCTTGCTCGACCTGCTCCGGCGTCTTGCCGGGCGCCAGCCCGAGCCGGTTGCCGATGCGGAAAATGTGGGTGTCGACCGCCATCGTGTGCTGGCCGAAGGCCATGTTGAGCACGACATTGGCGGTCTTGCGCCCGACACCCGGCAGCTTGACCAACTGATCGCGGTCGTCGGGCACGTCGCCGCCGTGGTCGCGGATCAGCGCCTCCGACAGCGCAATGACGTTCTTGGCCTTGTTGCGCCAGAGCCCGATGGTTCTGATATGGTCGCCGACCTTGGCTTCACCCAGCGCCAGCATCTTTTGCGGCGTGTCGGCCACCTTGAACAGCGCTCGCGTCGCCTTGTTGACGCCGGCATCGGTCGCTTGCGCCGACAGCACTACCGCCACCAGCAGCGTGAAGGCGTTGACATGTTCGAGCTCGCCCTTCGGTTCGGGCCGCTGGACGGAAAAGCGCCGGAACATCTCGTGCACTTCGGCAGCACTGTAGCGCGAACCGGACCTCACCGGCCGCGGGCGCGGCTTGGCGTTCGAGCCGTCGCGCCGGCCAGGCAAAAGTTCATTTTTGGGTGCGCTGGATTTTTTTGACTTGGGGCTCGCCATTCCCTTCCTATAATATCCCGCCATGAGCGACACAAACGCCTCATTTCAGGCCGACGAGCCATTTTTTCACGCCCTGCTGACCCCGCACCGGTCGCTGGGCAGGACAGGCTTCTGCATCCTGATGGGCGCGCTGCTGTTCGGCTGGCTGGTGACGGGCGCATTTTTCCTGTCGCGCGGCGCCTGGCCGGTGTTCGGCTTCTTCGGCCTCGACGTGATCGCCGTCTACATAGCCTTCCGCGCCAACTACCGTGCCGCCCGCGCCCGCGAGGAAGTGTCGGTTTCGCGCACCAGCCTCGACATTCGCAAGACTGCCCCCTCGGGAAAATCGGAAGCGCATCGCTTCAACCCGTTCTGGGCACGGTTTTCGGTCGCCCGTCATGCCGAGATCGGCATCACCAGGATGACGGTGGAAGGACAGGGCCAGAACGTGCCGATCGGCGGCTTCCTCAATCCCGACGACCGCGAGAGTTTTGCGACAGCCTTTTCGCGCGCTTTGGCGACCGCCAAGGCGCGCTGAACCAGCGCTTCAGAAGCGGTAGCGCAACAGCCTGCCAACCTTGCGCAGCGCCGGAATGTGTATCCACAGGCGGATGAACAGTTTTGCGAACCAGCCCATGCGGGCGGCATGCTCGGGCTTGTAGGCCGAGATGTCCTCGACGAACCGCAACTTCGGAACAGCCAACTCCAAATCGTGCGGATCCTCGATGTTCCAATAGACCTTGGCGCCCGTCGCCTTGAAGGACGGGTTGAGGCGCAGCAGCTTCAGGCCGAAACGGCTGTAGGCGTCGAACATCAGCTCGCCGCTGGCAAGATGCGAGACAAGCCGCGCAAACAGGCGTGGCCCCTCGTCGGCCGGGAGATAGGGCGTCAGTCCCTCCGCCACCACTATGGCCGGGCGATTGCGGGGCACTTCACCCAGCCAATCCGGTTTGGTCACCGACGAAGCGACCATATGGTAACAGTCGCGGGACGGGTAAAGCTTGCGCCTGAGTTCGATGACTTCCGGGTAGTCGACATCGAACCAGTCAACGCCTTGGGGCGGGTCGACACGGAAGATGCGCGTATCGAGCCCGCAACCCAGATGCAGCACGATGGCGTCGGGATTTCTGGCGAGAAAGTCCTGAACGCGGACGTCCAGCGTCTTTGCCCTGATCGCCAGGCCGACGCCGAGATTGTCGTCGACCTTGAGCCTGGAGAAATCATAGTCGATGTTGCGAACCGCCTCGGCGGCGAAGTCATCCCTGAGCAGCGAGTCCGGCAACCTGCTCTCCAACGCCTTGCCGTAGAGCGTCAACAGCAAGGTCTCCTTTTCGCCGGTCAGATGCACTTTCTCGCCAGCCATGCGCGACACCTTGCTCAAACACCGAGGTAGAGCCCCATCCCGATCGCATCGGGTTGGGACAGGCTCTCGAAACCCCGAGTCTATCTGGGCATGCGCCGCAAGAAGGCAAGTTTCGGGTGGCGATCGACGCCCCAAGGGGCGATATTCCAGCTCAAGGAGACAGTTCCATGAGCACACAGACAGCGGTCCTCAAAAAGGAAATCACGCCCGAAGGCAGTGACTACGAAATCGTGCGCCGCGCCATCGAGAAGATCAGCCTCGACTATCGCGACCAGCCATCGCTGGAGGAACTGGCCGAGGAGGTCGGCGAGACGCCGACCGGCCTGCAGAAGCTTTTCACCCGCTGGGCCGGCCTGTCGCCAAAAGCCTTCCTGCAGGCGGTGACACTGGACCATGCCCGCAGACTGCTCGATTCCGGCATGCCGCTGCTCGAAACCTCGTTCGAGCTGGGTATGTCCGGCCCGGGCCGGCTGCATGATCTCTTCGTCACCCATGAGGCGATGTCGCCGGGCGACTACAAGACCCGCGGCGCCGGGCTGACCATCCGCTACGGCTACCATCCCTCGCCGTTCGGCACCGCCCTGATCATGGTCACCGACCGCGGGCTTGCCGGCCTCGCCTTCAATGATCCGGGCGAGGAACGCGCCGCCTTCGCCGACATGTCCAGCCGCTGGCCGAACGCCATCTATGTCGAGGACATGGCCGCGACCGGGCCCTATGCCGCGCGCATCTTCGACCCGACGCTGTGGCGCCCCGACCAGCCGCTGCATGTCGTCATGATCGGCACCGACTTCCAGGTTCGCGTGTGGGAGGCGCTGCTCAAGATTCCGATGGGCAAGGCCAGCACCTATTCATCGATCGCCGCCAGCATCGGCGCACCGAGCGCCAGCCGCGCGGTTGGAGCCGCCAACGGCGCCAACCCGCTCTCTTTCGTGGTTCCCTGCCACCGCGCCATCGGCAAGTCGGGCGACCTCACCGGCTATCACTGGGGCTTGACCCGCAAGCGGGCCATCCTGGGCTGGGAGGCAGGGCAAGTGTCGTCGTGAATGTCGATTTTCCAGTTGCCCCTGGCAGAATCTATGAATATCAGACCTACTAAGTATAAGTGCGATTATTGTATCGTATTTTCTTAATTGCAACCAAAGGCAACCTCTGGTTTGCCCGATTGTTATTTTCATCAATTATTTAAGTTAACTCTAAATTAACTACGATAAAGTGATGATGACCCATATTAATTCGGGCGATCCGACTTGATAGGAGGTCTCGATGATGTTGTTTCGCGCCACCTTTGGCGCAGCTCTGCTGGTTACCTGTCTTGACCAGACCGCATTGGCCACAACGCAAAATGTCATTTTCAATGGCACGATCACCGCAACCTGCACACTTTTGATCGCCACCAACGGCACGATGACGGTGAGCCCCGATCTCCAGTCGCTAAGCTCACACAACAGTGGTGGCTTGGCCGGAACGGTCACGCTGACGACGACCGGAGGTGTGTCGCTCAGCGTAGATCCGGTCACCACCACCACGGCGCCGGCTGCCGATGTGACGGCCACCACCTGGACGCCGACCTATTCCGCCAGCGGCGCCCACACGGTCGCCGAGACGGGCTCAGCCACCAGCCTGACCGCTCCCGGCGCGTCGCTTATCTCGGTCAACCTCGCCGGCACCAAGGGGGGCAGCAACCGCTTCGCCTCCGGAAACTATCAGGCAACGGTGACGGTGCGCTGCGAATAGCTCTCGGAAGGAGGGGTCCTTGACACATGCTCGAACCTTGGCGACGGCGCTGGCCGTCGGCCTGATGCCTATAGCCGCCGTGGCCCAGTCGATGTCGCCGATGCGAGGCGAGGTCAACAGCTTCACCGACGTCTTCGCGGTCCGTGTTTTTCCGGCCAATCCCTACGACCAGAAGATCAGGGTCGAAATCCACGTCTACGATCAGGATTTTCAGCCCGTGGAAGCCAGGATTTCGCCGAGTGTCTTCCAACTGGCTTCCCAGGCCTCCCGTCCTGTCCTTGTGGTCGTGCCGTTTGCCGGCGCCGCCGAGCGTAAAGTGCGTATCTGTACCGAAAGCATCCCCTTTCCCAATCAGCAGACCCAGATAAAGGCACAGATATGCGGAAAGTTTTTGGGCACCGCAAGTCCTGACAGTCGCGCTCGCGGCGATGTCGACGGGGATCTCGCCGGTTCTGGCCGAGGATGTCTACAATCTCAATCAGAATGAGAGCGGCTTCAACCTGCCCGGCGTGACCTTGCCGCAGGGGCAGGATGAGGTCCACGCTTCCGACGGCACCACCTGCCGTTCCGCCGTATCGGGCACCGGCGCCTATGTCGACCTCGGCGTCATCAGAGGCAACAACCAGTCGAACAATGACGTCGCCACCTACGGCCGCGTGGTGATTCCGATCGGGCGTTCGCCGAAACGCGTCGACTGCAGCCGCCTCTACGAGCTTGAGGTCGAGCGCCTGCAACTGGAGCTGAAACTCCTCAAAATGGGGCTCGGTGCCGACGGCCAGACGGCGAGCGTGGCCGCCAGCACTCCCGCTCCTGCGGCCGCATCACCCGGATGGGCCAACGAAGGCTGGAGCATCAGGACCGGAAATGGCAATGGCAAGAAAAAGAAGAAATAACCGCGCGCTGCTTGCGACGGCAGCACTTGCCGGGTTCTGCCTTCCGGTGCAAGCGGCGATCATCGGCACCTGCACCATCATGGTCGGAGCGTCGGGAACGATGAAGGCAAATCCCGCCATCAGCATACTGGGCTCCAAACAGGCAGGCGGATCGAGCGCCAGCGCCACCATCGTGGCAAGCTCCCTGCTGTGCTCCGTGCTCAACTTGCTGGACTGCTATTCCGTTTCGGCGCCAGCGCCTGCCGCGTTCTCGTCCGCGCCGAGCGGCGGCGGCACCAACGTGACCTTCGCCTCGGTCTTCCGTCTCGATGGCTCGGGAGTCGACATCAACGGAAGTGTGCCGCAGAGGGTTATCAATGGTACCCATCCCATGCAGGTCGACCTGACCGCCACCAAGTCGAGCGGTCTCTTTCCCGCCGGCAACTATCAAGGCACGGTCACCGTGCGCTGTGAATAAGCACAAATCGATCTGGACCATTCGCGTGGTCTGGCAAGCCGCGGCCTTACGGGTTAGCTTCCCGCGCGATTGGAACGACCCGCGTTCGCCCGGACGCATAGAGGACGCTCCAACATTTGGATCTGTCCTGGCAGGAGGCCTTGCTTGATTATTGTTGTCGGCTCGATCAACCTCGATCTGATCGCCAATGTCGATCGCTTGCCGAGCCCCGGCGAAACGGTAGGCGGCTCGAGCTTTGTCACGGCGCCCGGCGGCAAAGGCGCCAACCAAGCGCTGGCGGCGGCACGCGCCGGCGCCTCGGTGCGCATGGTCGGCGCCGTTGGCAAGGACAGCTTCGCCGCCGAGGCGCTGGCATTGTTGCGCGACGGCATGGTCGACCTGTCCGGGGTCGCCGAAACTTTCGCGTCGACGGGGACGGCGCTGATCATGGTTGGCGACGACGGCGAGAACATCATCGCGGTGGTGCCGGGCGCCAACGCTTCCGTGTTGCCCGGCGATCTCTCGAAAGCCTTCCTGAAAAAGGGCGATGTCGTACTCCTCCAGCATGAGATTCCGCTGGCGACCGTCGAAGCCGCGCTCGACCAGGCAAGAGCGGCCGGCGCCATCACGGTGCTCAACACCGCTCCTTTCCAGGGCGAAGCAGCGGCCTTTCTCGGCAAGGCCGACTATGCCGTCGCCAACGAAACCGAGTTCGACCTCTATGGCGAGGCGCTGTCGCTGAAAGGCCGCGACCGGGCGGCGCGCATGCGCGACTATGCCGGGAAAACCGGCCGAACCATCGTCGTCACGCTCGGCGGCGACGGCGTTATGGCGGCGACCCCAAGCGATTTCCTGACCGTTCCGGCAATGAAGATCACCCCTGTCGACACAGTCGGCGCCGGCGACACGTTCTGCGGTTATTTCGCCGCCGGCTTGTCGTCAGGCCTCGCGCTCGACAAGGCGCTGGCACGCGCCGGCGCGGCCGGCTCGCTCGCCTGCGTGAAGCCGGGCGCCCAGCCGGCGATTCCGCTGGCCAAGGATGTCGACCAGGCGTTGCAGGAAATCCGTTGAGATGCAGCGCCCCCGGACGAAACATGCCGTGGCGCCGGCGGGCGACATCTGCCGCCTGTCCGCGGTCGCACTTGCCGACGCGATCCGCCAAAAGGAACTTTCCGTCCGCGAGGTGGTGACGGCATTCCTCGACCGCATCGAGGCGGTCAACCCGCTGGTCAATGCCATCGTCTCCTTGCGCGACCGCGGCGACATCCTGCGTGAGGCCGACGCTGCCGATGCCCGGCGGCAGGCAGGTGTCGAAACCGGTCCGCTCTTCGGCCTGCCGATCGCCATCAAGGACCTCGCCTCGACGAAGGGTCTCAGGACCTCGCTAGGCTCGCCGATCTTCGCCGATTTCCTGCCGCAGCACGACGATTTCTTCGTCGAGCGTATCCGCGATGCCGGCGCCATCATCATCGGCAAGACCAATGTCCCCGAATTCGGTCTTGGCTCCAACACCTACAACACCGTGTTCGGGCCGACGCTGAACGCCTTCGACCCGGCCCTCACCGCCGGCGGCTCGAGCGGCGGCGCGGCGGTGGCGCTGGCGCTCGACATGTTGCCTGTCGCCGATGGCAGCGACTTCGGCGGCTCGCTGCGCAATCCGGCAGCCTGGAACAATGTTTTTGGCTTCCGCACGTCGCAAGGGCTTGTCCCCGGCGGACCGGACGTTGAAGTCTTTCATGCACAGATGGGCGTCGACGGGCCTATGGGCCGCAACGTCCGCGACATGGCATTGCTGCTCGATGTGCAGGCGGGCTATCACCCGCACGCGCCATTGTCCTATGAGAAACCGGGTTCGTTCCTCGAAGGGCTTGCAATAGCGACGACCGGCGGCCGCATCGCCTGGTTCGGCGATCTCGGCGGTCATCTGCCGGTCGAAGCCGGCATCCTCGACCTCTGCGAGGCCGCGCTCGGCCGGTTCGCGGATGCATCCTTCCCCTGCGAACCGCTGTTGCCAGATTTCGATTTCGAAGCGCTGTGGCAGGCTTTCGTGACGCTGCGCCAGGCCAGCAGCGGCTGTGCGCTCAAGCTCCACTACGACGATCCCTCGAAGCGCGGCCTGCTGAAGCCGGAAGCCATCTGGGAAGTGGAGAACGCGATGCTGCTGACGGCACCGCAGATCCGTGCGGCTTCGGTCATCCGCACGTCCTGGCATCGCGCGCTGCTGTCGATCTTCGACCGCTTCGACCTCATCGCGCTGCCGACCGCGCAGGTCTTCCCTTTCGATGTCGGCACCCACTGGCCGCGCGAGGTCGCGGGACGCGGGATGGACAGCTATCACCGCTGGATGCAGGTTTCCGCATTTGCCACTCTGGGCGGCTGTCCGGCGGTCAACGTGCCGGTTGGCTTCGACGACAAGCGCCGACCAATGGGCATGCAGCTGATCGGGAGGCCGCGCGACGACCTCGCCGTGCTGAAGGCGGCGGCGGCCTATGAGGCGACGCTGCCCTGGCGGGCCGGCGCCTGAAGCGGATGCATTGGCGTATCGAGACGCTTCGCGTACCGGCTTGCACCGGCGGCGCTGCCATGCATTGATTATCGCCAGTTGCGCCGCATCGACGGCATTCCAAGGGAAAAATCATGTCGCTGGAACTCTACGCCGCCTATGTCCTCGCTTGCATCGTCATCATCCTGGTGCCGGGCCCAACGGTCACGCTGATCATCGCCAACAGCATCCGCCATGGCTCCCGCGCCGGTCTTGCCAATGTCGCCGGTACGCAGGCCGGACTCGCCGTCATGATCGCCATCGTCGGCATCGGCCTCAACACGCTGATCTCGGGCATGGGCCACTGGTTCGAGTGGGTGCGGCTGATCGGCGCCGCCTATCTGATCTGGATGGGCGTGCAGATGTTCCGTTCCAAGGGAACGCTGAACGCCGACGGAACGGCCAGGAAACCGCACGGCGGCTTCTTCCTCCAGGGCCTGCTGGTGGCGCTCAGCAATCCCAAGACGCTGGTGTTCTTCGGCGCCTTCTTCCCGCAGTTCATCGCGCCTCAAGGCAACTACTCGCTGCAGATCGTGGTCATGGGCCTCACCGCCATGATCTTCGCAGCCATCTCGGATTCGACCTATGCACTCGCCGCCGGCCGGGCCGGGCGTCTGTTGTCGGCCAGCCGTATCAAGCTCATGTCCAGGATCAGCGGCAGCTTCCTGGTTGGCGGCGGCCTGTGGCTGGCATTTTCGCGGTCGAAGTAGGACACCCCTTCCCTCGCCCCGTTTACGGGGAGAGGGTGGTCGCGAAGCGATCGGGTGAGGGGCGGCGCCGGAGCTGCAAGCAGAATGTCAACGCCTGCGCCGCCCCTCATCCGCCTGCCGGCACCTTCTCCCCGTAAACGGGGAGAAGGAAGCTTTAAAGCCGCCCCAACCTCTCGACCAGCAGCGCGAAGAAGCCATCATGGTCGATGTCGCGCATCACCATGGCGTTCTTCGGCCGCTTGGTCACGCCCCACCAGTCGATCACGGTCATTCCCATGGTCAGTTCCGAGGTGGTTTCCACGCTGACATTGCAGTTGCGGCCCTTGAACAGGTCCGGCTTCAACAGATAGGCGATGACACAGGGGTCATGCAGCGGTCCGCCATCGGTGCCGTACTTCTCCTCGTCGAAGCGCTCGAAGAATTCCAGCATGTCGGCGGTCGCGGTGCCGACCTTGGTGCCGAGCTCGCGGAAGGTCTGCGTGCGCTTTGCGGTGGTCAGCGCCTTGTGGGTGACGTCAAGCGGCATCATCACGATCGGAATGCCGGATTTGAGCACGACGTCGGCCGCTTGCGGATCGACATAGATGTTGAATTCGGCGGACGGCGTGACATTGCCGCCTTCGAAGAAGCCGCCGCCCATCAGCACGATTTCCTTGATGCGCGGGGCGATGCGCGGTTCGCGGATCAGCGCCAGCGCAATGTTGGTGAGGGGCCCGAGCGGGCAAAGCGTGATGGTGCCGCTGTCTTCCGTCATCAGCGTCTCGACGATGAAATCGACCGCGTACTGGTCCTGCAGCTTCATCGTCGGCTCCGGCAGTTGCGGTCCGTTGAGACCGGTCTTGCCATGCACTTCCTCGGCGGTGACCAGTTCGCGCATCAACGGTCGGATGGCGCCGGCATAGACCTTGATGTCCGGCCGGCCGGCCAGCTCACAGATCTTGCGGGCATTCTTTTCGGTAAGCTTCAGCGGCACGTTGCCGGCAACGGCGGTGATGCCGACGATCTCCAGTTCGGAGCTGCCGAGCGCCAGCAAAATGGCGACGGCGTCATCCTGGCCGGGATCCGTGTCGATGATGATCTTGCGTGATTGAGGCATTTCAATTCCTTGTTTGGCGAGGCCATGGACTTGGATGAATCATCCGAGGGCGCCGAAACGGCGGCGAGCTGCCATGTCGAACCGCTCCGCCGGGGAAGACAATCCCGACCTGCGCGCTTCTCCATGCATCCGCTCGCCGTTTCAAGCGCCATGTCGATCATTCCTGTGAGTCCACGACCTGGTCTTTTTGGGCGGGTCTTTTGACGGCTTGAACTTGGTCGCGGGGCGGACCATATCAAGACCACCGGGAAAAATGCCATCTGGGTTTTTCCACTTTATGTCGCTCTTGAGAGGACAGTGTAACATGAGCCGAATGACGCCCTTTTCCAGCCCGCTTCTCCTTGGTTTCGACGCCATGGAAAAGACCCTGGAACGCCTGGCGAAGTCCGGTGACAGCTACCCTCCCTACAACATCGAACGCCTCAGCGGCGCCGACGGCAAGACCGAAAGGTTGCGCATAACATTGGCGGTCGCCGGTTTCGCCGAAAGCGATCTCGATGTCACCACGGAGGAAAACCAGCTGGTCGTGCGCGGCCGTCAGACCGACGATACCGAGCGCGAATTTCTTCATCGCGGCATCGCCGCGCGCCAGTTCCAGCGCTGTTTCGTGCTGGCCGACGGCATGCGGGTGATCGCGGCGGAACTGAAGAATGGCCTTTTGTCGATCGATCTCGATCGGCCGGAGTCCGAACGGCTGGTACGGAAAATAAACATATCGGTGAAAGACTGATCTTTACCGATGGCTCTCATGCGGGATGGCCTTGAGCGGCGTCCTCGCGCCAAGGAGGCTTTGAAATGACCAGAACTGACGAAAATCTCACCATGACCAGCGGCGAATTCGCCCATCTCGGCGAGGGCTCGGTCGCCTATCTGCGCAAGGTCTCGAGCGACGAATTGCTCGGCCGTTTCCCGAACCTCGGTGAAATCGCTCCCGGTATGGAACTGTGGGCGCTGTTTGCCGCCAATGGCCAGCCGATCCTGCTCTCGGATGCGCGCGACCGCGCGCTGGCCGGCGCCATGGAAAACGACCTGACCACGGTCGCCATTCACTGAGCCCGGCGCCGCCCGGCGAATGGCTGGGCTCAAACGCACAGGGCCGCCCACGGCGGCCCTTGAGTGTCGTCCAATCCAGAAAATGTCAGGCCGCGTGCGAGGCTTGCGTATCCGACAAAAGCGCGTGAATTGCCGCGGCGTCGCGCGTACCCCTGATCTTGGCCACCGTGTCGGCGTCGCGCAGCACCCGCGCGATGCGCGACAAGGCCTTGAGATGGTCGGCGCCCGCCCCTTCCGGCGCCAGCAGCAGAAACACCAGATCGACCGGCTGATCGTCCAGCGACTCGAAGTCGACCGGCGTCTCCAGCCGCGCGAAAACCCCGGCGATGCGTTTCACGCCGGCCAGCTTTCCATGCGGAATGGCGATGCCGTTGCCGACGCCGGTCGAGCCCAGCCGTTCACGCTGCAGGATGGTGTCGAACACTTCCCGTTCCGGAATGCCGGAAATCGCCGCTGCCCGTTCGGACAGCAATTGCAACAGCTGCTTCTTGGAGTTCGCCTTCAACGCCGGCAGTATCGCCGGAACGTTGATAAGATCGCTCAGATCCATGCTTGAAAATCCCTTGTTCGCCTGCCGTCACCAGCCCTCACCCCTCGTGCGGCCGGCTTTTATCCCTGTGCGACCTTGGTCGTGGACGGGTCGATCCAGCCGATGTTTCCATCGGGCCGGCGATAGACGATGTTGAGATGGTCGTTTCCGGCGTTGCGGAAGACGAAGACCGGGCTGTCCTTCGTGTCGAGTTCGATGACCGCCGACGCCACCGACATGGTCTTCAGCGTCATGGTTGATTCGGCGACGATGGCCGGGGCGAAATTCTCCGGAATGTCCTCGTCGTCATCGGCCAGCGGCGCCATCACCGTGTAGGCGATGTCGGTCGGATCGCCGTTGGCGCTGCCCGAATTGTGCGATTTCAGCCGACGCTTGTAGCGCCTCAGCCGGGTTTCCAGACGATCCGCCGCGGCCTCGAAGGCCAATGTCGGATCCTGGGCATCGCCGGTGGCCTGCAGCGAAGCGCCGGAATCGAGCCGGATCATGCAATCCGCCGAATAGCGCGAACCTGATTTGATGACCGTGACGTGTCCGGCAAAGCCGCGATCGAAATATTTGCCGATCGCTTCGCCGACGCGATCGTTGATGCGTGTGCGGAACGCATCGCCGATATCCATGTGTTTTCCCGATATGCGCAGATTCATCTGAAAACTGACCTTCCTTGCTCAGGCTTCAAACTGGCCCGAGTTTATACTCGTGGTCCGTGCGCACAAGCTTTGCGGCGTCACTCGCGCCGATTTTAAATCCGAACTTTCCGGTTGATCACAAGCCGCCCTTTGACCGTCCCGAGGCCAACGTCGTGACGGACCATCCGCATGCAGGCATGTAGCCCGTCTCATGCGGGCGGGCTTCTAGCCACTTCACCGCGGCTTGTCAATGAAGTGCTGGCCTGTGGAAAATCGAACCGTGTCAGCGCCCGGCGCTGGCCAGTGCCCGTTTCTCGCGCCGGCGCTGCACCGAGGAGGGAATATTCATGCCTTCCCGGTACTTGGCGACGGTGCGCCTGGCAATGTCGACGCCACTCTCCCGCAGCATGTCGACGATCGCATCGTCGGAAAGCACGTCGGCTGGCTTTTCCTCGTCGATCAGCTGCTTGATGCGGTCACGCACGGATTCCGAGGAATGCGCATCGCCGCCACCCGACGCGGCGATCGAGGCGGTAAAAAAGTAACGCAGCTCGAACACGCCGCGCGGCGTCAGCATGTATTTGTTCGCTGTGACCCGGCTGACCGTCGATTCGTGCATGCCGATGGCGTCGGCGACCGTGCGCAGGTTGAGCGGCTTCAGCTGGCGCACGCCATTGACGAGGAAGGCATCCTGCTGGCGAACGATTTCCGAGGCGACCTTGAGGATGGTCTTTGCCCGCTGGTCGAGGCTGCGCGTCAGCCAGTTGGCGTTTTGCAGGCATTCGGCCAGGAAATCCTTTTCCGCCTGGTTCTTCGCCTGCGGCGAGACCTGGGCGAAATAGATATGGTCGACCAGCACGCGCGGCAGCGTTTCGGCGTTGAGCTCGACGGTCCAGCTGCCGTCATTGGCGGCACGCACCTCGACATCGGCAACGATCGCGTCGCTGGCTCCGCCTGAAAACGCCATGCCGGGCCGAGGATCGAGTGCCCGGATCTCGGCCAGCATGTCGAGCAGATCCTCCTCGTCGACACCGCAGATCCGTTTCAGCGCATGGAAATCACGCCGTGCCAGCAGTTCGAGATTGGCGACCAGCGCCTTCATTGCCGGATCGAGCCGATCCCGCACGGCGAGCTGCAGCGACAGGCATTCGGCAAGGTCGCGGGCAAACAGGCCGGCCGGCTCAAAAGTCTGGCACACCGCCAGCGCCTTTCGTACCGCGGCAACCTCGGTGCCGAGACGGGCTGCGATCTCGGCCAGGTCGGCGCGCAAATAGCCGGCCTCGTCGAGGCCGTCGGCCAGGTCGGCGGCGATCAGCCGTGCCGCCGGATCGGCGAAGGCGAGCGCGACCTGTTCACCGACATGGTCGCGCAGCGTGATCGGCGCGGCCGCCATGTCGCCCGCGTCAAAACCCTCGGATGAGGAACTCACGCCATTGCCGGACGCCGACTTCCATTGCGCCGTCAGGTCGGGACCGAGCCGCTCGCTGGTCCCCGGATCGTCGGGAAACAGGTTTTCCAGCGACGTATCGAGCTTGTCCGAGATCGCCTCGGCGCTCCACTGCGTCTCGTTTTCGAACCAGTCGCCGTCGGCGGCGGCTTGCGGCTCCGCCTCGATCTTCTGCGCCTGGTCGCTGGCGGCATCCTCCTGCGGTTCGGCACGCTCCAGCAGCGGGTTGCGCTCGATCTCCTCGTCGATGAAATGCTCGAGTTCGCCATGGGTGAACTGCAGCAGCCGAATCGACTGCATCAGCTGCGGCGTCATCACCAGCGACTGCGATTGTCGTAGCTGTAGTTTCGCCGCCAACGCCATTGTCTGGTTTCAAACGCCTCGTCTACGCATCCGGGCTTCCGGACAGGAATTTTTGCAGCCGGTCATAGAAACTGGCCCAGCTTTTGCTTGTCAAGGCAAAAGCTAGCAAAACTCGCTTACCGGAGCGTTATCGGGCAACAAGATCGGAGAAAATGGGTGGGCCGAGCCCCAAAAATCGTGTCAGGAAACAAATTTCACGCTCAGAGCGTAAAACCCTCGCCGAGGTAGAGCCGCCGGACATCCGGATTTGCCACCACTTCGTCGGCCCGGCCATGGGTCAGCACCTGACCGGCATGGATGATGTAGGCGCGGTCGATCAGGCCGAGCGTTTCGCGCACATTGTGATCGGTGATGAGGACGCCGATGCCGCGCGCCGTCAGATGACGCACCAATTGCTGGATATCGGCGACGGCGATCGGATCGATGCCGGCAAAAGGCTCGTCGAGCAGCATGTAGGCCGGACGCGTCGCCAGCGCACGCGCGATTTCCAGGCGCCGCCGCTCGCCGCCGGAAAGCGACATGGACGGCGCCTTGCGCAGATGGCTGATGTGGAATTCCTCGAGCAGTTCGTCGAGATTGCGCTCGCGCTCCTTGCGGCTCTTTTCGACCACTTCGAGCACGGCGCGGATGTTCTGCTCGACGCTCAGGCCGCGAAAGATCGAGGCCTCCTGCGGCAGGTAGCCGATGCCGAGACGCGCACGGCGGTACATCGGCATCGAGGTGACGTCGAAGCCGTCGATCTCGATCGTGCCCTCATCCACCGGCACCAGGCCGGTGACCATGTAGAAGCAGGTCGTCTTGCCGGCGCCGTTGGGGCCGAGCAGCCCGACGGCCTCGCCGGCGCGCACGCCGATGGTGACGCCGCTGACGACCTTGCGGCCCTTGTAGCTCTTGGTCAGACCCTTGGCGATCAGGGTCCCCTTGAACTTTCCCTTATCGGCGGTCACCGTGGCCGGCGCCGAAAGCTTGCCGGCGGCCCGTCCCGGAAGACGCGCCGTCAGCGACGACAGGCTGACCATCAGGGGTTCGCCGCTCCCGATTTCGGCGGCGGGGTGATCGACATCTGGACACGTTGCCCAGCGCATGGATCAACCTGGGCCAACCCGGTTTTCATCTGCACGACGAGCTTGCAGCCGACCAGGACGTTGTCGTTTTGCGACAGAACGACCTTTTTGCCTGACAGCACCAGAACCTGGCTCTTCATGTCGAAGCTGCCTTGATCGCCGGTCGCGACTTGCGCATCCGACTTGATGTAAACCTTGTCGGAGATTTCCAAATGATCGATGTTGGCCGAGCCGGTCATTGCCGCACCCGCGGCTTCCGTGCCTTTGGCGGCGGCGTTTGGATCCTTGACATAATAGACCGTCATCTTGCCGGCCTTCATCAATGTCGGCCCCTGGACGACGCTGACATTGCCGGTGAAGATGGCGACATTGTCGGCCTGGCGGACCTCCAACTTGTCGCTTTCGATCTGGATCGGCTTGTCGCCCGACAGTTTGAGACCTGACTGGCTGGTCGACTGCGCCAATGACGGCACCAGTCCGAGCAGCAGCAACGCCGAAGTTGCAGCCGCGAGCCGCGTCGAACTACTGAGCCGCATTGGTTTCTCCGCTGTTTCCCTCTGCCGTTTTCAAGGCGGCGGAATCGATGTTGACGCGCACTTTGTTCTCGAAAACCAGAACCCTGCCATTGTCCTGGACCGACATCGAATCCGCCGTGATCCGCGACCCTTCACGGCTGACATCGACGGGATCTCCCGTCTTCATAGTGCCTTTGCCCATGTCGAGGAAGACCGATTTGAACTTGGCCTGCATGCCGTCGGTTGTGGTGATGGTAACGTCGCTGGTCAGGTTCATCGTGTTGCCGTTGCGATCGTAGGTGCCGCGCGAGGCCTTGATCGCCGCCACATTGTCGGGCCCAACCGGAACCTTGGCGTCGATGCCTTCCAGTTCGATGATCCCTTGCGTGCTGACATCCTGGATGGCGCGCAGCGCCGTCATCGAATAGGGCTGCTTCTGCTTGGTGAACCCGTTGAGCTTGGGATTGGCCATCACCAGCTTGCCGTTGGAAAAGGCAGTGCCTTCCGCCTGAACCGTCACGGAGACGGGCGCGGCGAGATAGGAATAGACCGGGAAAGCAATGGCGATCAGTGCCGCAGCCAGCGGCACGGCAAACTTGAGAACGCGCACGCGGCGCGAGTGACGTTGCGCGCGGTCGAAAGCATCGCCACGCATACGGCCGTCCGCCGGTGGGACCAACTCCGTCTCGTCGTTGGTCGATTCAATCGGTCGCGCTAACATTCACTGCTTTCTTCTAAACCCCTACCACCCTGGAAACACCGCCTATAGGTGGGACGCCCGCGCCTTCAAGCAAGCACAAGCCCATGAAAACTGCAAAAATGTGACGGCCGCTTTTGTACAGATGAAAACGAGATCTGCACAACTGCACGTTCTTCATTAGCAGAAACAGCCATGCGGCGTAAGATTTGTCATCTGTCGATCCCGCCGCCGAACCTCGCCGCGATTGCACAAATGCGTGAAGAGACCTGTGCCTGGAGAGGGGCGGATGTCCGCCGGGGCCCCCATCAACCGTGGATCCGGCACGGCCATTTCGATCCGCCGCGCGGATTGTCTCGTCGCGCCGGAAAGAGAATTGCTTCCAGATGGGCGGATCATGGTCTAGAAGCGTGTCTTCCCGCCGACTGAAAGGCTGACCATGGCACTGAGAGCCGACGACCTGATCGACCGCCGCCGACTGCGGCGCAAGCTGACGTTCTGGCGCGTTGCCGCCATCGGCATCGTGGCACTCGGGGTGATTGCGCTTTCAGCCTGGTTCTACGGCGACGACTTCACCGGCTCGGCCGTCGACCACATCGCCAAGGTCAGGATCGAAGGCACCATCACCGAGGACGAGGAACTGATCAAGCGGCTGGAAACCATTCGCCAGTCGTCGAAGGTGAAAGGCGTGATCCTGTCGATCGATTCGCCAGGCGGCACCACGGTCGGCGGTGAATCGATCTATGAAGAGGTGCGCAAGCTGGCCGCCGACAAGCCGGTGGTCGCCGAAGTCGGCACGCTCGCCGCGTCGGCGGGCTACATGATCGCCAGTGCCGCCGATCACATCGTTGCCCGCAAGACCTCGATCGTCGGTTCGATCGGCGTGCTGATCCAGTATCCGGATGTCAGCGGCCTCATGGACAAGCTCGGCGTCAAGCTGGAGGAAGTGAAATCCTCGCCGCTGAAAGCCTCGCCGTCTCCTTTCAAGCCGACCAATGACGACGAACGCGCCATGGTCCGCAAGCTCATCCTCGACAGCTACGACTGGTTCGTCGGCATCGTTGCCGAACGCCGCAAGATGACCCGCGAGCAAGCGCTGGCGCTCGCCGACGGCTCGATCTTCACCGGCCGCCAGGGCGTCGCCAACGGGCTGATCGACGCTGTCGGCGGCGAGACCGAAGCGGTCGGCTGGCTGGCGACCAAGGGGGTCGATGCCAAGCTCAAGGTGATCGAATGGAAAGACACGGAACGGCGCGGCGGCTTCTTGTTCTCGAAAGCGATGGCGCAAACGATCGGCAGCGCCCTCGGCCTGCCGGCCTACAGTGGCGATGTAATTCATGAACTGGGCGCCGACCGCTTGTTTCTTGACGGTCTCGTTTCCGTCTGGCACCCTTGAGATGCCGTTTGGGGCAAGTGAAAAAAGCAAATAAAATCATCCTCATAATTTTGACCACACTGCTTTCACGGGGACCCGTCTCATGATCAAGTCCGAACTTGTGCAGATTATTGCCACGCGTAATCCGCATCTTTTCCTGCGCGACGTCGAAAACATCGTCGGCGCGATCTTCGATGAGATCACCGACGCACTTGCCGAAGGCAATCGGGTCGAGCTGCGTGGCTTCGGCGCTTTTTCGGTGAAAAACCGTCCCGCCCGCACCGGCCGCAATCCGCGCACCGGTGAATCCGTCGAGGTCGAGGAAAAATGGGTGCCGTTCTTCAAGACCGGCAAGGAGCTGCGTGAAAGGCTGAACGGCGGCAAGTAGGCGCGGCGTCAGCGCCAGACGGCCTTTCGGCCAGCTTCCGACGGAAAACATCATGTTCAATCGCTTCATGCTCATCGTGGTCTTCGTGCCCCTGGCGGTCATCCTGATCGCGCTCGCCGTCGCCAACCGCGAACTGGTCGCCTTCACGCTGGACCCGTTCAATCCCGGCAATCCAAAGCTGACGCTGACCTTGCCGCTGTTCATCTTCCTGTTCCTGGCTCTCGCCGTCGGCATGGTCGTCGGCAGCCTGGCAACCTGGGTCAAGCAGGGCCGCTACCGCAAGCTGGCGCGCCAGCGCGGCGTCGAGGCCGAGAACCTGCGCCAGGCGGTCAGCCGCGCGCCGGCGGCGCCGCAAGGCACGGTCCCAGGGTCGGCCCAAGGATCAGCCTTGCCGAAACCGACCACTTGAACCGCCGGTCGGCGGTTTTTGCTCCACGGAGTTTTCCATGCTGACCATTTCGGCCGCCGAGGTCGATCATGCGCTGACCTTTCCCGGACTGGTCGAGACACTGCGCACGGCGTTTCGTGACGGTGCGGTACAGCCGGTAAGGCATCACCATACGGTCGAACGGCCCGACGGCGCCGCCTCGACACTGCTTTTGATGCCGGCCTGGACCGACTTCAACGCCGCCGGCACGTCGGCCAGCGGTCACATCGGCGTCAAGATCGTCACCGTCTCGCCCGACAACAACACCATCGGCAAGCCCGCGGTGATGGGGCTCTATCTCCTGCTCAACGGCGCCACCGGAGAACCTGAAGCCTTGATCGACGGCCAGCGGCTGACGCAATGGCGCACCGCCTGCGCTTCGGCGCTGGCGGCCTCCTACCTCGCCCGCGACGATGCCGCGCGGCTGCTGGTGGTCGGCGCCGGCGCGCTGTCGCCGTTCCTCGCCAAGGCGCACTGCGCCGTGCGGCCGATCAAGACCATCCGCATCTGGAACCGCACAGCCGCCAATGCCGAGAAGGTTGCGGCCGATCTGCGCGCCGAAGGCTTCGCGGCCAGCGCCGCAAGTGATCTCGATGCCGAACTCGGGCAGGCCGACATCGTTTCCTCGGCGACAATCACCACAACGCCACTGATCAAGGGCGCACTGCTGCGGCCGGGAACCCATGTCGACCTGGTCGGCGGCTTCACCCCGACGATGCGCGAAAGCGACGATGACGCGATCGCGATTGCCCGCGTCTATGTCGACACCCGCGCCGGCGCCACCAAGGAGGCTGGCGACATCGTCCAGCCGCTGACCTCCGGCGTGCTGAAGCCAGACGCCATCGTCGCCGATCTGCACGAACTGTCGCGCGGTGAGAAAAAGGGCCGCGAGAGCGCCGGTGAGATAACACTGTTCAAGTCGGTCGGCGCGGCACTCGAGGATCTTGCCGCCGGCATTGCCGTCTACAAAGCGCTCGTGGCTTAGTTTTCTGCCAGGGCCATTTTTGCGCCCATCGCCCCGGCGATCAGCGAAAAATCATGCGCGCTGAGTTCGAAAAGGCCAAAGCGAAGCTGATAACCCCAGTTCGACTTGCCGGCTGTGAAGTCCAGCCTGTCGAGCAGCGGTTTGATCGCTGCTTCCTCGGCCATTGCCCACGCGACGTCGCGCCGGAACGGCGTGAAGCCGCCACCCATGTCACCCTGATAGGGTTCGCCTTGCCGCACCGTGCCGATCGCCGTGAAGGCCTGCAGGCCGTCCTTTTCGCCGAGTATGGTGGTCGGCGAATAATAGACGATGCCATCACCGGGCTTGATGCGGCGCAACGGTGCCGCCTTGCCGTGATTGACCTGCATGAAGCCGCCCTGCCGCCCGCGCCGGACATGTTCGGCCGACGCCACTGCGATCCAATGCGCGCTCATTTGTGTTCCCCTGTGGCCTGTTCCCCGTCGGATAGCCAGTAAACGCGCAGGCGATGGTTGTCGGGATCGAGCGCAACGAAGGTACGGCCGAAATCCATGTCGGTCGGCGTCTGCAGGATTTTCAGCCCGCGCCCAGCCCAATCGGCGTGGGTAGCGTCGACCGCGTCCGGCGTATCCAGCGCAAAGACGATTTCGGCGCCGCCGCCTGCCGCGGCCGCGGCCGGCTCCACCGTTTGGCGCGACCAGAGGCCGAGCTTGAAGCCCGCATCGAGCACGAACAGCACGAAGGTCGGCGAACTTTCGACCGGCTCGCGACCGAGCAGCGCACTGTAGAAGGCGCCGCTCTGCTGGGGCTGGTCGACATAGAGGATGACGAAGTTCGGGGCGGCCATGTCTGCTCTCCAAGGTTCAGCGTTTCGACTTGCCGACCATAGGATGAGCTGCGGTCAGATTCTGGCAGTGGGTCAGTTACCCACTGCCAAGCATCGACAGGCCGGTCTCGTCCAGCGTGACATCGTCGCCGACGACGCCGAACGGCACGGCCAGCGAGCCGTCCGGCTCCTGCGCCCCGAGCCCCGAAAATCAAGGCCCGGTCGCCGCGCACATTCACCCAGGAAAAGGGCAGCACCATGCCAGGCGGCAGCTTCAGCGGCCCGGGCAGGACGATACCAAGCTCCGCGAGCCGACGACCGGCGCCGCGTTGGCCCCCGCCAACCTCCCGCCGAGCTTTCCTGCTTGCCGCCGCCTCATCAAGCGGGCAATCGCTCCAAGGTCGGCGCCGACCCCCCCGTGGCGCGGAGGTCGTCGATCCCCGCGCCGGCAAGCAACGACCTACTGGAAATTGAAATACAGTGCCGGCGGGTACTGCGACCCGTCGGTGGCCGGCACATTTGCCTGCGCCGCGGGCTTGACCCCGCCTGTGGCCATGTTGTCCAGCGGCGGCTTGGCCTGCTCGGCCTTGGCGGCAACGGCCTGCGTCACCGGGACTTTCTTCTGGGCCTCCGCCGTCTGCGACAGGGCAAGCACGACGAACAGCCCTGACATAACGAATTTCTTGACGGTTTTGCTCTCCTGGCTCTGTGGCCTCATGGCTTGAAACCAGACTCGTCGAGCACGGCGACCTGGTTGCCGTCGATGTAGAAGCGGATCGCGTGCGCCTCGTTGTCGATGTCTATGCGCGTCGGTTGCGCGGCCAGCCCCGCCGGGGCGGTCCTGGCATATTTCGAGGGAAAATCCCCAGCCGGTGCGTAATGGAAGAGTAACGCCAATGCGATGCATCCGGCGGTAAATACAATGAAGGTAAGTCTGGAAGAGATGGTCGACGTCATCTAATCGTTCCTTCAGGTTGAAGTTGCATCTACGGTTCGGTTGCTCCAGGATTTCCGATCCTGGCACAATCGAGCCGGCGCTGGCGTGGTCTAGCAGGCAATTGTTTGATCAGTATTTGAAGATCGCAAAAAAGCTCTTGTCGGAGCTGGTTGTGAGCCAAGTCACCGGAGATGAGAGCGCTGCGAATTAATTATCTCGATGACGTGCTGCTGTCTTGTGCTATGTTTTGTTCAGCCTGCTGCAAAAATTGCAGCGGTGATGCCAGAGGCCGCCGATGCGTTACCTGAACTCCGCTCACTATATCAATGTGGTGGCCAAGACCGGTTCGATCCGCGCCGCCGCGGAATTGCTCGCCATAACCTCGACGGCGCTCAACCGGCGTATATTGGCGATGGAGGCCGAACTCGGCGTTGCTATTTTCGAGCGACTGCCTCACGGCGTGCGATTGTCCAGCGCCGGCGAGCTTCTAGTGCAGCACATGCGCAACCAGTTATCCGATATGGAGCACGTGAAATCGCAGATTGCAGACCTTGCTGGCGCCCGGCGCGGCCATGTGGCGATCGCCTGCAGCCAGGCGCTATTGCCCTACCACCTGCCGACGCAAATCTCACTCTACCGCAAGGAACATCCGAATGTGACCTTCGGAGTGCACCTGCGCGACCGGGAGGAGGCCGAGCGTGCCTTGGTCGATCACACGGCCGACATCGCCATCGTCTACGAGCCAACCCGGCTGGCTGCTTTCATGACGCTGATGCGGGTGCACCAGCCAGTGCATGCGGTTATGCGGCCCGATCATCCGCTGGCTTCTCACGAGACGGTGCGCTTGCGCGCTTGCCTCGACTATCCAATCGCGCTTCCCACATCAAGTTACGGCGTGCGCTACCTGCTCGACATCGGGGCGCAATCGTCATCGCTGCAGCTGGAGCCGGTGATTCAATCGGACAGCTTCGAATTCCTGCGCAACCACGCTATCTCGGAGGATATCATCACTTTCCATTTCCCAATTGGCCTGTCCCACCAGACGATGACTGGGGACATGATCTCCCGGCCGCTCGACCCGCGCGACGTGCCCGCTGGCATGCTCTATGTCGGCCAACTCAAGGGCCGCACCCTACCGGTGGCCGCTGCCCGTTTCGCCGACCAGCTTTCCGCCTCGCTGGCGCAGCAGTATGACGTGTCGTGATGGCACCTGCCACTCAGCTTGATACACCTGGATAAGGCTGTCGGGGTTGCTGTCAAGCGTTGCTGGTGTATGCGCACCCGTCAGGTGCGCAGCGACACTGTCCGGGCCTTTGTCGGCCCACGACCTACCTAGGCCCGCGAAGCGCCGGCTGTGCACGATGAAGCTGGTCGGCGTCTTGATGGGTGAACGCAGGAGCGCGTCGAAGCACTCGTTCTAGCAAGCTCGGACATATGCGAAAGGCTGCGACGCGGCGGCGAGCAATCGATTCTGGCGATTTATAGGGGCCCTATGCATCGTAAGTCTCCCCGTGCATTGGCGGCGATCAGAGGCAAGTCCTTGGCGCTCATTCTTTCCGCCATGTTGCAAATTCCGGTAGTGGGTCAGTTTGGATTTCAAACTGACCCACTACCCAGAATCTGGCAGTAGCCATCACGAACCACGTGGCTTGTCGAGTGTCGCCCGCCATTCCTTCAGCAGCGCCTGGCGACGGCGCGGATAGCGCGTGTCTGTTGCTTGGAGCGCTGCGATGCGATCGGCGCGAAAATGCCGGAAGTCCTCGCGCATCTCGCACCACGCCACCACGACCCGCACCTTGTCGAAGAACCCCAGCGCAAACGGCCAGACCACGCGTTCGGAGGCGGCGCCGCCCGCATCGCGGTACAAGAAGCCGAGCTTGCGCTCGTTGCGGATGGCCTGCCGCACCAGGCCGAGGTCGATGCCCTCGACGGCCGCGGCGGGAGGCCCGACGAGCAGCGGGCTCGCGTCGAGATCGTCGCGCAGATCGTCCGGCAGCACGGCAGCGACCTTGGCCAGCGCGTTGGCGGCAGCAGCCGAGAGACGCTGGTCCGGCTGCTTGGCGACCCAGCGCGAGCCGAGCACGATGGCCTCGATCTCCTCGTCGCTGAACATCAACGGCGGCAGCATGAAGCCGGGCTTGAGCACATAGCCCAGTCCCGCCTCACCCTCGATCGGCGCGCCCTGGCCCTGCAGCGTGGCGATGTCGCGGTAGAGCGTGCGTATCGAAATCCCGAGCTCATCGGCCAGCGCCTGCCCGCTCACCGGCCGGCGGTGCCGGCGCAGCGTCTGGATCAGGTCGAGCAGGCGTTCCGAGCGGGACATATCGAAGATTTGCCCGTTTCTTTGACATTGGTCCACCGCCGGCCGACACAAACCGGAGAGGCTTGCACGGCGGACTTGGTTGCGAAGCAGGTTGGCCTATGCCAAAAGCGGCCACGCCGCTCGGAGATGCTCCTGCTTGAAGTCTTTTCGCGACAAACGCCGCGACAACCGCCCGCCCGCGAAGGGCGGAACCGCAGAGGCGCGCCCGCATGAGGGGCGCGGCGTGGCAAGGCCGGACGCCAGGCCGCGCGCGCCTCATGAGCCCAGAACCGATGACCGCTCCGAGCCGAAATCTGCGCCGCGCATCCTTGCCCGCCGCGACGGCGCCCTGCCCACCGAACATCTTCCTGTGATCCTCGAAGTGGCGCCGAATGCCGATTATGCGCTGCTCGACAGCGGCGCCGGGCAGAAGCTCGAACAATACGGGCCCTACCGCATCGTGCGGCCCGAGGGCCAGGCGATCTGGCAAAAGGCCTTGCCGGCAAAAGACTGGGAGCGCGCCGACGCCATCTTCACCGGCGATACCGACGAGGAAGGCATCGGCCGCTGGCGCTTCCCGAAGACGCCGCTCGGCGAGACCTGGCCGATGAAGCATGACGGCATTGACTATCTCGGCCGTTTCACCTCGTTTCGCCATGTCGGCGTCTTTCCCGAACAAGCCTCGCACTGGGACCACATGGCCGGGTTGATTGCGGCCGCGAAACGGCCGGTCAAGGTCCTGAATCTGTTCGGCTATACCGGTCTCGCCTCGCTGGTGGCGGCCCGCGCCGGTGCCGAGGTCACCCATGTCGATGCCTCGAAGAAGGCGATCGGCTGGGCTCGCGAAAACCAGGAAATGGCCGGGCTCGGCAGCAAGCCGATCCGCTGGATCGTCGACGACGCGGTGAAATTCGCCGAGCGTGAGGAACGCCGCGGCAGCCGCTACGACATCGTCCTGTTCGACCCACCGGCCTATGGCCGCGGCCCCAAGGGCGAGGTCTGGCAATTGTTCGAGGACTTGCCTGCATTGACCGACCTTTGTCGCGCGATCCTGACGCCGAAGCCCCTTGCCGTGGTGTTGACCGCCTATTCGATCCGCGCCTCGTTCTTCGCCATTCATGCCTTGATGCGCGACACCTTTGCCGGCATGGGCGGCACGGTCGAATCGGGTGAGTTGATCATCCGCGAAAAGTCCGCCGGCCGGGCGCTATCGACCTCATTGTTTTCGCGCTGGGTGGCCTGAGTGAACGAGCGGCATGCAGGCGCACCCGGACTGGTGAAGGAAGTCACCAGCCTCGCCAACCCGCTGGTCAAGGACATCAAGGCGCTCGCCCAGAAGAAATTCCGCGATCAGCAGAACGCCTTCATGGCCGAGGGATTGAAACTGGTCATCGACGCGCTCGATCTTGGCTGGCAGATCAGGACACTGGTTTTCGCCAAGGCCGGACGCGGCAACGCCGCGGTGGAGAAAGTCGCCGCACGCACGGTTGCCGCCGGCGGCACGGTGCTCGAAGTGTCGGAAAAGGTGCTTGTAGCCATCACCCGCCGTGACAACCCGCAAATGGTGGTCGGCGTCTTTTCGCAGAGATTCCTGCCCTTGAAGGATGTCCGCGCCGACAATGGCGACGTCTGGGTGGCGCTCGACCGGGTGCGCGATCCCGGCAATCTCGGCACCGTCATCCGCACCATCGATGCGGTCGGCGCCAAGGGGGTCATCCTGGTCGGCGACACCACCGATCCTTTTTCCGTCGAGACGGTGCGTGCCACCATGGGTTCGATCTTTGCCGTGCCGGTGGCCAGGGCGACGACCGAGGCATTCCTTGCCTGGCGGGGCGGATTTTCAGGTCTTGTCGCGGGCACCCACCTGAAGGGCGCGGTCGACTACCGCTCGGTCGATTTTTCCCGCGGCCCGGTGCTGCTGATGATGGGCAACGAGCAGCAGGGGCTGCCCGAAAGCCTGGCCGCGAGTTGCGACAGGCTGCTCAGAATCCCGCAGGCAGGCCGCGCCGATTCGCTCAATCTTGCGGTCGCCACCGGCATCATGCTGTTCGAGATCCGGCGCGGCGCGCTGAAGCTCGAAGCAATCGTGGACCAGCAATGAAGGTTGCCCGCCCGTGAAATCATGGTCCCCCTACGCGCTGCTCGTCGTCGCGGCCATAGCGCTCGACCAGTGGATAAAACATCTGGTCGAGACCGGACTGCCGTTTCAGGAAAAGCTCGATCTCGTGCCTTTCCTGGCGCTGTTTCGCACCTACAACACCGGCATCGCCTTCTCGATGTTCTCGTCCTTCGGCGACACCGGGCTGATCGTCATTTCGCTGGCGGTCGTTGCCTTCGTGCTGTTCCTGGCGACGCGGATCGCGCCGTCCCAGATCCTTGCCCGCACCGGCTTTGCGCTGATCGTCGGCGGCGCGCTCGGCAATCTGATCGACCGCGCCGTCTACGGCCATGTCATCGACTACATCCTGTTCCACACGCCGGTCTGGTCCTTCGCCGTCTTCAACCTTGCCGACGCCTTCATCTCCGTCGGCGCGGCACTGGTCGTCTTCGACGAACTGTTCGGTTGGCGGCGCGAGCCCAGACCTTCGAACGATTGACCCCGTGCGGCCATCGCCGCACAGTCCACGTCGCCAAACAAGATCGCGGAGAAAGAGATGTCCGAAACCTTCAAAGCCATCCTCGTTTCGCGTGACGCCGAGAAAAAGCAATCGGTAGCCGTGACCGATCTCACCGAAGCCGACCTGATGGAAGGCGACGTCACCATCGCGGTCGAGGCGACAACAGTGAACTACAAGGACGGCTTGGCGATATCAGGCAAGGCGCCAGTGATCCGCCGCTGGCCGCTGGTGCCGGGCATCGATTTCGCCGGCACCGTCACCTCGTCTTCCCATCCTGACTGGCGCGCCGGCGACAAGGTCATCCTGAACGGCTGGGGCGTCGGCGAGACCCATTTCGGTGCCTATGCCGGCCGCGCCCGCGTCAAGGGCGACTGGCTGGTGCCGCTGCCGCAAGGCATGAGCCCGCATGATGCGATGGCGGTCGGTACCGCCGGCTATACCGCCATGCTTTGCGTGATGGCGCTGGAGCGGCACGGCATCCTGCCCGATCGCGGCCCGGTGGTGGTGACGGGGGCAGCCGGCGGCGTCGGCTCGGTCGCGGTCTCGATCCTGTCCAGCCTCGGCTACCATGTCATCGCGTCGACCGGCCGCAACGCCGAAAGCCCCTATTTGATCAACCTTGGCGCCGCCGAAGTGATATCGCGCGACGAGCTTGCCCAGCCGGCCAAACCGCTGGCCAAGGAGCGCTGGGCCGGCGGCATCGACGCTGTCGGCAGCCACACACTGGCCAACGTCCTGTCGATGACCTCCTATGGCGGTGCGGTTGCTGCTTGCGGCCTGGCCGGCGGCATGGACCTGCCGGCGAGCGTCGCCCCCTTCATCCTGCGTGGCGTCTCGCTGCTCGGCATCGATTCGGTGATGGCACCGAAGGCAGTCCGCCTCGAAGCATGGCGGCGCATCGGCACCGACCTCGATCTGCAGAAGCTCGCCAGCCTGTCGACGACCATAGGTTTCGACGGCATCATCGATGCGGCGCACGACATCGTCGACGGCAAGATCCGCGGCCGCGTCGTCGTGGATATGTAAGCCTGTGCGGCCTCGAAGCAGGCGGATGGAAATGCCCCGCCTGCCGGCAAATCCGTGGCTGCCGGGGCAGAAAACGCTGATCCGCTAAAATTCGAACGATCCGCCGCAATCTTCCATAATCTCTGTCTGGCAAGGGTTTCGCATGATCGCGGAATCCGGCAGCCAACAGGCGGACACAGGCGAAGACGTCGGTGCGGCGACCCCGCCGTCGTCGACGCGGCGCTTTGTCACCGCGCCGCCGCTGGTGCCAGAGCCGCAGTTCTCCACGCGCGAAGGCCTGCCCCTCCTGACGTTTGTCGCCATCGTCGTGCTGGCCGGCCTGGCGCATCTGACCGGGGCGCCGATCTTCATCAGCGTCGGATTGCTGGTAACCGGCCTCGCCGGCCTTGCCACGCATCTGCACGCCAGGCGAAGCGTACACCGTACCGCGGTCCTGCTTGACGAGACCACTGCCCGCAGCCGCGCCGAGATCGAGACGCTGGCCGACCGCATGTGGGAAATGCAGGAGAGCGAGGAACGCTTTCGTGGCCTGATCGACGCACTTGGCGACCTCGTCATTCATCGCGACCGCGATGGCTACATCGTCTATGCCAACAAGGTCTTCGCGGACCTCGTCGAAACCGATCAGCGCGACCTTGCCGGCAAGACCCTGGCGGACCTTGGCATCGATGTCGGCATCGTTCCGGATGCCGCCTTTTCCGACCATGAGTGCCTGAGTTCCACCGACGTCTCGATCCGTACGCCGAGCGGTCCGCGCTGGTTCTCATGGATTGAACTGTCGGTGCGCGACAAGGACAGCGGCGCCGCTTCGCATCGCGCCATCGCCCGCGACATCACCGCCCGCAAAAGAGCCGAATCCTCACTGATCACCGCTCGCGAGCGGGCCGAATATGCCAGCCAGGCCAAATCGCGCTTCCTTGCCACCGTCAGCCATGAAATTCGCACGCCCATGAACGGCATCATGGGCATGGCCAGATTGCTGGCCGACACCAGCCTGTCACCGGAACAGCAGACCTATGTCGGCGCCGTCTCGACCTCGGCCAGCGCGTTGCTCGCCCTGATCGAGGATCTGCTGGACTACTCCAAGATCGAGGCTGGACGCTTCGACCCGGAGCCGCAGCCGATGTCGGTGCGCGAGATCGCCGACAACATCATCGAACTGCTCGCCGCCCGCGCCTTCGCCAAGGATATCGGGCTCGGCTGCCACGTCGAGCCCGACGTGCCGCAATTGATCACTGCCGATCCGGGCAAGGTCAGGCAGGTGCTGCTCAACCTCATCGGCAATGCCATCAAGTTCACCGACAGCGGCGGCGTTTTGGTGAGCATCGCACGCGCACGCACCGAAACCACCGATCGCATCTGCTTCACCATCGCCGATACCGGTCCGGGTCTGCGTGACGAGGACCTGGAGCGCATTTTCGAAGAGTTCGAACAGGCCGACGGCACGTCGACGCGCACGCATGGCGGGGCGGGCCTTGGCCTTGCAATCTCCAAACGCCTGGTGGCGGCCATGGGCGGCACGATTTCAGTATCCAGCCGGCTCGGCCAGGGATCCGAATTCGTCTTCGAGATCCCGGCAATATCGGCCACCGAAGCACCGCAGAGCCGACAAAACGCGCTCTCGGGCAAACACGCGGTGATCCTGTCGAAAAACGCCGTCGAGGCCGATGCCATCGCCCGCACCATCCGCGCCAATGGCGGCGCGGTCGGCATCGCCACCACCGTCGCGCAGGCGGCGCCCTTCGCCGACGGCTGCGATGTGCTCCTGGTCGACGCGGCCATGGAAGAGAGCGACGGAAGGTTGCTCAAGCGCCTGCGCCAGAGCGGTTTCGCCGACTGCGAGGCCATCACGCTGATCGCTCCGACCGACCGCGGCATGCTCGGCGAGTTCCGCGCCAGCGGCTACGCAACCTTCCTTGCCAGGCCGGTACGGGGCGGAACGCTTCTGCGTGTGCTGTTGAGCAGCCATGCTCCCACCCTAGCCCAGCCGCAGCCGGAAAAGGGTGGCGCCCCCGCACTTCGTGCCATCGGCAGCCGCCAGCGGGGACTGTCGGTGCTGATCGCCGAGGACAATGACATCAACGCCATGCTTGCCCGCGCCACGCTGCTGAAGGCCGGGCACCGCGTCAAAGTGGTCGGCAACGGCAAGGCCGCCGTCGAGGCTGTCACCGGTGCCGGACACAAGAACCGCTTCGACGTGGTTCTGATGGATCTGCACATGCCGGTCATGGACGGGCTGGACGCGATCGCCGCCATCCGCCGCCACGAGGAGGAAACCGCCGTGCCGCCTGTGCCGATCATGGTGCTGTCGGCCGACAGCCAGGAAAAGACCCGCCATGCGGTGCTGGCTCATGGCGCCAGCGGCTTCGTCACCAAGCCACTCGACCCTGACGCGCTGGTCAATGCCGTCGAGGGACAGGTCGCGGCCTGAGCCGCTTTCCTTCCTCTGCGCCGGTCCGTTTCCTCCCGCAACGTAGCCGGTTGACCGTATTCGCCAGCCGACGAAGTATTGCCCACGACGTCGTATCACGGTACTGTCACAATCCTGTTGCACCTACACCGTATCCCCGTGCCAAGAGGGATGGCTCGAAGGAGAATCACTCGTGCATACAGTTATGCCGGAATGTGACACTCGGCCGAACGCCAGCAGCGCCTTGCTTGCCGGGCGTAACGTCGATTCCGTCATAAAGGGCGCAGCACTCGCCCGAATCGGTAACCTCGAAGTGCGGCTCGCCCGCAACGAGGCCGAGATCGCGGCCGCACAGGAAGTCCGCTACCGGGTGTTTTACGATGAACTTGGCGCCAGGAAAGATTTGTTCAAGGCGCAGGATCGCCGCGACGCCGACCGGTTCGATCCGCTCTGCGACCATCTGCTTGTCTTCGATACCTCGCTCTCCGGCCCCGAACATCGCCGCATCGTCGGCACCTATCGCCTGCTGCGGCAAGAAATCGCGGCCGCCGCTGGCGGGTTCTACTCAGAAGGCGAATTCGAGCTGACCAAGCTCATCGCCCGTCACCCCGGCCAGCGTTTTCTGGAACTCGGCCGCTCTTGCGTTTTGCCGGAATACCGCTCGAAGCGCACCATCGAGGCGCTGTGGCAAGGTATTTGGGCCTACATCAACCACTATGAAATCGGTGTCATGACCGGCTGCGCTTCCTTCCACGGCACCGTGCCGGCGGCGCATGCCGAGGCGCTCACCTATCTCGCCCACCACTGCCGGACGAATTCCGCCTGGGACGTGCGCGCGGTGTCCGGACGCTACTGTTCGATGGATTTGATGCCGATCGAGGCGGTCAACGCCAAGGCTGCGATCGCGGCGATGCCGCCGCTGGTCAAGGGCTACCTGCGCGTCGGCGCCCGCATCGGCGATGGCTGCGTCATCGACCGCGAATTCTCGACGGTCGACGTGTTCGTCGTGATGCCGGTAAAGGAAATCGGCGCCCGCTACGTCAACTACTATGGCGGGGAAGCCCAGCGTTTCGCGGCGTGAATAGCGAATAGCTAATAGCTAATAGCTAATAGCTAATAGGAAGTAGTGGCGGGAGTTGCGCGGCAACAGCCACTATCCGCTACTCGCTATTTCCTACTTTTCACGGGATGTCTTCCGGCCGCCGGCCGGGCCGGCTCTTGTAGGGGGGAAACGCCCAGCCGAAACGAAGCGCGCCTCCGCGCACGGCGAATGCCGCGGCGAAGCCGGCCCATCCTGAAACAATCTGTGGCAAGCCGGCGACATCGCCTGCTGTGAAGATGGCGGCACCCACGAGGGCGGCCGTGACATAGATTTCCGGCTTCAGCAGCACCGAAGGCTCCCCGGCCAGAAGATCACGCAGGATACCGCCGAATGTGGCGGTCAGCATGCCGGTGATCACCGACACCGCCGGCGAGCCGGTGATGGCAAGTCCCTTGGCCGCGCCCATCACGGAAAACGCGGCAAGCCCGATGGCGTCGAGCCAGAGCAGCAGCTTGTAGCGAGATTCGACGCGGTGCGCGGTGAAGAACACCACAACGGCCACCACCGCGCAGATCAGCACATAGTCGCGGTTTCCCACCCAGAACACCGGCACGTTGAGGATCAGGTCGCGAAATGTGCCGCCACCGATGCCGGTGACGCTGGCCAGGAACAGGAAACCGATAATGTCGAGCTGCTTGCGTGAAGCGGCAAGCGCCCCGGTCGCGGCAAAGACGGCGACACCGGCATAGTCGAGAAGCGCGATCGGGTTCATGAAGCGAACGATGAAAAGAGTGAGTAGCGAGTAGGCAATAGCACGAAGCTGCTATTGCGTATTTCCTTATTGCTACTCGCTATTCGCTATTCGCTTGTCCGTTCAGGCATCCTTCTCGGCCTGCTCATTGACAGGCCCCGGCTCGACCGGCGTTTCGCCGGCGGCAAGCTTGGGACCGCCCTTGGCGACGCCGACCATGGCCGGGCGCAGCACCCGCTCACCGATCGAATAGCCCGGTTGCACGACCTGGACCACGGTGTTGGCCGGGACATCCGGATTGGGCACCTCAAACATCGCCTGGTGGAAATTTGGATCGAACTTCTCGCCTTCCGGCGTGAGCTTCTTGACCCCGTGCCGCTCAAGCGCCGACAGCATGGCGCGCTCGGTGAGGTCGACGCCTTCGATCAGCGCCTTGAAGCCGGCATCGCCCGATGCCTTGGCCTCGGCCGGGATGGCGTCAAGCGCGCGGCGCAGATTGTCTGACACCGACAGCATGTCGCGCGCGAAATTCGCCACCGCGTAAGTGCGCGCGTCGTGCACGTCGCGCGCGGTGCGGCGGCGCAGGTTTTCCATCTCGGCCGCAACGCGCAGCGCGCGGTCTTTCAGTTCTTCATTTTCCTTCAGCAGCCGCACAAGGGCTTCATAGTCGCCATCGATGCTGCCTTCCGTGCGCTCGGCATTGGCCTCGGTTGCCTCGGCTTCATCGGGCGCGCGTTCGTCTTTTGCCTGGTCGCTCATCGCCGTTTCCCGTCAATCTCGAATGATGTGGATTTTGAGCCCGATATCGAGGTTTGGCGGCCAAAAATCAAGGGGTAAGCGATAGTGGAGGCTCTCGGCCGGGGCAGGACTAGTTATGGCAAGGTCCTTCGATTTTAATTCAAATTTTACCCTAACCGCCGGCTTTGCTTGCCACAAACACGTGATGCGGGAACCATTCCCTTGCTGGAGGAGTTTCGAAGCCGACACAGGATTTAAGATGATGACCCGCAACAAACGCGAAAAGGGAGAAGGGCTGGCCGCCGAGGTCAGGAGGCAGTTCGGCGCCGAGACGGTGACGCGCTTTCTGCGCACCTTGCCGGCCTTCCGCACCGAGGCCGACATTCCCGACCGGTTCAGGGAGCTGCTCGACCGCCTCGACGGCGCGGAGGACGGTGACGCCGGCTGGCGCCGACAGTAACCCAACGACCAATCTTGTCAGCAAACCTCTATCGGCAATAGCCTGACAGAACCGAACCATCTAATGACAGATGCGGTGTGGTTCACATGGAGGACTTAATGCGCAAGGTTTCGATCACCTCATTGCTGTCGGCGCTTGTCGGCCTCGGTGCCGTCACATTGGTGGCCTTTCCGTCACAGGCGGACAGTCTGCAGCTGGAACTGGGCAAACACGGCCCGCGGCTGAAACTCCTGGAAGATTGCGATCCCAACTACAACGATTGCGAAGACATCCGCCGTGACGATCGCCGAGAGCGCCACGACCGCCGTCAGTGGCGAGGCTGCACGGAAGACCGGGCTCTCGACAAAGCGGAGCGAATGGGCATCCGTCGGGCAAGGATAGAGTCCGTCGGCCGCCGTGAGATCACGGTCCGCGGCAGACAGGACGGCGACCGCGTGCGCGTCACTTTTGGAACCGAGCGTGGCTGTCCCATCCTCGACCGCGAGTAGAGACCGGCCGCCAATGGAAAACCCGATGCTCAAGCGACAGAGAGAGCAGCGGGCCTCAGCGACGCTTCAAAGCTCACCGCTCGGGGGTGAACCATCACGCTGATCAAGCTCCGATTGGCTGGCTCGACCGCTGAGCCACGCGACAATTACGCACAGTAATTTTGCGTGAGCTTGCCTTGCGGTGGCGGGGCGCCCCGCCTATGCTTCCTGATGAACATGATTTCCCCTGAGGCGGCCGCAAACAGCAAGCGCGCCTGGCTTAAGATTCTGGCGCGCTACAAGAAGCCTGACAGGCGCCGCAGCGCCGTCGAACTCGCCATCACCCTCATTCCGTTCGCCGTGCTCTGGGGACTGTCCTCGGCTGCCTATGCCTATGGCCATTGGTGGGGCCTGGTCCTGATCCTGCCCGCCGCCGGGTTTTTGGTGCGCATTTTCATGATCCAGCACGATTGCGGCCATGGCTCCTTCTTCGCCAACCGCTATGCCGACGACTGGATTGGCCGCGCGCTCGGCATCCTGACGCTGACGCCCTACGACTGCTGGCGGCGCGCGCACGCGACGCATCATGCCAGCGCCGGCAATCTTGACGAGCGCGGCATGGGCGACATCAGGACGCTGACCGTTGCCGAATACCGGCAAATGTCATGGCGAGGCCGCCTTGCATACCGTCTCTATCGCCACCCGCTGGTGATGTTCGGGTTGGGGCCGATCTGGCTGTTCATCTTCGAGCAAAGGCTGCCCATCGGCATGATGCGGGGCGGCCTGACACCCTGGGTATCGTCAATGACCACAAATCTGGGCATTGCGGTTGCTGCAGCTATCCTCATCTGGTTCGTCGGCCCCGGCGCATTCCTGGTTGTCCATCTGCCGATCGTCATCCTCGCCGGTTCGGCCGGTATCTGGCTGTTCTACGTCCAACACCAGTTCGAGGAGACGGAATGGGCAAACGATGCCGACTGGGAGTTCCAGCATGCCGCCCTGCACGGATCGTCCTACTACGACCTGCCGCCGGTCCTGAACTGGTTCACCGGCAACATCGGCGTTCATCATGTCCACCACCTCTCCGCCAAGGTGCCGGGCTATCGGTTGCAGGAAGTGCTGCGGGATTATCCCGAACTGCGCGGCATCGGCCGCGTGACGCTGCTCGACAGCCTGCGTTGCGTCAAACTGGCGTTGTGGGACGAAAACCGCCGCAAGCTGGTGTCGTTCCGCGAGGCCCGGGCAGCGGCATAAAGAGCCGCCGCACCATGGGCGCGGCGGCATTGGCAACTCCTGGATGTCTTTTCGACGCAATTCCGGGCGGAAAACTGTACACTTTTCCGGTAATTGGATCAGGCCGCCTGGCGCTCGTCGCGCATTAGGATCTCGCCGTGGCGGATTTCCGTGCCCAGCACCTTCAGGCATTCGCGGATGAAATTGGACAGGCCCGGCCATCCCTTGGCTGAAACGAGATTGCCGTCGACATGGGCGCCGGTCGGCGCCACGTCGACATAGATGCCGCCGGCGAGCGTCACCTCCGGCTCGCAATAGTGCAGCGCCGCCACTTCCCGGCCCCGCACCACGCCGTCGACGGCGATCAGGATCTGCACGCCATGGCAGATGGTGAAGATCGGCTTGCCGGCTTCGTGGAAATGCCGCACCAGCGCCTGCACCCGCTTGTCGATGCGGATATATTCCGGCCCGCGCCCGCCCGCCGCATAGACGGCATCATACTCGTCCGGCTTCACCTCGGCGAAGGTCTTGTTGAGGATGTAGTCGTGGCCCGGCTTTTCCGTATAGGTCTGGTGGCCTTCGAAGTCGTGCAGCGACGTCTTCAGGATGTCGCCGGCCTTCTTGTCCGGGCAGACGACATGCACCGTATGGCCAACCGCATGCATGGCCTGTTCAAAGACGAAAATCTCGTACTCCTCGCTGAACTCGCCAACGAGCATCAATATCTTCTTGCCAGCCATTCCCGGCTCCTCCCTTGTGGCCATATTTATTTCGGATCGCGAAATAATAGACTTATCCTAAGGGCAGGACGGCAAAAGAGAAAGCACAAATCGCGCCATTGGTAAGACCAGTTCATGCGCATTGCGACTTGCATTGTCGTCGGACGTTTCACAGCAGGCGAAAACTACAGTACTGGTTCGACCAGAATTCCGATCAGATAGCCGCCCTGATCATGTCCGCCGCCTTTTCGGCGATCATGATCGTCGGCGCATTGGTGTTGCCGCCGATCAGCGTCGGCATCACCGAGGCGTCGACGACGCGCAAGGCCTGCATGCCGCGCACCTTGAGTTGTGGATCGACCACCGCCAGATCATCGATACCCATCTTGCAGGTGCCCGCCGGGTGATAGATCGTATCGGCGCGGGCTCGGATATGGGTCATCAGCTCTGCATCGCTCGAAATGCCGGCGGTGTAGATTTCCCTGGCGCGGTATTTGGCCAGCGCCGGCGCCTCCAGTATGCCGCGCATCATTCTGACACCCTTGAGCAACAGCTTGGCGTCGCGTTCGTCGGACAGAAAGCGCGGATCGATGCGCGGTGGCGCCAGCGGATCCGGCGTCGACAGCCCGACCTCGCCGCGCGAATGTGGCCGCAGCACGCAAACGTGGCAGGAAAAGCCATAACCCATATGCAGCTTGCGGCCATGATCATCGACGATGGCGATGCAGAAGTGCAGTTGCAGGTCGGGCCGGCCGATCGCCGGGTCGGATTTGAGGAAGGCGCCGCCTTCCGCGTAGGGCGTGGCGATCATACCGCCGCCATCCTTGCGCCAGCGCCGCAGATGCCGCAACAGGCCAGGCAGACCGCGCAGGCCGATGCCCATCATGTCGGCATCCCTCGATGTCCAGCCCATAATGAAATCGAGATGATCCTGCAGGTTCTTGCCGACACCTGGCAGTTCATGGACGACCGGAATTCCGTGCGCTGCAAGCTCGACAGCTGGGCCGATCCCGGACAGCAACAAGAGCTGCGGCGAGCCGAACGCACCACCGCAGACGATGACCTCGCGCCTGGCTTTCGCAACGGCTTCACCCTTGCCCGCGCGGTATCGCACGCCCGTGGCCCGCTTGCCGTCCAGGACGATGCCCGTGGCATGCGCTCCGGTGACAACGGTAAGGTTTGGCCGGCTCATCGCCGGATGCAGATAGGCGGCGGCCGCCGAGCAGCGCTCGCCATTGCGGCGTTCGCCCCAGAATTGCGTCACCTGATACAGTCCGGCCCCTTCCTGTTCGACCCCGTTGAAATCATCGTTGCGCCGGATCTGGCTTTCGCCACAGGCCTCGATGAAGGCGCGGGAAAGCGCACGCGGCTCCTGCTGCTCGGCGACCCGCAACGGTCCGTCGCCGCCATGCAGGGCATCGCTGCCACGCTGATTGCCTTCCGCACGCCGGAAATAGGGCAACACCTCGTCCCATGACCAGCCGTCGCAGCCGAGATCGGCCCATTCGTCATAGTCGCGGCGGTGTCCGCGTGTGTAGAGCATGGCATTGATGGCGCTCGAGCCACCCAGCGCCTTGCCGCGCGGTTGGTACCCCTTGCGGCCGCCAAGCCCCGGCTGCGGCACCGTCTCGAAGGCCCAGTTGTTGAGCTTCGGCCGGCCCGGCAACAGCGCGATGACGCCTGCCGGCACGCGGATGAGCAGATTTCTGCCCTCGCCGCCGGCTTCGATAAGGCAAACCTTTTTCGATGGATCTTCGGAGAGTCGCGCGGCAAGCGTGCAGCCGGCGGAGCCGCCACCGGCAATGACATAGTCGAAAACCATGGTCTCCTCCAGCATCCGGCGGATGTTTCCGTCCGGATGGCCGAGAGAAGGCCCGATCAGGGGCGTTGTAAAGGCGCGCGGAATTACCGCTGCGTCAACCTGGCACTAACTGGCCCGCACCCGCCGCCATGAATAGCCGGGCCCCTTTGGCTCCGGCACGGCGGTTGGCTGGTAGTAGAGCCCCAACCCGCCGGTGCGGCCCTCTTCGAGGCGCTTCAACAGCACCGGATTCGAGATCTCGAACTCGTCGAAGCCGAGCCGCAGCATATGCGGCAGCTGGTCGACCAGCACCTGGCCGGTGGCGCGCACCGCACCCTCGAAATGATAGCGGCTGCGCAGCAGTTCGCCCTTGGAGAAGGATCGGCCGTCGCTGAAGGCCGGAAAAGCCAGCGCCACCAGCGACAATTGCTCGAGCAGGTCAGCTATCTTCTCGAGCTGATCGCCCGGCTGCAGCACGACACCGAGCCTTTCACTGGCGGAGCGTCGCACCTCCGGATCGAGATCGAGGAACGCCTGCAGCGGCAGGATGAAGCGGCCATTGCCGGACAGTGCATCCGCGCTTTCGGCATGAGCCCACTCATCCTCGCGAAACCCCGTCGGGGTCCAGAGGCGGGTCTCCGGTGTCGTCGGTTCGGTCATCAAAATTCCTAAGTCCAAAAGAATCCCAAGATGTTGAAACTTGGCTCGGGCCAAGCCGGAGATGGTGGCTTCCGGGAACCGAAGCGGCGTGTACTTTTAGGCACGCCAGCACTGGAAGCCCAGGAAACCGCTATTTGCAGGCCGGCATCACATGATCAACATAGCTTAAAGCGATGCGTCGGTCAGCGACTTCTCCAACCCCGACAGGTGAATGCCGCACTCGGTCTTGGCATGACCGGCCCAGCGGCCGCTGCGCGCGTCCTCCCCCGGTTGCACCGGCTGCGTGCACGGAAAGCAGCCGATCGACAGATAGCCGTAGGCGACCAGCGGATTTTCGCGCAGCGCATGCGCGCGCATGTAGTCCGCCTGGTCCGACGTCGTCCAGTGCGCCAGCGGATTGATGCGGATGCGCGGGCCGACCGCTTCGAACACCGGTAGCCCTGCCCGGGTCGAGGCCTGGAAGCGCTTGCGGCCTGTGAACCAGGCGCGGAAGGGCGCGACGCCGCGCGCCAGCGGCTCGACCTTGCGCACGTCGCAGCAGGCGTCGGTATTGCTCTGGTGCAGATTGCCCGTCGGATCGATCCGTTCGAGCGCCGCTGCCTCCGGCTTGATCACCCGGATATTGGTCAGCCCGAAATCGGCGACGAGCGCATCGCGATAGCCGAGCGTCTCCTCGAAATGCTTGCCGGTGTCGAGGAAGATGACCGGCAGCGTCCGGTCGATCTTGGAGATCATGTGCAGCAGCACAGCCGAATCCGCGCCGAACGACGACACGGCGGCGATCTCGTCATGGAACAGTTCGCGGGCCGAGCGTTCGATGATCTCGAGCGGGTTCAGATGACCGTAAAGCGCATCGAGCCCCGCCGCTTCGGCGGCGATGCCGTCATCGACATCGACGATACGGTCAAGCGGCCTTGGCTTCGCCAGCATAGAGCGCCTCCTTGAACGGCGCGGGACCGACACGGCGGTAGGCGTCGATGAATTTCTCTTGTGGGTTGAGCCGAAGGCCGAGATAGGTCTCGATGATCTGCTCGATGGCGTCGGTGATCTCTTCCGAGCTGAAGCCGCGGCCGATGATCTCGCCGACCGAGGTATTCTCGTCGGCCGAGCCGCCCAGCGTCACCTGATAAAGCTCGGAGCCCTTCTTCTCGACGCCGAGGATACCGATATGGCCGACATGGTGGTGGCCGCAGGCATTGATGCAGCCGGAGATCTTCAGCTTCAGTTCGCCGATCTCGCGCTGCCGCTCCAGCGATGCGAAGCGAAGCGAGATTTCCTGCGCGATCGGGATCGAGCGCGCCGTCGCCAGCGCGCAATAATCGAGGCCGGGGCAAGCGATGATGTCGGATATCAAATTGGAATTGGCCGTCGCCAGCCCGATGTCGACCAGCGCGTCATAGACCGCCTTGAGGTCGGCGCGCGCCACATGCGGCAGGATCAGGTTCTGCTCATGGCTGACACGCAGCTCGTCGAAGGCGTATTTCTCGGCGATGTCGGCGACCGCTTCCATCTGGCTGTCCGAGGCGTCACCGGGCACCTCGCCAATGCCCTTCAGCGAAATGGTCACCGCCGCATAGTCGGGGTGGCGGTGTGTCACCACGTTCTGGTCGAGCCAATCCGAAAAGCTCTTCGAATCGAGGCGCGAAAGCTTCACCGCCGCATCGCCTTCCGGCCGGTCGGCTAGCGCCGGCGGCGCGAAATAAGCCTCGATGGCGCGGATATCGGCATCCGGCAGCTTCAGCTCGGCATCCTTCAATTCCTGCCATTCGGCCTCGACCTGGCGGGTGATTTCCTCGACGCCGGTCTCGTGGACTAGGATCTTGATGCGCGCCTTGTACTTGTTGTCGCGGCGGCCATAGAGGTTGTAAACGCGCAGGATCGCCGTGCAGTACGAGAGAAGGTCGGCTTCCGGCAGGAAGTCGCGGATCTTCCGGGCGACCATCGGCGTGCGGCCCTGGCCGCCGCCGATATAGACGGCGAAGCCGAGCTCGCCGGCGGCGTTCTTCTTCAGGTGCAGGCCGATGTCATGCGTCTGGATGGCGGCGCGGTCGCGCTCGGCACCCGTCACCGCGATCTTGAACTTGCGCGGCAGGAACGAGAATTCCGGATGCACCGACGACCACTGGCGCAGGATTTCCGCATAGGGGCGCGGGTCGGCGACCTCGTCGGCGGCGGCACCGGCAAAATGGTCGGCGGTGACATTGCGGATGCAATTGCCGCTGGTCTGGATGGCGTGCATCTCGACGCTTGCCAGATCGGCGAGGATCGCTGGGATGTCCGACAGCGCCGGCCAGTTGAACTGGATGTTCTGGCGCGTGGTGAAATGGCCGTAGCCCTTGTCGTATTTGCGGGCGATGTGGCCGAGCATGCGCAACTGCTTGCCGTTCAGCGTGCCATAGGGCACCGCGATGCGCAGCATGTAAGCATGCAACTGAAGATAGACGCCGTTCATCAGCCTCAGCGGCCGGAACTGGTCCTCGGTGATCTCGCCGGCAAGACGGCGCTGGACCTGGTCGCTGAACTCGGCGACGCGGGCCTGGACAAAATCGTGGTCGAACTCATCGTAACGGTACATGCTTCGTCTTTCAGGGCGCGTCCGCCCATGCCTGGTGTCCTGTTAAGCTGCCCGGGCAGCCTGCTTGCCGAGGTCGTTGCGGATGGTCGGGCCGGCGGCGCGGATCTTCTCGCGCAACCGCACCGGCTCGACGATGCCGTTGACGACATCCGCGTCGATCAAATTAACGTCGACCACTTCATTGGCGGCATAGGCCCTGGTGCCGATCGCTTCCAGGCGATCCTCGGCAGCCTTGTCATGGGCGAGATCGGCATGGTCCACCGTCTCGGCCCAGCCGCCATCGGCATACCAGACGGCGATGCCGTCGGTCAGGCGGTTGGCGGTCAGTATCTTCATTGCTGGACTCCTTCGGCGGCAGCTGCGGACACGCCTTCATGCCTGTGTGCCGCAAGCGGCTCGGACCGTTCAAAGTTGGCGCCGGCAACCGCATCGCCGATGATGGTCATCACCGGGCCGGAAAGATCGGCGCGCGCTTCCAGCGACGGCAGGTCGGCAAGCGTGCCATGGAAGCGGCGGCGGTTGGCAAGACTGGCATTCTCGACCACGGCCACCGCCGTGTCCGGCGACAGACCGGCCTCGATCAGCCGGCCGGCAACCTCGGCCGCCACCGAGCGGCCCATATAGACAGCGACCGTGGCGCCCGAAATGGCAAGCTTGGCCCAGTCGGGCAGCGAATTGCCCTTGAGGTCGTGGCCTGTGGTGAACACCATCGACGACGACACGCCGCGCAAGGTCAGCGGCAATTCGAAATCGGCGGCGGCGGCGAAGGCCGCGGTGACGCCCGGAACCACCTCATAGGCGATGCCGACGTCGCGCAATGCGGCCATCTCCTCGCCGGCCCGGCCGAACACCAGCGGATCGCCCGACTTCAGCCGCACGACGCGCTTGCCTTGGCGGCCGAGTTCGACCAGCAGCGCATTGATCTCGGCCTGGCTCTTGGTGTGGCAGCCCTTGCGCTTGCCGACCGGCAGGCGCTCGGCATCACGGCGGCCCATGGCAACCACCGACTCCGGCACCAACGCGTCATGGACAATGACATCGGCCTCCATCAGCAGGCGGTGCGCGCGCAAGGTCAAAAGATCCTCGGCGCCAGGACCAGCGCCGACGAGCGCGATGTGACCCGAGGCCGGCGTGTTCGAAAGCAGAAGATCGACGGCGGCGTCATGCGCCTGCGAAAGCTGGCCAGCTTCCACAGCATGGGCAGGCGCACCGCCGAAAAAGTCGCTCCAGAAGCGGCGGCGGGCATTGCCCTTCGGCAGCAGCTTCTCGGCAGCACCGCGAAACGACGCGGCAAGCGTTGCCAGCGGCCCGAGCGACGGCGACAGCATGCGGTCGATTCGGCCGCGCAGCATCTGGGCAAGCACCGGGCCTGCGCCTTCGGTGCCGATGGCGATGGCGACCGGCGCGCGGTTGACCAGCGCCGGGGTGAAGAAATCGCAGAGTTCCGGCCGGTCGACGGCATTGACCGGGATACCCATCCGGCGCGCATCCGTGGCCACGCGGCGGTCGAGTTCCTCGTCGCCGCTGGCGGCAAACACCATGACCGCGCCTTCGAGCTGAGACGCGTCGTAGGCCGTGGCAAAATGGCTCGCGCCGGCCTGAGCGATGAAGGCCAACAGGTCGGGCTCGGCGTGTTCCGCAACAATGCGCAAGACCGCGCTCGACTGTCCGATCAGCCGCGCCTTGGCCAGCGCCTCTTCGCCACCGCCAACGATGGCCACAGCTTCGCCCTCGACCCGCATGAAGACGGGAAAGGCGTTGAGCTTGGGAGCAGTGTGCGGCATGACGCGGAGCGGAATCCTGAACAGGCTTGCAGTTCTACGCGTGGGCGCGGAAAACCTGAAGGAACGCACTCGCGCATCGTTTGTCGGGATGCAATCGCTTTTCTGAAAGCTTCCCGGCCAAGAGAAAAATATTCCCCATTGGCGCATGGCGCGGATTCAAGCTGCTGCCGCAGGCCTTGATTTGCGCCTCTTTTAGCGCCCAGCGCGAAATGTCGCAAAACAGTTTTTTCTAAATTCTACCAATTTAGTAGATTAAAGTCATATGCATCGGATGACGCCGTTCCGCGTGTGATGACGAACGTCGGCTCGGCCCTTTGGCGGAACATTACCGGTTCCGGGCGCGTTGCCCATACGTCCATCACGTCACATCGAAACCCGGCTGCGCAGGGCTCACGAAATGCCGCGGCAGTCGAACAAGGAACAAGTCATCCATGAACACGATCAACATGAAGCACGGCATCTGGGTCATGGTAGCCGATGGCGAGAAGGCGCTTTTCCTGAGAAATGCGGGCGACAACAAATTTCCGAACCTGGAGGTGGTGCATGAGATGAAACAGGACAACCCGCCCACACGTGAGCAAGGCACCGACAGCCCCGGTCGATACAATGATGGTCCATCAGTGCATCGCAGCGCGGTCGAGGACACGGACTGGCACAAGGTCGGCAAGGAGCGCTTCGCCGATGAGATTGCCGCCCGGCTCTACAAGCTCGCGCACAGCGGTGAGTTCAACGAGATCGTGCTTGTCGCACCGCCCATGGTGCTCGGAACCATGCGCAAGAAACTGCACAAGGAAGTTGAGGACAAAGTGACCGCCGAAATTCCCAAGACACTGACCAACCACGCCATATTCGAGATCGAGGCCCTGCTCCAGGCAGCCTGATCGTTGGCCATTTCGGAACTCCGGGCTGACTGGCGGCTTCCTCGGCCGCCGGTGGAGTATTTGCGGCCTCGTCGTCGATTTCGCGCCCCTGCGGGTTGCATCGCCGACACCCCTTCCACCATATTGCAAACAGGCGGCGGCTTCGGGCGGCGCACATCCGACATCCCTGGTTTGAAAGGCGCTCCATAGACAATGCCGCATGACACGCCCCTTATCGCCACCATCGTCGCCGGTCTGGGGCTGGCTTTCGTCTTCGGGGCTCTCGCCAATCGCTTCCGAATTCCGCCGCTGGTCGGCTATCTCGTAGCCGGCGTCCTGGTCGGGCCGAACACGCCGGGCTTTGTCGCCGACGCCGGCCTCGCCAATGAACTGGCCGAAATCGGCGTCATTCTCCTGATGTTCGGCGTCGGCCTGCACTTCTCGCTGAAGGATCTTCTGTCGGTCCGCGCCATCGCCGTGCCCGGCGCCATCGTCCAGATCGGCTTTGCCACCGCACTCGGTGCCGGCCTGTCCTGGATGCTCGGCTGGTCGATGGGCGCGGGCCTGGTCTTCGGCCTGGCGCTCTCGGTCGCCTCGACCGTCGTGCTGCTGCGCGCCTTGCAGGAGCGGCGGATGATCGAGACGGAACGCGGCCGCATCGCCGTCGGCTGGCTGATCGTCGAGGATCTGGCCATGGTGCTGGCGCTGGTGCTGCTGCCGGCTCTTGCCGGCGTGCTCGGCGGCCAGGAGCAGGCGGATGCCCACGCGAGCAGCTTGCTGTCTCTGCCGGCCAGCTACGGCATCTGGGGCGTCGTCGGTATCACGCTGGCCAAGGTCGCCGCGTTCGTCGTCGTCATGCTTGTGGTCGGCCGCCGGGTCATTCCCTGGATCCTGCACTACGTCGCCCACACCGGCTCGCGCGAGCTGTTCCGGCTGGCCGTGCTGGCCATAGCGCTCGGCGTCGCCTTCGGCGCGGCGAAACTGTTCGGTGTCTCGCTGGCGCTGGGCGCCTTCTTCGCCGGCATGATCATGAGCGAGTCCGAGCTCAGCCATCGCGCCGCCGAGGAATCGCTGCCGCTGCGCGATGCCTTCTCCGTCTTGTTCTTCGTCTCGGTCGGCATGCTGTTCGACCCGTTCAGCCTGATCAGCAATGGCTGGCCGATCCTGGCGACGCTGGCCATCATCGTCATCGGCAAATCGTTGGCGGCATTCGTCATCGTCATTGCCTTCGGCTATCCCCTGGCCACTGCGCTGATGATTTCGGCAAGCCTGGCCCAGATTGGCGAATTCTCCTTCATCCTGGCCGAGCTCGGTGTTGGGCTGAAGCTGTTGCCCGAACAGGGCCGCGACCTGATCCTGGCTGGCGCCATCCTGTCGATCGTCCTCAACCCGCTGATGTTCCTGGCCATCGACTGGATGAAGCCGTGGCTGGAGCGGCGTGCCGCCAGGACGGCGCCGCCGGTCGAGGCAAAGCCGGTCGGCCCGGCGACGGAACCTGGCCAGGTGGCCTCAGTTGCGGCGACCAACAAGCAGGACGGGCCACCGCCGAGGACAACCCTCGCCAACCACGCCATCCTGATCGGCTATGGCCGTGTCGGCAGCCTCGTCGGCGCGGCGCTGAAAGAGGCCGCCCTGCCCTTCCTCGTCATCGAGGACGCCGACAAGACACTGGCCAGACTGAAGGCTGACGGCATCGAGACCGTATCCGGCAATGCGGCGAATGCCGAAGTGTTCGCCGCCGCCAATCCTGAAGGTGCCGTGCGGCTGATCCTGGCCATCCCCAACGCCTTCGAGGCCGGTCAGATCGTCCTGCGGGCGCGGGCCGCCAATCCCGGCATCAACGTCATCGCCCGCGCCCATTCCGACGCCGAGGTCGATCACCTCAAAGGGCTCGGCGCCGACACGGTGATCATGGGCGAGCGCGAGATCGCCCGCGGCATTGTCGAAGAGGTCCTCGGTCACAAGCCGCAGGCCGCGGCCTGAGCTTCCGCATGCCAAGGGATGGGTCGGTGACCGGCGACATTTTGGCCTGTCGAACTCGACAACCTACCCTCAATCGAATTGATCACGCAACGAATGCAGAGCCGCCATTCTGCGCGACGCTGCTGAGATACTGCGCAGGCGGCTTGCCCAGCGCCTTCTTGAACATGGTGATGAAGGCCGTGACGGACTCGTAGCCGAGATCTGCCGAAACCTGCTGCACGCTCGCGCCCGAGGCCAACTCCCGTATCGCGACGATCAGATGCAATTGCTGGCGCCAGCGTCCGAAACTCAGGCCTGTCTCTCTCACCACCAGGCGTGCCAGGCTGCTCTCGCTGAGAGCGACACGCTGGGCCCATTCTGCCAGATTGCTGCGGTCGGCAGGATTTTCAGCCAAGGCATCGACGATCCGCCTCAAGCGCGGCTCTGACGATATCGGCATATGCAGTTGCTGGACAGGCATGCGCGGCAGTTCGCTGAGCAGAACCTTGGCCAGCACAGCCATGCGCGAATCGTCGTCCTGGCCATGGTCGGCCAGTTCGACGATCAGTTCGCGCAGCAGAGGCGAGATCGACAGCGTGCAGCACCGGTCCGGCAGATCGGCGGATCCCGGCTCGATGTACACGAAGAAAATCCGGGCATTGGCGGTGGCGATATTGCTGTGCTCCATACCGCCGGGAACCCACACGCCGCAATGCGGCGGAACCATCCATAGACCGCTGGGGACGCGGCAGGTGACGCCACCACCGAGCGCGAACACAAGTTGGCCTTTGCGGTGCCAATGGGAGGGAACCTCAGCCCTGGTCTCGGTGACGTCGACGCGCACGGCAATCACCGGCTCGGAAAGCTCATCCACATCGAAATCGGGCCAGGGGAAGCGGAGGGGTTGTCTCATGATTGACGATTTTTAGCGATCGATTGCTTTGATATCTAAATTATTCAGGAGGGAAAGTCGATAGGTTCCGGCTCTTCGATCACCGGCCGCCTGCGAACCGGAAAGACCCGCCGCCGCGACGCGTCCACCACGCAGCAATGAGGTATGAACCATGCTCGCCCTAGTCATCTCTCCCGATAGCCCCACCGGGCTACAGCTAGCGGAGTTCGACGAGCCTCAGCCGGCATCGAACGAAGCGCTGATCTCGGTCCACGCGACCTCTTTGAACCGTGGCGAATTGCGCTTGCTCGCCATACGTCCGAATGGCTGGATACCCGGCCAGGACATTGTTGGGATTGTCGAACGCGCAGCAACCGATGGCTCTGGACCAGTTGCAGGCGCCCGGGTCGTGGCTTTGGTCGACCAGGCCGGCTGGGCCGAACGTGTGGCCGTTCCAACCGACCGTCTCGCCGTCCTCCCGGATGACGTCAGCTTCGTCTCCGCCGCCACGCTTCCGGTCGCGGGAACGACCGCGCTGCGCACCCTGCGCCTCGGCGGTGACCTTGCCGGCCAGCGGGTCCTGATCACCGGTGCAAGTGGCGCGGTCGGTCGCTTCCAGGTCCAGATCGCCCGCGAGCAGGGCGCGTCGGTGACTGCGATCGCCGCAGCCCGGCATGCCGAGGATCTCCGCGGCCTGGGCGCTGAGCGGGTTGTCGAAGCGATCGAAATGGCCGGGGGGCCGTTTGCGCTGATCACCGAGTCGGTCGGCGGCGCAAGCCTCGCACGCGCGATCGAACGGGTGGCGCCGGGCGGCACCATTGTCATGTTCGGCTCGAGCAGCGGCGAACTCACGCCCATTGGATTTCGCCAGTTCGTTCCGGGTCACGAGGGGGCGAGGCTTCACACCTTTGCCTACTACACTTCCGGCTCAGGCATTGGCGCGGACATCGCCTCGCTGCTCGCCCTGGTCGCGGTCGGCAGGCTTGAAACACGCGTGGCCTTGACCGTGCCGTGGACAGACATCGCCCAAGCCCTGGAAGCCCTCCGGCAGCGCAGCTTCAGCGGCAAGGCCGTTCTCACCATGGTCGCACCTACTCAGATCAGGAGCGCGCGATGACGATAAGAGAGATCGTTCGGACTTCCAGCGGCCATGGCCTTCTCGTGGTCGGCATCATGTTGATCGCCGCGACGCTCCGCGCGCCCTTCACTGGCGTGGCACCCATGCTGGGAATGATCCGCGAGACCAACGGGATCAGCGCGGCCGAGGCCGGGCTCCTGACGACCCTGCCATTGCTCGCATTCGCCGCGATTTCACCGTTCGCGCCCATCCTGGCGCGCCGACACGGTATGGAACGATCGCTGTTCGGCGCTTTGCTTGTGATCACGACCGGGATCGTCGTGCGTTCGACCGGTTCGATCTGGGCGTTATTCCTCGGCACGGCCATCCTCGGAGGCGGAATTGCCGTCGCCAACGTTCTGCTTCCGAGCCTGCTCAAACGGGATTTTCCGGACCGGATCACCAGCTTGACGGGGGCTTACGCCATCACCTCCGGACTGGCCCAGGCGCTCGCATCGACAGCAGCGATCCCCCTTGCCGCGCTGCCGGGGTCGAACTGGCATCTTGCCCTCGCCGGCACGTTGATCTTTCCGGCAATGGCGCTGATGGCCTGGCTTCCTCAACTGCGGCTCAGCTCGGTTTCAACCGCGGAGAATACTTCTGCGTCCAGTGCCGGCCACATCTGGCAGTCATCGCTCGCCTGGCAGGTGACTGCCTATCTCGGCCTGACCTCGCTGGTGTTCTACGTCGTCGTTGGATGGCTGCCGGCCATTCTTATGGAGGCGGGCTATTCCGCGGCCGGTGCTGGCTCTATGCATGGGCTGCTGCAATTGGCGACCGCGGTTCCCGGTTTGATCCTCGGTCCGGCCGTCCGCCGCATGAAGAACCAGCAGGCCCTCGCCATCGGCGTATCGGTTCTCGCATGCCTTTCGCTGCTCGGTCTATGGCAGCTTCCAGACCTGGCACCGCTATGGGTCGCGCTGTTCGGATTCGGCGCGGCTGCCGCCTTCGTCCTCGGCCTGGCATTTGTGAGCCTGCGAGCCTCGAACAGCCATCAAGCGGCGGCGCTTTCTGGAATGGCACAAAGTCTGGGCTATTCGCTGGCGGCAGCGGGTCCGCCGCTTGTCGGCCTTGCGCGTGATGCGACCGGGGGTTGGAGCGCGGCCCTGGCATTTTGCGCCGTCGCATCCTTGCTGATGGCGGCTTTCGGTGCTCTTGCCGGACGGGCAAGGACGATCTGACCGCCAACCGGCTCAGACGTGCTGGCCGCCATTGATGTGGATTTCGGAACCGGTCACGTAGGATGCCTGCTGCGAGCACAGGAAGAAGATGATGTCGGCTACCTCCGCCGTGGTGCCGAGGCGCCGCAGCGGTATCGTCTCGACGATCTTGTCCGTGCCCGGCGACAGGATCGCGGTGTCGATCTCGCCCGGCGCAATGGCGTTGACGCGAATGCCGTGCGGGCCGAAATCATGCGCCATCTCGCGCGTCAGCGAGCCGAGTGCCGCCTTCGATGTCGCATAGGCGGTGCCGGCGAAGGGATGTACGCGGGTGCCGGCGATCGAGGTAACGTTGACGATCGAGCCCTTGGCCGCTGCCAATTCCTTGAACAGCCCGCGCGCCAGCATGATCGGCGCGAAGAAATTGACCTGGAACACGTCGCGCCAGACATGCATCGGCGTCTCGATCGAGTCCATCCGGCTGTTGCCGTCCTTGAGCTTAGGCGAGATGCCGGCATTGTTAACCAGCGCGTGCAGCTGGCCGCCATGCGCTTCCAGCCGGTGGCGGATTTCCGACACGGCGATGCCGACATCTTCCTGGTCGGCGAGATCGACCTTGATGTGGTCTTCCGGCCCGGCCGGCCATGGGCAATCCTCGGCAAAGGCCTGGCGCGAACAGGTGATGACGCGCCAGCCTTCGCGCGAAAACCGCTTGACCGTGGCGTGGCCGATGCCGCGGCTGGCGCCGGTCAGCACGATGGTTTTTCTGGTGTCGAGTTCAGCCATGTCAGATCTCCGGGCCGGAGATGTAGCTGAACCACGTCGAGGTGGCGAGAGGCGAGTTGCCGCTCAGCCGCCGCCGAGTATGTCGAGGATCGAGGTCTGCTTCTTCTTCAGCGGGCCGCCGACATTGCCGGGCGGCACCGGGTGCTTGATCGACGCGGTGGCGCCGTCGTCCTCCGGCATGGCAAGGCCATCGGCATCGACCGTCTGGGCGGGACGGACCGCGCGGACCGGTGCTGGCGCCTGGGCAACCGGCGCCGCTGCCTGCGCATCAGGCGCCTGCCGGCCAACGGACGCGGACGGAACCGGCGCCGGCTGGCTGTTGTTGGCCGAGGGTATCTCGTCGGGCACGATGGTGTCGGCCGGTGTCGATTTCCAGATGCCGGGCAGCGGCCGCACCGGCACGCCCTCATGCGCGGCGACCATGAACTCGTGCCAGGCCTGCGCCGGCAGCGCGCCGCCGGTGACCTTCTTCATCGGGCTGCCATCATCATTGCCGAACCAGACGCCGGTGGTGAGATTGGCGGTGTAGCCGACGAACCAGGCATCGCGCGAATTCTGGCTGGTGCCGGTCTTGCCGGCGGATGGCCAGGCGAAAGCCGCTTTCCTGGCGGTGCCGATCTCGACCGTACCCGTCATCATCGAGTTCATCATGCCGACGATCTCAGGCTTGACGACACGCGGCGCATTGCCGCCACCGCTGTCGTAAAGCACCTTGCCGTCGGTGGTCGTCACGCGGCGGATGAAATGGATGTCCGGCTTGTAGCCGCCATTGGCAAACGGCACATAGGCGGATGTCAGCTCCAGCGGCGTCACCTCCGAGGTACCGAGCGCGATCGAGGTGTTGGACTGCAGGTCGGACTGGATGCCCATGCGGTGCGCCGCCTCGACAACCGCGTTCGGCCCAACCTCCATGGTCAACTGGGCGGCGACCGAATTCAGCGATTTCGCCAGCGCCGTGGCCAGCGTCACCTTGCCGAAATACTTGCCGCCGTAATTGTCGGGCGTCCAGTTGCCGATCTTGATCGGCGCATCGTTGCGCACGCTGTCGGGCGTGCGGCCGGCCTCAAGTGCCGCCATGTAGACGAACGGCTTGAACGCCGAACCCGGCTGGCGGCGTGCCTCCGAGGCACGATCGAACTGGCTGGTCGAATAGTCGTAGCCGCCGACCATGGCGCGAACCGCGCCGGAATCGTCGATCGACACCAGGGCGCCCTGGGTGACGTTGAGCTTCTTGCCGCTGTCGTCGATCAGCTTGCGGATCGACTGTTCGGCGAGTTTCTGCAGCGTCAGATCGACGGTGCTGTCGACGATGATGTCGCCGCGCACGTCGCCGATCAGGTCAGGCAGTTCTTCCATGATGGTGTCGGCGACGTAGTTCTCCGAGCCGGTCCAGTAGGACGGTGCGCGCGTTGCCGGCGCGCTCATCGCCGAGGCCAGCTCCTTGCCGCTGATCTTGCCCTCGTCGCGCATGGCGGCAAGCACCAGCTGCGAGCGTTCCTCGGCGGCCTTCGGATCGCGCGCCGGCGACAGCCGCGACGGCGCCTTCAGAAGGCCGGCGAGCAGTGCTGCTTCAGACAAGGTGACGTCGCGCGCACTCTTGCCGAAATAGCGGCGCGAAGCCGCCTCGACGCCATAGGCGCCGGAGCCGAAATAGACCCGGTTGAGGTACATTTCGAGGATCTGGTCCTTGGTGTGCTTGTGCTCCAGCCACAACGCCAGCAGCACCTCCTGCACCTTGCGTTCCAGCGTGCGGTCGGGCGTCAGGAACAGGTTCTTGGCCAATTGCTGGGTCAACGTCGAGCCGCCCTGCGAGAAATGCCCACCAAGCAAGTTGGTCACCATCGCACGCGACAGGCCGATCGGATCGATGCCGAAATGCGAGTAGAAGCGGCGGTCCTCGATGGCGATGACGGCTTCGGGGATATAGGGCGACATTTCGTGCAGGCCAACGGCCTCGCCGCCGCTCATGCCGCGATTGGCGAGCAGTTGGTTATCGGCTGAGACGATCTTGATGTTGGGAGCGCGGTCGGGGATGGACCAGGTCGTCGCCGCAGGCATCTTGGCGCCGTAGTAGACGACGATGCCGGCCACGGCGATGCCGCCCCAGATGGAGAGCACGAAGCACCAGTAGAACAGCCGGCCGAACACCCCGAACAGGCCGCGCCGGCTTCTGCCACGTCCACCGCGTGACGATTTCGCCTTCGATGATTTGCGTTTTGCGGAGGCTTTGCGATTGCTCGGCACGACGCGATCCTCTTCGTTCGCCGAAAGACCCGCCGAGGATCTCGCCTGCGGCGGTGCCTCGAAACTGGGTTCGATGCGGCTGTCTCTGCGGTTCGCCATGCGCTGTGCTTGATATCCCCGATGCCTATGGCGTTCGGGTTGAAGAGTAGATGCGGCGATTTAAGGGCGGGTTAAGTCGGGAAAAATCAAAGCAATGTGGATTCAATTGCTGACGGATCGGCCCGAACGGCGCATCAGCGCGCCGCCCGCATGCCCGACACGACGATCGGCGGCGGGTCCGATGCTATCAATTCTGCTGGATCGAGATGCCCTTGTCGTCGATCTTGAGCTCGACGCCCTTCGGCTTGGTCTGCTCCCGATAGACATAGATACCGAGCGCAATGACCACGACGACGAGCGCGCCAATGACGAGATAGAGCGTATTCTGTTTCATGGCGCGCTCTTTCGGTTATCGAGCTAAGCTCGCTTCAGGACCTTGACCAGCACCAACAGGATGATGGCGCCGATAGTGGCATGGATGATCGAGGCGAGAACGCCGCCACCTATGGAGAAGCCGATCCGCGGGAACAGCCAGCCGGCGATGAACGCGCCGACGATGCCGACGATGATGTTGCCGATCAGGCCGAACCCAAAACCCGAGACGATGAGGCCGGCGAGCCAGCCGGCGATGGCACCAATGATTATGAAGACGATCAGGCTTTCGACACCCATAGCGATTTCCTCCGAGCAAGAGGGCGACGGCGGAACGGAAAGCTCCGAATCGGCCTCGATATCAACGAGTTCAGGCTATTCGAAAGCCGCCAGCCTCGCCAGCGGCGCGCTCACTGATCGTCATCGTCGCTTGCGGCAGGCCGCCAGCTGGTCGGTTCGACCTTCTTTTGTGTGTGGCTATCGGTGTAGACCCACCAGCCGTCGTCCCGATATTGCGCGATGGATTCGTTGACGACTCCGTCGCTGTCCTTCCAGGTGACGGAGACCTTTGAGCCGTCCCTCGGCGCAGTCGATATCGGCTTTCTGTCCGCCACGTCATCCCCCTTGAACCGACAAACTGAGCCGACAGAACGCGTTGGTCCGCATCCGGTTCCAACTGGCCGCTGGAGCCGATCCTCGCGCGGGCCTCAGCTGTGGGCGAAGATATCCTCTTCGCCCCAGCCCATCAGATCGAGTTTGGCACGCGTCGGCAGGAAGCGGAAGCAGGCATCGGCCTCCTTGGTCCGCCCCTCTCGCGCCAGCCGTCCGGCCAAGACATCGCGCAATCGGTGCAAATAGAGCACATCGGATGCGGCATATTCGAGCTGTTCGGGCGACAGCGTTTCGGCCGCCCAGTCCGACGATTGCTGCGCCTTGGACAGGCCGACGCCGAGAAGCTCGAAGCAGATGTCCTTCAGCCCGTGCCGGTCGGTGTAGGTGCGGGTCAGCCGCGAGGCGATCTTGGTGCAGAACACCGGCTCGGGCATCACCCCGAACGCATTGTAGAGCACGGCAAGATCGAAGCGCCCGTAGTGGAACAGCTTGGTCACGCTGCGATTTCTCAGCAGGCTGACGAGGTTCGGCGCCTTCTTCTGGCCGGGCGCGATCTGGATCACGTCGGCGGTGCCGTCGCCCGGCGAAATCTGCACCACGCACAGCCGGTCGCGATGCGGGTTCAGCCCCAGCGTCTCGGTGTCGATGGCCACCGCCTCGACATCGTAGTGCGAAAGGTCGGGCAGGTCATTCTTGTGGAAACGGATGTCGGCCATTGTCTTCTCCGATCGAACCTTGGCGTCCCTTGACCGGCAAGGGACGCCGCGGCGCTTTTTCTCGTGGCCCGTCCTCGCTGCGATCCGCTGAAAAATCAACAGGAAAACTTGGGTGCCACTGCTCAGAGCGTCAACGCTTCGAGAATCCGCGCCCAGGAGCGCTGGCCCTTGTGGAAGGAGCTCAGCTCGTATTTCTCGTTGGGCGAGTGGATGCGGTCGTCGTCGAGGCCGAAGCCGACCAGCAGCGATTCCATGCCGAGATAGGTCTGGAAATCGCCGACCACCGGGATCGAGCCGCCGCTGCCCGTCGTCACCGCCGGCTTCGGCCATTCGTCGGACAGCGCGTTCTTGGCCTTGGCCAGGAACGGCGAGTCATAGGAAAGCTGGATTGCCGGCGAGCCGCCATGCCGGTGGAATTCGACCGAACAGTCGGCCGGAATGCGCTCCTTGACGAATTTCTGGAACGCGGCGCGGATCTTGGCCGGATCCTGCTTGTGGACGAGGCGGAAAGAGACCTTCGCGGAGGCTTCCGCCGCGATTACCGTCTTGAAACCCTTGCCGGTATAGCCGCCGTTGATGCCGTTGAACTCGGCCGTCGGCCGCGCCCAAGTCAATTCCAGCACCGAGCGGCCCTTCTCACCCGACGGGATCGACAGGCCGACGGGGCCTAGGAATGTCTCGGCCGTTTCCCCAAGCGTTTCCCATGATTTCAGGATCTGCGACGGCGTTTCCTCGACGCCGTCATAGAAACCGGGGATGGTGATATGGCCATCCTTGTCGTGGATATCGGCCAAAACCTTGGCCAGGATGCGGATCGGGTTGGCGGCGGCACCGCCATAGAGGCCGGAATGCAGGTCGCGATCTGCGGCCTTCACCGTGATCTCTTCACCGACCAGTCCACGCAATCCGACGCAGATCGACGGCGTATCGCGGTCCCACATGCCGGTATCGCAGACCAGCGCGAAATCGGCCTTGAGTTCGTCGGCATTGGCCTCGAGGAACGGCTTCAGCGACGGTGAGCCGGATTCCTCCTCGCCCTCAAACAGGATGGTGATGCGGCACGGCAAATTGCCATGCACCTGCTTCCAGGCGCGGCAAGCCTCGACGAAGGTCATCAACTGGCCCTTGTCGTCGGCCGAACCACGCCCTGTGATCACTTTGTGACCGGGTTCAACCTCCTTGACCGCGGGCGCGAACGGATCGCTTTCCCACAATTCGATCGGATCGACCGGCTGCACGTCGTAGTGGCCGTAGAACAGCACATGCGGCGAACCGGCTGGTCCGTCATGGTGTGCAACGACCATCGGATGTCCGGGCGTGTCGCGAACGCTGGCGTCGAAGCCGATCACCTTGAGCTCGGCCACCAGCCATTCCGCAGCCTTGCGGCAGTCGGCGGCATAGGCCGGATCGGTGGAGATCGACTTGATCCTGAGCAGACCGAACAGGCGCTCGAGGCTCTGGTCGAGATTCGTGTCGAGACGGTCGAGGACGGGAGAAACTGCGGACATTTTTTGCAAGCCTTTCGATTCAGAACCGCGACCGTAAAGGCAGGACAGGAAAACGAAAAGCCCGCGATCATTGGACCACGGGACTGTGAACGCCTGTCGAACGACAAAAAAAGACCGCCGTGGTGGAGGGGGAACCACGGCGGCCTTCTTCTACTCGAAACGATGCGGCAGCCCGGAGAGGGGGGATAGGCTGCCGCAGGTGTCCGGGATAGGCGGGGGACGGGCCTTGCTCCGGACTCGGCGAAAACTGCCGATGACCTTTATTTGTGTCTTTGAACGTGGCGATTCAAGGGCACGAAAATTACACTTTTTTAACATGGCCGTGAGCCGGCCGGCCCGCGGCCGTTCTGTCAGGGTGTTGCCGGAACCGGTGGGTGCCGGCGCCTTTGGCATGGACCGCAGCATCGAGCCGCGCTATCCCTGCCGACATGAAAAAAGGCGATCATCTCTTCCTTATCGACGGCTCCGGCTACATCTTCCGTGCCTACCACGCACTGCCTCCGCTGACCCGCAAATCCGACGGTCTGCCGGTCGGGGCCGTTTCCGGCTTCTGCAACATGCTGTGGAAGCTGATGCTGGATGCCCGCAACACCGATGTAGGCATTGTGCCGACGCATTTCGCCGTCATCTTCGACTATTCGTCAAAAACCTTCCGCAACGATCTCTATCCCGAATACAAAGCCAACCGCTCGGCGCCGCCGGAAGACCTGATCCCGCAATTCGGCCTGATCCGCCAGGCGACCAGGGCGTTCAACCTGCCTTGCATCGAGATCGAAGGCTATGAGGCCGACGATCTCATCGCCACCTATGCAAGGCTCGCCTGCGAGGCGGGCGGTGACACCACCATCATCTCCTCCGACAAGGACCTGATGCAACTGGTTGGCGCCACGGTCGGCATGTACGACCCGATGAAGGACCGCCAGATCGGCATTCCGGAAGTCGTCGAGAAATGGGGCGTGCCGCCGGAAAAGATGGTCGATCTGCAGGCGCTGACCGGCGACTCCGTCGACAATGTGCCTGGCGTGCCCGGCATCGGCCCGAAGACGGCGGCGCAGTTGCTGGAGCAGTTCGGCGACCTCGACGGCCTGCTTGCCCGCGCCAGCGAGATCAAGCAGGACAAAAGGCGCGAATCGATCATCGCCAATGCCGACAAGGCGCGCATTTCACGCCAGTTGGTGACGCTGAAGAACGATGTGCCGGTGTCCGAAGGACTGGACGACTTCGTCCTGCACGCGCCGGACGGGCCGAAGCTGATCGGCTTCCTCAAGACCATGGAATTCACCTCGCTGACCCGCCGCGTGGCGGAGGCGACCCGCACCGAGGCCGGCGACGTCCAGGCCGTCGCGGTGACCGTCGAGCGTGCCGACGCCGCGCATGGCCCGGATGTCGGATCTGGTGCGCCCGCCGTTGCCCGAAGCGCGGCCGGCACCGAACTGGGGCAGGCCGGCGGAGCTGCAACCACACCGGCGACGGAAACGCCAAAGCAGGGGGACACCCCTTCCCTGCTCGCCGCGCTCCGGTTGGAGAGCGCGGCCACTCGCAAGATCGATACGTCGGCCTATCACCGCATCCGCGATGTCGCGACCTTGAAAGCCTGGGTCGCCGAGGCAACCGAGACCGGCCTTGCTGCTTTCGACGTGAGGGCGACGTCGGCCGATCCGATGCAAGCCGAGTTGATCGGCATGTCCATCGCCACGGCGCCCGGTCGCGCCGCCTACATTCCTTTTGCCCACAAGAGCGGCAACGGTGACCTGCTCGGTGGCGGCGTGGTCGAAAACCAGATCCAGCTTCGCGAGGCGCTGGCCGTGCTGAAACCGCTGCTGGAAGACAAGTCGGTTCTCAAGATCGCGCAGAACCTGAAATACGATCTTGTCGTCATGAGCCGCTATGGCATCGATGTCGCGCCCTTTGACGACACCATGCTGATCTCCTATGTGCTCGATGCCGGCACCCCTCATGGTCACGGCATGGACTCGCTTGCCGAGAAATGGCTTGGCCACACCCCTCTCCAGCTCAAGGACGTGACCGGCTCCGGCAAAAGCTCCGTTGGTTTCGATCAGGTCGACATCGACAGGGCGACCGCTCACGCCGCCGAAGACGCCGATGTGACGCTGCGGCTCTGGCTGGTGCTGAAGCCACGGCTCGCCGCCAAGGGCCTGGTGTCGGTCTACGAGCGGCTGGAGCGGCCGCTGGTGCCTGTCCTGGCCCGCATGGAACAGCGCGGCATTTCGGTCGACCGGCAGATCCTATCGCGGCTCTCGGGTGAGCTGGCGCAGGGCGCCGCCCGGCTGGAAGAGGAAATCTACCAACTCGTCGGCGAGCGCATCAACATCGGCTCGCCCAAGCAGCTCGGCGACATCCTGTTCGGGCGCATGGGCCTGCCCGGCGGTTCGAAAACCAAGACCGGGCAGTGGTCGACCTCGGCGCAGCTTCTCGAAGATCTCGCCGCCGAAGGCCATGAACTGCCGCGCAAGATCGTCGATTGGCGCCAGCTGACCAAGCTGAAATCCACCTACACCGATGCGCTGCCGGGCTTCATCCATCCGGACACCAGGCGCGTCCACACCTCCTATGCGCTGGCAGCGACGACGACGGGCAGGCTGTCATCCTCCGATCCGAACCTGCAGAACATTCCGGTGCGCACCGCCGAGGGCCGCAAGATCAGGACCGCCTTCATCGCCGACAAGGGCAACCGGCTGGTCTCGGCCGACTACAGCCAGATCGAGCTGCGGGTGCTCGCCCATGTCGCCGACATCCCGCAATTGCGGCAAGCCTTCGCCGATGGCGCCGACATCCACGCCATCACCGCGTCGGAAATGTTCAACGTGCCCGTGGAAGGCATGCCCTCGGAAATCCGCCGCCGCGCCAAGGCGATCAATTTTGGCATCATCTACGGCATTTCCGCCTTCGGCCTCGCCAACCAGCTGTCGATCCCACGCGAGGAAGCAGGCAACTACATCAAGAAATACTTCGAGCGCTTCCCCGGTATCCGCGACTACATCGAGGAGACCAAGGCCTATGCCCGCGAGCACGGCTTCGTCGAAACGATCTTCGGCCGCCGCATCCACTATCCTGATATCCGCTCGTCGAACCCTTCACTGCGAGCCTTCAACGAGCGCGCCTCGATCAATGCCCGCCTGCAAGGCACCGCCGCCGACATCATCCGCCGCGCCATGGTGCGCATGGACGAGGCGCTGGAGAATGCGAAGCTCTCCGCCCGCATGCTGCTGCAGGTGCATGACGAGCTGATCTTCGAGACGGTCGAGGCGGAGGTCGAGGCGACGATCCCGGTCGTGCGTCACGTCATGGAAAACGCGGCGATGCCGGCGGTATCGATGTCGGTGCCGCTGCATGTCGACGCCCGAGCCGCCAACAACTGGGACGAAGCGCACTGAAAATCCGATGATTGTCTTTGTCGAGGGGGATTTGCTGGCAGCAAAAGAAAATTATATCGCTCAGGGCGTCGCGGAGGGCAATCAGGAGGGGCTTGGCACCGGCCTCGCACTGAAGATTTCGAGAAAATGGCCCAATGTACAGGCCGCTTTCAAGAAACACGCGCGGGCAGGTAAATTTACGGGAGGGCAAGTCTGGGTCCTGAAGCCGGATGGCGAGCAGCCCGGCTTTGTCTATCTGGCGACCCAGCCCGACATGTATCACGCCACACTTCCCTATCTACGCAAAGCGGTTCGTGGGCTTGCCAAGTGGGCTGACAGGAACCTGATAGAATCCGTTGCTTTGCCAAAAATCGGGTCTGGGTTGGGCAAGCTGTCGTGGCAGGACGAGGTTAAGCCCCTGCTTTTGGAGCAACTCACCCCCGGAGCCACGCGATATGTTATTTATGAGACATTCTTGAACGAGTTCGAGACGTAGCTTAGGCGGCCTCAGCCAGGCACTTGGCACACGTCCCGCGAAATTCGATCACCGCCTTCTTGGCGGCAAAGCCTGTCGAGCGCACCCATTCGTCCAGCCGATGGTCGACATCGTGGTCGGACATTTCGGTCACCTGCCCGCATGTGTCGCAGATGGCGAAAGCGGTCATCGAATGGCTGTGGTCATGCGGCTCGGCACAAGCGACGAAGGAGTTGATGCTTTCCAGGCGATGCACGAAGCCGGACTTCACCAGCGTGTCGAGCGCCCGGTAAACCTGCAGCGGCGCGCGAAAACCACGCTCGCGCAGCTGGTCGAGCAAGGTATAGGCGCTGAGCGGCCCGCTGGCGGCCTCGAGTTTCTCGAGCACGCACAGCTGGTTCTTCGTCAGCACATCCCTTGCCGCCATGATCCTGTTCCAACCTGTCTTGCGTCGCTTGCGCATCATTTCCGCGCGCAAACGATCCCTGTCCCAACCAGATAGCGACGAACAGGCATTTTTGCTACTGTTTCCAACATCTCCGCCCGGAAGGCTGTCGACAACCAACCGTCGTCGACCGGAGCGGAGGTAACAGGCGGGTTGCTCTCCGACGCAACATTCAAAATACTGACAAAATCCTCGGCAACAGTTGCCGCGCTTGGAAATTCGATCGGGCTTGGGGAAGCAATCATGATCAAATTGACGCGGCGGACGCTGCTGGTCGGCACGTCCGCGCTCACGATGGCCGGCATGGTGTCGTTCAGGACCATGGCCGCATCGCGCACCTATCATGCGCTGCTGATCGCTTGCACCGAATATCCGAACCTGCCGCAGAGGAACTGGCTGATCGGGCCGAAGAACGATGCCGGCCTCGTCCACGAATATCTGTTGAAGAACGTGCCCGATCCGGTGCGGTTCGCACCGGAGAACGTAACGTTGCTGGCCAAGGATGTCCCGGACGCCAGCGGCTTGCCGACCCATGCGGCGATCAAGGCTGCATTGGCCGACCTCGCCGCCAAGGTGCAGCACGACGATTTCGTCTATCTGCATTTGTCCGGCCACGGCGCCCAGCAGCCGGAGATGGTCAAGGGCGACGAGACCGACGGGCTCGACGAGATTTTCCTGCCCGTCGACATCGACAAGTGGATCAACCGCGATGCCGGCGTGCCGAATGCGCTGGTCGACAACGAGATTGGTGCTGCGCTCGACGCCATCCGCAACAAAGGCGCCTTCGTCTGGGTGGTGTTCGACTGCTGCCATTCCGGCACCGCGACACGCGCCGTCGAGGTCGACGACGAAATGGAGCGCAAGGTCGAGTTCGCCGACCTAGTCGGCGGCAACGAGGCCGAGCGGGCCGCCGCGATCAAGGCCTATGACGAGGTCACATCGGCCGCCGGCTCGCGCGGCGTCGACGAGAACGGCAAGCGCAAGCCCGCCTTCAACCTGACCCCGACCGGCGGCGAACCGATCACCAAGGGCAAGCTGGTCGCCTTCTATGCCGCGCAGACGGTGGAGACGACGCCGGAGATGCCGCTGCCCAAAGGCGCGACGGATGCACCACGGTTCGGTCTGTTCACCTTCACCATCCTGTCGAAGCTGGCCGAGAACCCCAACATCACCTATCGCCAGCTCGGCCAGGCCGTGCTGCAGCAATATTCGGCCGACAGCCGCACGCGACCGACACCGCTGTTCGAGGGCGAACTCGACGCACGCGTGTTCGGCACCGACAAGACGGACGCGGTCATGCAGTGGCCTGTTGTCATCAAGGACGGTGACGCGACGATCGGCGCCGGCCTGTTGCATCGCCTCACCCCCGGCAGCAAGCTCGCCATCCTGAATTCGGCGCTGTCGCCGCTTTCCGACGCGGTCGGCTATCTCGAAGTGCAATCTGCCAAGAACCTGGAAAGCCGCGTCAAGCCGGTCGAGTTCGACAACAAGCCGGTGCTCAAGCTCGCCGACATTCCCGCCAATGCCTATGCGCGGGTGGCCGAGATCGCCGTCGACTACAAGCTCGTCGTCGCGCGGCCGGCCGCGACCAAGGGACTTGAGAAGGAAACCGCTCTCGTCAATTCGGTTCTCGACGAACTGGCCACGGCCAAGGAGACCGGCTTCAACATCGAACTGGTCGACCCCGGCAACAGCGCCGAGCTTCGCTTCGCGGTGATGCGCGAGAATGCCATTGCAGGTGCGGCCAAGGACGCGACCGACAAGCCCGCACTGTGGTTCCTGCCGGCGTCGGGCGACGTGACCCTGAAGGACGGCAGCAAGCCACCGCTGATCATCATCCACATGGATGACCGGCAGAAGCTGGTCGAGGCGACGACCCGAAATCTGCGCACCATCTTCCGCGCCACCGGGCTGTCGCGGCTGGCGGCCGCCTCCGATTACAAGCCCGAGGACGTCGACGTCCAGTTCCAGGTCAAGCGTCGCGACAAGGATGGCCTCGAACCGTTGCAGGCTTCGGTGGTGCCTCGCGTCTCGCCGGGCGACGAAGTGCATGTGCTGGCCAGGAACGGCTCTGATCTTCTGGTCGACATCAACGTGCTCTATGTCGGCAGCGACTATTCGATCACCCACATCGTCGCCGAACGCCTCGCGCCGCAAGCCTCGCTCGAGGAGGGACTGCTGGCCTTCACGGACACCAGCTTCGGCATGGAAAGGATGATCGCGGTTTTGACCGAGGCGCCGCCGGAGAGCGAGAAGGAGGATTTGAGCTTCCTGGCGCAGGATGGCGTCGCATCGATGACGCGCGGCTTGGGGCCTGCCAGCTTCTCGGACATGTTGACCGATCTCGGCATGGCGCCGGCAACCCGCTCGGTGATGCGGCTTGCCGACAAGAGCGGCCCGAAGGGCGCGGTGATGATCTTCCCGATGGAGACGGTGCCACGCGCCTGAAGAGCTCTTGCGCGATCGGCGCGATATGAGAACATTCCGGCCGCGGCCATGGCGCAGGCGGCCGGATGAAGCGGATAGGATCGATTGTGAAGAACTCTGTGTTTTCCTGGCGTGGAACGATTGCCGGCCTTGCCGGCAGCCTGATGCTGATCGCCAATGCTTCGGCCGACGAGGCCTGTGGCCTGTGTGCCAAGCAGATCGTCACCAACTCGGAACTGGCCACCTGTTTTCTCGATCAGTACGACCAGATCGCCAAAAGCAGCAGCGGCGCCGTTGTCGTCGATCTCAGCAACTGCGCCTCGCGCGGCGTGGTCGAGGCGTTGCCGTCACCGAACAAGGGGCCGGCGGAGCCCGATGTTCAGTTCATGATTTCGCGCCTGCAGCTGGAATGCCTGAAAAAGAAGCTGGAGGCGCCCGGTATCGTGCTGGACCCCTCTGCCGTCATCGAACTGGACAGCTGCGGATGAAGAAGCCGACGGGCAACGCCAGAACAGCAGCTGCCGCGCCCGCAAAGGCGCCAGCCACGAAACCGGCGCTGCCGGAAACCACCGAAGGTTTTCCGTGGCCGAGCAGCCACGAGATCAAGAAGGAAGCGAACCCCTTCACCGACCGCGACTGGCGCATGCTGGTCTATGCCTGGTCGGGCCTTCTGGTGCGTCTGGCCATCATCTTCACCTTGATGTTCTCGGTTTACCAGTTCCTGGCCAACCAGGAGCAGAAGCGCGTCGAGCAGACCATGTCGCTGGTTGAGCTCTGGGAAACCAAGGACTACCAGCAGGCGCAGCGCGCCCTGAAAGATCGTCTTGCGGCCCTCAACGCCAAATACGACAATCTGCTCAGCGCCAACCCGTCGCCGACCGAGGAACAGGTGTTCCGGCAGCGGATCGGCATCGAGGCGATGACCGCCACTGGTGGCGACATGCCGCTTGCCGATTTCAGCGAAAATTTCGACCGCATTGTCTATTTCCTCAACCGCCTGTCCTTCTGCGTCGACGGCGATCTGTGTTCGCGCAAAGTGACCGATGCTTATTTCCGCGACTATGCCGTCTCGTTCTGGAGTTATTTTGCCGGCTATGTCGACAAGCAGCGCAAGGCGGGTTCGCCCACTTTCGCCTCGGCGATCGAGGACTATGTGCGCAATGGGCCGCCTGCTGCCGAAGCCAAGTAGCGATGGGAAAATTCGCCATGAGCGTCCGCCTCATGCGCGCCTGCCGCTGGCTGGCAATGGCCGGTGCGCTTGTTGTCTCATCGGCTGCTCGCGCCGAAGAGGCGCCTGACTTCCACCTCGATCTCGACACCGGCGGCCACAGTGCCCAGGTCACCGACCTCGCCTTCACGCCCGACGGCGAGGACATCGTCTCGGCATCGAACGACAAGACCATCCGCATCTGGGACTGGCAGAGCGGGGTGACGCTGCGCACCATTCGCGGCTATCTCGGCAACGGCAGCGACGGCAAGATCTTCGCGGTCGCGGTCTCGCCGGATGGCAAGACGATCGCCGCCGGCGGCTATTTCGGCGCCAGCCTCGGGGACAAGCCGCCTTATGGCGACATCAGGCTTTTCGACTTCGCCACCGGCAAGATGAAGGCGGTGCTCACGGCCGCGGACTACGCGACCTACGACCTCAGCTTCTCTCCCGATGGCAAAAGCCTGGCCGCCGGTGGCGCCGATGGCGTGGTCTATCTCTGGCGGCTGGACGACAAGTCCGCGACCGGCTGGGCGCTGGACAAGAAGCTCGATGCCGATTCCTGGCACATCGACAAGCTCGCCTTCGCAGCGGCGGGAACCCGGCTGGTGGCGACCACCACCGACAACGGCATCCGGCTCTGGGACGTCGCGAAGGGCGAGGAGATCGTCTTGCCGGCCGAAGCCGAGCCGCTGCGGGACATCAGTGTCATGGCGCTGGCCGTGTCGCAGGATGGCAGCCTGTTTGCCACCGGCAGCAAGGGCGGGCAGGTGCAGCTCTGGCACGCCGCCGACGGCACGCTGGTGCGCGCCATGCCGAAGCAGGATTTCCTCATCGGCTCGCTGACCTTTGCCAAGGGGGCGCGGCTGGTCGCCTCCTGCGGCTATCGCTGCGCCGACAAGCACCGCTCCATCGTCTGGAACACCGACACCGGCGAGAAAGTGCTCGACTACACCGGTCATGACGGGACGGTCTATGCCAGCACTGCCAATGCCGATGGTTCGCTGGTGGCGACCGCCGGCGGCACCCGCAACGCCATCCAGGTCTGGGACCCCGCGACCGGCGAGCGCAAGGCGCTGCTGCAGGGAGTGGGCGAACCGGTGACCGCCGTCGGCATCGACGTGGCAAACGACGTCATCGCCTGGAGCAACGCCAACCCATGCCCCGAGCGCGTTTCCTGTCCGGAAGAACAGGGCGCGCTGGACAACAGGCTGGTGCTACCAACCACCGAGCGTTTCTTCGAGGACCCGCAGCCGCTGACGGAGCCGGGCTCATTTGCCCGCGCCGCTCTGGCCGACGGCCAGTGGTCGCTGCGCACAGCGCCAGGCGGCAAGGACGCGCTGGAAAACGCCATGCTGGAGATCGCCAATGGCGGCAAGATGGTGCACAGCATCGAGAACGATGCCACCAACGGCTTTGTCCATTCGGCCTATACGCTGATCGACAATGGCCTTGGGGTGATCACCGGCGGCAGTGATGGCACGCTGATCGAATACCGGACCGCGACCGCGAAAGTGTCTGGCGAGTTCACCGGCCATACCGGCGAGATCAACGCCATGGTTGCTTCCGATAAAGCTGGTCTTCTGATTACCGGCAGTGCCGACCAGACGCTCCGGCTGTGGAACCTGAAGACGCATGAGCTGATCGTCTCGATGTTCTTTGCCGGCTCGCAATGGATCGCCTGGATGCCGCAGGGCTTCTACTATTCCTCCGACGAGGGCGACAAGCTGATCGGCTGGCAGGTCAACCAGGGCCGCGACCATGAGGGCCGCTTCATCCGCGCCGGCCAGTTGAAGAAATATCTCTGGAGCCCGGAAATGGTACGCCGGGCCATCATCCTGCGCAGCGCCAAACAGGCGGTCAGAGAGATGCGTCCGGGCGTCGACAACGAGCTGCAAAAGCTGCTGCAGCGCAAGCCGCCGGAATTCGACATCCGCCTCGCTGACGACCAGAGCAAGGTGCGTGACGGCTATGTCGCCGTCGAGATCACGGGTGCCAGGGAGGGCGGGACCGATGTCGCTGGCTTCTCGATCCTGTCGAACAGCCGCAATGTCGGCGACGTCACCGCCCGCTCGGTGGTGGATGGCAACAGCACCACCGTCGAGATACCGGTCGAGAATGGCGAAAACACCATCCGCATCACCGGCACCAACGAATTCGGTTATCTGACCGAACGCAGCGTAATAGCGCTGGCAAGAAAGACCGAGAAGGCCGAGGCCAGGGGCAAGCTCTATGTCGCGGTCATTGGCGTCGACAAATATCCGTTCCTGACCGACGCCTGTTCGGGCCACGCCTGCGACCTGCGCTATCCCGTCGATGATGCCACCGAGTTTCTCAAGGTGATTTCGCAGAAATCGGCGCCACTGTTCTCATCCATGGAGACACTGGTTCTGGTCAACCGTGAAGCGCTCGACGAGGCCCCCGACAAGGCCAGGCAGACCTATACAATCGCCAGCGCCGACAACGTCATGGAGCCCGACTCCGACACGATCGACGATCAGCTCGCCGATTTCCTCGACAGACCGGGCGAGCACGACACCACCATCATTTTCGTCGCCGGCCACGGCATCAACATCGACGAGGATTACTATTTCATCCCGACCGACGGCCGCAAACAGGATGCCGAGCGCTGGAAGCGCTCCTCGCTTGTCGACTGGTCGGACATCCAGAAATCGGTCGAGCGGGCCAAGGGCATGCGGTTCATGCTGCTCGACACCTGCCATGCCGCCAACGCCTTCAATCCGCGCCTGGAGAAGGACGCGCAGGACGCGCGCATCGTCGTGTTTTCGGCCACCGCCGCCAACAACACCGCCGCCGAACTGCCGGAACTCGGCCACGGCGTCTTCACCTATTCGATCCTCGAAGGCCTGCGCGGCAAGGCGAGGACGTCCGATGGCGGCGTCACGCTGTTCGGCCTTGCCGACTACATTTCGCGCGAAGTGGTGCGGCTGACATCGTCCAAGCAAAAGCCGTTCTATTATGTCGGCGGCGTGGAGAACATCGTCCTGGCCGAGCCATGATGGCCCGCCTGCTGACGATCATCGTCTTTTTCTTTATCGTCAGCGGCGCGACACGGGCCGCCCCTGTCGTCTGCCAGCCAGGCACCAAAAACTTCCCGCCCTTCTATGACGACGCCACGCTGTTCAAGGATGCCATCGCCAGCGTCGCCAATGTCGAGCCTTCCAACCAGCGGCTCACCGGCATCACCGTTCCGCATCATCTCTTGGCCGCAGACCTCGTGGCGCTCGGGTTCCGGGCGGCCTCCGGCTTCCGTTACAAGCGCATCATCATCCTGTCGCCGGACCATTTCCACAAGACGCACAAACTGTACGCCACCACGCTGCGCGGCTTCGATACCGTGCTTGGCCCGGTCGCCGCCGACGTACAGGCGGTGCGCCGCCTTGAGACGAACAGCGACATGGTCGAGGAGTCCTGCCTGTTCGACAAGGAGCATGGCGTGCGCGCCATGCTGCCTTTCCTGCATCATTATTTTCCCGAGGCGGAAATCGTCCCCGTGGCGATGTCGGTGAAGGCGCGCCGTGGCGACTGGGACAGGCTGGCCGAGGCCCTGAAGCCCATCGTCGACCAGGACACGCTGATTGTCGAATCCACCGACTTCTCGCACTATCTGCCCCAGCACGACGCACGACGCTTCGACCAGCAGACGCTCAACATGCTGGCCGCCGGATCGCTCGACGGCATAGCGGCGCTTCGCCAGCCGGATCACGCCGATTCCGTCGGTGCGCTCTACATCCAGACCAGGCTGCAGCGCGAACTGTTCGGCGCCCAGCCACTGGTCGTCGCCAACGAGAACTCGCAGGGACACACCTCGGACTATGTCGAGCGGACCACCAGCTATGTGGTGGCGCTGTTCGGCGCCTTCGGTCCCGGCTTCAACAACCCGGCACGGCCAAAGGACAGGATCTACTATCTGGCCGGCGACGTGAATTTCGGCCGCGCGATGAAGAAGATTCTGGTTCACGACGGCGTCGCCGACCGGATCGTCGACAGCGTTCTGGCCCTCACCGGTTCACGGCCGCTGATCGTCAACCTCGAAGGCGTCATCCTGCCCAACGTGCCGGAAGCGATCGACGACATGACCCTGGCGATGCCGCAAGGTCTGGCTTCCGACATGCTGAAAAGGCTGCATGTCGCCGGCGTCGGGCTCGCCAACAATCACGCCTCTGATCTCGGCCCGTCAGGCTATGCCGAGACACTGCGCGCCCTGGACGAGGCCGGCATCCCGCATTTCGGGCAGGGTGAGACGCTGGCGCTTGCCGATCTTGACCTTGTCGGCCTGACCGACATCGACACCAACGGCTCGAAGAACACCGATCTGCTGACGCCTGCCCTGCTCGACCGGCTGCTGCACCAGAATGCCGAGCGGCCGGTGGTCGCCTTCGTCCACTGGGGCCGCGAATACAGGACCGAAGCGTCGGTGCGCGAGGACATGCTTGCCGACCAGATGCGGCTGCGTGGCGTCTCGGCCATCGTCGGCGGCCATCCGCATGTCTCGAGCGAGGCGATCGTTCCGCTAGCCGGCGGCGACGTGGCCGAGGTCTATTCGCTCGGCAATTTCCTCTTCGACCAGAGCGCCGAGCGGTCATCGGGATCGATGCTGGAATTGCGCATCTTCGCCCAGGGCACGATCTATACCCGGCTTTTGCCGCTGCCCAACTATTTCGAGATGGGTCGCAAATAGCTAACCGCAACCGACCATGTCGCGTGGCAGATAGCAGGCCGCCGGCTCGGTTTTGGTCTCGAACAGCGATTGCTTCGGCCGGAAATAGAAGAAGGTCACCGGCTTGCTCTCGCGCACGCTGCCATCGGCGAAGTGCGCCGCGATGCTGAAGCTATGGATCGACGACATCGACGACCACATCTTCAGCCGCGCCGTGTAGGCGCTGATCTTTTTGTTGCCACGCACCGGCATGGCGATGGTGTAGTCATGCTTGCCGATCGGGAACTCGATGTTCTGGTAGCGCATCGCTTCCGGTGTGCCACCGCCGCCATCGCCGCATTCGGCCATCGATTCCGGGGTCTCGAAAACCGCCATGGTGATGGAGGTGCGGAACGGCTCGCTCTGCTGGTAGACATGACCTTCATCATCCGCCCAGGAATAATCGAACTTGCCGATCGCATTCAGCGTCATCGCCTGTTGCATGTTGCCGAGATAGTCGGCGACCTCGCCGAACTTGATCTTGTTGGTCAGCTGGCTGCGGCAGACATTGAGACTGTCCACCGAAGGACAGGGAAACCGGCCCGTCTCCAGGCTCGCCGTATCGACACCGGCTTCCGTGAGCACGCTCTTGATCGACACATCGACGCCCTCGCCGAAACTGCCGACCTCCTTGCTGAACATGCGGCTGGGGTCACCGGTCGGGTTGCCTTCGTCATCGACCGTGGTGAACTGGATCGACATCTTCATGTCCTTGGCGTCACCCCAGCCATTGTTGACGATCGAGAAATCCGGCCGGAAGCCGACGCATCCGAAATGCTCAGAGATCGACAGCATCGGCTTGCGATAGGCGTCGCTGGCGGCGACCTTCATTTCCAGACTGTCGAGCTTGACCCTGGACTGGTCTGACGTCTTCAGGTCGACCTCGGCAAAGGCCGGCGCATCCTCCCACTCCATGCCTTCATAGACATTGCTGGTGGTGACCTGGCCGGTGCCGTTCCAGCTGTCATTGTACTGGTCCGCCTGCGGATAGATCGCGATATCCTCGTCGCGCACCAGATGCTGGTACTGCATGTCGGATTGCTGGGTCATGCGCTGGTCGACCGCCACGCCGATCTCGACCTTGTCGGCATCGCCCCCGCCGGTCTGCGCCTTGAGCAATCCGCCGACCCTGGCATCGGCCAGCACGTCGGGGCGCGAGCCGCCGACCTCCTTGCCCATCGCCCATTGCGACTCGTAGACGGTGCCTCCGGCCAGCCGGGTACGGCCCTTGCCGTTCCTCAACCCGTCGACAAATGAGCCGGCAAATATCTCGCCGGTATTGGACAGCAATCGGCCTTCACCATTCGGCACGCCGGCGACGAACTGCCCCTCGTAACGGTTACCGTCGGCATCGACATGGATGCCCTTTCCGTTGAGTTCCCCGGCAAGCCAATGCCCGTCGAAAACCTCGCCCGAGCGCAGCTCGAGCCGGCCTTGTCCGTCGGGCCGGCCATTCCGAACGTCACCGAAATAGCTGGAATAGATGGTCTTGGGGTCATAGCTCGCCGAGCCGCGCACCCGCCACACCAGCCTGCCCTTGCCGTTGATGGTGCCGTCTTCGGCGATCGTCCGGTCGGGCGACTGACCGGCCGCCGGCTCCCAGGCGAAGTCGAGATTCTGTTCCGGATGGAAGTCCCACACACGGACCATCCTGCGCAGCACCGAGCGCGTGTCTGCCTGGTACAGGATCTGCACCCGTTCCGCCCAGGCACCGCTGGCAGGCGCGGCGGCCGGATCGGCGAAAGCCGGTGAAACCATCAACGCGGCCAGCAGCGATGCGGCCGCGATCCCCAACACTGCCCTTGCCCGCGCCATCCCTTGAACCCCTTCGGATGCCAACCCCTTGGCCGGTCGAGCGTAGTCGGCGAGCCGGCCGCGTGCAAGAGAAGCCGCATTTGAACCGCGGCACGAAAAAGGCGGCGGGGTCGCCCCCGCCGCCTTTTGTTTCAACCGCGAATTCCGCAGCGTTATTTATACAGGCTGTTGATCCACTGGACGTTGGCGGCGTTCAGGCGCACGGCGGTGTTCGCGTCGGGGCTTTCCGCCACGTTGACGCCGGTGATGATGCGCTGCTTGGAGTTGTTGTCGTAGGCATAGACCGAACTGCCGCTCGACCCCGGGAACGTGTCGCAGTCATACTGGAAATATTCCGGGGCGATGTTCTCGGCATGCACTTCGCAGCTTGCCTTCCACATCGTGCCCATCGGCTTGTCACCGGGATAGCCGACGAGGTTGGCGGTGAAGTCGCCCAGATCGTCATAATTGGCGTAGCCCAGCCAGCCGAGGTTGGTGCCGACATCCTGCTTCAGGGTTACGATGCCGAGATCCCACAGAAGGACCGAACCATAATAGCCCTGGTAGTTGTCGATGAAGCCTTGCAGCACATAGGCGCTTTCAAAGGTGAAGGCGCCGAACGGTGCGTCGTCGGCAGTGCTGCCGTTGAGACCTGGCACGAACAGATAATCGGAGAGCCAGTCCTTGTCTTCATGGCTGTAGAGGCAGTGCGCCGCGGTGAGCACCGTGCGCGGGCCGATCAGCGTCGCCGAGCAGCTGCCAAAGCTGCCCGTCTTCGGCGATTTCGCTTCCAGATAACCAATTGCCGAGAACGGATAGGTCTTGGTGTTCTTGACCTGCTCGCGATCGTCGGGCCCGAAAACCTGACGGCCAGCCTCGCCTTCGCCCAGATCGGGATCTTCGGTCTTCCGCGGACCCGCGTCCTTTCCATTGGCCGGCGCATTCAGTTCCTTGATGATAAGGTCCCGCAGCGCTTCGCTTGGCTCGATCTTGATCTCCTTGCCATCGGCGGAACGTCCGACGATGCCATAGGATTTGACAGCCGTTGCCTCGTCAGCAAGCGGCGCGGCGCGGCTGTCTTCGTCAGTCAGCGTCGGCGGCGCAATTGGTTTGGCCCGCCCGGGCTTGTAGTCGCCTGAAGTCACGTCCCGCATGCTTTCGCCATTGCCGGTACTGGCGGAGCCAGGATCGGCGGCGAAACCCGGGGCCGTCCACATCGCAGTGGAAAGCAATGCGGACGCAATGATAGCGTTTGTCAGTTTTGTCATGGTGAGACTCTCCCAAAAGTCAGCAAGGACTTGATCAAAATACAGAAATATTGTCGAGATCGTGGTGAAGCCGAAAAATGAGTTTGGTTACCGGCGCCTGAACCTGATCATCACCCCATGCGGTCTGTCTAAGGCCCCCGCCAAAGATACCCGCGCAGATATACTGCCTAAATTAATACAACATTGGAATGACAATTCGCTTCCACGTAGCCCGTGGGGGGCTATAGGGTTTTGAACGGGTTCCGCACGGGAACGCACTCCGCGAAGCAACGCCTGACTTGCCGGGACTGTTTCGTTGATCATGCGCCGGGGGCTGGCTCGTTCGGGAACGTGTCTCAGGAGGATTCAGGTGCACATCATCCATCGGTTCAGGCCGATCGCCGCCGCGTCGCTGCTCGGCATCGCTGCCGCCCTTGCGGCCGCCAATTCCACCCAGGCGGACGAAGGTGCCGCCCGACCGGAGGCGGCGGTTTCGCCGATCAACCGTGTCGCCGATGCCAGGGCGAAAGCCGCGGCGGAAAATCCCGACGGCGCCGATCGCGTCTATGGCGGCAACCAGGCCGAAAAGGGCGCCTATCCTTTCCAGGTCGCGCTGCTTACCACCGACAGGCTGGACGAGAACCCGGCCTCGCAGGCCAATGCGCAATTCTGCGGCGGCAGCCTGATCGCGCCGCAATGGGTGCTGACGGCGGCGCACTGCCTCAACGACAAGGGCCGGCCGATCTCGCCGGATGCCGTCACCGTGCTGACCGGCGCCACCGATCTCAGCGAGGGCAAGCGCCACAAGGTGGTGGAGGTCATCGTCAACGATGGCTACAGCGAGCAGACGCTCGACAGCGACCTCGGCCTGCTCCGGCTTGCCGAACCGGCCGATGCGCCGACCATCAAGCTTACCCATGGCGCGACCCCCGACACCGGCAAGACGACCGTCACCGGCTGGGGCAAGATGCAGGATGGCACCTTTCCAACCACGCTGATGGTTGCCGATCTCGACCTGCAGCCGAACCAGGCCTGCAACAGCGGCATCAAAGCCATCTACGCGCATGATCTGAAGGCAGCGTTGGGCGATCTGTCCCACCGCATGCGCTATTCGGAAAAGGGCATCGATGCGGCCGCCAATGCGATCGCCGCCGACATGACCGACCCGCTGACCAGCAACATGATCTGCGCCGGTACCACCAGCGGCGTGCGCGATGCCTGCAATGGCGACAGTGGCGGCCCACTGTTCATGACCGGCGCCGACGGCCCGGTCCAGGTCGGCGTCGTCAGCTGGGGCGAAGGCCCGGCGGACGGGAGTGCGGCCTGTGGCCACAAGGACGCCTACGGCATCTACACACGGCTGGCCAACTACACGAGCTGGATCGATGCGAAGATGAAGACCTCGGCACCGGCACCGGAAAAGCCCAAGGCTGGGCTAGGCACTGCACAGAAGCCGAAGACGCCCTGAGGCCCGGCCATTAGGTTTTGCATGATAACGGCGGGAGAGGTTCCCGCCGTTCTTGTTTGCCGGCTTGTCAGGAGCAATTCCAGGAAAAGTCTGTGACGGTTTTCCGTCCGGAATTCCGCAAGAACAAATAACTGGAGCGTGGCTTATTTCCTCGGCGGGCCTTTGCGTTCGGCCGAAGCCGCCCACAGATTGATGTCGGACTCGCGCGCGTAGGTATCGATCTCGGCGAGTTCGGCATCGCTGAAGTCGGGCACCTTGAGCGCGCCAACGCAGTCCTCGACCTGCTCCGGCCGGCTGGCTCCGATCAGCGCCGAGGTCACCTTGCCCTTGCGCAGCACCCAGGCCAGCGCCATCTGCGCCAGCGTCTGCCCGCGCTTGCCGGCAATGGCGTCAAGCGCCTTGATGTTGGCGATGGTCTTGTCGTTGATGAAGGCTGTTCTCAGCGACTTGCCTTGCGAGGCACGGCTGCCGTCGGGAATGCCGCCGAGATATTTGTCGGTCAGCATGCCTTGCGCCAGTGGCGAGAACACGATCGAGCCGACGCCGAGCCCTTCGAGCGTGTCGAGCAGGCCGTCTTCCTCCACCCAGCGGTTGAGCATCGAATAGCTCGGCTGGTGAATGACACAAGGCGTGCCGAGCTGCTTCAAGATATCGGCGGCCTCGCGCGTGCGCTGCGAATTGTAGGACGAGATGCCGGCATAGAGGGCCTTGCCCGAGCGCACGGCATGGTCGAGCGCGCCCATCGTTTCTTCAAGCGGCGTATCGGGGTCGAAGCGGTGCGAATAGAAGATATCGACATAGTCGAGCCCCATCCGCTTCAGGCTCTGGTCGAGGCTGGCCAGCATGTATTTGCGCCCGCCCCATTCACCGTAAGGTCCGGCCCACATCTCGTAGCCGGCCTTGGTCGAGATGATCAGCTCGTCGCGGTAGCCGGCGAAATCGGTGCGCAGGATTTCGCCGAAAGCGGTCTCCGCCGAGCCGGGCGGCGGACCGTAGTTGTTGGCGAGGTCGAAATGCGTGATGCCGAGATCGAACGCCTTGCGCGCGATCGCCTGCTTGGTCTTGTGCGGCGTGTCATTGCCGAAATTGTGCCACAGCCCCAGCGAGATCGCCGGCAGCTTCAGGCCAGAGCGGCCACAGCGGTTGTAGACCATTTTTTCGTAGCGGTTTTCGGCGGGTATGTAGGGCATCGGAAATCCTCAAATGGAAGCGAGCCAGTCGGCCGCCATCGCGACAACGCGGCGAGTCGGGCTCTGCCCCTCACCCTTACCCTCTCCCCGTCGGAACGGGGAGAGGGTTGAGGCACCTACTTCTTCTTCGCCAGCAGCTCCTTGGCTTCCTTGACGCCAAGTGCGGCCGGCCGTTCGCAACTGGTTTGCATGGCGACGAACTTGCCGGTTTCACCGGAGCGCAGCAGGCCGGTCATGACGTCGACGGCATGCAGCGCCAGTTCCATCGAGCAGCGGTGCGGCCGGCCTTCCGCGATCGCCACCGCCATGTCGGCGAGACCGGCGGTGCGGTAGTTGGCCATCATGCCTTGCGAATGCATCTCGTTGGGAACGCCGAACGGGTGCTGCCATTTCGGCAGCTTCTTGACCGGCTTGCTGTCTTCGGTGAAGCGCACGTCGCCACCGAAGAAGTTCGGATCCGGCACGAACACCGTACCCGTCTCGCCATAGAGTTCCATCGGCGCGTGACCATGGGCCCAGACGTCCCAGCTGGTGTTGAGCGTGATCACGGCGCCGTTCTCGAACTCCAGCAGGCCATGGATGGTCGTCGGCGTGTTGACCGGGATCTTTTCGCCCGCGCGCGGCTTTGAACTGATGGTGCGTTCCTTGGCCGGCGTCGACGCGAAGGCGGCGACCTGTTTCACCGGTCCGATCAGCTGGATCAGATTGGTGATGTAGTACGGGCCGATGTCGAGCACCGGTCCCGCGCCCGGCTGGAAGAAGAAGTCGGGATTGGGGTGCCAGTGCTCCATGCCGTGGCCCATGACGTGGCACGTGCCGCTGGTGATCTTGCCGAGCTTTCCGGTGTCGATGAGCTCTCGCACCAGCTGATGCGCACCGCCGAGGAAGGTATCGGGCGCCGAGCCGATGCGCAGCCCTTTCGCCCCGGCGCGTTTCTTCAGGTCGAGCCCTTCCTTGACCGACAGCACGAACGGCTTTTCCGAATAGACATGCTTGCCGGCGTCGAGCACCTGCTTCGACACCTCAAAATGCACCGCCGGGATGGTCAGGTTGACGATGATGTCGATGTCGTCGGCCTTCAACAGATCGTCGACGGTTTCAGCGCGCAGCTTGAACTCCTTCGCGCGTGCCTTCGCCGCATCCATGTTGATGTCGGCACAGGCGCGCATCTCGATGCCACGAAACAGCGGCGCCAGCGAAAAATACGCCTTCGAGATGTTGCCGCAGCCGATGACGCCGATGCCAAGTTTCTTTGCCATGCTGATTGCTCCTAGTAGGTCTTGACGGCTGCGATCGAGCGGCGCGCGAAGCGCTCGATGTCGTTCGGGTTGTCCTGTTCCATGACGTAGTATTGGGCCGCACTCTTGGCGCGCAACACCTTGATCAGGCCGGCCCAGTCGATGGTGCCATGGCCGACATCCGACCAGCCATCCTCGTCCAACCCTTCACCGGGCTTGGCCATGTCCTTGACATGGACGGCGCTGATTCGCTGGCCGTGTTTGTCGATCCACTTCAGCGGATCGTCGCCGCCCCGCACCACCCAGGCGACGTCCATCTCCCAGCCGATGTCGGGCGCCGCCGTGAGGATGAGATCCTGCGGCACCGAGCCATCGGCGAGCTTCTTGAACTCGAAATCATGGTTGTGCCAGGCAAAGGCGTAGCCTGCCTTTTTCGCGGCGCCGCCGACCTTGGCCAGGCGCTCGCCGAATCCGCGCCAGCCGGCCGCATCGGACGGCCGCTGGTCGGGCATCAGATAAGGACAGATGAGCAGCGTGATGCCGAGTGCGTCGGCGGTTTTGCGCACGCCGTCGAAATCGTTCTCAAGCGCGTCGATCGAGAAATGCCCGGTCGGCATGGCGAGCCCGTTCTTGTCGAGTTCGGCGCGGAAGGCCTTGGGATCGTCATAGACGCCACCGAAGCCTTCGACCTGGGTGTAGCCGAGCTTGCCGAGCGTCGCGAGGACGCCTTCCCAGGGCTGGAAATTGCGGGCGCTGTAAAGTTGGAATGACCAGTTCATCGTCTCTGTCCGTTCTGCTTGGGGATGGGGTAGTAGGGCTTGGGAGCTACATGCGGTTGCCGGATTGGCTGTCGAACAGCGAGGCGCGGGCAGGATCAAAGCCGATCCGGATCGGCTCGCCATTGCGCAGCGTCTTTTCCGCCTCGACGCGGAAAGAAAAATTCTGGTCGCCGAGCTTCGTCCACACCAGCGTGTCGGAGCCCATCGGCTCGACGATCTCGACGGCGGCATCGATGGCAAAGGGCATGGCATTCGCCGCCTCGCCGAACGCGACGTGCTCAGGCCGGATACCGAACATGCAAGGTCCGCTGCTGTTGCCGGCCGCATCGAAAGCGTAGCGGTCGAGCGGTATGGATACATTTCCGGTCTTGAAGGCCGCAGACGCGCCGGCCTCCGTTTGCCCATCGATGAAATTCATCGCGGGTGAGCCGAGGAAGCCGGCGACGAAGCGGTTGACCGGACGGTTGTAGATGGTCTGCGGCGCATCGAGCTGCTGGATGACGCCACCTTTCATCACCGCGATACGATCGGCCAGCGTCATCGCTTCGATCTGGTCGTGCGTGACATAGATCATGGTGTTCTGCAGCCTGCGATGCAGCAGCTTGATCTCGACGCGCAGCTCTGCGCGCAGCTTGGCATCGAGATTGGAGAGCGGCTCGTCGAACAGGAACACGTCGACATCGCGCACCAGCGCCCGCCCGATCGCCACGCGCTGGCGCTGGCCGCCGGAGAGCGCCGCAGGTTTACGCTGCAGCAGCGGCTCGATCTGCAGGATTTCGGCTGCCCGTGCGATCCGCTTGGCAATCTCGTCCTTCGGCGTGCCGGCGACACGCAGGCCGAAGGACAGGTTCTTCTCCACCGTCATTTGCGGGTACAGCGCATACGACTGGAAGACCATGCCGATGCCGCGGTCCTTGGGCTCTTCCCAGGTGACGTTCTTGCCCTTGATGAAGATGCTGCCTTCGGAGACGTCGAGCAGGCCGGCAATGCAGTTGAGCAAGGTCGACTTGCCGCAGCCGGAGGGACCGAGCAGCACGATGAACTCGCCCTCGGCGACATCGAGATTGAGGGTCTGCAGGACTGTCACCACGCCGAAACTCAGCGACAGGTCCTGGATCGAAACGCTGGTACCGTTCTGCGCCATATCCACTAGCCTTTCACCGCGCCAGCGGCGATGCCGCGCACGAACCATCTTCCGGAGATGAAGTAGATGAGCAGAGGCACCGCAGCCGTCAGAATGGTCGCCGCCATGTTGACATTGTACTCCCTCACGCCGGTGGTGGTGTTGACGATGTTGTTGAGCTGCACCGTCATCGGCCAGTTGGCCCGCCCGGCAAACACGACGCCGAACAGGAAGTCGTTCCAGATGCCGGTAACCTGCAGGATGACGGCGACGACAGTGATCGGTACCGACATCGGCAGCATGATGTAGAAAAAGATGCGCCAGAAACCCGCACCGTCGACGCGCGCCGCCTTGAACAGCTCGACCGGTATTGCCGCGTAGAAATTGCGGAACAGCAGCGTCAGGATGGGCATTCCGAAGATCGTATGCACGATGATGATGCCAGGAAGGGACGCGAACAACCCGACCGAGCTCAGTCCGATGATCAATGGATAGATCACGACCTGATAGGGCACGAAGGCACCAAACACGAGCAACCCGAACAGCAAGTTGGCACCCTTGTATGGCCAGAAGGTCAGCGCGTAGCCGTTGATCGACGCGCAGATGATCGAGATGACCACGCTCGGCAGGGTGATCTTCACCGAATTGTAAAAGCCTGGACTGAGGCCGTTGCAGTCGCGGCCGGTGCAAGCATGGAGCCAGGCGTCGGCCCAGGGCTGAAATGTCGGCTCGCCCGGAAGGTTGAAAAGATGTCCAAGCCTGATCTCGGGCATCCCCTTCAGCGAGGTGACGATCATGATGTAGACCGGGATGAGGAAGAAGAGCGCCGCAACGACCAGGAAAGCATAAATGCCGATGCGGCCGGCCGACAACCGTCGCGGTTTCGGCCCGAAGGGCGCCACGCCAGCCTGGTCCGGCGCTTGCTGGACAGGCTGAATTGCTGTGATCTGGCCGGCGGTCATGCGCCCGCTTCCCGCTGACGATTTCGCCGCCATAGTAGAATTCCGCTGAGAGCCAGCACGATCAGGACCGGCAGCAGCATCATCGTTGCCGCAGCCATGCCTTGGCCGACGTTCTGGCGAACTGTAATGAGCTGGATGACGTAGACTGCCGGCATGGACGTGGCGATGCCGGGACCACCGCCGGTCATGGCAATAACCAGATCGTAGACGCGCACCACGCTTACGCACTGGAGAACGAAGGCGGTGGCGAAGGCGCCCTTCATCATTGGCGCCACGATGGACAAGTGCGTGCGCCACGTTGGGATGCCGTCGACCCTCGCCGCTTTCCAGATATCCTCGTCAACGCCGCGCAGGCCGGCAAGCAGGATCGCCATCGTCACGCCCGAGCCCTGCCAGATGCCCGCCACGACCAGCGCGTAAAGCGCGGTCTCGGCATCGACCAGGGGGGCGAAGCTGAAGCTCGACCAGCCCCAGTTGCGGAGCGCCTCCTGCAGGCCGAGGTTCGGGTCGAGAGCCCATTGCCACACCAGACCGGTGACGATCAGCGACATGGCGAAAGGATACAGGAAGATCGAGCGGAACAGGTCCTCCTGGCGGATGCGCTGGTCCATGAAAACGGCGAGCAGGTAGCCGAACACCATGTTGCAGGTGATGGACATCAGGCCGAAGAACCAGATGTTGTTGACCGAGACGAGCCAGCGGTTATCGGCCCAAAGGCGCCGATACTGCGCCAGACCGACGAAATCGTAGGTCGGGAAGAGCTTCGAACTGGTGAAAGACCACAACACCGAGAAGCCGATGCCGATCACGAACACGCCGACGGCAACGAGAATCATCGGTATCGTTCCGATGACGGCGGGCAGGTGAAATCTGTGCCTCCAGCTTTTCTGCATCGTCCGTCTTTCTCGCTTCCACCGGCACCTTGGGGTAGTTGCCGGCGTGAAAGTCAGCGTTGTCCGAACCACAGGGCTCCGGGCCGCCGCAGCTTCCCGTCCCGCGATTGTCAGCCCGTCGCCGAGAAAAGGGAGCTTCCTGTCGGGGTCGGGACGCGACCGGGGCGGCGCCGCAAGGGCGACGCCTCGGGGTACTGATCGGCTCCTAATCGGAATTGCCGATGATCGTAGCAAACTTCGCAGTGGCGTCGTCAGCAGTCACGGAGTCGTCTGCGAAGAATTGCGCGACGAGTTCATTGATCTGCTGATTGGTGTTCTCGGTGATGAACCGGTTCGTCGCGGTGACGATGTTGGACGGGTCTTCCACCGCTTTCAGCGACTTCTGCATGCAGGGATCGGCCGTCGACATGTCGACATCACCACGCACGGGCATGGAACCCTTGGCGTTGTTGAAAGCGACCTGAACCTCCGGGCTGATGAGCAGAGCCGCAAGACGCTTCTGCGCTGCTTCGACATCCGCATTGCCCTGCTTGAAGAACACGATGATGTCGCCGTCGGTGCTGACCACTGGCTTGGCCTCGTTCAGACCGATCATGCAGCCGAAATCCTTGACCCCGGTCATGCCGGCCGCCGCGAACTCGCCACGCGCCCAGTCGCCCATCACCTGAAGCCCGGCCTTGCCGGTGATCACCAGGTTGGTGGTGTCGTTCCAGTTGCGGTTGGCGTAGCCGTTGTCGGTGAATTGCTTCAGGGCCCGCAACTGCGTGAAGACGGCTTTCATCTCCGGGCCGCCGGCAATTTCGGCGCTCTTCTTGGTATACATCTCATCGCGTTTGGCGACACCGAGAGCTTCGGTCACCATATCCTGGAAGAGCAACTGGATCTGCCAGCCGTTTCCGTCGCCACCGATGGCGAAGGGAATGAGGCCTGCCTCCTTGATCTTCGGCGCGGCTGCAATGAAATCGGCCAGGCTCTTCGGCTCCGGCACGCCCGCTTTCTCGAACACTGGCTTGGAGTACCAGGCCCAGTAGTTGGAATGAATGTTGACCGGAACACACCACCAGTGGCCGTCGACGAGGCAGGCGCTGCCGATCGCCTTCGGGCGAATGACCTCATCCCACTTGCCGGCGGTGGCGACGTCCGTGAGGTCGAGCAGCTTCCCGCCCGAAATCAGTTCCTCGTACTGCCGACCGGGGTTGAACTGGGCGGCACCGGGCGGATCGCCGCCGAGCACGCGCTGCATGACGGTCGAGCGGGCGGTTTCGCCGAGAGCGATGGCGCTGTCCACCCAGCGGTCACCGTGGCCGTCATTGTCGAAGGCCTTTGCGAACTGTGAGACCGCCGCCGACTCGCCCTTCGACGTCCACCAGTGAATCACTTCCAGATCGGTCGCCGCGGCCGGACCGGCAAATTGCAGCGCAGCCGTCGCTGCCAGCGCAGCGGTCAAAAGTTTGTATCGCATTTCGGTTCCTCCCAGAATCTGAAACGTTACAGATTTTGGATACGGGAATTGCGCGGACTGCGCAACCCCATGAACGAAGCGAGTTCGACATTTTTTCGAGCCGCGAACAAATTCGCACGCGCAACCACCTCATGTGCGCTGCAACATGGCTGCTGCAGTGCAAAACACCGGAATTACGCGTGAAAACCGGCAAAAGGTGGTGGCGAGGGCGATTTCTTCTGGAATCCCAATGGGTTTCGCAACGAGCGCTGCATCTCGCCAAGAGCGGTCGCGCATCTCGACATTGGCAATCTGTAACGTTTCAGTATATTGAAGCCTCGACGGGGCTGGAGCGCATATCGTATCGCTATGGCGGCGATTGCCGACCCGGCCTGCGGCTGCTATGCGCCTGACGGGCGGGACGAATGGACAGACGGCGTACGGAAAAGAACGAGGAGGCGTTGGCGCAGGGCCGGCCGACGTTGAAGACGCTTGCCTTCATGACCGGGCTCGGCGTCACCACCGTATCGCGCGCCTTGAAGGACGCCCCGGAAATCGGCGCCGAAACCAGGCGCCGTGTTCAGCTCGTCGCCAAGCAGATCGGCTACCGGCCGAACCGTGCCGGCGTGCGCCTGCGCACCGGCAGGACCAATGTCATCAGCCTCGTGCTTAACACCGATCGCGAGATCATGAGCTTCGTCTCGGACATCATCTACGGCGTTTCGGAAGTGCTCGCCGAAACGCCCTATCACCTGATCGTCACGCCCTATTCTCGCTCGCAGGATCCACTCGACCCCATACGCTATCTGGTCGAGACCGGCTCCGCCGACGGCGTCATAATCTCGCGCACCCAACCGAACGACCCGCGCGCCCGCTACATGCTGGAGCATGGCATGCCTTTTGCCACGCATGGCCGCACCGACATGGGCCTCGTCCATCCCTACCATGACTTCGACAACCATGCTTTCGCGGTGGCAGCCGTGCGCCGCTTGGCGAGTAGGGGTCGGCACAAGCTGGCGCTTCTGTCGCCGCCGCCCGGGCTGACCTACTATGGCCACACGCTGAACGGCTTTGCCGATGCGCTGAGCGAGGTTGGCGCCAGCGAAATTCCGTTCAACACTGTTTCCATCGACCATACGATCGAGCAGATCAGGAGCCGGACCGCACAGGTGATGCGCCGCGAAAACCGGCCGGACGGCTTCGTCAGCAGCGCTGCCGCCGCGACACTCGCTATCGTCGCCGGCATCGAGGATGCCGGCCTCAAGCTAGGCCGCGACGTCGATGTGGTTTCCAAGCAGTCGTCGGACCTGCTGCACCTGTTCCGGCCGGAATTGCTGGTTGTCAACGAGAACTTCCGGCTGGCAGGCTCCGAGCTTGCCCGTTCCGTGCTGGGCTGGATCGGCGGCGCCGCGCCCGGCTCGTTGCAGAGCCTGAGCGCAGCCAGTGACGTTCTTTCGCTCAGCCAGGCAATATCCTAGCCAGCCGCACCACTTCCCCACGGCCCGTGGAACGCACCCGGTCCGTCGATGCGCTCGAAACCGTGCGCGCCGAAGAAGTCGCGTTGCGCCTGGATCAGGTTGGAAGTGCCACGGCCCTGGCGGTAGCTGTCGAAATAGGCAAGTGCCGAAGACAGCGCAGGCACCGGCGAGCCGGCCTCCGATGCCCTTGCCACGACGCGCCGCAACGACGGGTGCGCCTCCTGCATCAACGAAATAAAGGCCGGCGCCATCAGAAGGTTGGTCGAGGCACCGCCCTTGCTGAAGGCTTCCGCCATGGTGTCGAGCATCTGCGAGCGGATGATGCAGCCGGCCCGCCAGATCCTGGCGATGGTCGGCATCGGCAGGTTCCAGTTGAACTCCTTCGAGGCACCGCTCATCACCGCGAAACCTTGCGCATAGGCGGCGATCTTGCCGGCGAACAGCGCCAGCTCGAGGTCTTTGAGCAATGCGTCCGTGTCACCGGAAATCTTCGTCACGCCGATGTTGCCATAGGCTTTTTCCGACGCCAGCCGCTCGTCCTTGATCGACGACAGGACGCGCGCCGCCACCGCCGCCTCGATCGCGGTCGCCGGAATGCCGAGTTGCTGCGCCTCGATGACCGACCATTTGCCGGTGCCTTTCTGGCCGGCGCGGTCGAGGATGATGTCGACCACCGGCTTGCCGGTCTTCGGGTCGTCTGATGCCAGCACCTTGGCGGTGATCTCGATCAGGTAGGAATTGAGCCTGCCCTCGTTCCAGTTGGAAAACACCGTGCCGATGTCCTTGGGCCCCATGCCGAGGCCGTCGCGCAGGATGCCGTAGATTTCGGCGATCATCTGCATGTCGGCATATTCGATGCCGTTGTGGATGGTCTTGACGAAATGGCCGGCGCCGTCGGTTCCGAGCCATGCAGCGCAGGGCTCGTCGTTGAATTTGGCGGAGATCGCGGTCAGCACATTTTCGACACGCTTCCACGAGTCCTCGGTGCCGCCGACCATGATCGACGGCCCGTGGCGCGCGCCCTCCTCGCCGCCGGACACGCCCATGCCGATGAAAGTCAGGCCCGAGCCCGACAGTTCGGAGAAGCGCCGCATCGTGTCGCGGAAATTGGCGTTGCCGGCATCAATGACGATATCGTTGGCCGACAGCACGCCGCGCAAGGCTTCGATCTGTTCGTCGACCGGCTTGCCGGCCAGCACCATGATGATGATCGGGCGTGGCGGCCGGATCGCCGCGGCGAGTTCCTCCAGGCTGTAGCACGGTACCACCATGTCCTTCAGCGCGCCGGCATTTTCGACGAAAGCGTCGGTGCGTGCCCTGGTGCGGTTGAAGACAGCGATCCGGTGCCCATGCTCGGCGATGTTGAGCGCCAGGTTGGAGCCCATCGTGCCAAGGCCGATCAGGCCGATTTCGGCTTTTTCCATCGTTTCTTCCCTGCTTTCGGATCTTGTTGGTTCGAGCTCGCGGTTTACCGGGATGCCCATTCTTCGGCGAGATGATTGACGGGCCTTTCGGGCCGCGTCAACCGCCTCGCCGAATTGTGTTGCATCGATTCTCGGTCGAGTTCGTACGAGGCGCTTGGCGGTCCTGCATTACGGCCTGATGTCTACGGGTGCTTCGATCTTCACCATCTCGAAGTCCGAGACCAGGATGTCGATGCGCACCGTCCAGCGGCCAGGCACCGGAATGACGAGATTGTCGACGCGCCAGCTGCCATCGCCGGGCTTGGTCGCGGCACGCTTGAGCGGCTCGATACCGGAATCGGGCTTCGACAGCACCAGAGTCACCTCCCTGGCGTCGAGCGGTCCAAAGTCGCCGGTCATGATGATCATCGAGGCGACGACCGGCCCGGCATGACCGGGCGTGATGCTCAGATCCGCCATTGCTTGCAGCGCGTGGATGTGGACCGAGACCGGTTGCGCCGCCGCGATCGCCAGTGCCCGTGGCGGCGGCGTGAAGCGCCAGCCCGCGGCAACGCCGAAGATGGCGAGCACGATCAGCACTTCAACGCCGATCGAGCGGGCGAGCCTGCGCTGCACCTCCGTCGCTCCGGCCTCGGCCGATGCGGTGAGTTTCCAGCGATTGACGGCGGCGAGCGTGAAGAGAAAGACCAGCAGCCCGAGCTTGATCAACAACAGTCTGCCATAGGCAGTGTTGACCAGTGCCGCCGGCGTCTGCACCTGGATGATCGCCAGCACAATGCCGGCCACGGCAAGCACGGCCACTACAGGCAGGATCATGCGTGAGAACCGCCGCAGGAATGGCGCGGCCTCCGCCGACTGACCTTTCAGCGCCAGGCCGAGCGGCATCAATGCACCGGCCCAGAAGGCGATGCCGACGCCGTGCAGGAACACCATCGGCCGCGTCAGCCATTGCGGTTCGGCGGCACTGGCGTGGCCGCTGGCGGCCAGCGCGACCCCCACCCCGGCCAACCCGGCCAGCGCAAATGGCTTGGCAGCCGGGCGCGGTCCGGCCAGCGACAGCAGGCCGAGTCCCAGCGCGATCAGGGCGACCAGCACCGTCCAGCCGAAGCTGGTGCCGAGCCCGGTCCGCCAGATCACCCGCTGCGCCACATGGGAGAGCGGCGCCCCGAGTGCGTCCAGTCCCTGCAAGCCGAGCGACAGCGGTGCCGCGATCAGCCCGCAAAGGATTGCCCCAATAACGAAGCGCCGGCCGGACGGCACGCCCTGTGCCAGCCAGGCAAGGGCGAAAGCGCCGCCGACGCCAAGGAAAAGGCCGATGTAGAGAAAGACCTTGCCGATCCAGATCGCCGACCGTTGCGGCCAGTCGACAGCCTCGGACAGGACCGGCGGCTCGCTTGGCGCGCCGATGGAAAACAGCAGCGAGCCGCCGACCGGATGACCGTCGGCGGAAATGACGCGCCAGCTCAGCACATGCGTGCCGGACTTGAGTATCTGGGGATTGTCGATTTCGACCGTCTGGTCGGTGAGGCGGAAGGCGGTCAGCGGAACCGGCGTGCCGTCGGGCTTTACCACTGTCAGTACCAGCGGCGAGACCGGCTCGCTGAAGGTCAATGAGAATTGCGCCGGCGCTTGCGCCAGCACCGCACCGTCGGCCGGGTCGGTCTTGATCAGTGCGGCATGGGCAAAGGCCGGACTTGTCGAGGCCAGGACGACGAGCAGCATGACCACGGCCAACAGCCCGCCGGCAACCCGGCTGACGAACTTGCCGGCCATATGAATCATCCGCCGTGAGGACATCGCGTTCTTGCCATTGCCATGAAATGGCGGCGCATTCCGCGAACGGAGCGCGCCGCCGAAAGACATTACTATTTCTTCGGCAACAGCTTGATGCCGGGCGCCGGGTTCTCCAGTGCGTCTTCATCCTGCCCCGCTGCCGGGATCTCGATCCAGCGATCCGCGGCACCGTCGCATTCCTGCACCACCGGGAAGTAGAGCTTCTGGCCAACGGGGAGATCCGCCGTCAACGTCGCGCGAAAGACGAACTCGTCGTAGAATTCATCCGGCAGGCTGCCGCCGCTCCAGTCGACTTCCTTGACCCCATCGGTCACCGCCTGACCGTAGAGCTGGTAGGATTTGTCGTATTTTCCCTTCTTGGTCTGCAGCGTCCAGCCAGGCTTCGGCATCGGCTTCACCGCGATCACCCCCTCCGGAATCTGCACGCGCACGGCGGTCGTCGCCTTGCCATCGCAACCGTGCGGCACGCGCAGAACAGCTTTGTAGGTCGAGCCGACGGCGGCCTCATGGGTTTCGAGCGTGATGTGCGCGAAGGCGGCACTTGTCCCAAGGACGAGAAACGCGCCGGCCGACAGAAGATGCTTGTTCATGATGGTCCCTCTGATTTCAGGAATTGCTGGCCGGATCAATTGGCATGGTCGTCCATGCCGCCACCCATGCCTTCGACAGCGAAGTCGACGCTGACGGCGCCGGCCTTTTCGAAGGTCAGCGTGGCGGAGAATTTTTCGCCCTGCTTGGGTTGCCGCTTGAGGCCGATGAACATCAAATGATAGCCGCCAGGCGCCAGCGCCACCTTGCCGCCAGCAGGGATTTCCAGGCCGCCGGCAACCGGCCGCATGGTCATGACACCGTCCTTGACGCCCATCTCGTGCAGCTCGGCTTTTTCCGAGACATCGGAGGAAATCGACAGCAGCCGGTCCGGTGCGCTGCCCTTGTTGGTGATGGTGAAATAGCCGCCGGCGACTTTGGCCCCGGCCGGTGTGGCGCGCGACCAGGGGTGGCCGATCTCGAGATCGCCGACTTTGAACTCATGCGCGAAGCCAGTCTGGGCGCCGGCGAACAGCAGCGCAAACGCCAACACGGCAATGCCGAGACGCATCTCGAAGCTGCGGAAAATGCCGCCGAGCGTAGGACGCGCGGCGATGCGGAAAAGTTGGGACATGGTTGCTCCATGAAGTGATGGTCACGCCGTTGCCGGTCGCGAGCCGTTCTGTTCCTTGGATGGGGACGCCCGCGAAAGGTTCCGTCGGGCAAACAGGCTCAGGCCGTTCGCGGCGGCGCACGCGGGTTCGACGGCGAGCGCTCGCGCGCGAAGTCGAGATGGATGGCCGCCGGAAAGACGAAGGCGAGTGTTTCAAAGGAAAGGCTGCCAAGTGCGAGCCCCGCCTCGGGCGGCGGCGCAAAGGCCCCCGAAAACATACCACACCCAAGCACGCAGCATGCCGGCAGATGTGACGGCTGCGGGTTGCCGCCAGGAAGCTGGGTCGCACCCTCACGGGTACAGATGACGTTGCCGAAAGCATCGAGTTGCGATGCATCCGGCCCGGTGCCGAAGGCGAACGCACCGAGCGTCGACTGGAGCAACAGCAGATAGGCCGCGACAAGCGCGACCGGCATGCTCCACCGTCTCCCCTTCTTGGTCAAATGCCTTGCCTGTTCAAACGATCTGCCTCGTCAAGCAATCAACGACAGATACCTACCACGGCAGCCCAAGGTCGAAAATCGCCAAATCGACACTGCGGCAACGCGGCATATCAAGGTTTTTGTGACGCCCGGCTTTCAGGGATCGAGGTCAGCAACGTCTGGCGCGCCGACTTCAGGTGCTTGCGGCAGGCGGCATCCACCTTGCCGAGATCGCGCGATTTGAGTGCCTCGATATAGGCGAGATGCTCACCGATGGCGACCTCGTTGCGCTCCCGTTCCTGTGCCTTGTTCCACTGGTAGTGGTAGTGGAAGATCATGGCGATGACGTCGTAGAAATCGACGATGAAGCGGTTGCGCGACGCCCGGTGGATGAGCCGGTGGAAGCGCTCGTCCAACTCGGAGAATTCGTTGAAGCGGGCGGCGATCTCGCTTGCCAGCAGGCGATGCTCGCCCTCCAGACGGTCGAGATCGGCCCAGACCGCGCTGTCCAGCGGCAGGGCGGCGAAGGCAGCCGCCGAGCGCAGTTCGAACATTTCGCGGATTTCAGTCAGTTCGAGCGCGAAGGCGCGCGTAAAACCCTTCAGCACCCAATGGCTGTTGCGGCGCTTCTCGATCAGGCCGAAGCGGGAGAAGCGGATCAGGAACTCGCGCACGCTGGTGGTGCCGACGCCGATCTCGCGCGCCAGTTCGAGCTCGTTGATCTGCATACCGGCCTCGGCACCGCCGGCGAGCAGCCGGCGCATGAACGACCGCTCGATGATCTCGGCCAATGTGTCGGTCTCTTCCTCGGGGAAGAAATCCTCGGGACGCGGTTCGCGCAGCACAGTCTTGGCTCGCTTGTTCCAGGCGATCAGCCCGGTCTCTTCCATGCGCGCCAGGATGGTGCGTACTGTGGTGCGGCTGACTCCTAGCAATGTACCCAGTTCCGGCTCCGAAGGCAGGCTGCGTGTTTCATCGAGCAGCCTGAGGCACCTGTTGTAGGCATCCTTGTAGACGTTGTTGCTCTTCGACATTCCTGACCCGTTGCACGCCGTCGCTTGCGGCTGCTGGCTTGAAGCGCAATATGCCGTTCCCATGACCTCTGAAAAGCGAAATCGCTTTTCGGTACACCTACGGACATGCGGAACTCCCCGGCGAAAAAACAATTGACGCAAAACTGTTTTTTCACGATAAAAGACATTATCTTTTAACAGGCGCGTGTCAATCCGCCCGCGCATCCCAGGATCACCCAGGAAACCGCCCGTGAACGCCTCCAACAGCATTCTTCTGTCCCCCGCGGACAATGTCGCCGTCGCCAACGGCCGCATTGAGATCGGCACCACACTGCCGGGCGGCGCCGTCGCCACCGCTCTGATCGAGCCTGGCCACAAGGTGGCGATCAAGCCGATCGCCGCCGGCGAGGCCGTAGTGAAATACGCTCAGGCAATCGGTCGCGCGACACAGGACATCGCAGCGGGCGAGCACGTTCATTCGCACAATCTGGTTTTCGAATCCGGCCGCTTGCCAGTCGTGCCGCCGAGCGAGGCCGAGCACGCGACGGAAGCCGACCGCGCCCGCACCTTCATGGGCTATCGCCGCGCTGATGGCCGTGCGGGGACGCGCAATTTCATCGGCATCGTCGCCAGCGTCAACTGCTCGGCCACCGTCTGCCATGCCATTGCCGACCAGGCCAACCGCACGCTGCTGCCCAAATATCCCGGCATCGACGGCTTCGTCCCGATCGTCCACGGCCAGGGCTGCGGCATGAGCGGCACCGGCGACGGCATGATGGTTCTGCACCGCACGCTCGCCGGCTATGCCCGCCATCCGAATTTCGGCGGCGTGCTGATGGTCGGGCTCGGCTGCGAGGTCAACCAGCTCACCCTCTATGGCCAGAAGGGTGTCGCTGCCGGCAAACGTCATTTCAACATCCAGGATGCCGGCGGTTCGCGCAAATCGGTGGAAAAGGCGATGCTGGTGCTGGCGGAAATCGCCGAGGAAGTCGGCCAGCTGCAGCGTGAGCCGATCCCGGTCAGCGAGATCGTCGTCGGCCTGCAATGCGGCGGCTCCGACGGCATGTCGGGCATTACGGCCAATCCGGCGCTCGGCGCCGCCGTCGATATCCTGGCCGGCGTCGGCGGCATCGGCATCCTTTCCGAAACGACGGAAATCTATGGCGCCGAACACCTGCTCGCCTATCGCGCGGCAACGCCGGAGATCGCCCAGAAGCTCGACGGTTTCGTCAAGTGGTGGGAGGATCATGTCGCCAAGCATGGCGCTTCGATCGACAACAACCCGTCGCCCGGCAACAAGCGCGGCGGCCTCACCACCATCCTGGAGAAGTCGCTGGGCGCGGTCGCCAAGGGCGGCCAGACGCCGCTTAACGGCGTCTTCGGCTATGCAGAAAAAGTCACCGGCAGCGGATTGGTGTTCATGGACACCCCCGGCTACGACCCGGTCTCTGCCACCGGCCAGGTGGCGGGCGGCGCCAATGTCATCGTCTTCACAACCGGCCGCGGCTCATGCTTCGGCTGCCGGCCGACGCCGTCAATCAAGGTCGCCAGCAACTCGACCATGTATCACACCATGGAAGAGGATATGGACGTCAACTGCGGCGTCATCGCCTCTGGCGAGAAAACCATCGCCGGCATGGGCCGCGAGATCTTCGAACTGATCGTCGAGACGGCTTCCGGCCGCAAGACCAAGAGCGAGGATTTTGGCTACGGCGACAACGAGTTCGTGCCCTGGCATCTTGGTGCAACGCTCTAACTCTTTGTTTTTACGCAATTCCCGGGGAAAAGCGCTATGCGCTTTCCCTTGGAATTGCTCTAGATTGAACTGATATCTGGTAGACGGCGGGCCGGACAAGGGTCGGCAACGGGGAGGTTTTCGCATGAACAAGCGCCGCATCGGTCAGACCGCGCTCGAGGTCACCGAGATCAGCTTTGGCGGCGCCGCGATCGGGGGGCTCTATCGCGCCTGTTCGCGCGAGGCGGCGATGGAGACGCTGCAAGGCGCCTGGGAGGCCGGCTTGCGTTATTTCGACACCGCGCCCTTCTACGGCTTCGGCCTGTCGGAACGCCGCTTCGGCGACTTCCTGCGCTACAAGCCGCGCGATTCCTATGTGCTGTCGACCAAGGTCGGCCGCCTGTTCCGCCCGGTGCCGGACGACCAGGTTCCCGATCACTCCTATGTCGATCCGCTGCCCTTCGCGCTGGACTATGATTATTCCTATGACGGGATCATGCGTTCGGTCGAATTCAGCTATGCGCGGCTTGGCCTGAACAAGATCGACATCCTGTTCGTCCATGACATCGGCGCCTACACGCACGGTGTCGAGAGGACCAAGCTGCATTTTCGCGAGTTGATGGATGGCGGCCTCAAGGCACTCGAGGAGCTGAAGCGAGCCGGCATCATTTCCGCCTACGGACTTGGCGTCAACGAGGTCCAGATCTGCCTCGACGTGATGCGCCGGGCACCACTCGATTGCATCCTGCTCGCCAGCCGCTATTCCTTGCTCGACCGCAGTGCCGAAGCGGAACTGCTGCCGCTGTGCCGGGCGCAACAGACGTCGCTGGTCATCGGCGGCGTGTTCAACTCCGGCATCCTCGCGACCGGCCCGGTGCAAGGCGCGCATTTCGACTACCTGCCCGCCAGCCACGATGTGCTCGACCGCGTCGGCGCGATGGAAAGGATCGCCACTGAGGCCGGCTATCCCCTGGCCGCTGCCGCATTCCAGTTTCCCTTGCATGAGCCGGCGGTCGCCACTGTGCTGACCGGCACCGCCAAGCTGGCAAACCTGACCCGCAATCTCGAACTGCTCGACGTCGACGTGCCGGATGCGGAATACGCGAGATACCGCCCCTATACGCTGGTGCAGGAGCTGGTGTGAACCCGCATCCACCCGCGGAGTACGGGTGACCCGGGCTTCACATTCTTGCGATCCCATGAAAGAATGAACATTCCATATTGACGAATTAATGGAATTAATATTCCATGCGTTGACGGGACGGAGACGGGAGCGTTTGACGGCGGCAAGGGAAGAGCAGCGCGGTGGATCTGGCTCTGCCAAGCCCGCGAGGACTGGTCAAACACCGCTTGCATCGGCCGGGTCGATGCACTATCAAAACATGGCAACTGTTTTTTATTGATAAAGTTCTGTTTGGGCCACGCCTATCCGGACGGAGCTTCCGTAACGTTCACCGGGCGACTTAGGGAGGATTCCTAATGAAATTCGTGACCAGCATTCTCAACCGCCGCGCCGTCATGGCACTGGCAGCAGCGTCGATGCTCGCCGGCGTCATGCATTCGGCGCCGGTTTCAGCGGCGGACGTGACCATTCCGATCATCGTCAAGGACACCACGTCCTTCTATTGGCAGATCGTTCTGGCCGGCGCCCGCAAGGCCGGCAAGGATCTCGGCGTCAACGTGCCGGAGCTCGGCGCCCAGGCTGAAACCGACGTCAATGGCCAGGTCTCGATCCTCGAGAACGCTGTTGCCAGCAACCCGGCGGCCATCGTGATCGCCCCCACCGAGTTCAAGGCACTTGGCAAGCCGATCGATGAAGCCGCTGCCAAGGTCAAGGTTATCGGCATCGACTCCGGCGCCGACTCCAAGGCCTTCACCTCGTTCCTGACCACCGACAACGTGCAGGGCGGCCGCGTCGCCGCCGACGGTCTCGCAGCCGCCATTGGCGCCGCCAACGGCGGCAAGGTCGAGGGCGACGTCGCCCTGATCACCAACGCACCGGGCGCCGGCTCGCTCGAACAGCGCAAGCAGGGCTTCACCGAACAGCTCAAGGCAAAATATCCGGGCCTCAAGCTGGTCGCCGACAAGTATGCCGACGGCCAGGCCACCACCGGCCTCAACATCGCCACCGACCTGATCACCGCCAACCCGAACCTCAAGGGTATCTTCGCCTCCAACCTGATCATGGCGCAGGGCGTCGGTCAGGCTGTCGCCGAAAACAACCTTGGCGGCAAGCTGGCGCTGGTCGGTTTCGACAGCGACGAGAAGCTGATCAAGTTCCTCAATGACGGCGTCATTTCCGCCCTCGTCGTCCAGGACCCGTACCGGATGGGCTATGACGGCATCAAGACCGCGCTCGCCGCCTCGAAGGGCGAGAAGGTCGAGGCCAATGTCGACACCGGCGCCAATCTGGTGACCAAGGACAACATGAAAGACCCGAAGATCGACGCACTGCTCAACCCGAAGCTCTGAGCCGTCGTATTCAAATCGTTTCCGGGGCCTCGCGCCCCGGAAACATCCATTGCCGGCACAAACGGCTTGGCAATCCACAAGCTTAAGCTAGGCTGTTTTCCGGGGCATATCCTTGCCTCGCCGCGTGCCAATCGTGAGACCAATCTGGGAGGATTGTCATGACGTCGACGGCGCAGGAACTGCATCCGGCTCCCGTGCTGGAGCCAGGGCGGACCATCCTCGAATTGCGCGGGCTGGAGAAGCGCTATCCCGGCACCCACGCGCTGAAGCCTGTCAACCTTGCCTTCAAATCCGGCGAGATCCACGCCATCGTCGGCGAGAACGGCGCCGGCAAATCGACACTCATCAAGCTTCTGACCGGCGTCATGCCGCGCACCTCCGGAGAGGTGATCTGGGAGGGCCAGCCGGCAGCCTTGGCAACGCCGCATGAGGCAATGGCGCTCGGCATCAATGCCGTGCACCAGGAGGTCGTGCTCTGCCGTCATCTGACGGTCGCCGCCAACATGTTCCTCGGCGAGGAGAATTCGCGCTTCGGCATCCTGCAGCAGCGGGCCATGGTCAAGGAGGCGCAGAAGATCATCGATGATCTCGGCTTCGACCTGCCGGCGCACGTCACGCTGGGCGATCTCACCATCGGCCAGCAGCAGCTGATTGCAGCGGCCCGCGCCACCGTACGCGGCACCAAATTCCTGATCTTCGACGAACCGACCGCCTACCTGACCCGCAAGGAGGCCGACCAGCTTTTCACCCTGATCCGCCGGCTGAAGACCGAGGGCGTGACGATCATCTACATCAGCCACCGCATGGAGGAAGTGTTCGAGCTTGCCGACCGTGTTTCCGTGCTGCGCGACGGCACGCTGGTCGGCACCCGCAACATTGCCGAGACCAACGACGCCGAGTTGGTCAAGATGATGATCAACCGCTCCATCGAGCAGGTCTACCACAAGGAGCATTTCACCCCAGGTGCGCCGATCATCGAAGCACGGAACCTGTCCGGCAAGGGGTTTGAAAATGTCTCGATGACGGTTCGCGCCGGCGAGATCGTCGGACTCTACGGCCTCATCGGCGCCGGGCGCAGCGAATTCGTCACCACGCTCTACGGCCGCCACCGCAAATCGGCCGGCCAGGTCCTTTGGGAAGGCAAGGACGTCCAGATCAATTCCGAGCACGACGCGATCAAGCTCGGCATGGCATTGGCGCCGGAAAGCCGCCGCGACCAGGGTCTCTGCCTCAACCTGCCGGTCGGCCTCAATCTCAACCTGCCGATCTACAAGCGCATCTCGAACAATCTGCTGATTTCGAGCGCGCAGGAGAAGACGCAAGCCGACCGCCAGATCGCCGACCTCCGCATCAAGACGCCAACGCGGAACGCACTGGCTTCCAGCCTGTCGGGCGGCAACCAGCAAAAGATCGTCATCGGCAAATGGCTGGCGCACGGCGCCAAGCTGTTCATCTTCGACGAGCCGACGGTTGGCGTCGATGTCGGCACCAAGGCCGAGATCTACCGCCTGTTCGGCGCGCTGTTGTCGAAGGGCGCCGGCATCATCCTGATCTCGTCCTATCTGCCGGAAGTCTATGAGCTCGCCGACACGCTGCATGTGTTCCGGCGCGGCAAACTGGTGGCAAGCCATGGCTTTCGCGCCGCCAGCCACGAAGACGTGCTGACGCAGGCGCTCGCCGAGAAACAAGAAAAGCTGGGAGGACAGATATGAGCACCGAGGCGATTGCTGTCGAAAAACCGAAGCGCAACTATAACGTCCTGTTTGGACTGACGCTTCTGGCGCTGCTGGTTCTGCTGTGGATCGTGCTTTCCGTGGCTACGCCGAGTTTCGCCTCGGGCAACAACATCGCCAATCTTTTGCGCCAGGGTTCGATGATCGCCATCATGGCGGTCGGCCAGACCTTCGTCATCATCACCGGCGGCATCGACTTGTCGGTCGGCGCCGTGGTCGGCTTCGCCACCGTCGTCGTCGCCATGATGATCAATGCCGGCTTCCCCATCTGGCTCGCCATTCTGGTGACGCTGCTGGTCGGTGTTGCCATCGGCATGTTGCACGGCTTCGGCATCGTCAAGATGGGCTTGCCGCCTTTCATCATCACGCTGGCGACGCTGACCTCGCTGCGCGGCATCGGCCTTTTGATGACCAACGGCAACTCGATCAACATCAACAGCGACACCTTCACGGCGTTCTCACGCAATTCCTTTATCGGCATTCCCAACCTGTTCTGGATGGTCATCCTGGTGGGTATTCCGGCCTATATTTTCCTGCACCACAGCCGCTGGGGCCGGTATTTGTTCTCGGTCGGCTCCAACGCCGAGGCTTCGCGTCTTTCCGGCGTCAATGTCCAGCGCACCATCTACATGGCCTACACGCTATCGGGCCTGTGCGCGGCTTTCGTCGGCGTGCTGCTCGCCGCCCGCATCGGCATCGGCAACCCGACCCAGGCCGAGGGCTGGGAGCTGCAGGCGATCGCCTCCTCGGTGATCGGCGGCACCTCGCTGTTCGGCGCCGTCGGCTCGGTGCACGGGCCGCTGCTTGGCGCCTTCATCCTGGCCACCATCAACAACGGCGCCAATCTGCTCAACGTCAACTCGTTCTGGCAGCGCATCATCACCGGCGCGCTGATCATCATCATCGTCTACTTCGACGGGCTGCGCCGCCGGGGCAAGTAAGTCGACCGCAACTGACCGCCGGCCCTCCACACATGACGGGCCGGCGATTTCATGACAGATGGATTGAAGCATGAAAGCCGTCGTCTGCCGCTCGCCCGACGATCTTGTCCTGGAAGACCGGCCCTCGCCGGACGCGCCCGCTCCCGGCTGGGCGCTGGTGGCTGTCAGCCATGTCGGCATCTGCGGCACCGACTATCATATCTTCGAAGGCAAGCACCCGTTCCTCGCCTATCCCCGCATCATGGGCCATGAAGTGTCGGGAACCGTGATCGAGACTGGCGACGGCGTCGATCTTGCCATTGGCGAACCGGTCGTCATCAACCCCTATCTGTCTTGCGGCAAATGCATTGCCTGCCGGCAAGGCAAGCCGAATTGCTGCGTCAGGATCGAGGTGCTCGGCGTCCATCGCGACGGAGCAATGTGCGAACGGATCCTGGTGCCGGCACAGAATCTCTATCCGGCAAACGGCCTGTCGCTGGCTGACGCCGCCGCCGTCGAGTTCCTGGCCATCGGCGCGCACGCCGTGCGGCGCGCGCAGGGTCGGCCCGGCGCCCGCACACTGGTCATCGGTGCCGGCCCGATCGGGCTCGGTACCGCCATCTTCGCCCGCATCGCCGGGCTTGACGTGACGTTGCTCGACATGAGCAGCGAAAGGCTCGACTTTGCCGTGAACGAACTTGGTTTCCAGACCCTCGACGGTTCGCGTGGCGCGGTGCCCGATCTGGTCAAGCAAGCAACCGCCGGCGAAGGCTTCGATGTGGTTTTCGATGCGACCGGCAACACCCAGTCGGTGCAGGCGGCCTTCGCCCATGTCGCGCATGGCGGGACACTGGTGCTGGTCAGCGTCGTCAAGGACGACATCGCTTTTTCCGATCCGGAATTTCACAAGCGCGAGATGACACTGATTGGCAGCCGCAATGCCTTGCGCGCCGACTTCGACCACGTCGCCGCCTCGATTCGCAACGGCGCCGTGCCGCTGGCCAAGCTCGTCACCCACCGCACCACGCTGGCCGGCACGCCGCGCGATCTCGCCCGCTGGGCGCACGAGAAATCCGGCCTGATCAAGGCGGTGATTGAGGTCGGATAGGAGCAATTCCAGGAAAAGGGTGAAGCGGTTTTCCCGGGAAAAGCGCGTGGCGCTTTCCCTGGGGGTATTTGCGTCAGACAATTTAGCCAAGCGGCGGTGTCGGCTCACAGTGCCGATAGTTTGAGCTCGACCCGCTCGGCCGGGAAGCGCGACTCCGAAAACTGGATCGGCTGGCCGTCGGGCGTGACGTTGACGGCGACCGTGACCAGCACGATGGCACCGGGCTGCAGGTCGAGGTCGGCAAGGTCGGCGCCATCGGCATGGCGCGCCGACAGGATGGTCGATTGCCTGAGATAATCGTCGATGCCGAAACGTGCCAGCGATGCGGTGATCGAGCCGGTTTCCACCACGGCGGCATCGATGCCGGCAAAGCGCCTGGCCTCGAACCAGCCGGCAGCCCGCGACACCGGGCGGCCATCGGCTTCGCCGCGCGTTTCCAGCCGGATCACGTCAGTCCCCCTGGCAATGCCAAGCCCCTCGGCGACGCGCTGGCTGGCCGGCTCGACCGACGAGGCAAGCAGCACTGTATGCCGTTCCGACGCCTGCCCTTGCAGGCCTGCCGAAAAGCGTGTGCGCGCGCCGATCGGATAGGACAGCCGTTTGCGCGACAACACGAAAGTGCCCCGCCCTTGCTCGGCCCGCAGCACTCCTTCCTGTACGAGGGCTGATATGGCGCTGCGCACTGTATGGCGGTTGACACCATAGCGTTCGGCCAGCGCAACCTCCGGCGGCAGCGCTGCATTCTCGGCGAAATCTCCGATGGCGATCGCATGCAGGATCTTGTCGGCAATCTGCCGCCACAGCGAGACACCACTACGCCGCTCGATGCTGTCAGCTGGCAGCTGCCCGACCATCAATTGCCCCCAGCCTTCTATCCCTGTCATCCACACGTCATGGACTCGCGCTAGATAAAAGATATAATTTGTATAGTTGTCTATATCAATAGACAAATTTCAGACAAGAGGAATATTGCTCATGCGAGGACAGGAAGCTCATGACCAGGCCGAGCGCAAGGCCGCCATGGCAACGCTGGCGCAATCCAGCGGCGATGACATTGTCCGGCTCTGGAATGAAGCCGGATTGCCTTCCGAAGCCGAACTGTTGCGTGGTCCCGAGACCGGCCTGATCACCCTGCGGGGCCGCATCGGCGGTGGCGGCTCGCCCTTCAATGTCGGTGAGGCGACCGTTACCCGCGCCACAGTTCGTTTGCCGTCCGGACAGGTCGGCCATTGCTATGCGCTTGGCCGCGACAAGCAAAAGGCGAGGCTGGCGGCCATCGCCGACGCGCTGTGGCAGGACCCGGCCCGCCGCACCGAGGTCGAGACCGGGATCATAGCGCCGCTGCGGTCGGCCCTGATCGCGGCGCATGAACGGCGCCGCGCCGAGACGGCGGCAACGAAGGTGGATTTCTTCACCATGGTTCGCGGAGAAGACTGATGGACATCGCAGCGCAATCGATCGAGGGCGGCTTTGCCGATCCAGTCTTCAACGCGCAGACCGTGTTCCGCGCGGTCATGGACGCGATGGCGCGGCCGGGCAGCGTGCAGCCCCTGCCCGCCTTCGCCCGCCCGCCGGCGCCGCTCTCGGCAACCGCCGGCGCCGTGGCACTGGCACTTTGCGACAACGACACGCCGCTCTGGCTCGACCCGGCTTTGCAAGCCTCTACCGCGATCAAATCCTGGCTTGGGTTTCACACCGGCGCACCGCTGGCCAACACGCCGGCCGATGCGCATTTCGCTTTGATCGCCACGCCGGCAGAGATGATGGCTCTGGACGGCTTTTCGCAAGGCACGCAGGACTATCCCGACCGCTCCACCACGCTGATCCTGCTGGTGAGTGATCTCGTCTCCGGCGCCCCGCTGCTGCTCGAAGGTCCCGGCATCGAAACCAGTGCCACGATCGCGCCGGCGCAGATGCCGCGTCATTTCATCGAGCAGTGGAAGCAGAACAACCAGCGCTTTCCGCGGGGCGTCGACATCATCCTCGCCACATCAGACGGCGTCGCCTGCCTGCCGCGCACCACGCGCATCAAGACGATGGAGGCCTAGGATGTATGTCGCGGTAAAAGGTGGCGAGGCGGCCATTGCCAACGCCCACAGCCTGCTTGCCGACCGCCGGCGCGGCGACCGTTCGGTGCCGGCGCTTCGCCTCGACCAGATCGTCGAGCAGCTGGCGCTCGGCGTCGACCGGGTGATGAGCGAAGGTTCGCTCTATGACCGGGAGTTGGCCGCCCTTGCCATCGTCCAGGCGCGCGGCGACCTGATCGAAGCGATCTTCCTGGTGCGCGCCTATCGCACCACGTTGCCGCGCTTCGGCTACTCCAAGGCGATCGACACCGCCACCATGCTGGTCGAGCGGCGCGTTTCAGCGACCTACAAGGACCTGCCCGGCGGCCAGTTGCTCGGCCCGACCTTCGACTACACGCACCGGCTGCTCGATCCCGAGCTTGCCGCTGGCGGCGATGTCGCCGAGCCGCTGCGGCGTGAGACGGAAGCGCAAGCCATGCCGCGCGTCTCCGCCATCCTCTCCCGCGAAGGCCTGATCGAGCCGGATGGGGAGATGCCGCAGGACCATGTCCCCGGCGACATCACCCGCGATCCGCTGGAATTCCCGATGGCGCGCGACATCCGCCTGCAGGCGCTGTCACGCGGCGACGAGGGTTTTCTGCTGGCGCTCGGCTATTCCACGCAGCGCGGCTATGCCCGCAACCATCCCTTCGTGGGCGAGATCCGCATCGGCGAGGTCGAGTTGGAGCTCGACGTGCCCGAACTACCCTTCGCTGTCCCGCTCGGCAGCGTGCGGGTCACCGAATGCCAGATGGTCAACCAGTTCAAGGGGTCTGCCAAGGCGCCGCCGCAGTTCACCCGCGGCTACGGGCTCGTTTTTGGCCAGAGCGAGCGCAAGGCGATGGCGATGGCGCTCTGCGACCGGGCGCTGCGCGCCAGCGAGTTGGGCGAGGATGTCGTCGCCGCAGCGCAGGACGAGGAGTTCGTCATCTCGCATTCCGACAATGTTCAGGCGACCGGCTTCGTCGAGCATCTGAAGCTGCCGCACTATGTCGACTTCCAGGCCGAACTCGACCTCGTGCGCCGCATGCGCGCCGAGTACGATGCCCGCGAGAATCCCGCGAAGGTCGAAGAGAAGCGGGAGGCCGCGGAATGATTCTAGGCCTGTCCCACATGACCTTCATCGTCCGCGATCTCGACCGGATGACCGCGATCCTGACCGGGATTTTCGACGCGCGCGAGGTCTATGACAGCGGCGCCAGGCAATTCTCGCTGTCGCGTGAAAAATTCTTTCTGATCGGCGACATCTGGATCGCCATCATGGAGGGCGAGAAGCTGCCGGAGCGCAGCTACAATCACATCGCATTCAAAATCGATGACGCCGATTTCGACCGCTACGCCGAGCGCATCGGCAAGCTAGGGCTCGACATGCGTCCGCCGCGCCCACGCGTCGAGGGCGAAGGCCGCTCGATCTATTTCTACGACGACGACAACCACATGTTCGAATTGCACACCGGCACGCTCACTGAGCGGCTGGCACGCTACGCCAAAGAATTGGAAGTCGCGCCATGACCGACATCGCCACCTACAACTTCGCCTATCTCGACGAGCAGACCAAGCGAATGATCCGCCGTGCGATCCTCAAGGGCATCGCCATCCCCGGCTATCAGGTGCCGTTCGCCTCGCGCGAGATGCCGATGCCTTATGGCTGGGGCACTGGCGGCGTCCAGGTCACCGCTTCGATCATCGGCCCCGACGATGTCTTGAAGGTCATCGACCAGGGCGCCGACGACACCACCAACGCGGTCTCGATCCGCGCCTTCTTCAAGAAGGTCGCCAATGTCGCCGTCACCACCGAGACGGCGAAGGCTACCATCATCCAGACCCGCCACCGCATTCCCGAGCATCCGCTGACGGAGCGCCAGGTGCTGGTCTACCAGGTGCCGATCCCGGAACCTCTGCGCTTCCTCGAACCGCGCGAGACCGAGACGCGCAAGATGCACGCGCTGGAGGAATACGGCCTGATGCATGTAAAGCTCTATGAGGACATCGCCAGGCACGGCCGCATCGCCACCACCTACGCCTATCCGGTCAAGGTCGAGGGCCGCTACGTGATGGACCCGTCGCCGACGCCGAAATTCGACAATCCCAAGATGCACCGCTCGCCGGCCTTGCAGCTGTTCGGCGCCGGCCGCGAAAAGCGCATCTATGCGGTGCCGCCGTTCACCGAAGTCGTCAGCCTCGACTTCGACGATCATCCGTTCGAGGTGCAGACCTTCGACCAGCCTTGCGCGCTCTGCGCGGCCGAGAACGTGTATCTCGACGAAGTCATCCTCGACGACCATGGCGGCCACATGTTCGTCTGCTCCGACACCGATCACTGCGAGAAGCGGCGTGAAGAGGGTCATCGCGGCCATCTTGCCCCCGATACCCATCTTGCCCCAGGAAACAGGGAGCCGGCGCAATGACCGACGAACCGCTACTGCGCGTTTCGGCACTGTCCAAATTCTATGGCTCGCGCGTCGGCTGCGACAATGTCTCCTTCGACCTGTGGCCGGGCGAAGTTCTGGCGGTCGTCGGCGAGTCGGGCTCCGGCAAGACGACGCTGCTCAACTGCCTGTCGACACGGCTGCTGCCGAGCTCCGGCACCGCCAGTTATCGCATGCGCGACGGCCAGTTTCGCGAGCTCTACCGTATGAGCGAGGCCGAGCGCCGCTTCCTCATGCGCACCGACTGGGGTTTTGTTCACCAGAACCCGGCGGATGGGCTGCGCATGACTGTCTCGGCCGGCGCCAATGTCGGTGAGCGACTGATGGCGGTTGGCGACCGTCACTACGGCAAGATCCGCGCCACGGCCGTCGACTGGCTGTCGCGCGTCGAGATCGACGAGGATCGCATCGACGACGAGCCGCGCGCCTTTTCCGGCGGCATGCGCCAGCGCCTGCAGATCGCCCGCAACCTCGTTACCGGACCACGGCTGGTGTTCATGGATGAGCCGACAGGCGGTCTCGATGTCTCGGTCCAGGCCCGCCTGCTCGACCTGTTGCGCGGCCTAGTTACGGACCTTGGTCTCGCGGCCATCGTCGTCACCCACGATCTTGCCGTCGCGCGGCTTTTGTCGCAGCGCATGATGGTGATGAAGGACGGCCGCGTCGTCGAAAGCGGTCTCACCGACTGCGTGCTCGACGACCCCCGTGCGCCCTACACCCAGCTCCTCGTTTCCTCGATATTGCAGGTCTAGCCGCATGATCCCGAAAAGTGGAAGCCGGTTTTCGGACCGGATCATGCGGCAAAACAAGGGACACTGACATGCCGACGCCTCTCGTTGTTTCCGACGTCGCCAAGAGCTTCACCATGCATCTGCGCGACGGCATCAAACTGCCTGTCGTCACCGGTGTCTCGTTCTCGATCAGGGCCGGTGAGTGCACCGTGCTCGGCGGCCCGTCCGGTGCCGGCAAGAGCTCGATCCTGAAGATGCTCTACGGCAACTATGCCGTCGACGAAGGCCAGATCATCGTCAAGCACGATGACGAACTGATCGACCTCGCTACCGCCAGCCCGCGCACCGTGCTTGCCATACGCCGCCAGACCATCGGCTATGTCAGCCAGTTCCTGCGCACCGTGCCGCGCGTCTCGGCGCTGGATGTCGTCGCCGAACCGCTGGTCGAGCGCGGCGAGGACCGAGAGAGCGCGCGCGGCAAGGCACGCGCCTTGCTGGCGCAGCTCAACCTGCCGGAAAAACTCTGGGCATTGCCGCCGGCAACCTTCTCTGGTGGCGAGCAACAGCGCGTCAACATCGCGCGCGGCTTCATCACCGAGCACCCGATCCTTCTGCTCGACGAGCCGACCGCATCGCTCGATGCCAGGAACCGCGACGTGGTGATCGACCTCATCGCTGCCAAGAAGGCGGCGGGCGTCGCCCTGCTCGGCATCTTCCACGACCACGATGTGCGCGAGGCGGTCGCCGACCGCATCATCGACGTCACCGCTTTCGCTCCCGGAAAAATCGCCGCATGACCAGGAAATTGTCGGAGACGCCGCTGGTCCACCAGACGGCGGACGTGCAGAACTCGACGCTCGGCCGCTGGACCGAGATCGCCGACCGTAGCCGGGTTTCCGAAAGCACCCTCGGTGACTATTCCTACATGATGCAGGACTGCGCCGTCTGGTGCGCGACGATCGGCAAGTTTTCCAACATTGCAGCAAGCGTGCGCATCAACGCCACCAACCACCCGACATGGCGGCCGACGCTGCACCATTTCACCTATCGCGCTTCAGACTATTGGGACGACGCCGAGCACGAGAGCGAGTTCTTCGCCCAGCGCCGCGCCAAGCGCGTCACCATCGGCCACGACACCTGGCTCGGCCACGGCTCGACCATCCTGCCCGGCGTCGCCGTCGGCGATGGTGCCGCGGTCGGTGCCGGGGCCGTCGTGTCGAAGGATGTTGCGCCCTACACCGTCGTCGGCGGCGTGCCGGCCAGACCGATCCGCGAGCGCTTCGACCGCCGCACCGCGGAACGCTACCAGGCGCTCGCCTGGTGGGACTGGGACCATGCCAAGCTGCGGACAGCGCTAGATGATTTCCGGGAACTGTCGGCCGAGGCCTTTCTGGAAAGATATGGCGGATAAGCCATCACATCATTGTCATGGGTGAGCCTGTTTCATATCCCTGACACATCGCCGGGGCAGGACGCGCCATCAAGGTGATCGAGATCGTGCCGACCGGCCTCACCGTTGCCGGCGCAACGGACGACGACGTGCGCATCATGCGCGCCTGGCGCGATGCACTGGCAGTGCCGTTGGGTTACCGCCACCCGACCACGACAGCTATGTCTTCCACATCACCTTCGCCTATCAGATCCAGCGTTTTGCGGATGACAGGGCAGCAGCATGGCAGGACCTGTTAGATGACTCACTCGCGCTTTTCGAGCAGCAGGCCTCCGTGATCGAGATCCGGGCTCCGGCCTTCTGCAGCTTCAGGGACATGGAGCATTTCGAGGAATTGCTGGTGCTCGGCTGATCGACGGCAACAGGCGCCTGACGCAGCGCCTGTAGGCGGTAACAAAACTGACATCAATCCGACACCGCAGGTTCATGGCGCTGCGCTAGCCAAGGCTGACAGACCTTCAACCGCGACTGGACTGGAAACCATCATGTCAGCCACGCTCGAAATCCGCGGCGTCACCCGACGATTTGGCAAGAACACTGCCGTAAGCGACATCAACATCTCGATCCCGCAGGGTGAGATGGTCGGCATTATCGGCCGTTCGGGTGCTGGCAAGTCGACCCTTCTACGCATGATCAACCGTCTCATCGATCCCAGCCAGGGGTCGATTTTTTTTGACGGCGCCGAGGTCTCCCAATTGCGCGGTTCACCGCTGCGGCGCTGGCAGCGCGATTGCGCCATGATCTTCCAACAGTTCAACCTGGTGCCGCGCCTCGACGTGCTGACCAATGTGCTGCTCGGCAAGCTGAACCACCGTTCGACCCTCACCAATATGTTCGGAATGTTCTCCCGCGCCGAATGCGCCGAGGCAGTCGCCGCACTGGAGCGGCTCGACATCGCCCGCACCGCATTGCAGCCCGCCGGCACCTTGTCGGGTGGCCAGCAACAGCGCGTCGCCATTGCTCGCGCCATGATGCAGCAGCCCAAGGTGATCCTCGCCGACGAGCCGATCGCCTCGCTGGACCCGCTCAATGCCAAGGTGGTGATGGATTCACTGCAGGACATCAATCTGCGCGAAGGCATCACCGTCGTCACCAATCTTCACACGCTGGACACCGCCCGCACCTACTGCAACCGCATTATTGGCATGGCTGCCGGCAAGGTCGTCTTCGACGGCACGCCGGAAGAGCTCAACCGCGAGGCCGTGCGTCTCGTCTATGGCGCCGACAGCAATGGCGGCGAAATCTCCGAGGCCATCACCTCGACCAGCGTTGCCTTCAAGCAAAAGATCGCCGCATCCGCCGGACCGCTCGAGCCCGCTTTCCCGGGATATTGAGAGCGGCCTGGATCGCCAGCCCGCGTCAAGGGCACCTGTCAAAATTACGAACGCTGCCGGCGCGGGGCCGGAACCTACAGGAGAGATATCCATGTTCAGGAAGAAGGTTTTCAGCGCCGTTTCGGTGCTCGCCATGGCGACCAGCATGGCTCACGCCGCCGATATGAAGGAATTCCGCGTCGGCATTCTCGGCGGTGAAAACGAGACCGACCGGCTGCGCAACTACCAGTGCCTCGCCGACCATCTGAAGGCCGAATTCGGCTTCGAAAAGGTCTCGCTGTTCCCCGCCGCCGACTATGACGGCGTCATCCAGGGCCTGCTCGGCGGTACGCTCGACTTCGCCGAACTCGGCGCTTCCGGCTACGCCAGCGTCGTTCTCAAGGACCCGAAGGCGGTCACCCCGATCCTCACCACCCAGCAGACCGACGGCGCGACCGGCTACTATTCGATCGGCCTGGCGCTGAAGTCCTCCGGCATCACCGACATCAAGTCGGCCAAGGGCAAGAAACTCGGCTACGCCGATCCGGATTCGACCTCCGGCTATCTGATCCCGCTGACCCAGATCCCGAAGGACACCGGCGCTTCGAACGAAAAATTCTTCGCTTCGACCCAGTTCAACGGCGGCCACGAGAACAATGTTCTGGCCGTGCGTGACGGCAAGGTTGACGTGGCGGTGGACGATTCCTCCGGCATCGGCGACTTCAAGGACGGCTACACCTCCGGCACCTTCCACAAGGAAGTCGCCAAGGGCGCCGTCGACGCCAACGACTTCATCGAAGTCTGGCGCTCGGGCCTGATCCCGAACGGCCCGCTGGTCGTGCGCACCGCGCTCGGCGACGAAATGACTGCCAAGCTTGCCGACTTCTTCACGCAACTGCCCAAGAAGGACAAGGCTTGCTTCGAAGGCGTCGAAGGCGGCGATTTTACCGGCTACGTCCCGGTGAAGCCGGATTTTTACAACGTCATCGTCGAAGCCCGCAAGGCAGCCATCGGCGGCTAACGGCAAAATCAGCAAGGGCGGCGTTGAGAAAACGCCGCCCTTTCTGCGTGCCCGATCATGACCCTTTCCGTGACAGTCCATTCAGACACGACGCACCGGGCGGCCGACGCCTGGCGTCGCCAGACGTCCTTGCGCCGGCTCTACACCGCCATCGGTGTCGGCCTGCTGCTTGTCGCGCTCGGCAGCACCATGTGGTTCGCCGACGAGGCCAATGCAGGGCATTTCTTCGACCGCCTGCCGCACATACTGGATTTCCTGAGCTGGCTCGTCCCCAAGGACTGGAACGATGTCTGGCGGGCGATGTTCGACATCGCCTCCCCCCATGACACCGGCACCCAGGAATTCAACTTTCCGCTCGGCCGGTCCTACATCTGGGGCAGCTTCTACATTCCCGAGTATTTCGAACTGATGCTGACCACGCTGAACGTGGCGCTGGTCTCGACCTTCATCGGCTTCGTCTTTGCCGTGCCGTTTTCCTTCATCGCGGCGCGCAATCTGACGCCGCATCCGGTGTTGAGGCTTGCCGTCAAGCGCTTCATGGAACTGCTGCGCGCCTTTCCCGAGATCGTCATCGCCGGGCTGTTCGCGGCCATCGTCTCGATCGGCCCGATTGCCGCCATCATCGCCATCGGCCTGCATTCGATCGGCGCATTGGGCAAGCTGTTCTACGAGATCAACGAGAACATCGACATGCGCGCCGAGGAAGGCCTGAGGGCCGTCGGCGCCAACTGGTTCGAGCGGGTGCGCTTTGCCGGCCTGCCACAGGTGCTGCCCAATTTCATGTCCTACACGCTGCTCCGCGTCGAGATAAACGTCCGCATTTCCACCATCATGGGCGCGGTCGGCGGCGGTGGCATCGGCGAGGAGTTGAAGCTGTCCATCTCGCGCGGCTTCGGCGCCAGGACGCTGGCGCTGGTCCTGCTCCTGTTCACGACGATCTTCATCGTCGATCAGTTCTCCGCCTGGCTGCGCCGCAAGCTGGTTGGCGAGCAGGCATTCGTGATGGGGGCTTAACCAATGGCTGCCATGACTGCCGATGAAATCCAGTCGATCGAGGAGCGCTTCCCGCAAGTGTTCCGGCGACCGTTCTACAAGCGCTTCGGGCCGCTGCTGCTGCTTGGCGGCACCTTTCTCTACCTGCTCTATGCGCTGTGGTTCTTCAATCTGCCGCAGGTGATGGGGGAATCGCACTGGGAGCGCCTGCCGCTGTTCCTGACCCAGTGGATCAGTTACGACGTGCAGCCGATCTTTCGCCTCGACGAGCCGCAGATCACCGCCAAATATCCGCGTTTCTCCGCGCTTGGCGACAATCCGCATCCGGACTGGGAAAAGACCAATGCCGACGGTTCGGTGACGATCCTGATCGACGGTGCCGCCAAGTCGGTCACCTTCGACAAGATGCAAGCCACGATCATTGCCAATGGTGAGACCTTGGCGGTCTCGCTGGGTACCGGCAAGCCGCTGATCTCGGGCCCGGTTCCCGACTGGATCACCGCGCATGAGGACGAGGTCGTCGCCGACATGGGCTTTGCCGGCGAGGTCCGCGTCGCCGTCGACCGCGTCAAGATACGCAAGCGCTTTCTCGGCTGGGCGAATTTCGTCTTCGACACGCGCTCGCCCTTCTTCGGCAAGTCGGCGAGCGAAGTCGCCTCGCTGATCGTGTCCGGGCCCGAGCTCAAGTCGGGCACATCCAATCTGGCGCTGGCCGGCGACAACATCTGGAACAACGCCCAGTGGCAGCATGGCGACGTCTGGACCAAGCTTTTGCAGACCATCGTCATGGCCTTTCTCGGTACCATGCTCGGCGGCATCGTCGCCTTCCCGCTGGCCTTCTTCGCCGCCCGCAACATCACGCCGAGCCGCCTGGTCAACCAGGTGCTCAAGCGCTTCTTCGACTTCATGCGCTCCATAGACATGCTGATCTGGGCGCTGTTCTTCACCCGCGCCTTCGGCCCGGGACCGCTGGCGGGCAGTGCCGCTATCTTCTTCACCGAGATCGGCACGCTCGGCAAAACCTATTCCGAGGCGCTGGAGAACATCGACGGCAAGCCGCGCGAGGGTGTCATCTCGACCGGTGCCAACGGCCTTCTGGTGCAGCGCTACGGCGTGTTGCCAGAAGTGGTGCCGGTGTTGATCAGCCAGACGCTCTACCAGTGGGAATCCAACACAAGGGGTGCGACCATCATCGGTGCCGTCGGCGCCGGCGGCATCGGCCTGAAATTGTGGGAAGCAATGCGAACCAACTCCAACTGGGCCAATGTCTTCTACATGGTGCTGCTGATCCTGGTCGTGGTCTTCATCTTCGACAACATTTCCAATTTCCTGCGCCGCCGCCTGAGCCAGACCATCCACGACTACAACAGGATCCAGGCCGAGCAGGGTTAGCCATCCCGGCGCTTCAGGGCGCGTTGAGATTCAGGTCAGGCCGAGTCGAAAATGCTGGTTCCGAGAACCGGAACGGAGCGTACTTTTGGGTACGTGAGTACCGGAAGCGCACGAACCCGGCATTTACAGACCGGCTCACCTGAATATCGACACGCCCTATGCCGCTTTCTTCCACCCGTCCCTGATATGCTTGTAGCCGTCGCGGTAGACGGCTTCGGGACTCTCGGAAAAATCGCGCCACACCTTGGTTGCCGCTGCCAGGTCCTTCAGCGAGCGGCCGAACGCCTCGATCGTCAGCCAGTCGTCATAGCCGCTCTTGCGGATGGCGGAGAAGGTTTCCTTCCACGGGATGTTGCCGCGCCCCGGCACGCCGCGGTCGTTCTCCGAGATGTGGATATGCACGACATTCCTGCGGTGTTTTGTATAGGCGCCGATCGGGTCGGCCTCCTCGATGTTGGCGTGGAAAGTGTCATACATCGCCTTGATGTGCGGCCGGTCGATGGCATCGATATGCTCCGACAGATCCGCCATCGTGTTGAGAAGATAGCATTCGAAGCGGTTCAGCGCCTCGAGCCCGATGGTGACGTTCCTGTTGCCGGCATGGTCGCCGATGGCACGTTGCGAGGCGACCGAGCGCTTCTTCTCGGCGGCTGTCGGCCCGGAGCCGGAAAAGCCGCCGAGGGTCGAATGCAGCGGCCCGCTCAGCGTCCTGGCGCCGAGCGCATCGGCACAGTCGATTGCCCATTTCATGTAGTCGATGCCGGCCTTGCGCGTCGCAGCGTCGGCCGCGATCAGGTTCATCGCCGGATCGCCCATCGCCGAGACAGCGGTGCGCCCGAGCCCGATGCGATCAAGCAGATCACCCAACTTCTTGTAGTCGTCGGGGGTGCCGGCGAAGATCGGTATCTCGACGCCATCGAAACCGGTAGCCTTGATATCGCGGAGCAACGGCTCGTGTTTCTTCGATACCGCCGTCGTCCACAAGAACATGCACATGCCGATTTTCATCGACGCCCTCCCCTTGATCCCCCCAGATCCATTCAGCCTAAAGCTTCGTCCAGGCTCCATTCTTCTTCGACGACTTCACGCAGGCCTCGATGAAGGCCATGCCCTCGACGCCGTCCTGAATGGTCGGGAAGACGACATCCTTTGCCGGCTTGCCGCCCTTCTTGCGGGCTGCGCGGATGGCACGCGCGGCCTCCTGGTAGATGTTGGCGAAACCTTCGAGATAGCCTTCGGGATGGCCCGACGGCACGCGGCTGACACGCCCCGCCACCGGCAGCGCGCCGGCGCCATTGCGGGTGATCAACTGCTTCGGTTGGCCGAACGGCGTGTACCAGAGGTAGTTCGGGTCGGCCTGCACCCATTCCAGCCCGCCCTTCGAGCCATAGATGCGCAGCTTCAGCCCGTTCTCATGGCCCGGCGCCACCTGGCTTGCCCAGATCATGCCCTTGGCCGGGTGCGTCTTGCCGGCTGGCTTGAAGCGCAGCATGACGTTGACATTGTCGTCGAGCAAACGACCCGGCACGAAGGCATCGAGATCTGCCGACAGGGAATCGAGCTCCAGACCCGAGACGAAGCGCGCCAGATTGTAGGCATGCGTGCCGATGTCGCCCAGCGCGCCGCCGGCGCCTGCCTGTTTGGGGTCGCCGCGCCATGACGCCTGCTTCTGGCCGGTGGCGGCGAGGTCCTCGGTCAGCCAGTCCTGCGGATACTCCGACTGCACGATGCGGATGTCGCCGAGCACGCCCTTGGCCACCATCTCGCGCGCCTGCCGGATCATCGGATAGGCGGTGTAGTTATGGGTGAGCACGAACACCTTGCCTGTCTTCTCGACCACCGCGGCGAGCTTCTTGGCCTCGGCTAGCGTCGTTGCCAGCGGCTTGTCGCAAATGACGTGGATGCCAGCCTCCAGGAAAGCTTTTGCCGCCGGCACATGGACATTGTTGGGGGTGACGATGGCTACTGCCTCGATACCGTCGGGGCGTTTCGCTTCGGCCTTGGCCATCTCCGCGTAGGAAGCGTAGCTGCGGTCCGGGTCGAGGCCGAGTTCGGCGGCCGATGCCTTGGCGCGTGCCGGATCGGAGGACAGCGCACCGGCGACCAGCACGAAGTCATTGTCAATGCGCGCCGCGATCCGGTGCACCGCACCGATGAAGGCGCCTTGCCCGCCGCCTACCATGCCGTAGCGGATCGGGCCGCCTCCCGTTTCCGACTTCGATGCGCCGACCATGTTTCTTCTCCTCGTGTCTGAGATAGCCCTCCGCCTTGAAGGAGGGGCGATCCGCGCAGCGGATCGGGGTGGGTCGTAGAGGTACCCTTCGGGCCACCCTCCCTCGAGGGGAGGAAAGCTGCATTAAATTCCCATCATGCCGCGCAGCACTTTCTTGTCTGTGGCGCCGCCGGCGAAGTCGTCGAATGCCTTTTCCGTGACCCGGATGATATGATGCTGGATGAACGGTGCGCCCTCTGCCGCACCGTCTTCAGGATGTTTCAGGCAGCATTCCCATTCCAGCACCGCCCAGGAATCATAGTCGTACTGCGTCAGCTTGGAAAAGATGCCGCCGAAATCCACCTGTCCGTCGCCGAGCGAGCGGAAGCGGCCGGCCCGGTTGGTCCAGCTCTGATAGCCGGAATAAACGCCCTGTCGGCCGGTTGGATTGAACTCGGCGTCCTTGACGTGGAACGCCTTGATGCGCTCGTGATAGATGTCGATGAATTCGAGATAGTCGAGCTGCTGCAGCAGGAAGTGCGACGGATCGTAGTTGATGTTGCAGCGTCTGTGGCCACCGACCGCGTCGAGGAACATCTCAAAGGTGGCGCCGTCGAATACGTCCTCGCCGGGATGGATCTCGTAGCCGACGTCGACGCCATTGTCCTCATAGACGTCGAGGATCGGCTTCCAGCGCTTGCCGAGCTCGGCGAATGCCTCCTCGATCAGTCCGGCCGGCCGCTGTGGCCAGGGATAGAGGTAAGGGAAGGCCAGCGCTCCGGAGAAGCTCACCGAGGCCTTGAGGCCAAGGTTCTTCGAGGCCTTGGCGCCGAACTTCATCTGTTCGACCGCCCATTTCTGCCGCGCCTTGGGATTGTTGTGCACCGAAGCCGGCGCAAAGCCGTCGAACTGCGCATCATAGGCCGGATGCACCGCCACCAATTGCCCCTGCAGGTGCGTCGACAATTCGGTGATCTCGACACCGGCGTCAGCGCAGATGCCCTTCACCTCGTCGCAATAGGTCTTTGACGACGCCGCCTTCTTGAGATCGAACAGCCGCGCGTCCCAGGTCGGGATCTGCACGCCCTTGTAGCCGAGACCGGCCGCCCATTTGGTGATCGACGCCAGTGAATTGAACGGCGCGGCATCGCCCGCGAACTGCGCCAGAAACAGTCCAGGGCCCTTCATTGTCGTCGGCATCGGCATCCTCCTCATTTTTTCTCGCGACCGAGCATAGCGCCGATTGGAAGCAGGGCCAGCCACTTTGGTCTTTTCGCACCGGACGCTTGTGCGCGTCGCCATTCTGGTATTACCAAATGCGAGGATTTGGTCAAGCCTCGCCATGCACTAGCTGAGCCCTCCAGGTTTGCGAAAGAAGGATATATATCTCAATATAATCAATGGAATGATCCGGGCGAAAAGTAGCATTACCGCACTTCTTGCCGTTCAGAACAAATTGCTGTAGACCTCGCTTCAGGCCCAATTGGTCGAACCAGTTTGCGAGGAAAAGGCTGGGGATGCCTTGGGGAGGAACCCTTGCGTCGCCTTTTGGCGATGCATGTCGCAGGCGAACCATAAAGGCGAATTTGGGAAGGACAGACCATGCATCTTTCGACGCACAACTGGATGCGCGCGGAGCCGTTGGAGACGACGCTCAAGCGCATCAAGAAATTCGGCTATGAGTCGATCGAGATCTCCGGCGAGCCCGAGCAGTACAAGACCAAGGAGACCCGAGCCCTGCTGAAGGAGCATGGCATCCGCTGCTGGGGCGCGGTGACCTTGATGTTGGGCGAGCGCAACCTCGCCGCCAAGGACCAGGGCCAGCGCGAGCGTTCGGTACAGTATGTCAAGGACGTGCTGACCATGATCAGCGAACTCGATGGCGAGATCATCACGCTGGTTCCGGCAACCGTCGGCAAGGTGGTGCCCGATGGCACCGAGGAAGAGGAATGGAAGTGGGTTGTCGACGCAACCCGTGAATGCTTCACCCACGCCAAGAAGGTTGGCGTGAAGATTGCCGTTGAGCCGCTCAATCGCTTCGAAACCTATCTTTTCAATCGCGGCGCCCAGGCCCTGGCGCTGGCTGACGCTGTCAGCCCCGAATGCGGCGTCTGCCTCGACGCCTATCATATCCACATGGAGGAATTTAACGTCCATGACGCGATCCGGCAGGTCGGCAAGCGCCTGTTCGACTTCCATGTCGCCGACAACAACCGCTTCGCCGCCGGCCTCGGCCAGATCGACTGGCCGAAGATCGTCGCCACGCTGAAGGAGGTCGGCTACGACGGCGCGCTGACCAACGAGTTCGTGGCACCCGTCGACCGCACGCCGGCCGCACCCTATCCCGACATGGTCGAGCGCCACCCGGTCGACATCTCGCCCGAACAGCTGAAGTTCATCCAGGATCACGGCTCCAGCGTGCTGACGGAGAAATTCTACACCGACCAGATGCGCATCACCGCCGAAACGTTGCTGCCGCTGATCAAGTAGTCGACCGCCTGTTGGGAATTTGCCCTTCCGCCCTGACCGGCGGCGGGGCTGGGGAAGACCATGCGCATCAAGACCATCCAAGCCTGGTGGGTCCGCATCCCGATCGAAGCCGCTCGGCAACACCGCAGCGACTTTGGTCAGGTGACGACCTTTGACGCCGCCATCCTGCGCATCGAGACGGATGACGGGCTGGTCGGCTGGGGTGAAGGCAAGAACGCCGCCGGCAGCGCCGGCACCTACGGGGCGCTTGTCCACATGCTGAACCACGAGGTCGGGCCGCAACTGATCGGCCGCGATCCGGCCGACATCGGCGTCATCTGGGAGATGCTCTACAACGGCGTGCGCCACGACAGCGCCGCCCGCGCCGGCCACGCCATGCCGCAGCTGGCACGGCGCGGCATGAGCATAGCTGCCATCAGCGCTGTCGACATCGCGCTCTGGGATATTTTGGGCAAATCGCTTGGGGTTCCGGTGTGGCGGCTCCTCGGCGGCCGCAAGCTCGACCGCATGCCGGCCTATGCGTCCGGCGGCTGGGCAGCCGCCGACGCCATCGGCGAGCAGTTGAAGTCCTATATCGCCAAGGGCGGCTTCAAAGCGCTGAAGATGCGGATTGGCGCCATGGATGGCGCCGCGCATGTTTCCGCTGCCCGCGTCCGTGCTGCACGGCAGGCGCTTGGCCCCGATGTCGAATTGATGGTCGACGCCCATGGCACCTACACGGTGGCCGAAGCCAAGCGCTTCATCCACCTCGTCAACGATCTGGACCTCGCCTGGTTCGAGGAGCCGATCGTCGCCGACGACAAGCCGGGCATGGCCGAGGTGCGGGCAAGCGGCGCCGTCCCGATCGCCACCGGCGAAAGCGAGGCGACGCGCTATGCCTTCCGCGACCTCGCCGTGCTCAAGGCCGCCGATATCTTCCAGCCCGATCCGGCCTTCTGCGGCGGTATCAGCGAGGCGATGAAGATCGGCACCATCGCCAGCGCCTTCAACCTGCGCTTTGCGCCCCATCTATGGGCCGGCGCGCCCTGCTTCTTCGCCGGGCTGCATGTCTGCGCTGCTTCGCCGGCTAGTTTCACCGTCGAATATTCGCTCGGCGCCAACCCGATGATCCATGATCTGATCGAAGAGACTGTCGAAGCCGAGGACGGTATGATAGCGATCCCGGAAAAGCCGGGTCTGGGATTCACCATTTCGGAGCGGTTCCTGGAGGCGCACGCGCAACGCGGTTGACGATGAAAGAAAAGAACCTTCTCGCGGAACTCGCCGCCTACCTGTTCTCCCATTCGGACAAGGAGACCGGCCGAACGCCGTCGGAACGCGAGTTGGCCGAGCATTTCGGCGTCAGCCGCGGCCAGATCCGCGAAGCGCTCGCCATCCTCGAAGCCATGCGCATCGTCGAGCGCCGGGCCAAGTCCGGCATCTACATCGACACCAAGCAGGCCAGCGTCGAGGCAATGGCGCTGTTCGCGCGCGCCGGTCTGCCGCTCGACCCGATCCAGATCTACGAGACGGTCGAGTTGCGCAAGATCCACGAGATCAAGGCGGCCGAGCTCGCCTGTTCGCGCGCCACCGAGGAGAATTTCGAGCGGCTGCGCGAAATCCTGAAAGCGTCGGAAGAGCGCATCGCCGCAGGCGAAGGCCTTGCCAGGGAGGATCGCGAATTCCACCTCGAGATCGTACGCGCGACCAAGAACAGCGTCTTCCACAATGTCTGCAGCGTCTACTACATGATGGGCGAGCAGCGCCTGCCGATCTATTTCAACGACCCCGAGCGCAGCGTGCGTTCGCATGCTGAGCACATCCAGATCTATGAGGCGCTGCTGCGCCGCGACGGCAATCTCGCCCAGGCGCTGATGAGCGCTCATCTGCAGGGCGCCGAGAGCTACTGGAAGGGCCTGATCGAGGGCCATGGAGAGGAATCCCAAAGCCCGACGCTCGAAAGAGCATGAACGAGATGGCCCGCATCCTCACCACACACCCGCTGCATCCGCGCGCCTCGGCCATGCTCGCCGGCGCCGGTGAGCTTGTCGTCGCCTCCGCCCTCGATCCGGCAACGCTGACAGCCGAGGCAAAGAACGCCGATGTCGTCATCGTGCGTGCGCCTCTGCCGCCGCAGCTTTTCGAGGGTGCGGCGAAGCTGAGGGCAGCGATCCGCCATGGCGCCGGGCTCGACATGATCCCGATGGAAGCAGCTTTCGACGCCGGTGTGCTGGTGGCGAATGTGCCGGCGGTCAATGCCCGCTCGGTTGCCGAACATGTCATGTTTGCAGCCCTTGCCCTGCTTCGCAGCTTCCGCATCGTCGACCGTGACCTGCGCGCGAAGGGCTGGCTCGCCGGCCGCGAGCACGCCAACTCCAACAGCGAACTGGCCGGCAAGACCATCGGCATCGTCGGCCTCGGTGCCGTTGGCCAGGCCGTCGGCCACATTGCGGCGCATGGCTTCGATCTGAACGTGGTGGCAACGACGCGCAGCATGCAGCCGGCACCGGAGAAGGTCGGTTTCCTGTCGATCGACGCCTTGGTCGAGCAGAGCGACGTCATCGTTCTGTGCTGTCCGTTGACGCCCGAGACGCGCGGCCTGATCAACCGTGAGCGCATCGCCCGCATGAAGCCCAACGCGCTGCTGATCAACGTATCGCGCGGACCGGTCGTCGATGACGACGCGCTGATCGAGGCTTTGCAGAAACGCCGAATCGGCGGAGCAGCGCTCGATGTGTTTTCGACGCAGCCGCTGCCGCCAAATCATCCCTATTTCAGCTTCGACAACGTCATCATCACCCCGCACATGGCCGGCATCACCGAGGAATCGATGATGCGCATGGGCGTCGGCGCGGCGGGGGAAGCCTTGCTGGTTCTGGCCAACAAACTGCCGGTCAACCTGCGCAACCCTGAAGTGGTCGATCACTACCGGCGACGGTTTTCGGGCGATCTCTGACAATCGCGCTTTCGCCCCAATTCGCCGCGAAGTTGAACCATGTCCGGTCTTCGCCTCACCTTCCTCGCTATCGCCACGTCTTCAATCGCGGCATCGCCGTCGCTCGCGGCGGCCGAGAGCAGCAGTTATGTCTACTGCCACAATGGGATAGCCTGCTTTATGCAGCCCTGCCCGTCGGGCGACGTGCTCGACCTCGTTACCGGGAAGGTCGTCGAGGGCGTGGAACTCAACACCACCCCATTGCCGCTGCAAGACAGAGCCTCACCCGATGTCTCGGAAAAACTTGTCACGGGAAAGATCGTCGTCAGAGGGTCGATCCAGCATCGCGGCGACGAACATGATCCGCCCATGCTGGTCGTCACCAGCATCGAACGCGCCGCGAAGCAGAGTGAGCGCAGGCACTGTTCGGCGCACTGATTGCCGATCTGCGATTCTGCCTCTCAGAGCAAGCGCTCGACTTCAGCCGCGATGCGCAGCAGATGGTGGTCATGGCCGTTGCGCGCCACCAGCATCAGCCCGGCAGGCAATTTCATATCAGGCATCGGCAGCGAAATCGCACAGAGGTCGAACTGGTTGGCAACTTGCGTGTTGCGCAGCAGCAGGCCCTCGGTGCGGTCGCGCAACTCGGCATCCTCGATCATCGAAACGATGGTCGGCGCCGTCACCGGTGTGGTTGGCAGGGCCAGCACATCGACCGATGCAAGCCGCTCGTCCATGGCGGCGGCAAGTGCTGCGCGACGACGCATTGCCCTGATGTAGACCGGGGTCGGCAGCATTGCCGCCCGCGACAAAGGCCCGCTGACATGTGGGTCGACCGGCACCGGTGCCCCTGTCGCCAGCCAGTCGGCATGGATTTCCGCCCCTTCCATCGCAGCGATCGAGCCACGCTTGGTGGCCGCGCGCATATCGGCAAGCAGGTCGTCGATCGATATGTCAGCCAGGCGCGCGCCTGTCTGTTCGATCTTGCGGAGGCTGCGATCGAACGCTGCCGCGACCGCATTTTCGGTGTCTTCGAAAAGCAGGCCGCGCGGAATAAAGACGCGAAGCCCGGCAAGCGGGAGCGGCTGGTGCAGTGCCGGCAGCTCCTCGCCGGCCATCGCGGCGTCGGCGACCGCGCAAGCAGCGACGCTCAGCGCCAGCGGTCCGATCGAATCCAGAGTCGCGGACAATGGATAGGCACCCGCCAAGGGCACACGCCGCGCCGTCGGCTTGAAGCCGACGACCCCGTTGAGCGATGCCGGTATGCGCACCGAGCCGCCAGTGTCCGAGCCGATAGCAATGTCGCAGGTGCCTTCACGGACGGAAACGCCGGCACCCGAAGACGAGCCGCCTGGGATGCGGCTGGCATCCGTCGCATTGCCGGGGGTGCCATAGTGTTGGTTGTCGCCGATCGCGGTGAAGGCGAATTCGGTCATGTTGGTCTTGCCGATGATCACCGCACCGGCCTGCCGCAACCGGTAGACAATGGCGGCGTCGCGCAGGGCCGGTGCAGCGGTCTTGAGCATCAGCGAGCCGGCCGTGGTCGCCTCGCCGGCGACATTGAACAGGTCCTTGATCGAGACAATGGTGCCATCGAGCGGCCCAAGGGTCACGCCCGCGCGTTTGCGGGCATCGCTGGCGTCAGCCGCGGCCCGTGCGGCTTCGGCATAGAGCTTCGTAAACACGCGTTCTTCGCCGGCACGGGCGGCAAGCCGCGCGAGGATGGTTTCGAGATGATCGCGGACTGATTGCATTTCGGTGTCGGACTCCGGACGCCTTGAACGTCTTATTGGATAGCGGCCAGCGCATGGCCTGCCGAGACTTAACCCGGCACAGTCGGTTTTGCACCCTGCCGAACACGAGGAAGAACCCGATGCTCTACAAAGGCAGCTGTCACTGCGGCAAGGTCGCCTTCGAGTTCGAAGCCGAACTGACCGGCGCCGTGCGATGCAACTGCTCGATCTGCTCGCGCAAGGGTGCCCTGCTGTGTGCCATCCCGCACGAGACCTTGCAGGTTCTGGCCTGGGGCGATGATCTCGGCACCTACACATTCGGCAACCATGGCATCGCGCACCGCTTTTGCCGAGCCTGCGGGATCCACCCCTTCGCGGAGGATGTCAGCGATGACAGCAAGCGTAGCGCCTACATCAACATGCATTGCGTTGCGGATTTTGACCCATCCACCTTGCCGGTCTTCGAGTTCGACGGGCGCTCGGTCTGAGCCTGTCGGTACCCCACCGTATCAGCTGCGTTGGCAAGGTTTGTTTGTCACCGCCATCACATGGCATCGGCTCGAAAACCATGATGGTTCTCGGGCCGGGCCTGGCGTCAGGAAGCTATCGGGAGATGGTGAGTACGACGACTAATCGGCCTGCTTCGGGCCGCGCAGGAACACCACGATAGCCGCCAGCAATGTCGCCGTGCCGCAATAGGCGAAGGCGCTGGCCACGCCAGCATGGTCGACCAGCAGGCCACCGAAGACGGCACCAAGGGCGATCGCCACCTGGAACGTCGACACCATCAGCCCGCCGGCGCTTTCGGCCTGATCGGGCGCGGCGCGCACCAGCCAGCTCTGCAGCCCAACCGGCACGGCGCCGAAGGCAAAGCCCCAGACCGCAACTGCGGCGGCGGCGATCGTGGGCGAGGCGCCGAAGACCAGCATCGAGGCGGCCGCCGCCGCGATCAGCAAGGGAGCCAGCGCAACGGCTGCCTTGAGGTTGCGTTCGGCCAGGATGCCGCCGGCGACATTGCCGAAGAAGCCGCCTACGCCATAGGCCAACAGCACCAGCGAAATCGTCTCGATGTCGAGCACGGGGACCTTCTCGAGGAAGGGGCGGACATAGGTGAAGCCGGCAAAGTGGCCCGAAGCGACGAGCAGCACGACCAGCAGCGCCACCCTGATAGAGGGACGCTCCAGCACATCGAGCAAGGTGCGGAAGCTTGCCACACCCACCGGAGGCAATTTCGGGATGGTGGCCACCTGCACCAGCAGCGCCAGGGCGCCGACGACGGTGGCGATCATGAAAGCCGTGCGCCAGCCCCAGATGTCGCCGACATAGGCGCCGACCGGTGCGGCGCAGACGGTCGCCAGTGAAACGCCGGTAAGGATGATCGACATGGCGCGCGGCATCAGCCGCATCGGCACCAGCCTCAGCGCCATGGCCGCCGACATCGCCCAGAAGCCGCCGAGCGCGACGCCGAGCACGACGCGGGCAAGCAGAAGCACGGTAAGCGATGAGGCAAACGTGGCCAAAAGGTTGGAGAGGATCAGGAACATTGTCAGCATCCACATCACCAGCCTGCGGTCCATGCGCCTGGTGATGATGGCCATGGTGGGCGCGGCAACGGCGCCGACGATAGCGGTCGCCGTCACCGCTTGTCCGGCCACGCCTTCGGTGACGCCGAGGTCGCGAGCCATCGGCGTCAGCAGGCTGGCAGGAAGGAACTCGGCGGTAACGAGGCCAAAAACACCGAGTGCAAGCGAGACCACGGCACCCCATGCCGGCTCGGTTCGTTCATCGGAGCCTGCAGGGTTCAGAAGAGTGGCGTCGATGACGCCTGTCGCGGGTTCCGCCATGGTCAGTCTCCGATCTGTTTGCAGCGCCACATAGGGAATGACCGACCGGGGCTCCACCCGTTACATGCCTTGCCATCGGGGCTTGGCTATGTGGCCGGTCTCCGACTTTGTTTGCAGCGCAGCATTTGCCTGCAACGCAACATAGGCAGTGACCACTTGGAGTTTCCATGCTAGAAACCCCATTATGCTTGACCATTCGTCCAAAATCCCGATTACGGGCGATCCGCTCACCGACATATTGCGCGGGCTGCGCCTTGATGGCGTCGAATACGGCCGCTGCGAAATGAAGGAGCCCTGGGGTGTCCAGTTCCCCGCCCAACCCGGGGCGCGGTTTCATTTCATCGGCCGCAAAGGCTGCTGGCTGAAGCAGCCATCTGGCGAATGGGTGGAACTGAATGCGGGCGATGCGGTGCTGCTGCCGCGCGGTGCCGCCCATGTGCTGGCCAGCGAGCCCGGCGCCCAGGCCTGGCCGATCCACGGCTACGAGCTCGAAGAGGTCTGCAAGGACGTCTACTGCACGTCGAACGAAGAGATGTGCGGCAAAGACTGCCAGCCGGGAACGCTGCTGTTTTGCGCCAGCATGTACTTCAACCTCGATGGCCTGCATCCCTTGCTCGGCATGATGCCGGACGTGATGCGCACGCATGAGCTGGAGGCCTACGAACCGGGCATTCCGCATCTGCTGGACTCGATGGCGCGCGAAGTGACGATGGAACGCGTCGGCTCCGGCGGCATCCTGGCGCGGCTGGCTGACGTGCTGGCCGCCACCGTCATCCGCTCCTGGGTCGAACGCGGCTGCGGTGACTCGTCCGGCTGGATCGCGGCGGTCAGGGACCGCGAGATCGGGCGCGTGCTGGCCGCCATCCATCTCGAGCCGAACCACGACTGGACGGTCGAGTCGCTGGCCAGGATGATGGGCGCCTCGCGGTCAGGATTTGCCGAACGGTTCGCCACCATCGTTGGCGAAACGCCGGCAAAATATGTCACCCAGGTTAGAATGCACCAGGCACGGCAGTGGCTGGTCCGCGACCGGATGAAGATCTCCGTTGTTGCCGCGCGTCTCGGCTATGAATCGGATGCCGCCTTCAGCCGAGCCTTCAAGCGAGTCATCGGCTCGGCGCCCAGCCACCTTCGCGCCGAGGAACAGGCTGATATCCGCCAGGCCGGCTGAGCAATTCCGGGAAAAGCGTGAAACGGTTCCCGGGAAAAGCGCATAGCGCTTTCCCTAGGGAATTGCGTCTGCGTTCCGTGAAACGAAGGTGCCCTGGGCTGCCGGATTTGGATGAATTGCCAAGCCTTCCGGACGCAGCGTCATTGCCGCGCTGACTGCATGCAATAGCTTGCCATTGCACAGCAATTGAGGGCCGGCGGCAAGTCGACCCAGGAGGAGAGCCGATGCCAAATCATCTGAAGGTCCTGGCGCTCGCCGCCATGCTCGTGGCCTCCGGGCACGCCTTTGCCCTTGAAGACAGTTACGTGCCGACCGACAAGATTCCCTATGTCGCCGAGGCACCGGACCAGCCGCAGCGCCTCGGTGCGCTTTGGGGCGAGCGCGCCAAGGGCCCGGAGGGAACCTTGCTGAAAGTCCCGGGCAACTGGCGTGCCCCTGTTCACGCGCACACCGCCGACTATCGCGCGGTGGTGATCCAGGGTCTGTGGGCGCACTGGCAGATGGATGGTGGTAAAGCGACCAAGGTCGAGCTGCCTCCCGGATCCTACTGGACCCAGAAGGCCAATGAGATGCATGACGACGCCTGCCTCTCCGACACGGAATGCGTGATCCTGCTGATCAACGACACGCCCTATGAGACCTACCTGCCTAAATAGACGAGGTTGCGGCCTATGACGCGTGGCGCAAATTGACGCCGCTGCCCTTGTCGAACAGCACCACCTTGTCGGGATTCCAGGCAAAGCGCACCGGCTGCTCGATGGCGACATCGGTCCTCGCAGGCACGGTAGCGCGCAACATGGCGTCGCCGACGCGCAGCGTCAGGATCTTTTCGACGCCATGGTTCTCGACATCGTGGACACGCGCCTCGACCGGCGCGCCGCTCTCCAGATAGACGTCCTCGGGACGAATGCCGAAGACGAGCGGGCGACCATCGGTCGCCGCGCCCGCCTTTAGCCCGCCAAAAGCCTTGGCTCCCCCTGAAAAAGGCAGTTCGAAGTTCAGCGGCGCCATCACCGCGCGGCCATTCACCAGTTTGCCATCGATGAGGTTCATCGGCGGCGAGCCGACGAAGCTCGCCACATAGGTGTCGCGCGGATTGTTGTAGATCTCGTACGGCGTGCCGGTCTGGACGATGCGGCCGTGGTTGAGCACGCCGACCTTGTCGCCCATCGACATCGCCTCGATCTGGTCGTGGGTGACGAACAGGAAGGTGGCGCCAAGCTGCATCTGCAGGTTCTTGAGCTCGGTGCGCAGCGCCTCGCGCAATTTCGCATCGAGCGCCGATAGCGGTTCATCCATCAGGAACACGCGCGGCTTGCGCACGATGGCGCGGCCGATCGACACGCGCTGCATCTCGCCACCTGACAGTTTGTCAGTCTTGCGATCAAGCAGATGCTCAATCCTGAGCGTGCGGGCGGCGCGGTCGACGCGGTCCTTGATCTCGGCGTCAGGCAGCCGGCGGATCTTCGGCTTCAGCGGGAATTCGAGATTCTCCCGCACCGTGTAGCGCGGATAGAGCGAGTATTGCTGCAGCACCAGCGCCACGTCGCGCTCGGCGGCACCCCAGTCGGCAACGTCGACTCCGTCGATGAAAACCTGGCCTTCGCTGGGTTTCTCCAGACCGGCAATCAGCCGCAGCGTCGTCGTCTTGCCGGCGCCCGTCTCGCCGAGCAGCACGAAGAACTCGCCATCGGCGATGTCGAGGTCGAGCCCGGTCAAGGCGGTGTGACTGCCGAATGTCTTCGAGATATTTTTCAGCTGGATATGGGCCATCAGAGTCTCACCCCCAGCGACTTGCCGCTTGCCGTGTCGAAGAAATGCGCCTGGGCCGGATCGATCCTGGCAAACACCTTCTCGCCGGGGCCGGCGACGAAGCCGCTCTTGGTGCGTGCGCGCAGCATTTTCGAGCCGACCTTGAGGTCGACGATGTCGAAGGAGCCGAGTGGCTCGACGATCTGCGTCTCGACCGGCAGGAACCCATCCGCCGCATCGCGGCGGATGAGGACGCCTTCCGGCCGGATGCCGAGCACCAGCTGCCCGCCTGCATGGCCGTTGAGCTTAGACAGCAGCGCCCGTGGGAATTCAAAACCGGCCGCAGCCCCGCCGACCGTCACCGAGACCGCGGACGCCGTCTCGGTGACCGCCGCGTCGGCGACATTCATCACCGGACTGCCGACGAATTGCGCCACGAACAGATTGGCCGGGTGCGAATAGACCTCGTCCGGCGTTCCCACCTGCTGCAGCACGCCTTCATGCATGATGACGATGCGGTCGGCGAGGCTCATCGCCTCGATCTGATCGTGCGTGACATAGATGGTGGTCGAACCCTGCTTGATGTGCAGCCGCTTGATCTCTGCCCGCATCTCCTCGCGCAGCTTGGCGTCGAGCGCGCCGATCGGCTCGTCCATCAGCATCGCCTTCGGCCGTCGCACCAGCGCCCGGCCGATGGCCACGCGCTGCATGTCGCCGCCCGAAAGTGCCGACGGTTTCTTGTCGAGCAGGTCTGATATCTGCAGCGTCTTGGCGACCGAGCGCACCTCGCCGTCGATCTCGCTCTTGCTCTTGCGCGTGGCGCGCAGGGGAAAGGCGATGTTCTCGTAGACGCTCATATGCGGATAGAGCGAGAACGACTGGAAGACCATGGCGATGTCGCGGTCGGCGGCCTTCAAATGCTGGATGGGTTTGCCGTCGATGAGGATGTCGCCCTCGTCGATGGTTTCCAGCCCGGCGACGGCACGCAAGGTCGTCGTCTTGCCGCAACCCGACTGACCGAGCAGAACGATGAACTCGTTGTCGTTGATCTTCAGGTTCAGGTCCTTGATGACCTGGACGGCGCCGAAGAATTTCTGGACGCCGCGAAGCTCGATCTGGGTCAATGCTGTGCTCCCGGATTTCGCACCTGGCCGGTGCCGGTCTTCTCCTCTGGCGCGATCTTCGAGGTGATGTTGAAGCCGATCAGCCCGATCAGGATGATGGTCAGGCCATATGTGTGCAGCAGCATGTTCCAGGGCTGGCAGAGCGCGACGATGCCGAGCACCATCAGCACCTGGCTGCCCGGCTCCAGATATTTCTGATTGATGGCGCGAAAGCTCATTTGCGGATTGCTCCGAAGGACATGCCGCGCAGCAGATGATTGCGGAGCAGGAAGGTGAAGATCGCGACCGGCAGCAGGAACAGGAAGGTCCCGGCGGCGATCACCGACCAGTCCGGCAGGCCGGAGCCGACCTGGCTCGGGATGAAGGGCGGTGCGGTCTGGGCACGGCGGCTGGTCATGATCAGCGCAAAGGCATATTCGTTCCACGCCGTGATGAAGCAGAACACGGCGGTGGCGGCGATGCCGGTTGCGGCCTCGGGCAGCACGATCTTGAAGAAGGCCTCCATGCGCGTGTAGCCGTCGACGAGGGCTGCCTCTTCATACTCTTTCGGGATCTCGTCCATGAAACCCTTCATCAGCCACACCGAGAAGGACAGGTTGAAGGCGGTGTAGAGGATGATTAGGCCGACATGGGAATCGTTGAGCCCGACCGCCCGGTACATCAGGAACATCGGGATGGCGACGACCACCGGCGGCAGCATGCGCGTCGACAGGATGAAGAACAGCAGATCCGCCTCTCCCTTCACCTTGAAACGCGAAAAGCCGTAAGCGGTGAAGGTGCCCATGCCGACCGCCAGTACTGTCGAGGTTATGGCCACGATCAGCGAGTTCAGGAAGCGGCTCGGATATCCCGACCATTGCACCTGGCCCTTGCCGTCACGCACGATCTTTTCGCCGCCGTCGAAGACGACGCGCTCCCACCACGGAGCGGCTGCATACTCCTCCGGCGACGCTGGGTTGCGCATCTGCGAGCGCTTGGCGAACAGCTTGACGAAGGGCGATATTTCCGGCTGGAAGACGATCGTCGGCGGGATGGTGGTGGCGAGATTGCGCGGCTTGAACGCCGTCGAGGCAATCCAGTAGATCGGCGCCAGGAAGATGATCGTCACCAACAGGACGGCGACGATGGCGACACGGTTGAAGCCGATTTCGGAAGAAGTGCGCACGGCAGCCATCTCAGCGCTCCTTCACCTTGTTGAGGTATTTGACGTAGATGTTGGTGATCGCCAGCACCATGATCAGGACGATGTAGGCGAGTGCGCAGGAGCGCCCGGTCTGCCATTCCTGGAACGCCATCTTGTAGAGCCGGATCGAGATCAGTTCGGCCGTCGGCTGGCTGGTCAGGATGTAGGCGAGGTCGAAGGTCTTGAACGCCTCCATGGTGCGGAAAATGACCGCGATCATCAGGATCGGCGCGACCAGCGGCAGCGTGATGCGGAAGAAGGTGTAGAACGGCCCGGCCCGGTCGATCGCCGCCGCCTCATAGAGATGCTTCGGCACCGCCGAGAGGCCGGCCAGCGACAACAGCATGACGAAGGGCGACCACATCCAGATGTCGGTCAGCGCGACGGCATAGAGCGCCATCTTCGGATCCGACAGCCATTCGAAGGTGCCGAGGCCGAGCGCATAGTTGATGATGCCGAAAGACGGATCGTAGAGCAGCTTCCAGAACAGGCCGACGACCGCCATCGACAGCATCATCGGCAAAAGCAGCAGCGTCGTCAGCAACCCCTTCAGCGGGATGTCGCGGTTGAGCAGCATCGCCACGCCGAAGCCGACCAGCAGCTGGCCGGCGACCGAGATGATGACGTATTTCGCGGTGATAGCGAAGTTGGACCAGACATAGGGGTCGTTGAGCAGGTCGCGATAGTTCTGCAGTCCGACGAAATTCGCCGGCGCGTTGGTCGACGCGCGAAAGTCGGTGAAGGAATAGCCGAGCGAATAGATCAGCGGAAAGATGTTGAAGACGATCAGGAACAGGACCGTCGGGATGATGAAGAGGTTGCGGATCGAAATGTCGCTGAGGCCGCGCGCGGCCGCTCTTGAAGACCTGTCCAGTGTGGTGATCATCGTGGTCGCCAAGACCCTGCTCCCGTTTGCAGAAAAAGAAACGGAGGAGGCGCCAACGCCCCCTCCGTGAAGCATGAATTTTACTGACCGCGCCCGTACTTCTTGAAGGTCGCGTTCCAGTCAGCCGCCAATGCGTCAAGCGTTTCCTTTGCGGTGCCTTCGCCGCCGATCATGTAGGGGTAGACGCGCTGGTTGAGCTGCTGCAGCAGTTCGGCATATTCCGGCACCGCCCAGAAATCCTTCACCTTGAACATGGTCTCGTAGAAGGCCTTGTTGTACGGCGTTGCGTTCTGGAATTCAGGCGACTTGAGCACGGCGGCACTGCAGGTGTAGCCGCCAAGCGCTGCCCACTTCTTCTGGGTCTCGTCCTTGATGAACCATTCAAGGAACTTGATCGACTCGTCCTGCTTCTGCGAGTAGGACACGATCGAGATGCCTTGCCCACCGAGCGCTGCGAACTGGTCTCCGTTCGGGCCGGGAGGATTGGCGAAGAAGCCGGTGTTCTTGGCGTTCGGGTTCGACGCTTCGTTGATCAGCGACGGGAAGAACGCAAAGTAGTTCATGCTCATCGCGGCCAGGTTCTCGGTGATCGCCTGGTTGTCTTCGACGAAGAACGCCTTGGCCCAGCCTGGAGGCGTGAACTTGTACAGCTCCTTGTAGGCGTCGAGAGCCGCGACCGCCTTGTCGGAGTTGATGAAGCCATCGACCTTGTAGGTCGAATAATCACCCAGTTCGCCACCGTAGGAGAACAGCGCGTTCTCGAAGCCCATCGCCATCGCGTCATAGGAATTGTCTGTGTAGATGGCGATGCCGTATTTTTTCTGGTCCGGACGGTAGAAGAATTCGGCGATGTCGCGCAGCGCCTTGAAATCCTTCGGCACGTCGAGATCGTAACCGTACTTGGCCTTGAAGGCTTCTTTTTCCTTTGGATCCTCGAACCAGTCCTTGCGATAGGACCAGCCGACGGCGTCGCCTTCAAGCGGGATGGCCCAGTACTTGCTGCTGCCGCCCGGATATTCGGCGTAGTACTTCACCGTCGCCGGTGCCATCACGTCGCCGACCTTGTGCTTGTTGAAGAAGTCAGTCAGGTCGACATAGTGGCCACCGGTCGAACCGGCACCGAGCCATTGCGAGTCGCCGACGACCATATCGTAGGCATCGCCATGGGCATTGAACTCGGTGAAGGCCTTGGTCTGGAAGTCGGGCCAGGGCGTGGTCTCCACAGTGATCTTGACGCCGGTTTCCTTCTCGTACTCGTTGCCGAGCTCCTGCAGATAGTTGGCCGGATCCCATTCCGCCCAGAAGATGGTGAGTGACTTTTCCTGCGCGTAGACGGACGTTCCGCAGGCAAGCGTTAAGCCGATACCAGCAAGCACGCTGGTCACAAACTTGCGCATAATGATTTCCTCCCTTGTGCGCATTCTACCTTGTCATGCGAGCCGGCAACGGGGCCGGCCCTGGTAGTTCCTCCCGTGATCGCACTTTTCCGGCTTCGGGCCTCCTCGCCCTGCCGGAAAATGGATCGCAGCCCTCACTTCCGATCCGCTTTTCTGATCCAATCTGGTATTACCAATCTTGGCTGTACGTCAAGCCCTATCTTGCCAGCTCGACTTGGCCATTGCTATCGGATTTCGGCTTTATCTGCCTGTTTTACCAAGATTTTCCTACTCAGTGATATGTGCAGGTGTTGTCCAGCACCCCGCACTGCGGTTAATATCGGTAGTCGGCATGCAAATCTGGTCGAACCAGATAGGCGCTATTTTACCACCGCCGCCGGACTTATGCTGTCTCCTTCACCGATCGATTCCGCGACTGCCGCGCGCACCAGCGCCCCGGCCGCCCACTGCGCGACCGACATCGTCCTACGGCTGTCCAGCCCCCATATATCCTTCAGCACGATCAGCACCTCGACGCCAAAGATCAGCGACAGCGCCTGGGCCAATCGCTTGAAATCGCGCGGCGGCAAGCGGCCCTTGAGTGGCGCGATCGCCGCCTTCAACAAGTCGATGCGGTGGCCGCGCGTGAAGGCCGGCTCGCCGCCCAGCGTGCCGGCCTGGCGCCTAGCCCACTGATCGAGCGACAGTTTCAGTGCCGCCTTGAACGTTGCCTCGAAGGCCTCGATGCGCGGCATGGCGGTGTCGATCAATTCGACGACCCGGCGTTCTGCATCGACGGAGGTCGATTGCCAGGTGAGGATTGGTCCGAGCCCCTCGTCGACGACAGCCTGCACCAGCGCGGCCTGGCTCGGGAAATAACGATAGGCGGTGGCACGGGAAACCTGTGCCGCCTCCGCGACCTCGCTGACCGACGGCGTTACGCCCGCCTGCATCAGCCTTGTCGCTGTCTCCAGCATCAGCCGTTTCGTGCGCGCGCGCGGCCCACGCTCCAGCGCCGGGCCGCCTCCCCGCTCGGCGTCGTCGCTCGCCGTGGATTGTTGACGTGAGACATTCATGTCAATACGATACGCGCGTCTCAAAAATTTGCAATGACCTTCGCATCGTCGAGCGGCCGGGCAATGAGCGGTGGAGCGCAGCATTGCGCCCACCTGGATTGGGGAACGCAATGAAGCGCATCTATGTGGTGGGCACCGCTGACACCAAGGGCGAGGAACTCGCCTTCCTGGCCGATGCCATCGCCACTGCGGGCGCCGCCGTTTGCCGCGTCGATGTTGGAACGCGCGACGCAACCATCGCCGTGGACATCACCGCGGAGGAAATTGCCGGCCATCACCCCGGCGGCCGTGACGCCGCGCTCGGTGGCAACGACCGCGGCGCCGCGGTCGCCGCCATGGGCGTCGCCTTCACCCGCTTTGCGCAATCGCGAAACGACATCGCCGCCATGATCGGCATTGGCGGCGGCGGCGGCACTTCGATCATCACATCGGGCATGCGTGCGCTGCCGCTGGGCTTGCCCAAGATCATGGTCTCGACGCTCGCCTCCGGTGACACAGCACCCTATGTCGATGTCTCCGACATCGTCATGATGCCATCGGTGACCGACATGGCCGGGCTCAACCGTCTGTCCCGTGTCGTCTTGCACAATGCCGCCCAGGCGATATCAGGCATGGCAGTCAGGCCGGCACCGCCGCCCGACGGCAAGCCGTCGATCGGCCTCACCATGTTCGGCGTCACCACGCCTTGCGTGACCGCCATCGCCGACCAGCTCCGTTCGATCTATGACTGCATGGTCTTCCACGCCACCGGCACCGGCGGCCGCAGCATGGAAAAGCTGGCCGACAGCGGTCTGCTGTCCGGCGTCATCGACATCACCACGACGGAAGTCTGCGACCTCCTGTTCGGCGGCGTGCTGCCGGCGACGGAGGACCGTTTCGGCGCATTCGCCCGCACCAGGCTGCCCTATGTCGGCTCGGTCGGCGCACTCGACATGGTCAACTTCTGGGCGCCTTCGACCATCCCGGAACATTATCGCGGCCGGCTGTTCTACGAACACAATCCGAACGTCACGCTGATGCGCACCACGGCGCAGGAATGCCGTGCGATCGGCGAATGGATCGGCGCCAGGCTCGCTCTCTGCGAGGGACCAGTGCATGTCCTCATCCCGGAAAAAGGTGTCTCGGCGCTCGACATTGAAGGTGGTGCCTTTTTTGACCCGGAGGCCGATGCCGTTCTGTTCGAAGCCATCGAGCGCACGATCAAGCCGAATGACACGCGCCGCGTGACACGCTTGCCGCTCCACATCAACGACACCGAATTCGCCAAGGCCGCGGTTGCGGCTTTTCTCGACATCGCCAGACAGTGAGGTCCAAGAACATGCCGGCCATACCGCGCAAGGAGATCCTGAAGAAATTCAGGGGAATGATCGACAAGGGCGTGCCGATCGTCGGCGGCGGCGCCGGCACTGGCCTGTCGGCCAAGGCCGAGGAAGCCGGCGGCATCGACCTCATCATCATCTACAATTCCGGCCGCTATCGCATGGCCGGGCGTGGCTCGGCCGCCGGACTGCTCGCCTATGGCAATGCCAACGAGATCGTCAAGGAGATGGCCTACGAGGTGCTGCCTGTGGTCAAGAAGACGCCGGTGCTGGCCGGCGTCAACGGCACCGACCCGTTCGTCATCATGCCGCTGCTTCTGGCCGAGCTGAAGACGATGGGTTTTTCCGGCGTGCAGAACTTTCCCACCATCGGACTGTTCGACGGCAACATGCGGCGCAGTTTCGAGGAGACCGGCATGGGCTTCGGGCTCGAGGTCGACATGATCGCCGAGGCGCACAAGCTCGACCTTTTGACCACGCCCTATGTGTTCAACACCGATGAGGCCCGCGCCATGACAAAAGCCGGCGCCGACATCGTCGTCGCCCATATGGGGGTGACGACCGGCGGCTCGATCGGCGCCACCTCGGCCAAGTCGCTCGACGACTGCGTGCTGGAGATCGACGCCATCGCCGATGCGGCGCGTTCGGTGCGCAAGGATGTCATCCTGCTTTGCCATGGCGGGCCGATCTCGATGCCGGACGACGCCCGCTATATCCTTGACCGCTGCAAGGGTCTGCACGGTTTCTATGGCGCCAGCTCGATGGAGCGACTGCCGGCCGAGGCGGCGATCGCCCGGCAGACGGCGGATTTCAAGGCAGTGACACTTGGTGGCGAGAAGACCACGCCGAAGAAAAAGAAGGGATGAAAGATGACCGACAAGAGCAAGGTGTTTGTCTACCCGAAGGACGTCAGCGCCTTCGGTTTCGACTGGGGCAGGCTGGCGCTGACCGTGGCGCCCGAAGTGAACGGTGCGACGCGCTTTTCCGGCGGCGTCGTCGACCTGACCTCAGGCAAGGGCCATACGCGCCACAATCATCCCGGTGCCGAGGAAATCATCTTCGTCATCTCGGGCAACGGCGAGCAGATGGTCGAGGACGAGAAGGGCAATCCGGTGGTCGAGAAGGTCGGTCCCGGCTGCACCATCTATGTGCCGGAAAGCCGTTTTCATTCGACGCTCAACACCGGTGATGGGCCAATGCAGCTTTTCGTCGTCTATTCGCCGGCCGGGCCGGAACTGGTGCTGCGCGAACTGCCGGATTTCAGGCTGCTGCCGCCGGGCGACAAATAGCATTTCCGGAGCAGCGCCTGCCATCACTTATGACGCCCCACCCCGGTTCCACCCCCTGCCCCGATCGCCGAACATCACATAACCCGCGTCGGTGACCGCCAGCGTGTCCTCCAGTTTGATAAACCCCCGTGTCGGGTGAAGCATGGTCGTCTCCACCGACAGCACCATGTTCTTTTCTAGCGGCTTGGCCGCATAAGTGCCTTCATAGGTGACCGGATGGTTGGTCATCAGGAACGGCGCCTCATGCGTGATCAGGCCCATGCCGTGGGCGAAGAAATCCGTATAGGCCGCCACCTTCGAGGCCTTCAGTACACCCTCGGCGTGGGAAATCATGTCGCCGCCCAGCGTGCCTGCCCTGACCTTGGAAAACGCCGCCTGCTGCACCGTCTCGACCTCGGCCAGCAGGTCTTCGAGTTCGGCATTCGGCTCGCCAAGAATTCCCATCCGGCACAGGTCGCCAATATAGCCATGATAATTGCCACCGGAATCGATCGACAGCACCTCGCCCTTCTTCCACGCTTGCGGTGAGGCGGCGCGGTTGTGGCTGGAGCCCAGCGTCAGCAGGCAATATTCGAAATGCGCGCCGCGATTGGTTTCCTCGCGCCGAAGCTGCTCGATCATCTCGGTCTTGGTCGTTCCTTCGCCTGCCCAGGCAATGGTCGCCAGCATGGAATCGGTGATCAGTTCGGAGGCGGTGCGCAGCTTCTCCAGTTCGGCATCGGTCTTGATGGCGCGCATGCTCTCCAGCATGGCAGTCGCATCGATGAGCTTGGCATCCGGCAGCGCCTTGCGGATCAGCGTGTAGGCGTCCGACGGCAGGAAGCCGGGCTCGATGCCGATGCGGGCGCCGGCCTTGCCGATTGTCTGCAGATGTTCGACCGCGAGGTTGGCCGCGTCGAGCGTGCCCCAGCAGGCGGCGTGCAGCGTCGGTGTCCAGAACGGGTTGTTCTGATGCTCGCCGCCTTCCATCCGGTTGCCGATATAGGCGGCGTGGTCCGGTCCGCCCTTCTCATAGATGACCACAGGCAGATAGCGGCTGTGGCCGATCGCATCCATGGCGGCGAAGAAGATGAATTTGTAGCCGCCCAGCAGATACTGCGTGTTGTGCTTGGAGGTCGCGAGCAGCACATCGATGCCGGCCTCCTCCATCAGCCGGTCGACCCTTGCCTGGTCGAACGGGATATTGCTGACGGCATTCTTGCCCGGAGCAATGTTCATCTCTCTCTCCCTGAATTGCCTGGCCGGTCTGCCTGATCGCTGTCGGGCCAGGCTCCGATCCGTTGGCGGCGATCAAATCTGCACCATTTTGCCCACTCTGGTCTAGCCAGAAACAGGCGAAATAGCACCACTCGACAGTCACCAAGTCGTCATCCGCCACATACTCATCAATCTGGTCCTACCAGATCGATCAACTGAACCGCTTCCTCCAAACTGGTCCAGCGGACGAAAATTTCAAAGCCAAGCAAGGATGCGCCAATTCCGTCTCTGGCGAAACCCTCGGCAAAGCTCATAATCGTCCGCAAGGATGTTGGCGGCTCGCCAGCGTTCGAGGGGTACTGGCGCACCCGGCCGGGCCGCGGAGAGGACGGAGTTCGATCATGTCAGGTTTCACGATTTCCAGACGCACGATGCTTGCCGGCTCGGCAATGCTGCTCGCTTCCACCGCCATGCCGACATTCGGCTGGGCGCAGACACCGAAGAAGGGCGGGCGCCTGGTGCTGGCTGCCGATTCCGAGCCGCGCAACCTCAACCCGGCGATTGTCGCCTCCAATGGCGTCTTCTTCATCTCCAGCAAGATCGTCGAAACGCTGGCCGAAGCATCCTTCGACGGCAAGGACGGGCTTGCGCCACGATTGGCTTTGAGCTGGGAAGGCGCTGCCGACGGGCTCTCCGTGACGTTCAAACTGCGTGACGGCGTCAAATGGCATGATGGCAAGCCGTTCACCTCGGCCGATGTCRCCTTCTCGGCGCTGCAGATCTGGAAGCCGTTGCAGAATCTCGGCCGCACCGTGTTCAAGGATCTCGCCGCCGTCGACACCCCGGACGATCTCACTGCAGTGTTCAAATTCGCCAAGCCGACCCCATTCCAGCTGATCCGCAACGCGATGCCGGCGCTGAGCAGCGTGGTGCCGAAGCACATCTACGAGGTGGGCAAGATCGAGGACAATCCGGCCAACAACGCGCCCATCGGCACCGGGCCGTTCAAGTTCGGCGAGTACAAGGCCGGCCAATATTACCGGCTGACGAAGAACACGGATTACTGGGGCAAGGACCAGCCCTATCTCGACGAGATCATCTACCAGGTGCTGCCGGACCGCACATCGGCCGCGAGCGCGCTCGAAGCCGAGGAGATCCAGCTCGCCGCCTTTTCCGCCGTGCCGCTGGCCGACCTCGACCGCATTTCCAAGGTGCCGGGCCTGAAAGTGATCTCCAAGGGCTATGAGGGGCTCACCTATCAGCTCGTCGTCGAGATCAACCATCGCCGCAAGGAGCTTGCGGACCTCAAGGTGCGCCAGGCGATCGCGCATGCCATCGACAAGGATTTCGTCGTCAAGACGGTGTTCCTCGGCTATGCCACCACCGCCACCGGTCCGGTGCCGAAGAATGATCCGCAGTTCTACACCGCCGACGTGCCGACCTATGCCTTCGACGTCGCCAAGGCCAATGCACTGCTCGACGAGGCCGGCTACAGACGAGGCGCCGACGGCAACCGCTTCTCGCTGAAGCTGTTGCCGGCGCCCTATTTCAACGAGACCAAGCAGTTCGGAGACTATCTGCGCCAGGCGCTCGCCGCCATCGGCATCGACGCCCAGCTGGTCAACAACGACTCGGCCGCGCACATCAAGGCGGTCTACACCGATCACGCCTTCGACCTCGCCGTCGGCCCGCCGGTGTTCCGCGGCGACCCGGCGATCTCCACCACCATCCTGGTGCAGAGCGGCATTCCCGACGGCGTACCGTTCTCCAACCAGGGCGGCTACAAGAACGACGCGCTCGACGCGCTGATCGCCAAAGCCTCCGAGACACTCGACACCGCTGCCCGCACCGACCTCTACAAGGAATTCCAGAAACAGGTGGCCGCCGACCTGCCGCTGATCAACGTCGCCGAATGGAGCTTCATCAGCGTCGCCCGCGACACTGTCGGCAACATCGCCAACAATCCGCGCTGGGCGGTATCGAACTGGGCGGACACTTATTTGGCGGGTTAGCAAGATCCACACGGGATGCTTGCGCATCGTTTGGGCGAATGCTCATCATCTGCCATGAGCGTTCTTTCACGCCTGCCTCTGTCTTGCCGGACATCTCCCCCACGAGGGGGGAGATTGGCAGTTTCGACACTTCGCTCGCTCCTGCGGTGTTTGAGATTGGCGAAAGCCGCGATGACAGCCAATCTCCCCCCTCGTGGGGGAGATGTCCGGCAGGACAGAGGGGGGCGCCGTAGAACGCCGCGCCGGAAGCTTGGCCTTACCGGCGATGCCGCCCGCACATGATCCGCGCCCTCATCCTCCTCCGTCGTCGCCTCGTCGGCAGCATCTTCGTGCTGCTGATCGTTGTCATCGGCACCTTCCTGCTGCTCGAAGCAGCACCCGGCGATGCGGTCGACGCCTACATCGTCTCGACCGGCGGCGACGCCGGCATGATCGAGCTGTTGCGCCATCGCTGGGGCCTCGACCAGTCGGAGCTGACGCGGCTGGCCAATTATCTCTGGGCGCTGCTGCATCTCGATCTCGGCCAGTCGGTGACATTCTCCAGGCCGATCCGCGACGTGATCCTCGAGCGGCTGCCCAACACGCTGCTGTTGATGGTCAGCGCCACCGCGCTCTCCTTCGGACTGGGCTCGGCTCTCGGCATCTATGCCGGCGCCAGACCCGGCAGCGTCCGCGACCGCTTCCTGTCGATCGGCTCGCTGGCGCTCTATGCCGTGCCGGGTTTCTGGCTTGGCCTGGTGCTGATCGTCCTCTTTGCCGTCGACCTGCGCTGGTTGCCGATTGGCGGCATCGAGACCCTGGCCTCCAACAAGACCGGCTTCGATCGCGCCGCCGACATCGCCATCCACCTCGTCCTGCCGGTTTCTGCCCTCGGCTTCATCTATCTGGCGCTTTATCTGCGCATGATGCGCGCCGGCATGGCCGAGGTCTGGCGGCTGGATTTTGTCCTTGCCGCCCGCGCCAAGGGGCTGTCGCGCCGTCGCATCGTGCTCGCCCATGTCGCCCGGAACGCGCTGCTGCCTCTGGTCACCATGCTCGGGCTGCAGTCGGCGCAGATGCTCGGCGGCAGCGTCGTCATCGAGAGCGTCTTTTCGGTTCCAGGTCTCGGCCGGCTGGCGCAGGAGGCGGTGGCAGCGCGGGATACTCCATTGCTGCTCGGCATCATCCTCGTCAGCGCCGTGCTGGTCATCGTCATCAACCTGCTCGTCGACATCGCCTATGCCTTTCTGGATCCGCGCGTCGGTGCCAGCGAGGCGGGCGCATGAGCCCCGTCAGACGTTTCCTGCGCACGCCCGAGGCAGTTGCCGGCGCCATTCTCCTGGCGGCGCTGTTTGCCATGGCGCTGTCGGCGCCGCTGCTGTTTCCCGGCGACCCGCAAGCCATTGCCGGGCCAGCGCTGCTGCCGCCATTTCAGGACTGGTCGCTGCCGCTCGGCACCGACCGGCTCGGCCGCAACGTGCTGGCCGAGCTTTTCCACGGCGCCCGCACATCGCTGGCCGTCGGACTGGCGGCAGCGGCGGCGGCGCTCGCCATCGGCGCGGTGGTCGGCACGCTCGCCGGCTTTGCCGGCGGCCTCGTCGACGATGTCCTGATGCGCATCACCGACGCCTTCCAGACCGTACCGAGCTTCCTGCTGGCGCTGGCCTTCGTCAGCGTCGTCGGGCCGTCGCTTGGCATCGTCGTCATTGCCATCGCGCTCGGCACCTGGACCGGCCCTGCGCGTGTGGCGCGCGCCGAAGTTCTCTCCATTCGCGAACGCGATTATGTTGCCGGGGCCAGGGTCATCGGCATGCATCCGTTGGCGATTGCCTTTCGCGAAGTGCTACCCAACGCCTTGCCGCCGGTGCTGGCGATGTCATCGGTCATCGTCGCCGCCGCGATCCTCACCGAAGCGGCCTTGTCCTTCCTCGGCCTCGCAGACCCGAACCGGGTGACCTGGGGCGGCATGATCGCCGAAGGCCGCGCCGTGCTGCGCACCGCACCCTTCCTGTCGATCGTCCCGGGCATTGCACTGGTACTGACCGTGCTCGGTGTCTATCTCGCCGGCGAAGGCATCGTCGAAACGACAGCCATAAGAAGAGGCCTGTCGTGACCGCCCTGGCTTCGATCCGCGACCTGAAGGTGACCTACCGCCGCAACGGCAGCGAGGTGGCGGCGCTGAAACATGTCAGCCTAGACATCGTCGCCGGCGAACGCCTGGCTATCATCGGCGAAAGCGGTTCTGGCAAGAGCACGCTGGCATTGGCGACTGCCGGGCTGTTGCCGGCATCGTCCAGGGTTGAAGGCCGCATCGATTGGTTTTTGCCCCCGTTGGGCGCGAGGGATCGCCAACCATCCACCATTGCTGGAGACTATAAGCCACTAGGCGGCCGTGACATCGGCTTCGTCTTCCAGGATCCGTCCGCCAGCCTCGATCCGGTGATGGCGGTCGGCAAACAGATCGCCGAAGTGGCATACACCCATCTCGGCCTCACTTGGCCGCAGGCGTATGCGAAGGCGAAAACCCTGCTCGAACGCGTTCGGCTGCCAGACCCAGACTCGGCACTGCGGGCTTTCCCGCATCAGCTCTCCGGGGGCCAGAAGCAGCGCGTGGCGATCGCCGCCGCGATTGCGGCCGGTCCGAAATTGCTGATCGCCGACGAGGCCACCAGCGCGCTCGACACCATCGTGCAGGCCGATATCGTCGCCTTGATCCGTCGGTTGGTGGCCGAGGACGGTATGACGCTGCTGTTCATCAGCCACAACATCGCGCTGGCGGCCGCGCTTGCCGAGCGCATCGCCGTGTTCCGGCACGGCAAGTTGGTCGAGCTTGGCAAGACGGCCCAGATTGTCGGCGCGCCAGCCCAGGCCTATACGCGCGCGCTGCTCGACGCCCATATCGGCCTCGACGCCGCGCCGCTGCTCAGCCGAGCCGGGCTCAACGCATGAGCTTGCTCACCGTTTCCAACCTCACCAAACGCTACCGTCGCGGCGGCAAGACCATCGCCGCCGTCGACGATGTCTCCTTTCACATCGACCCCGGCGAGACGTTGGCGCTGGCCGGTCCCTCCGGCAGCGGCAAGTCGACGATCGCGCGGCTGGTGCTACGGCTGATCGAGCCGGACGCTGGGCAGATCGAATTCGAAGGCAATGATTTCCTGGCTTTGAGTGGTGCCGCCCTGCGTACGCGCCGCGCACGCCTGCAGATGGTGTTCCAGGACCCGCTTGCCGCCTTCAATCCGCGCGCTACGGTGGCGCGTGTGCTCGACGACCCCTTGCGCATCCATGGCATCGCCTCCCGCCCCGAGCGCCCGCGCCGGATCGCCGCCTTGCTGGAGCGCGTCGAGCTGACGGCCGATCTCGCCCCGCGCGCCATTCATGAAATCTCCGGCGGCCAGCGCCAGCGCGTCGCCATCGCTCGCGCCATCGCGACAAAACCGTCGCTGATTGTGCTCGACGAGGCGGTGTCGGCGCTCGATGTCTCGGTGCGCGGGCAGATCCTTGAACTGTTGCTTGACCTGCAACGCCAGGAAGGGATCGCCTATCTCTTCATTTCACATGATCTCGGCGTGGTCCGGGCGATTGCACACCGTGTCGTCCTTCTCGATGCCGGCCAGGTTGCCGAAAGCGGTGATGCCCGCGCCGTCGTCGACGCGCCTCAATCGGCCATCGGCAAGGCACTGGTAGCGGCAACACCGAGATTGAACCGGACCAGACCATGATCCCGAACCGAAGGGCCGCGTTAGCGAACGTGGAACCCGGTTTTTCGGACAAGATCATGGTCAAGCAACAAGCCAGGGCGCATCCAATGACCGACCCCGAAGCCAGAGCAGAAAAACTGTCGCGCGAACTCGATTCCGCCTTTCGCAACCGTGCCGATCTCTACCGTCTGTTCCTCGACGAACTGACCGGAGCGTTGGGCGCCGACCGGGCGGAGGCGATCATGATCCGTGCCATCGAGCAGCGCGGCAAGGAAGTGGCAGCAGTCGCCTTCGCCAACTTCGGCGCCAATGACGCACGCGCGATCGGCGAGGCCTTCCTGGCAGTCAGTCCGGACAGCGGCCGCATGTATCCGACCGAAGTCGAACGCAGTGATGACCGTATGGCCTTCAAGGTGAAGCGCTGTCCGCTGAAGGACGCTTGGGTCGAAGCCGGTGTCGGCGGCGAAAAGCTGGCCACGCTCTGCCGCATTGCCGGCGCCTTCGACCGCGGCCTGTTCGAAGCGACCGGCGTGCGTTTCGACAACGTCACCTGGACACCGGGCCACGGCTCCGGCTGCTGCCACATCGCTCTGACAAACAGGACCAGCGGCCAGGAAGCAGACGAGGCCGAACGCGCCTCACCCCAGTTGATGGGCATCAGCGACGCCGCCGCTGTTGGGAGAGAAGCCGGGCAAGGATGACAGTCAGGCCCTTCCTTGCTCTGATCGAGTGCACGAATCGGCCGGCGGCGCCTGATTGAGGGGAGACAACAATGCATGTCGTGACATTGCTGAAAGCTGGGATGTTCGATGTCGAGATCGACGGCAGGCCGGCTTCGATCGCCGAGGCTTTGCCGAACTGGAACCCGCATGACCGGTTCGGCCTGGTGATCGACGAAGCGCTTGGCGGCATCGGCGCGACCCATCTGCTGCAGATCGCGATCACCTCGTTCTATGACGTCAAGCCGAGCCGCCGCACCGAGCTGGCGGTCTACCCGGAAATCTATGCCTTCCACATCGGCAAGGGCTACGGCGCCCACGCTCCCTATGATTTCTGGCCGGCCCGGCGGGAGGTCATCACCTCGCGCGATCACCGCGAGGTTCTCGATGCCATCAACGATCGCGGCATCACAAGGCTTGCCGTTCCCGATCGCCAGCCGCGCGAGGTCGTGCATCGGCCGAAGGAAGTCGACGCGGCGCTCGACCGCATCGCTTCGGCATTCGTCTATAGCCCGTCCGGCCGTGTGGAGGCCCCGGATCTCATCATCGCTGGCAATGACCGACGAACCGAATTCAATCCCAACAGCGCCTTGCGACCTCGCTACACCGACAGCCGGCCGGCTTCGGTTTCGACAGCGGCCAAACCGGTCAAGGAGGTTGATTCGTCCTACCAGGAATGGCTGCGCGAGCGAGAGCACGACCTGACCAGCGACGAACGCACCTTCGTCGAACGCCGCCGCGAAGCGCTGAGAAAGGACGGTCTCGTCAGTGAGTCGTATCGACGTGTCAGCGTCCGTGAAGCCTTGATGCGCGTGGCATCGGCCGGGCTCGGTTGAGCCTCGGCCGTCCGACCGTTCGATCAATAGCCGACTGTGAAGCGCTGCCTGACATGCGCCGGCTTCTCGATCTCGTCGACCATGGCGATGGCGTAGTCCTCGAAGGAAATGCTGCTGCCGTTGTCCGAGGCGAGAAGCGTGTCCTTGCCGAGGCGGAATGTGCCCGTACGCTCGCCGGGGCTGAACACCGCAGATGGCGACAGGAAGGTCCAGTCGAGATCGCCGACCGTCTTCAACCTGTCCAGGAAGTCAGCACCCTTTTGTGCTTCGGCCTTGTAGACCGCCGGGAATTCCGGCGTATCGACCAGCCGCTTGCCGGGTGCGACTTCAAGGCTGCCGGCGCCACCGACGACGAGATAGCGCTTCACGCCGGAGGCGCGCACCGCGGCGATCAGCGTGTCGGCATCGCTGTCCAGAAAATGCACCGCGCTGATCACCACATCATGGCCGCGGACCAGGTCGGCGAGACCTTCCTTGTCGAAGACATCGCCCTTCCTGGCCGTCACACCCGGCAGCGCTGCGATCTTCTCCAGATTGCGGGCGATACCGGTGACCGTGTGGCCACGATCGGAGAGTTCCCTGAGGATGCGCGAGCCGGCGGCGCCCGATGCGCCGATGAGAGCGACTTTTGCCATGTCTGTTTCCATTTCCTGGTTGGAGGTTGTTGATGGATGGGATTACGCCGCAGCGATGTGGGCGACGAGATTGTCGAAACTGCCGAACAGCGCGTTCGAACCGATAAGCCGGGGCGTATCGTTGCGGACGACCGCCAGCGAGGGCACGCCATCGGCATGCAGGCTCTGGAACAGCGCACGGCCGCGGCCGACCAGCTCGCGATGGGCCGTCATCAGCCCTTCCGTCGGCGCCTTCAGCATGGTGCCGGCATCCGCCATGCCGGCGGCGGTGAGGACCTCGGCTACGCCGCCGATGGTCACGACATCGCGGCCGTCGACATAGCGCGCCCGCTGGATCGCCTTCAGCGCGGTCAGCCTGCGGCTGGGATCCTCCAGGCCGGCAGCACTGATGCCGAGAGCGGCGGCGTGCGAGTCCAGCAAGGTGCCGCGGACATTGAGGACATCATGCTGATAGGCCTGCGTGAACTTCTGTCCGGTGAGCCGCTCGATGCGTTGGTCGTTCGCCCATGCGTGGGCGGCAAAACCTTCATCCATCGGACGCGCGCCCGCTCCGGAAAACATGCCGGTCGGTAGCAGTTCGACGCGCAGACCGCTGCCCGACAACCTGTCCAGCATCGGGGTCGCGCCATAGCACCAGCCGCAGAGCGGATCGAAAAGATAGGTCACTTCTGAATTGCTCATGATCGCTGCCATCCTGGTGCGGAAAGACCGGCCACCGACCGGTCGAATGTGTTGGCGCATCCTTGACAGGCGACAGCCTTGCGATAAACAGCGCCCAATAATACAAACTGTCTGATCCAATCAGACAAAGGCTGTCGCCTTGGCCGAACTTCTGAACCTCAATCGGCTCGCTTACTTCACCACCGTGATGGAAACCGGCTCGTTCACCGCGGCGGCTGACCGGCTTGGTGTCGCCAAGGCCGTGGTCAGCCACCAGATCGGCAAGCTCGAGGAGGAACTCGGCGCAACGCTGCTGCAGCGCACAACGCGCCGTGTCACACCGACCGAGGAGGGCCGCCTCTTCTATGACCGCGCGATGATCATCCTGCGGGAGGCGGAGGCGGCCTATGGCGAGATTTCGCACGGAGCGGTGGAGCCGAGCGGAACGCTGCGGCTGACCGCGCCGCTCGATTATGGCACCAAGATCGTGGCCGCGGTCATGGCCGCCTATCTAAAGGCCTATCCGCATATGCGCGTCGAGGCGATCTTCGACGACGCGGTGAGCAATCTGGTGGACGAGCAGATCGATCTCGGCATCCGTGTCGGCTGGCTCACCGATTCCTCCAACCAGGCACGGCGCTTGGGCACGATACGGCAGATCGTGGTGGCGAGCCCCGGTTTCGCTGCTAGCCTGCCGCCCGACGTGACCCCGCGCCAGGCAAGATCGCTGGCCTGGGTCGGCAACGCCCAACTGCGCGGCGTCGGCCAATGGTTGTTTTCCAGGGAGGGTGAGACGGTGCTGACCGAACTCAATCCGATCATCATGTGCGACAAGAGCCCGGCTGCCCACGCCTGCGTGCTCGCCAGCATCGGACTGGGCGTATTTCCCGATTACAGCGTCAGCGGCGATATCGCCGAGGGACGGCTGGTGCCGGTGTTTGCCGACTGGAGCTTGCCCACCGGCGGCATCCATGCCGTCTTTCCGCCGGCCCGGTTCCGTCCCGCCAAGGTGCGCGCCTTCGTCGAATTGCTCGCGGCTGCCGAGAAAAAGCGATCGCGCGGCCTCGCAAATGGCGTGAGTCTATCCGTCGCGCAGGATCGTTAGTAAAGACTTACGCTTAATGAACCGCCAGCCTCTGAGGCCATCGAATCGGTGGCGAGGGTGGCCCGGATACAAAAACAGCCCGGGCTGGGCCGGGCTGTTTTTAGATTTGGTTGCGGGGACAGGATTTGAACCTGTGACCTTCAGGTTATGAGCCTGACGAGCTACCGGGCTGCTCCACCCCGCGTCACCTTTGGATGTAAGCCCAAGCCTACAATAGGATGGCTTACAGATAGGTAGAAGTCTCACCAAATGAAAGGGCCGCTTTCGCGGCCCGTGTTCCCGTTGGCGGGCCTGTTCGTAAGGAGAAGATTTCCTCTCCATCCGGT